>NZ_PCOY01000003.1 GCF_002979475.1 Microbacterium sp. MYb62 | reverse complement strand
TCTACTCGGGCAAGGTCCGCGACCTGTACGCCTCGGAGGATCCGGTGGACACGCGCATCCTCGTCGTCGCCCCGCCCGCGTGCCCGCTCTGCCGCGGAGACCCGTGCTCCTCGCCGAGACCGATCCCGTCAGACGTCGGGGGCATGGGTCTCGGCGAGGGCCGTGAGTCGCGGCGATCACCGACCCCGCAGATCGTCTGTGCCGCGACCCGAAAAGGGCGTATAGTCCACATGGACTATTTGAGGGGGGAACATGAAGAAGGATGCCGTCGCCCGGCTCACTCCCATGGGGGTGATGGTGCTCGCGCTGCTGCGCGAAGGCGACATGCACCCCTACGAGATGGTCCGTCTCATGCGAGCCCGCCACGACGATCGGCTGCTGACGATCACCAACGGCACGCTCTACCACACGGTCTCGCGACTGCACCGCTCGGGGCTGATCGACGAGCTCGGCATCGATCGTGAAGGCAATCGTCCGGAGCGCACGACCTACGCCCTCACGGAGGCCGGACGCGACGCGGTCGTGACATGGGTGCGGCGCGAGCTGCCCCGCATCGATCGCCCGGCCGATTTCCGCATCGCGCTCGCCGAGGCGCACAACCTCGAGCACCTCGACGTCATCGAGCTCCTGCGCCTCCGGCGGGTCGCGCTCCTCGACGACCACGCCCGGCATCGCGACGGCCTGCAGAAGGCCAGGGAGAAGGCCGTGCCCGAACAGGTGCTCGTCGAGATCGAACGCCAGGAGGCCCTGCTGGAGGCCGAGCTGCGCTGGCTCGACTCCCTGCTCGACCGCCTCGAAGCCGAGACCCTGCCCTGGGGTCCCACGGCATTCCAGAACTCAGATCGCTACCGCGCTCAGCGAAAGGCCGCACAGCAATGACCGATTCCCCCCGCGACGGAGACCGTCCGCCGGTGTCCACGCCCTCGACCTCCGGCCCGTCGACCGGTACCTACTCCGTCGGCCACAAGCCGAAGAGCCCGTGGCCCGCCCTCTGGGCGCTCGTCATCGGCTTCTTCATGATCCTCGTCGACACCACGATCGTGTCGGTCGCGAACCCGGCCATCAAGGCCGCGCTCGACCCGAACACGAACAACCTCGACAACGTCGTGTGGGTCACGAGCGCCTACCTGCTCGCCTATGCGGTGCCGCTGCTGATCACGGGACGCCTGGGCGACCGCTTCGGCCCGAAGAACATCTACCTGATCGGCCTCGCGGTCTTCACGCTCGCCTCGCTGTGGTGCGGACTGTCGACCACACTCGACGGGCTGATCGTCGCTCGCGCCGTGCAGGGGCTCGGGGCGGCGTTCATGACGCCGCAGACCATGGCCGTGATCACCCGCACCTTTCCGCCCGAGCGCCGCGGCGCCGCGATGGGTCTCTGGGGTGCGACCGCCGGTGTCGCGACGCTCGTCGGCCCGCTCGTGGGCGGCCTGCTCGTCGACGGGTTCGGCTGGGAGTGGATCTTCTTCGTGAACATCCCGGTCGGCATCGTCGCCTTCGTGCTCGCATGGCGTCTGGTCCCGAAGCTCGCGACGCACCCGCACCGCTTCGACATCGTGGGTGTGGTGCTGAGCGCCGTGGCCCTCTTCCTCATCGTGTTCGGACTCCAGGAGGGTGAGAAGTACGACTGGGGCGTCATCTGGGGTCCCATCTCGGTGTGGGGCCTGATCATCGTCGGCCTCGTGGTGCTCGGGCTGTTCATCCTGCAGCAGGCCAAGACCCGCAGCGAACCGCTGGTCCCGCTCGCTCTGTTCCGCGACCGCAACTTCTCGGGAGCGAACGTCGCGATCGCGGCGGTCGGCTTCACGGTGACGAGCATGTCGTTGCCGATGATGTTCTTCCTGCAGACCGCACGCGGACTCACGCCCACGCAGGCTGCGCTGCTGATGATCCCGATGGCCGTGCTCTCGGGCGTGCTCGCCCCCGGCGCCGGGAAGCTGCTCGATCGCATCGACCCCCGCCTCATCCTCATCCCCGGCCTGCTCTGCGTCGCCGGTGCGCTCGTCTGGTACTCGGCCCTGATCAACATGGAGACCGAGATCTGGATGTTCCTGCTGCCGTCCGCACTGATGGGCATCGGCAACGCCGGCATGTGGGGGCCGCTCGCCACCACCGCCACGCGCAAGCTTCCGCCCCGACAGGCGGGTGCCGGTGCCGGCATCTACAACACCACGCGGACCATCGGATCGGTCATCGGCTCGGCATCCATCGCCGCGTTCATGCAGTCCCGGCTCGAGGCGAACCTGCCGGGGCTCGCCGATGCGCCGGCAGGCATCTCGACCGGGGGCACGCTGCCGCCGCAGGTGGCCGACGGGTTCGCCACCGGCATGGCGCAATCCATCCTGTTGCCCGCGTGCGTGATGGTGATCGCGCTCATCGCCTCACTGTTCCTCGGACGGTACGACAAGACGGAGGCAGCCGCCCCTGCGGCCGCGCGTCCCGAGTAGTCGGCGACTGTCTCTCCACGATCGAGCCCGAGAAACGCGACTTCCGCACTTCTCGGGCTCGATCTCGTCTTGCCTCCGACTCGGACTTGTGGCGGAGCTATCGTCGCTCCGTGCCGACGGTCATGCGAGTGCGCGGATACCGATTCTTCTTCTACAGCAACGAAGGATCGGAGCCCCGCATGTGCACGTCGAGCGGGCGGAGTTCACGGCCAAGTTCTGGCTCAGGCCGGTAGAATCGGCGGCGAAGACGAGGTTCGACGACCGTGAGCTGCGACTGCTTCGACGATTGATCGAACGCCAGCGCGGGCTGATCGAGGAGGCGTGGCATGAGCACTTCGGTGGATGACGCCGTCGCCGTCGGCGTCGTGACCGACGAACGCGAACTGCATGTGCGCATGAAGGACGGACGAACGATCAGCGTTCCTCTCGACTGGTTTCCGCGACTTGTCGATGCGAGCCCCGACGAGCGTGCGGACTGGCGGCTGATCGGCGCCGGCGAGGGCATTCACTGGCCACAGCTGGATGAGGACGTCTCCATCGCCGCGCTGCTTCGAGGTCGCTGACCCGTTTTGCCGGGAACGCAGGAATGTGATGTCATCAGGCGATGACGATCGCACTCTCTCGACCGAGCATCGACCTCTTCGACTCCTGGGCCGCCGCGGTGGCCGAGTTCGAGGGAGGACACATCGACGGCGGCGGCTTCGAGCAGGGGTTCGTCCCCGACCGTGCCGCATGCGAGGCCTTCGTCGAGAAGGCGGAGCTGTATGCGACGCCGGGCGCCGAGCTCCCGGAGGGGCACGTCCGCTGTGACCACTTCTGGATCACCGAGGGCGGTCAGGTCGTCGGGTTCCTGTCCTTCCGCCGCGAGCTCAACGACTGGCTCCGGCGCTTCGGCGGGCACATCGGATACTCGGTGATCCCCTCCCGGCGCCGTGAGGGGATCGTGCGCGAGGCCCTCCGCCTCGTTCTGCGCGTCGCCAAGGCAGAGGGCTACCAGCGCGTGATGCTCACCTGCGACGATGACAACGTCGGCTCCATCCGCACGATCGAGGGCGCCGGTGGTGAGCTCGAAGACGTGATCGACGCCTCGGAGGCGGGGCAGCCCCGCGTGCGGCGGTACTGGATCGAGCTCCCGAGGAACTGACGCCCGCCCGCCGAACAGTTTGGCGCGCCCGAGGACCAGCGTCTGAACGACGTCCCTCAAAGGTTCTCCATGACCATCACCTCCGCGCTCCGCGCTCCGCGCATCCGCGCCGACTTCCCGTGTACTCACCGAGTGCACGGGAAGTTTGCGTTGCGAGGCCGTGCGTTCGGCAACTTCCGGTGCGCTCGCTGCGGATGCGGGCGGGCTACTCGCGAACGGATGCGGGGGCGCGATGCCGACGGATGGTCGCGCTGACCAGGGCGGCGACCGCGCAGAGGCCGGCGGCGGCGAACCAGGCGAACGTGTACTGGCCGGTGTGGTCGCGGACGATCCCGGCGAGCACCGAGGCGATGCCGGCACCGATCTGGTGCGCAGCGAACACCCAGCCGAAGACGAGGGGACCTTTGTCGCCGAAGACCTCACGGCACAGGGCGATGGTCGGCGGCACGGTCGCGACCCAGTCGAGGCCGTAGATCACGATGAACACGATGATGCTCGGCTGCACTTCCGCCGAGAGCAGGCTCGGCAGGAACAGCAGGCTCACTCCGCGCAGCGCATAGTAGGCGGCGAGCAGGATGCGCGGGTTCACGCGGTCGGTCAGCCAGCCCGAGAACACGGTCCCGACGATGTCGAAGATCCCGACGACCGCGAGCAGGCCGGCGGCGGTGGTCGTCGCCATGCCGTGGTCGTGCGCGCTCGGGATGAAGTGCGTGCCGATGAGTCCGTTGGTGGTCGCTCCGCAGATCGCGAAGCCGATCGCCAGGGCCCAGAACGTCCGGGTGCGCGCGGCCTCTCGCAGCGTGCTCAGCGCGAGTTTCGCGGCACCCCAGGCCGTGCCGCGGGGAACAGGGGCCTGTGCCACGACGGGCGCCGTCTCTCCGTAGCGGGCGACGCCGAGGTCGCTCGGACGGTTGCGGAGGAAGATCCAGACCAGAGGAACGACAGCCAGCGCACCGCCCGCGATGATGAGCGAGGCCCCGCGCCAGCCGACGTCCTCGGCGGCGGCTGCGATCACCGGGAGGAAGATGAGCTGTCCGGTGGCGCTGCCGGCCGTGAGCACGCCGGAGACGAGTCCGCGCCTCGTGGCGAACCATGTATCGGTGATGGTGGCGGCGAACACCAGTGCCATCGATCCGGTGCCGAGACCGATCAGGACACCCCAGGTCAGGATGAGCTGGCCGGGCGTCGCGACGAACACGCTGAGCGCGGCTCCTGCTCCGATCACGAAGAGGGCGACCACCGTGACCGCGCGGATGCCGAAGCGCTGCATCAAGGCCGCGGCGAACGGGGCGATGAGGCCGTAGAGGAGGAGGTTGATCGAGACCGCGAGGGACAGCTCGGCCGTGCTCCAGCCGAACTCCTCTTCGAGCGGCACCATGAGCACGCCGGGGGCTGCACGGAATCCGGCGGCGCCGATGAGTGCGATGAGGGCGACGAGGGCGACCGTCCACGCGGGGTGGAAGCGGCGCTGCCGTGTGCCGAGAGGCTCGTCGATCGGCCCGTCGAGCGATTCGGCGGTCATGCGGCGTGCCCAGGGTGAAGGGCGAAGGGCTCTCCGCCCATGCTGCGTCGTGCCCAGCGGGTGCTGTCGGCGTCGAGCGGCGCCGCGCAGGTCGCGCACCAGTCCGCGGATTCGGTGTCGTCGCCGCAGCGCCCGCAGCTCACCGTCAGACCCCACGGTCCCTCGGGGTCGGTGACGCGGGAGAACCGCGCGAAGGCGTGCAGGATCGGGAGGGTCTCACGGCCGGCTTCCGTCAGGCGGTATCCGCTGCGGGCGTCGTCGGGGTCTTCACGGGTGATGAGGTCGGCCTCGCCCATCGCGGACAGTCGTCGGGAGAGCACGGAGTCGGCAGCGCCCGTGGCATCGCGCAGCTGGTCGAAGCGCGTGTGGCCCGAGAAGAGCTCGCGCAGGATGAGCAGCACCCACGGATCGGCGAGCACGTCGGCGGAACGGGCGATCGGGCAGGTCGCGGACGACCAGTCGGAGCGGAGCGGCATCCGCCTACTTTCTTGAAGAAAGCCGCCCCTGTCAATCGCAGCGTCGTAGGTTGGCAGGATTCCGCTCCCCCTTCGGCGGTCTTCGCACGTGGTCGAACTGCTGTCGAGTGCACGGGATCTCGCCGAGTGGACGGGGTGCGCACGTCGAGAAGCCGTGCACTCGCGGAGAAGCCGTGCACTCGACGTGCCTGGGCTGCAGGGAACGCGAGGCGGCGGGACTACTCCGCGACGCGGGCGGCGATATCGGTGCGGTAGTGGGAGCCGTCGAGGCGGATGCGGGCGATCGCCTCGTACGCGCGGTCGCGCGCGGTGCGGAAGTCGGATGCCACGGCCACCACGTTGAGCACGCGGCCACCCGTTGCGATGAGCGATCCGCCCGGCGCATCGGGGCTCGCGGTCGCGGCGTGCACGATGCGGACGCCCTCGACGGCTGCGGCATCAGCGAGGCCCTCGATCGGGCGGCCGGTCTGCGGCGACTCGGGATAGCCCTCGCTGGCCAGCACGACCGTGATCGCGACGTCATCACTGAACACGGGCTCCGGCTGGTCCTCGAGGGTGCCGGAGGCCGCGGCGAACAGCAGCTCCGACAGCGGGGTGACCAGCCGCGGCAGCACGATCTGCGTCTCGGGGTCGCCGAAGCGCGCGTTGAACTCGATCACCCGCACACCTGCCGGCGTGAGGATGAGGCCCGCGTAGAGGAGCCCGATGAACGGGGTGCCTTCGGCGTCGAGCTGTCGTACGACGGGCATGGCCACGTCGCGCGTGACCTCGTCGACGAAGGCCTTCTCGCTGCCGAACTGCTCGGCGAGCCACGGCAGCGGCGAGTAGGCGCCCATGCCACCTGTGTTGGGTCCGGCGTCGCCGTCGAGCGCGCGCTTGAAGTCCTGCGCGGGGCTGAGTGCGCGCACGGTGTCGCCATCGCTCAGGAAGAACAGGGAGACCTCGGGGCCGGAGAGGAACTCCTCGATCAGCACCGGCCCCGCGGGAAGGTATTGCTCCGCGTGCGCGAGAGCCTCTGCGCGGTCGGACGTGACGATGACGCCCTTGCCCGCGGCCAGGCCGTCGGCCTTGACCACGTAGGGGGCGCCGAGTTCGTCGAACGCGCTCTCGACCTCGGCCGTGGTGGCGGCGCGGACGGCGCGACCCGTCGGGACGCCGGCGGCGTCCATCACGCGCTTCGCGAACGACTTCGAGCCTTCCAGCTGGGCGGCGGCCTTCCCCGGTCCGAACACCGGGATTCCGCGGACACGCAGTGCATCGGCGACCCCGGCGACGAGCGGGGCCTCAGGACCGACGACGACCAGATCGATCGCGTGCTCGTGGGCGAAGGCGGTGACCGCTCCACCATCGAGCGGATCGACCGAGACGGGGGTGGCATCCTGAGCGATGCCGGCGTTGCCCGGCGCGACGAAGATCTCATGCTCCGTCTGCTCTGCCCGCAGGGCGAGGATGATCGCGTGCTCACGGGCACCGGAACCGAGGACGAGAATCTTCACCCGTCCAGACTACCGAGGGTCGTGGACCGGGTTTCGGCAGGCGTCCGCGTGCATAACTCCTCAAGATCTCGCCGAGCCGTGGCGGTCGGGGGCGTATCGGGTATCCGGGGGCAGATTTCTCAGGAGTTGCTCACCGCAGACGGTTCAGAGCTCGACGGTCCGTTCGACCGAGACGTCCCACGGCACGGTCCAGCCGGCCGCGTCGAAGAGCGCGTCGAGCACCATCGCGGTGAAGCCCCAGACGATCGTGCCGTCGACATCGAACGCCGGGCCGCGGAAGGTGTGGCCCATGCGGGTGATCGTCGAGGTGAACCTGGTCTCCGGATCGAGCAGCTGCGCGACAGGGACTCGGAACACCTCGACCGTCTCCGCATGATCGACCGCCACGACCCGAGACGGCGACTGCCACCACGCCAGGACGGGTGTCACCAGATGGTTGCTCGCGGCGAGCGGGATCTCGGGCAGGGTGGCCAGGATCTCGACGCCGGCCGGGTCCAGTCCGGTCTCCTCTTCCGCCTCGCGCAGGGCCGTGGCGACGACGTCGGCATCCTCCGGTTCCACCCTCCCGCCGGGGAAGGAGACCTGTCCGGGGTGCGACGAGAGCGTGGGGGCGCGCCGCTGCAGCAGCACGTCGAGGTCTCGGGCGACGGCCGCGACGGTCGTGGAGGCCGGGACGCTGTCGAGCACACCGAACAGGATGAGGACAGCCGCGTCGTGGGCGCTCTGCGGGTCGGCCAGTGGGGGAATGCGCACGCCCCACGAGTGGTCGGCGACCGCCGCGAGCAGCTCGGCGCGGGCGCCCTGGGGATGCATGCTCATGCGTTCGAGCATAGGACTCGGCGCGCCGCGGCCGGTCGTAGTCTGGAGCAATGGCCAAGAAGATCGACATCGTGGACGGACGTACGGCTCTCGACGCTGTCCGCACCGCGGAGGCCTCCGGTGCGAAGCCGCAGCGCACCGACCTCGCCACGGCCGTGCGCTACCTGCTGCAGCTGCTCGACGAGAAGGCGCCGGGCAACAGCGTCGAGGTGCGCGTCCCGCCCTTCGGCGCGGTGCAGGTCATCCAGGGACCCCGGCACACACGAGGTACCCCGCCGAACGTGGTCGAGATGGATGCGGCGACCTGGATCGCCGTCGCGACGGGTGCGGAGCGATGGGCCGATGCCGCTTCCGGCGGGCGCATCCACGCCTCCGGCACCCGCGCCGATCTGAGCGACGTGCTGCCGGTGCGCCCGTAGCGCGGTGCGGGCAGAGCCGTCGATCGAGGGTCAGTGCTTCCGGCGTCGTTCGATCTCGTCGGCGAGCTGCTGCACCGTGGTGGCGTCTGCATCCTTGGCGAGAGCGACGTAGTGGTCCATGACGGCAGGTCGATACCGCACCGGCATCGTCTGCCCTGGAGCGAGTCGGGTCAGCTCGGTGATCGTGAAGTCCTCATCCGCGATGCCGCGGAACGAGGCACCGTCCGCGTTCGTCACATCGAGCATCAGCACCAGGCGGGCGCCTCCGTCGCTGCTGACCTCGCGCCAGTCGACGAGCACCCCGAGAGCGAGGGTTCCTGCGCGCAGCTCGGCATTTCGTCGTCGAGCCTCGCCGCTCAGGAGCGGGTTCGGGGCGACGCCGGGAAAGGCGGGTCCGACGCCGAGCGACTCCCGGCTCAGGTCGGGCCGTAACTGCTCCATCAGATCGCTGAGTCGCTGTCTCTTCTTCTTCTTGGACCCGAACATCCTGCCCTCCCTCGCGCCCGCACCGCAGCGTCCGCCGCACAGCGTGTCATCGCGATTGTACGGGTGCCGGCATGTCGCGACTCGTGTGTGGTGCCTGACGCGCTCGGAGGGGAGGAAGACCGTTCGCGCCTGACCGGTCTCACCGTGAACACTGGGTGTCAGAGTGAACTCCGTTCTGTGAGCCGGGCAGAGATCCCCCAGAGGCGCTCGGCGGCTGCGGAGTCGACGGCATACTCCCGGACGCCGCCGTCGTTCATCGAGCCGTCGGGGCCGGCGACTGGTGCGACATCGCAATCCTCGCAGTAGACGCCGCCGAGGCCGTCCAGGAGGGGGGAGGTCGCCGCCCACAAGCCGGTCGCCGCACCCTGACTCGGTGTCTTGAGCCCCGGCAGGATGATGTTGCCGTCCTCATCCGTCCATCCCAGTGCGGTGCTCTCGGCGGTGGTGATATCGCGCTGCAGCTCGGTGAAGATGCTCCCGGGGTGAAGCGAGTAGGCACGGATGCCGTCGTGCTGGGCGCTCCGGTCCAGGTGGGCGGCGAAGAGAACGTTGGCCGTCTTCGACTGTCCGTAGGCGAGCCACTTGTCGTAGCCCTCTCGAAACTGCATGTCGCCCCAACGGATGTCGGAGAGGTGGTGCCCGGCCGAGGAGTACGACACCACCCGAGCGCCGTCCGCGTTCGCGAGCAGGGGCAGCAGCAGGTTGACGAGTGCGAAGTGGCCGAGGTGATTGATCGCGAACTGGCTCTCCCATCCCGGCCCGACGCGGCGCTCGGGCGAGGCCATCACCCCGGCGGCGGCGATGAAGATGTCGAGCTGCGCTTCGGATTCCCTGAGCAGGTCAGACGCGGCGCGGACGCTCGCGAGGTCGGCCAGATCGAGCGGCACCACGGTGACGTTGTCGAGGCCGCGCAACCGGGTGAGCGCGAGGTCCGTGCGCCGAGCTGGCACCAGCACGCGCGCGCCTGCCTCGACCAGGGAGCGGGTCGTTTCCCACCCCAATCCGGAGTATCCGCCCGTGACGAGTGCGGTCTTGCCTCCGAGGTCGACTTCCGCCATCACATCCTGCGACGTCGATGCGGCCGTGAACCCGGAGTGGAGTGGTGTCTGCTCATTCGCTGTCATGCCGTCAACTTAGAATCTAGAGTGTCCTCTAGGTCAAGCGTGGGAGGCGATCGGAGTGGACCACTCGGAACCGGCGGAGAGCACGTTCGCGATCGGTGAGGTCGCTGAGCGCACGGGGTTGAGCGTGCATGCGCTGCGTTTCTACGAACGCGAGAATCTGCTTCTCGGTCCCGTTCGACGGACATCTTCGGGCCGGCGTGTCTACTCTGCTGCGGACGTGGAGTGGCTCCTCTACGGTGTCAGGCTGCGTGCATCTGGTATGCCTCTCGCCGACCTGGCGAGACTCACCGCGCTTGTCAGACAGGGGCCCGGAAACGAAGAGCAGCGCCTCGAGCTGCTGAGCGAGCACCTGCGACGCATCGAAGATCAGATCCAGACGCTGGAGGAGTCGCGCGCACTGATCGAGTGGAAGATCGAGGTCTACGGGGAGCACTTGCGTGCCGGGTCGGCTGTGGGCCTGTGGGACCCCACCCTGCCCGGGAAGGCAGCGGTGGGAACCGACGGCGGAACGCCCAGGCTCACCTAGCGGTTCAGCGCCGAGCGACCACGAGCGGCACACCGGTCGAGGGGGGATACGTCGACCGTCTGGACGATGGGCCATGCCCTCCGTGGCGGCAGGCTCGCGCGGAAGGGCGTCAGGCGCGGTCGTGGAGGGTGATCCGATACCCGTCGGGGTCGGCGAACGTGAAGGTCCGACCGAACGGGCCGTCGATCGGTTCCGCGACGATCGTGTGTCCGTCGGAGAGGAGTGCATCGTGGATGGCCTGGACATCGGTGGCGTGCAGCCAGATGGCGGCGCCGATGCCGGGCTGGGCTACCCCGGTCAGGTCGGTGTCCGGTGCGATGTCACGCAGCGCGAATGCGATGGGGGTTGTGTCGAACACTACGGCGTGGGGAGGGCCTGCGGGAGAGCGGACGAGGCCGAGGTAGCGCTCGTAGAACGCCTGGGAGGCGGCGAGGTCGCGCGCCTGCAGGGAGATGAAGTCGGGGCCGGTGACGGGCATGGGAGGATCCTTCGCTTTGTGTCAGTTTTCTGACACGATCGAGTGTATGTCAGAATACTGACATGAGTCAAGACCACGCAGGCATCGACCTCGACACGTCGTTGGGCTACCTGCTGAAGGAGGCATCGAGCGCTCTCCGCGCCGCGATGGAAGAGGTGCTGCGCCCGCTCGGCATGACCATCACCCACTACTCCTGTCTCGAACTGCTCTCCCAGCGGCCCGGCCTGTCGAACTCCGAGCTCGCACGGGGCGCTTTCGTGACGAGGCAGTCGATGAACGTCCTGCTCCAGGCGCTCGAACGCGACGGGTTCGTCACCAGGCCGTCGGAAGCGCCTGTCGGAAAGACCCTCCCCGCCCGCCTCACCGAGCGCGGCCGTGAAAGCCTCGCGACGGCGACGGCGGCCGTCCGCTCCGTCGAGGTCCGGATGCTGTCCGGCATGACGCAGGAGGAGCAGACGGGAGCACGGAAGATCCTCCGAAGCATGATCCGCTCGCTTCGCGAAGAGTCCTGACCCCGCAGGGTTCAGCGCCGAGCGACCACGAGCGGCACACCGGTCGTGGGGTGCGGGAACACGTCGACCGCCTGGCCGTACACCTGCTCGATCCGCGCGGCAGTGAGCACCTCGCTCGCAGTGCCCGTCGCTACGACCCGACCGCCCGAGAGCAAGGTGACGCGGTCGGCGTGCGCGAGTGCGGCGTTGAGGTCGTGCAGCACGATCGCCACCGCGATCCCCGTCTCAGCGAGCCCCCGGATCAACCGCATGACGTCTTCGTGGTGCTTGAGGTCGAGAGCAGCGGTCGGTTCGTCGAGCAACAGGACGCCGGTGGCCTGGGCGATCACGCGGGCGAGGGCGACCCTTGCGCGCTCGCCGCCGGACAGTGAGGGCACGGCTCGCGATCCGAGCGCCGTCACCTCAGTCTGCGCCATCGCTGCTGATACCAGCTCGTCGTCCTCGTCGGCCGCGGGTGTGCGTGCCCACGGTGTGCGGCCCATGCGCACCACCTGTTCGGCGCTGAAGGGAAACGTGACGGTGTTCTCCTGCAGGAGGACCGCGCGCTGCTGGGCGAGTGTGCGCGGCTTGATCCGGTCGATCGACCGCCCGTCGAGCTCGACCGTCCCTGCGTGAGCCGGCACGTCTCCGGCGAGCGCTCCGAACAGGGTGGACTTGCCGGCCCCGTTCGGCCCGACCAGCGCGTGGATCTCGCCACCGTGGATCTCGATGGACGCGTCGTCGAGGATCGTCCGCCCCTCACCGACACGCACGGTGAGCCCTGCGCCGCGGAGCCGCACGGTCATGCCCATCCTCCCGAACGGCGACGCGTGCGCACGAGCAGCCACAGGAAGAACGGGCCGCCCACGAGCGCGGTGATCATGCCGATCGGCAGATCGGCGAGCGGCACGGCGGTGCGCGCGACGAGGTCGGCCACGGCGATGAGCAGTGCGCCGCCGAGAGCCGAGACGATCACGAGCGGCAGATGCGCGGGGCCGATCATCATGCGCATCAGGTGCGGCACGACGAGCCCGGCGAAGCCGATGATCCCGGCGAACGCGACCGCCGCGCACACCAGCAGCGCGACCGTGACGATGACCACGATCCGCAGCAGCTCGACGTTGACGCCGAGGTGTCGTGCGGTGCGCTCGCCCAGGGCGAAGAGGTCGAGACTGGGCGCGACGATCAAGGCGACGACCACGCCGATCAACACGAGGGGCGCCACCAGCTGGATGTTCGACCACAGCGCGCCGTTGAGGGAACCCAGCTGCCAGAACACGATCTGCTCGCGGGTCGATGTGGTGCCGAGGAAGGTGAAGAAGGCCATGCCGGCGCCGGCGATCGCATTGATCGCGATGCCGGTGAGCAGGAGGGTCACCACCTCGGTGCGGCCGCCCGAGCGACTGATGAGGTACACCGAGAACACCGCGACCAGGCCGCCGATGAACGCGAATGCCGGTGTGGTCCACACCCCGAAGGTCGCGAGCCCGAACGTGATGCTCGCGGCTGCACCGAGCGCAGCGCCCGACGAGACGCCGACCACGCCGGCATCCGCGAGCGGGTTGCCGAAGATCGCCTGCATGAGCACGCCCGAGACGGCGAGCGCGGCGCCGACGAGGAGCCCGAGCACGATGCGCGGCATCCGCAGGTTGAAGATCACGCCGTAGTCGGTGGATGCCGCGGGTGCCCAGCCCGTGTCGATACCGACGCCGTGCAGCAGCACCCCGATGAGCGCCGTGGGGGAGAGGTCGTACTGTCCGCTCGTGATCGAGACCACGCAGGTGATCGCGAGCGCGACGATCAGGCCGACCGTCACCAGCGCGAAGCGCAGGCCCCGGTGCCTCGCCGGCGTCGGGGTGACGACCTCGCCGGTCACTTCGCGGGCTCGGGGGCGTACAGGGCGCGGGCCAGGGCGCCGATCACGTCGGCGGTGCGCGGGCCGAAGCTGAGGATCTCGCTGTCGGCCATGTCGATCACCCGACGATTGGCTCCGGCGGGGGTCTCGGCCACGGCGGGGATCCGCTCGATGAGACCGTCGATGCCGCCGACGGATTCGAGCCCATCGGTCATCATCACCAGCACGTCGGGCTGCGCGGCGACGAGGGCCTCGGCGGTCATCGGCTTCATGCCCTCCCAGCCGATCTCGGCCGCCACATCGACGCCGCCCACCGCGTCGATCAGCGAGTCGGCGCCTGAGTCCTCGCCGAAGATGTAGTAGACGTTGGCGCTGCCGCGCACATAGAGGAAGAGCATCCGTGCGCGATCGGCGGTGTCGGCGGGCACGACCTCGGCGATCTCCGCGAGGGTTTCGTCGACCGCGGCGTCGAGGCGAGCGATGAGCGCTTCCCCCCGACCGGGCACGCCGAGTGCGGTGGCGATCTCGGTGACCAGCTCGTCGGTGGTGTCGAGGCGCCGGTCGCTGGAGATGACGACGACGGCGATCCCGGCGTCGCGCAGCTGCTGGCGTACCTCTTTCGGGCCGATCGTGGTGTCGGTGAGGACCACGGTCGGGGCCAGCTCGAGGATCGCCTCGGCGTTGAGCGTGTGGCCGGTCTTGGTGACGACCGGGAGGTCTTCGGTCCCGGCGAAGACCGTGGAGGCGTCGCGGCCGACGACCTGGTCGCCGAGGCCGAGGGCGAACACGGTCGATGCGATCGTGCCGGAGATGTCGATCGGGAGGATGCGGTCGATGTCGGTGATCTCGACCTCATGGCCCTCGCTGTCGGTCACCGTCACGGGCAGCTTCGGCGCGGTGTCGTCGTCGACGCGGTCGATCTCGTGGCTGGGCAGGCACGCCGTGGACGGACCTGCGTGCCCGCGCACGTCGTCGATCAGGTCGAGCGAGGCGAACGGGGTGGAGGCGTGTGGGCAGGCATCGTCCGCGGTGGGCGGTGCGGCCGTGGCGCCCGGCTCTGCGCACGCGGTGAGTCCGACAGCGACAGCGGCGGCGAAGAAGAGGGCAAGGACGCGACGCATTAGGCAAGGCTATCCTAAAACTTGACGCGGGCTGATTCGCGCCTCTACGCTCGGGAACCGTGGCTTACTTAGCTAAGCCTAACCAAAACTCATTCCTTCACCCGACTGCATTGCGGCACCGCAGGCACGTGTCTTTCGCGCGCCCGGAGCCGTGGAGAATCGTGAACGCCACAGCCACAGCATCCTCAGGGGGCGGCCGCATACGCGTGCTGCTCGCCGCCTTCGTCTCCTTCCTCCTCATCGCGGCCGGCGCGGTGATCGTCCCGCCCGCGCATGCCGCCGGCGCGACGGTGACGACCACGATCGCCTCCGCCGACGCTTCCGGTGCGAGCGTTCAGGTGCAGGCGAGCGGTCTGCCCGAGGTCGAAGGCGCATACGCGGCTCTCATCGTGAAGGGCACGGAGTCAGGGCTCACCGGTGGCGGCGGATACGCCGCATTCGTGATGCCGACCGTCGCCGGAGGGGCGAGTACGTTCACGCTCGTCGCGCCGGCCGGCTCGCTGGACCGCACGAAGACGTACGAGGTGCTCGTGTGGCAGAAGCATTCGAACCCGAACGAGACCACGATCTACGGCCGGGGCGACGTCGCCCTCTCGGCCGGGCAGTGGGATGCCGTGTTCGGCCCGGTGCCCACCGACCCGGGAACGGACCCGGGCACCGATCCTGGCACCGACCCGGGGACTGATCCTGGAACCGACCCGGGGACTGATCCTGGAACTGACCCGGGTGCTGAGCCCGGGACTGACCCGGGTGCTGAGCCTGGGACTGATCCTGGAACCGACCCGGGCCCCGACCCCGGCGTGACCCCGCCGGCCTCCGCCGCTATCGAGGTCTTCCTCGCCGACGGCACCACGCCGGCCGCAGGCGCCGCACTCAAGGCCGGCGACAAGGTCGTCGTGAAGGGATCCGGCTACGACCCGACGGCGAACCTCGGCACCGAGGGGCGGGGTGTGCCCATTCCGAAGCACCTCCCGCAGGGCACCTATGTGGTCTTCGGCAACTTCGCTTCGGCATGGCAGCCGTCGGTCGGCGCCGCACCGGCGACGCGGTCCTCCGGATCGCAGGTCTGGGCTCTGGCCGAGGGAGTGCTGAACCAGGTGCCCGCGCAATACCAGAGCGCGATCCGTGCGCAGTGGGTCGACATCGCAGCCGACGGCACCTTCCAGGCGACGGTGACCCTGAAGGACGCGGCGACGACGCCGGGGTCGTACGGGATCTACACGTATGCCGCCGGTGGCGTGATCAACGCCGATCAGGAGCGCAGCGTCGCCCTGAACTACACCGAGGCTCCGGCTGTCTCCGCGGTCGTGAAGTCGGCGACCGCGAAGGACGGCCTGACCGTCACGGCATCCGGCTCGAAGCTGGGTGCGATCACCGGCGCCTACGTCGCGGTGATCGAGAAGGGCACCGAGGCGAACGTCACCGGCGGCGGCGGGTTCCTCGCGATGCAGTACGTGCGCCCGATCTCCGGCGGCGTCTTCACGGTCGACCTGACCGCCGTGGCCGACAAGCTCGACCGCACCAAGTCGTACGAGGTCATCGCGTGGAAGCAGCACTCGAACCCCGATGCGAGCACGATCTATGCACGCTCGACCATCTCGGTCTCCGACGCGCAGTGGGAGGCCCTGAAGCCGGCTCCGGTCTCGGCGGCGATCGAGGTGTTCCTCGCCGACGGCACGACACCCGCCGCAGGTGTCGCGCTCGACGCAGGCGACAAGGTCGTCGTGAAGGGCTCGGGCTATGACCCGACCGCGAATGTCGGTGGACGCGGGATGCCGATCCCGGCGCACCTCCCGCAGGGCACCTACGTGGTCTTCGGCAACTTCGGCTCGGCGTGGCAGCCCTCGACAGGGGCGGCATCGTCGACCCGCTCGGTGGGCGCGCAGGTCTGGGCTCTGGCCGAGGGCGTGCTTAACCAGGTGCCGGCGCAGTTCCAGGGCGCGATCCGTGCGCAATGGGTGGACATCGCCGCCGACGGCACGTTCCAGGCGACGCTGACGCTGAAGGATGCCGCCGCGACCCCCGGATCCTACGGCGTCTACACCTACGGCGCCGGTGGCGTCGCGAACGCCGACCAGGAGCGCAGCGTCGCCCTGAACTACGGCGACACCTCGGTCGTCACCTCCACCGTGAAGTCGGCGAGCGTGAAGGACGGCCTGACCGTCACGGCTGCGGCTTCGAAGCTCGGTGCGATCACCGGTGCCTACGTCGCGGTGATCGAGAAGGGCGCCGAGGGGAGCGTCACCGCAGGCGGCGGGTTCCTCGCGATGCAGTACGTGCAGAAGATCACGGGCGGCGCGTTCACGGTGGATCTGACGGCCGCGGCCGACAAGCTCGACCGCACGAAGGCGTATGAGGTGATCGTCTGGAAGCAGCACTCGATGCCCGATGCGAACACGATCTACGCCCGAGGCGCCGTCACCGTCAGCGACGCGCAGTGGGACACGCTCTTCCCCGCGGGACCGACCGTGGCGACGACGGTCAAGGCTGCGACCGCGAAGGACGGCCTGACCGTCGCAGCAGCGGCCACGAACCTCGGCGAGATCCCTGGCGCCTATGTCGCCCTGATCGAAGCCGGCACCGAGGGCAAGGTGAGTGCCGATGGCGGGTTCCTCGCGATGCAGTACGTGCAGAAGGTCACGTTCGGGGCCTTCGCGGTCGATCTCACGACCGCGGCGAAGAACCTCGACCGCACGAAGTCGTATGAGGTGATCGTGTGGAAGCAGCACTCGAATCCGGACGCGAGCACGATCTACGCCCGCTCGACCGTGACGATCACCCCGCAGCAGTGGGACGACCTGTTCGGTGTGACGGTGCCGGAGAAGCCCGTCACCCCGACGACTCCGCCCGCGAACGTCCCTGGCGGATCACTCCGCTGGGCGATCTCGTCGTCGTTCACGAACTACATCACGGGCGACATCGCGAAGGGCTCGATCGCGGTCTCCGACGGCGCGACCCGTTCGGGTGGACAGTTCCAGTTCGGTCAGACCGTCGGCGGCGACTTCGACGTGAACACCGGCCTCGGCAGCGTCGTCTACCGCGGCTCGGTGCGCTTCACCGGTCACCAGGGCGTGCTCGATGTGACCGTGTCGAACCCGCAGATCCGCATCACCTCGGCATCGGCGGCGACGCTGTACGTCACGAGCGGCGGCGCACAGGTGCCGTTCGCGACGCTCGACCTCTCCAACGCGGCGCGCATCGCGGCCAACGGCGCCGTGACCTACACGGCGGCACCCGCGGCGCTGACGGATGCCGGTCGTGACCGCGTGCTGTCCGGCTACGGGACCGCGCTGAACCCGGTGACGTTCACGATCGGCTCCGTCGCGGCGGCGCCGGCCGGTTCGAGCGGAACGGTGGCTGCCGCTGTCGTGAAGCCGAAGACCACCCTCCCGGCTACCCCGCCGACGACCGTGGGCATCGACGTGGACGAGGAGAACCTCGCAGCCCTCGGAGCGGGCCAGCCGGCCACGGTGTCGGCATCCGGATTCCGGGCGAACGAGCAGGGCATCAAGGTCGTCGTGTACTCGACGCCCGTGCTGCTCGAGACGGTGACGGCCGACGCGAACGGCGTCGCGACCTGGTCGGGTGCGCTGCCCGCGAGCCTCGAAGACGGCGAGCACACCCTCACGTTCCAGGGGTCGGTGAACCGCGGTCTCGCGTTCACGCTGAACCGGGCGACGACGGTGGTAGGTGTCTGCACCGTCGAGGGCGCCACGCTCGAGTGGGGCTACAAGGAGTCGTTCCGCACCTACATCGAGGGCATCGCGAAGGGTGGCTGGACGCTGACCGACGTGACTTACCAGTACCCCGACTACGTGTGGGCGAACGGCACCGGATCGTTCGACGACAAGACCCTGACCGGGCTCGTCACCTACGGCGGCAGCATCACCTTCACGGGTCACGACGGTGCGTTGAACACGACCCTCGCCGGTGCACGCATCGAGCTCGCCGGAGACAAGGGCTACATCGTCTTCGACGTGACGGGTACGACGCAGGGCGGCGAGAGCATCGACCAGAAGAACGTCCGCCTCGCGGAGTTCGCACTCGGAGATGCGGCAGTCGTCGACGGCGCGCTCACACTCGACGCGCTTCCGACCACCCTGACCGAGGCCGGAGCAGCCGCGTTCGGCACCTACGCCGCCGGCGAGGAGCTCGACCCGGTCACGGCCGTGATCCCGGTCGGCGCGGACTGCGGCGTCGCCGAGGATAAGCCCGAGACCGACTCCGAGGCGACCGCAGCGGTGACCACCGCGAACGAGCCCGCGGCATCCGAGGACGCTCCGGTGTGGCCGTGGATCGTCGGTGGACTGGTGGTCGTGGCGCTGGCGGCCACCGGCGGTGTGCTGCTCGTCCGCCGCAACCGCAAGGACGAGACCGCCGAGACGACGACCGAGGTCTAGTCGAGGCACAACACGGAACGGCCCTCCCCGCGGCGGACGCGGGGAGGGCCGTTCTGCGTCTCCGGTGTACGGATGGCGGGACGATGAACGGATGCAGGGAGGAATCGGCCTGCGGAGCCTGCATCCCTCCGATCTCCCGACCGATGCGCACGCAGACCCCGGCACACAGCATCCGTCGGCGGTGGGACAATGGAGGCATGGCCCCCACCGATTCCCACCAGACCGTCGAAGCGACCGTGCGCCGTGTGCCGCGGTACGGCGTGCTCATGGGCATCGGAGTGGTCGTCGGTGTCATCGCCGCCGGCATCCTCACCTGGACCGGCAGCTTCGACGAATCGCAGGCGCTCGACGTCGTCTACCCGCCCGGTCAGGTGTTCGGCTTCCTCCTGCTGTGGACGGTGCCCATCGGCATCGCGCTCGGCGGCGTCGTCGGCCTCATCATGGAGCGCATCGCCCGCCGTCACGACCGGGTCGTCCGGGTCGACCGCGAGACCGTCGTCGAGGAGGACTGACCCTCCACCTGTCGCCGAGTGCACGGCCTGCCGCCGAGTGCACGGCTTCTTCGCGCAGGTATCCCGTGCACTCGTACGCAGGCCGTGCACTCGCGGCGGCGGTGAAACCCCGGAAACTGCGGGCCTACGCCAGCTCGGCGATCACCGGGCGGATGGCGGCGTCGAAGGCCACCACGTCGCGGCGCAGTCCGTCGGTCACCGCGACCGTGAGAGCCCCGATCCACCAGATGCCGCGCTGCGAGAACGGCAGCACCTGCACGTTCAGCTCGAACGAATGCGCGCGGCGGCCGACCTCGCGCTCGAACTCCGCGATCGCGCTCGCGTAGGCGCGATAGGCATCGCCACCCGTGTGGCTCTTCATGGAGCTGACGTAGCGGTCGTGCGCCGCGCGCGCGTAGAGCAGCACGGATGTCGCCTGCGGGGCGATCGCCGCGGCGAGCTCCTCCGCCCCCGAGGCGGGCAGAGCGACCAGCGTGTCGAACCCCTCGATGAGTTCCAGGGGCACATCGGAGGGATGCGCGCGAGGCTCGACCGTCATGTCCCAGTAGTCCCGCCACTGCGCTTCGACCGCCGCGGAGGCATCGACCGCATCCGGCGCGCGCACCGCCAGCTCGCGCAGAGCAGGCAAGTCTTCGGGTGTGCGGATCCCGAGGCGCTGCCGCAGCGCGAGCGCCACGAGCACCGGAACGCTCGCGTCTTCGCGGATGAGCCACTGCGGCTTGTCGGCCATGGCCCCATCGTAGGCGGACGGAGGCTCCGGATCCGAGGTCCGTCCTCGCGGATGGCCGAGCCCGTCGCGGGCGGTAGGCTGAGGGGGTGGCTGCCTCCCCCACCAATCCCTATTCCGAAGCCGGCGTCGACACCGCTGCAGGTGATCTCGCCGTCGAGCTGATGAAGTCTTCCGTGCGCGCGACGCACGGCCCCGAAGTGCTCGGCGGTGTCGGCGGATTCGCCGGCCTGTTCGACGCCAGCGCACTGCGCGACTTCCGTCGCCCGCTGCTCGCGACCAGCACCGACGGCGTCGGCACCAAGGTCGCGATCGCGCAGGCGATCGACAAGCACGACACGATCGGGCAAGACCTCGTCGGCATGGTCGTCGACGACATCGTCGTGGTGGGCGCGAAACCGCTCTTCATGACCGATTACATCGCGTGCGGCAAGGTGGTCCCCGAGCGCATCGCCGACATCGTGCGCGGCATCGCCGAGGCGTGCTCCGCCACCGGCACGGCGCTGGTCGGCGGCGAGACCGCGGAGCACCCCGGCCTGCTCGGACCGCGTGACTACGACGTGGCGGGCGCCGCGACCGGTGTGGTCGAGGCGGATGCCATCCTCGGCGCGGATCGCGTGCAGGACGGCGACGCCGTGATCGCGGTCGCCTCCAGCGGGCTGCACTCCAACGGCTACTCGCTCGTCCGCCACATCGTCACCCGTGCGGGCATCGGCTACGGCGACAACGCGGCCGACTTCGGCACCACCTGGGGCGAGGCCCTCCTCGAGCCGACGCGGCTCTACACGCTGCCGCTGCTGCGCCTCATCGAACAACTCGGCGGCGCGGTCCACTCGCTCAGCCATGTCACCGGCGGCGGCATCGCGGCGAACCTCGCCCGCGTGCTCCCGCAGGGGAGCTGGGCCGAGGTCGACCGCAACAGCTGGTCGCCGAGCCCCGTCTTCCGTGTGCTCAGCGACATCGCCGGCTCCACGCTGGAGTCTGCAGAGGGAACCTGGAACCTCGGCATCGGCTTCCTCGCCGTGGTCGCCGCAGACAAGAAGGATGCCGCGATCGCGGCGCTGAACGCCGAGGGCATGCCCTCCTGGCAGGTCGGGACCGTCGGCTTCGGCCCGCGTCCGGCCGGCGAATTCGAACAGGGCGCCAAGGGCGTCGACGGTGGAGCAGTGCGCCTGGTCGGCGCCTATGCGGACGGAGCGAAGTAAGAGCCCATGTGCGGCATCGTCGGAATGGTGGGCTCTGCCCCGGTCAATCAGGACATCTACGACGCACTCCTGCTGCTGCAGCACCGCGGCCAGGACGCGACGGGCATCGCCACCGCCGAGGCGAACGGCGTGATGCACAACGCCAAGGCGCAGGGCATGGTCCGCGAGGCGTTCCGCACCCGCGACATGCGCGCGCTGCTCGGCAACGTCGGCCTCGGTCACGTGCGCTATGCGACCAAGGGCACGGCTTCGAACGAAGAGGAGATGCAGCCGTTCTACGTGAATGCGCCCTACGGCATCATCCTCATCCACAACGGCAACCTCACCAACACGCGTGAGCTCACGGCCGAGATGGCCAAGCGCGACCGCCGTCACCTCAACTCCTCCAGCGACACCGAGCTGCTGCTCAACGTGCTCGCCGGCGAGCTGCAGAACACGACGTCCACCGTCGACCTCGACCCCGAGCGCGTCTTCGAGGCCGTCGCCCGCACGCACGAGCGCATCGAGGGCGCCTATGCGGTGATCGCCGTGATCGCCGGATACGGTCTGCTCGCCTTCCGGGATCCTTTCGGCATCCGCCCCCTGATCCTCGGACGCCGTCCGTCGACGGTGCCCGGTGCCGAAGGGCGCGACGAGTGGGTCGTCGCGAGCGAGTCGCTCGTGCTCGAGAACGGCGACTACGAGGTCGTCCGCGAGGTCGAGCCCGGCGAGGCGATCTTCATCACCAACGAAGGCGAGTTCCACTCCCAGCAGTGCGCCACGGCCGCGACTCTCGCACCCTGCGCCTTCGAGTACGTCTACCTCGCCCGTCCCGACTCCGTCATGAACGGCATCTCGGTGTACGAGTCGCGTCTGCGCATGGGCGACCGCCTCGCCGACACGATCGCCAAGCACGTGCCGATGGACAAGATCGACGTCGTGATGCCCATCCCCGACTCCTCGCGCCCCGCCGCGATGGAGGTCGCCCGCAAGCTCGGCATCGAGTACCGCGAGGGCTTCTACAAGAACCGCTACGTCGGCCGCACCTTCATCATGCCCGGCCAGGCCGTGCGCAAGAAGAGCGTCCGCCAGAAGCTCAACGCCATGTCGACCGAGTTCCAGGGCAAGAACGTGCTGTTGATCGACGACTCGATCGTGCGCGGGACGACCTCCAAGGAGATCATCCAGATGGCGCGGGATGCCGGCGCCGCCTCGGTCACCTTCGCCTCCGCGGCCCCGCCGGTGCGGCATCCGCACGTGTACGGAATCAACATGCCGTCGCGTCACGAGCTCATCGCGCACGGGCGGACGATCCCCGAGATCGCCGAAGAGCTCGGCTGCGATCACCTCGTCTACCAGGAGGTCGACGACCTCAAGGCGGCGATCATCGAGGGGTCGGTCCTGACCGACCTCGACATGAGCTGCTTCGACGGCCGGTATGTGACCGGTACCGTCTCGGATGAGTACCTCGCCTGGGTGGAGGGGTCGCAGACCTCATGACGTCGCCGAGCGCACGACCGCTCTGGCAGGGTCGGGCTCTCGCACTCGTGGGGATCGTCCTGGTGGCGTTCTCGCTGCGCTCGGCGGTCGCCTCCCTCTCGCCGGTCATCGACCACGTCGCCGACGACTTCCCGGTCTCGCCGGTCGTCGTCGGCCTGATCGGCGCCGCGCCGCCGGTGTGCTTCGCGATCTTCGGTCTGCTCACCCCGCTGTTCGAGCGTCGATTCGGCCTGGAGCGGATGGCCGTCGCGGCGATCACGCTGATGGCGCTGGGCATGCTGCTGCGGGGCGTCGCCGTGGATTCGACCAGCCTGCTGGCGGCGACCGCTGTCGTGTTCGCCGGTGTCGGATCGGGCAACGTGCTGCTGCCGCCGCTGGTGAAGAAGTACTTCCCCGATCGGCTCGGGATCGTGATGACGATCTACTCGACCACGTTGGCGGTGTCGACGTTCCTTCCACCGCTGGTCGCCGTGCCGGTCGCCGACTCCCTCGGCTGGCGGGTGTCGCTGGGCATGTGGGGGATCGTGGCGGGGATCGCGCTGGTGCCGTGGGTGGCACTGCTGCTGAAGAACGGTTCGCGGGCGGGCGAGCCGGTGAAGACCGAACTGCTCGTCCCCGATCCCACCGACGGCGTCAACGACATGCAGGATGCGGTGGCCGTCGCGACCGGTCCGATCTCGACTTCTCCGGCGAACCGTCGGCATTTCGCCCGCCTCTGGCGACTCCCCCTCGCCTGGGCGCTCGCGATCGTCTTCGGCGCTTCGTCCACCATGGCCTATGTCTCCTTCGCGTGGATGCCAACCATGCTCGTCGACATCGGCGGCGTCACTCCGGCGACCGCAGGGTTCCTGCTCTCCCTGTTCGCGCTGATCGGTCTGCCGTGCTCACTGCTCGTGCCGATCCTGGTCGTCCGCTTCCAAGCCACTCGTCCGCTTTTCTTCGTGGCCGTCGGCGGCGGACTGGTCGGGCTCACAGGTCTCCTGCTCGCGCCGACCGTCGCCCTGCCGCTGTGGGTGAGCATCTTCGGCCTCACGGCCATCATGTTCCCGCTCAGCCTCGTGCTGCTCAGCATCCGTGCCCGCACACCCGAGAGCGCGGTGGCGTTGAGCGGGTTCGTGCAGAGCATCGGCTATGCGATCGCGGCGACCTTTCCCCTGCTGATCGGGCTGCTGCACGAGACGACCGCGGGCTGGCAGATACCGCTGCTCGTCATCGCGGGTGTCCTGATCGTCGCGATCCCCGCCGGCATCGTCGCGGGGCGTCGTCGCACGGTCGAGGACGAGTGGGAGCACCGGCACGGCCGCTGGTGAGTCCGTGGGCCGAGCCTTGGCGTGGCGTCGAATGCAGGAACGCCGCGCACTTTAGTCCTGTTTATTGACTATAAGTGGGAATACACACAGACTTGTTCCCACATGCTCGGTGAGCGAAGCGGAAACGAGGGACCCGATGGAGCACACGCCCGACGCGTCTGGGGCCGTGACGGCGTGGCCAGCTCATGTCGTCGAGACGCGTCCCTGGCGCCAACAGTTTCGCAGCGGGACCAAGGCGGATCGAATGCTCAGCCATGTCGATGCCGCGATCCCACCCTTCATCGCTGCGCTCGACTACTCACCGCCGCTCTCACTCATCGGAGAGCTGGAAACGGCGCTGATGTCGATCACCCGAGCGGACGCGGATGCAGAGGGGCACAGCGTCGCGGTGTCGCGTTTCATGATCCGTAGTGAGTCGGTGGCGTCGTCGAAGATCGAGCGCATCGCCGCATCGGCCGAAGACTATGCCAAGGCGATTGCGGGGAACCGGAGCAACTCCAGTGCGACGAGCATGGTCGCCGCCAGCCGAGCTCTACACGCACTGGTCACCGGCGTGGGCGACCAGAACGGATTCACGCTCGAGGGAGTGCTGTCGGCGCACCAGTCGCTGATGAACGACGACCCGCGCGAAGCGAATTACGCAGGCCGCCTGCGTGACATGCAGAACTGGATCGGTGGCAGCGATCACTCTCCGCGTGGCGCGCTCTACGTGCCGCCCGCGCCTGAACGCGTCGCCGAGCTGATGAGCGACTTGATCGACTATCTGAACCGAGACGACGTGCCGGTGATTGTGCAGGCGGCGATCGCTCACGCGCAGTTCGAATCGATCCATGCCTTCACAGACGGCAACGGACGAATAGGTCGCGCGCTCGTCAGCGCTTCCCTGCGTCGGCGTGGTGTCACCCGGAACGCCGTCGTACCGCTTGCCAGTGGGCTTCTCGCCCAGCGTGAGGGTTACTTCGACGCGCTCACCGCCTACCGCCGAGGCGAAGCCGGTCCGATCATCTCGCTCTTTGCAAAATCGGCCAGGGTGGCCGCGGTGGAGTCGCGCGACTCCATCGCAGCCATCAAGGTACTTCCGAGTGAATGGCGTGAAACCTATCGTCCGCGGACGGGATCGGCCGGAGCTGCTCTGATCGAGGCGTTCTACGATCATCCGGTCATGAGCATGGACGATATCGAGCGGCTTGATCTGGGAAGCAGCTCCCGGATATACGCGGCAGTGGAGGACATGGTCGCTGTCGGAATCCTGCGCGAGATCACCGGGCGCATCCGCGATCGCGTATGGGTCGCGTCGGAGCTGATCGCGGAACTCGATGACCTCGACCGACGAATCCAAGCTGGCATGCGCCGAAGGTGAGGACGAGATGGCTGCTCACTCTGCCATGCGCTCGCCGGCGGGGGACAGCACCCACCAGATGCCGCCGACGCCCTGGCCGGTGACGTCTCCTGCGGCGGCGTCACCGGCGAAGTAGTACAGCGGCCAGCCGTTGAGCGTCACCTGCGTGGAGCCGTCGGCGGTCGTGATGGTGCCGACCTCACCGGTCACTCCCTTCACGGCGGGGGCGTCGCTCTCGACGGTCAGCGGCGGCCAATTCGTGAGGCACTCGCCGGTGCACGAGCTCTCGCCCGAACCCTGGGTGTCGTTGTCGAACATGTAGAGCGTCTTTCCGTCGGCGTCGACGACGATCTCGCCGAGATCCGAGTCCGCGGTCATCAGCGTGCCTGAGCCGGACTCCGATCCCGAGGTGGGGGCGCTCGACTCCGAGGACTGGCCGTAGGCGCCGCCCGTGTCCTCCGTGGTGCCGCCGGAACTTCCGCCGGTCGACGTGCATCCGGCGACGGCGAACGTCATGAGCAGTGCGGCGACGGCCGCGGTCTTCGAGACTCTCGAGAGCATGGTGGACCTCCTGTGCAGGACCGCGGGTGCGGTCATGGAAGACACGAGAGGAGGACGGGAAAGGTTCACGATCCGTCGAGCGAGGAGCGCATCAGCACCGTTCCGGAGTCGACGGCACGGATCTCGACGGCGGAGATGTCGGATGCCTGCAGCTCGGTGCCGGCGCTCAGGCGCGCGGTGGTGCCCGGGTGCGCCCGCCAGGTCGACAGCACGCTCTCGGTGCCGTCGTCGCTCACCACCACCAGCGCGTACGCCCACCCGTCAGCGGGAGCGTCGCCTTCGCTGCCGTAGTCGCAGATCATGTCGAGCCGGGTGCCCCAGGCGACATCGGTGAGGCTGACGGAGGCGGTCAGCGGCGCGTCTCGAAGCTGCTCGAGTGCGATCGTGGTCGACGGTGGACGCAGTTGGGTAGAGATCACGGGCACCGTCACGGCGGCCACGACGATCGCGGCAGCCGCGGCGATGCCCACGATCCACGCACGACGACGGCGGCGGGCGCGCTCGGCGGCGAGGGAGAGCACCCGCGCGCGGTGCTCGGGGGCCGGAGTCTCGGCATCCGATGCCCGCAGCAGCGACTCCGCCCGCTCGGGGGCGACGCGAGAGAGCAGGCCGGGCATCGGTGCGATCTCCGCGATGGCCGCGCGGCACTCGGCGCACTGCGCGAGATGCGCTTCGTATTCGGCGCGGTCGGCGGCGCTGAGAGCTCCGAGCACGTAGGCGGCATCCCAGTCGGCATAGCGCGCGTGGTCGGCGTTCATCGCGTCACTCCCTTCTCCTGCAGCCCGAGTCGGAGGGCGCGCAGGCCATAGTGCAGCCTCGACTTCACGGTTCCCTCGGGGATCGTCAGCTCGTCGGAGATCTCCGACACGGTGAGCCCTCGGTAGTACGCGCGGACCACGACCTCGCGATGTGCCTCGGAGAGGGCGGAGAGCGCCTCCTCGATGAGGATCGCGTCGAAGATCGCGTCGGTGGCGTCGCGCACGGCGGACTCGGGAGGTTCGTCCGTCGTGATCTCCCGGCGATGGTGGGCACTCCGCACCTCATCCACCACCAGGTGGCGAGCGACCGTATACATCCAGGATCGTGTCGACTCCGGATCGTCGGCGAGGATGCGCGGGGTGCGCCAGGCGCGCAGCAGCGTCTCCTGAACCACGTCGTCGGCACCCGCTCGATCCCCGGTGAGGTGCACGACGTAGCGCCAGATCGGTGCCGCATGCGCGTCGTAGAGCGCGCCGAGACGTGCCGCATCATCCCTCGGCATCCGCCACCTCCTTCGGTTCCTCTCCGAAGACACGAGACAGGGCGGCGAGAAGTTCATCTGAACCTCACGCGATGTCAGCCCGTGTCCTGAGTATGGACCTCTTCGAGATCGCCGGCCTCCCGCTGCATCCGCTCATCGTGCACGCGGTGGTCATCCTCGTGCCGCTCACGGCGCTGGCGCTGATCCTCGGCGCCTTCCTCCCCGCCGCGCGCAAGAGGCTCGGCATCGCGACGCCGATCGCCGCGCTGGTCGTGCTGGTGCTCGTTCCCGTCACGATGCTCGCCGGTCAAGCGCTGGCCCAGCAGGTCGGACCGGTGCCGGCCGTCGTCCATCACGCGGCTCTCGGCGGACTCCTGTGGCCGTGGGTGCTGGCGATGTTCGCCGTCGCGGCGGTGCAGTGGTGCTGGTACCGCTTCGGTCAGGGACCCCGCAGGACGGCGCGCATGATTCTGGCCGTACTCGCCGTGGTGAGCGGCGCGGGGAGCACGGTCATGGTCGTGCTCATCGGCGAGGCCGGCGCCCGGGCGGTGTGGGGCGGGTGAGGGCTATCGGGCGGAGCGCGGCGGTGCGGTCGACGAGCGCACGATGAGCTGTGGATCGGTGGAGGGCATCTCGCCGACCGCATCGTGTCCCTCGATCTGCGCGATCAGCCGGAGCGCGGCTGCACGCCCCATCGCCTCGAAGGGCTGGCGGACCGTGGTGAGGGCCGGGGAGGCGTACGCGGCGAGGGCGATGTCGTCGACGCTGACCACCGAGACGTCCTCCGGCACGCTGCGACCGGCCTCATGCAGGGCGCGGATCAGGCCGAACGCCATCTCGTCGCTGCTGACGAACACGGCGGTGGCCTCGGGGATGGCGGCGATGGTGCGACCGGCGCGGTAGCCGGACTCGGGCGTCCAGTCGGCCGGGATCAGCGGCGGAGGCACGATCCCGCGGTCGCGGAGCGTCTGCTCCCACGCCTCGCTGCGCTGCTGCGTCTCGGTCCAGTAGTCGTCGCCCGACACGTGCCACACGGTCTTGTGCCCGAGGTCGAGGAGGTGCTCGACGGCGAGACGGGCGATCGCCCGCTGGTCGACGGCGAGCGGGGCATCCTCCTCGAGGGAGGTGCGCTCGCTGCGGGTCGCAGGAGTGCGCTCGGTGCGCGCTCGCATCGCCGGGCTCTCGAGCTCGACCGGCACACCGAGGATGATGCCTTCGGCTCCCTGACGCTCCAACCGGTCGAAGGCCTCCAGGAACGCCTCGGCCGATGCATGGTCGGCCACGGCCGCCGTCGACACGGTGTATCCGTTCGCCGCGGCCGCCTGCTGGATGCCGACGCCGAGCGCGGCCGACGAGTAGCGGTCGGTCGAGACCACGATGACGCCCAGCACACGGGTGCGGCCGGAGGCGAGAGAGGCGGCGGCGGCATGCACGCGGTAGCCGAGTTCCTCGACGGCGGCCAGCACTCGTCTGGCGGTATCCGGACGCACGTTGTCCTGCCCGGACATGACGCGCGAGACGGTCTGCGTGGAGACTCCGGCGAGCTGGGCGACATCGACCTGGCTGGGGGCGCGGTCGTCTCTCGGGCGACGAGGTGACATGTGCTCAATGGTAGCGATCAATCGGCGTGAATCCAGGAGGCGGCGAGTCGTGTGATGCGATAATGTGAACGCAAACACTCGTGCTTGGAGCGCTATGCCTGACCTTCTCGCCTCGGCTTTCGACGGCTCTTCCGTTGCCGTCGACGCCCCGGCCGCCGCGTCGCCGATCGGCGCGCCCACCCTGACCTGGCGCGACGGGGAGATCCTTCGCGACGGTGTCGCGCACCGCATCCTCGCGGGCTCGATCCACTACTTCCGGGTGCACCCCGACCAGTGGGAGGACCGCCTGCGCAGGCTCGCCGCGATGGGCGCGAACACGGTCGACACGTATGTCGCGTGGAACTTCCACGAACGCGTCGAGGGCGACGTGCGCTTCGATGGATGGCGTGACATCGAGCGCTTCATCCGCCTGGCCGGAGAAGTGGGGCTGGACGTCTTCGTGCGCCCCAGCCCGTACATCTGCGCGGAGTGGTCCAACGGCGGCATCCCGTTCTGGCTGTCGGGGCGCGTCGCCGCGCTGCGCACCAGCGATCCGGACTTCCTGGCCGCGGTCGACGCCTGGTACGACGAGCTGATCCCCCGGCTCGTCCCGCTCCAGGCCTCGCACGGCGGACCGATCGTCGCGGTCCAGATCGAGAACGAGTACGGCTCTTTCGGCAGCGACGCCGGCTACCTCGCCCACCTGCGCGACGGCCTCCGTGCGCGTGGAATGGTCGAGATGCTCACGACCGCCGACGGCATCACGGGCGACATGATCGAGCACGGCAGTGTGCCAGGCGCCATGGCGACGTTCACCTTCGGCACCGGAGTCGCGAGGGCCGTGGAGCTGCGACGCGAGGGCGACGCCCTCATGTGCAGCGAGCTGTGGGGCGGCTGGTTCGACCACTGGGGCGAGCGCCACCACGTGCGCTCAGCCGCGAGCACCGGGGGCACGATCGAGGAGCTGCTGGCCGCCGGCGGATCCGTGAGCCTCTACATGGCGCACGGTGGCACCAACTTCGGCCTCTGGAACGGTGCGAACCACGACCAGGTGCTGCAGCCGACCGTCACCAGCTACGACTCGGATGCGCCGATCGGCGAAGACGGCACGCTCAACGAGAAGTTCCACGCACTGCGCGAGATGTTCGCGCCGTTCCACGCACGCGAGCTCCCACCTGTCCCCGCATCCCCGCGGCGACAGGCCGCGGCGTCCGCGGCACTCACCCCGCGCGCCTCTCTGCGGGAGTTGATCGCTGCTCTCCCGGTGACCGGCGACGTCTCGCCTCGACCGCGCACGTTCGAAGAGCTCGGCGCCGAAGACGGCCTGGTCGCCTACGAGGCGGACGTATCCTTCCCGGCCGACGCGACGCTCACGATCGACGGGCTGCACGACCGTGCCGTGGTGTTCCTCGACAGTCAGGCCCTCGGCGTACTCGAGCGCGACGGCGAGACGTCTCTCACTCTGCCCGTCGACGGGGGAGCGGGCCGGCTCACGATCGTCGTCGAGAGCCTCGGGCGCATCAACTACGGTCCGTACACGGGCGAGGGCAAGGGCATCATGCGCGGCGTGATGATCGGTCGGCGACTGGTCAACGGCTGGACGCATCGCCTGGTTCCGCAGGGAGCTCCGGATCGGGCCTCCGGGTCGGCTTCGGAGGCTTCCGACGGCGTCGCCGTCGCGTCCTTCGACATCGATGAGCCGCTGGATGCCTGGCTCGCCTTCCCCGGTGGATCGAAGGGCATGGTCTGGCTGAACGGCTTCCTCCTCGGTCGGTATTGGAAGGTCGGACCGCAGGGGACGCTCTATGCGCCGGCGCCGCTGTGGAAGGCCGGGCGCAACGAGATCGTGGTGCTCGACACCGACGGTCTCGGTTCGACGGTCGAGATCCGCGAACAGCCGTCCTTCGGCGAGGCCGAGGAGTTCATCGGCTCCTGACCCAGGAGGCTGCGAGAGCCGCCCTGCACTTCGTGTGCGGGGCGGCTCTTCTCGTCAGTGCGGGACTACTTTTGGCCAATGTTTGCGCTCGCTATGGGCAAATGCTTGATATGTCGCCGTAAGCATGCCTATTGTGATAGCGCAAACATCGGTGAGAGTCGATGTCATCCATCTGCGGCGCATCGGGGCGTCTTCCTCCCGGACGTCGCTCCGATCGAGAGGCAAGACGTGTCGAAACCTTCCCGACCGCCCCGCACAGCCGTCGCCGTCAGCTCGCTGCTGGTGACGGCGCTCGCGTTCGGCGGCGTGTTCGCCCAGGCGCCATCCGCGCAGGCAGCCGACCTGATCTCCGTCCCCAAGACCGACTACAGGCTGCACGGGGTATCGAGCGAATCGGATCCCTACCCCGCTCCGCCCTCGCTCGACGGCACGGCCCTCGGCGCGTTCGACGGCGACTTCACGACGCAGTGGACGTCGCGGTACTCCGCCAACGCCCCCTTCCCGCACTGGATCGTCGTCGACCTGCAGCGGTCGCTCTCGGTGAAGGCCCTCGACTACTCGGTCAAGAAGGGGCAGGGCGTCGCCGCCAAGACGGTCGAGGTCTACGTGACGGAAGACGCCGATGTCGCGCGCACCTCGCCCGCCGAGGGTGGGTGGGGCACAGCGTCGGGAACCGCGACGCTGCACGCGCCGACCGCGAACGACGAGAAGCAGCGCATCACCCTCGACACTGCGAAGGAGGGCCGCTACGTGGCTCTGCTCGTGATCGACGCGCAGGGGACGACCGGCGGCGGTGCGGGGGAGATCGAGGTGCTGTCCGACGAGACGCTCCCGCCGATCGTCACCGAGCCCGAGATGCCCGACACCGACGAGACCGTCGAGATCGCCGATGGCGGCACGACCGCCGTCGTCTCGACCGAGTTCCCTCGCATCACCGGGTATCGGGTGGGAAGCGAGAGCATCGCGGGCCAGCGCACCTCGGCCAAGACCTGGTCGGTGAACGGCGCGAGCTACGCGTCGGAGACCACTTCGACGCCCTCGGCCACCGGCATCGACTACGTGTCGAGGTTGACCGGCATCGATGTGACGGTGCGCAGCAGCATCCGCGTCGCGAAGGACGGGACCGTCGGGTTCGAGGTCACCGCCGTCGACGGCACGGCGACCGTGACCACTCTCGGGCTGCCTGACAACGCGTTCCTCTCCGCGAGCGCTGCGGATGCCGGGTCGGCGCTCGATCGCACGGTGATCAGCCCCGACAGCACGAAGAATGCCGACGAGCACATCGCGGTGAACGGCGCGACGGCGACCGGTCAGAAGGGGGCGGCCTTCGCCTTCCTCGGCAACGGCTCGCTCGTGGGCAGTGTGATCACCAACGCGACCACACAGGCCTCCGGCGGCACGGCATCGTGGAACGGTCGCCTGACCACGCGCGTGACCGAGGCGGCAGGGCGCACGGCCGAGATCGGCTCGAGCACCTGGCTGATCCATCCGACCACCGCCGTCGACGACCGCGTGACCACCTACGCACTGCCGAAGGTCACGGTGCTGCTCGCCGCCGACCGCAACGGCGACGCCACGGTCGACTGGCAGGACGCCGCGATCCGCTACCGCGAGGTCGACACCCCGCGGCTCGGCGCCGACCGGGTCGCCGAGCGCGTGGTCAGCCGCATCCCGTTCAACTTCGCCTCGAGCGCGACGAACTACTTCGACCTCACGCTCGACAACACCAGGCGCATCGCGAACCAGACCGACGGTCTCGGCCAGTGGGTGCTCAACAAGGGCTACGGCAGCGAAGGCCACGACTCCGCCAACACCGACTACGGCGGGAACTACAACGAGCGCGCCGGCGGTCTCACCGACCTGAACACCCTCGTCGACGAGGGCGCGAAACTCAACGCCGACATGAGCGTGCACGTCAACGCCACCGAGATGTACCCGCAGGCGAACGCCTTCGACTCGGCGATCATCGACGGCACGGCCCCCTACAAGCCGGGCTGGAACTGGCTCGACCAGTCGTACTACATCAACCAGCAGGCCGACCTCGGAACGGGCCGTGTGCTCGACCGCTTCCAGCAGTTGCGCGATGAGGTCCCCGGTCTCAGCGGCGTCTACATCGACGTGTACTACTCCAACGGCTGGGTCGCCGAAGAGCTCGCGGATGAGTTGAACGGCATGGACCTGGAAGTCGCGACCGAGTGGGGCGACAAGTTCGTCGACAGCACGGTCTGGTCGCACTGGCCGAACGACCTCGCCTACGGCGGCAAGGACAACAAGGGCATCAACTCCACCATGGTGCGCTTCATCCAGAACGGGCAGGCCGACGTCTGGAACGACGACGCCCTTCTCGGCCAGCAGCGACTGATCGACGCCGAGGGCTGGGTCGGAAACCGCAACTGGGACGGCTTCGTCGACAACATCTGGAAGCAGAGCCTGCCGACCAAGTTCCTGCAGCACTTCGACCTGCTCACCTACGAGGCCGGCGCCGAGGCGACGCTGACGGATGACGTCGCGGTGCGTATGGACGGAACCACCAGGGTCATCACGATGGACGGGGCGACGGTGCTGCGAGGCGACTCGTACCTGCTGCCGTGGCAGTCGTTGGCGTCGAATCAGGACGCCGGCTCCCCGGTCGACGCCGACAAGATGTACTTCTACTCCGGATCCGACGGCGAGAAGACGTTCGGTCTCACCGACGCCTTCCGCGGGAACACCGCCTTCGACGTGTTCGAACTCGGAGACCAGGGGCGCGTCAAGGTCGGCACGGTCGACGCGACCGGTGGCGACCTCACGCTCAGCGGCGACAAGGGCACGGCCTACGTCGTGGTGCCGCAGGGCGGCGCGCAGCGCGACGCCGTCGACTATCACGACGCCGGTCTCGACGACCCGGGGTTCAACTCCGGTTCGCTCGATGTCTGGAACCCCCGGGGCGATGTGACGCTCGAGCGCACCGACTTCGGCAGCGCGAAGAACGAGTCGCGTGGCGACAACATCGCCGTGCTCGGTGCGGCTGCGTCGTCGGTCTCGCAGGTCGTGGCCGGGCTCACCCCCGGCCAGCGCTATGCGTTCTCGGCCCAGGTGCAGATCGACCCCACCGCGACTCGCGATGTGAGCGTCTCGGTCGACACCGGCGCCGGTGCGGTGAGCCGCACCTGGAATCTCTCTCCGACGTACAACTACATGAGGGCCGACTCCAAGGCGGGCCAGTACTACCAGCGCGGCTCGACATCGTTCCTGGCTCCCGCCTCCGGCGAGGTCACCGTGTCGATCGGTGCCGTCGCGGGTGACGCGAAGGTCCGCATCGACAATGCCCGCGTCTCGGCTGACACCACGACGCCGTTCGTGGCCGGCACGGTGTACTCGAACGACTTCGAGGGCAACGAGGCGGGCTGGGGCCCGTTCGTCAAGGGCGACGCCAACGGCATCGATGACCCGCGCACGAGCATCTCGCGCCGTCACGACCCGTACGCGAGCAGCGACTGGCGCAACACCGCCAAGCCGTTCGATGCGGGACCCCTCGCCGGGCTCGCGGTGGACACGACGCTCAACGGCGACCACTCGCTCATGTCGCACTCCGAGAACAGCGGCGTCGTGTATCGCACCGACCCGACGCTGGTGCCACTGCAGGCCGGGCACTCATACCGCATCGGCTTCGACTACCAGGTCGGGGCGAGCGGGGCCTACCGCTGGCTCACCGGGACGGATGCCGTGGCGGGTGGCGAGGTCACTTCGACCACGCTCAGCCGGACCGGGATCACGCAGGCGCTGGAGACCGCGCAGTTCTCACAGGATGTGATCGTCGGATGCGGCGACTACACCTGGGTGGGACTCGAGCGTGTCGGCGGGCCGGACGTCGACTTCGTGTTGGACGACTTCACGGTCACCGACCTCGGTCCCACGACCGGCGGCACTCCCTGCGCGACCGTGTCCGGCGAAGCGAGCGTGCTGAGCCCCGGCACCCAGACCGCGTTCACGACCACTTTCACCAACAGCGAGTCGATCGCCGTCGAGAACATCGGCGTGCAGCTCGAGGTGCCGGAGGGATACGTGGTCGAGGTCGCCGACGGCTCGTCGAACCTGTTCGATGAGGTCGCGGCCGGGGAGAGCGTCAAGACCACGTGGCTGGTCACCGCGCCGGCGACGGCTGCGGGCACGACGGTCGGCATCGGGATCGCGGCGACGTACCTCGCGGACTGCGATGTGCGTACGGTCGGTACGACGCAGGAGGTGTCGGTGTCTTCGCGGGCCCGCATCCCCCACGCGCAGATCTCCGTGACGGCGAGCTCCGAGGAGACAGAAGGGGAAGACGGTGCGGCCGCGAACATGCTCGACGGCAACGCCGGCACGTTCTGGCACAGCCGGTGGAGCTCGGCCGCCACGTCATACCCGCACGTGCTGACGTTCGATCTGGGTACGGCCGAAGAAGTCGACGGCATCTCGTACCTGCGCCGCGGCGCCAACCAGAACGGCCCGATCAAGGGGTACGAGGTCGCGGTGTCGACCGACGGGCAGACGTTCACGCCCGTCATCACCGGCGAATGGAAGAACGTCGCCGAGTGGCAGGACGTGGACTTCGCGGCGACCACGGCCCGCTACATCCGGGTCACGGCCACGTCGTCGATCTCGGGCACGCCGTTCGCGGCCGTCGCCGAGATGGCGATCTACGGCACGTCGTCGCCGAAGAGCGGCAGCGCGCCGAAGACACGACCGGCCGATGACCTGAGCGCGTGCAACCCGGTGACGGATCCGAAGCTCGGACTCGACTCGGATTCGGTGCGGGCAGGGGAGACGGTCGGCATGACGCTCACGGGCTTCGCGCCGCGCTCGACGGTTTCGGTCTGGCTCGACGACGTCAAGCTGACGGATGCCGCGGTCGATGCGAAGGGCTCCCTGACGACGCGACTGCTGATCCCGGCGAACGCCGCGGTCGGAAAGCACCGCGTCATCGTGCAGGACTCGGCGGGCGCAGAGCTCGCCAGTGCACCGTTGAAGGTCAAGAAGGCGAAGCCGGGGAAGAAGGCGACCGTCACGGCATCCATCGGTTCGGTCGTCGCCGGAGCGAGCGTGACCGTGCAGCTGAGCGGTTTCGAGCCCGACGCCCTTGTGCAGCTCTGGCTGCACTCCGAGCCGGTGCGCATCGGCGAGGTGACGGTGTCGGCCGAGGGCGATGCGGTGGCCACGGTCACGATCCCTGCGGCGACGCCGGCCGGAGCTCACGCCCTCGTCGCGACTGATGCCCAGGGCGTCGAGCTGGCCAGGGGCGACCTCGCGGTCACCGCCGTGGCCGGAAGCAGCAGTGGGGGAAACCTCGCGACGACCGGTGCTGACGGCGCGATCTGGGCTGGCGCGGCGTTCGCGGCGCTTGCCGCGATGGGCCTCGGCCTGGCGCTCTGGCTGCGCAGGCGCCGCCACATCTGACCGCACTGACACGAACGGCCCGGAGGCTCCCCCTTCGGGCCGTTTCGCACTGTGCGGCGGAAACGGCTTCCCTGCACGACAGGGGTCGGTATCGGGTTCTCCCGAACCTTCGGTGCCCTGCGTTCGCGCCGTGCGGCGAGAACGCGTGAGGAATCACGATGGTTCCCGTAGCCGAGCGAAAGGAGCGCATGCATACTGTAAGCATGCCCAATGTGCTGATCCGCGACCTCGATCCGACGATCCACTCGGTCCTCGCGGCACGCGCGGAGTCACGCGGTCAGTCACTCCAGCAGTACCTGACGTCTGAGCTGGCGCTCATCGCGTCCCGCCCCACTGTTCCGGAACTCCTGGCCGCTCTCGGGGAGCGACCCGTCTCGCCGGCCATCTCGCCGGAGGCGATCGTCGCGGCGATCCGGGAGGGGCGAGCCGACCGATGATCGTCGTCGACGCATCCGTCGTGGTCGACGTCATCTGCAACGTCGGTTCCAACTCTGCCCTCCATCGGCGCTTGACCGACGAAGTGCTGCTCGCGCCTGACCTGCTGCCGGTCGAGGTCGCATCCGCGCTGCGCGGCTTGAACCGAGGGGGTGGACTGACGGATGCCGCGCTCGAGGCCGCAGCCGTCGACCTCGCACGGCTACGCGTCGAGCTGCAACCCACGCTGCCGCTCATTCCGCGCATCCTGGCGCTCCGCCAGAATGTGACGGCCTACGACGCGGCCTATGTCGCGCTTGCGAGTGTGTTCGGGTGTCCACTGATCACGCATGACCGGAGGCTCGCGCGTGCAGCCTCCGGTCACTGCGCAGTCGAAGTGCCTGTCACTTCAGGCTGACGGGATCAGCCCTTCACGGCTCCGGCGGCGAGGCCGGAACGCCAGTACTTCTGCAGGGCGAAGAACAGCAGCACGAGCGGGATGACTCCGAGCAGGGCGCCGAGCATGACCGCGCCCTTGTCCGGGGCGAAGTAGCTCACCATGCCGTAGAGGCCGAGGGTCACCGGCTTCAGATCCTGACTCGAGATCATCATGAGCGGCAGCAGGAAGTTGTTCCACGTCGCCACGAAGATGAACAGGAAGATCGTCACCATCGCCGGGCCGAGCAGACGCAGCACGATCGTGAAGAAGATGCGCGCCTCGCCGGCGCCGTCGATGCGGGCGGCCTCCAGCAGCTCGGTCGGCACCGACGACTGGGCATAGACCATGCCGAGGAAGACGCCGAACGGCGACACCGCCGAGGGGATGATGATCGCCCAGACGGTGTTGGTCAGTCCGAGGGCCTGGAACTCGATGTACAGGGGCACCGTCAACAGGGCCACGGGGAGCAGGAGCCCGGCCATGATCACCCCGACCGCGATCTTCTTGCCGGGGAACGCGAACTTCGCGATCGCGTAGCCGGCCATCACGGCGAACAGGGTGCCGATGACTCCGGCGCTCACCGAGTACAGCATCGAGTTTCCGACCCAGCGCCAGAACAGGCCCTGGGTCCAGCCCATCAGGCTGTCGTAGTTGGTGTCGAGGTTCCCCTCGGCGAACCAGAAGCCGAAGGTCGAGGTGAGGTCGCTGTTGTTCTTCGTCGAGGCGACGATCAGCCAGTAGACCGGCACGAGGAAGTACAGCGTCGCGATGACGAGCGCGATGATGCCGAACGTGCGGGCGATCGGGCTCGGTGCGATCGAGGGCGGCGGAGCATCCGCATCGCGCGGCCGACGGGGGCGTCGACGCGTGGATGACTCGGTGGTGAGGAGGCGCGTGGTGGTCATGCGTCGCCCTTTCGTCGCTGCAGCAGCGCGTAAACGATCGCGAGCACGCCCGCGATCAGAGCCATGAGCAGGGAGTAGGCGGATGCCGGGCCGCTGCCGGACGGCGAGATCTCGCCCATCATCGTGTTGTAGGTGAGCATCATCGGAGTGAAGTCCTTGCCCATCCAGGAGTTCGCGGCCTGCAGGACCACCGGTTCGTTGAAGAGCTGGATGGTGCCGATGATCGAGAGCAGCACTGCGAGCAGAGCCGCACCCCGCACCAGGGGCACCTTGATGCGCATCGAGATCTGGAAGCCGGATGCTCCGTCGAGGCGGGCGGCTTCGTACAGGTCGCGGGGTACGGCCTGCAGTGCCGAGAGGAAGATGAGCATGTTGTAGCCGGTGTAGGTCCACGTGGTCATGTTGGCCATCGAGAAGAGGATCGTCCCCGGCGCCATGAAGTCGGTGCCCTCGGGGAGGAACGGCAGGAAGGGCGACACCTCCGGCGTGTAGAGGTAGAGCCACATCATGGCCGCGATGATGCCGGGGACCGCATAGGGGAGGAAGAAGGAGAGCCGGAACAGCGTCGGGCGGCGCACGATGAACGAGTCCAGCAGCAGCGCGAGGGCGAGGGCCACGATGATCATCACCGGGATCTGCAGGGCGGCGTAGAGGATCACCCGGCCCATGCCGGTCCAGAAAGCGGTGTTGGTCGCAGCCGTGACGAAGTTCTCGAGGCCGACGAAGGTGTCGACGAGCTCGCCGCCGCCGTACAGCCCGTCGCCCGCGGGGACCTGCGCGAAGAAGGAGGAGCGGACCGAGACGATGATCGGCACCAGGAAGACGACGATGAACAGCACGGCGAACGGCGCCATGAACAGCCAGCCCGTGAGCCCTTCGCGGCGGGTGCCGAACCGGCGCCGGCGGGTGGGATCCGCGGGGATGCGCGGGGTCGGCGCCGGTGCCGCACCTCGCGTTTCGGTCACTGTGACCATGGTGTCGCCTCTCGATGTCAAGACGACGGCGGAGTGCACGATTGCACGTGCACTCCGCCGTCGATCATCCGATGATGCCTTCTCGTCGATTCACTCCGCGACCGGAAGGCCGAGGTCCTCCAGGGAGGCGACGGCCGTGTCCTGCGCGGTGGTGAAGATGTCGGCGACGGTCGCGGTGCCGGCGACGGCGGCCGCGGCGGTCTCGTTCATCTTCGACAGTGTCGAGAAGCCCGGTGCGTAGGGGAAGTCCGGGTTCAGGTTCTCGGTCGCCGTGCCGAGCTCGGCGAGCACATCCTGTCCGCCGAACTGGCGGAGCATCTTCTCGGGTGTCTCCACGTCGCCCTTGGCGGCGACCACGAGCCCCTGCGACGCGAGGTCGTCGACCTGCGTGTTGAACCAGTCGTTGAATTCCATGGCCTCGGCGGGGTACTCGCAGCCCTTCATCACCGAGACACCGGAACCGCCGTCGGGGCCGCTCATCGCGCCGGCGCCGAAGTCGGGAAGCTGGGCGACACGCCACTGGCCCTCGGCCGGGGTGCCGTCGAGCGAGTCGAGGAGGAATCCGGCCTCCCATGCCGCCCCCACGTGGCCGATGAGGCTGCCGTCGTTGAGAGCGGCGGTGAAGCCCTCGCCCCAGCGCTCGGTCGCGAGAGTCTGCTTGCCGTCGAGGAGGCCCTGCCAGAACGCGGCGACGCGCTGGGACCCTTCGCCTTCGGCGTCGACCTCCCACTCGTCGCCGGCCGTGGAGAACCAGGTGTCACCGGCAGCGGCCGACTGACCGGAGAGCCAGTTCTGCGCCTCGTCCGGCGTGAACGCGGTCACGTACTTGCCGGCGGCGGCTGCGGCGGCGGAGTCGGCCGTGAGATCGTCGAGCGTCGTCGGTGCATCGAGTCCGAGCGCCGTGAACTCGGCCTCGTTGTAGAAGTACACGAGGGGGCCGGTGTCCTGCGGCAGGCCCACGATCGCATCGCCGACCTTCATGCCGCTGAAGGCTCCGGCCGAGAAGTCGTCCTCGTACTTCTTGGCCTCGTCGGCGACATCCTGCAGCAGCCCCTTGACGAACAGCTGCGGTACCTCGGAGTAGCCCGTCTGTGCGAGGCACGGCCCGTTGCCCGCCTTGATGTCGGTCTCGAGCTTCAGGATCATGTCGCTCGACTTGCCGTCGAACTTCGTCGCCTTCACCTGGATGTCGGGGTTCTCCTCGTTCCAGCGATCGACGATCTCGGAGGCCGGCGTCATGCCTTCGCCGTCGGGGAGGCGATGCAGGTACTCGATCGTGATGGGTTCGCCGCTGGCGCCGCTGTCGCCGGTGTCACCGGACGAGCAGGCCGCGAGGCCGAAGGCCGACACCGCGCCCACGGCGACGATCGCGGCGGTACGGGTGAAGCGAGGGGTGGTTGCCATGCTGTTCTCCTCTTTGAGGTCATGTTCCTGCGGATCGCCCTGTGCGAGGGGTGACGCCGAGGCGTCGTCGATCACATGCACATCAAATCAGAAAATGTTTGCGCTCACAAGCCTGGGACCATGAGCACAAGGCCGCGCTCACGGGATGTGAAGGGAGCGCTGACATTCCCCGCGCGGTCGGGATCGAGGCCAGGCACCGAGGTCAGCGAGCGTGGACTTCGTCGCCGACGCGGATCACGCCGCCGCCCGCGTCGCTGCGGGTGCTCGTGGACGGCCAGCCGGGGAGCAGGAGGCGCCCGAGCGTCGGCTCCTGTTGGGCGAGAGAGCCCGTGAGCGTGGTCAGCACCTTCGCATCCCGCGCGCCGGTGTCGGGGTTCGCGTGGGTCGCGAGGCACCGCACGATGGGGCCGGCGGCCTGGAATCTCAGCGCGCCGATCCGCACCTCGCCCGTCCAGTCCAGCTCGCTCCAAGGAGCGACATCGTCGATCACCACGTTGGAGCGGAAACGTCGGTCGTCGATGCTCATCCCGAGGGCCTCACCCAACGCGCGGACGCTGGCTCGGCCATGCATCGAGACATAACCACGCGGGCGATCCTGGAACCGCGAGGTCTCCCCATCGCCGACCAGCGCGAGGGGAAGTCGGCCGGGGCGTCGCAGGCGGCGCCCGTCAGGCGTCGACAGGATGAACTCGGAGACGGCATCCGTCAGCTCGAGACGTCCATCGGCGTCGAGTGCGGCCTCCACCAGCACCGCGCCGGCGTGCTCGATGCGGATGCGCCTCGCCTCATCGTCGTAGCTCGTGCGCAGGCCGGCGAGTGCCGGGAAGTCCTGGAGCGCGAGTCCCTTGGCCTTGGGCCAGTAGTCGAAGCCGTCACGCTCCTCCGGTTCGACGGCGTCCGCGAATCGGAACGCCAGAACCCGGTCGCCGGCGACCCTGCCGTCGGGCTGCACGGTCACCGACTCGCGACGCTCGGGAGTGAACCCCTTGATCGGGTGGCGGTAGAGGGCGACGACACGAGCCATGAGGAGATCCTCTCAGCTGCCGGAGCTCCGGCACGACGGGCGGAGGTCGCCGCGTCCGAGAGGTCACCGCGCCCGGGCACGACGAAACACCCGCACGACGTGCGGGTGTTTCGAAGCAGGTCAGGCGGTCAGGCCTTCTCTAGCTCGTCTTCGTCTTCGTCCTCGTACTCGTCGGCCCACTTGTCGACATAGGCGTCTTCGTCGGTCGGATGACCCAGCTCGCGCTCGAGCGCTGAGTAGTTCACCGACGGACTGTACGCCTTGAGTTCGCGGGCGATCTTGGTGTGTTTCGCCTTCTGACGGCCACGGCCCATGCGCGAGACCCCCTCACGAGTTAAGCCGCGGGCGTTTGAGGCCCGAGGCATTTCACGACACCGGCTCGAGGCCGGTAAGAGTAGCATTCAGAATAGCACGCGGGTAAGCCCCTCTGGCTGACGCCAGGCTGGTGAAGGGAACGATCTTCATGACCGACAACACCTCCACTCCGTCCGACGAGGCCGCACAGAATGCGGCGCTGCAGAAGGCCGTCATCGTCGGCATGCAGTTGGACCAGGATCGACACGTGATCGACGAGGCCGTGCGCTACGCGCGGCTGCTTAGTGCGCCGCTCGTCGTCGCACACGTCGACGTCACTCGTTTCGTGACGTACGAGGACCCGGACGGCTACGTCCATTCGGCTCCGATCGACATCAACTTCGATGCGGGTGCGGCGGAGTTCGAAGCCGTCGAGGCGGCAGCCGCGAAGATCCTGGAAGGGACCGATGTGACCTGGACGGCGCGCCAGCTCGTGGGTGATCCCGCGCTGGCGATCAAGCAGCTCGCGAACAAGCTCGATGCCCAGCTGATCGTCGTCGGTACGCGCAAGCGCGGCATCGGCGAGTCGATCAGGGAGTTCTTCACCGGATCGGTCGCCGCGCGGCTGACGCATCGCCAGCATCGGTCGGTGCTGGTCGTCCCGCTCGGCGAGCTGGTTCCCGACGAGCAGAAGGAGATCTGGCCCGAGTAGGCCGGTCGCCGCCGCTGCGCGTCCGGCGCGGAAGAGGCCCCGTCGGCGTCAGCCGACGGGGCCTCTTCATCGGGTGATCCCGGTCACCCCATGTGGATGATGATGCCGTGACGTCGCGCCGCCGGTGTCGGCGACGGGATGGGCGTGCTGCCGCGCGGCTGCGGGGGCGCCTCCGGGGAGGAGGCGCGGTGGGAGCGGATGTCGCCGTCCGGCCGCGGACGCGAGTCGGCGCGCGCCGACTCGGTCATGAGCCGGGGGTGCTCAGGGCGACGGTGATGCCGCGCGCCGCGGTGTCGAGTGCCGTCTCGAGTTCGGTGACGACGGATGACGGAAGCGTGCCACCCCGTGCGACATGGGTGCGCAGGTCGGTGCGCACGCGCGCCCGGAAGGCGTTGATGACGGCGTCCGCTCGATGCATCTCCTCGCGGCTGGTGAGTCGCGCGTCGTCGCTCGCCGTGCGGGGGCGATTCTTCGCGGCTGTGCGCTCGCCCTTCTCGGCGGCGGCCAGGTCGGCCCGAAGGCTCTTCATCGCGTCCTGGACGCTCTGTCGCACCTCGCTCGCGATCAGCCGCACGGAGTCGGTGAGTCCGGCTTCGATGCCGGCGAGGTCTCCCTCGCGCGACGCCAGCTCGGCCCGACCGGCCTCGGTGATCGCGTAGATCGTGGTGCGGCCGTCGACGCTCTTGGTGACCAGGCCCTCTTCCTCGAGCTTCGCGAGTCGGGGGTAGATGGTTCCGGCGGACGGCGTGTAGGTGCCGCCGGTGCGATCGGTGAGCGACTGGATGATGCCGTAGCCGTGCTGGGGGGCCTCGGCGAGGAGCGACAGCAGGTACAGGCGCAGGTCGCCGTGGGAGAAGACGGCGGGACTCATGCTTCCCACTCCGGGTCTTCCGTGATCGATGCCGGGGTGCGGCGCAGGACCGTGACGCCGCCCGAGACCGAGTTCGCACGCAGGTCGACGAAGCGTCCGGCGAGCTCGCCGGTGGTGCCGGTGTAGTTGCTCGGGCCGGACGAGCTGCGCTCGACGCCGTCGATGAGCAGGCGCCCGCTGAGGGATCGGATGACGTAGTTCGCGGCGAGCGACTCGTCGAGGCGCACCGTGGTGCCGCCGGAGACCGAGTTGACGTTGATGGTGTTCACGTCGCCCGCGGCATCCACCAGCGTCGAGCCGGAGACGATGTCGACGGTCGCACGGCGCACGGCGCCGGTGACGGCCACGTCGCCCGAGACGCTGTTCGCGCTGATCGAGCCGGTGAGGCCGCGCACCTGCACGTCGCCCGAGACGGAGTTGACGGTGAGGTCGCCGATCAGGGTGTCGACGATGATGTCGCCCGACACGGTGTTGAGGCGGGCGTCGTTGCGGAGGCCGGAGACCAGCGCGCCGGCGCTCACGACGCCGAGGTTCAGAGCGATGGCGCGGGGGACCGCGACGCTCACCTCGGCGCGGGGGCCGCCGGAACCGAAGTTGCGGAACACCTCGAGGAAGTTGTCCCAGCCCAGCTGCGGGTGGTCGATCTCGACCTCGCCGTCGTGGGCTTCGACGCGAAGGTCTTTGGTGGTGACGCCGTGCACCTCGATGCGGATGCCCGGTTCGTCGTGGGCGATGATGTCGACCTGTCCTCCGACGAGGCCCACCTTGAGGCGGGTGACGGACTCGATGTCGATGACGCGTTCCTCGCCGGGGGCGATGAGCCACTTCTCGGTCATGTGTGCTTCTCCTGGGTTGAGGGGTCACGATATATCGTGTGTGACGACTTTAACACGATATATCTCGAAGGTGTCAAGTGCGTGCGCCCGGGTATTCGCTGTGAGCGCTTGACCTTGACGCGACGTCAACTTCTAGAGTTCAAGACATCGCCACACGACAGGAAGGAGGAGCGATGGAGACGAGGGACTGGTCCATCCAGGAGATCGCCCGTCTGGCGGGAACGACGAGCCGGACGCTGCGGCACTACGACGACATCGGACTGCTGCCACCGTCGCGCATCGCGCCCAACGGGTATCGGCACTACGACGCGCCGGCACTCGTGCGCCTGCAGCGCATCCTCCTGCTGCGGGAGCTCGGACTCGGGCTGCCGCAGATCGCGGAGGTGCTCGAGCGCGACCGCGGCGAAGCATCCGCACTCGAGACCCACCTCGCGCTGCTGCGCGAGGAGCAGACCAGACTGGCGCGTCAGATCGCGTCGGTCGAATCCACCATCACAGCATTGAGAGGAGGTGAGAACCTCATGGCAGAGAACATGTTCGACGGCTTCGACCACACCCAGTACAAGGGGGAGGTCGAGGATCGTTGGGGCAAGAAGGCCTACGCCGACAGCGACCGCTGGTGGCGCGGGATGACGGATGCCGAGCGCGCCGACTGGCAGCAGCGCGTGTCCGACCTCGGACACGACTGGATCGCCGCGGCCGAGCGCGGCATCGATCCGGCATCCGCCGAGGCTCAGGATGTCGCGCGGCGCCACGTCGAGTGGCTCACGGGCATTCCGGGTACGCCCGCGGCCGTCCCCGGCGGCGACGCGAAGGCGTACGTCATCGGGCTCGGCGAGATGTACGTCGCGGATCCGCGTTTCGGCGCGAACTACGCGACGTCGTCCGGCGGCACCCACGGCGCGGAGTTCGTCCGCGACGCGCTCCGCACCTACGCGGAGGCGAACCTCTAGGCGTCGTTCTTCGGCGCCGAGCGGCCCCTCTCCGTGCGAACCACCCCGTTGTGGACGCGCGTAAAGGGGCCGCTCGCACAGAAAGGGGCCGCTCGGCGGGAAGGGAGGAAGGGCGGAGGGCGGGCGTAGCGAACGGCGGGTCGGGGTGCAAGGGGGAGCCCCTGGCGCAGGGGCGGGCGTAGGGTCGTGCCATGAGTCGGCGGCACAGCAACAGGCACGCATCGCCGCTGTTCCTCGTCGCGACCGCCGCCTACACCGCGAACTGCGCACTCGGCGCCTCGGTCGCCGCGCGGCTCATCGACACCAGCCGCTTCCGCTGGCTGCATCACGCGCTGTACATCGCGACGTGCGCGACCTCGGCCTTCGCTGTCGTGGCGGGCTGGTCGCGAGGGCCCCGCACCGCCGGCCGTCGTGCCGCCGTGGCCCTGCTCCCCGCCGCCGCACCGCTAGCGGCGATCCCCTACCTCGGCACGCACAGCCGACGGCATCCGCTGGTCGCGCTCGCCGCAGCCCCCTTCCTCATCGCGGGGCTGGTGCTCTCGCGATCCACCATCGACCGGAAGTGACACGCATGGAACTGCTCGATGCCATCCGCCGCCGCAAGACCACGAACGGCGCCTTCCTCCCCGACCCGGTCTCCGAGGATCATCAGCGCATCCTGCTGGAGGCGGCGGGCCGCGCTCCCTCGCAGCTGAACAGTCAGCCGTGGCGGTTCGTCGTGATCGAGAGCCGGGACACGATCGAGCAGATCGCCCGCATCTCCGGCGAGAGCATGACGGAGGCGATGTCGAACGGCACCTTCTTCGAACGGTACAAGCCGTACTTCCGCTTCAGCCAGGCCGAGATGGAGGAGAAGCGCAGCGGGATGCTGTTCGACAAGCTGCCCGCCGCGCTCCGCCCGTTCACGAGCCAGGTGTTCACCAAGCGCGGGCAGACGCTCATGAACACCTTCGGGGTGCCCAAGACGCTCGGCGCTGAGAATCGAAAGCTCGTCGCGGGATCGCCGCTGCTGCTGGGCGTGATGCTCGACCGCAGCGAGTATCGGCCGGGTCAGCTCTCGTCGTTCTATTCGGTGTTCAGCATGGGCGCGGCCATGGAGAACGTCTGGCTCACCACGGTCGAACTCGGCATGGGCATCCAGTTCATCTCGTTCCCGATGGAGGTGCCGGGGCGCTGGGACGAGATCGTGCAGCTGCTGCGGGTGCCGGACGACCTCGAGCTCATGGCCGTCTACCGGCTGGGCTACCTGCCGCCGGAGCAGCGCCGCCCCGCGATCGACTGGTCGAGCAGTCAGCGCAAGCTCGTGTCGCAGTACGTGTTCCGGGAGAACGGAGAGACACCGCAGGAGGGATGGGATGCCGGCTCACCCGCCGGCGACATCACTCCGGGTCCGCCGGCGACAGGGGTGTGAGGTCCCGTAGCGCCGGGCCCTCGATGCGCGTGCCGTCCGGAGCGAAGCGCGAGGCGTGCAGCGGGCAGTCCCATGAGCACTCGGCGTCGTTCCAGGAGAGCACGCCGCCCAGGTGCGTGCACACCGCACTCACCGCACGGGTGACGCCGTCGACGGTGGAGATCGCCACCGGCCGACCTGCCCGATTCGCCACCACGCCCTCGCCCTCGGCGGGCTGTGCGACGGGGACTCCTCGGCGTTCGGCATCCGCCCACCCCGAGGCGAGCGCGGCGGCGACCTTGCCGCCCTCCACCGCTCCGCGCCCGAGGTCGGCCGGGACGGTGAGACGCGTGCCGATCGTCGTGATCCAGGTCGGGCGGTCGCGTCGGGGAGTGCCCAGGATCTCGGAGGTGAGGCGCTGCGCGGCGGCGGGCGCGTTCGACAGTCCCCACTTGGCGTAGCCCGTCGCGAAGCGGATGCGGCCGAGGCCGCGGGGCATCGCCCCCACGAACGGGATGAGGTCGTGCGATTCGTAGTCCTGCGCCGACCATCGATGGGTTTCCTCCGCGCCGGGGAAGTGCAGCTGCGTCCAGGCGATGAGGTCTTCCACCGCCGCCGCCTCGCTGTCGGCCCGGCCGACAGGGTGGCCGTTGCCGCCCACGACGAGTCGCGCGTCGCCACCGGGGCCATCCGCTGCGGTCACGGGGCGGAGGGAGCGTGTCGGCCCGTCGACCGAGAGGAACGTCCCCTCCGGGAGGTCACCCGGCACCCGGAAGGACACGCAGTACGACCGGAGTCCCCGCGTCTTGGCGAAGTACAGGCCGCGGTCGGTGATCGGGGTGCCTGTCGCGAGCACGATGTGGTCGGCGAAGAGCGGTCCTGCGGGGGTGTCGACGCGGCCGGCCAGGGCGTGCGCTCCCGTCGCTCTGACGCCGGTGTGCAGGGCGCCACCCGCCGCAAGCAGGTCGTCGGCGAGTGCCACCGCGACGGCCACCGGGTCGATCGCCACCTGGTCGTCGAGCGCGACGGCCGCCGCCAGGGGGAACGACGTGGAGGGGAGTGCAGAAGGCGACGGCATCCGCGTGGGCAGACCCGCCTCGCGAGCAGCGGAATGCTGTTCGTCGACGGTGCCGATCCCCGCAGGGCTCTGGGCATAGGAGTGGTCGGTGCCGCGGGTGAACGGAACGCCGGCGAGTTCGGCGAACGCGAGCAGCCACTCCATCCCCGAGCGGTTGGCGTCTACATACGCGCGCACGAGCGACGCCGGGTGGTGTCGACGGAGCTTCGCGAGTTGCCCGCCCTGCAGAAGGGAGAGCTTGCCCGTGTTCGCTCCGGTCGCGAGCTCGGCGATGCCGCCCGCATCGATCACCGCCACGTCGAGCCCGGCCCTGGTGAGCATGACCGCGGTCGAGAGGCCCGTGATCCCGGCTCCGACGACGACGACGTCGTGGTGGGCGCCGGATTCGAGGGGGGATCCGCCGGGCAGGGTTCGGTCGAGCTTCCACAGGGGATTCATGTCGTCAGTCAACGCCGATCGCGTCCCGGCATCCACTGCCTTGACATCCGGACGACGCACTGTCAGGCGGCGACTACAGTGGCGGACGTGAACCTCCGCCGCATCCTCCTCGTCGCCGCCGGCGGCACGGTGGGCACGGCGGCCAGACTCGCTCTGGGCCTCGCCGTCCCCGATGCGGGCGGCTTCCCGGTGGCGGTGCTGCTCGCGAACGTCGTCGGTGCGCTGCTGATCGGGGTGCTGGCCGCGCGTCTTCCCGCCTCGGCCGATCTCCGGCTGTTGCTCGGCACCGGGGTGCTCGGAGGGTTCACCACCTACAGTGCCTTCATGACCGGCACGGTGTCGCTGTGGTCGGAGGCCCCCGCACTCGCGGCTGCCTACGCGCTCGGGAGCCTGGTCCTCGGCATCGGCGCCGCCGCCCTGGGTCTTCGCCTCGGCCGCCCCCGACGCGGAGCCGCATCATGAGTCCGCTGCTGTTCGTCGGCGCCGCGCTCGCCGGAGGGGTCGGCGCCGTGCTGCGCTACCTCGTCGACCTCGGGATCGCCCGCCTCGCGGGGCGTCGGTTCCCGTGGGGCATCCTGCTGGTGAACCTCACCGGCTCTTTCGCTCTCGGGGTCGTCGCCACCGCGCTGCCCGAGGGGGCGTTCCTGCTCGGAGCGGGGCTGCTCGGCGGGTACACGACGTTCAGCACCGCCATGCTCGACACCGTCGCCCTGTGGCGTGACGGGGAGCGACCCGCATCGGCCTTCAACGCGGTGGGGATGCTGGTGCTCGGCCTGCTCGCGGCGGGACTCGGTCTGGGGCTCGGCGCCGCACTGTGACCGCGGTCCGCGGCGCGGCGACGACCGCGGTCCGCGACGCGGCGACGCGGATCACGCGGATTCGCGCGAGATGAGCGCCCAGGGGAACTCGTGGAGCGTGCCGGGCACACGCTCTCCGGTGGCCAGTGCGACCACGGTGTCGGCGAGGCGGGAGTACAGGTCGAGCGGCCCGATCGTGGTGAGCGTCGGCGACGTGAGCTCGCCCGCCGGGGTGTTCCCGAGTCCGATGACGGCGACGTCCCGCGGGACGGAGAGACCGAGGCGATGGGCGGCATGGATCGTCGCGATGGCCGCGAAATCGGTCGTCGCGTAGATCGCGGTCGGACGGGGCGACGAGGTCAGCAGCGTCATGGCGGCCGCGAAGGCGGTGGCTTCGCCGCCGTCGTATGCCGCGATCCAGTCGTGGCGCACCCCGTGCTCCTGCAGGCGATGCTGGAATCCCGTCAGGCGGTTCGGGGGCGGGGTCGCCAGCACCGAGGCCGCGGTGAGGCAGGCGATGTCCTCGTGGGCGGCGAGGAGTCGGTCCGCGGCGATCGCACCGCCGGGGGCGGCGTCGGAGCGGATCACGTCGAAGCCCTCCGGCTCGATCGTCTCGCTGAACACCACCAGTCGTTGCCCGTGTGAGGCCAGGGTTCTCAGGCGCTCCCGGTTGAGCGGGGTGTCGGGGACCGAGTCGAGGAAGGCGACGTCGCTCGGGCGCCGCTCCAGCGCGCGGTACCAATCGCCGTCGGCGAGGATCATCGTCTCGAGGTCGCGCTCGCGCCCTGCCGTGTTCACCGCCTCGGCGACGGCGAGGGACCAGGGGTCGCTCAGCATCGACAGGGACAGCTGGATGACCTGCGTGTTGCCGGTCCGGATGCCGCGTGCCGCCTGATTCGGCACGTACCCGAGGCGCTGAGCCGCCTCCTTGATGCGTTCCCGCGTCGCCTCCGAGGCGCCGGGGCCGCGGGCGGTCGACCGTCTTCCGGAGAGCACGTAGGAGGCGGTCGCCGCGGAGACGCCCGCTTCGTCGGCGACCATGCGCAACGTCGGGCGCGATGCGGCGTTCTTCGATGACGTCGTCACGATTGCTTCCTTGATCCTTGGCGTTTCCTGCAGTCTATGGGGCGCTGTCCGTGAGCGGTCGAGGGTGTGGTTAATCGTTATTTGCATTCGCTGCGAAAAACGATTAGCTTGGCGGAAATCCCGTCACTCAGTGCGGTGCGGACTCGCCCACACCGGCACGCACCATTCGCCCGAAAGAAGGAAGCAATGAAGCTCACATCTCCCGGCCGGCGCATCGCCGGAGTCGCCGTCATCGGGCTCGCCGCCGCCGCCCTCACCGCGTGCGCCGCTCCTGCAGACGGTCAGACGCCATCCGCCGACCCGATCGAGTTCTGGGGATGGGCGCCCGGCTACGCCGACGCCGTCGACCTCTGGAACGAGACCCACGACCAGAAGGTCGTCTTCGAGACGACGCCGTCCGGCAGCAAGGGCGGCTACACCAAGGTGCAGGCGGCCGCGAAAGCGGGGAACGGTCCGTGCCTCGCGCAGGTCGGCAACGAGTCGATCGCGAGCTTCGTGCTGGAGGGGATGCTCGAGGACGTCGCCGACGAGGCGGCGGCCTACGAGGACCAGTACCCCGAGGCGGCCTGGTCCGTGATGAAGGTCGCCGACGGGGTGTACGGCATCCCGGTCGACAGCGCGCCGCTCGGCCTGTTCTATCGGGCCGACGTCTACGAGCGTCTCGGCCTGACCCCGGCGACGACCTGGGAGGAGTTCGCCGCGCAGTCGGCGCAGGTGCGCGCGAGCGATCCGTCCGTGTATCTCTCGTCGTTCTCCCCCGCGGACATGGGCTGGTGGGGCGGCCTCACCCAGCAGGCGCGATCCACGTGGTTCGACATCGACGGTGACGCATGGAAGGTGACGGTGGATTCCCCGGAGACCCAGCAGATCGCCGACTACTGGCAGGGACTGCTCGACACGGACGCCGTGCTGAACACCGAGATCGAGAGCCCCGAGTGGTGGGAGAAGGCGCAGTCGGGAGCGATCGCCAGCCACATCGCCCCGGTCTGGTGGGCTGGCGTGCTCGAGGGCGCCGCCGCGAACTCCTCCGGCCAGTGGCGGGTCGCACCGCTGCCGAACATCGACGCCGACGACCCGAGCAACGGCACCCAGGGCGGTTCGGCCACGGCGGTCGTGAGCGGATGCGACAACGTGGAGGGCGCGCTCGAGTTCGCGAACTGGATGAGCACCGACGAAGACGCGCTGCAGATCCTCATCGACCAGGCGGCGGTCTTCCCGGCATCCCTCTCCGGCTCGACGCACCCCGCGCTCGACACCGAGGTCGAGTACTTCGGTGGACAGCAGATCTTCCAGGTGTTCGTCGAGGCGAACGAGGTCGTCGACTCGACGTGGGCCTGGGGTCCGATGACCACGCAGACCGGCGAGTCCTTCGACTCCGCGATGCAGCCGGCCGTCGACGGCACCGGCACGCTCTCCGACGGCCTCGCCGACGCACAGGCGAACGTCGTCAAGGCCTTCACCGCCAAGGGACTCTCGGTCAGTGAGTGACACCGTCACCATCGTGAGCCGGCCCGTCAAGGCCGGCTCACTGGCTCCCCGCCGTCGACACCGCCGCGGACTGCCGCTGTCGGCGCTCCTCGGGCTCCTGGTTCCCTTCCTCGTGCTGTTCCTGCTCGCGTACGTGCTGCCCCTGCTCTACGCCCTGCAGGAGAGCTTCTTCACGCAGAAGCGGTCAGGGCTGGGGCTCGGCGGCGGCGAACGCGTGTTCGCCGGCTTCGCCAACTACATCCAGGCGCTGCAGACGCCGGAGTTCACGGCCGGTATCGGACGGGTCCTGCTGTTCGGCGTCGTCCAGGTGCCGATCATGCTGGGAGCCGCGCTGCTCCTCGCCCTGATCTTCGATGCCGTCACCACCCGCTGGACGGGACTCGTGCGTCTGATGACGTTCATGCCGTACGCGGTACCCGGCGTGATCGCGGCGATCCTCTGGGCCTTCCTCTACCTCCCGGGGACCAGCCCGTTCGTCGGTGTGCTCGGCGCGTTCGGGATCGAGGTCGACTTCCTCGGCGACGACACCGTGCTGTGGGCGATCGCGAACATCGTGACCTGGACGTGGACCGGATACAACATGATCATCATCTTCTCGGCGCTGAAGTCGATCCCGAGCGAGCTGTACGAGGCCGCAGCCATGGACGGAGCGAGCCCGGCTCGCATCGCGTGGAGCATCAAGGTGCCCCTGGTGATGCCCGCGATCTCCCTCACCGGCGTGTTCTCGATCATCGGCACGATCCAGCTCTACAACGAGCCGATGATCCTCAAGCCCTTCACCTCGGCGATCGACGCCGGCTACACCCCCAACATGGCGGTGCAGAACATCGGGTTCACGTTCAACGACTACGGCCTGGCCGCCGCGATGGCCATCATCCTGGCGTTGGGAACCTTCGTGCTCTCCTTCGTCTTCACCAAGCTGACCGGTGGTCAGACCAAGAACGGTGGTGCACGATGATGCGGCGCACGCTGGGTACCTGGGGCATGAAGGCCGTCCTGCTGATCGCGGCCGTGTACTTCGTGGTCCCGATCTGGTGGCTGATCGTCTCGGCCACCAAGAGCAGCTCCGACCTGTTCGGCTCGCCTCCGCTGTGGTTCGGCGGGTCGTTCGACCTGTTCGAGAATCTGACATCCGTCTTCACCCATCAGGGCGGCCTCTTCTCGCGCTGGCTCCTGAACACGTTCTTCTACGCGGGTGTCGGCGCGGCGGGTGCGACGCTGATCAGCGCCGCCGCCGGATATGTGCTGGCGAAGTTCATCTTCCGAGGACGGCAGCTGATCTTCAACTCCGTGCTCGCCTCGATCCTGCTGCCCTCGTCGCTGCTGGTCATGCCGCTGTACCTGCTGTTCACGCAGCTGGGATTCATCAACACGATCTGGGCGGTGCTGGTGCCGGCGTTCGCGAGTCCGTTCGGGGTGTTCCTGGCGCGCATCTATGCGGCGGACTCGGTGGCCGACGAGCTGCTCGACGCGGCCAGGGTGGATGGCGCCGGCGAGATCCGGATCTTCTTCACGATCGCCCTCCGGGTGATGGGGCCCGCGCTGGTCACCATCTACCTGTTCAGCTTCGTCGGCATCTGGAACAACTTCTTCCTGCCGATGGTCACCCTGACGAGCAGCGAACTCTGGCCGGTCACCCTCGGTCTGTTCTTCTGGAACAGCCAACCCAGCCAGATCAACTACGACCTCGTCGTCACCGGTGCGCTCGTGTCGACGATCCCCCTGATCATCGCCTTCATCGGCCTGCAGCGATTCTGGCGGGCGGATCTCACCGCCGGCGCCGTCAAGATGTGAGGACAGCATGACGCTCAGCTACGACCCGCACGGTTTCTCCCTCGACGGGAGCCCGCACCGCCTCCTCTCCGGAGCGGCGCACTACTTCCGCTCGCGCCCGGAGCAGTGGCCGCACCTGATGCGCTCGCTCGCGGCGATGGGGCTGAACACCGTCGAGACCTATCTGGCCTGGAACCATCACGAACCGGTCGAGGGCGAGTGGCGGCGTCTCGAGGAGATCCCGCGATTCCTCGACGCGGCGGCAGAGGCCGGACTCCGCACGATCGTGCGACCAGGGCCCTACATCTGCGCCGAGTGGGACAACGGCGGTCTGCCCTCGTGGCTCACCGCGAGGGCGGGTCGCGCGATCCGCACATCCTCGCCGGTTTTCCTCGACCCGGTGAAGCGCTATCTGGACGCCGTCGTCCCCCTGTTCGCCGACCACCCGAGCGTCCTGATGGTGCAGATCGAGAACGAGTACGGATCCTTCGGGTCGGATGCCGACTACCTCGCCGCCCTGACCACCGCGCTGGTCGAGCGCGGCGTCGGCGCTCCGCTGTTCACCAGCGACGGCCCCAGCGACGTCATGCTCACCGGAGGGACCGTTCCCGGGCACCTCGCGACCGTCAACTTCGGGTCCCACGCGACCGCTGCGTTCGACACACTGCGGCAGATCCGACCCGACGATGCGCCGATGTGCATGGAGTTCTGGTGCGGATGGTTCGACCACTGGGGCCAGGGGCGAGTGACCCGCGACGCGAGCGATGCGGCTGCCGCGCTGCGCGAGATCCTGGCGCAGGGGGCATCCGTGAACCTCTACATGGCGCACGGCGGCACCAACTTCGGCATCGGGGCAGGAGCGAACCATCACCCGGAACAGGGAGGGGAGGGTTTCCGGCCGACGGTCACGAGCTACGACTACGACGCCCCGCTCGACGAACGCGGCGCACCGACGGAGAAGTTCTTCGCGTTCAGGGACGAGTTCCAGCAGGTGGCGGACGGCCCGTTCCCCGAACTGCCGGAGTTGCCGCCCCTCGTCGAGCAGCAGACGATCCGGATGACACGCGAAGGGCCCGTGCGGTTCCGTCCCGCAGGAAGCGCGCCCATCCCTCCGACCTTCGAAGATCTCGGGTTCGACCACGGCCTCGTGCGCTACCGCGCCGTCATCCCCGGCCCCCGCGCCCCGCAGGCCCTCACCCTGGAGCGGGTGCGGGATCGCGCCCATGTGCGCGTCGACGGGGCGCTCCGTGCCATCGTCGAACGCGGCGGAGAAGATGCCGAGATCACCGTGAGCGGGCCCTCCGAGCTGGAGGTCATCGTGGAATCGATGGGGCGGATCAACTACGGACCGCGGATCGGCGAGACGAAGGGCCTGGACGCCATCCGTCACGGGCGCCAGCAGGTGCACGGCTTCGACATCGACGTGCTCCCGATCGCCGACGACCCGCGACCGGACTGGACCGCACCCGTCGAGCCTGCGGACGCGCCCCGTTACGTCGGCGGTGATTTCGACGTGCGCGAGCAGGCCGACGGGTACCTGGACCTCTCCGGATGGTCGAAGGGGTACGTCTGGGTCAACGGCTTCTGCCTCGGCAGATACTGGACCGCCGCCGGCCCGCAGACGTCGCTCTACGTCCCCTGGTCGGTCCTGCGTCCTGGACACAACGAGATCGTGATCCTCGAGCTCGACGGCGTCCCCTCCTCGGCTGTGCCCTTCGGCCCCCATCCCGGTCTCGGCGCTCGACGCGCGTCCTGACCCCCGCACTCCACCCGTATTCACAGAAGGACCATCGTGGATCTCCAGATCGGCATCATCGGCTTCGGCGCGCGCTCGACCCTCCAGGAGGAGGTGCACCGCCCGGGGCACGGCTCGCGCATCACCGCCGTGTGCGACCTCGCCCCGCGCGCCCGAGAAGACGCCCGGCTGCTCGTTCCCGACGCCCTCATCACCGACGACCTCGACGAGCTGCTCGCCTCGGGCGTCGATGCGGTGATGGTGCTCACTCCCGACGACACGCACGCCGCCCTCACCATCCGCGCCCTCGAAGCAGGGGTGCCGGTGTTCTGCGAGAAACCTCTCGCGATCGAACTCGCCGACGCCGACGCCATGCTCGAGACCGCGCGGCGCACCGGCACCGGACTCTACATCGGCCACAACATGCGGCACATGCCGGTGATCACGCTGATGCGCGGACTGATTCGGAGCGGACGCATCGGCCAGGTCAAGGCCGTCTGGGTGCGGCACTTCGTCGGCCACGGCGGCGACTACTACTTCAAGGACTGGCACGCCGATCGTCGTCGCACCACCGGACTGCTGCTGCAGAAGGGGGCGCACGACATCGACATCATCCACTGGCTCGCCGGGGCGTACACGGAGCGCGTCTCCGCGATGGGCGCGCTCAGCGTCTACGGCGCGATCACCGATCGGCGCGACCGCACGGGGGAGCGGATGCCGGAGTGGTTCAGCATCGACAACTGGCCGCCGACCGCACTCACCGGCCTGCACCCCGTGGTCGACGTCGAGGACATCTCGATGGTGAACATGCAACTGGAGGGCGGGGTCTTCGCCTCGTACCAGCAGTGCCACTTCACGCCCGACTACTGGCGCAACTACACGGTGATCGGCACCGAGGGGCGGATCGAGAACTTCGGCGACGTGGCGGGGAGCGAGGTCGGGTTGTGGAATCGGCGGCACACCGGCGCCGCCGCGGCCGATGAGGCCTTCATCGTGCCCGAGGTGCCCGATGCCGGGCACGACGGCGCAGACGCACTGCTCGTCGCCGAGTTCCTGCGCTTCGTGCGGCATCGCGGCGTGACCGAGACGTCACCCGTCGCCGCGCGCGAGGCCGTCGCCGCCGGCATCCTCGCCACCGCGTCGCTGCGCGGTGACGGTTCGTCGATCGCGATCCCGCCGCTCGATCCCGAACTCGTCGCCTACTTCGAGCGCGGTCAGATCGAGGCCGCACCGGTCTGAGGCGGCCGTCTCCCAGCGTCCTCACATTCCCGAAATGTACAAAAGTACATGTACGGATGTTCGGGAGGTGCTCGATGGTCGAAGGCGCGCGTCGTCGACGTGACCCTGAAGCGCGCCGTCGGGAGATCGTGGCCGCCGCCGCCGAGCTCATCGTCGAGGTGGGCGCCGAGGCCGTCACGCACCGCATGGTCGCCGCGCGCGCCGGTGTTCCCCTCGGGGCGACGACACAGTACTTCGACACCCTCGACGACCTCCGTGGTGCGGCCTTCCGCGCGCTCGCCGAAGAGGTCGACGCACGCCTCGACGGTGTCCGCCAGACCATCGCCGAACGCGGCGATGCCCCCGAGGTGATCGCCGCGCTCGTGTTCGAGAGCATGGACGATGCGCACGCGGTGCGCGCCGACCGCGCCGTCGTCACGGCCGCCGTGCACGACCCCCGTCTGCGCGAGCTCGCGCGGCACCTGTCGGACCGGCTCGTCGAGCTCCTCCAGCCGACCTATGGCGAAGACCGGGCCAGAGCGGCGATGATCTTCATCGACGGCGTCATGTGGAGCATGCACATCCGCGACGAACGTCTTGCGCAGTCCTTCATCGAGTCCGCACTGGCGCGGATCCTCGGAGATTCCGTCTCCACCCCCTCCGCAGCGACAGCCACACCCTGACACCGAGGAAACCGCCTTGTCGAAACTCGCCATCCTGAGCCTCAAGAACCGCGCGCTCATCGCCCTCATCACCATCGTCGCGGCGGTGTTCGGCGGGCTCGCGCTCACGAACCTCAAGCAGGAGCTCATCCCGTCGCTCGAGCTGCCGGCGCTCGTCGTCATGACGACCTACCCCGGCGCTTCGCCCGAGGTCGTCGAGAACGACGTGTCGACGCCGGTCGAGTCCGCGATCCAGGGTGTCCCCGGGCTGGAATCGACCACCGCGACCAGCACCACCAACGCCTCGATCGTGCAGGCGATGTTCGCCTACGGGACGAACCTCGCCACCGCCGAACAGAAGATCCAGCAGGCGATCAACCGCATCTCCTCCCAGCTGCCGGACGACGTGACCCCGCAGGTGCTGTCGGTGTCCATCGATGACTTCCCCGTGATCCAGGTCGCGGTCACCGGATTCGAAGATGCCGACAACGCGCAGGCCGAGCTCGAATCCGTCGCGATCCCCGAGCTCGAAGACGTCGACGGCGTCAATGCCGCCGAGATCGTCGGCGGGGTGGGACAGCGCATCAGCATCACGCCCGACGTCGCGAAGCTCGCGGCCGCAGGGCAGAGCACGCAGGCGATCAGCTCGGCGCTGCAGCAGAACGGCACGCTGTTCCCCGGTGGAGACATCACCGAGGACGGGCAGACGCTCACGGTTCAGACCGGGGCGAAGATCACGTCCGTCGACGAGATCGCCGCCCTCCCGCTGGTCGGCACCGACCTGACCATCGGCGAAGTGGCCACCGTCGTGCAGGAGTCCGACCCGGTCACCTCGATCTCGCGGGTCGACGGGCAGGACGCGCTCTCGATCTCGATCACGAAGCTCCCCGCGGCGAACACGGTCGAGGTCTCCAACGGCGTCATCGCCGCGCTCGACACGATCGGCGAGGCGTTCCCCGACGCCGAGTTCACGGTGATCTTCGACCAGGCGCCGTTCATCGTCCAGTCGATCGAGACGCTGGCCACGGAAGGTCTGCTCGGACTGGTGTTCGCGGTGATCGTGATCCTGGTGTTCCTGCTGTCGATCCGCTCCACCCTCGTCACGGCCATCTCGATCCCGACCAGCGTGCTGATCACGTTCATCGGACTGCAGGCGTTCGGCTACTCGCTCAACGTGCTCACGCTCGGCGCCCTCACCATCGCGATCGGTCGAGTGGTCGACGACTCCATCGTGGTGATCGAGAACATCAAACGCCACTACGTCGGCGACGCGGACAAGGGCGACGCGATCCGCCTCGCCGTGCGCGAGGTCGCGATGGCGATCACGGCCTCCACCATCACGACCGTCGCGGTGTTCCTGCCGATCGTCTTCGTCGGCGACATGGTCGGGGAACTGTTCCGTCCGTTCGCCATGACCGTCACGATCGCGATGGTGGCCTCGCTGCTGGTCGCACTGACGATCGTCCCGGTGCTCGCCTACTGGTTCCTCAAGCCCGGCAAGGAGCTGCTCGACGAGCACGGGAACGCGATCGATCCGGAGCACCCGGACGCCCCGCCGACGCAGCTGCAGCGGGTCTACCGGCCGATCCTCGGATGGACCCTCAAGCACTCCGGCGTCACGGTGATCCTCGCCGTCGTGGTGCTCGGTGCGACCCTCGCCGCCGCGCCGCTGATGAAGATCAACTTCCTCAGCGACTCGGGGCAGAACACCATGACCGTGACGCAGGACCTCGGTCCGACCGCGAGCCTGCAGACGAAGTCGGATGCGGCGATCGAGGTCGAGGACGCCCTGCTCGGCATCGATGGCATCGAGCACGTGCAGGCCTCGATCGGCACCAGCGGATCCGCGCTCAGCGACGCCTTCTCGGGCGGCGCGGGAGTGACGTACTCCGTGCTGACCGACGGAGACGCCGACCAGGAGAAGCTCCGTGCCGACGTGCAGGACGCGATCGACGGACTCGGCGACGACGTGGGCGACGTGTCGGTCGCCGCCTCCGCGGGCTTCGGCTCGAGCGACATCGAGATCACGGTCACGGCCTCGAACGCCGATGACCTCCAGACCGCGACCACCACTCTCGTCGACGAGCTCGACGGGCGAGACGGCGTCGGCCAGGTGAGCGACAACCTCGCCGCCTCGCTGCCGTACATCGCCGTCGTGGTCGACCGGGAAGCCGCCGCGCAACGGGGGCTCTCCGAGGTCGCCGTCGGCTCGATCGTGTCGAACACCATGCGCCCGCAGCAGGCCGGCTCCGTCGAGATCGACGACACCGCGCTGACCGTGTACATCGTCACCCCCGAGCCGCCGACTACCGTCCAGGCGCTCAAGGAGCTCGCGATCCCGACCCCGCTCGGCGTCGTGCAGCTGCAGGACATCGCGACCGTGGAGGAGCGCAACGGCCCCACCTCGATCACCACCGAGCAGGGACGCCGCACCTCGACCATCACGGTGCCGCCGGCATCCGACAACCTCGCCACCGCCACGCAGTCGGTGAACGAGGCGATCGCGGCGGCCGATCTGCCTGACGGTGCATCCGCCGAGGTGGGCGGCGTCGCCTCCCAGCAGGCGGACTCGTTCTCGCAGCTCGGACTCGCGATGCTCGCGGCGATCCTCATCGTCTACGTGGTGATGGTCGCGACCTTCAAGTCGCTGCGCCAGCCGCTGCTGCTGCTCGTGTCGGTGCCGTTCGCGGCGACTGGCGCGATCCTGCTGCAGATCGTGACGGGTGTGCCGCTGGGCGTGGCGTCGCTGATCGGCGTGCTGATGCTCATCGGCATCGTGGTGACGAACGCGATCGTGCTCGTCGACCTCGTGAACCAGTATCGCGAGAAGGGGCTGTCGACCATCGAGGCCGTGAAGGCCGGTGGGGAGAAGCGTCTGCGGCCGATCCTCATGACCGCGCTCGCGACGATCCTCGCGCTGACGCCGATGGCACTCGGAATCACCGGTCACGGCGGGTTCATCTCGCAGCCGCTGGCGATCGTCGTGATCGGCGGACTGCTCTCGTCGACCGTGCTCACCCTGATCGTGCTGCCCACGCTCTACAACCTCGTCGAAGGGGCCAGGGAGCGGCGGGCGGCGCGCAAGGCGGGCGGCTCGGATGCCGGGGGGACGCCGGCTCCGGAGGGTCCGGTCGGACCCTCCGCGCCCGCCGCCGCCTCGGGCCAGCCCGTCCTGATCGACGGGTCCGGTCTGCCGCACGCGCCGCAGCTCACGCGGCGCGAGATGCGCGAGCGCGGGGAGTAGCCGGGACACTTGAGCCCCGGTTCCTGAGCGAGGAGCGGAGCGACGAGACGAAGGGCGTCCTGCGTGTGGCTGCGCTCGCTCAGGAGAAGGTGATGCCCCAGTGCAGGGTCCAGGTCTCGTCGGGGGCGAGGCGACGGATGCCGAGGCCGCTGTTGAGGGCATCGGCGGGCGCGGTCATCGGCTCGATCGCGACCGCGAGCGTCTGTCCGGGATAGGTCGGCGTCGTGTACACCTGCAAGTAGTCGAAGCCCTCGCCCTGCCACAGGGTCACGCGACGACCGTCGGGCGCGGTGAGGGAGTGCCGCACGAGCCCATCGGCGTCGCGCGCGAGGTCCGTGAAGCCGGTGTCGAGTACGACATCCCCCAGGCGTACGCCGGCCCGAAGAGCGGCATCTGCGGGGTGCGTGCCCGTCGGCAGCATCCGCTCGTCGGTCGAGAAGGCGGTCTCCGCGGGGATCCGGAGAACCAGATCGTGCGGGTCGACGTCTCCGATCGTCACGAACGGGTGCGTGCCGAGCGCGACGGGTGCCGACTCCGCCGAGCGATTCGTCAGGGTGTGCGCGACGTCGATGCCGTCTGCGGTCAAGGTGTAGGTGACAGCGGTGTCGATCAGGTACGGGTAACCGGTCTGCGGGACGATGGTCGCCCGCAGCACGGCGGCCGTCTCGGTCTGGGCGATCTCGTAGGCCGTGAACCGCAGCAGTCCGTGGCTGGCGTTGTTCAGCTTCGGCTCGGTGATCGCGAGGGCTCGCGCGGTGCCGTCATCATCCCACTCTCCGTCGCGCACGCGGTTCGGCCACGGAGCGAGGACCACGCCGGAGCAGGCGGGGGTGGGCTGGTCGAGCGGATACGGCGGCACGAGATCGACACCGCCGATGCGCAGCGAACGCAGGGAGGCGCCGACCTGGGCGATCTGCGCCGTGACATCGCCGAGCTGGAGGTCGATTCGGGCGCCGGTGGGGGAAGCGGTACTCACCTCGTCATCGTACGGCCACCCGTCGGGTCGGCACTCTCTCAGGTGCACCCGGTAGTATCGGACGGTCGGCTTCGGACACCCGCGCGTTGGCGCGGACGTTTTATGTGTGTGAAGTGTGAGTCCAGGGGCCGATGGTGAGCGTCGCTCGACGCTAATCAACCATCACATGAATGGCCCCGGCCGCTGACAGTCCGGAACCCCGCTGGTCGCATTCGGCCACGCGCTGGGTGCATGCGCGTGCGCGCGGCGCTGTTCTCGTGCGAGAACACAGGAAGACATCGCAATGCCGAAGAACAAGAAGCCCCGCGGCGGACGTCCGTCCGCGAACTTCGAGCCGCGCTACGGCGCCAAGAAGACCTCCTTCCACGATCGTCACCACGCCGCCCCGGCCCGTGACGGCGCGCGCGACGAGCGCGGAGGACGAGCGGACGCCGGCGACCGCCGTTCCGCACCCGCGGCAGGCGGCTACGACCGTCGCCCCGGCAGCCGCAGCGCCGGTCACCGCGGCTACCGCCCGGCCGAGGCCGAGTCCGGTGCGCCCAAGCAGCGCTGGGGCGCGTCCGAGCGTGCCGGCCGTGACGAGGCACGGGGCATCCGCAACCGTGCGGAGTCCGGGCGTCGTGAGGCCCCGCACCACCGCAACGACGAGCGCTCCGAGCGCCCGCGCTACAACGACCGTCCGAGCACCGGAGGCCGATTCGACGACCGCCCGCGTCGAGACGACCGCGGTGGACAGCGTCCGACCGGTCAGCGTCCGACCGGACCGGGAACCTACCGCGACGAGCGTGGCGGCGATCGCCCCCGGTTCGACCGCGACGACCGTGCGCGTCGCGATGACCGCGGCGCCGGCAGCCAGCGTCAGGGCTTCCGCGACAACGACCACCGCGATGGCGGCCGTCCGGTTCGCGACGATCGACGTGGTGCCGAGCGTCCCCGGTACAACAGCGACCGTGGTGCCGAGCGCCCCCGGTACAACAGCGACCGTGGTGCCGACCGTCCCCGCTTCGATCGTGACGAGCGTCCGCGCCGCGACGACCGCGCCGGCGACCGCACCCGGTCGAACGACCGCGGCACCGAGCGGTCCTACGACGCCGACCGCGCACGTCGGGCCTTCGACCGCGACCGCACGCAGCGTTCGTACGAGGGCGGCCGCGACGAGCGTTCGCGTCCGTCGACCGGTGGTGCGTACCGCACCGAGCGTCCGCGTCCGCTGACCTCCGACACCCGCGGACGTCCGGCGCGCAACGAGCGTCCGAGCCGCAACGACTGGAACGCCACCAGCCGTCCCGAGTCGACCGGTGCGAAGTTCACCCCGGGCGACGACGTCGTGCACGAGCGCCTCGAGGCGAAGTCCGTCGCGGCCGTCGAGGTCGACGGTGTGACCTTCGGCGACCTCGGTCTCGGCTCGAACATCGTCGAGACCCTCGTCGGCATGGGCGCGGCCACGCCGTTCCCGATCCAGGCCGCCAGCATCCCCGCCGTCCTCGCCGGGCGCGACGTGCTCGCCCGCGGTCGCACCGGATCCGGCAAGACCATCGCCTTCGGTGCTCCGCTCGTCGAGCGCGTGCTGCAGTCGCAGGCCGGCAAGCGTCGTGAGTTCGGGCGGTCGCCGCGCGCGATCATCCTCGCTCCGACGCGCGAGCTCGCGCTGCAGATCGACCGCACGATCCAGCCGATCGCCCGCAGCGTCGGTCTCTTCACCACCCAGATCTACGGCGGCGTGCCGCAGGGCCGTCAGGTGGGTGCGCTCAAGAAGGGCGTCGACATCGTGATCGGCACCCCCGGCCGCGTCGAGGACCTCATCAACCAGGGCAAGCTCGACCTCTCGGACTGCCGCATCGCGGTGCTCGACGAGGCCGACCACATGTGCGAGCTCGGATTCGTCGAGCCCGTGCAGCGCATCCTGCGTCACACCGCCGACGGCAGCCAGAAGCTGCTGTTCTCGGCGACGCTCGACCGTGAGGTCGCCGCGCTCGTCGACGAATTCCTCGTGGACCCGGCGGTGTACGAGGTCGCCGGTGAAGACCAGGATTCCAGCACGATCGAGCATCGCGTGCTCGTGATCGAGCACCGCGACAAGGCCGACATCCTCACGTCGCTCGTCGACCGCGCCGGGAAGACGCTGGTCTTCGCCCGCACGCGCGCCTACGCCGACATGCTCGCCGAGCAGTTCGACGACGCGGGAATCCCCGCCGTCTCGCTGCACGGAGACCTGAACCAGGCCAAGCGCACGCGCAACCTCGAGCGTCTGACCTCCGGTCGCGTGAACGTGCTCGTCGCCACGGATGTCGCCGCCCGCGGCATCCACGTCGACGACATCGACCTGGTCGTCCAGGCTGACGCCCCCGATGAGTACAAGACGTACCTGCACCGTTCGGGTCGCACCGGTCGCGCCGGTCGCTCCGGCCGTGTGGTCACGCTGATCACGCGTCAGCGCCAGCGTCGCATGACCGAGCTGCTCGACCGCGCCGAGATCGACGCGCCGTTCGAGAACGCGCGTCTGGACGACGACATCATCGAGGAGATCGCCGGTCGCGTGCCGACCGCGGCCGACCTGACGGCCTGAGTCTCTCGTGATGAAGGCCCCGCCCCGCTTCCAGGGGCGGGGCCTTTCGCGTCCCCCGCGCGCCGTCGCGCCGTCGCGTCGCGACACCTCGCCTCTGAGCGCCGAGTGCACGGGTTGCTGTCGAGTGCACGGGATGCGTGCGTGTTGAGGCCGTGCGTTCGGCGAGAACCCGTGCACTCGACGGCGGTGGGGGGGATGAGAGGAGGAGTGGGGTCAGGCGTCGGAGCGTGCGAAGCGCACCGCACCGGCGGCGCCGATCACGGCCGCCCAGCCGAGCAGCACGAGGCCGCCGGTGACAGCCGTGAGGACCGCATCGTCGTGCGCGAACAGCTGCACCCCGGCGCGGGTGGGCAGCCATCGGGTGTGCTCCCCGAGCGCGGTGACTGCGAACGGCAGGATGAACACCAGCACGAGCATCGACACCAGGGCTGCGACCAGGTGTCGGAGCACGAGCGTCACGGCATGGGCGAGCAGCCCGATCAGCACGAGGTAGAGGGCCGCGCCGCCGAGTCGGCTCAGATCTTCCGTCACCACCGCGGCGGCGCGCATGTCCGTGGCGCGGAGGGTCGCCTCGGCGACGAGCCAGGCGGCGGCGACGGTCGCCACCGCGGCGAGGGCGAGCACCACCACGGCAGCGAACGTCTTCGCGACGACGACCCGCAGACGATGCGGAACCGCCGTGAGCGTCGTGCTGAGCTGTCGTCCTGCGTACTCCTGCGACACGGGCAGCACCCCGAGCAGGATCGCGCCCGCCTGGACGTAGGGCACGGTGTCGAGTGCGGCGGCGACGGGAGACACCACACCCCCTCCGTCCGCGTGGAGCGCCGCGAAAGCCAGCGCAAGGACCGCACCGAGAGTCACCATGCCTCCAGCGGCATATGCAGTGAGGGGAAGCGTGCGCAGCTTCGAGAGCTCGGCTCTCCACGCCCGCGTCATCAGGCATCTCTCCGCGCGAAGACGATGGCTCCCGCGACGACGGAGGCCGCCGCCCATGCGGCCATGACGAGCCCGCCCGTCACGGCGTCGAGCCCTCCGGGGAGGACCAGCTCCGCGTCGAATCCGAACAGATTGCGTCCGGCCATGTCGGGAAGCCAGTGCGCGAGCGAGGTCACTTTGGTGAGGAGGAGGGAGATCGAGACGACGGAGCTGTTCAGGATGAGGATGATCAGCGGGAGCGCGGCGCTGCGGGTGATCAGGGTGATCCCGAGTGCCAAGAGGGCGGTGAGCGTCCAGTAGATCGTGGCACCGGCGAGGCGCCAGAGCGCCTGCTCGCCGTCGACGGACTCCGGCGCACGGTCGCCGAGGAGCAGCTGCGCGACAGCGAGGCACGAGGGGAAGGCCACGAAAGCCGTGAGGATCGTGATCGCCACCACGGCGGTGGTCTTCGCCAGGACGATCCTGATACGCCCGGGGATCGCGACGAGAGTGCTGGCGATCTGACGCGACCCTCCCGCGTCCGGGCTGTTCGGGGCGTACTCGCTGCTGACGGCGAGCACGCCCACGACGATCGCGCCGATCGTGCCCAGCGGTGCGGCGGCGAACGCGGTCTCGAACACCGAGATAGGGCCGAAGATGTCGGCCTCTCCTTCGTCGAGGGCGGATGCGGCCTGCATCGCATTCAGCACCGTGATCGCGACGGTGCCGAGGACGCTCGCGATGATCCCCGCCCACACGCCAGGGAGGGTGAGGATCTTGCCCGTCTCGGCGGCGGTGGCTCGGAGGAACCTCATCGGGTCTGCCCGCCGTCCGCCGGGGTGGAGCCGTCTCCGCGCGTCAGGGCGAAGAACGCCGCTTCGAGGTCCGCATGGCCGTGCGTGATCTCATCCACGGTGCCGGTGGCGACGATCCTGCCCTGGGCGATCACGACGAGGTCGTCGGCGACTCCGGCGACCTCTCCCATGAGGTGGCTCGAGAGGAGCACGGTCCCTCCGGCATCCGCCTGACCGCGCAGCAGCTGCCGCATCCACCGGATGCCCTCGGGGTCGAGCCCGTTCACCGGCTCGTCGAGGATCAGCGTCGGCGGCGCGCCCAGAAGCGCGGCCCCGAGGCCCAGCCGCTGCCCCATCCCGAGCGACAGGCGGCCCACCTTCGTGCGCGCGGCGTCGGCCAGCCCGACCTGTTCGAGCACCTCGTCGACGCGATGGCGTGCGATGCTGCCCGCCGTGGCGATCCAGCCCAGGTGGCCGCGGGCCGTACGTGAGCGGTGCGCGCCGGAACCGTCGAGCATCGCCCCCGCGGTGCGCAGGGGATCGCGCAGTTCGCGGTAGGGGCGGCCGTCGATCAGCGCACGCCCTCCTGACGGGCGGTCGAGTCCAAGAAGGATGCGCAGGGTCGACGACTTCCCCGCTCCGTTCGCGCCGAGGAAGGCCGTCACGCGCCCTGGCCGCGCCTCGAAGGCGACGGCGTCGAGCACGGTGCGGGCGCCCCGCCGTTTCGTGAGTGATTCGATCTTCAGCATCCCTCGATCCCAGCCGTCCGGAGCGTGCGGGGCATCGGTCCTCAGGAGGGAACCCGGTAGGGCCCTCCGCCCCGAGTCCCTCAGCCCGTGGTCTGATGTGCGCCGGGGCGCGGATGCCTAGACTCAGGCGGATGGATGCTTCGCCCCGCCCGACCTGGCGTTCGCGCACGTGGATCGCCGCCGCGGGGATGATCGCGCTGCTGGTGGTGCTGTTGAGCATGCTCGGACTCGACGGGCCGCAGAGCCTCACGGTCGTGCTGGCGTGTGCGGGGGCCGTCGTGCTGGGCGTGCTCGGCTGGGCGACGGTGAGGTCGCAGCGGCAACGTCGGGAGTACGAACGCAGCCTCACGGAGTGGGCGGCGGACCGGGCCGCGCAGCAGGAGCGGCTCCGGATCGCCCGCGAGCTGCACGATCTCGCATCGCACGGGCTCGGATTGATCACGATGCGTGCGGCCGCGGTCGCCGGGCTCACCGGCACCGCAGGAGATGCCGAGCGCCGAAGCGCGCTGGTCGACATCGAGGAGGCCGGACGTTCCGCGATGTCCGAGCTGCGGCGTATGTTGACCGTGCTGCGCGAGCCGGGAGACGAGGTCCCCCTGCATCCGCCGGCGCGTCTCGCCGATGTGCCGGGGATCGTCGCCGCCGCCGAGGCATTCGGCGTGCGCACGTCTCTGCGGGTGGACGATCTGGGCGAGGTGCCCCTCGCCGTGCAGGCAGCGGTCTGCGCCACGATCCGCGAGGCGCTGTCGAACATCGGTCGTCACGCCGGCCCCGTGCCGGCGGTCGTGGTGGTCGAGCGGGACGCAGACGACGTCCGCGTGATCATCGTCGACGAGGGTCCTGCCACGGGATGGGTGCCGCAGCCCGGAGCGGGCCACGGCCTGCAGGGTGCGCGGGAGCGTGTGCACGCGCTCGGAGGAACACTGAGGGGTGAGCAGTTGGGCGCGGGCTTCCGGGTCGAGGCGCGCGTCCCGCTCGGGGCGGGGTCATGAGCGACGGCATTCGCGTGTTGATCGCGGACGATCAGGCTCTCCTGCGACACAGCCTCGCGCTGATCATCGCGGGCGCCGATGGGCTCGCGGTGGTCGGCGAGGCCGCTGACGGCGCGGGGGCGGTCGAGCTGGCCCGTGCCATCAGGCCGGATGTCGTGCTGATGGACATCCGGATGCCGGGGCTCGACGGCATCAGTGCGACGCGTGCCATCACGACGACCCTCCCGAGCACACGCGTCCTCGTGCTCAGCATGCTGGAGCTCGACGAGTACGTCGACGGCGCCCTGCGCGCGGGAGCCAGCGGATTCCTGCTCAAGGACGTGCGTCCCGAGCAGCTGGTCGAGGCGATCCGCCGTACGCACGAGGGGGAGTCGCTGTTCGCGCCGAGCATCCTCGTCCGTCTCGTCGAGCACTTCCTGGATGGCGCGAATCGACCGGCGGGCCGCCCGCTCGCGGTACTCACGGCGAGGGAGACCGAGGTGCTCACCCTCGTCGGTCGGGGCCTCGCGAATTCCGAGATCGCCGTGGCGCTCACGATCTCGATGGCGACGGTGAAGACCCACATCGGCAGTCTGCTGTCGAAGCTCGCTGCTCGGGACCGGGCGCAGCTCGTGATCGCGGCGTACGAGCAGGGGCTTGTGGGCGGCTGACGGTGGGGTCAGGCCAACTCGTGCACGTGCACGGCGGAAGTCAGGTTGGTGCCGTTGAGGTCGAGGTAGATCACGCTCTCGGTCACGGTGAGGGTCATCGTGTTGCGACGCTCGATCAGGGCGGCCGCGGTGTCGATGAACCCGGGGTCGAAGCTGTAGACGCGGATGTCCTCGCGACGGTGGATGCGCTTGTCCGCCCACTGCGCCATGACCTTGGCGGGGTCGCGGTGGGTGTAGACCACCGTGCGCTCGGCGAGGCGGCTGCCGTAATGGAGCCGCTCCGCATCGGGCGCCCCGATCTCGACCCAGGCCGTGATCAGACCGGTGAGGTCGCGCACCAGCACCGCCGGCTCCTCGGTCGACGAGATGCTGCCGCCGAACGTGATGCCTTCGGCGAACTCGAGCCCGTAGGCGAGCACGCGGGTGAGCATGTAGGCATCGGTCTCGGACGGATGCCGCGCCACGCGCAGCGAATAGTCCTCGTAGACGCCGCGATCGGTGTCAGCGAGCTGCACCTCGAATGTGTGGACTGTCGAACCGATCGCCATGATCCTCGAGCCTACGCGGCTGCGGGAGGGGAGCCCGACCGCCGGGTCAGAAGAGCATCGGCTGCGCAGCCGAAGCGTCGGCTCGGGCGCTGGGCGTGAAGCGCACCGCTGCCGCGGCGGCCGCACTCGTCTGCACGTGGCCCTGCCCCGGTCGGAACCCGCGGCGGGAGTAGTCGTCTTCGTGGCGGCCGTCGAGTCCGTGCATGCGGATGAGTGGGCGGGTCCGCTTGGCGAGCCACTGTCGGTACCCCTTGGGTGCCTCGGCCGAAGCCCCCGGATACAGCCCCCGGTACGACGAGACGAGGTCGGGGCGATTCGCGTCGAGCCATTGGAAGAACCACGGCTTCACACCCGGTCGCAGGTGCAGGGCTCCGTAGATGACGTTGCGCGCCCCCGCCTCTTTGATGCGCACGAGGGCGCTGTCGATCGCGGCGAGCGAGTCGGTCATGTGCGGCATGATCGGCATGAGGAAAACCGTCACGGGGAATCCGGCATCGGCCAGTGCACGCACGGTGTCGAGCCGGGCCTGCGTCGTCGGGGCTCCCGGCTCGATGGCCTTCTGCAGGTCGTCGTCGTACATCGCGATCGACATCTGCACATCGATCGGCACCCGCTTCGCGGCCTTCACGAGCAGCGGGATGTCTCGGCGGATCAGCGTGCCCTTCGTGAGGATCGAGATCGGGGTGCCGGATGCTGCGAGCGTCTCGATGATGCCGGGCATGAGTTTGTAGCGCCCCTCCGCGCGCTGGTAGGGATCGGTGTTGGTTCCCAGGGCCACGGTCTCGTGCTCCCAGCTGCCCTTGCGCAGTTCGCGTGCGAGCACGTCGACGACGTTCACCTTCACCACGATCTGCGAGTCGAAGTCGGACCCGCCGTCGAGGTCGAGGTACTCGTGCGTGCCGCGGGCGAAGCAGTACACGCAGGCATGTGAACATCCGCGATAAGGGTTGATCGTCCATGCGAACGGCATGCGCGACGCACCGGGCACATGATTCAGGGCCGACTTCGACAGCACCTCGTGGAACGTCATCCCCGCGAACTCGGGAGTCGTCACCGAGCGCAGTACGCTCGACCGGTCTTCGAGGCCGGGCAGCGCCGCCGCATCCGTCTCTCCGAGCTTCTGCCCCTGCCATCTCATCTGACAATTCGAACAGAAAGACGAACTTAGCGCAAGCGACTCTGCGACGTTTCTTCGAATGAGAGGATGGATCAATGCACTTCCTGCCGCACGCTCAGCATGCGGCTCCGCGATCCCCGATCCGCGGACCCGCATTGCCGATCGGCGTCGCCGTGACCGCGATCGGGATCCTGTTCTCGATCGGGTCCGCGCCGTCGGCGCCCTCCGGAGCCGACGCGATGCCGGAGCCGGTGGCCGTGATGCAGGTGCCCTCCGTGCACGTCGGGGCGACCACCGCGGCCGATCCGTGCGCCGATCCGTCCGTCCAGCAGGCGATCGCGAACGGCGACGACGCGGCGACGATCGCCGGCTTCGGGGGTGGCGCGGCGTTCCGCGAGGCGGTCGTCGCAGGCAATGCTCCGTGCATCTCCCTCAGCGATCCGACGCGTGTCTGGGTCGTGGTGAACAAGTCGCTGCCGCTGAATCCGCCGGACTACGAGCCCGCCGATCTCGCTTCGGTGCCGTTGCAGATGACGACGCCGTCCGGACGGGTGCGCTCCGATGTCGCTGCTGCGGTCGGGCGGATGGCCGAGGTGGCGGCGGCCGAAGGCGTCGGCAGGATCGGGGCGAACAACGGCTACCGTTCCTATGGGCTGCAGGTGACGACGTACGACTCGCATGTGCGCTCCCAGGGGCAGGCCGATGCGGATGCCGGTTCGGCGCGGCCCGGACACAGCGAGCATCAGACCGGTCTCGCGCTCGACGTGGTCGCGTGCGCGCGTGCGTGTGGGGGGCTCGACGGCTTCGGCGGGACGGCGCAGAGCGACTGGGTCGCGGAGCACGCGTGGGAGTACGGATTCATCGTGCGCTACGAACAGGTCGGCACTCCGGTCACCGGCTATGCCCCGGAGCCGTGGCATCTTCGCTACGTCGGCGTCGACCTCGCCGCGGCCTATCGTGAGGGCGGCTACCACACGCTCGAGGAGTTCTTCGGGCTCCCGGCGGCCCCGGATTACGGGCACTGAGCGCGCGTCGACGGACGCGGTTGCGGCATCCGACAATCGCGGTACCGAGTGTCACGGTTTATGGGATGCATTCTCACAACGTCCTGTCCCACACCCTCCCCGCGACGTAGAATCGCCGGAGCAACGATGCATGAGACGTTCAGGAGGACGGCATGGAACGCGACATCTACGACGAGGATCACGAGGCATTCCGGGACCTGGTCAAGGACTTCGTCAAGCGCCACGTGAACAACGAGGCGATCGAGCGGTGGGATGCCGCGGGTGAGATCGACCGGGCGACCATGCTGGCGGCCGGCGAGGCGGGTCTGATCGGACTGTCGGTCCCCGAGGAGTTCGGCGGCGCCGGGATGCTGCAGGACTACCGCTTCCGCACGATCGTGATGGAAGAGGTCATCGCCTCCGGCGCGGGTTCGCTGGCCGGTGCCTTCGGCATCCAGGACGACCTGGCCGTGCCCTACCTCGTGCACATGGGAACGCAGGAGCAGAAGGAGAAGTGGCTGCCTCGTATGGCCACCGGTGAAGTGCTCGGCGCGCTCGCCATGACCGACCCCGGTGCGGGTTCGGATCTGCGTGGCATCAAGACGAACGCCAAGAAGGTCGACGGCGGCTACATCCTCAACGGCGCGAAGACGTTCATCTCCTCGGGCACGACGGCCGACGTCGTCGTGACCTTCGTCAAGACCGGTGAGGGCAACCGTCCAGACGCGTTCAGCCTGCTGCTCGTCGAGAAGGGCATGGAGGGCTTCGATCAGGGCAAGAAGCTCAGCAAGATGGGCTTCCACGGCTGGGACACCGCTGAGCTCAGCTTCACCGACGTGTTCGTCCCCGACGAGAACCTCATCAGCGGCAAGGAGGGTCAGGGCTTCATCCAGCTGATGCTGAACCTGCCGCTCGAGCGTCTCTCGATCGGCGTCGCCGCGGCCGCAGCGGCCCAGGCCGCTCTCGACTGGACCGTCGCCTACACGAAGGACCGCGAGGCGTTCGGCGAGCGCATCGCCGACTTCCAGAACACCCGCTTCCGGCTCGCCGACATGGCGGCGACCACCGATGCGATGTGGGCGTACATCGACCGCGCGCTGCTGGCCTACAAGAACAGCACGCTCACCGCCGAAGACGCCGCGAAGGTCAAGTTCTGGGCGACCGAGCGTGAGTGGGAGGTGCTCGACACCGGCGTGCAGCTGCACGGCGGCTACGGCTACATCATGGAGTACCCGATCGCCCGCGCCTTCACCGACGCTCGGGTGCACCGCATCTACGGCGGCACGAACGAGATCATGCGCGATCTCGTCGGCCGTCAGATCGTCGGCAAGCGCTGACGCTCTGCTCTCGAGGAGGCCGCGGATGCATATCCGGGGCCTCCTCTCGTCTCTGCCCGATCGCCATCGGGCATGGACAGCGGGGCGGCCGCCCGGTTGAATCGAGGGCATGACCCCCACGCTCCCGCAGATCCTGGATGACCACGTCGCGCGGGGCACCGCACCAGGCATCGTCGGAGTGCGCGGCGCTCCAGGCGGGAGGGTCGAGGTCGTCACGTCCGGCGACCTGCCGGCCGATGCGATCGTGCGCATCCAGTCGATGACCAAGCCGATCCTCGCGGTCGCGGCACTGAGGCTCGTGCAGGACGGCCGCCTCGGTCTTGACGATCCCGTGGAGAGGTGGCTGCCCGAGCTCGCCGACCGCCGGGTGCTGCGCTCGCCGGATGCCGCGCTCGACGACGTCGAGACCGCGACGACGCCGATCACGCTGCGGCACCTGCTCACCAACACCTCCGGGTACGGCGTGCAGGTCGTCCCGTCGCCGCTGGCGGAGGCGATGATCGCGAACCGGACGGCCGCGGGACAGGAGCCGGTCGCGATGGGGGCTCAGGAGTGGCTGGACGCGCTCGCCGCGCTGCCGCTCGCGTTCGAACCCGGAACCGGATGGCGCTACCACCACTCTTTCGGAATCCTCGGAATCCTGCTCTCACGGGTGGTCGACGGCTCGCTGGAGGAGCACCTGCGACGCGACCTCTTCGGGCCGCTCGGCATGGTCGACACCGGGTACACGGTTCCCGCCGATCAGGCGCACCGGCTCCCTGCGGCATATCGGCATGGTGAGGACGGGAGTCTGGTGGAGGTCGAGCCGGCTGCCGGCGGGTTCTCGCTCGCCCCGGCGCCGTTCGATCTCAGCCACTCGGAGCTCGTGTCGACCGCCGCCGACTATGCCGCGTTCGCCGGGATGCTCGCGGCTGGTGGGCGGCATGATGGTGAGGTCGTCGTCGACCCCGGGATGCTCGCGCTGATGCGCTCCGATCAGGTGCCGGCGAGTGCGAAGACCGAGGACAGCTTCTTCCCGGGGTTCTGGGGCGGCACGGGGTGGGGCTTCGGCGTCGCGGTGCAGACCGACGGGGAGAGCGCCGGACGCTACGGCTGGTCGGGCGGGCAGGGCACCGACTTCTGGATCGACCCCGACGGCTCATTCGGGATCGTGCTGAGCCAGGTCGAGATGGGGCCGGAGATCATGGGGCTGTTCGGGGATGCGCAGCGAATCGCTGCGGTAGCAATATCGGTACCACCGGAGTAGTATCAGCGCATGTCCACGGCGAAAGTCAGTCTCAGTCTCAGCGAGAGCGACCTGGCATTCCTCGATGCGCAGGCTCTCGAAGGGCGGTACGCGTCGCGCTCTGCGGCGGTTCAAGACGCGGTGCGGCTGCTTCGTGAGAGCCGTCTCGCCGATGCCTACGCCGAAGCCTACGCAGAGGGCTACGACGATGAGTGGGACACCGCCTCTCACGACGGCCTGGCCTCCGTGTGAGCGATGACGCCGTCTCCCTGCTCCGTCGGGGGCAGATCATCCTCGCGTCCTTCGACCCCGCTGTCGGATCGGAGACGCGGAAGTCGCGACCGGCCGTGCTCGTGAGCAACAACACCTCGAACGGCCTCGCCGCGCGTCGGCCTCGGGCCACCGTCACCGTCGTGCCGGTGACGTCGAACATCGTGCGAGTGCTCCCGTTCCAGGTTCTGCTCCCGGCTGCCGCCACCGGGCTGGAGCGTGACTCCAAGGCGCAGGCCGAGCAGGTGCGGACGATCGCTACTTCTCGCATCGTCCGTCCGGTCGGCTGGGTTCCCGCCGAGCTCATGGGCGAGATTGACGAGGCGCTGCGGCTGCATCTGTCGCTCTGAGGGCCGGCGGCGTGGACTCGTGCTCCGCTCGGCTCCGCCCCCTGATCTGCAGGGTTCGCGGTATCTCGGTCCGACCGGAATGGGATCGAACAAAAGTTCGAAACTCAGATGTGCCGACGATAGAATCAGAGCATGTCCACACTCACCGGTCTGCACGAGGCGATGACCCGTCTCGACGCCGCGTGGGCCGACGCCGACGATTCCGGCGGCCTCTCCCGCGTGCAGCTCATCGCGGTCAACGACGCGATCGGTCTGCTGCAGCGGCGGCTGGACGCCGTGCACGTCGAGGTCGCGGCCGGTATCTCGCACGAATCGCGGCCGGAGCTCGGGGCGGAGAGCCTGGCGAAGCAGCAGGGCTTCCGCACCCCGGCGAAGCTGATCGCCGCGACGACCGGAGTCTCTACGGGCGACGCGCAGCGTCTGGTGAATGTCGGTGTGGCGACGGCGCCTCGCACCGATCTCATCGGAGCAGCGCTTCCCGCTCGCTACCCGCTGGCCCGTGAGGCGCTGGCGTCGGGGGTGCTGAGCGCGCAGACGGCGGCGATGATCATCGGGTTGCTGGAGAGGTGTCGGGTCGCGGCGGGTTCGGTGCGTGTCGCTGAGGCGGAGCGTCTGCTGGTGGAGAAGGCTCAAGGGCTCGCGTTGGATGACGTGCGCAAGCTCGTCGTGCGCGCGGAAGCGTGGCTGGACCCGGATGGTGTGGAACCGAAGGAGGAGGAGCGTCGGGGCAAGCGCGCGTTGTCGTTGTTCGAGCGGGATGGGATGGTGCACCTGAATGCGGTTCTCGATGTCGAGACCGCGGCTCCGGTGGTGGCGGCGATCCGGGGGTTCGTGACGGCGGCGTTCGCGGCGCGGAAGGATGCGCCTGACGCGGAGGCTCCGGATGCGGATCGGCGGACGGTCCCGATGATCCAGGCTGACGCCCTGGCCGTGTTCTGCGCGCATGTGCTCGGGTGCGAGGGGCGTGTCCCGGTGGCGGGGGCGACGGTGGTCGTCCGGGTGCGTGTCGAGGATCTGGAGGCTGGTACGGGTTCATCCGAGATCGACGGGATCGAGCAGACGGTGAGCGTCGGAGCCGCGCGGCGGATGGCCGCAGGCGGGGGAGTGATCCCGTGTGTGCTCGGGGGTGCGAGTGAGATTCTCGATTGGGGGCGGGAGAAGCGGTTGTTCACCAAGGCGCAGCGGTTGGCGTTGGTGGAGCGGGACGGTGGGTGTGCGATGTGCGGGTTGCCGCCGGAGATGACGAAGGCGCACCACATCCGGTGGTGGAAACGCGATCACGGACCGACGGATCTCTCCAACGGGGTGCTGCTGTGTGAGACGTGTCATCACCGCATCCACGACAACGGGTGGGAGATCCACATCGCCGGTGCAGGACGCGGAAGCGGAAGCGGAAGCGGAAGCGGAAGCGGAAGCGTTCGGGGCGTGCCGCCGCGGGTGTGGTTCATACCGCCCGACTACGTCGACCCCGCACGCACGCCGAGACTCGGCGGACGCGCACGCTTCGACATCGCCGCGTGACCTCCTGACCGCGTGGCGCCGGTCACCGCGTGACCGTGTTGCACCGGTGACCTCGTGACCGTGTTGCACCGGTGACCTCGTGACCGTGTTGCACCGCTGGCCTCGTGACCGCGTTGCACCGCTGGCCTCGTGACCGCGTTGCACCGCTGGCCTCGTGACCGCGTTGCACCGCTGGCCTCGTGGCGATGTGGCTCAGAATCGTTGCGAGCGGCGGCCGCCCACACCCGCTTTCCGAAGGCGATCGGCGATCAGGATGCCGAGGGCCGTACCGCCGACGCAGCTGGCGATCGTCACGGCGAAGAACGCGATCTGGGCGAAGAGCGACATCGACCCGAGGTTGAACCATGCCCATGCCGAGATCGGGTACACGATGCCCACCGCGACGGCGCCGAGGTAGTGCATCCACGTGCCCCAGTAGCGCCAGAGCACGAACAGGAACGGCAGCTCGGTGAACGCCGCCCACCAGAGATTGGTCAGCACCGGACCGAACCCCAGCCCGGTGAACGGGACCAGCACGAGCCCGGAGATCAGGGCGACGAGCAGTCCGACCAACGGACGACGCAGCAGCCGCAGCGCGATCACCGCCGGCAGCAGCCAGAGTCCGGCGAGGGCCATGCCGACGAACGGCAGCGGACCGGTCAGCAGGGTCGAGAGCCAGTTCATCGGCGCGAGCAGCACCGCCCCGGCGACGCCGAGGGCCGCACAGGTCAGCAGGATCGCGGTGGGGAATCGGAACCGTCCACCGGCAGCGGATGCGGAACTCGCCGGGGCGATCACCGCGGCATCCCGGGGATCGACGACCCCCGCGGCATCCTCGCTCATGCCAGGGGCTCCGCAGCCGCCTCACGAGCGGCCTTCGAGGCGGGGGCGGCCGCACCGATCTTCCAGTATCCGCAGAAGCTCACGGCGTTCTTGTCGACCCCGCGATCTCCCACGAGGTGCTTGCGGACGCCCGAGGCGAGTGCCTGCTCACCCGCCGCATAGGCGTGGAACGGGGCATCCGGCAGGGTGGTGCTCCCCAGCACCTCCAGCGCGAACGCGCCGGGAGCGACGTCATGAGGACGCACGATCCACGCGACCTCGACGCCGGACGGATGCGGGAACTCGAGAGCATCCTCCTCGCTCGGCACCTCGATGATCGCGCTGCCGACGGCATCTGCGGGCAGCGAGGCGCAGATCGAGGCGATCGCCGGCAGCGCCGTCTCATCGCCGACCAGCACCACACGATCCGTGCCGCGCTGCGGATTGAACGTCAGTCCCTCGTCGATGATCAGCACGTGCTCGCCGGGTTCGCAGGTCTCGGCCCAGCGTGAGGCGGGCCCGGCGGTGCCGTCGACGGCCGAGCCGTGCAGCACGAAGTCGACATCGATCTCGGCGCCGGCCTCGGCCGTGGCGGCGCGGTACGCCCGCACGCTGTAGTTGCGCATCACCGGACGCTCGCCGTCGGGGATCCGCAGGAATTTCAGGTACCCGAACATCTTGTTCGCCTTCGCCGGCACCCGGTCGAGACCTGCGTCACCGCCGATCGGCAGGAACAGCCGGAACCACTGGTCGAATCCCATCGGACGGAACTTCTCGATCTCACCGCCGCCGAGCGTCACACGGATCCAATGCGCCGACAACCGTTCCGTGCGCAGCACCGTCAGGTGGATGAGCTCGGTCGACTCGGGCTTGACCATCTTGCTGAATGCCATCGGGCGCCTTTCAGGGGAGCTGCCAGGGGAAGAACGCGACGAAGATGGCAGCGGAGGCCAACAGGGTCGCGACGGTGAAGACCGTGTCCCGCGTGCGGAACGGGACGAGGTGCCGTTCGGTGCGGGTCGGATGAGCGCCGAACGCCCGCGAATCCATCGCGAGCGCCACACGCTCGGCGTGACGGATCGCGCCGGCGAGGAGCGGCACGATGTACCCCCACCCGCGAGCGATGCGGGCGAACGGCCCGCGCCCGCCGTGGTAACCGCGCACCCGGTGGGCCGCCCGGATGACCGCGAGCTCATGCCCGAACCGCGGCACGAACCGGAAAGCCGCCAGCGCCGTGTAGCCGATCCGGTAAGGCACCCGCAGCTGCTGCACGCCGGCCCGCACGAGATCGGGGCCGCTGGTCGTGAGGCCGCCGACGAGCGCCAGAGCGACGATCGAACCGAGCCGCAGCGCCGTCGCGAAGCCGATCAGCAGCGCCCCGCTGTAGAGCGTCCACTCACCGATCCGCAGGATCGGCATGCTGTCGCCGACGAGTCCGGCATCCACCCACAGCGAGAACCCGATGCCGATCAGCAGCATGCCTGCGGGCAGGCCGAGCAGCAGCAGGGCGAGGAGCCGACCGGTCAGACGTGCACCGACCAGGATCAGGGCGTAGGCGAACACCAGGAACGCCGCGGGGGTGGCCAGATCCCGGACGAAGACGAGGAGGATCATCGCCGGCGCGAAGCCGGCGACCTTCGCCAGTGGATTCAGGGTGTACAGGAACTGTCGGCGCGAGGTCGCCGTCATCCGCGCGTACGGGTCGAACACCGTCGCCGTCACGAGGTCGCTCCGAGACCGGCCGTGGCCAGCACCCGCTGCAGTGCCGGGAGCCGCAGGCCTGCATCGGCGAACAGCTGCTCATCCTGGAACAGGGCGACGGTGCGACCGACCGCCCGCACGCGTCCCTCGGCGAGGACCACGACGTGGGTGGTGTGCTCGGCCACGAGCTGGAGGTCGTGCGTGACGATCACGATGGTCGTCCCCTCCTGGCGCAGATCCTGGAGCAGGTCGAGGAGCTCGGCCGCCCGCGCGCGATCCTGTCCGAACGTGGGCTCATCCAGCGCCAGCACGCGCGGTCGCGTGATCAGGGCCGTGCCCACCGACAGCCGTCGCTTCTCTCCGCCCGACAGCAGGAACGGATGCACCTCCGCCTTGTGCTCGAGGCCGAAGCGGCGGAGCATCTCGTCCACACGGGTCGAGATCTCGGCATCCGGCACATGGCGCAGGCGTAGCCCGTGGGCCAGCTCGTCGAACACGGTGGGAGCGATGAACTGATGCTCGGGGTTCTGGAACACGAACCCGACGCGCGCGGCGAGGTCGCGAGGGGACGCGGTTCCCGGATCGATGCCGTCGACCGTGACCCGGCCTCGGGGCGGGGGGACGACGCCGGCCAGCGCCTGGATCAGCGTGGTCTTCCCCGCGCCGTTCGCCCCGACGATCGCCGTGAGGCTTCCTGCGTCGAGCTCGAGATCGATGCCGTGCAGGATCTCGGTGCGACGCCGACGCACGGTCAGTCCGCGGGCGCGGATGATCACTGTGTCATCGTGCCCCGCCCCGTCGCGCCGCTCCGCGGTCGTCGATCCCGCGGGGAGTCCGTCCGCGGTCGTCGAGCGCGCGGAGCGCGACGAGACGTCCACCCCCGCGAGCGCATCGGCGAGTTCGTGCGGCGATAACGGCAGCGGGTCGAGTGTGATCCCCCGGTCACGAAGCCGGAGCGCCGCCAACGTCGCCGCGGGAAGCCACACGCCCATCCGGAGCAGTTCGTCGGCATGCTCCCGGATGACCTCGGCGGCCGGCCCGTCGAACACGACCCGACCTTCGCGATCGAGCACGACGGTCCGGGTGACGAAGGCCATCGCGGCATCGAGATTGTGCTCGACGAGCAGGATGGCGCGGTCGCCGGCGGCGACGACATCGGCCAGGGCCGCGTAGACGTCGTCGATGCCCTGCGGGTCGAGGTTGGCCGTCGGCTCATCCAGCACGATCAGCGGGGAGCCCATCGCGAGGGCACACGCGATCGCGAGCCGCTGCCGTCCGCCTCCGGAGAGGTGATCCGGGTTCTCGTCCCTGCGATCCCAGAGACCGACGCGTCGCAGCGCCTCCTCGACGCGGGCACGGACGACCGCGAGCGGCAGCAGCAGGTTCTCCGGGCCGAACGCGACCTCGTCGTAGACCGTGCCGGTGACGATCTGCGCATCCGGATCCTGGAACACCATCGCGACCTGCGTGCTCAGTGTGGCTGTCTGCGCGTGCGCGGTGTCGATGCCACCGGCTTCGACCGTGCCGGTCATGGTCGCGGGCAGCGCGTGCGGGATCAGCCCGTTGAGGGCGAGGGTGAGGGTCGACTTGCCCGAACCGGAGGGGCCGAGCAGCAGCACCACCTCGCCGGCGTCGATGTCGAACGTCACGTCCCGAGGCGAGGGGTGCGCCGCATCGGCGTGGGTGAGGGAGAGCTCACGCACGCGGAGCAGGGGCGCGGATGGGCGCACGGCGGAGTCCCGGGTCGGCGGATCGTACTCGTCTAACTTAGCTGAGCCTTACCTGATTCGCCATCGGGCGAAGATCGAGTGGGCAGCGGCGACGACAGCGAGGGTGGGCGGGGCGGTGCTCCTGCCCGGGGGTCAGCGCCGGGCGACTCCGGCCGTGCGCAGCGCCGAGCCGATGGCGAGGCCGACAGCGGTCCACGCGATCGGTCCGAGCACCGAGATCGCGAGGTACAGGATCTGCGCCCACAGCGGCATGACCGAGAGGTGGGCGGCGAAGAACACCACGACCGCCACGAAGACGCCGATCACCGCCGCCGAGATGAAGAAGCGCCACGGTCCCCAGGCGCGATATCGGGTGAGTGCCGCGACGCCCTCCTGGATCAGGCCGAACAGCAGTGCGGTGCCGAGGAAGCGCAACGCCCAGGCCGGGTTGAAGGCGCTCGCGATGAGCGCGGCGAACACGTGCGTGATCAAGGCGACGAGAGGTAGGCGCAGCACCTCCTGCGCGATGATGCCCGGGAGCACATGCGAGCCGAGAACCAGTCCGTAGAGGAAGAGAAGGGGGCTCGCCAGCAGCACCGGAGTCACCCACCCGGCGATACCCGCGAGGATGCCCGTAGCGACTCCGATCGCCGCGCATACGAGCAGCACTCGAGTCGAGAGGACGGAGGTACGGGCCACCTCTCCAGCTTACTGTCGACCTATCGGGAGGCAGGCCGTGGATAACCCTGGCCGATCGGCGAAGCGGGGTTGACCGATCGGCCAGATCTCGGATCGATCGCCGAGCGCGGGACTATGTTGGCCGCGGTGCAGCAACGAGGTTGCACCGTGATCATCGGGAGCACCACATGGGTCGAACACCCCTCCGGATGGCAGCAGCCACCACCCTGGCCACGCTGTTCATCGCATCGACGGCAACCACCGGCTACGCGGCGACGGAGGAGGTGACGCACCCCGTCCCCGTCGCAGGCACCCCAGGGCACTACATCGTGGTGATGAAGTCGGATCCGCTCGCCACCTACGAAGGCGACGTCAAGGGGCTGAAGGCCACGAAGCCCGCCGAAGGCGACCAGCTCGAGACGCAGTCGCAGGACTCGCAGCGCTATGTGGAGCACCTCCAGACCGAGCAGACCGACCTCGTCAGCGATATCGGCGTCACCCCGGACACCACCTATCAGGTCGTGCTGAACGGGTTCAGCGCCGACCTCAGCGGTGAGCAGGTCGATGCGCTCCGTGCCTCGAAGGATGTTCTCGGTGTCTACCCCGATGAGATCCGTCACCCCGACGCGCAGACGTCGACCGATTACCTCGGACTCGGCGACGACCGCAAGGGCCGCGGAGGCGTGTGGCAGCAGACCGGAGGAGTCGAGAAGGCCGGCGAGGGCGTCGTGGTGGGTGTGATCGACACCGGCATCGCCCCGGAGCACCCCTCCTTCGAGGGCAAGAAGATCAAGAAGCAGAAGAAGCAGCACGACCGCCGCAAGGGTGGTCAGCCCTACACCGACGGGACGTACGTCTACTTCGACAAGTCCGACGGCGGGCAGTTCCAGGCCGCGATGGTCGAAGGCCAGGACTGGGACAGGAGCGACTACTCCTCGAAGCTCATCGGCGGACAGTACTTCTTCGCCGGGGCCGAGGCCGCCGGCTTCGACTTCCAGTACGACTACCTCTCGCCGCGCGACGGCGACGGCCACGGCTCGCACACGGCGAGCACCGCTGCCGGCAACTTCAAGGTCGACGCCAGCATCGAGAACGTCGATTTCGGGACGATCTCGGGGGTCGCTCCCGGTGCGAAGATCTCGGCCTACAAGGCCTGCTACGTCGGTCCCGACACGACGGTCACCACGGACGACATCTGCGCGCAGAGCGACCTCATCGCCGCGATCGATCAGGCCGTCGCCGACGGCGTCGATGTGATCAACTACTCCATCGGCGGGGGCGCCGCGAGCACCGTGATGGCACCGGAGGACCTCGCGTTCTTCAACGCCGCGGCCGCCGGCGTCTTCGTCGCGACCAGCGCGGGCAACGACGGTCCCGACCCGGTCACGGCCGACCACGCGTCGCCCTGGTACACGACGGTCGCCGCCTCCACCATCCCCACGTGGGAGGGCACCGTGCAGTTCGACGGGTTCGCACAGGCCGGCGCGTCGGTGAGCGTGCCGTTCGGACAGACGATCACCGGCCCGTCCATCGCCGCAGTGGATGCCGCCGCGCCAGGCGCCGTCGATCCGCAGCTCTGCCTGCCCGGCACCCTCGATCCGGCCGAGGTCGCCGGACACATCGTGGTGTGCGACCGCGGTGGCAACGCCCGCGCCGAGAAGTCGCAGGTCGTCAAGGATGCCGGTGGCACGGGCATGGTGCTCGTGAACGTGCCCGGCGGTGCCGACTCGCTCGACAACGACTTCCACGCGGTGCCGACCGTGCACCTGAATGCCGTGCACCGCGCAGCCGTGCTCGCATACGTGCAGGGCGGAGCCGATCGTCCGATCACCCTCGTCGGTGAGAACACCACGGGCGTGACCACTCCGACGCCGCAGATCGCGGGCTTCTCGAGCCGCGGACCGATGCTGGCAGACGGCAGCGATGTGATGAAGCCCGATGTCGCGGCTCCCGGTGTCGCGATCCTCGCGGCCACCGAGAACGCTCCGGGTGAGGAGCCCACGTTCGGCATCCTCTCCGGCACGTCGATGGCGTCGCCGCACGTGGCGGGCCTTGCTGCTCTGTACCTCGGCGAGCGCCCGAAGGCGACACCGGCCGAGATCAAGTCGGCGATGATGACCACCGCCTACGACACCGTGCTGCCCGACGGTACGAAGAACACCAACCCGTTCGAGCAGGGTGCGGGCCAGGTCGATGCGAAGCGGTATCTGAACCCGGGTCTGCTCTACCTCAACGGGGTGAAGGACTGGGCCGCGTTCCTCGATGGGAAGGGGCTGTCGGACTTCCCCGGCATCGACCCCATCGACGGCAGCGATCTGAACCAGGCCTCGATCTCGATCGGCTCGCTGGCCAGCGCGCAGACCGTCACCCGGACCGTCACCTCGACGGAGAAGGGGACGTTCACCGCGAAGGCCTCGGTTCCGGGTGTCGACGTCAAGGTCACCCCCGCGCAGCTGAAGTTCGACCGCCCGGGGCAGAGCAAGACCTTCACGGTCACGTTCGACAACACCAGCGCGCCGGTGGAGCAGTGGGCCACCGGTTCGCTGACCTGGACGAGCGCGAAGAACACGGTGCGTTCGCCGATCGCGCTGTTCCCGGTCACCGCGGATGCTCCGGCGGAGGTCACCGGCACCGGTGCCGACGGCAGCACCTCGGTCGACATCATCCCCGGCCTCGACGGTGACCTGGCGCTCAACCTCTCGGGCCTCACCCCGTTCCAGCTGCTCAGCGACCCGGAGAACCCGGTCGACGGGCACTCGGGGAACGAGAACTCGGGCGACGCGAACAAGGACGTGGCCTGGATCGTGGATGTGCCGGAGGGCACGACGCTCTCACGGTTCGATCTCGACTCGTCGGACGACGAGGGTAGCGACCTCGACCTCACCGTGTACCGCGTGGTGAGTCCGGACGATCTGCAGTACTACCAGCGGTGGCAGTCGGCGACCGGTTCGGCGGACGAGCAGGTCACAATCCCCGCGCCGACCGCAGGTACGTACCTCGTGGTGGCGAACGTGTACGCGACCACGGGCCCGATGACGTGGGACATGACCTACGCCAACGTGCTGCCGGCCGGAGAGGGCTCGTTCACCGCGACGCCGAACCCCCTTGCGGCGGTCCGCGGCGAGAAGACGGCGTATGAACTCCGCTGGACCGGCCTGACCGCCGGCACCCGCTACCTCGGGCTCGTGCAGTACGGCGACTCCGCGGTCCGCACGGTGGTCTCGGTCGATGTGCCGGAGGCGGAGAAGGCGAAGGAGCCGGTGCAGGAGACCCCGGCACCGGAGACCCCGGCGCCGGAGGCCCCGGCACCCGAGACGCCGGCACCCGAGACGAGCGCTCCGCCGACCGTGGCACCGGAGACGCCGGCACCGGAGACGCCGGCACCGGAGACGGAGAAGCCGGAGTAGGCCTGAGCGTCTCCTCACACTTCGCTCGCTCAACGTCCGGGTCTCCCTTCCCGGCCGTTGGGCGAGCGAAGCTCTTCCCTGGCGGCCATCGCGCGAGCGGAGTCCCGACCATCGGGCGCGCGCGGTGAGGAGACGAGACGCCCGTTCATCGCGTGATCCGCGCCGCTCGTCGCAGCATCCGCTCCTCGGTCCTCCTCCCTCGGCCTCGCCTTCCTAACGTGGGGGAACGCAACGTCGCGTATCCCGAGGAGACCCCCATGACCGCACCTTCGTCGCGCCGCCGCGACGGCGCAGGACTCGTCGATGACGAGCCCGTGATCGTCACCGATCCGAAACTCCCCTCCGTCGCCCTCACCGATGAGCATCACGAGAAGGCGAACCGCTGGACCCTGCCGAAGATCATCCTGTGGGCCGCGATCGCCCTTCTCGGCGCCGTCGCCTGGACCATGCTCGCGATCGTCCGCGGAGAGACGGTCAACGCGATCTGGTTCGTGTTCGCCGCGGTGTGCACGTATCTGATCGGCTACCGGTTCTACTCGAAGGTGATCGAGAAGTACATCACCCGCCCCGACGACCGCCGGGCCACCCCGGCTGAGGTCAAGCAGGACGGCAAGGACTACGTCCCCACCGACCGCCGCGTCCTCTACGGTCACCACTTCGCCGCCATCGCCGGAGCCGGACCGCTCGTCGGACCAGTGCTCGCCGCGCAGATGGGCTACCTCCCCGGCACGATCTGGATCATCGTGGGCGTCGTGCTCGCCGGTGCCGTACAGGACTACACCGTCCTGTTCTTCTCGATGCGCCGCGGCGGACGCACGATCGGCCAGATGGCCCGTCAGGAACTCGGCAAGATCGGTGGCACCGCCGCGATCATCGCCTCGCTGCTGATCATGCTGATCATCGTCGCGATCCTCGCGCTCGTCGTGGTCAACGCACTCGGCGAGAGCCCCTGGGGTGTGTTCTCGGTCGCCATGACCATCCCGATCGCGCTCTTCATGGGCGTCTACCTGCGCTACCTCCGCCCCGGCAAGGTCACGGAGGTGTCGATCATCGGCTTCGTGCTGCTGATGGCGGCGATCATCGGCGGCGGCTGGGTCGCCGGCACCGACTGGGGCCAGGCGATCTTCCACCTCGACCGCACCACGATCGCCTGGGGCATCATCATCTACGGCTTCATCGCCGCCGTGCTCCCGGTCTGGCTGCTCCTCGCCCCGCGCGACTACCTGTCGACCTTCATGAAGATCGGCGTGATCGTGATGCTCGCCGGCGCCATCGTGCTGGTGCGTCCGGAGATCACCGTCCCCGCGGTGAGCATCTTCGGCGAGAACGGCATGGGCCCGGTGTTCGCCGGTCCGCTCTTCCCGTTCCTGTTCGTCACGATCGCGTGCGGTGCCCTCTCCGGGTTCCATGCGCTGATCGCCTCCGGGACGACACCGAAGCTCATCGAGAAGGAGCGCCAGACGCGCTTCATCGGCTACGGCGGCATGCTCATGGAGTCGTTCGTCGCGATCATGGCGCTCGTCGCCGCGATCTCGATCGATCAGGGCATCTACTTCGCGATGAACGCGCCGGCGGCCGCGACAGGGGGCACGGTCGAAGGGGCCGTGGCCTTCGTCAACTCGCTGGGGCTGACGGGGGTGAACCTCACGCCCGAGATGCTCACGGGCACGGCAGCCGCGGTCGGCGAGGAATCGATCGTCTCGCGCACCGGTGGAGCACCGACCCTCGCGCTCGGCCTCGCGCACATCATGCAGCAGGCCCTCGGCGGGCAGGCCCTCATGGCGTTCTGGTACCACTTCGCGATCATGTTCGAGGCGCTGTTCATCCTCACCGCGGTGGATGCCGGCACGCGTGTCGCCCGCTTCATGCTGCAGGACTCGATCGGCGCCTGGTTCCCCAAGTTCCGCGACGTGTCGTGGCGTCCCGGCGTCTGGATCTGCACCGCGATCATGGTGGCCGGCTGGGGAGCGATCCTCATCCTCGGTGTGACCGACCCGCTCGGCGGCATCAACACCTTCTTCCCGCTGTTCGGCATCGCCAACCAGCTGCTCGCCGCGATCGCGCTCGCCGTGGTGCTGGCGATCGTCGCCAAGCGCGGCCGGAGCTACTTCAAGTGGCTGTGGATCATCGCGCTGCCGCTCGCGTTCACCGCGGTCGTGACCATCACGGCGTCGCTCTACAAGATCCTCTCCCCGGTGCCCGCGATCGGCTACTGGGCGAACCACTTCAAGTACGTCGCCGCCCGCGACAGCGGAGACACCTCGCTCGGTGGCCCGGAGGTGCTCGACGCGGTCATCCGCAACACCGCCGTGCAGGGCACGCTGTCGATCATCTTCGTCACCCTCGCGATCATCGTGATGGTCATGGCCGTGATCGTCACGATCAAGGCCATCCGCAACGGTGGCGGCGAGAACACCGAGGACGCCCCCGTGGCCTCGCGCCGCTTCGCCCCGGCGGGCTTCCTGCCGAGCGCCGAGGAGCGCGAGCTCGAGAAGCAGTGGGAGCCGATCCTCGCCGACGAGCGCAAGGCGTCGACGCACTGAGATGGCCGACACCATGAGTCGGACGGATGCCGCGACCACCCTCCTGCGGACGCTCATCGGCGCCGTGGGGCGGGTCGGCCGCGGCATCCGCTGGTACATGACGACGCTGATGGGCGACACCGCCTATGCGACCTACGTCGCCCATCATCGTCGCCGGCATCCGGATGAGGAGCCGTTGACCGAACGACAGTTCTGGCGGCAGCGGATGGACGATCAGGATCGCAACCCCGGTGCCCGCTGCTGCTGAGCGCGGCAATGCCAGTGCCTAGGCTGAAGGCATGACCGACGTCGTTCTCGCAGCGATCCTCGGCGTGCTCGGCGGCATCGTCCTCTCGGTGCTCCTCCTGCTCGCACGTCGACTGGCGCGCGGTGCCGCCGACCTCGGAAGCGACGCCGAACAGGCAGCTCTCACCGCGCTGCACCAGGCGAGCCTGGCGGCGCCGCATCTTCGGGAAGGGCTCGCGGCACCCGATGTGATCAAGGCCGCACGGCATCTGCGGGTGCTCCTCGGCAGTGCCGCGGTCGCGATCGTGAGCGCCGACGATGTGGTCTCCTTCGACGGTGCCTCCGACGGACTCGAGCCGAGCGCGAGACGCATCGCCGAACGTGTCAGGGCGACCGGACGTCGACAGGTCTTCCCGGCGTCGGGGGAGGCCGACGAGCTCGAAGCCGTCGGCGCACCGATCCTCATCGACGGCAGGACGGTCGGCGTGGTGGTCGCATTCGCCGCTCCCGTGCGGGCCGCGCTCGTGCGCGCAGCGGAAGAGGTCGCCGACTGGTGTGCGGCGCAGGTCGAACTCGGCGGACTCGATGCATCGAGGACCCAGCTCGCCGAGGCGGAGCTGCGGTCGCTGCGGGCGCAGATCTCGCCGCACTTCATCTACAACGCCCTCACCGCGATCGCGTCGTTCGTCCTCACCGATCCGGCCCGAGCACGGGAGCTGGTGCTCGAGTTCGCCGACTTCACCCGGTACTCGTTCCGGCGCCAGGGGGAGTTCACGACGCTCGCGGAGGAGCTGGGCAGCATCCACTCCTACCTCGAACTGGAACGCGCGCGCTTCGGCGACCGGTTGCGGGTGGTGCTGCAGATCGCACCGGAGACGCTGGCGACCGTCATCCCGTTCCTCTCGGTGCAGCCGCTGGTCGAGAACGCCGTACGTCACGGCCTCGAACCGGGCGAAGGAGGAGGGGAGATCCGCATCGCCTCGCGCGACGACGGCACCCACACCGAGATCACGGTCGAAGACGACGGCGTGGGCATGGATCCCGAGGGACTGAGGGCCACGCTCACCGCCGGCGATGACGGCGTGCACGTCGGGCTCCGCAACGTCGACACCCGACTCCGCCAGCTCTACGGTGCCGACGGCGGCCTGGTGGTCGAGACGAACACGGGCGCGGGTACCCTGGTGCGCATGCGGGTGCCGAAATCCCAACCGCAGCACGACCCCGACAACGACTGACGACCATGACGAACAGTGCACAGCAGATCGACGTGCTCGTCGCGGATGACGAGCGACCCGCTCTGGACGAGCTGGTCCACCTGCTGCGCACCGATCCCCGCATCGGCGGGATCGTCACGGCGTCGTCCGGCGCGGAGGCGTTGCGGCTGCTGTCGGAGCGGGCGGTGCGGATCGCATTCCTCGACATCCACATGCCGGGACTCAGCGGCATGGAGCTCGCTCGCGCCCTGTCCACTCTCGCCGAACCGCCCGCCGTCGTGTTCGTCACGGCCGACGAGGCCAGGGCCGTGGAAGCGTTCGAGCTGCGGGCTGCCGACTATCTGCTCAAACCCGTGCGCGCCGAACGGCTGCGTCAGGCCGTCGACCGGGTGGTCGAACTCGGAGAGACCGCGGCCGCCGGAGACGACGAGATGCTCCCGGTCACGGTCGGATCCGTGGTGCGGTTCGTGCGCCGCAGCGACGTGCGCTGGGTGCAGGCGCAGGGTGACTATTCGCGGCTGCACACGGGCGACGGGACGGGACACCTGGTGCGCATCCCGATCTCCGAGCTCGAGGCGCGGTGGGCCGACGCCGGATTCCTGCGCATCCATCGCTCCTCGCTCGTGCGCATGTCCGCGGTGACGGAGGCGCGGCTCTCGGGGGCGGAGCCCGCGGTCTCGATCGGCGCGGTCGCCCTGCCGGTCAGCCGGCGCCTGGTGCCCGCGGTGCGCGAGACGCTGCTGCGCGGCGAGGGCGCAGGATGACCGAGAAGCCGAAGCGCGTGCGGGTGACGGCCGATCTGCCCGATCGGCGGCCGGCGACCTTCACCCGCGGCATCGCGCTGCCCGGCTCCCCGGTGGACGAAGCGGATGCCGTCTATGCGCGGGCACTGATGCGCAGTCAACTCCGACTCGCGCTCGGGACGGTGGCGGGGTTCGTGGTCGTCGTGATCGCGTTGACCCTGGCCATCGCGCTCATCCCCGAGATCGGGCGCGTCGTGGTGTGGGGTCTGCCGCTGTCCTGGCTGCTGCAGGCCTACGCGTTCTATCCGATCATCCTCGTGTTCGCGGTGCTCTACGTGCGCACGGCCGCCCGCAACGAACGTCGGTATCGGGCGCTCCGGGATCGCGAATGAACGCGGTCCTCGATCTCATCGGGGTCGCGCTCGTGATCATCGCGACGCTGCTCATCGGTGTCTACGGTCTGCGCATCTCGCGGACGACCGGCGACTTCTTCGTGGCCTCGCGCACCGTTCGCCCGGTGTGGAACGCGTCGGCGATCAGCGGAGAGTACCTCTCGGCCGGCACCTTCCTCGGGTTGTCGGGCCTCGTGCTGCTCGACGGCGCCCGCGGTTTCTGGTTCCCGATCGGATACGCGGCCGGCTACCTCCTGGTCCTCGCGTTCGTGGCAGCGCCGCTTCGTCGCAGCGGGGCGTACACGATCCCCGACTTCATCGAGGCGCGACTGGAGTCGACGTCGGCGCGGCGTGTGACCAGCATCGCGGTGCTGGTGATCGGCTGGCTCTACATCGTGCCGCAGCTGCACGGCGCCGGGATCACGCTGTTCGTCGTCGCCGGCCTTCCGGAATGGGTGGGGGCCGTGACCGTCGCGGTGCTGGTGGCCGCTGCGGTGGCCGCGGGTGGCATGCGCGCCATCACCTACGTGCAGGCATTCCAGTACTGGCTCAAGCTCACCGCGCTTCTCGTGCCGGTGGTGTTCATCGCCTTCGCGCTCAGCGGCGGGCCGTACGACTTCGATCCCGCGCTGGTGTTCCCGGTCGAGGCCGGCCCCTCGGGATTCGACGCGTACGAGACGGCATCCCTCCTGCTCGCGCTGCTGCTGGGCACCATGGGCCTGCCGCACGTGCTGGTGCGGTTCTACACGAGTCCGACCGGGGTCTCGGCACGGCGCACGACCGTGATCGTGATCGGCATGGTCAGCGCGTTCTATGCGGTGTCGAGCACGATGGGACTGCTGGCGCGCATCGCCGCCCCCGATCTCGCGGTGCCGGGCGTCGCCGACACGGTGGTGCTGCTGCTGCCGTCGCGGGTCTTCCCCGGCGTTCTCGGCGAACTCCTGACCGCGCTGATCGTCGCCGGAGCGTTCGCGGCGTTCCTGGCGACGTCGGCCGGCCTCGTCGTGTCGCTCGCGGGCGTCATCAGCCAGGACGTGTTCTCCGGGTCGGTGCGCTCGTTCCGGCTGTCGGCCGTGCTCTGCGCGCTGGTGCCCCTCGCCGTCGCCCTGCTGACCGCGCCGGCGGGACTCGGTTCGAGTGTCGGTGTGGTGTTCGTGGTGGCGGCGTCGACGCTGTCGCCGGTCGTGCTGCTCGGGGTCTGGTGGCGAGGGCTCACCGCCCGCGGGGCGGTCGCCGGGATGCTGTCGGGCGGGATCGCCGCGGGTCTCGCACTGCTCGTGCACGCGGCGGTCGGCGGCGTCGGGGTCGCCGCGCCGTATCTGGCCCAGCCCGCCGCGTGGACGATCCCCCTCGCCACGGCGGTGACGGTGGTCGTCTCGCTCCTCGATCCGCGCGGGCCGTCGCCGCGCACCGCGCGGTTTCTCGCGCGCGTGCACACCCCCGAGCGCGGCTGAGCTCCCCGTACCTGCGCCCGTCCGTCCCCGTCCCGCCCGTCACCCACGCGGAATGGAGCGGGACCGCGCGTCAGAGCTTCCGGCTGCGCGGCATGAGCCGCACGGGTGGCAGGGGAGGGGCGGGGATGCGCACGTCGTGTCCCTCGACCGTGCCGAAGCGCGTGGGCGCCGCGCCCGTCGAAGACTCCGCCTCCCACTCCTCGCGCGCCGCCACGATCTCGTCGTGCGTGCGGCCGGCGAAGTTCCACCACATCACGATGTCGGCCTCGAAGGGCTCGCCGCCGAGCAGGAACAGCAGGGCGCCCTCGTCGCTCGACACCTCCACCTCGTCGCGGGAGTCGCCGAGGTAGAGCAGACCGTTGCGATCGAGCGGATGCGCGGCCACCACGGCATCGCCCTCGACGAGCATCAGCGCGTGCTCCCAGTCGGAGCGCAGCGGCAGGCGCACCCGCGAGCCGGGGGCGAGCACGATCTCGGCTCCGACGATCGGGGTGTGCACCGTGGCGGGCGAGCGCACGCCCGCGTAGTCGCCGAGGACGACGGTGGCTTCGGCATCCGCGCCCTCGTCGGCCGGGAGCGCGAACGCGGGAAGCTCGGTGTGCCGTTCGAATCCAGCCGCGCCGTGGCGCGCGGAGTCCGGCAGCACGACCCAGAACTGCAGGGCGTCGAGGGGCACGGGGCCCTCGCCGATCGAGTACTCCGAGTGCGAGATGCCGTTGCCGGCGGTCATCAGATTCAGCTGTCCGCGGCGCAGGTCGGCATCGCTGCCGAGCGAGTCGCGGTGGCGGATCTCGCCGACGAGCGGCCAGGTCACGGTCTGCAGTCCGATGTGCGGGTGCGGCTCGACCCGCATCTTCGTGTCGGCAGGACCGAACCGGTCGAGGAAGCACCAGGCACCGATCGTCGGCAGGTTGCGGTGCGGCAGGGCACGCAGCACGTTCATGCCGCGCACTCCGCCGAGCGGAACCTCGCGCGGCTCGAGGATGAGGCGGTGCTGCCCGATCATTCGGCTCGGCCCGTCGGGTCCTCGTCCGCGGAGCCGGCGGTGCCCGACGGGTCCTTCGGCCAGCGGATCTCGGCACCCGGCACCTCGTGCGTTCCGAGGTACTTCGCGATGTACGGGCACAGCGGAACGATCGCGTCACCGCGACCCGCAGCATCCGCCAGCGCCGCCGATGCCAGTTTCCCGGCCAGCCCCTGACCCTGGAAGGCAGGGTCGATCTCGGTGTGGATGAAGCGGATGGAGCCGGGCCGCAGATCGTACGCCGCGAAGCCCGCGAGCACGTCGTCGGCGCGGATCTCGTAGCGCGACTCTTGGTCGTTGCGGGTCACGGTGATGTCGGTCATCGGATGCTCCTTCGAACGGGATGCCTCCAACCTACGCCCGCGTGCGAGGGGTGGGGCGGGCGAAAACCCAGACCGTCCGGTTCAGGCACGGCGCGGGGCGGCGCGCCGTCGGGGTGCACGACGGTCCGGGTTCTCGCGCATCGAGAGCCGGGCAGGACGCGCCCCGCCTGTGGATGACGCGCCGCTCGCGTCGGCGGGGGTCGTTACGCTGGAGGGATGCCGCAGATTCCCCGTGACCCGTACGCGGATCTGCCGTACGCCGACGAGCCTTACGACGACGGCTGGGAGTCGTCCCTCCCGCCCGAGCCGATGGACTGGGAGCCGCAGGGCGCGGGCTTCGAGCCGCCTCTCGACTGGGGGCAGGGGCCGGTGACCCCGGTGGCTCCGTCACCCGCCGCGGCCCCCGCACCTGCGGTGCGCCGGGCGACTCCGAGCCGCTATCCGAACGCGCGTGAGGCGCTGCATACGGTCTTCGGGTACGAGGAATTCCGCGGCGATCAGGCCGACATCGTCGAACAGGTCATCGCGGGCGGAGACGCCGTCGTGCTGATGCCGACCGGTGGCGGAAAGAGCATCACGTACCAGGTGCCTGCGCTCGTGCGCGAGGGCACGGGGCTGGTGATCAGCCCGCTCATCGCGCTCATGCACGATCAGGTCGATGCGCTGCGCGCCAACGGCGTCAACGCCGCGTATCTCAACTCCACGCAGGCCATCGACGAGCGCCGCGAGGTCGAGCGGGCGTACATCGCCGGCGAGCTCGATCTCATCTACGTCGCGCCGGAGCGCCTGTCGAGTGCGCAGACCACGGCGCTGCTGCAACGCGGAACCCTCAGTGTGATCGCGATCGACGAGGCGCATTGCGTGTCGCAGTGGGGCCACGACTTCCGCCCCGACTACCTCGCTCTCGGCGACCTCGGCGAGCGGTTCCCCGGGGTGCCGCGCATGGCGCTCACGGCCACCGCGACCGCCGCGACGCACAAGGAGATCACCGAGCGGCTGCGCCTCGACGGCGCTGCGCACTTCGTCGCGAGCTTCGACCGCCCGAACATCCAGTACCGGATCGTGCCCAAGGTCGACCCGCGCAAGCAGCTGGTCGCGTTCATCAAGTCGCAGACCACGGTGGCCGACGACGGCACCCAGCCGGCGGGCATCGTGTACGCGCTCAGCCGCAAGTCGGTCGAGCAGACGGCGACCTATCTCGCCGCTCAGGGACTCGACGCGCTGCCGTATCACGCGGGTCTCCCCGCCGAGGTGCGTGCGGCCAACCAGGCGCGCTTCCTCCGCGAAGACGGCGTGGTCATGGTCGCGACGATCGCGTTCGGCATGGGCATCGACAAGCCCGATGTGCGCTTCGTCGCGCACATCGACCTGCCGAAGTCGGTCGAGGGGTACTACCAGGAGACCGGTCGTGCGGGCCGTGACGGCGAGCCCTCGGTGGCCTGGATGGCGTACGGCCTCGGTGACGTCGTGCAACAGCGCCGCCTGATCGACCAGAGCCCCGGCGACCGCACCTTCAAGATGCGGATGGGGCAGCACCTCGACGCGATGCTCGCGCTGTGCGAGACCGTGGAGTGCCGCCGCCAGAACCTGCTCGGGTATTTCGGCCAGGAGTCGCAGCCGTGCGGCAACTGCGACACGTGTCTCGACGACACCGAGACCTTCGACGGCCTCGTGCCCGCGCAGAAGCTGCTCTCGACGATCGTGCGACTCAAGCGCGAGCGCAATCAGGCGTTCGGTGCGGGTCATCTGATCGACATCCTCCGCGGCGCCTCGACCGAGCGCATCCGGCAGCAGGGGCACGACAAGCTCGCGACCTACGGCATCGGCAACGACCTCTCCGACCAGGACTGGCGCAGCGTGGTGCGCCAGCTCCTCGCCCGCGGCATCCTGATCGCGCAGGGGGACTACGGCACCCTCGCCCCCGGCGAGCAGGCCGCCGGAGTGCTGCGGGGAGAGACTGCCGTGCCGCTGCGCAAGGACACGATCGGGCGTCCGGCCTCGTCGGGGCGCGCCCGCAAGGCCAGTGCCGCCGACGCTCTGGATGCCGGCGACCGCGGCCTGTTCGAGGCGCTGCGCGCCTGGCGGGCGGAGACCGCGCGCGAGCAGGGTGTGCCCGCGTACATCGTGTTCGGCGATGCCACGCTGCGTGCGCTCGCGGAGCATCGCCCTGCTTCCCTGGCCGACCTCGACGGCATCACCGGCATCGGTGCGAAGAAGCGCGAGGCCTACGGCGAGGGCGTGCTGGCGGTCATCGCGGGCGCCTGATCTCGCGGCCGACTCAGCGTGGGGGCAGCACGTCTTCGAGGTGCGCGCGCAGGTGCGCGGCGATGTCTACCCTGCTCCGGTCGTACAGCCACTGATATTGCAGGCCGTCCCACATCGCGATGAGCCAGGTGGCCTCGTGGGTGGGGTCGCGATGCGCCGGCAGATCGCCGTCGGCCTGGGCGAGCCGGAACAGCTCCGTGAAATACTCGCGGGCGTTCGCGAACCGGGTCGCGAAGTAGTCGTGGCCGGGATGCGCGGCGGGCACCGCTTCGCACGAGAGGACCGCGTAGACCTCGATCAGGCCCGGCTCGTCCCGGGCGCTGAGGGCGGCGCCGTCCGGGATGCTGCGGAGCATCTCGCCGGCCGACGCGGCTCCCCTGTATCCCTGGTTCCCGTTGACGGCGCTGTCGCGTTCGGTGAGGACGGCGCGCAGCAGCAGCTCTTTCGAGGCGTAGTGGTGCAGGAGGGTCGACTTCGACACTCCGACCGCCGTGGCGATGTCCTGCAGGCTGGTGTCGCCGTAGCCGTCGCGCGAGAACAGGCGTGTCGCATCCGCGAGGATCTGCGCGCGGCGGCGGCGGCCGACCGCATATCCGGGATCGGTGTCGGGCACCGCTGTCGTTCGCAGATCGGGCAGGGGGCCGGCCGGAGCCGTGGCGTCGGATGCGTCCTCGTCGTCGGGGTCCCGCCAACCGAGGGGTGACGCCCACAGGTTCTCGCGTTCCTCGAGCATCTCCACCACGTCGACCTGATCCGGAAGGTACTGCGAGAGCAGCTGCAGGCCGTCCCATCCCGCCATGTGCCGAACGGTCTCTCCGTCGACGTCGCGGTCGGCGGCGATCACGCCGTGGTACTTCGCATCCTCCAGGACATCGTTGCTCAGGGCCCGCAACCGGCAGTATCGCTCGCGCATCCGTTCGTGCGCGGGGTGGCCGGGTGCGGACGCCTCTCCGGTGAGTGCGGCGAACAGCTCGAGGTAGCCCTCGGTGCGGGCGTTGCGCTCGGCGATGCCGGCGAAGATCAGCTCGCCGGGCTCGGATGCTGCCGCGACCGCGCTGAACACCGTCTCGTTGTCGGCCTCGAGTGCGGCGACGACGTCGGCGAGCAGCTCGTCCTTCGACGCGAAGTGGCCGAGGAGACCCGGGTGGCTGACGGATGCCGCGGCGGCGATGTCGCGCAGAGACGTGGAACGGTAGCCGCGTTCGACGAACAGATCGTGTGCGGCGGAGAGGATGCGCTGCCGTGTCGCGGTGGCGCGCTCGTGTCGCGAGCCGGTCGGCGTGGTGGTCGTCATCGCATCCTCCTTCATCCTCCTATCCTCGCTCATTACCAACTGGTCTACTTTCACTTACCATTCGGTCGGGATTCGTGTATCGTCATGCCAGAACCGCGTCGCCCGAAGACGTGCGGTGAATCGAAAGGACTGTCATGACAGAGTTGTCATCCGCCGCTTCTGTGGCTGCGGTCGGCACCACCGGGTTCAAAGCCCCCGGAACCACGCCCCCGAAGACTCCGCGCGGCTACACGCCGGGCCTCGCCGTCGTCAACTTCGGCGTGTTCCTCGCGCTGCTCACGCCGGTGATGGTGTCGATGGCGTTCAAGATCCAGCACATCGACCCTGTCAACACCGAGGTCAGCCTCGGGCTCGTGATGGGCGTCGGGGCGGCCTTCGCCCTCATCGCCAATCCCCTCGTGGGCAGGCTCTCCGACCGCACGACCTCGCGCTGGGGCATGCGCCGCCCCTGGATCCTCGGCGGCGCGATCGTCGGTCTCGGCGGATTCATGCTCATCGGCGTCGCCTCCTCGGTGTGGATGGTGCTGCTGGCGTGGTGCCTCGTGCAGACGGCGATGAATGCGGTCCTCGCGGCAGCTAACGCGACCCTGCCCGACCAGGTGCCGGTGTCCAGCCGCGGCAAGGTCTCCGGCATCATCGGGATCACGACCCCCATCGGAATCCTCGCCGGCAGCTTCATCGTGAACTTCCTCCCCGGCGACTTCGAGCGCTTCGTCGTCCCCGGTGTCATCGCCCTCGTGCTCGTGATCGTCTTCGTCCTCGTCCTCAAGGACCGCCGCCTCACGGAGAAACCCGCCGAGAAGTTCACGGTCCGCATGTTCTTCGGGTCCTTCGTCTTCAACCCGCGCAAGCACCCCGACTTCGGCTGGACCTGGCTGACGAAGTTCTTCGTGATGTTCGGCTACGCCGGTATCGCCACCTTCCTTCCGCTGTACCTGGTCACGAAGTTCGGCCTCGACGAGCAGGGCGCGGTGGGCACGATCCTCCTCGCCAACCTCGCGTCGATGGCGGCGATGGCGATCTCCTCGCCCCTCGGCGGATTCCTCTCCGACAAGATCGGCAAGCGTCGACCGTTCGTCGCCATCGCCGGCGTGATCATGGTGGTCGGACTGGTGATCCTCGCCGTCGCCCCCGACGTCACGACCGTCATCATCGCCCAGGCGATCATCGGGCTCGGCGCCGGCTCGTTCCTCTCGGTCGATCTCGCCCTCGCCACCGAAGTGCTGCCCAACCCCGACGACGTCGCGAAGGACCTCGGTGTCCTGAACATCGCGAACGCTCTGCCGCAGTCGATCGCCCCCGTGATCGCCCCCGCCATCATCGCGATCGGCGCTGCGACGCCGCTCGGCGGCTACACCACCTGGTACCTGTTCGGCGCGCTCGTGGCGCTGGCCGGCGCCGTTCTCGTCTACCGCATCAAGGGAGTCCAGTGACCATGACCGAAACGACCGTCGCGCGCCCCTGGCTCGACACCGACCTTCCCGTCGACGAGCGGGTGCAGCTGCTGCTCGACGCCATGACGATCGAGGAGAAGGCCGGACTCTTCTTCCACACCATGATCGCGATCGGCGACCTCGAAGAGCCCAACCCGATCTTCGCGACGCCCTCCGCGAGGGAGTTCCTCGAGACCAAGCAGATGACGCACTTCAACCTGCTCGGCGCCGCGCCCACCGGTCGGGAGATCGCCGCGTGGCAGAACGCCCTGCAGCGGCTCGCGGCATCCACCCGCCTCGGCATCCCCGTCACCCTGTCGACCGATCCGCGGCACTCGTTCAGCGAGAACCCCGGTGCCTCGATCCTCGCGGGCCCGTTCTCGCAGTGGCCGGAGACCCTCGGTCTCGCCGCGATCCGTGACGAGGAGCTCGTCGAGCGCTTCGCCGACATCGCTCGCCAGGAGTACACCGCGGTCGGCCTGCGCGTGGCGCTGCACCCGCAGGTCGACCTCGCGACCGAACCCCGCTGGGCGCGGCAGACGGCGACGTTCGGTGAAGATGCAGAGCTCTCCGGCAAACTCGGTGCGGCCTACATCCGTGGATTCCAGGGCGCGTCGTTCGGACCCGGCTCGGTGTCGACCATGACGAAGCACTTCCCCGGTGGTGGTCCGCAGAAGGACGGTGAGGATCCGCACTTCCCCTACGGTCGCGAGCAGGTCTATCCTGGCGGCGAGTTCGAGCTTCACCTGAAGCCGTTCGAAGATGCGCTCGCAGCGGGCACCCGGCAGATGATGCCGTACTACGGGATGCCTGTCGGCACCGAGTACGAGGAGGTGGGCTTCGGCTTCAACAAGTCCGTGATCACCGGTCTGCTGCGCGAGCGCTACGGCTTCGATGGTCTCGTGTGCACCGACTGGGGTCTGATCAGCGACTCCGAGATCTTCGGCCACCCCTTCCCGGCACGTGCCTGGGGCGTCGAAGACCTCACGCCGCGCGAGCGGATGAAGAAGGTGCTGGATGCCGGTGCTGATCAGTTCGGCGGCGAGGCGAATCCGGAGCTGTTGCTCGAGCTCATCGCCGACGGGGAGGTGACCGAGGCCCGTCTCGACGTCTCGGCGCGACGCATCCTGCGCGAGAAGTTCGAGCTCGGACTGTTCGAGAACCCGTACGTCGACGAAGACGCGGCCGACGAGATCGTGGGTCGCGCCGAGTTCCGAGCCGCCGGGGAGGATGCCCAGCGCGCCTCGATCACGGTGCTCGCGAACGACGGCGTACTGCCGTTCGCCCGAGGACGGAAGCTCTACGTCGAAGGCATCGACGCCGAGGTGGCTGCATCGTTCGGAGTGATCGTCGAGACGCCGGGGGAGGCCGATCTCGCCATCATCCGCCTGCAGGCTCCGTTCGAGGAGCGCGCGACGATGTTCGAGAACTTCTTCCACGCGGGCTCGCTCGCCTTCTCGGACGAGGCCGTCGCTCACGTCCGCGAGATCGCCGCCGTCGTGCCGACCGTCGTCGACGTGCTCGCCGATCGCCCGGCGATCCTGACCCCGATCGTGGAGGTCGCCGCCGCGGTGACCGTGAACTGGGGCTCGTCGGGTGCGGCCCTGCTCGACGTGCTCAGCGGTGCGGTGCGGGCGCAGGGCAGGCTCCCGTTCGACCTGCCGCGGTCGATGGCCGCGGTCGAGGCCTCGCGCCCCGACGTCCCGTTCGACACCGCCGATCATGGGCTCTCGCTGTAGCCGCTGATCCGCCGGCCAGAATCGCCCCGCATGCTTCGGCCTGCGGGGCGGTTCCGTGTTTCGGCCGGCGTCCGTGGGTTCCTCCGGAGTCCTCGTGCGTCGTCCGCCGCGCGAAATGTCTCGGGCCAGCGAGACGTGCGAAGGATCTCTGGATATTTCCTGGACTTAACGCCCGTTATCCCGGAATACTGGCTGCAACATCGCTCGGCCGACAGATGTCGACCCGTGGGGGGGCCATGTGACGCGGAAGATCTGCATCACACGGGAGTAGCGAATGTCAATGTTGGACAGTACGACTCTGCGACGCCGCAGAGCAATCGGAGGAGGCATCGCCGGCGCCACCGTCGGCGCGGTGATCCTCGCAAGTGCCCTGACGCCGACAGCGGCGAACGCGCTGGATGCGGCGAATCCGAATGATCCCTCGGTCGCACAGGGGCAGATCATCCAGCTGCCCGCTGCGCTGCTGGGCGGCCTCGACATCGCGGCGCTCGGTCACACCGTGACCAGCAATCCCGCCGCCCCGGGCTCGGAGCTCGGCGGTCTGGTCGTGGGGCTGCTCGACGCGCTCAACATCGACGTCGGCACGCTCAACATCCCGCTGCTGACCGACGGCACGACGCCCGGTCTGCTGCGGCTCGGAGACCTGGGTGCCACGCAGAGCTTCAGCTCGTCGCCGACGCAGACCCAGTCGATCGCATCCTCGGGAACCATCACCTCGGGTGGAGCGATCGACACCGGCGCCATCGACGGCAGCGTGAACCCCGGCACCCTCGAACTCACCGATCTCTTCGACCAGCTCAACGTGGCCGGCCTCACCGACGCGGTCCTCGATCAGGCATCGGTCGGCATCGGCGCGCTCGCATCGCGCGCCGAGTCGAACGCCGGCACCGTCACGTCCGAGTACCGCATCGCGGACCTGGACCTCGACCTGCACAGCAACCTGGTCGCCGGACTCTCGACGACCCTCGCCTCGGCGATCCAGAGCACCGTGACCCCGGTGAGTGACCTCGCCGGCCCCGGGGGAGCGCTGACCGCGCTGGTCACGACCCTCGTGAACACGATCAACGCGATTCCGGATGTCCCGCTCGTCGCGGCCTTCACCGCGACCGGGGGAACGGTCGCCATCGCCGGACTCGACACCGTCGGACAGACCGTGACCACGCAGGTACTGCAGTCGCCGCTCGAGAACACGACGGGTTCGGTGTTCGTCGACCTGAGCACGGGGACGGTCTCCGTCGACCTCGCCAAGATCCTCGTCGAGACCGGAGCGGGTGCGGACCTCAACACCCTGCCCGCGAACACCCCGGTCCTCTCGGCCACCACGATCTCCGCCATCCAGCAGGGGATCACCTCCGCGCTGACGGGGACGCACCCGAACAGCCTCAACGGCAAGGTCTCCACGATCCTGAAGTCGACGCTCGATGCGCTCCAGGTGACGCTGACCGTGGGGGTCGACCTCACGGTTCCGCTCACCGGAACTCCACTCGTCTCAGGCGACGTGACCGTCAAGGGCTCGCTCGCGCAGTTCGCGGGCACCGCCACTCCGGTCCCCGTGGTCACGACCGACATCACCCTCGCTGGCCTCAACATCGGGCTGCTCCTCAACCCCGTGGTCGCCGCGGTCACGAATGCGGTCGCCACCACGACCGGTCCGCTCGTGAACACCGCGTTGAACAGCGTGATCCCGCTCGTGCAGCCGGCGCTCGCCGCTCTGACGGGTCCCGTGCTCACGACGCTCGACCCCGTGCTCCAGGGAGTGCTGGCGGGGGTCGCGACCATCACGATCAACGAACAGCCGGCCACGGGGGACATCCCCGGCGGCAGCTTCACCGTGCGGGCCCTCGGAGTGAATCTGCTCCCTGCCGTCGGCGGCGGAGTCTCTCTCGACCTCGGGTCTTCGACGGTGAAGGCAGCGGCCACCGCGGTCGCCGCGATCGATGCCGCCGCCACGGTGCAGGCGGGAACCGGTCTTCCCGTCACCGGATCCGGCTGGCCCGCGAACACCGACGTCACGGTGCAGCTGACGGCGCCGGGGGGCGCAGCGGTCGGCGACCCGGTGACGGCGACCACGGATGCGTCCGGTGGGCTGACGCTCTCCTACCCGGTTCCCGCATCGGCGGTACCGGGCACGGGCTACACGGCCACGGCGACCGACGGCACGAGCACGGCGACGGACACGACCGAGGTCACGGCTGCGGCAGCGATCGATGCGGCCCCCGCCGTGCAGGCGGGCACTGATCTCGCGGTCTCAGGGACGAACTGGCCCGCGAACACTCAGGTGTCGGTGCAGCTGCAGGCGCCCGGCGGAGGCGCGAACATCGGCGGCCCTGAGCTCGTGACCACCGACGCGTCCGGCACGTTCACCCTCGCGTACCCGGTGCCGGCAGGAACCCCCGCGGCCACCGGCTACGAGGTCGAAGCGACGGTCGGCACCCAGACGGCCACCGACACCACCGAGGTGACGGATGCGCCGGTCGCGGCGATCGACGCGGCAGCGACAGTTCAGGCGGGCACGAGTCTCCCGGTCACAGGCGCGAACTGGCCGGCCAACACCGCGGTGTCGGTGCAGCTGACCGCACCCGGCGGCGGCGCGAACATCGGCGGTCCGGAGACCGTGACGACGAACGCATCCGGTGCGTTCACGCTCGACTACCCGGTTCCGGCATCCGCTGCGCCCGGCACCGCCTACACGGTCACGGGCACGGCCGGTGTGATCACGGCGATCGACACCACCGAGGTGACGGCCGCTGCGGCCGTCGATGCGGCGGCAACCGTGCAGGCGGGGACGAGCTTGCCGGTGACGGGCACGAACTGGCCGGCGACGACGCAGGTTTCGGTGCAGCTGACGGCTCCCGGCGGTGGGAACATCGGTGGCCCGGTGACGGCCACGACGGACGCCTCCGGCGGTTTCACCGTCGACTATCCGGTTCCCGTATCCGCGACACCGGGCACGGGTTACACCGTGACGGCGGCCGTGGGCACTCAGATCGCCACGGACACGACCGAGGTCACGGCCGCGGCGGCGATCGATGCGGCGGCGACGGTCCAGGCGGGTGCAAACCTTCCGGTCACGGGCACGAACTGGCCGGCGACCACCGAAGTGTCGGTGCAGCTGACGGCTCCCGGCGGCGGGAACGTCGGCGGACCGGAGACCGTCACGACCGACGCATCCGGTGGGTTCACGCTCGACTACCCGGTGCCTGCATCAGCCACGCCCGGAACCGGCTACACGGTGACCGCGAACGTCGGCGCGCAGACCGCGACCGACACGACGGCAGTGACCGCGGCGGCGACCGTCGATGCGGCGGCGACCGTGCAGGCGGGTAGCGATCTGCCCGTCGCAGGGACGAACTGGCCGGCGGACACCGTGGTCTCGGTTCAGCTCACGGCCCCCGGCGGCGCGAACATCGGCACACCCCAGACGGTGACGACGGGCGGGCTCGGCGGATTCTCGCTCGACTACCCGGTACCGGCCGGCACCCCGGCCGGCACCGGCTACACGGTGACGGCATCGGTCGGGGCTCAGACGGCGACCGATACGACCGAGGTCACTGCCGCTCCCGTCGTGGTCGATGTGGCCCCCACGGTTCCTGCGGGCACCAACCTGGCCGTCACCGGCTCCGGCTGGCCCGTGAGCTCCCCGGTGTCGCTCCAGCTGACGGCTCCGGGCGGGGGCGCGAACGTCGGTGGCCCGGTGACGGCGACCACGGACGCGGCCGGTGCGTTCACGGCGAACTATCCGGTGCCGATCGGCACCACACCGGGCACGGGATACACGCTCACGGCGACATCGGGCGCGGTCACCGGTTCGGACACGACCGAGGTGACGGTCGGCGACCCGGGCGACGTCAACACGAACGCGGCCGCCTCGGCTTCGGCCTCGGCCGATGCGACCGCAGACGGCGACCCGTCAGCGCAGGCAGCCGCGGAAGCCGCCGCTCTCGCCGACGCGACGTCCGTGGCATCCGCCGCAGCGACAGCCGATGCCACGTCGGCCGCCGAATCCGCGGCCACGACCACGGCATCGACGACCGCCTCCACCGATGCGACGTCGACGGCGAATGCCTCCGCGGCGGTCGCCGCTCAGGCGGCGGCGCAGGCGGATGCCTCGGATGACGCGAACGCCTCGGCGTCGACGGCGGCGGAGTCGAACTCCGCAGCCTCGTCGGAGTCGGCGGCGACCACGGATTCGTCCACGGACGCCTCGTCGGAGGCTGCGGCGAACACGAACGCGGCAGCATCGGCATCCGCCTCGGCGAACGCCGATGCCACCACCGCTGCCGTCGCCGAAGCATCCGCACAGGCCGCGGCATTCGCCGATGCGACGGCTGAAGGGTCGGCAGCCGCCGATCCGGCGGCCGACGCGGCGTCGGAGGCGGCGGCGACAGCCACGTCGTCCACGTCGGCGACAGCCGATGCGACCTCCGAGGCCAATGCCGGTGCGGCCATAGCCGCCCAGGCCGCGGCCCTGGCCGACGCGACGACGAACACCGCAGCCGAGGCTTCGGCGACGTCGGACGCCAGTACGAGTGCGGCATCGAATGCGAGCGCGGCGGCGATCGCGAACGCCTCGACCGATGCCTCCTCGGACGCGGTCGCCTCGGCGGATGCCTCAGCGGAGATCAACACCAACGCCTCGGCGTCGGCAGCGGCCTCGGCACAGGCAGACGACGACAGCAACGCCTCGGCGGAGGCAGCGGCAGTGGCTGCGGCACTCGCTGACGCGACCAGTCAGGCCTCGGCAGCCGCAGACGTATCCGCCAGCGCCGCGGCTCAGGCGGCCGCAACCACGGATGCCTCCACGGACGCCTCCACCACGGCCACCACGGCAGCGAACGCCTCGGCCGCTGCGGCGGCGCAGGCTGCGGCGCAGAACGACGCGACCTCCACGAGTGCGGCGGACGCCTCGGCTTCGGCCGACGCGGACCCGAACGCCTCGGCGGCTGCGGCGGCCAACGCCTCGTCGTCGGCCACGGCCTCCGCATCGGCGGCCGCTGATGCCTCGGCAGAGGCGACGGCTGCGGCATCCGCTTCGGCCACGGCATCGGCATCTGCCGACGCAGCGGCCGATCCGACCGGGAACATCGCCATCGCGCTCAAGTCCCCGGTGCTGGAGCGGGGCAAGCAGCAGACCGCGGTCGGCACGGGCTTCCAGCCCGGGGAGAGGGTCACCGGCGTGATGGCCTCCGACCCGATCGCGCTGGGCAGCCAGGTCGCGAACGCGCAGGGCACGGTCACCTTCACCTGGACCGTCCCGTCCGCCACCGATCTCGGAACGCACGCCGTGACGCTGACCGGTGCGAGCTCCGGCAGCGTGTCGGCCTCGTTCCAGGTGGTGGCATCGGGCCTGGCCACGACCGGCGGACAGATCCAGAGCGGATGGATCGCTCTGGCCGCACTGCTCCTGGTACTCGGCCTGGGGACGATGAGACTCGCGAGATCCCGACGACGACTGGTTCAGACGGAGTGATCGCGATGCAGGAACGCTGAGTGGTCGGGACCGTTTCCCCACGGCGGTCCCGACCCTCGGCGGTACGGAGGGAAGTGAATGAGCACGAAACCCGAGTCCTCACCGGAGCTCGATGTGTCTGCATCGAAGGCAGCGGCCGCCGTGCGTCCGCGTCCGACCTGGTGGGTGAAGCTCATCGCCTTCGCCGCCTGTCTGCTCACCCTCTGGCATATCGGGGCGTCGTTCCTGTGGATCGCGCCGTATTCGGCACTGCGCGAGATTCCGACGCAGGAGGTGCTGTCCGGCTACATGCTGCCGATGTTCGGTCAGTCGTGGAGCGTCTTCGCGCCGGAGCCCATCAACGGCGACTACCACTTCAACGTCCGCGCCGTCATCGAGAAGGACGGCGAGCAGGTCGAGACCGGTTGGGTGAGTGCCACCGATGTCGAACTCTCGATGATCCGCTACAACCTGTTCCCGCCGCGCGCCGGCATCCAGTCGAGCGAAGTGGCGAGCGGACAGATGAACGCCTACAACAAGTTGAACGCCGACCAGCAGGCCGTCATCGGCCTTGATTTCGCCGAGGACGGGTGGGAGGAGTGGATGGTCCGCTCCTTCGACGAGCTCGAGGGCGACAACCCGTCGACCGAGAAGTACATGGCCGAGGAGCACCTCTCCACCGCCTACGCGACCCAGGTGGCCTACGCGATCTGGGGAGCCGATGCCGTGGTCAAGGTGCAGTACCGCGTGAGTCGTCAGAACGTCGTCCCCTACGCTGACCGCAACGATCCGAGCGCACAGCGTCCCGACCCCACGTTCTCGACCACCGGATGGCGCCTCCCCATAGAAGAGGAAGGCCAGAGCCGCGAGAACTTCGCGGACACCTTCCGCGGGCAGTTCGAGAGGAACCAGCCGTGAGTGCCCCGATCAAGACCGCGGCACCGAAGGCGGAGACGAAGAAGGCGGAGACGAAGAAGGCGGAGACGAAGAAGAGGAAGGATGCTGCGCCGCGGAGCACGACGACGTCGGCGACCTCCCCGGTTGTCACACCTCCCGCTCCTCCTCGCGAACCCGTCCCGGCCCCGGCGAGCACTGTGCCTCCGCGTTCATTCGTCACCCGGCTGCTGACCTTCGTCTCGTCGATGATCGGCGGCCTCTGGGCGATGGTGCTCTCGGCCGTCGACCGCATCTCGGCGTTCGTCGGCGACTGGCTCTTCAACGGCAAGAAGGCACTCTACGGACTCGCGGTCACGCGCATCCTCTTCGGCGTCACCGCGATCGGTCTGCTCGCCTCCAACTTCACCACCCGTCTCTACACCTTCGGATCGGGCTCGGCCTGGAACGGCGAGCTCGCCGAGCCCGTGAGCGAGTTCCCGAAGATCTGGGTGTTCAGCGCCTTCCACGCCGCCATGGGGAACGACGTCGTCTACACCGCCCTCTATCTGCTCCTCGGAGTGCTCGCGGTGCTGTTCGTCCTCGGCTGGCGATTCCGCATCGTGCTGCCGGTCTTCTTCTGCCTCTGGGTGGGCTTCATCGAGGCCAACGACATGGTGGGCGACCAGGGCGACAACATGTTCCGCATCGCCCTGTTTCTCCTGTTCTTCGCAGACCCGGCGGCGCGGTGGTCGCTGGACGCGAGGCGACGGGCGAGGTCGGGGGAGTGGTTCGCCCCGAACAGCCAACCGGTGTTGCTGGGGACGATGTTCCACAATCTCACTCTCGTGGCGCTCACGGCGCAGGTGTGCTTCGTGTACGCCTCCGGCGCGCTGTACAAGGCCGGCGGCGCGCCGTGGGAGGAGGGGTACGCGGTCTACAACCCGCTGCAGACGGCGCGGTTCGGCACCTGGCCGGTGCTGAGCGATCTCGTGACGACATGGGGGCCGATGGTCACGGTAGCGAGTTGGGGGTCGATCATCCTGCAGGTCGCGTTCCCGCTGATGCTGTTGACGCGTCCGACGCGCTTGATCGGTCTGCTCGGCATCCTCTCCTTCCACATCGGCATCGCCGTGCTCATGGGGCTGCCGTGGTTCTCGCTCACCATGATCGCGATCGACTCGATCTTCATCCGCGACCGCACGTGGGGGCGGCTCAGCGCCGGGACGAAGCGGCGATGGCAGGAGGCCAAGTCGGCGTCGCCACCCGCGGTGCCCGTCGACGCGGAGAGGGCTCCGGTGGGCCCGACTGTGGTCTGACGACAATCCGGCGGGGACATGTGCCCGTCGGGTGTTGGAGGGTCCAGACAGTGCAGTTCGCTCCTGGTTGTGGCAGACCTACCATGGGAGCATCCCAACTCTCCTGGAGGAAAGCCATGGTCGACGCTGCCGTCCGTCCTACGACGACACCCGATGAATCGCACGAGAGCGCCGTCGCAGCGCGGATCGATGTCGCCCGCGTCAACGACGCCCTGATGGGCACCTGGGGCGACGTCCGCCGCCAGGCGCGCGAGATGATCAAGGACTCCGCGTTCTGGCGCAAGGACGAGCTGGGCAAGGACGAGCACCGGGAGCGCGTGCTCAGCCAGCTGCACCTGCTGGTCGAGAACAAGGCCGTGCACCGCGCGTTCCCCAAGTCGCTCGGCGGCGAGGAGAACAACGGTGCCAACATCGCGGGCTTCGAGGAGCTCGTGGTGGCCGACCCCAGCCTGCAGATCAAGTCCGGCGTGCAGTGGGGTCTCTTCGGCTCGGCGATCCTGCAGCTGGGCACGAAGGAGCACCACGAGAAGTGGCTTCCCGGCGTGATGGACCTCTCCATCCCCGGAGCCTTCGCGATGACCGAGATCGGCCACGGCTCCGACGTCGCCGCCGTCGGCACGACCGCGACATACGACCCGGAGACGGAGGAGTTCGTCATCAACACCCCGTTCCGCGGGGCGACGAAGGAGTACCTCGGCAACGCGGCCCTGCACGGCATCGCGGCGACCGTGTTCGCGCAGCTGATCACCAACGGCGTCAACCACGGCGTGCACTGCTTCTATGTGCCGCTGCGGGGTGAGGACGGCGTCGACCTTCCCGGCATCGGCCGCGAGGACGACGGACTCAAGGGTGGACTCAACGGCATCGACAACGGGCGCCTCTCGTTCGACCACGTGCGTGTTCCCCGCACCAACCTGCTCAACCGCTACGGAGACGTCGCGGTCGACGGCACCTACTCCAGTGCGATCGACAGCCCCGGCCGACGCTTCTTCACGATGCTCGGAACGCTCGTGCAGGGACGCGTGTCCCTCGACGGTGCGGCATCCTGGGCCTCGGCGCTCGGCCTGCACATCGCGATCACCTACGCCACCCAGCGCCGCCAGTTCGACGGTGCGGACGGGCAGGAGGTCGTGCTCATGGACTACGGCAAGCACCAGCGTCGTCTGCTCCCGCGCCTGGCGACCACCTACGCGCAGATCTTCGCGCACGACGAGTTCCTGCAGAAGTTCGACGGCGTCTTCTCCGGTCGCACCGACACCCCGGCCGACCGTGAAGACCTCGAGACCCTCGCCGCCGCCCTCAAGCCGCTGTCGACGTGGCACGCGCTCGACACGCTGCAGGAGGCCCGCGAGGCCACCGGCGGTGCCGGGTTCATGTTCGAGAACCGTCTGGTCGGACTCCGCCAGGACCTCGACATCTACGTCACCTTCGAGGGCGACAACAACGTCCTGCTGCAGCTCGTCGGCAAGCGTCTGCTCACCGACTACGCCAAGCAGTTCCAGGGCAAGGACGCCGCGGCGCTCGCCAAGTTCGCGGTGGGCATGACCGCGGGCAAGGTGTTCCACGGAGCCGGACTCCGCCAGCTCGGCCAGGCCGTCTCGGACTTCGGTCAGGTCAGCCGCTCGGTCGAGCGCGGGTTGCGCGAGGAGCAGCAGCACGACCTGCTCGCCGGTCGCGTGCAGCAGATGGTGGCCGACATCGCCTCCCGTCTGCGCCCCGGCGCGAAGGACAAGGCGCTGGGCGCTCGGCTGTTCAACGAGAATCAGGCCGAGCTCATCGAAGCCGCGCGCGCGCACGGAGAGCTGCTGCAGTGGGAGGCGTTCACCGACGCCGTGCACCAGATCGACGACCCCGACACCAAGAAGGTGCTCACCTGGCTGCGTGACCTGTTCGGCCTGCAGCTGATCGAGAAGCACCTCGCCTGGCACCTGATCAACGGACGCCTGTCGACCCAGCGTGCCGCGGCCGTGTCGAGCTACATCGACCGGCTGTGCGCTCGTCTGCGCCCGTACGCCCTCGACCTGGTGAACGCGTTCGGCTACGAGCCCGAGCACGTGCGCGCGCCCATCGCGAGCGGCCTGGAGAAGCAGCGTCAGGACGAGGCCCGGGCGTACTACGCCGACCTCGCCGCGACCGGCAAGGCCCCGATCCAGGAGAAGGCGCTGAAGAAGAAGCAGCGCTGACCCGCCTGCAGATCGCCACGCAGGGATCCCGCCCCGGTCTTCGCATCCGCGGCGGGATCCCTGCGTCCGGGAGTCGTCCTTCCTGAATCGCGAACGCGGTCAGGAGAGCGAGGTGAGATCCACGCCGCGCTCAGCGGCCAACGCCTGGAGCTTCTGTGCGGCATCGGTCTCGACGCACACGCACGCCTGCAGTCCCTCCGCTTCGTCGCGCAGCAGGTAGTAGCTGTCCGTGTCGGTCAGCTGGGCGCCGCCGGCGTCGAAGAACAGCCATCGCACGCGCACCAGCGCGAGCCGGTCGGAGAGGTCGCGCCGCTCGAGGAGCTCGAATCCGACGGAGGCCAGTCCGAGCCGCTGGTAGATCGGATACGACTGCCGCAGACCGTCGACCATCGCGTCGCGGGAATCCAGCACCCCCGAGGTGCGGTCGTTCACGATCATCCCCGGCGCCGACCACAGGCCGGCGGCGGTCTCGGCATCGAACGCCGTCAGGCTGTCGGCGTAGCGGGTGAGGTAGTCGGAGATCCGGTCGTCGGAGGCGGTCATCCCGCGAGCCTAGACGCGTCAGAAGGAGAACGCCCCCACCCTTGACAACCGCCGAGTCGCTCCACACGATCGTTTTCCCCGCCGCCCTGGGTAGTCTCGGCAGGTACCCGATCCGAGGAGTCCGAGATGCCTGCCGTGAACGCCTATGCCGCACCCCGTGAGGCCGCCCCGCTGGAGAAGACCGTCGTCGAGCGACGTGATCTCGGACCGCACGATGTGCTCATCGACATCGCGTTCGCCGGCATCTGCCACTCCGACATCCACACGGTGCGCGGGGACTGGGGGCCGCAGCAGTACCCGCTCGCCCCGGGGCATGAGATCACCGGCACGGTCGCCGCGGTCGGCGAGGCCGTCACCCGGCATGCGGTGGGTGACCGCGTCGGCGTCGGGTGCCTGGTGAACTCGTGCGGCGAGTGCCGCAACTGCCTCCGCGGCGAGGAGCAGTTCTGCACCGAAGGCGCGGTGCTCACCTACGGCAGCATGGACAGAGACGGCACCGTGACCCAGGGCGGCTACTCCGAGCAGGTCGTCGTGACCGAGGCCTTCGTCCTGCGCATCCCCGACGCGCTGCCTCTGGATGCGGCCGCGCCGCTGCTGTGCGCCGGCATCACGACCTACTCGCCCCTGCGGCACTGGAACGTCGGACCGGGCACTCGTGTCGCCGTCGTCGGTCTCGGCGGACTCGGGCACATGGGCGTGCAGATCGCGCACGCACTCGGCGCCGACGTCACCGTGCTCTCGCAGACCCTGAGCAAGAAGGACGACGGTCTGCGACTCGGCGCCGATCACTACCGCGCGACGAGCGACCGGCAGACGTTCCGGGAGCTGCGCTCGTCGTTCGACGTCATCCTCAACACCGTGAGCGCCGTGATCGATCTGCGCTCGTACCTGAGCCTGCTCGACGTCGGTGGGGCCCTCGTCTGCGTCGGCGCACCCGCCGAGCCGCTCTCCGTCGGGGTGATGTCGCTGATCGGCGGGCGGCGTTCACTCGCAGGCAGCAACATCGGCGGCATCCGCGAGACGCAGGAGATGCTCGACTTCTGCGCCGAGCACGGCATCGCCGCCGAGATCGAGGTGATTCCGGCATCGGACATCAACGTCGCATACGAACGCGTGCTCGCCTCGGACGTGCGGTACCGGTTCGTGATCGACGCCGCCACCTTCGCCGACTGACGTCGGCGCGGGCCCGCCGGGAGTTAGCGGCGTCGAGCCGTCGGCAGATCGATCGGACCGGTGACCGAGAGCTCGTCCTCCCAGACCTCGATTCCGCGGACCTCGGGGAGTCTCGCCTTCGTGAACACCGGATCGAGTCCCTCGCGCCGCTGCTGCGTGTAGTCCTTGAGGAGCTTGAACGCGACGCCGGACAGAAGGGCGATGGCCACGAGGTTCACGATCGCCATGAAGCCCATCGCGCCGTCGGCGAAGTTCCACACCACGTCCGCCGACACGATCGAGCCGACGAAGACCGCGGCGATGGCGAAGAGCCGGTAGCCGAGAAGGACGGCCGGCTTCGACGTGATGAACTCGATGTTGGTCTGGCCGTAGTAGTAGTTGCCGAGGATCGAGCTGAACGCGAGCAGGAAGATGATCACGATCAGGAGGATGTTCGACCAACTGCCGAGCGCGCCGACCACGGCCCCCTGCGTCAACCCGATGCCGCGCTCCGCGTTCGCGAGGTCGGGGACCGAGACGAGGATGATGAACGCGGTGATCGAGCACACCAGGAACGTGTCGAAGTACACCCCGAGCGTCTGGACGAGGCCCTGCTTCACGGGGTGCGTGACGGCGGCGCTGGCGCCGGCGTTGGGCGCGGAACCGAGCCCCGCCTCGTTCGAGAACATGCCTCGCTTGACGCCGGTGAGGATGATGTAGCCGAGGGCCGCGCCCACGATCTCGTTCGGGCCGAAAGCCTGAGTGAAGATGAGGGCGAACACCTCGGGGAGACGCTCGATGTGCATCGCGACGATCACCAGCCCGAGAAGCAGGTACAGCAGCGCCATGATCGGCACGAGCGTCTGGGTGACCGAGGCGATCCGGCGCACACCGCCGAAGATCACCAGACCCATGAGGATCGCGAGGGCCGCGCCGATCGCCCAGGGCAGCCAGGCCGCGGCCTCGCCGTCGAGGCTCCCGGCGATGGTGGCCTGGATGGTGTTGGCCTGCAGGGAGCTGAAGGCGATGGGGAAGCAGATGATGAGGATGATGGCGAAGAGGATGCCCATCCAGCGCGCGCCGAGCCCGCGCTGCATGTAGTAGGCCGGACCGCCGAGGAAGCCGTCCTTGTCACGCGTCTTGTAGAGCTGCGCGAGTGAGGACTCGATGAACGACGACGCGCCGCCGATGAACGCCATCAGCCACATCCAGAAGATGGCACCGGGGCCGCCGATCGCGATCGCGGTGCCCACGCCGGCGATGTTGCCGACGCCGACGCGCGAGGCCGCGGAGATCGTGAACGCCTGGAACGCCGAGACCGACTGCGGTTCACCGCTCTCGGTGCGCGGGGTCCTGTCCGTCAGCGTGCGGAACATCTCCGGGATCAGCCGGAACTGCACGACGCCGGAGCGGACCGTGAAGTACAGCCCGAGGAGGACGACGACGGGGAGGACGATCCAGGTCCACAGGTTGTCGCCCCAGGTCAGCAGCCATTCATTCACAGCATCCATCCGCACAGTCTGGTGGATAGGCCGCCGCCAGACCAGCATTCTGGTGCTGCACTCCCGGATGATCCCGGATCGGGCGGGTGGTCGATGAGCGGTGCTCGCCATGTCGGCGACCGCCGATACGTTGGAGGCATGATCTCTCTCCTCACGGGCCCCGATGCCCGCGACCGCTGCGCCTGGGTGGGCGACGACGACGAGTACCGTCGCTATCACGATGAGGAGTGGGGCACGCCCCTGCACGGCGACCGCGCGCTGTTCGAGAAGATGGCGCTGGAGGGGTTCCAGGCCGGGCTCTCGTGGATCACCATCCTGCGCAAACGGCCGCGGTTCCGGGAGGCGTTCGCGGGCTTCGAGCCCGAGGTCGTCGCCGAATTCGACGAGTCCGACGTCGAGCGGCTGATGGGCGACGCCGGAATCGTCCGCAACCGCGCCAAGATCGAGGCGACCATCGGCAACGCCCGCCTCGTGCGGGGAATGGCCGAGGGGGAGCTCGACGAGCTCATGTGGTCGTTCACGCCTGCGGTGTCCGACACCCGTCCCGCAGCCTTCGCCGACGTGCCGGCGGTCACGCCGGAATCGACGGCGCTGAGCAAAGAGCTGCGGCGGCGCGGATTCCGCTTCGTCGGACCGACCACCATGTACGCCCTGATGCAGTCGGCCGGGATGGTCGACGATCACATCGCGGGGTGCTGGCGCGCCTGACGGGCCGACCGCGGAGGATGCGTCGTCGGGATCGTCCAGGCCCTCGATATAATCGGTGACCGGGGGGATCTCCCGACGCGGTGCGTCGGGGTCATGCAGGGCGCGGTCTCCCTTTCCGACCGTGAGGAGCATGAGTGGCAACGCGCATGGCAGCGACACCGCCGACGCTGGCCGGCTACAGCTACGTGCGCCCGCTCGGTTCCGGTGGTTTCGCCGACGTGTTCCTCTACGAACAGGACATGCCGCGTCGTGTCGCCGCGGTGAAGGTGCTGCTGGCGGATGCCGTGAACCCCGAGGTTCTGCGCACCTTCAACGTGGAGGCCGACATCTCCGCACGGCTGAGCGCGCATCCGTCGATCGTCACCATCTATCAGGCGTCGATCTCCGCCGACGGTCGACCGTACTTCGCGATGGAGTACTGCCCCGACACGATGAGCGCCCGCTACAAGAAGGCTCCGCTCCCGCTCGCCGAGGTACTCGACATCGGGGTGCGCATCGCCGGCGCGCTCGAGACCGTGCACAGGGCTGGTCTGCTCCATCGCGACATCAAGCCGTCGAACGTGCTCATCAACTCCCTCGGCGCCCCGGTGCTGGCCGACTTCGGGATCGCGGCGGCCGTCATCGACGAGGGTGACGGCGAGACCATCGCGATGTCCGTGCCGTGGAGCTCACCCGAGGTGCTGCAGGAGCGGGTGTCCGGGTCGGTGCCCAGCGAGGTCTGGAGCCTCGGAGCGACGCTGTACACCCTGCTCGCCGGCCGCAGTCCTTTCGAGCGGGCCGATCGCGGCTCGAACTCGCGCGATCAGCTCACCGAACGGATCATCAAGGCGCGCTACACGGCGGTGCCGGTCGGTGGCATCCCCCCGATCATCGACGACATCTTCGCGACCGCGATGCACCGGGACCCCGGCAAGCGCCCCGCGAGCATGGCGGAATTCGCGGAGCGGCTGCGCTGGGCGCAGTACGAGCTCGGGATCGCCCCGACCGCGTTCGAGGCGGCGTCGGCGGAATGGGCCGCCGCCGCGCCGGTGAGCTTCTCGGATTCCACCGTCCGCGGACCCGTCATCACCACCGTCGCCCCGGACTCGCGACGCGCCGTGCGCGCCGCACGCCCTCAGGCCGCGCCGCGCGAGCGCGATGACCTCCCGTCGACCCCCCGGCGCCGCACGCGCTCGCCCCTTGTCGCCGGGATCATCGGCGCCCTGATCGGCGCGACCGCGCTCGCCGCGATCGGCACGGTCGTCCTCTTCGTCACCGGGATCCTCTGATGGCGATCGGCGACCGGAAGAGCACAGAAGCGATCAGGCGGCCCCGCGGTCGACTGATCGCGACGATCTCGGGGATCGCCGCGCTGGCCGTCGTGCTCACCCTCGCGGTGACGGCGCAGGGGTATCAGTCGCAGGAGGTTCCACGCCTCGACGCCTCGGTCTGGGTCATGCGCGACAGCGGTCAGTACGCCCGCGTGAACACCGAGCTCGCCGAGATCGACACCGTGCGCAACGTCGACGACCCCGAGGCGGTCTGGCAGAACGGCTCCGCCGCGGTGCTCTACGCCCAGGGCAACAGGCAGCGCTGGGACCTCGACCCGGCAAGCCCCGCCGACCTCCTCTCCGATTCCTCCGAAGAGGGGACTCCGCTCGCTTCGGAGCCCACCCCCGCCGGTACCAGGGAGATCCTCTCCGCCGGTCCGTACGTGGCGTATCGCACCGACACCGGCCAGGTCTCCGTCTCCACCGTCGCGGCCGGGGCGGGGACGGCGCTCGTCGATCCCTTCGCGGGGGTCGAGGTCGAAGAGGGCGAGGACCCTCCCACCTACACGGCGGATGCGATCGGCCTGTCGCCCGACGGTCTCCTGGTCCTCTACTCCGCGGATGAGGGAGCGGTTCGGCGATTCGACATCGATGAGCACAGGTTCCTCGGCGATGCGGCTTCCGTGCCCGAGGCGCCGGAGGCCGGCGACGGTCTGGCGCTCACCGTCGTCGGCGATCGCTGGGCGATGCTGCAGGCGGGCTCCGGCGCCCTGTGGATCTCCGGCCGCGACCAGCCGGTCGAGCTCGACGTCGTGGAGGATGCGCGCCTGCAGGGCGGATCCGCTTCCGGTGATGCCCTCGTCGTCGCCGACTCGGACGGGCTCGTGTCGGTCGACCCGGCTTCGGGCGAATCCGAGCGGGTGGCGGACGCGACCGGGGTCCCTGCGGCACCGGTCGTGGTCGGGGGGAAGACCTATGCCGCCTGGCTCGACACCGGGGCGGGAACGCTGTGGACAGACGGCGAGACGGTGCCGCTGCGGGTTCCCGATGAGACGCTCGACTCCGCCACGATCGCGCCGGTCTTCCAGGAGAACGGCGATCGCGCCGTGTTGAGCGAGACCGGGACCGGCCTCATCTGGACCGCGCCGGACGGCGTGCTCATCCCGCTCGAGCAGTGGAAGATCGAAGACGACACCGAGCAGCAGGAGGGCACGATCATCGTCGAGGACGTGGCGGAGCAGCTTCCGCCCGTCGCGGTCGACGATGCGTTCGGCGTGCGCGCCGGGGAGCAGGTGATCCTGCCCGTTCTGCTCAACGATCACGATCCGAACAAGAAGGACGTCCTGACGATCGATCCCGATTCGGTGTCGGGAGGACTCTCCGACTCCGCGTTCGGTGATCTGACGCTCGTCGCCAACGGGCAGTCGCTGGTCGTGAACGTGAAGGCGGGCTCGGGGCAGACATCCTTCACCTATGCCGTCACCGACGGCGCTGCGGTGTCTTCTCCCGCGACGGTGACGCTGACCGTGGTCGATCCCGGGGTGAACTCGGCGCCCGTCTGGTGCGGCGTCGACGCCTGTCAACAGGAGTGGCCGGCGCCACAGCTTCTTCCCGGGGGCAGCACGGTCGTCTCCGCGCTCTCGGGTTGGGTCGACCCCGAAGGCGACCCCTTCATCCTCAGCGACGCCTACGAGACCGACTCCTCGGCTCCCGTGATGGTGGTGCCGATGGCCGACGGGCGCGTGGCGATCCGGCACACCGATCAGAACGCGGCGGATGCGGTGATCTCCGTCACCGTCGTCGTCCAGGACGTCCACGGAGCGACCGCCGAGAAGACCCTCGACGTGCAGGTCACCGGAAGCCCGGCACTGATCGCCTCGCCGGTGGCACTGACCGCCCGGGTCGGCGAGCGCCAGTCCGTGCGCATCTCCGATCACCTCTCCGGAGGCTCGGGATCGTACCGACTCGTCGACGCGGTGCAGACCGCGGCCACCGCGCAGGGGCTCGAGGTGACGCCGAATCCGGCTTCGGGCACGGTCGAGCTGACGGTCGCCGAACCCGGTCAGTACGTGGTCACCTACACGGCGCAGGACGCGTCGACGCAGGCCGAGCAGTCGGCGGTCATCCGCATCACCGCCGTCGACGGCTCCTCGGGACTCGCGATGGCGCCCCTCACCGCGTTCGTGCGCGAGGGCGAGGACACGACCGTCGACGTCCTCCGGGCCGTGCAGAACACCAGCGGCCGGGTGCTGATGCTGTCCGGCGCCGTGAGCTCGACCCCGCAGCTCAACGTGCGGGTGGTCGGCAACGAGAGCATCCGCGTCAACGGCACGACCGAGAGCGGTGATCCGGGCGTGATCGGCAAGGCCACGGTGACCGTCGCCGACGGGTCGGGCGCGGCCGTGGAGGGGACGGTCACCGTCTTCCTCACGCCGCCGTCGACGGTCACGCGGCCGATCGTGTTCCCCGATGCGATCACCGTGCGCGCCGGCTCTCTCACCCGCATCAACGTCACCGCGAACGACGTGGCGCCCCGCGGTGAACCGCTGGTGGTGCTTCCGGAGGTGACCGGGTCCGGTGAGCCGGATGAACTCGTGTTCGCCGATCGCAACGCGCTGCGCTACCTGGCGCCCACGACTCCTGGCACCTATCGGCTCACGTACGCCGTCTCCCTCGAACGCAACCCGTCGCTGTACGACAACGGCATCGTGACCGTCACGGTCCTGCCGCCGGGGACGAACCGCGCGCCCACTCCGACGACGCTCACCGGTCGCGTCCTGAGCGGTCAGACCGTCTCGCTCCCCGTTCCCGCGACCGGGATGGACAGCGATGGCGACCGGGTCGTGCTCGCCGGCATCGAGCAGCCGGAGAAGGGGGCGGGCACGGCGACGATCTCGGCGAACGGCGAGGCCATCGTGTATCGGGCTCCTGCCGGCGGTGTCGACGGCGGGCAGGTCTCGTTCCGCTACACCGTGCGCGATCCGCAGGGCGAGGAGGGGAGCGGAGCCGTCCGTATCGGCGTGCTGGATGCCGACGTCGACGATGCCGCCCCGGTGACCTTCAGCGACTATGTCCGCGTCGAGGCGGGGTCGAAGACCCCCATCGTGCTGGACCCGCGTTCGAACGACCTCGACCCCGCGCAGAGCGAACTCGAGATCACGGAGCTCGTGCCCAATGCGCCTCCGGTCAAGGGCAACCCGCTGTATGAGCGACTGAACGCGCTGATCGACTCGGACACCGCGCTGAAGGATGGCCGCGTCGTGCTCCGCGCCGGCGACACGGCAGGCACGAACTCGTACTTCTACACCGTGAAGTCGAAGCGGACGGGGAGCACCGCGCAGGGGCTCATCGTGGTCACCGTGACCGACGGCACCGTCGCCGATCAGCCGAGCGTCGCCGACACCGTCCTCACCGCCCGTGATCGTGACGACCTCGCCGATCGCGGGGTCGACGTCGTGACCGACCGTGTGAGCTGGCCGTCCGGTGATGCCTCGTCGCTGAAGCTGAGCCTGTGGGGCGAGCAGCCCGGGTACACGGTGCAGGGCAACCGCATCGTGGGGGCGGCGCCGCAGGAAGGCGCGCTGGTGCCGTTCCAGCTGTCGGGGACGGCGGCGGGCGGCCGCGGCGTCGTCGCCTACGGGTTCCTGCGGATCCCGGCCTTCGACGACATGCAGGTGCAGCTCAAGCCGGGAGCGACCCCGGTCGTGGTCGACGAGGATGCGTCCGCCTCGTTCGCGGTGGGCGACTACGTCGATCTGGCGTCGTCGGATGCCGTGGAAGTCGGTTCGGGCCAGTTCACCGCGCAGCGCGCTGCGGCGTCGTGCGCCGCGGAGGGCTCGGGCGGAGCCGTGTACCGTGCCGGCCGCGAGGCGCCGTGGTCCGACACCTGCCTGATCCCGGTGCGCCTGCAAGGACAGGAGCGCTGGTCGTACATCGATGTGCCGGTCAGCATCCGTCCCGCCGAGCCGCAGCTGCTGCTCTCGTCGATCGCGCACACGATCGCTCCCGGAGCGACCGAGACCGTCGACCTCTACGCCAACATGGCGGCCTGGGAAGGCGGGCGCGAGGGCAACGTCGGCTCGCTCGAGTATCGGATCGTGCACTCCGGATCGGCGTTCATCGTCACCCAGAGCGGCTCGACGCTGACGATCGAGGCCCGCGCCGATGCGCGACCGGGCAACACCGAGAACGTCAGCGTCACGGTGCCGCAGTACGGTCAGCCGTCGGCATCGGTGCGCCTGGTCGTGGGCGCTGCGCCGCCCGATGCCCCGCGCGGAGCGACGTTCACGAAGCAGTGCATCGTCACGAGTGCGAGCTGCACGATCGATGTCGTCGACGTCGCGGGCGAGTACGACCCGTTCGTCGGGAAGCCCGGCTCCGGCCTGCGACTGATGTCGCTCGGCGCGGGCGCACGATGCGATGTCGCCTCCGTCGCGACCTCCGGCAGCAAGGCCATCACCGCGACCTGGCCCGGAGGCGGACAGGCGCCCGGCGGACAGTGCGTCATCCCGTTCGTGGTGTCGGATGCCCAGGGCCGTACGGGCACGGGAACCCTCACCCTCGACCTCCAGGGCTTCCCGCAGGCTCCGGCGAGCGTCACCACCGTCGGCTTCAGCCGGTCGAGCGTGGTGCTCGAGGTTCCGCTCGGTGAAGCCGGCCGCGCCCACCCCGGCGTCTCCGGAGTGACCATCCTGCAGGACGGCTCTCCCGCGAACGCCTCGTGCAGTCCGGCCGGCGCCGTGTATCGCTGCACGGTGAACGGGCTGGTCAACGGCGCACCGCACGTCTTCACCGCATCCGCCGTCAACGCGGTCGGCACATCGGCGGCCACGTCGCCGCACACCAGCTGGGCCTACGCCGCGCCGGTCGTCTCGAACGCATCGGCCGCGCCCGTCTACCGACCGGGTGTGACGGAGCGCGGGCAGGGCGTGGTCGCACTGTCGATCAGCGCTTCCGACGACGCGCAGGCCTTCCGGATCGAGGAGAACGGGCAGGTCATCCCCCGCACCGGGGCGACCACATCGGCCGACATCGCGCTGTCGCCCGGAGCGCAGACCCTCACGCTCGTCCCGATCAGCCAGTTCCAGCCCCCGACCGGCGAGGGTGGGAACGAGGGCGGCGCCTTCCGCACCTCGGTGACGGCCGCGGGCACGGTGTACTTCGACCCCTCCTGGACGCAGGCCGATGCCGTGACGAACACCTCCGTGAGCGTCTCGGGCGTCGCGCCGCAGGCCAACGGCAGCGCACTGGGCGTCGACGTCGTCTATCTGGCCTGGCGCTCGGGCACGGCCAGCTGCACCGCCGACGGGAACGGCCGACTCTCGGTCGCGGGAGCCGAGGTGCAGTCCGCTTCGCCGTCCCTGCAGGGCCTGCAGCAGTACCAGACGTACAACGTCAAGGCGTGCGCGTCGAACGGGTACGGCGTCGCGGAGTCGTCGACGGCGCAGGTGTTCACCTTCACCTTCGTCGACGGCCCCGGTGGAGACGCCAGCTACACGGTGGCGGACACTCCCACGCGCGAGGGCGACCGTTACACCTACGGACTGGCCTCCGCACCGAGCATCCACGTCCAGGACGGGTTCGTGCCCAAGTACTACATGTACGGGGAGAAGAAGTCCGAGTTCTCGCTCACCTCCGACGCGTCTCCGGGACAGGTGCGGGCGCAGGCATGCCATGCCGTCTTCACCGGGTACTGCTCCGGTGAGGTGCCCGTCACCGCCAGGACGGCGCCGACCACCGTGGACGTGACCTTCCAGGCCTGTATGCCGGCCGTGGAGAAAGACGTCGTGACGGTGTCGCGCGCCGCGCGGGGTGCGTATGCCCTCACTTCGACTGCGGTGGTGGACACCCCCGGCGCCTTCGACGTGACCATCGACTGGATAGACGCGTTCGGTGCGTTGAAGACCATCACCCATCGTGTCGCGGGTACCTGTGAGTGACGCGGGTCGCGCGTCGCGCGCCCCGCGGACGAATACTCTTGCTGTTATGCCAGCCACCTCAGCCGCACCCGTGACCATCGCTCCCGAACAGGCATCCTGGTTCGCCGAGACGTTCTCGATCCTCACCGGCAACATCGAGCAGGCGATCCTCGGCAAGCTGCACGTGATCGAGCTGGTGCTCGCCGCCGCCGTCAGCGGGGGCCACGTGCTGCTCGAGGACTTCCCCGGAACCGGGAAGACGGCTCTCGCCCGTGCGGTCGCCCAGACCGTGAACGGCACGAGCACGCGCATCCAGTTCACCCCCGACCTCCTCCCCGGCGACGTGACGGGCATCACCGTCTACGACCAGAAGGAGGGAGCCTTCGAGTTCCACGCGGGTCCCGTCTTCGCGAACATCGTGCTCGCGGATGAGATCAACCGTGCGAGCCCGAAGACGCAGTCGGCGCTGCTCGAGGTCATGGAAGAGGGCACGGTCACCGTCGACGGCGTGACACGGCCGGTCGGGTCGCCCTTCCTCGTGATGGCGACGCAGAACCCCATCGAGCAGGGCGGCACGTACCGTCTGCCCGAGGCGCAGCTGGACCGCTTCATGATCAAGACCTCGATCGGCTACCCCGACGAGGCGGCCACCATGCGCATCCTCCAGGGCGCGGGCCGGCAGAAGGTCGTGCTCGACGGCATCGTGGGCACGGACACGATCCTCACGATGGCCGAGATGTCGCGCGGCGTGTATGTGAACCCGCTCGTCTCGGACTACATCATGCGCATCGTCGATGCGACGCGTCGCGCATCCGAGGTGCGTCTGGGCGCGAGCGTCCGAGGGGCACTCGCCCTGTCCCGGATGGTGATGACGTGGGCCGCCAAGAACGGCCGCACGTTCGCGACCCCCGACGATGTGCGCGAACTCGCCGTCGTCGCACTCGCGCACCGACTGGTGCTCGAGCCCGAGGCCGAGTTCGACGGCGTGACGGCCGTTGCCGTGATCGGACAGATCCTCCTCGATGTGGAGCCTCCGCGCGAGAACGGCACTGCGTGAGCTTCAGCACCGAATCCCGCCTGACGCGCACCGCGGCAGGCACGAGCACGTCGACCCGCACGACCACCGTGACGCGGTACGACCGGACGCACCGCGGACCTGTCCGCGGTGCGGTGTTCGGTGTACGTCGGGCGGCTCGCAACACCGGGCGTGCGGCGAGGGCCGTCGTCGGCTGGGTGCGCGAGACCGTCACGGCGGCGGGGATGCTGGTGGCGGTGGCCTGCGTGCTCGGGATCACCGCGGGGCTGCTCTTCGGCTGGGTCGAGGCGTGGGCGGTGGCCGCGATCGCACTGGTGCTGCTGCTGGCCTGCGTCCCGTTCATCCTCGGTGCACATGACTACCGGATCGACCTCGCTCTCGATCGCGACCGCGTCGTCGCCGGCGCCGAGATCGGTGCCACGCTCGACGTGCGCAACAACGGCACCCGGCTCTCCCTGCCCGGCATCGTCGACGTGCCCGTGGGGGAGGGCCTCGTCGAGGCGCATGTGCCGCTCCTGCGACCGGGAGCGCACCACCGCGAACAGCTCACGATCGCCGCACACCGCCGCGGCGTCATCGATGTCGGGCCGATGACGATCACCCGGGGTGACCCGATCGGCATCCTCCGTCGCGAGCTGCGCTGGCCCGACGTGCAGCGCATCCACGTGCATCCGGTGACGGTGCGCCTCCCGAGCACCAGCGCCGGGCTGATCCGCGACCTCGAAGGCACACCGAGCACGACGCTGGTCGACGCCGACCTGTCCTTCCACGCCGTGCGCGAGTACGTCGTCGGCGACTCCCAGCGGCACGTGCACTGGAAGTCGACCGCGAAGACCGGCAAGCTCATGGTGCGCCAGTACGAGGAGTCCCGGCACGCCCGCATCGCCATCATCCTCGACCTCGACACCGAGTCGTACGAGAGCGACGACGAGTTCGAGAACACGGTCAGCGCCGCGGCGTCCCTCGCTCTGCAGGGTGTGCGCGACGGCCGAGACGTGCTCTTCTCCGTGAGCAACGAGATCCCCGAGCAGAGTCGCGCCGAGGTGCTGTCGATCCGCACCTTGCCGACGGTCACGCCCAAGGCTCTCCTCGACGCCACCTCGACGATCGATCCGGCCGAGCGCGTCATGCGCCTCGAGGCCGTCGCCGCGCTCACCGCGCAGTCGTATCCCGACCTCTCCATCGGCTTCCTGCTCACCGGCTCTCGGATGCCCCTGGAGCGACTGCGTCACGCGGCGGTGAAGCTTCCGGCGGCCGTCGAGGCGGTCGCAGTGCGCAGCGAACTCGGCGAGCAGCCCACGATGCGCACGGCGCGTGAGCTCGCGGTGATGACTCTCGGCGCGCTCGGCGACCTTCCGCAGATGCTCGCGCGGGGAGCTCTCCGGTGAGCGCCGCCGGTCCGAAGCGCGGCAGGGTGGCGCGATCACGCCGCACCTTCGCCGTGTCGGCTCTGACCTTCTGGTCTCTCGGCTATGTGCTGGTCGGTGTGCTCCTCGCGACCGCCGCCGCGTGGCCCGTGTACGAATCCCCTCGTGCCCTCGTGGTGGGTCTCGTCGGCGGCATCCTCGGCATCACCGTCGCCGTCGTGGCGCGGGCGCTGCGCTGGGGAACGCTCATCGCCGTGCTCGCGGCAGCTGGTGTCTACGTGGTGGTCGCGGTGCCGCTCGCGATCCCCTCGGCGCTCTCCTCCGTCCCGGCGTTCCTCGGCGGTCTCCGCGATGCGGTGCTCGGGGTCGTCCTCGGGTGGAAGCAGATGCTGACGCTGAACCCGCCGCTGGGCGAGTACCAGGCCGTTCTCATCCCCTTCCTCGTCGTGATGCTGTTCGGATCGTTCCTCGCCGCGCTCCTCGTGCTGGAGACGGGGCGCCGCGCCACGATCGCCGTGCCGGTCGTGGTCGCGATGAGCGTCTTCGGCATCGCCTTCGGGGTGAGTGGCACGACGGCTCCGGTCACGGTGCTCGGCATGACCCTCCCTGCTCCGCGGGAATGGCTGATCGGGGTCGCGTTCTTCGTCTCCTCTCTGGTCTGGCTCGTCGGTCGGGCGCGACTGCAGCGTGCCGAAGCGCTGCGCATCGTCGCGGCGGCCAACATCTCCCGCCAGGCCACTCCGGTGTGGCTGAGCGTGCGACGCCACCTCCTCTCGGCGGCACTCGCCGTCGTCGCACTCATCGCCGGATTCGCGATCGCTCCGGCCGCAGCGGGGTGGTCGGATCGCTCGGTGCTGCGCGACGAGATCGAGCCCATGATCGTGGTGCAGCAGCAGCCCAGTCCGCTCAGCGCCTACCGGTCCTGGTTCGCGGGCGACACGCTCGACGCGACGGTCGTGCAGGTGCAGGGCGACCCCGGTGCCGTCGACCGCATCCGGCTCGTCACGCTCGACTCGTACGACGGCGAGGATTTCCACATCGATCCGGACGACCGCTTCAGTCGTCTGCCTCGCACGGCGCTCCCGGCGCCGGGTCGGGTGTCGCTCGACATGACGATCGGCGAGGCCTATCGAGGCATCTGGGTCCCGTCGCCGGCCGGGCTCGCCGAGGCTCCGGCGTTCACCGGTTCCCGTGCCGACGATCTCGCGGACGGCTTCCACGTGAACGCCGGCGGCGATACCGCGATCACGGTCGCCGAGGCTCCGGGCGGCGGAGAGGGACTCGTGCCGGGCGATCGCTACACGGTGCTGATCGATGCCCCGGGCGAGCAGGGTGACGTCACCGCGTTGCAGGGCGGTGCGTCGACGCTCGACACCGACCTGTACCCGGTGCTCGCCGAATGGGCCGAGATGCAGGAGCAGCCCCGCACGGGAGCCGGCTACCTCGAGGTCATCGACCGCCTCCGCGAGCGCGGCTACCTCAGCCACGCGCTGCTCGACGACGAGGCCGCCGCGGGCTGGATCTCATCGCTCAAGGGGGCCGAGGGCTATGCGTTCGCTCCGAGCTACGCCGGTCACTCCGCCGCCCGCATCGAAGAGCTCTTCGCCGACCTGGTCGAGCAGGAGCGACGGGCGGGGGCGGACGCCGCGCCGGAGATGCTCGTCGCGGCGGTCGGTGACGACGAGCAGTTCTCGGTGGCCGCCGCGCTCCTCGCCGAGCACTGGGGGCTCGAGTCCCGCATCGTGATCGGGGCGCGGCTCGCCGGCGCGGAAGAGGTGCCGGGAATCCCCGCGTGCTCCGAGGCCTGCACCGGTGCGAACATGAGCGCCTGGGTGGAGGTGCGCGCCACCGGCGGCGAGTGGATCCCCGTCGACACGACGCCCCAGTACGCGATGCTGCCCAGCGCCATCACCGAGGGCGAGCAGCTGCCGGAGCACCCCACCGTCCCGGAGCAGCCGCGCTCCGAGGCACTGGACCCGCCTCAGGCGCAGAGCGACTCCAACAACGAGGCTCCTCCGCTCGAGGAGCCGCAGTCCGAGGTTCTGGCGATCCTGCTGCCGATCCTGTCCGCCGTCGGTCTCAGTCTCCTCGCGCTCGTGCTGCTGGCGCTGCCGTTCCTCGTGCTCCTGCTCGCCAAGAGGCAGCGCGCTCGGGTGCGTCGCACCGCCGAGGATCCCGAGGTGCGTCTCGCCGGGGCCTGGGAGGAGCTGGTCGACGTGTACGCCGACCACGGTGTGGTCATGGATGTGCAGGGGACGCGGGCGCAGCGCGCGGAGTCGACGGAGCGGGATGCCGCTGAGCGCTTGGCCGTGCTCGTCGATCGTGCCGTCTTCGCGGAGCACCCGCCCACGAGCGACGACGCGACCGCGGCCTGGAAGATCGTCGACGCGGAGCGGACCGAGCTCTCGCACACCGGCACATGGTGGCACCGACTGCTCATGCGCGTGCGGCCGACATCGTTCATCGTCAGGGCGAAGCCGGCGGGAGGCATGCGCTTGCTCGGTGCCGGGCCCGCTCTCGGTACGCTCGGATTGACCGGTTCGCTCGGCGGCCGGAAGAAGGGGGACTCATGACCGCGCCCGCGGACACCGGTCTGGCCACGATGCTGTTCATCGTCGGCGGTCTCGGACTGCTCATCGGCATCGCCATCTACGTCTGGTACGCGTTCGCGCTGTCGCGCCTGTTCCCGCGCATCGACGGTGAAGGGTGGAAGGGTTGGGTCCCGGTTCTCAACGAGGCGGAGATCCTGGCGCGCGGTGGGGTCCCCGCGTGGTCGGTGGTGTTCTACTTCATCCCCCTGGTGCAGATCTACGGTCTGTATCTGAAGGTCGTCGCCACTCACCGCATCAACAAGCGGTTCGGCCATGGTGCCGGCATGACCGTGCTCGCCATCCTGTTGCCGCCGGTCTGGGCGACGGTCCTCGCGTGGGGCGCGGCCCCGTATCCGGAGGGGGAACGTCTCGCCGCACTCCAGCCCGGTCCGCGTCGCTCGGCGTCGCCGGCGGCGGCTCCCGCACGGGACGCCTCGGGCTACACGATCCCCTCGCTGTCGCCTTCCGGCACGGCGCCGGCCGAGTCCCCGGCGCTCGTCTTCCCCGATTACGCTCCGCCCCGGGCGAGCGAACCGGAAGCGGCCGTGGCACCTCCCGCGCCCTCCGCCTGGGGTGTGCCGCCCCAGCCGGTCGCGGGGCAGCCGCCGGTGGATGCGCCCGCCCGGTCTTTCGCGCCCCCGGCAGCGCAGATTCCCGCGCCGCAGCTTCCCGCGCCGCAGCCTCCCGCGCCGCAGCTTCCCGCGCCGCAGCTTCCGGCGCCCCCGCCTCCGGCACCGCAGCCGTCCGCCGTGCCGCCGCCTGCGCCCCAGCCTGTCGCGCCCCCGCAGCCCGTCGTGGCCGCGCCGCAGGAGTCGCCCGCCCCCGGGGCGCCGTTCGTTCCCCCGGCCGCGGCGCCGGTGCCGCCCGCGCCGGGGGAGGCGTACCCGCCGACCGGGATCATGGCCGCCATGACCGGCGCCGTCGCCATACCGCCGGCGGGAGCGGTCGAGCAGCCGCTCGCTCCTGAGCCTCAGGCTCCGCAGCCGCTCGCTCCTGAGCCTCAGGCTCCCGAGCCGCCGGCACCCCCTCTTTTCGTCGAGGTCCCGTCCGCGCACCCGTCGACGTCGGTGTTCGAACCGGTTCCGCGTCCGGCGCCGCCGACCGCGGATTCCGAGCTCGCCGCGTCCGTCGACGAACCGCAGCGCGCCGTGCGCTCGGTGCCGCCGTCGTTCCGGGATGACGGGATTCACGACGCTGAACCGCAGATGCCGACGATCCGCCCTGCTCCGGACCTGTCCCTCGGCGAACCCGTCGACGGCGAGGCGAACGCGTCCGCCCCGGCGCCCGCACAGCCCGTCGTTCCCACCCCGCAGGTCACGCCTCCCGCCCCGCAGGTCGCGCCTCCTGCCCCTGCGGCACAGCCCCTCGCCCCTGTGGCGCCGCCGGCGGCCCCGCAGGGTGGGCTGACCCCCGAGGTCGACGCCACCGTGGTGACCCCGCGTCCGACGGATGACGACCTCGACGCCACGGTCGTCGTCGCTCGCAAGCGCGGCGTGCGTCGCGTCCTCGTGCTGGACGACGGTCGGCGGTTCGCCCTGTCGGGGGCGAGTGTCGTGATCGGGCGCAACCCGGTCGGCGACCCGGGTGAGCAGCGGCTGGCGATTTCCGATACCACGCGCACGCTCTCGAAGACGCACGCCCGTCTCGTCGTGCAGGAGGACGAGTGGCGTCTGACCGACCTGCACGCCACGAACGGCGTCGTGGTCGTCGCGGATGACGGAGCCGAGATGCTCCTCGATCCCGGCGAGAGCGTCATCGGCACCGGACGGTTCATCTTGGGCGAGGTCGGCATGCATGTCGTCGCGGAGCGCGATTCGTGACGGTCGCGTCGGTCGTCCTCAATGTCGCGTCGCTGACCGACACCGGACTCAAGCGCACGGCGAACGAGGACTCGGTGCTGAATGCGTCGCCGGTGTTCCTCGTGGCCGATGGGATGGGCGGGCACGAGGCGGGCGACCGAGCCAGCGCGGCCGTCGTGGCGGCGTTCGAGCCGTTGCGAGGGCGGGCGGTGGAAGTGGACGACGTGCGCGACGCCCTGAGCCGCGCGGCGGACGTCGTCGAGGGTATCGCTGCCGCACACAAGCGCGGAGCGGGCAGCACGGTCACCGGTGTCGCGCTCGTGGAACACGAGGGCTCGCCGCACTGGCTCGTCTTCAACGTCGGCGATTCCCGTGTCTACCGCCACCACGGCAACGAGCTCGTGCAGCTGACGATCGATCACTCACTGGGACAGGAGCTCGTCGATGCGGGTGAGCTCCGGGCAGAGGACCTCGCCTCGTTCTCGCAGCGCAACGTGATCACGCGCGCCATCGGCGCGCCCGACAGCACCGCGGACAGTTGGCTGCTCCCGGTCGTCGACGGCGAGCGTCTGCTGCTGTGCTCCGACGGTCTGAGCGGGGAGGTCAGCGACGAGGCCATCCGGGCGACGCTGACGATGAACGGACGCCCCGAGACCGCCGCCACGGCGCTGGTCCGCAGGGCGCTCCAGGCCGGCGGACGCGACAACGTCTCGGTCGTCGTGATCGATGTCGTCTCGGGTGGGGCGCGCACACGCACCGAAGAGGGAACCGCCGGTCGGATCGCGGCGTCTGCGCTCACCGATTCGATGCTCGAGGGCACGACGATCCCGGTACGGGCGAGATGACCGACGACGAGACCGAGGAGACGATCATCCTCACCCGCCGCGACCGGCGGCGCGCTGTTTCTTCGGGAACCGACGCTGCGGAGGCGCAGCCGCTCGTGGACGCGGACGCGGACGCGGACGCGGATGCGGACGAGGCGACCATCGTGGTGAAACGCGCGAAAGCCGTGCAGGACGTCGAGCCCGCTCTGCCGGCCGACGAGACCGCCGCATCCGACGAGGCGGAATCGGGGAACGACCTCGACGATCCTGGCAACCCGGACGAACAGGACGAACCCGCGTCGCTGCCCGAAGAGCGGGATGCACCTGGTGAGCCGGAGGCGTTCGACGTGCTGGGCGCCTCCGACACGGGAGAAGCCCCGGAGGAGGTGGCGTCTCTCGAAGCCGCGGAGTCTCTCGACGAGGCGACGGTCGTCGTCGACCGCGCCGCAGCACCGAAGGCCGACGCCCCCGACGAGGCCACCGTCGTCGTCTCCCGACCGGCGCGTCGCCTGCGACGGAAGCGCGCCGACGCGGCGGGCGCCGAGGAATCGGGTCCGGAAGACACCGGGAACGTCCGGCGCGTCGAATCGTTCGCGGCGCCGACCGATGGTCCGACTCCGGCGATCTACAAGCCTCGCCCGGCACCGCTCGCGCCTGTCGCGCCGCCCGTCGTGATGGGTGCCGCGGCGCCCACGCGGGTCGAGGACCCGGGGCTTCCTTCCGTCGCGAAGCAGGGGCAGCGGTGGAGCCTGATCACGCTCGTCGCCGCTGCGGGGGCGTGCGTCGTCTCGGCAGCCGGTCTCGTGGCGCTCGGGTTCGTCGTCTTCGGCTGATCGGCGCCCGCTCCGCGTCGACCGCTCCCGCCGCCACGACGTGCTCAACTCGCGGCGCCACCGTCACGTAGGGTGAGGGGATGGCCTTGAGGGGGGAACATCGATGAAGGACGACGTGGAGCGATTCTCCGAGCGGTGTGAGGAGGGCGCTGGCCCGGGTGACTGCACCGAGTCCCGCAGTGGTGTCTCCTCGTCGTCGATCGCGGTGTCGCGATGAATGCGGCGACGCCCGTGGGAGACACCGTGGCGCGGCCCCGGGTCGCCACGGTTCTCCTGATCGTCTTCGGCGCCATCGCGGCGATCGTGGCAGTCGCCTCACTCGCCAATGCAGCCGAAGACGGCCCGCTGCTCGGCTGCGGAGTGCTCGCGGCGATCATCGCGGTCTACGCGTTCGTGTTCGCCGGCTACGGTCACCGATTCTCCCGGATCGCCTCGGAGCAGGCTCCGTCGACGGTCTTGCTGACCTGGCTCGTCATGATGGGATCATTGCTCTGCGTGCTGGGCGCCCTGGTGATGTTCTTCGTCAGCGTGTCGCTCGGCAGCCAGGGATCAGTCGTGGCGGTCATCCTCCTGCTGGTCACGTTCGTCGTGTCGATCGCCAGCGCTCGTGTGCTGCGCGCCCACGTGGTCAGGACCAAGGCCCCGGCCGCTGGCGACTGAGCTTCCCGACGGTCAGTCGAACTGCGCGGAGGCTTCTCCGGGCTCGGGTCTGTTGAGGAGTCCGCCTGCGCGTTCGCCGTCGTCGGTGCCCTCGGTAGACGAGTCCTTCCGGCGTCGCAGCACGATGAGGATACCGAGCACGCCGAGCAGGCTGGCTCCCGTGATCGCCGCGAACAGCGCGGCTTCGCGAGTGACCAGGAACGGTGACGCGCCGTGGTCGGGATCGACGGTCGCCGCGGGGGGTCGCACCGCGCTCTCGGCGGTGTCGAAGAAGGGGCTCACAGGACCGCGCGTGGTCTCGTCCGGAAGGAGCTGGATGGCGGCGAACGGCTGGATGAAGCCCCACCCGTTCACGTCGTCGCGGTTGTCGGCGTCGGCCCGCAGAGCCGTCGCCGTGAGCCGATATGCCCAGCCCGCGGGGGGATCCTCCGGATGTGCCTCGGCGACCAGGGCGGCTGCCGCGCTCACATAGCCGGTCGCGAAGCTCGACGCCGGGGCGTCGGACGCGAAGAGGCAGTCGCCCCCGCCGGTCGCTGCCGTGAGCACGTTGCTGCCAGGGGCCGTCACGCCGACCTGAGGTCCGTGGATCGAGGTGTCGGTGGCGAGACCGTTCGCGTCGGCGGCACTGACTCCGAGTACCTGCTCGTAGGCGGCCGGATAGCGGGGTCCGTCTTCGGCCTCGGCATCGGATGCTCTGTTGCCGCCGCTCGCGACCACCAGCGCACCGACGGCAGCGGCATGCTCCACGGCGGCGCGCAGATCGTCGGAGTTCGAGGCCTGCGACATCGAGACGTTGATGATGTCGGCGCCGTTGTCCGCAGCCCAGTGGATGCCGTCGGCGATGCGCTGCGACGTGGGGCCGAAGCCCTTGTCGATATCCTGCGGCGAATCGCTGCGGAACACCCGCACCGACAGCAGGCGCGCATCGGGGGCGAGGCCGACCACGCCGGAGCCGGCGACCGGCTGCGCGGCGATCTGGCCGGCGATGGCCGTGCCGTGACCGGTCGTGTCGCTCATGCCGTCGCCGCGCTCTCCGTCGCCCACGAGGTTGACCCCGCCGATCACGACGCCGGCGAGGTGCGGATTGCCCGCGTCGATGCCCGAGTCGACGACGGCGACGACGACGCCGACACCCGTGGCGAGGCGGTTCGCGTCTTCGGCGCCGAGTGCAGCGAGTGCGGCAGGAGCCTCCGGCGTGAACACGACGTTGCCGGGCTCGCACGCACCGGTAGCCGCCGAGACGATGGACGCGGGCGCCGACGTCGATGCCAGGGCGGACGCAGGTGCGCCGAAGACGGCAGCGCCCAGTACGAGGGTCGCGAGCGCGGCGCGGCGACGCATCAGTTCGTCCCGGAGCCGGGCGACTCTCTCGCGGCCTCGGCGGTCAGGGCCGGTCCTGCGGCGAAGAACTCGATCCATGCGTTCGACACGCGTCCGACGTCGGCGGGGGTGTAGCCGAGCTGGGCGATGGCGTCGCTCGGCGCATCCGCTGCTCCCTCTTCGACGATGGCGCCGGGGATCGCATACGCCGTGCCGGATTCGTCGATGAGCACGGCCATGCCGACCGCGTCGTCCGAGGGGCCGCGTACCTGCACGAGGGCGCCGCCGCCGACGGCGACATCGACGCGGGCGCGCTCTTCCGGCAGTTCGGTGGTGGTCGCGCCGAGCACCGTGCGAGCGTCGTCGGTCACGACGGCGCAGGGTGTCTGGCCGGCGGCGAGCGGCGTGAGGGGAAGCGTGGGCCAGTCGTCGCCGCCCGCGTTGGGCACGGTCGGCACGTTGGCGACCTCGGCCGGCGAGACCTCTTCTTCGGCACCGGCTTCCTGACCGCTGCCGAGCAGGTACAGCTGGTAGGCGAGCGGGCTGAGTCGCGCGAGCTCGCCCGTGGCCAGGGCCACGTACCGCTCGTCGGCCGGGCTGCCCTGCACGTGAACGATCGTGCCCGCCGTCAGGTCGGTGCCGGGCACTGACGCTCCGACGGCGTTGAGTCGGATCGGTTCGAGATCCGCACCCGACGCGAAGAGGTTGAGCCAGCGTCCGTCGACTTCGTACACGTCGCTGGTGCCGAGACCGACCGCGCGCAGCACCGCGTTCGCGTCGTCGGCGGGCACGGCGTGACGGAGGCCGTCGGCGATCACGAACAGATCGTCGCCGCGCTGCACCACGGTGCCGGCGCCGTTCGAGGCATCGGCCATCGGGGTGTTCGAGAGCGACACGGCGGTGCCGGAGGAATCGTCGATGCAGGCGGTCCACGACGAGTTGATGAGCGCGCTCGGCGCCGGCAGATCGTCGGGGGCGCCCAGGATGCCGATCGAAGCTCCGACGGGGATGCCGTCGAGTGCGGACTGGTCGGTGCGCACGACCTTGAATTCGCCGGCCGGGATCAGCAGGCGGGCGCTGGCCGTGTTGATGACGGGGTACAGGGTGCCCTCGACGGAGACGTAGCGCGCTCCGGTGTCGGTGGCGATGATCAGTCGGTTGTTCTGCCAGTCGCCGGGAAGGCCGGGCTGCATGATGCCCCAGAACACTCCGACGAGGATGACGCCGACGGTGAGGGCGACGCCGGCGACCACGGCGCGCAGCGGCTTCGCCGGGTCGAGCTCCTTGCCGCCGGGGGCTCCGCCGGTGAACGCCGAGAGAAGCCGGCGTCTGCTGAAGCCCTGGGCCTCGATGAGATCTTTCTTGGTCGCCATCGGTCAGACGAGCCCCGCCGTGATGACGCCGAGTGGCAGCAGCAGTGCGAGGGCGACGATCTCGACCGTGTCGCCGAGCCGCGTGAGCCGCAGGCGCGCCTTGGGCGTCAACAGTGTGAGCCCCACGAGGATGACGGTCGCGACGACCAGGATGAGCAGCATCCAGGTGCGCACATCCGGCAGGGCCAGGGCGACGGTCACGCCGGTCGCGGCCAGGCCGATCGCCCCGATCGCCATCAGCACCAGCACGCCGAGGCGGGCGTGGATCTGCCGAGACTGGAACATCATGCCGATGAACGCGAGCACGCACAGCACCGCGCCGAAGACGCCGCTCGAGGCGACCAGCGGTGTGGCGATCAGCGCGGCGAGTCCCAGCGCGGCGCGCAGCGCGATCAGGGTGCGGGTGCCGGCGGCGGCGCGGCGCTTGACCTCGTCGGCGTCGATCGGCACGGGCGCGGAGAACATCTCGGCATCGCTCTGCGGGGAGATCACGCGGATGCGCGTGGAGCTGAGGGCGAGCCACGGGATGCCGTTCGCGAGCAGGGCCGTGGTCGCGAGCATGATGGCGTAGGGCGCGAGCGGGTTGCCGAAGACGGCGGCGGCCGTGGCCGTGATCCCGATCGACGCGCCGAGCGCGATGGGGACGAGGTGGATCTCGGGCTTGTCCTGCGTGACGGCGAGGCCGAGGCCGCCGACGATGACGAGTCCGAGTCCCAGGGCGGCGAGGGGCCATCCCCAGATGCTCTGCGGGGGCACCGCGAGGTAGCCGGCGAGTCCGCCGTAGGCCGCGGCGGCGAGTCCGAGCGCGTGTCCGGCCTCGGGCTGTCGCAACCGCATGAGAACGGCGGCGGCGACGCTGAGCACGACCGCCCCGGCACCGGCGATGATCGCGGGGAGGAGGGACGTCGGGGGCGTGGCCACGAGGAGCAGCGCACAGAGGGAGAGGAACGTGAGGCTGACGAAGAGTGCGGTGCGCGAGCTGTCGGCGGCCGTCCACGAGCTGTGCTGCTCGGCCGTGGCATCGATGACGGCTTCGACGACGTCGTCGTAGATGCGGGGCTCGTGCATGAGTCCGCCGCGCACCAGTGTCAGCAGCTCGCCGTCGTGCACACCCTGGGCCGCGGCGCCGCGCGCCGGGTCGAGCGGAGTGCCGTCGGCACGCTGCAGCGCGTATCCGCCGTGGGTGAGAGTCGGGTCGAGCACGCCGAGACTGCGGGCGAATCCCGGGATGATCTCGACGAGCGGAACCTGCGACGGTACGCCGACGTCGAGCCGTCGGTCGTCGCTGACGACGGAAAGCCGCAGCACGGTACCTGCCGCTGCGCTGCTCTGAGTCATGGAACGATGCCCCCTCCATGGTGTGCAGCCGGACCGGAGGAGACCCGGTGGCTGCGCATTCCGCCTTTCACCCTAGTTGAGGTGCACGACAGCACGTAGCCGCGGAGAGGATCGATTTCTCCATCGAACGGAAGATTGCACGACGAGGCCTCCGACCTTCCTGAGATTCGCGCGGATCTGATCTAACCGGCCAAGCGTTGTCGAGTGTCTTTGAGGGGGGATCTCGCATGTCAGAGCGGATCATGGTCACGCAGGCCGGGATGGACCAGCTGATCGCCCAGGTGCGCGACACAACGGACGTCGGCCGTTGGCCCGTGGCGCGTCTCTCGTGAGGAGTCGTCTGCCCCGGTCATCACGTCGGCGCCCTGCACAGTGGGGAGCAGCTGTAGGTGCCGTCCTTCTGACGCTCTCGGTTGCGAGCTGTTCGTTCGGGGCGGCGGATGACAACTCTGGGGAGCGTGTCGTCACGGAATTCTTCGACCGCCTCATCGAGGGAGATGCGGCCGGTGCGGGGGTGCTTCTCAGCGATCGTGAGGACGTGAGCCCGGCCGCGCTCGACAACGACGTGTATTCGGAAGCCGTGCGTCCTGTCGAGGCTCGTATCACCTCCGTGGGGGGATCGGACTCGGAAGCAGTGGTCGATGTCGAGTATCGCCTCGCCGGTGAATCCGCTCCGCGTGAGATCAGGTTGAGGACGAAGACGTTCGATGGCGAGGCGAAGATCGTCTGGACGAATTCCGGTCTCGCGTTCAGCCGGCAGGGCTACCCCGGCGGCCTGGTCATCGAAGCCGGGAACCCGGTCGATCTGGAGCAGGACGAGCGTCTCGTCCTGCTCCCGGGCATCTACGACATCGAGTACACGGACGAGCAGCGAATCATAACGATCGACCCCAGCGGAGGCGAGGCGGAGCTCTTCGAACTGGAGTTCCCGGTCGTCGCGCCGGAGAGCATCGTGGCGCCCGCCGGCGCGGAGATGTCCATGGGGACAATGCGTTTCAATCCCGTTTTCCTCACGGACGTCGCTGTCGAGGTGCAGGCCCGATTCGATGAACTGATCGCCTCGTGCAGCGGTCTGTTCGGTGATGGATGCCCGTCGGTGATGCCTGATCAGGTCGCGAAACGGGATGCACCCACGGCGCTCGATGCGGCGTCCGTCGTGTGGGAGCGGGCCGGCCCGATCGCTCTCGCCAAGGCTGACGGGCTGCGTGCAGTAGCCGACTACACCGTCAGCTTCAGCTGGTGGTGAGCTATCTCGTTGGTGAGGCCACGCGTGAAGAGACCATCGAGCTCGTCCGCCTTCCGAAACAGGGGACTGTTCCCGAGCACTGGCTCATTCGGCTTTCCCCGGAGACGGTTGGGGCCGACATCGCCGGTGCCGAACTGCTGCCTGAGGACACGGTCTATCGCATCAATGGCGTGGACGTGAGTGCGGCGATTCGTGCTGCCGTAGACGACCCCTCCGCGACAGGTGGGACACCGCGCGTGCTCGCTTTCGGGGGCAGGTATCCGATCGATGTCACGGTACCCGGCAGCGATGGATTCACGGACAGTTTCGTTCTCGAAGTGCCGATGTTCTCTGGGGGCGATTCTCCCGATGGGGGTTTCGCGGACTTTGTCGGCGAGCACGGCTTCTGAGTACCCCCTGCCCGTAGGCGCGCCATTTTTGAGCGGTCGACGATTGCGGCTCGTCGAACTCGACTGAGGTGCCGGTGACAGCATTCTGGCGATTCGCCCCGATCTGGCTTAGCCTGCATGCTGAAACAGATTCGTGGGGGGTTGTTTCGAAGTCATCCCGTTCCGGGATTTGCTCCCTGCACGTGCGTCCGCATGCGGACCGGAGGGAGCGGATGATGGTCGAGGTGCCGGGATGGCGGATCGAGGCCCTTCGGGGCGTGGCCTCCTCACGGGGCGAGAGCTGATGGCGCGCGGGTCGAGTCTGTTCGCGGCGTCGCTGGGGGCCGTGGTGGTGGCGGTGGTTGCTGTTGTGCCGTCGGCGGCTGTTGCCGGCACAGCGGAGTCTGGGCTGTGGTGGTTCGACCGGGGCAACATCCAGGCTGCGCATGATGCGGGTTTCGACGGGTCGGGCGTGAAAGTGGCGGTGATCGACAGTCAGATCAATCCTGATGTGATCGGTCTCCGTGGGGCCGATGTGACGGTGCGGGAGCCGTCGTATTGCTTCGATGCTTCTGGCTCTCCGTATCCGACGGTGTCGACCGACTATGTGGCGGCGTCCCATGCCACGAATGTCGTGTCGATGATCGTGGGCACGGGCGAGGCTCCGCCCGGGGGCGCTCCGGTGAAGGGGGTGGCCCCCGGCGTGGAGCTGCTGTTCTACAACTCCGGTGGCGTGCTGGACGGGGTCGTCGATGATGAGGGCGTGGATGCCGAGTGCTTGCAGGAGGACGGCACCAAGCTCGCCGAGGATGGTCGGTTCGGCCTCGACCACGCGATCTCGGATGCCGTGGCGGATGGCGCGGACATCATCTCCATTTCCAGCGCTGGAGGCACCGACGTGTCCAAGGGCGTTGCGGAGGCGTACGCGAATGACGTGGTGGTGGTCGCCGGCATGGCGAACGACGATGGGATCGAGGTGCTGCCGGCCGCATTGAACGGTGTAGTGGCTGTGCAGGCCTTCGGCGAGGACGGCAAGATCCAGAACGGGCAGTACGGGAAGCCGAACGTGAGCGACTACGTGGTGACGGCGGGACCGGGGATTCGCTTGTTGTTGCAGGGCACGTCGGATTCGTGGGATGCGCAGGAGCTCGGGTCGGGGACGTCGTTTGCGACGCCGATCGTGGCGGGGATGCTCGCTGTGGTGAAGCAGAAGTACCCGGAGGCGACGGCGGGGCAGCTGATCCAGAGCCTGATCCACAACACGGGCACGAAAGGCGAGCACGAACCGACGTGGGATGACGCTGCCGGGTATGGGGCGGCGTCTCTCACGGGCATGCTGGCTGTCGACCCGACCAAGTATCCCGATGTCAATCCGATCTTCGATGCCGACGATCCCAACGCCTCGCCGTCTCAGTGGATGGTGGATGAGGCCAAGGCGGCGCTCGGTGAGGGCGACGCGACGGCGAGCCCGACCGCCGAACCCGGTGCGGCCGAGCCGCCGACCGGGGCTTCCGCGATGGTGCCGTGGCTCATCGGCGGCGGGATCGTTCTCGTGCTGCTGATCATCGGCGGCATCATCCTCGCGATCGTCCTGCCGCGGCGTTCACTACGGTGACGCGGCGGACGACGGCGGTCTTCCTCGCCACAGCGCTGATGGTCCTGATGCTTGCCGGGTGCGCTCCCGGAGCTGCGACGGCACTCACCGTGACTTATGCGGTGGACGGCGAAGAGCGGACACTGACGCTCACGCCCGACCAGATCACCTGCGATGCGGACAGTGTGCACGGGCTGGCGATCTCGAATGATCCGCAAGGGCGATTCTCTATCCGGCTCGACGGCGACCATCGCGGCTCCGTCGGTGCCGGAAGCGATGAGGGTCTGGTGCTCTTCGAAGCGGCCGAACTCGATCTCTCGGCATCTGACGCCGTGCTCACCGTCGGAGAGTCCGAGGGTGAGGTGTCCGTCGTCGAGGGATGGGCGCCTGGTGACGATGTGAACGTCACGGCCGATGACGCCGAGCGGTATCCGGCGACACTGTCGGGCTCGATCACCTGTGAAGGTGCCATCACCGTGCCCACTCCCGAGCCCTGAATGTTGTGCTCGGCGGGCGCGGCATCGAGCGCGGGGGGTGCTCCTGCAGAGACACCGCACACACCACAGCGTTCGATCGCCCCGATTTCTCCATCGAAGGCACAAATCTCCATGCGGATGCGTCTTCGATTGTGGTGATTCGCTCCGATCTGTTCTAGCCTGTCTCCTGAAACAGATTCGTGGGGGGTTGTTTCGAAGTCGTCCCAGATCAGGGATGCGCTCCCCCGCACGTGTGTCCTTAGTGGACCGGAGGGAGTGAGTAATGGCTGATGTCATCTCCGCAGAAGAAGGGGCTCTGCGTCGCGGAGCCCAGGCGGTGCGGGAGACCAAGTCCGGGATCGACCAGCAGACCAAGAAGGTCCGCGGTGAGATCGAGCAGCTGCGTGGATTCTGGACGGGTGCGGCTGCCGTGTCGTTCACCACGCTGATGTCGCGTTGGGACGAGCAGGCTCGTCAGCTCAACGAGGTTCTCGTGACGCTCGAAGATGCCCTCGCCGGCACCGAGCGCGACCAGGCCGCGACCGAAGAAGCGCACCAGCAGACCATCTCGGGCCTCGGCTCGATGATGGGTTCCTGAGCGTAGACCACAGAGATTTCAAGGAGAACATGATGCAGTCAATGTCGGTTCGCCCGGAGCAGGTCAACGCTCTGGCAGCGCAGATCCGCAGCGGGTCGCAGGGTATTCGTTCCGAGCTGGACCGTCTCGAGTCCGAGGTCGGCAAGCTGCGGGCTTCGTGGGATGGTGCCGCGCAGCAGGCGTACGACCAGGCGCAGGCCAAGTGGAACCGTTCGCTGAGTGAGATGCAGCAGTTGCTCACGCAGATCGCGGGCAAGACCGAGGAGATCTCGGGCCAGTACGTGCAGACCGATAAGTCGGCTGCCGGGCGGTTCGGGGCCTGACCCCGTGGCGCGGGTCCGTCGCAGGGATGCGTCGGACCCGCGCCGTCTGCTGTGCTTTTCGGTGAGTGACCGGACGGTACAGCAGGTGTCACGGGATTCGCCGTTGTAAACAAGGAGGGGCGTCGATGGCTATCGCAGTCGACTTCGATGGAGTGTTCGCCGAGCTGAAGCGACTTCTGCGCGAACTGCAGGAGTTCCCGAGTCCGGCTGAGGTGGGTGTCGCCGAGGGTGACGTGTCGAATACGACGCGCGAGTTCCACGAGGCTGTGTCTCGCGCCGCCCGCGAGATGGGTTCCGCGACCGAACGTGCCCTTGAGAAGCTGCAGAACACCCACGACACGATTCGAGCGGCGGTCCTGCAGATCGCGGAGCAGGATGCCGCGCTGGCCGACGAGACGAAGCTGATCGTGTCGTTGCTGGATTCGGCTGTCGAGCAGGCAGCCTCGCCCGCGACGGCAGGCACGACCATGGGGACGAGTGGCGGAGCGGAGAACGGCGCTCGGGCCAATTCCGCGAACACTTCCGACCAGGCTGAGGACGCCGACTTCTGATGAGACGTCCGCGTCGAGGTCTCCCAGCGATTGCTGCCGTAGCAGGGCTCGCCGTTGCCGTCATAGTGCCGTCAGCTGCCGCCGCCGGGACGGCGGAGTCGGGCTTGTGGTGGTTCGACCGGGGCAATATCCAGGCTGCGCATGATGCGGGTTTCGATGGGTCGGGGGTGAAGGTGGCGGTGATCGACAGTCAGATCAATCCTGATGTGATCGGTCTCCGTGGGGCCGATGTGACGGTGCGTGAGCCGTCGTATTGCTTTGATGCTTCTGGCTCTCCGTATCCGACGGTGTCGACCGACTATGTGGCCGCGTCGCATGCGACAAATGTCGTGTCGATGATCGTGGGAACGGGTGAGGCCCCCCCAGGGGGCGCTCCGGTGAAGGGGGTCGCCCCTGGGGTGGAACTGCTGTTCTACACCGCTCCCGTGCTGGACGGTGTCGTTGATGAAGACGGCGACGATGCCGAATGCTTGCAGGAGAACGGCACCTCTTTCGCAGAGGACGGTCGGGAAGGGCTGGACCACGCGATCTCGGATGCGATAGCCGATGGGGCGGACATCATCTCCATCTCCTCCGGCGGTACCGACGCATCGAAAAGCCTCGCGGAAGCGTACGCCAACGACGTGGTGGTGGTCGCCGGTATGGGGAACGACGATGGAATCGACGTGTTGCCGGCCGCATTGAACGGTGTCGTGGCTGTGCAGGCCTTCGGCGAGGACGGCAAGATCCAGAACGGGCAGTACGGGAAGCCGAACGAGAGTGACTACGTGGTGACGGCGGGACCGGGGGTTCGACTGCTGTTGCAGGGCACGTCGGATTCGTGGGATGCGCAGGAGCTCGGGTCGGGGACATCGTTTGCGACGCCGATCGTGGCGGGAATGCTCGCCGTGGTGAAGCAGAAGTACCCGGAGGCGACCGCAGGCCAGCTGATCCAGAGCCTGATCCACAACACGGGCACCAAGGGCGAGCACGAACCGGAATGGAACCCGGGTACCGGGTACGGGGCGGCATCCCTCACTGGCATGCTGGCTGTCGACCCGACGAAGTATCCCGATGTCAATCCGATCTTCGACGCCGACGATCCCAACGCCTCGCCGTCTCAACGGACGGTCGATGAGGCCAAGGCAGCGCTCGGCGATGGCGACTCGACGGCGAGCCCAACCACCGAGCCCGGTGCGGCCGAGCCGCCGACCGGTGCTTCCGCGATGGTCCCGTGGCTCATCGGCGGCGGGGTCGTGCTTGCGCTGCTGATCATCGGCGGCATCATCCTCGCGATCGTCCTCACGCGATCCTCACGACGAAAGACCACCGAACAGGGGGGGAACCATGGCCGGTAAGCAGGGCGGATACGAGGCAGAGCTGAACCGCATTCGTGCGCTTTCGGATTCGATCATCCCGAAGACGTCGGCGCTCTTCAACGCGCTGGAATCTTTGGATAGTGCCCTCGCCAAGGTCCGGCTATCGGACTCATGGAAAGGCAGCGCGGCGGAGCGTGCCACTGCCGACATCGACGAGATTCGGACGAAGTTCACTGACCTCCGCGACATCGTGAGCACTATTGATTCGGCCGTCGGCGCGGGCAACGAAGCACGGCGGACCGCGTCTTCGGCGGAGCTTCCCTCGGCTTCGATCGACCCCTTCTGGGCGAATGCCGCGAAGGGAGCGTCGTTCGTGATTCACCCTGTCCTCGGGCCGCTTGCTGCCGACAGCGCGCTGGATGCGATCGGCGACTTCCTGGGAAACCAACGTGAGGAGGCGGCGCGGAAGATCGTCGAGGACGTTGAGAAGTCGTTGGTCGGCCCCACGAGGGAGTTGAACACGGCATCCAAAGAACTCACGAGAGCCGGCCTTTTCTCATCCTCCAACGAGGAGATCATCGACGACGGGCCCATCGGTGGTCCCCAGATCGCTGCCCCGAGGATCGGGTCGCCGGGTGTCGGCGGTGGTCCCTCGGGCTACACACCTGGTGTCGGCGGATATCAGCCGCCCACCGGTGGCGTCGGTGAGTACCAGCCGCCGGTCCCGACGTCCCCCACGGCACCGACTCTTCCCGGCGGACCGGGGACTGGCGGGTGGCATCCGGTGGATCCGGGCGGCGATGGCCCCGTTCTCCCCGGCGGCAAGGATCCTTCGGTCGACTCTCCCGGTGGCGGCGTGCTGCCCGGGCTTCCCGGTGGCCCCGGTGGCGGCGCGGGAACCGGTGGCGGTTACCCCGCCGGCCCTGGTGGCGGACTGCTTCCCGGCGGTAACACGGGCGGTGGGGGCCTCGGCGGTATCGTCGGCGGCGGCGCGGGTGCGGCAGCGATCGCTGCGAGCTCGAAGATCGCGGGCTTCGGCAGCATGGGCGGCCTCGGCGGCTCGGGTCTCGGTGCGGCATCCGGTGCGGGTCTGAAGGCGGGCGGCGGGCTGCTCGGCAACTCGGCATTCGGCGGCGCGGGCGGTGTCGGCGGTGTCGGCGGCACCACTGGTGCAGGCGGCGTCGGAGGCGCGGGCGGTGTCGGTGGTGCGGGTGCAGCAGGCACCGGTTCCTCGGGCGCAGCCGGTGCGGGTGGCCGTCCTGGCATGGGCATGATGGGCGGCGCCGGCGGCGCCGACGAGGAGGAGAAGGCCAAGCGGTCGGGCCTCGGCGGTCCCATCGCTCCGAAGCTCGAAGATGACGAAGAGGTCGGTCCCCGCGCCAAGGGCGCGAGGGCTGGATCCCGCGACGAGCCCGCCACTTGACTCATTGACGCGGTCGGGGGGCCGTGTGTGAAGGAAGCAGGGCTCATTCGAGCCGACCGGAGAGAGGAACGCAATGTCGGGGGACGATGACCTTCTGGCGTCGATGGAGGCATTGAACGCGAAGATCGATGCGCAGATCGCGCAGTCGCAGGTGCGAGCGGACGATGCTGCGCGCGTAGCCGCCGAGGCGACTCAGGTGACCGCGACGGTGACATCGCCGGACGGGAGGGTCACCGTGGTGGCGCAGCCGACCGGTGGAATCACCGGGGTGCGGCTCTCGAGCGCGGCGGCCGACGACGCCGTGGCGCTCGGAGCGGTGATCACGGCGACCATCGCCAAGGCGCAGCGTGCCGCGGCCGACATCGTGCTGGAATCGATGGCGCAGACGCTCGGCGCTGACTCCGGCCTGGTCGATGCGGTCCGACGCGACGTCGACGCCGCGTTCCCGGTACCCGGCGACAGCTCTCTGGGATACCGCTGATGGCGACGCTCGAGGTCAATCCTTCGCGTCTCGCGGCGGCCGCGCGGTCGATCGGGGATGCGTCGGCCAACATCAATGCTGCCCTGGAGCAGCTGCTGGCCGTCGCCGGTGTGCTTCGGGACTCCTGGTCCGGCGACGCCCAATCTGCGTTCGACTCCGCACACGGTCGCTTCGATCTGTCGATGCGGGAGCGCGCGGAGCTCGTCGACGCCATCGCGACGACACTTGCCGACCTCGGAACGTCGTATTCGGAAGCCGACCTCGCGGGCCAGCGCGCCCTCGGCGGCTGAGACCCTCGACCCGGCAGAGAAGACAGCCATGACAGCGGCAGCGAATCAGCAGATCATCATCGATCCCGAAGTTCTCCAGCGGCACGTGCGCGCGCTCGCGGACGCGGCAGACACGCTTCGTGCTGCCGCGGCCAACGCCGGCAGCGGCGTGGGAGTCGAGGCGTTCGGCGCCATGTGCGGACCGTTGCTCGGTCCCGCGGTGTCGGCGCTCGCCGATTCCTCGCGTTCGACGCTCGTCACCGCGAGTGCGCTGTCCGCCATGACGTCTGCAGCTCTGCAGGCCACTGCCGGTCAGTTCAGCGAGATCGAAGAGTCCGCAGTGACGACGTTCCGCGCCATCGAGGGATTGGCCCTGTGACGGCGGTCGCCGCCGTCAGCGGTCAGGTGCGATCCGGCACCTGGGCCGCCGGCGCTGCGGGATACACCTCCGCCCAGGCGGACTGCGCGAGCATCCCCGGAATCGCGGGGCTTCTCATCCAGTACATCGCCCCGCTCCGGGAATGGTTCGACGACCTGCTCGGCGACCCGGGAACGGTCGGTGCCTTCGCCTCACGCTGGGAGGACTCCGAACGAGCGCTCGGCTCTGTGCTGACGGTGCTGCGGGGAGCGGAGCGCACGCTCGTCGATTTCGATGGTCGCATGATCCGAGCCCTGCGGGAGCGCTTCGCCGACCTCATCTCGGTCGCCGAAGACGGGGTGCAGTGGACGGGCGCGACCGCGAGCGCCGTCCGCATGGTCTCGCAGATCATCGAGTCGACCCGGGTGCTGATCTGTGACTTCCTGGGACGCCTCAGCCGCTTCGCCGACGACCTCTTCGGATGGTCGTTGAACCCGCTGTCGAAGCTGCAGGACATCGAGCGATTCGCGAACTCCGCCGCTGAGTTCATCACGGTCGGTGGGGCGCTCGTGAAGAGCCTGATCAGCGCCGTCGTGTCGCTCGCGCAGTTGTTGTACAAGCTCGCTCCGCTCATCGGCGACGCGCTTCAGCAGTTGCGTGGTGTGATCGCCGACATGATGCCGATCGTCGGAGTGCTTTTCGGCGGCCCGCTCGGAGTGCTCGGCGGGAACGTGCTGGACGACTTCCTCGATACGGATGTCGACATGCGGGAGATCGACCCCGATGACATCTCCGGGAAGAAGCGAGAGGCGTGGGACGACGCGCAGGAGGTCACCTCGCTCAACTCGCTGTCGGATCTTGTAAAGGTGAACACGACGACGGACGCCATGGGCCGGCAGGATGCGACAGTCGTTGACATCAAACAGGTTCTCGCTCCTGATGGCTCGACCCATTGGGTGGTGTCGTTGCCCTCGACGCAGCCGTGGGAGTTCGATGGGCCGCACGGTGCGATGAACGACCGCGACAGCAACCTCGCACTGATGATGGACAACCCGATCTTCCGGGGACAATACGAGCGTGCTGTCCTGCAGGCGATGAAGGAAGCGGGAATACCCGCGGGGGCGGACGTCGTGCTCACGGGCTTCAGCCAGGGTGGCATCATGGCGGTCAATCTCGCTGCCGATCCGACCTTCCCCTACAAGCCGATCGGCGTCGTGACCAACGGCTCGCCCGTCGACAACTTCGCGGTGCCGTCGCACATCCCCGTCTACGCGTTCCAGCACGCGTCCGACGTCGTGCCGATGACCGACGGGAGCGCGATCGCGCTGCCGGGTCTCCCCGGCGTCGCACCGATCGACGTGCCGAATTCGCTGATCACCGTCTTGCCGTCGAACATGCACCAGATCACGCTGCCCGATCCTCCCGGGAAGCACTTCTTCGCGGCACATGATAACGATGCCTACGCCGGGTCCGTCGCCGCATGGGAAGAGCAGTACCGAGAGAGCAACGACGGTGAAGACCCGTGGAACCTAGCGGGACTCGGCGGACAGGTCATCGATCATCAGGTGTACTCCGGAGTGGAGCACTGATGCGCTTGCCCTCGCGCCCGCACGGCCCCCGTCGAAACTTTGCCGCGGCGTTGCTAGGAGTCACGTTGCTGGCGTCGCTCACCGGATGCTCGTTTATCGCAGGCGATCTTGCTGACGATGAGGTCGAGGAGATTCCTACGGCGCTGCTTGCCTCGGACATCGGGATCACGGACGCCTATGCGGAGAAAGCTGTGACTGGGTTCACCTATTATCTGGCAGTAGGAGTGGATCTCGACCACGACGAGCTCACAGACTCCGAGCTTGCGTCGATTCTGCAGATCATCGTCGACGAGAACGACCTGCCGACCGATGACATCGAACTTGGGGTCGAGGGCGCCGATGGTGAAGACATCGACGTGGAGTCGACGATGGAGCGCCTCGTCCCGGGCGTCGTCGTCACCTCTCTGTATGGAGAAGTGCGGATCACGATGGACGGTGCGCGCGACATCATCGACGCCGTGGGATCGGATAGTTGATGGATTATGGATCGCGCATCGGCGGGTATCGCATCCGTCTTGTAACAGCGTTGCTCGGCCTCACCTTGTTGCTCCCACTCACTGGGTGCGGTGTCTTCGCCAAGGAGTTCTCCGACGGCGACTACGCCGAGACGATCCCGGCGGCTCTGCGCGAATCCGATCTCGGCGTCACGGAGGCCTTCGCGGCGAAGGGGATCGATGGGTTCACCTTTTACCTGGGTGTCGGCATCGACATCGACCAGACGCAGCTTTCCGACGACGCCCTGGCGGAGATGCTGCAGATCGTCATCGACGGCAACGATCTCCCCACCGATGAGATGCGCGTCACGGTTCAGAACGTCAACGGAGAATTCGTCGATCTCGATGACTTGGTGGCGAGTGTCGCCCCCGACATCGACACGGGATACTCCGACAGCCGACTCGTCGTCACGACCGAGCAGGCGCGGCAGATCATCGACGCTGTCGGGCGGGAGCAATGAGCGCCGGTAGTTCGCGAAATGCGCGTCGTGGCCACGCCCTCGCCGCGGTGTTGCTCGGCGTCGTTTTACTGGTGCCACTCACTGGATGCTCGTTGATCGCGGGGGATTTGGCGGATGACGAGGTCGAGGAGATCCCAGCCGCGCTGCTGGCGTCTGACATCGGCGTCACCGAAGCTTTCGCAGTAAAAGCGACGAACGGACTCTCCTTCGACCTCTGGGTCGGCGTGGATCTCGACGATGCCGAACTGACAGACGAGGAGCTCGCCTCGATTCTGCAGATCGTCGTGGACGAGAACGACCTTCCGACGGACAGCATCAAGTTCGGCGTCAATGATGTCGAGGGCGGCAGCATCGATGTGGAGTCGATGATGGAGCGCCTCGTCCCGGGCGTCGTCGAGGTCTCGTCATCGTCGATCGTGTGGATCACGACCGACGGTGCGCGCGACATCATCGACACCGTGAACACGGAGCAGTCGTGACGCCGGGAGCATTGCGCAGCGTCGCCGCACGACGCGTGTCCCGCACAGTGGATAGGGTGCAGGTGTGTCAGTCGAGATCGTAGAGCGGCGTCGGATCGTGCTCCAGAGCGAGGATCGCCGTTTCGATCTCTCGCTCCCGCTGGACGAGACCCTCGAAGACGCGTTGATCCTGAGCGGGCTGTCGACGGCAGATCGCTTCATCACCATCGGCCCCGGTGGGTTCGAGATTCCGGGCGACACCGAGTGCGAAGACCTCGTCGACGGCGGCCTCTACGCCCTGATCGACCGCACGGCGCTGGCCCCGCAGGCTCGTCCCGCAGGCACGACGACCGGCTCCACCCGTGCCGACCACGGCGCACGATGGTGGATGCTGGCGGTCGCCGGACTGCTGCTCGTCGCCGTCTTCGCGCAGGGTGCGGGTGATCCGCTGCTCCGGCTCCTGATCGCGCTCCTGGTGGCCGCCGGTGCGATCAGCGGGGCGGTGGCCTGGGCCCGTCGCGACTCCGCGGCGGGGGTGCGCGGCATCCTCGGCGTGCTCGCCCCGGTACTCCTCTCGTTCGCGGCCGGAGCGCTCCTGATCCCAGCCGACCTCGAAGCGAGTGCGCATCTCTCGGCCGCAGCCGGCTTCCTCGCGGCGGGGACCACCACCGCGATCATCGCCGTCACCGCCAAGGCACGCCCGATGCGGGCCGCAGCCGGCACCGCGACAGTGCTGCTCGTCGCGCTCGCCGCGGTCTGGGGCCTCGCCCTGCTGCTGCGCTGGGGGCCGGCGGAGGCCGCGGCGATCTCGCTCGGAATCATCCCCCTGGGCCTACGTGCGCTGCCCAGCAGCCTCGTCAACCTTCCCGAGGGCTACTTCATCGACTACAAGCACTTCATGACCAGCCGGTGGACCGTGCGCGGAGCGATCCCCGAGTCGGTCGGACTGCTGCGACCGGAGCGCATCACCGCGGTCGTCGACGATTCGTCCGCGCGGCTCATCGCCGGGACCGCCGTGCTGAGCATCGTCGCCGCACTGATGGCACCGATCGCGTTCGTGCGACCGTGGCCCGACGATCCCTTCGTGGTGTCCGGCGGCATCGCGCTGTTCTGCTGCGTGGGCCTCGCGCTGCTGCTCACCCCGCGGCACACCACCTCCCGGATTCTCCGCTGGTTCCCGCGCGCAGCCGCCGCGATCGTCTTCCTGGTCGCCGGCATCCAGGCAGCCGTCGCTCTCGGGACGGGATTCCACCTGCTCGGGGCCGCCGTGCTGTTCGCGGTCGGACTGGCATCCGTCGCCGTCGTCATCCCCATCTCGCGCGGAGCGAGCTCGCTCATCTGGTCGAGGTTCGGCGACGCGTTCGAGTGGCTCGCGGTCGCGCTGGCGCTGCCAGCCGCCCTTCTCTACGCGAATGCGCTCGCGCTCGTTCGTGGAATGATGGCGGGATGAGCGGGAACGGCGAACCACAGCCCTGGCCGGGCAGTGGCCCGATCCCTCCGATGCAACCCGGTGCTGGCCAGCCGGGGGAGATCCCGGCGCTACCGCCTGCGCTCATCGCGGCGCCTCCAGGCGTCGACGGAGCGCCGTTGCGGCAGGGGCAGGCACCGCCGGCTCCGACCCCGATCCCATCCCGGCGCACAGCGGCGCGGCGACCCGACGACGGCCTCGGTCCGGCGTTCGCGGGCGCGCCGGCAGGAACCGGCCTGCGCATCGCCGCCTTCACGCTCGACGCCGCAGCCGTGATCCTCGGGGCCGCCATCGTCCTCGTCCTCTCCCAGAGCATGCTGCTCGCCGGTCTCGCCGTGCTCGAGCTCGCGATCTTCCTCTGGGTTCTCGAAGCTCGCACCGGGATCACGCTCGGGAACGCGGTGCTGCGCCTTCGCAGCTCCCGCGCCGACCGTCCTTACTCGCCCGGCGTCGGGCGTCAGCTCGTGCGCGGCATCATCACCGGCGCGGGTTTCCTTGTGGCGGTCGGCAGCTGGGTCGTCGTCGCTTCCAGCGCGTGGGATCGTGGTGGTCGACGGCAGTCCTGGGCCGATCGGGTGGCCGGCACGGTCGTCGTCTCCGTTCCCGCCCGCGCCGCGGCAGAGACGCCGCCGCAGACCCCTGTCGTCGATGCTGTCGAGTCGCTGGCCCCGCCCCAGGTCGTGCCGCTGGGTGCGCATTCCTCCGTCGTCGACGAAGACTCCGAACCCACCGATGCCCGCGCCGCGTCGCACCGCACCGAGACCCCGGAACCGACTGCTCCGGGCACGGACAAGCCGCTGTTCACCGTCGCACCAGCGCCCGCGCCGCAGGCCGGAACCGAGGCCGCAGCCCCGGCATCCGAGACCGGAGCGCTGCTGCTGATCTTCGACACAGGACAGCGCGTGCAGCTCGCCCTCCCGCTCGCCGCGAACCTCGGTCGCGCTCCCGTCGCCAGCGCCCACGACGACCGGCTCATCATCGTCACCGACCCGGATGCATCCGTCTCGAAGACGCACCTGCGCATCGAGCATTCGCGCGGCCGCACCTGGGTCACCGACTTCGGATCGACCAACGGCTCCGACATCCGCGCTGATGACGGACAGACGACCGAGCTCGTCGCCGGGGAGCGCGTGCTCCTCGACGACGCCGACCGTGTCCGCATCGGAAACCGCAGCTTCACCATCAGCCTCCTGCTGGCCACCGACAGCAGCGCCGGAGAGAGAGCATGACAGGACCCCGTCTCGCCCCGCCCCGCGTCCCCTCCGGGAAGCTCCCCGTCCAGGCGCCGCCGGAGCTGCAGCCGAACGACGGCGGCATGGGCATCCTCGGCTCGCTGCTGCCCATGCTCGGCAGTGTGGGCGCGATCGTCATGGTCACCATGTCGAACCAGTCGGTCACCGGTCTGCTCACCGGCGGCATGTTCCTGCTGTCCTCGCTCGGATTCGTCGCCGTCAACGGCTGGCGTCAGCGTTCGCAGCGGCAGGCCGCCACGCTCAGCGCTCGCCGCGAATACCTGGCCTACCTGACCGAGCTGCGACAGACCGTCCGCGTCGCGGCGCGGCAGCAGCGGCGAGCCGCCAACTGGCACCTTCCCGCACCCGAGACACTCCCGTACATCGCCGAGGAGCGCACTCGTGTGTGGGAGCGCGGAGTCAACGACCCCGACTTCCTCTCGGTGCGCGTCGGTACGAACGACCAGCCGCTGTGCATCTCGCTCGAAGCGCCGGAGCTACCGCCTCTCGCCCAGCTCGACCCGGTCGCAGCATCCGCCGCCCACCGCTTCATGCTGACGCACGAGGTGCAGAAGAACCTCTCCCTCGGCGTGACGCTGCGCGACTACGCCCGCATCGAGATCACCGGTGACGAAGACGAGACGCGGGCGCTCGCGCGGGCGATGCTGCTGCACGTGGCGACGATGCACGACCCCGACGTCGTCCAGATCGTCATCGCCGCCGGCCCCGATGTGCTGCCGCAGTGGGAGTGGGCCAAATGGCTGCCGCACACGCATTCACGCACCGTCAGAGACGGGCTCGGCGCCGCGCGCATGATCGGATCGCAGCTGTCGGAGCTCGAGGACATGCTGCCGGCCGAGGTGCGGGAGCGCTCGCGCTTCGCCCGTGACGGCTCCGGCGCGAAGTCGCCGCACATCGTGATCGTCACCGATGGGGCGACCACCTCGTTCAACGACATGCTCGTGAGCGGCGACGGTGTGCAGGGCGTGACGGTGATCGATCTCCCGGCGCGCTGGGGCGACCTCGACGACCCGAACGCCCTCCGCATCGCCTTCGAAGCGGGCGGCAAGGGTGCGCGTGCCGAGCTCGTGAGCCTGCAGGTTCCGGCGCGTTCCTTCGAAGCCGACGCGATCAGCATCGTCGAGGCCGAGGCGACCGCGCGGCGGCTGATCGCGCTGTACTCGGGTGGAACGACGATCACCAAGAAGAAGAGCGCGACCGATCAGGCCGAGCTCGTGGAGCTGCTCGGCCTCCCCGACGTGCGCGACCTCGACCTCGATGCCGCATGGTCGCCGCGTCTCGAGCGCGACCGCCTGCGGGTGCCCATCGGCCAGACCGAAGACGGCAGCCCCCTGATCCTCGACATCAAGGAATCGGCCCAGCAGGGCATGGGGCCGCACGGTCTCATCATCGGTGCGACCGGATCGGGCAAGTCGGAGGTGCTCCGCACGCTCGTGCTGGCGCTCGCGATGACCCACTCCCCGGAGCAGCTCAACTTCGTGCTCGTCGACTTCAAGGGTGGCGCGACGTTCGCCGGCATGGCCGACATGCCCCACGTCTCGGCGATCATCACGAACCTCGGCGAGGAGATCTCGCTCGTCGACCGCATGCAGGATGCGCTGCAGGGCGAGATGGTCCGTCGTCAAGAGCTGCTTCGCGCCACCGGGCCCTTCGCCAACGTGGCCGACTACGAGAAGGCCCGCCGCGGAGGACGCACCGACCTCGCGCCCCTTCCTGCTCTGCTCATCGTCGCCGACGAGTTCTCCGAGCTGCTGTCGGCCAAGCCCGAGTTCGTCGACACGTTCGTCAACATCGGTCGCCTGGGTCGATCGCTCCAGGTGCACCTGCTGCTGTCGTCGCAGCGCCTGGAGGAGGGCAAGCTGCGCGGCCTCGACACGCACCTGTCCTACCGCGTCGGTCTGCGCACCTTCTCGGCCGCGGAATCGCGCACCGTCCTCGGCGTCCCCGACGCCTACCACCTGCCCACGCAGCCGGGCGCCGGCATCCTGAAGTCCGACACCGAGACGATGACGCAGTTCCGTGCCGCGTACGTGTCGGGCCCGCCGCCCCGTCGCCGTCGTCGTGCCGCATCGGGATCGGGGCAGAGCTCCGGGTCCACCGCCGTCGAGCTGTTCACCGCCGCGCCGGTCTGGCGCGCCGAGACGCCGGTGGATGAGCCGGAGGTCGTCGTCGACGCGGAGCCGGAGGAGAAGCGGAACACCTTCGAGATCGCCGTCGAGATGATGAGCGGACGCGGTCCCGCGGCGCACCAGGTGTGGCTGCCGCCGCTGGAGACGCCGGCCACGCTCGACCAGCTCTTCGGCGACCTGGTCGAAGACCCGTCGCTGGGCCTGATCTCCCCGCGTTGGCGCGGTGCCGGCGCGCTCACCGTGCCGCTCGGAATCGTCGATGTGCCCCTCGAGCAGCGTCGTGAGAACCTCGCCGTCTCGCTCGGCGGTGCAGCCGGACACATGGCGATCATCGGTGCGCCCCTCAGCGGCAAGAGCACCCTCGCGCGCACCACCATGGTCGCCCTGGCGCTCACGCACACCCCGCAGGAGGTGCAGTTCTTCGTCATCGACTTCGGCGGTGGCAGCTTCACCGGCCTGCAGAAGTTCACGCACGTGAGCGGTGTCGCGACCCGATCCGAGCCCGACGTGGTCCGGCGCACGGTCGCGGAGGTCACGAGCCTCCTCAACGCCCGCGAGGTGTACTTCCGTCAGAACGGGATCGACTCGATCGACGCGTACCGTCAGCGCCGCGCACAGGGCCTCGCCGATGACGGCTACGGTGACATCTTCCTCATGGTCGACGGGTGGGGCACCCTGCGTGCCGAGTTCGAGATGCTCGAGCCGCAGATCCAGGCGATCGCCGCGCGCGGTCTGACCTATGGCGTGCACGTCGTGATCACCGCGGCGCGCTGGATGGAGATCCGCGCCAACATCAAGGACCTCATCGGTACCCGTGTCGAGCTGCGGCTCGGCGACCCGACCGACTCCGAGGTCAACCGCAAGGCGGCGGAGAACGTCACGGCCATCCCCGGCCGGGGTCTGAACGACCGCGGCCTGCAGATGCTCACGGCGCTGCCGCGCGTCGACGGTGTCGACGACGCCTCCTCGCTCGCCGACGGCATCGACGACCTGGTCGCGCGCGTCGCCGGCGCCTGGCACGGACCCGCCGGGCCCAAGCTGCGTCTGCTCCCTTCGCGTATCAGCCACGCGGACCTGCGCGCAGTCGCGGCCGCCGGTTCGTCCGACGGCTCGGAGCCCCGCGAGATCCTCCTCGGCATCGACGAGGCGAACCTCGCCCCCTTCTCGATCGACCCCCGCGCCGAATCGCTGCTGTATCTCTACGGCGATGCCGACTCCGGCAAGTCCTCGATGCTGCGCGGCGTCGTGCACGAGATCACTCGCCTCTACGGGCCGACCGAGGCGAAGATCTTCGTGGTCGACTACCGCCGTGCGCTGCTGGGGGAGATCCCGCAGGAGTACCTCGGTGCCTACCTCACGTCGCACGAGATGACCGAGGGCGGGATGAGCGAGCTGGCGCAGTTCTTCCAGAGCCGCATCCCCGGTGCCGATGTCACACCCGATCAGCTGCGCAGCCGGTCGTGGTGGAAGGGCGCGGAGGGCTTCGTCCTCATCGACGACTACGACCTCGTGTCGACGTCGCAGGGCAACCCCGTCGCCGTGCTCGCCCCGCTGCTCGCCCAGGCGGCCGACCTCGGTCTCCACGTGATCCTCACCCGTCGCACGGGTGGGGCGAGCCGTGCCGCCTACGACCCGATCATCCAGCGCATGACCGACCTCGGCGCCACCGGCATCCTGCTCTCGGGCAGCCCGGAGGAGGGCCAGCTGATCGGCAAGGTCAAGGCCGTCCCGGCCATCCCCGGCCGCGCGCAGATCGTCAGCCGTGACCGCGGCCTGGTCGCCGCGCAGCTGCTGTGGGTCCCGCCGAGTTACGAGTGAGTGCTGGCGTCGAAGGGTCTTTCGGGTGACACAGCAGGAGATGGCGTCCATGGGGACGATCTGGGTCCGCGGCCACGCCGGCTGGCAGGGTCAGCAGCGGGCGACGACGGGACTGGTGGTGTTCGCCGCCGTCTTCAGCCTCGTGGCCGTTCTTTTCAGCATGCTCCTGTTCGCCGATCCGGCACCCGCGCTGAAGCTCCTGGGGGTGGGGGTCATCGCCGCCGTCGCGGTGGGCGTCTGGCTGTTGGCGGCTCACATCCGGGTACCTCGCTCGCGGATCGCGAGGGCCGCCGTCGACGGACGAGAGGTCGTCTTCGCTGGTGTTCCGGGGATCATCCGGCCGCTACGTGCCTTCGCGTTCGTGGGCGCGGTCATCTTGGCGGGCTGCGCATGGAGCGTCTTCACCGTTCCCGCGGATGCAGTCAGGATGCGCATGCTTCTGGGCGTCCTCGTGATCGGCCTGACCTTGTTGATCGCCGGAGTCCGATTCTGGTTCCGTCCTCCGACCGCGCATCGGCTGACGCTTCGCCCGGACGGATTGGAGCTGCGGATCCCGCGCAATCACGCGTCCTTGTCGTGGGAGGACATTTCTGGTGCCTCGCTGCAAGGCAATCGCGTCATGCTGCGGACGGCGACCGCTCGCCCCTCCTCGTGGGCGGCGACTGATCTCGCCAGCGACCCCGTCATCCTCGCCGAACTCGTGACGTTCTACGCGAGCAACCCGCAGGCGCGCGCGGAGATCGGGCCGACGACACTCGCCCGTCTGCGCCGCGGAGACTTCCCCGGCGTCTGAGTCAGCTCCGAGTGCTCCATACGACAACGTCCGTGGACATCATGGCTCGTCCGTGAGGCGGAACTCGATGCTCGCGGTCTGTTCCGGATCTTCGAACCGGATCGTGCCGGACGTGAAGTTCGGACGACGTGCACTGGGTTCCACGACGAAGCCGTCGTTTGTTGCTTCGAGGAAGCGCAGGATGACCTCGTCGCCGTCGCTGGTGAGGCGCCAATCTCCGGATCCGCGGAAGTTGTCTTGTGTGTCCCTGTACTGGAGGGGGTTGAAGGAGGCGTCGCTCATTGTGAATGTGCCGTCGTCGTTGATGGTGAGGGTACCGTTGTCGTCGCCGACCGCTTCCCAGACGCCGATGGGGGACGTGATCTCGGGCGCGGGGGCACAGCCGGTGAGGCCGAGCATCGTGGCGAGGACGAGTACGCCTGCCAAGGGCGTGTTCGGGGTCGAGTCTCGGAGGTGTGTCATGAGGGTGTTAGTCCGTGATGCGGAATTCGATGCTCGCGGTCAGTTCCGGGTCTTCGAACCGGATCGTGCCGGAGGTGAAGTCGACTTGTAGTGCCGCGGGCTCGACAGGAAAGTCGCCGTTGGTGGCCTCGTCGAATCGGAGGACGAGTGGGGGATCGTCGGAGAAGATCTCCCAGACACCGGAGCCGCGGAAGTCGTCTTGCGTGGCCCTGTACTGGAGGGGGTTGAAGGAGGCGTCGGTCATCGTGAATGTGCCGTCGTTCTTGATGGTGAGGGTGCCGTTGTCATCGCCGACCGCTTCCCAGACGCCGATGGGAGAGGTGACGGCGGGGGCGCAGCTGGCAAAACCCAGCATCGCGACCAGTGCCACCGCGGCGGCCACCGCTGAACGGTGGGGGCGGAAGCCGAATGTCATGGGTACACCGTTTCGGTCCAGACGATGGTCTGGTGCTGGGGCGCGAAGTCGCCGCGTTCGGCGTAGGCCGAAGTCGCGGCAGCGTTGATGAAGGGCAGGTGCGCGCCCCGTTCTGCGGCGAGGAAATCCCGGGCTGTGTCGTCCACTCCTCCCGCCAGGCTGCTGCTCGTGAACTCAAGAATGCGATGAGCGTCAGACCACACAGCGGTGAACATCTTCGTGCCGGACGTGACCAGGTCGCTGAACGCCCCGGACAAATCGAACTCGCCGCCGGTACCACCGCTGTCGCTCGAGATCTCCTGCAATGACTGCACCACTCCGCGCAGGCCGATGATATCGACGTGAATGCCTGTGCACATTGTTCCCCCAGATATCCCCGCCCCGGTTCCACGCTAACGCGGGAGGAGGTGGGGGAGAAGGGAACCGGACGCTGTATGCCGGGAGATCAGCGGGCGGCTGCGGCGTCGGCGAGGTGGCGCGCGTTGTGGTTGAGCACCTTCACGATGATGCCGTGGCGGCGCAGCTCGGAGACCGTGCGTGCGCCCTCTTCCGAGTCGCGGCCCAGAGCCTTGATGTTCACGACGACCAGCACATCTCCGTGCTTCAGGGTCGAGATGAGGCGAGCGAGACGGTCGTTCCAGCTCTCCAGGATGTCGGGGGCCGGGTGGCGGAAGCCTTCGATCGGCACGCCGAAGCGGGTGAGGTCGTCACGCTGCTCGACGACCGAGGGCATTCCCTCACGGGCGACGACCAGGCCGACCAGACGGGAGTCGTCGGGCCGCGCGGTCCAGAAGTTGCGGTTCTGCTGCAGCTCGGTGAAGCACTTCGGGCAGGCCGCGGCATCGTGCGGCAGATGCAGCGGGCTCGTGAGAGCCTCCTCGACAGTCGCAGCCGTCTTCGTCGGATCAATCGTCTCGCTCATCGCGCACCTCCGACTCCATTGTGCCCTGTCGGGCTCTGGATCGGCGACCCTTCACAGGAGACCGAGCGACCGCACCGTCTCACGCTCCTGCAGCAGCTCGGCCACAGACGCATCGACCCTGGCACGCGCCCACTCGCTGAGCTCCAAGCCCTCGACGATCTGCCACTCCCCGTCGACCGAGCGCACCGGGAACGAGGAGATGATCCCCTCCGGCACGCCGTACTCGCCGCGCGAGACGACACCGGCTGAGGTCCAGTCTTCGGTGCCCTGCACCCAGTCGCGCACGTGATCGATGGTCGCGCTCGCCGCGGATGCCACGGAGGACGAGCCGCGCACCTCGATGATCTCCGCTCCGCGCTTCGCGACCCGCGGGATGAAGGTGCTCTCGAGCCAGGCGGGCACATCTCCGACGATCTGCTCGAGCGCCTCGCTCACCGGCTCGCCGCCCACGGTCGCGTGCGAGATGTCGGGGAACTGCGTGGCCGAGTGGTTGCCCCAGATGGGCACGCGGTGCACGGTGTGCACGGGCACGCCGAGCGTCAGTGACAGCTGCGCCCGCGCGCGGTTCTCGTCCAACCGGGTCAGGGCCGTGAAGCGCTCGGCAGGCACACCGTCCGCCGAAGCCGCGGCGATCAGGGCGTTCGTGTTCGCGGGGTTGCCGACGACGGTGACGCGCACTCCGGAGGCGGCATTCGCGGCGATCGCTGCGCCCTGAGGGCCGAAGATGCCGGCGTTGGCCGCGAGCAGGTCGGCCCGCTCCATTCCGGGACCACGCGGACGGGCGCCGACGAGCAGGGCGAGGTCGCAGCCGTCGAAGCCCACGGCCGCATCGTCGGTCACCTCCACGTGCTCGAGCAGATCGAACGCACCATCCTGCAGCTCGAGCGCCGCACCCTCCGCGGCACCGAGCCCCTGCGGGATCTCCAGCAGCCGCAACCGCACCTTCTCGTCGGGACCGAGCAGGTCGCCCGCCGCGATCCGGAACAGCAGTGCATAGCCGATCTGTCCGCCGGCGCCGGTGAGGGTGATCGTGGTCGTCATGCTCCGAGCCTACGTCCGTTCGGAGGACCTCCGCGCGGAGTACCCTCGACGCATGACCTTCAATCCCGAAGCCGACATCTCGGGCAACACCACGCGCCGACGCGGGCGCAACGCGGCCATCGGAGGCGTCGCCGGCGTGGGCGTGCTCGGGATCATCGCCCTCATCGCCGGGCCCCTCCTCGGTATCGATCTCACCGGTCTGCTGGGCGGCGGGGCTCCGAGCGGAGGAAGCGAGCCCGCCGGAGGAGTGATCATCGAGAACTGCGACACAGGCGCGGATGCGAACGCCGATGTGGACTGCCGGATGGCGGGCGCCCAACTCGCGCTCGACGAGTTCTGGGCCGACAACGTCGACGGCTACCGTCCGCCGCAGATGGTCGTGGTCGACGGATCGACGCCCACGCAGTGCGGCACGGCATCCAACGCCGTCGGACCGTTCTACTGCCCGCCCGAGGAAGCGGTCTACGTCGACCCCACGTTCTTCCAGCTCATGCAGCAGCAGTTCGGTGCATCCGCCGGCGACCTCGCGCAGCTCTACATCGTCGGTCACGAGTGGGGCCACCACATCCAGAGCATCACCGGCGACATGGACAAGTACCCGAACAACGGGACGGGACCCGGCAGCAACGGTGTGCGCATCGAGCTGCAGGCCGACTGCTACGCGGGGGCCTGGCTCGGCCGGATGACCGAGCAGACGGATGCCGACGGCGATCCGTACCTCCTCAAGCCCACGGAGCAGCAGATCGAAGACGCACTGAACGCGGCGTCGACGGTCGGTGACGACAACATCCAGGAGCAGTCCGGGTTCGTGAACCCGGAGAGCTGGACGCACGGCTCGAGCGCGCAGCGTCAGCGCTGGTTCGCCGAGGGGTACCAGAACGGGCGGGGCGTCTGCGAGCAGGCGCTGACGCTTCCCGCGGGCCAGCTGGATCCGTGATCACGGCGGACGGGGAACGTCCGCTACCGTTGACGAAGTAGTCAGCACGACCGGCTGGGGGGCCGATGATGAAGAAGACGGATGCACTGTATCCACCGATCGAACCGCACGAGACCGGGGAGCTGCTCGTCGGCGACGGCCACCGGATCTACTGGGAGGTCAGCGGCAACCCCGAGGGCAAGCCGGTGGTCTTCCTGCACGGCGGGCCCGGTAGCGGGACATCGCCGTGGCAGCGGCAGTTCTTCGACCCGAAGGTCTACCGCATCGTGCTGCTCGATCAGCGTGGCTGCGGGCGCAGCACCCCGCACGCGAGCGCGCCGGACGCCGACTTCCGTCACATCACCACCGCGCACCTGATCGCGGACATCGATCTGCTCCGCAGGAACCTCGGGATCGAGAAGTGGCAGGTGTTCGGAGGATCGTGGGGAAGTGCCCTCGCGCTCGCCTATGCCCAGGCGCATCCCGACGCCGTGACCGAGCTGGTGCTCCGGGGGATCTTCACGCTGCGACGCGTCGAGCTCGAGTGGTTCTACGAGGGCGGCGCGGCGGCGCTGTTCCCCGACCTCTGGGAGGGTTTCGTGGCGCCGATCCCGGTGCTGGAGCGCTCGCACATGATCGAGGCGTACCACCGCCGGCTGTTCGATCCCGATCCGGCCGTGCACGTCCCGGCTGCGGTGGCCTGGTCGACGTGGGAGGCGTCGACCGTGACGCTCGTACCGAACGCCGCGCAGATCGCCGCGATGTCCGATGCGCGGGCGGCGACCGCCTTCGCCCGCATCGAGAACCACTTCTTCGTCAACCGCGGCTGGTGGGACGAGGGCCAGCTGATCGCGGGCGTGCCCGGCATCCGCCACATCCCGACCGTCATCGTGCAGGGGCGGCATGACGTGGCGACGCCGATGATGACGGCGTGGGATCTTCACCGTGCCTGGCCCGAGGCCGAGTTCGTCGTGGTCGACGACGCCGGTCACGCGGCCACCGAGCCGGGGACGCAGAAGGCGCTCCGGGCCGCGACCGACCGGTTCGCCCGCGCGAGACGCTGAACCTCAGGCCTGCAGGGCCTTCGTCAGCGTCTTCACGAGGCCGACGATGCTGCCGTCGACGCGGTAGCGGGTCAGTCCCTCGCTCACCGCCGCGCCCGTGCGGGCGGAGACGAACCACGGCGGCTTCGGGAGGATCGTGAGTCGCCCGCCACCGTTCGCGACCGGCAGGGAACGCGGGAACGGGCGGAACGGCCCGCGGAGCACGGAGCGCTCGACCTTGTCGAGCAGCAGCGCGTTGTGCACGACGCCGATGCCGCTGCCCACATCCTCGATCGTGCCGCCGGGGAACGCGCCCCAGGTGAGGGTCGGGGTGATGAACCCGAAGGCGGTCCAGCCGTTGATCGCGATCGACCCGTAGTGGAGTGCCGTGATCGCCCGGTCGAATCCGGCCCCGAGCGACTTCTCGGTCGCGGGATCGATCAGCAGGTTCGCGCCGAGGGTGCCCTGGAGCTTGTCGTTCGCGTGCGCCACGGCGGCATCCAGGAATTCCTGTCCGGTGCCGGGAACGGTGACCACGCCGAGAACCGGCGCGAAGTACTCGGTGGTCTCCAGCGCGGTCGGGTCGTCGTCGGCGTCGATCTCGACGAGAAGTCGGTCGCCGAGCACGAGCGCGTCGGGGTAGGCCTCGGTCGCGAGCTCCATCCGCGAGGGGGAGCCCGGGTACCAGATCGGGCGCTCGGGAGCGTTGGCGTAAGCGCGGCGCAGCGCGGCGCGGAAGGCGTCGGCCTGGTCCCAGTCCGACGACATGATGACGACCTGACCCGCGATGCAGTTGTGGCCGCAGTTCTGCAGGCGCATGGTCGCGACGTGCTCGGCCTGGTAGGTGATGTCGGCGTCGGTCCAAGCCCCGGGAACGATGATGATGGGGGAGACTCCGCCGAGCTCGGCCGTGATCGGCTTCTTGAGCTGCGGGCGGTTCTCACGCCGCCGCCGTTTCGTCGCCGCCGCGCCTTCGCCCTTCGACGGGCCCCAGACGATGGTGTCGAAGGTCGCTGCCGAACCCGTGATGTGCACATGCACGAGGTCAGGGTGGCCGGTGAGGTACGCGCCGACCGCCGGCCCGCCGCGGACGATGCGCAGGAATCCCGGTTCGATCAACGGCGCGAGCGCGCGCTTGTACACCGGCACCAGGGCATCCTGCGTGGGGTTCACCTTCAGCAGAGCGGTGCGGTTGTGGGCGAGCAGCTCGTAGAGCACATCGAGCACCGGGATCGAGGTGACGTTCCCCGCGCCGAGCACGAGCCCGGCCCCACCCGGTTCGGAGGGCGTGCGCTGCGCGAGACCTGCGGCCGCGCGTGCGGCGCCGGGCGTGACACCGGGCTGGAGCCAGACCTCGCCCGTGAAGCCGGACAGCAGGAACTTGTCGATGCCGGTCAGGGGGAAGGCGTGCACCCGGGTGCGTCCGCCCGGGGCGCGGTCGATCGCGATCCCGTCGAGCGGATTGGCGCCGTTGGCCAGGCGGGTGAGCGTCTCGATGTAGGCGTCCAGCGCGCCGAGAACGCTGTACGGCCCGCTGAGCCATTCCTCGCCCCGCAGCGGATGCCTGCCGTCGAGGCCCTTCGATGCCGCGGCCGTGTTCGCCCAATCCTCTGCGGTGGCCGCGACGCTCGTGCGCACCGCACGCAGCAGCGTCGCCCTCTGGGCGAGGGTGAGCGCCGACCACGTACGAGCCCCGGTCTGAAGGGCGTCCACCGCCGTGTCGAGCCGTTCTCGCTCGCCTTCGCCCAGTGCGGGGGCTTCGGCTTTCGGCGCTCGCTTCGAGGTCGCGGCGGGGGTGGCGGCTGTGCTCGCAGAAGTCATCGACGTCTCCTTCGGACGGGATCCCAGCTTAGGCGTCGGGGCCTGTGACGGCGTCGATATCCGCTCGCCGCAGACGGTAGCGGCCGAGGGTCAGCAGGCTGGCGGCCATCAGCACGGCAGGCAGGATGCTGAAGCTGAGCACGATGCCGGTGACCGCCGCGTCCGGCTGCTCGACCGTCGCGCCGGCGACGGTCGAGACGTAGCCGGTCGCCGCGAGCGTCAGCGAGACGGCCGTGGCGCCGAGGGCGAAGCCGACCGTCTCGCCCGCGGTCCAGATACCGGTGAACGTGCCGGCCTGCCCCGGTCCGCTGGTGCGCTCGTCGTGCGAGATCACATCGGGCAGCATGGCCATCGGCAGCGATTGGAGTCCCGCATAGGCGATGCCGGCGACGGCCACGGACGCGTAGATCCAGGCGCCGGGCGCCCACACCGCGACGATGAGGGATGCCGCCGCCAGCGTGAACAGCACACTGGCCATCCGGAAGGCGCGCTCCTTGCCGACCCGTCGCGCGATGACGGTCCAGCCGGGGGTCGCGAGCAGTGCCGGCCCCACGAGGGCGACGAAGACGAACGTGACGGCGTCTTCCGAGCGCAGCACCCAGGTCGCGACATACTGTGCGCCGGCGAGCATCGTCCCCGTCGCGAGCGCCTGCAGCACGAAAGTGCCCAGCAGCGCGCGGAACGGCTGGCTGCGTCCGAGTGCGCGGAAGCCCGACATGTACTGGTCGCGCCACGTGGATGCGGCCGCGGGGGTGGTGGGGGCGGATGCGGTGCGGCGCGCTGCGACATCCGCCGTGCGAGAGGCGATCAGCATCCCGATGCCGATCACGAGACCGGACGCGATGCCCATCAGCAGGTAGCCCATGACGGGGTCGTCGCCGGCGTTGCGCAGCGCAGGTCCGCCGGCGCCGAACAGCAGGATCGCCGCCGTGAGCACGACCACCCGCCAGCCCAGCAGTCGGGTGCGCTCGTCGTAGCTGCCGGTCAGTTCTGCGGGCAGGGCGACGTACGGCACCTGGAACAGGCTGAACGCGGTCGCCGTCGCGAGGAACGCCAGCAGCACGCTGATCGCGCCGGCGACCGGGCCCCAGGACGGCGGCACGGCGAAGGTGAGTGCGAAGAACAGCGGCAGCGCGAGTGCCCCCGTGACCATGAAGCCGCGGCGGGAGCCCGTGCGGGCGAGCTGGCGGTCGGAGGCGGCGCCGATCAGCGGGTCGATCAGGACGTCCCAGATCTTCGCCGCCGTGACGATGAGCCCTGCCGCCAGGGCGGCCACACCCAGGTTGTCGGTGAGGAAGTAGGTCAGCACCAATCCGGGCAGCGTTGCATAGCCGCCGGTCCCGAGAGACCCGATCGCGTACAGCACGATCGTGCGCGGAGAAAGACGGACGGATGCTCGTTCGGGCCGAGCCTCGGTGCTCATCGCGCCAGTGTAGCGGCGCGATGCCGCCGGATCAGATCAGGGAGAGCTCGCGCAGCTTCGACTCGACGTCGGCGTTCGACGGCTCGACGTGGTGCGAGGCGTCGGGGTACACGACGACGGGGATGTTCGTGCGACCCGAGATCTCCTTGGCGACGTCCGCCGCGGCGGGCTCCGCGACCAGGTCGACGTAGGTGTACTCGACCCCGAGCGCGTCGAGCTGCTTCTTGGTGCGGATGCAGTCGCGGCACCAGTCGGCGCCGAACATCGTGATGGTGTCGGAGGCAGCAGAAGTCATGCATCCAGCCTAGGGCCGTCCGGATGAGGTGGCGCTGAGTGCCGGCTGTGCGCATTCAGCGCCCGGTGTCGGCCTCGTCGGGCAGGCGTTCGACGGGGACCACGACCACGTCCTGCATCTTCCAGTCGATGTCGGTGATCCCCTCGGCCGCCGCGGTGAGGTCGGTCACGGCGACTTTCCGGCGGTGCGGAACGACGAAGGCCTCGATGTGGAACACCTGTCCCTGGTCGCGCATCCGCACGCCGGCCTGCGCGACCCAGGGACGGCTCCGCAGGTACGACACGACGTCGGCGGCCAGCGGATGCGGGTGCGCGCTGTCGTAGGTGCGGGCGCGCTGATCCATGAGATCGACCACCGCGGTGCGGGTGTTGCGGAAGCCGTCCCCGATGATGCCGAGAGAGATGAACAGCGCCGCCGCGCCGTCGAGCCACCACAGGCCGATGCCCACGCCGAGCACGCCGACGATCGAGGCGACGGTCGTCTGCCAGTCGGCCTTCGCCATGTCGGCGTCGGCGTAGAGGAGCTTGTTGTGCAGCACGGGCGCGAGCTTCGACTTCGCCGGGCCGTAGAAGAACACGGGTCCGACGATCACGACGGCCATGACGGCCACCATGAGCCATCCGAGCCAGATGGTCTGCCCGAAGAGCTGCACGGTGCCGATCGTCGGGTGCTCGGCGGCGATCAGTCCGGTGACGGCTTCGACCGCCAGGTTCAGACCGACGGCGAGCAGCGCCACCCCCGCGACGAGGTGTCCGATGCCCATCGCCCTGTGCAGGCCGTAGGGGTGCTTCCTGGTGGGCCGGCGGCGAACGAAGAGGAGCGCCGTCAGGAACGCGAACTGCGGGATCAGGGACAGCATGTCCTCGATCCAGGCCGTGCGCATCGCCTGGGACTCGCCGACCACCAGGGCGATCACGGCGATGGTGATCGAGGTGTAGACGATCGTGAAGATCTCCCACCGCACCGCGCGGCGGATCGCGCGCTGCTGCTCGGGCGGCAGGGTCGTGCGGCCGAACTGCCCCGTCTCGGTCATCCGCCGACCTCCTCGTCGAGGAAGCGCTCGAGGGACGACAGGAACGCGTTCTCGCCGAGCGGCACGAGCATCACGATCTCGCGGCCGTCGGCCCCGTCGATGGTGCGGTAGCCCCGGGTCACCCCCGCCTTGTCCACCCAGGGCGTGTCGGCGGTGATGCCGCCGGCGATGAGGTCGAGCTCGCCCGCCTCGAGCATCGTCACCAGGGTCTCCTCCGAGGCGACGGTCCATTCGGTTTCGGCATCGACGCTGTCGGCGAAGCGGTCGACGAGGTCGACGATGCTCCCGGTCGGTCCGTCGCGGGTGACCTCCACGAGATCGCCGTCCGGCGATGTGCCGACGCGCAGCTCGCCGCCGGTGACCGAAGCCAAGGTGCCCTCGGGGTCGGTGGGGACGGTGAGTCCGCACCCGGCGAGCGAGGCGGCGAGCATGATTCCGAGTGCGATCTGCACAGCCCGGGGGCTGCTCCGCCCCTGCCGACACAGAGATCTCTTCACCCCCCAGAGCATGCGCCGATCGCGCCCGGCGGTGAATGGCGTTGACGAGAGCCTCCACCAGGCGCTAGGTGTACTGACCCGGATCGTTGTTGACGTAGGAGAAGCCTCCGGTGTCGAGTTGGAGCTGTCTAGTTCTTCAGCTCGAACACACGGAGGCTTCTCGTGTCCCACGCTAATGCCCGGCTGGCTCCGGCCGGCAGGTTGATCATGGTTCAGCGCGTCCAGTCGGGTCGTGCGGTCGCGAAGGTCGCGGCGGAGATGGGGATCTCTCGCACGACCGCCTGGCGGTGGTGGCGCAGGTTCCGGGAGGAGGGTCCGGCGGGTCTGATCGATCGGTCCAGTATCGCCAAGTCGCATCCTTCTCAGACCGGGCCGTGCCTGGAGACCCGAGTGCGGATCATGCGGCATCTGACCCGCCGCGGTCCGGTCTTCATCGCCGGCAAGCTCGGCATGCAGGCCTCGACTGTCGGTCGGGTGCTGCGTCGCCACCACGCGCCGCTGCTGCGCGAGACCGACCCTGTGACGGGGACCGTGATCCGCGAGCTCACGGCATCCCATCCCGTTCGGTAACGCCTTTCGGCCTTCGCGTCGATAGTTAAGGACGTCCTCCACGCCGGACCACGTCAGGACAAGCCCGAGGATCACGGCGGGGGTGCTGAGTCCTGCCCAGAGGGAACCCTGCAACGCTGTCGAGAGGCGCGACGGTTCCGATGGCACCATCTCTATCCACGAGGAGAAGCAATGCGCCGCGCACCAGATCGCCAACGCCGCGACGGTCACCAGCAACAGACGCGTCACAAGATGACGCAGCATCTGCCGGCGAAGGTCTCGTCTCTCTACATCCATGTAGCTCCTATGCGGGTGGGTTCTTAGATGGGCAAGCGGGGTCGTCGAGGTCAGGCACGGGAACCGCAGAAATCCGTGAGCGTCGGGGCGCCACTGACCGAGGAGGCTGTGCGCCGCGCATTCGCGTCCGCTTTGATTCCACTCCTGCGTGCCGTCGAGCGTGAGTCTGTCGCGGTGCGCTCGGTTGTCGCGGATCAGAAGAAGAGCGGCATCATCGGGCGGCGGGTCTTGAACGCCGTCACTCTCGTGCTCTCCGCTGCTGCGGTGGTTGTCGCGGCTGCGTCACTCGCCGTCGCCATCGACACCAGCACCCGCGACCATCTCGCCGGCACGTTCATCGCTCCGATGGCTGCGTGCGTGACGATGGGCGAAGGTATGCAGATCGCCGCGACAGGCAATGTCGTGGACATCGTGATTACGAACACCGGACGCTTGCCCATCACTATCGTCAACGTGTGGAACGGCGATAACGACGGCGACCACTTTTCCTGGGCACGCATCGAGGACAGTTCAACATCCGGCGTCGACGTCGGTGTCGAGCTCAACGTCGGGCAAGCAATCGCAGTCCGGGTCTTCTCACCTGGAGGTGTCTCAGGTTGGCCGCTCATCGTGCTCACCAGTGACGGTGTGACCCGCGAGCTTCACGATGTCGAAACGCCCGCAGAGCCCACCACTGCCATCGAGTCGGCGTACGCCGCCCTACCCGAGTGCTCCGACATGCTCTGACGCCAGGATGACCAATGCGCAGAACACGATGACGACTTGCGTACCGGTGGTCCAGCGCCCCAGAAGCCACCGCGCGCGACTCGCTGCACCTTTGGTGTCGAAGATGCGTCGCCGCAGAACGAGAAAGACTCATGTTCCGCTGTGCGCGAGGTAGTGCGAGAGTGCCGCGTGCAGGAGCGGTGCCTTTTCAGCGTCCACAGCTTTCGCGGCTCGCTCGATGGTCGGGATGTCGTCGGTGTGCAGTCGGAGCGCTCCGGCACCGATCTTCTCGACACCGCGCACGAGCGACAGAACGTATTCGAGGGCGGACGCCCCGCGCTCTTCATCGGACCAGGACCGTACCGCCGTCTCGATGGCTGCGGCCATGTGCCTGCTCTGCTGCTCCAGGTTGTCGAAGTGCAATTCGGTGCCTCGTGCGGCGCGGAGGATCGCGGCCTGGATGACGGGGTCGTTGAACCGGTCGACGTTCGCCGGCGACAGGACGTGCCCGAACCCGGGCTGTTCGAACAGCGAGAACTTCGCGTCCTTCGAATGCCGCGCTCGGTGAAGGACGGACGAGATGGTGAAGTACACCTCGGCGTGTGTGGCGGTCGTCATGTCCCCTATCCCGGGCTCCCAGAACGCAAAAGTTCGGGTTGAGAGTCATCTCAAGTGTCGCGCCCGAGGTCCCGTAGTTGCTGGGTAGGAAGCCAGACCGCTCACCAAGGGGTCCCTGCAGTTCGTCGATCCTCGTGTTCACGATCCGAACGACGTCGGTCGCGTCCGATATCTGCGCGTTACCGCCGAGCAACTTCAGCGCCCGAAGTTCGAGATTCCACGGGTTCGTCAGGGCCGTGTTCGGCTCCATGTCGATCCGCCAGATCGACATGAGCGGGTATGGGCCGCGCACGTCGGTCGCCGTCTAGACGCCGGGATCGATGAAGACTCGAGCCAGTGGAGCTTCACATATACCTGGGGCGGACACGGACTCTTCCACGACTGCCAGTTCGTAGAACAGGGCTTCCGGTTCGACGCGTACGTCGAGGTGTTCAACGAACCGGCGGTTACTCATCGCGCCGACGAGCCACGGTTCTAAGGTCTTGTTGACCGTGCTTCCGCGCGGAGCAGTTGCCAGACCACTTACAACGTCTGGTCAAGAGGTGAACGGCCTGGTAGCGGAGATTGAGGCAACGTGCCGCCTCCACTGCTCAGGCTGTAGGTTCCGGCTCGAAGGAACTCACGGGCAGCCCTGATTCTGTCACCGGGTACGCGGCTGCCTTGTTCGTGATCCGCATGCCTGTGGTGTCGCCCGGGAAGTGATGAAGAACGCTACTGATGGTGGAAGGGCTCCGTTCGGGGGTGGAGACGGCAGCACCGAACGGGAAGACCAACGTTTCGATTGAGTCCATCTCGATTCCCCGCACCGCTTGCGCATGCAGACTGATCTGACCGCCACCGACGTCGCTGCTTACGGCAATACCCGCCGATGGCACCGCGAAAGCCGGGTCGATCGAAGCCGCCGTGATCACATCAACGACGGAGTTCGCCGGAACCGGGTTTGGCCCCTTGGAGATCATGCGAACGGCGAGCGGAACTATGACGCCGTCCAGCGTCGTCCACTCCGCTTCGATCTCGAGTGCCCACGGGGAGCAAGCGGCGGTGGTCGCGGGAACCGGCACCGAGGTCAGAACATTCGCGCCGTCGACGATCTCAAAAAGAGTGTCCTTGGGTGTGCCGATGTTCTCGTTCGGGTAGAGGTTCACCCCCGCGACGTTGAATAGCAGAGCTGTTGTCCCCGCCGGCACGTGCAGGAGCAGCGCCCCGCTTTCGAGAAGCTCGTGGTCGACTTCTCGTACGTCGCTCGTCACTGCGAGCACCGCTGGAGCGACCTCGAAAATGCGACTGTCCCAGATGACTCGGCAATCAAACGCCTCAGTGACATTCGTGACGGCCACGAACTGCGGGAAGGACGCGATTGCCTCGGTTGACCATGCCTCGTCGAAGCATTTCGAGGTAACCCATTCGGACGGCGCGAGCGTGGGAGGAGCGGCAGGGCTCACGGTGGGAGTCGGCGTCGGAGTTTCGGTCGGGGTAGGGCTCGGAGTCGGACTCGGAGTCGGACTCGGAGTCACCGATGCGATGAACGCCCCCGCAAAAAGCGCCCCCTGGAAGATAGCGCGGCGGGACATGGCGAGGCGGCCGATGTCTACCATGTACGAGTCCTTTGTTCGTGTGTTGCCGTGCCACGGCGGATGGGCGCCTTCGTACCCGTCACCATCAGGTGGTTCCCGTGTCGGGGAAGGAGAAGCGCGCGAAGATGATGCACCCTATGCTGACCGCAGCAGCGGCAAGCACGAGCACCGTCGTCACTCGCAGTCGATGTTTGCGGGTCCACTCTGAGGTTCGCCACGAGATGACACCACTCACGAAGACCATCACGACCGGTACCACCGCGGCGATGAAGGCAGCCATAAGCCCTGTCACCTGCTCGTCGGTGTCCACACCAATTCCGGCGAACCCGAAATACAACCATGCGATGGGCAGGGTCAGAGATCCCAGCACGCCTGCGGCGACGGTGATGGTGACATGGTCCTTCGAAGTGCGCGGCTGGGACGCGTGGAGCAAGATGCCCAGAGCGGCGAGGGCGAACCCGAGAATGTACGGCCATGCCGCCAGCGGATTCACCCCGGATAGCGCGAGGGACGATGTGCCGCCGAAAACGAGGTACACGGACGTGAGGATGCAACCCACGAGCGCTGCGGTCGTCGCCAATTCAGAGGCGCGCGCACCGCTTCTGTGAGAGTTGTCCCGCGGCGGGTTGTCCGTCATCAGCGCCCTTTCTGTCACTGGTCTGCCAATCGTCTCAGCGCATCCGAGAAGCCGAGGCCGACCTGGTGGGCTTCTGGAGTGGTCGGCTTCGCGACTTTCACGATGGCCCAGCTGGCCAATTGCCCCCACAGAGTCGTGAACACTGATCTTCCCGCCTCTGCTGCTGCCGTGTAGCTGTTCCCAAATCGTACGTTCATGAAGCGGCGATAGCGCCACAGTGGGTCGTCTACGGCGTTGACCTCGATCTCTCGAACTGTGTCGTCGAGAGAACGATTGGGGTTATCGCGGAGCATTCGCGTGACCAGTAGCGCGTCGATGTCGCCGAGCATGTCATCGTGATCAAAACCTGGCGCAGTGCTCCCGACGCGGCTCGCAATCCATGAGCGGATCGGTTCTGATGTCGACGCGTTCAGGTAGTCACCCCAGGCCTGTGCGAGGTCGAGTCCCCATGCGCCGAGGTCACTCACAGTTGCAGTGCTTCCTGCCGGCTCACCGAGGATCCAGTACTTTTGGTACACGCGCGTCGAAGCCGCCCAGTGCGTCATTCGAGATCGGGTGCTTACCGGCGGCAGTGGCATCTCATCTCGCACGTTCTGGTACAGCAGGAAGTCCAGGGAACCAAGGTCAGCGGGCGCGACCGCTTGCCAGGCTGCGCTCGTGTAGTCCAAGTTCTGGAGATAAAACAGCGCGATCTTCCAGGCAGATTCTTTCGACTGCGCCTGAATCTCAGCGCGAGTTGTGAGCTCCGAGATGTACCAGAAATAGTCTTCGTCGAACGACAGGGTCGTTGGAGGGCCGCCAGGGCCGCTCGTCGCGTAGGTCAGGGGGGTTCGAGCCACGTCGGCCCGGGCCGCTGGCTTCGCTCGTGAGGACTGGATGTTCTTGTCGATCTCCAGAGTCGTGCCGGAAAGTACGCCATTCCAGATCTGGTCGTAGGACCACGAGGGCGGCAGGGGGAAGCCAAGATTCCCACCCCAGCCCCACGACATCGAAGCGATGAACGCTTCCTGAGCGAGCCCGTCATTGATGATGCGCGCGCAAACGTTCCGCGTGCCGTAGATACCGATGCGATAGTTCGACAGTGAGACGTTGAAGCGCTGGTTGATGCCCTCGAAGTACGGTTTCACCAGCGACGTGATGGTGTCGTCGAGAGCGTCGAAATCGACCGCGAAGAATACGGTAGTGCCATCTTTGAATCCGAGCTGACGGAGTCGCCTCAACGCTTGGAAACCGTGGTCCAACCCCTTCTCATAGCTGAAGTCGTTTGGGCCGGTGTTTGACTCCTGCATAATCGGGAACGTCTTGAGACCGGCGTTGAAGATGTTCTCAAGCTCTCCGGGTGCATACCTCTTTCCCAGTACGCTCAGGTATCGCCCCACCGTACGATAGCCATTCGTGTACAGACTGTTGCACCATGATGCGGTCAGCTGGGAGGCCATGTCGGATGCCGTCCCGGCGCGGGTCTCGTCACCTGTACTGATCAGAAGCGACGCCCAGGTCTTGAAGTTCGCAGCGCCAGTTGCTCCCAGCTCCGCGTAGCTCTGGAACGCGTTTGTGGTCGATACGGTCGCCGCGTTGAACGTTCCCGTGAGCGGTGAGTCATAGCCGTTGAAGCGGAGTGCGCACTGGAACAGTCGTACCCAGTTCCGCGTACCGTCGACCGATCCGGAAGAGACGTTGCCTTGCGCTGCAAGGCCGCTCTTGGTGGATGGACCGAAGTTGCCGTTCGCTTGTGAGTCCGTCAACAGCAATTCGTACTGGATTGCCGTCATCAACCCCTGCTGGGTACTTCGAGTAAAGATGCCGTCGCAGGGAAGGATGGGCAGCTTGCGGTTGCGGTACTTCCCATTGATCCATTGCTGCGCTTCGCGTATGGACGCAGTTCCGGACCCAACCAGCGAATAGGCGTCCAGCGTCATCAATGCCTTCAGCATCTTCGGTGTGACCTGGGTCGGAACACTCTCAGCAGCCGAAGCGAGACCGCAGCTAACAAGGAATCCCTTGATGCCGTTGTTGGTCACCGCGTCTAGTGTCCCCCATTCATGACCGCCCAGATAGCCATGGCACCATAGAGCACTCTGCGCCAAACGCCTGACCTCATACTTGCTTGTCGCGGAGCTGATCACTGGGTGCTGCGCGGTCAACGCGGCCATCGTCCCGTCGCCGAAGCTGTCGGAGAACGACGTGATGCCAAGTTCTTTCTGGAGCCCTCGAATCATGCCGAAGATTGTCTTCCAGCCGATCTGGCCATCCTCGTCCAGTTTGCGACCCAATACCGCCGTACCGTATGTCGCGTTCAGCCATTCTTGGGTGGCCCGGACCTTGGGATCAGATGTCATGTAGTTGAAGCCATTCTCTTGGGGCCGGGGAGTATTCCTAAGTTCTGCATACCTGTCGCTGACCCAATGGTGGAGCCACGGCCATAGGGAGCACGAGCAGGTCACAGTTTCGGTTCGGCCGCGACCGCCAGGTCCTTGGTCATAGTGGCCTCGAAATCGACGGGTGTCAAGCGGCCGAAGAGGCGCCTGAGACAGGCTCGTATTGAGCTTCTGTCCACCGAAAGGGGGACAGAACTTTCGGTGGACAAAGCCACTGCATGAAACGTTGCACGCCCGCGACCCGGCGGTGGCGACGAGCGGATCAAAGGTTTTCCCGCTCTCAAGCGGCGCGGTTGTGGGACCCTGAAGAATCAGATTGACATCCCATGCGGCGCCCGCCATTGTTGATGTGAAGCTCGCATCGGTGTTCGTTCGAGAGCATCAACGTTCCCGAGCTGTGACACGCTGGGGCTCTTCGCTCTCCTCGGGATCATTCCGGGTCACCTGCCATCAAGATCAATGACGCAGGCATCCTACGATTTCGGAAACCTATTTCCGCGTGCGCTCCGCTTCCGACGTGACCGTTGGTCGCGTCGTTATTGCACCTCGATGAGACCCGGAGATAGCGCAATGAAGAAGGTAAGCTCCCGCAAGTTGATTGCGACCCTTGCGGCAACATTGGTGGCACTGGGTGTCGGGGCCGGGATGGCGCCCGCAGCTCAGGCCGCTCCTGAGACGTATTGCCCGAGCGGTGCAACGTGCGTGTGGCAGGACCACACATACAAGACGGGCGGCAGCGAAGCGAACCTGGTCTGGTTCCAGCAGTGCGTGTCCGACTACAACGTTCTCAACTACCGCAACACGAACAAGAAGGCGACCGAACCGATCTCCGTCTACAACAACGGAAACTACGAAACGGTCACGATGTACCGGGCTGACTACTACCGGGTGAGCGGCCCCACCGCTAGTCTCTGGACCTTCTCGCTCGAAAAGAAGCGCGGTGACGGAAACACCACGAACGACTCGGGCTACGTTCAGAACCGCTGGGCTGTCGATTCGGGTAGGTTCAACTCGGTATCAACGAACTGCCGCAACTGAGCCCGGGGGATTCATGAAAGCTAGACCAAAGACCGTCGCTCTGATCGGTGTTGCGGTGTTGTGTGTTGGATTCGTTGGCTGCGCGGGAGAGCCGAACGCGGAGGACAAGCGTGGATCAGAGACCGTAGCTGGTGTCGAGGTGTCACTGCCCGAGCAGAATCAGGCCCTTTGGGTTATGCCCCTGGACCAGTACATGGTGAGTCAGGTTCAAATCAAGCGAGAAGCGTACCTTCACGCGCTCATTTCCCAGGAGTGCCTCACAGGGCAAGGATTCGAGCAGACCGTGCCCTCGCCAGATTTGACGGACGACGGCACCGAGTCGAGCGTGCGAAATCGATTCGACGAGGGTGTGGCTGCTAAGTTTGGGTACCATCTCCCGGCGGAGTCGAGTCCGGCCGACGATGTGTGGTTCGCGTATACGCGGCGCCCCATGTCCGACACCGAGCTCGCCGCCCTAGACGGGTGCGTGCGTGACTTGATGGCGGACGAAGATGTTCCGAAGTGGGGTCCGAGGACGTTGGATTACTCTCCGGGGATTGCGCAGGCGGCGATACTCGGTGCCCGTGAGGATCCGACGGTTGCAGATTCCGCAAAGGAGTGGGCAGCATGCATGGCTCCGCTTGGAGTTTCAGATCTTCCCTCGACGCCGGCGAGCATGCCTTCGGAGTCGATGAAAGCCCGCTATGGCTGGGCAAACTTCTCAGAGGTGGACAGCTCGCCGCCGCTCACGTCTGCCGAAATCAGCGACGCCGTTGCCGACGCTCGGTGCCGCGAAAGCTCTGGCTACAGCGCCGCGCTTTATCAGGCTGAGTGGTCCCGTCAGGTCGACTTACTTCAGTCAAACGCAGCGGCGCTGGAGGACTTGCGCAAGGAGATCTCCGCGACGGACGCTGAGATGATTGAGCGCGTAGCAACTCTCGTTTCGTCGTCTTGATGCGATCTGAGAAACGAGAGTTGTCTAGCGCACGACGCCGGCTCCCACGAGGCGCGGTCGTGGGAGCCGGCGCTGTGGTCGCCCTCAGCGTTGCCATTGGCGCCGGTTGGGTGCTGGCCGGATCGTTCCGTTCCCCGGAACAGGTGGCGGCGGATTCCCGTGCGCCGGCCGCGTCTGTCATCACCGCGACGGTTGAGCTTGGAACCCTAGAGAGATCCATTTCCGTGCGCGGAACTGTGAGCTATTCGAACGTCACGAACGTCACTCTCACTGATACTGGCTCAAAAGTGGTGACGAAAGCACCAGTGGTCAGTGGGGCTCGTGTCTCCGCGGGCTCGGTCGTTGCGGAATTGAATGGCCAGCCGGTTTTCGCGCTTCCGGGTTCGTTCCCGTTCTACCGGGACCTGCGAGCAGGGGATCGCGGCCCGGATGTCAGGGCCCTTCAGAACGCCCTGAGCGCAGCAGGATACGGCCTCAGCGTCGACGGCGTTCTCGGGGCGGGGACGCAAGCAGGCATTGCCTGGCTGTATACGTCCGCAGGCTATGAGTCGCCGCAGCAGCAGGCGCGAAGGCAAGTGCAGCAGCCGTCCCAAGGAACAGCTGAGCCCGACAGTACAGCGCCCTCGGCCGATGCGACCAAGACAGAGGCTGACCCTGCCGCCGGCGTCGCGCTCTTCCCGATGAGCGCCGCTGCCGTGGCGCCCACTCTACCGGCGGTTGTCACGGCTGTCCCTGCCGTGGGCCAAGTGCCGGACGAAGGCGCAGTCGTCTCATTCGCTTCTGGGACGCTGCAGTTCGTCGCACCGGTGACGACAGCAACGGCTGCGCAGATGGAGGTGGGAATGTCGGGGAGCATCGTGGTGGAAGGGGCAACAGACCAGGTTGCCATCTCGCTCCAGAATGTGACCACGACGGCGCGCGAGGATGGAACGGTCGATGCCATCTTCACTGCTACGGCTACCGCATTTCCCGACACGTCGGTGGGAACTGACCTTGTCGCAGATGTGCGACTTGATGCGGGCATTGAAGAGTCGCTGATCGTGCCGACACGTGCTGTCATTGTTCGAGGTGACGACTTTTACGTCCGTGTCCAGGGCGACCATGACGACCTCACAGAAGTGGCAGTCATCGAAGTTGCCGACTCATTGGGGCGGAGCGCGGTGAAGCCAGTTAAAGCGGAGGCCTTGAAGATCGGCGACGAAGTGGTCCTGAAGTAGTGGCGGAGCTAGAACTCGAGTCGCTGCGCATGACCTATGGGCGCGACGGTAACGTCGTCGCGCTGGACGGCGCAGATCTGAAGATCGAGGCTGGAGAGTTCGTAGCCATTGAGGGCGAATCGGGCAGCGGAAAGTCTACGCTGCTCAGCCTGATCGGGCTTCTGGAAAAGCCCACATCCGGTACGTACCGTCTCCGCGGGCGCGCAGCGGACTCGGTTCCATCGAGTGGCCTTTCGGCACTTCGATCCGACAATTTTTCTTACATCTTCCAGGGATTTCATCTCCTGGAACGCCGGACAGTCCTCGATAACGTGGCTTTGCCGCTGCTATATCGAGGCCTCAGCCCAGAAGAGGCCCGCGCTCGCGCAGCTGACGCGCTCCAACGCGTGGACATGGAATCGTTCGCCAACACCCAGGGGAACGTACTCTCAGGTGGGCAGCGGCAACGAGTAGCGATCGCGCGAGCGCTAGCGTCGAAAGCTCCGATCCTGGTTGCGGACGAACCGACCGGGAACCTCGACAGCGCCAATACTGAGAACGTGGTCCAGGCGCTTGAGGAAGTCAACGCGTCGGGCACGACCATCGTGCTCGTGACTCATTCCGCGGACGTTGCGTCTCGAGCTCACCGTCGGGTCCGTGTCTCGGATGGCAAGATCACGGACGATACCCCAATGGTGAGCCCGGAGGGGGTCGGTCGGAGCGCACTTCGAACTCCGCCGGGTCACGCCAGCCAGGTACGGCCCTCCGCAGCTGCCCGCGACATTCTGGAGAACCTTCTTTCCCGCCCGAGCCGTCTAGTCGGTTTTCTGGCGGCAGTTGCTGTAGCGGTCGGCCTCGTGGTTGCCACGCTGGGGCTTTCGTACGCGGCCTCAAGTCAGGTCTCCACGTTGTTCGACGCCGTCGCGAGCAAGGAGGTCACGATCACTCAAGCTATCGACGAGGAAACCTTGCCTCCTACCGCCCAAACACTCGACCGTCTCAGGGGCCTGAACGGCGTGGAGGCGGTGGCTGATGCAGTTGAGTACGTCGCGCTCGTGCAGAGCGGGGATGGGCGGGAAGCCGTACAGACGCCTTGGATTCACGCGCGAGGAGAGGTTGTCGAGGCTGGAAGGCTTACGCTCGTTGCAGGAAGTTCGTGGTCGGGTGAGCTTGGACCCGACGAGGTGCTAGTAGGTGAGGCGCTTGCCGAGCGCCTGAACATCGCCGCTGTCGGCGCGTCACCGACCATCGTTGTCAATGGTGTGCCGCATGTCGTGGTCGGGGTGTTCTCGAAATCGCCCCGCCAAGCTGAGTGGATCGGCGCTGTCCTCACGGCCCCCGAGCCGCTACCGCCTCTGACTACTGGGGTGGATGACACGCTGATCACGACTCGGGTAGGTGCCGCCCAGCAAGTCGCGCGCGAAGCGCCGCTGGTGATGAACCCGTTCGCACCAGAAAGCGTAAAGGTGGCGTCTCCACCTGACCCCTCAGGCATGCGTAACAGTATTGAAGCAAGCGTCGCCAGCTCGATGCTGGTGGTGACCATCGTGGCTCTGGTCGGAACCATCCTCAGCGTGGCGCTCGCGTCGCTGGCATCTGCGGCGGAGCGTCGGGTCGAGTTCGGGCTTCGGCGCGCGCTGGGTGCCAAATCCAGGCACATCGCCTCCATGCTCGCGGTCGAGTCGGCTCTCACTGGTGTTGTCGGTGCAATCCTCGGACTGGCCGGTGGCCTCGTGGCGGTGCTCGCCGTAACTCTGGCGAATCGATGGACCCCCATCTTCGACATTCGCCTTGCGGGCCTTGCCATCATCGTCGGTGTCATTGTGAGCGTGTTTGGTTCCCTGGCCGGAGCAATCCGCGCGATCCGCATCCAGCCGAACAGCGCCCTTCGTCCCTTGCAATAGAGCAGCCAAGCTCGTCCAGCGCGGCGTGCTACGGCGACGGCCTCTGAGCGGCTGGCGTAAGAGCCGTCTGAAGGCCCAAGGCGCCCCGTCAGAGCCCTTCACGCGCAGATGCAGTCACCACGGGCGGCCGGTTCTCAGTGCCGCCGCTTCGACGGCTTCGAAGGGCGATCGAGTGCTGACCCCACACCCAGGTGAGCGAGCGGCGCAGGTGTGCGGGGAGGCGCTGGAGCGTGCGGGCCAGTGCGTCGCCGAGAATGATGGTGCCGTGGTCGTCGGGCAGGTGAACAAGCGTTGTGAAGCGACTGGTGCGCTCGACGAGCGTCGCGATTGCGGAGCCGTCGTCGACTTCGGCGAGGCGGTCGCTGATCATCACCATCGGGTCGCGGTAGCGCGGCTGGCGGGGTCTGCGACTGCTTGTGGGTTTTCCGACGTGCCCTTCCCGTGCGGAGCGCCTTGCGCAGTTTCTCGGCACATCGCGGGAGGTGGAGCACTCGCTGCTTCCCTGATCAATGGGACTTAGGCTCTCGTCGTCGTAAGCGCTCGTTTCTGGCGAAGCAGCTGAGACTGGGGGCGTTCTTGGAACGCCCCCAGTCTCAGCTGCGAACTCACCGACTCCGAAGCCGTATCTATGTGGCCTGACTCCGATATGCGTTAAGGACCGATTCGGCAATCCGCCCGCGATCACTAACTTCATAGCCGTTTCGTCGTGCCCAGACGCGGATGGCGTCTGTTTCATTCCTGGACCGTGCGCGGCCACGGGTTGGGGCCGATGCGCTCGCAATCTTCGAGCTACCGACGCGTCGACCCGCTCCAATGAATGGCGCCAACGCGCCCCGAAGTCGATCAGCATTCGCTTCCGAGAGGTCAATCTCGTATTCGCGGCCATCCAGGGCAAAGGTATGGCTGCCGCCAGCACCATCGATAGGGGTCTGGTCTAGGTCGTCAATCAACTCGACGATGTGGCGCTGCGCCATGGGTAGGGTCCAATCGTTGATCCCCTCAGCTCGGGTGCTTTGGGTTCCACCGGCATGTTACGCCCCAGAGATTTGACAGCCAAGAAGATTTCCTAGCTCGCGCACGGCCAAGACCCTCCGACGCCGGAAAGGAATGTTGAGAACGCGAGACCACAACTCTGGTGGAGAGCGAGGAAGATCCAGACAGCGCCGATTCAGGTGCGCCGGTCAAGAACGAACCCAGTACCCGACGAGAGCCAGCCTCCGCAAGAAGGTCACGTAGTGCCAGCATCAGCGCATCCCTGTCGAGTTCTCGAGCATCGCTGACGACAGCCTTGATTCCGGAAGCAGCGTGAATGAGAGCGTTGATCTGCTCACTATCTCCGGAGAAGTGTGGGCGCTCGCCCCACGCAGGCAGGGCGCAGACGCAGGATTCGATAGTTCGGTAATGCAGGGCTCTCCAGAGGTCGTTGGCACATACCCTGCGGCGCTAGGTGTACTGACCCGGATCGTTGTTGACGTAGGAGAAGCCTCCGGTGTCGAGTTGGAGCTGTCTAGTTCTTCAGCTCGAACACACCGAGGCTTCTCGTGTCCCACGCTAATGCCCGGCTGGCTCCGGCCGGCAGGTTGATCATGGTTCAGCGCGTCCAGTCGGGTCGTGCGGTCGCGCACGTCGCGGCGGAGATGGGGATCTCTCGCACGACCGCCTGGCGGTGGTGGCGCAGGTTCCGGGAGGAGGGTCCGGCGGGTCTGATCGATCGGTCCAGTATCGCCAACTCGCATCCTTCTCGGACCGGGCCGTGCCTGGAGACCCGAGTGCGGATCATGCGGCATCTGACCCGCCGCGGTCCGGTCTTCATCGCCGGCAAGCTCGGCATGCAGGCCTCGACTGTCGGTCGGGTGCTGCGTCGCCACCACGCGCCGCTGCTGCGCGAGACCGACCCTGTGACGGGGACCGTGATCCGCGCGACCCGCCGGTCCGCGAACCGTTACGAGCACGACCACCCCGGCTCCCTCATCCATATCGACGTGAAGAAGCTCGGACGCATCCCTGACGGCGGTGGGTGGCGGGCGCACGGACGCAGCGAGAAAGTCCGCAGCCGTGGGATCGGCTACGACTATGTCCACACCGTGATCGATGACCACTCCCGCCTCGCCTACGCGGAGATCCACAACGATGAGAAGGGGACTACCGCGGCCGGAGTCCTCGAACGCGCGATCGCGTTCCATGCCCGCCTCGGCGTCACCGTTGAACGGGTGATCAGCGACAACGCGTTCGCCTACCGGAACTCGGCCGCGTTCCGCGCCGTTCTTGACACCCACGGCATCACGTAGAAGTTCATCCGCCCGCACTGCCCCTGGACCAACGGGAAAGTCGAACGCCTCACCCGCACCTTCGCCACCGAATGGGCCTATGCCCGCGCCAACGCCTCGAACACGGAACGCGCAGCAGCCTTGCCCGCATGGCTCGACTACTACAACCTGGACAGAGCCCACCTCGGCATCGACGGCAAAACCCCCATCGACCGAATCAACAACGGTCGAGGTCACTACAGCTAGGCGGAGGCCGGCAGAGCATCGACCCTGGTGGGTAAGGGTACCCTTACTTATACTGAGTTCCATGAGCAGCGCATGCGAGCACTTGGAGGATCCCGACTGGGACAACATCGAAGGCGCCGTGCTCATCGCAGGAGATGCGGCCGATGCGGGCTTCATCGCGAGCATCGCCGCGCGTCTCCCCTGGGACGCCCAGGGCGTCGTCATCCTCGAGGCGGCGGCGCGCATCCAGTTCCGTCACATCGACGTCCCCGAGGGGGTCTCGGTGCGCTGGCTCGTCCGGGGAGATGGCACCAGGGCGCACACGCGGGGCGAGCGCCTGGCGAACGCCGTACTCGCCTGGTGCGTCGAGTGGACGTGCACCGACCCGCCATCGCAGTGGACCGTCTGGCTCGGGCCGCACACGCCGCCGCACGTGGCGCGGATGGCGCGCAGCCTGCTGGGCGTCGCGAACTGAACGATCGCGAAAAGCGGTCGTCGGTCGTTCAGCGGCTCGCAGCCACCGCGGGCGCACCCGCTCCTGCAGTGATGGCATCGAGAGCGCGCCGCAGCGACGAACTCGACGTATGCGCCGTGTACGGGAAGTACACGACCTCCACGCCGACCTCGGCGAACTCGCGCTCCAGGAGCAGGCCCTTGTCGGTGCCTCGCCAGTCGTCGCCCTTGAAGAAGTGCGTGAACCGCACGTCGCGCCACGAGTCCATCTTCGACGGCGTCGTCTCGACGTAGACGTCGTCGACGAACGAGATGTGCTTCACGATCTCCGCACGCTCCGCTGTCGGGATGACGGGCTCGATGCCCTTCACCTGGCGCAGCATCTCGTCGCTGACGACGCCCGCGACCAGAATGTCGCAGTGCTGCTTGGCGTGACGAAGTAGATTCAGATGCCCGACGTGAAACAGGTCGAAAGCACCAACGGCATAGCCGATACGCGTCCCCATGATCTCCCCAGATCAGTGATTCCCCAGTAAGCGGATCCCCACCCGCTTCGCGACTCCCACAGCCGCGGTTCGAAAGTCTAGCAGTGCGGGTTTCGTTCTGCATAGGATCCCGTGGAACGATGGAGGCCGCAGGCGATGCGCGTGCGGAACAGGGGGCGGACGTGGGGACACCGGTCACGGTCATCGTGCCGACGTTCAACGAGCGCGACAACGTCGCCGAGCTCGTCGCACGCACCGCTGCCGTGCTCGCCGACGGGGACGCCGAGATCCTGTTCGTCGACGACAGCTCCGACGACACCGCGGCCGAGGTCGAGCGCGTGGCCACCGACGCCCCGATCCCCGTGCGGGTCATCCACCGCGCCGAGAACACCGGCGGCCTGGGCGGCGCCGTGGTCGTCGGACTCGAGTCCGCGGCGTCAGACGTCTGCATCGTGATGGACGGCGACCTGCAGCATCCGCCGGAGCTCCTCCCCGCCCTGCTCGCCCGGCACGCCGTCGGCGACGCCGACGTGGTCGCGGCGTCTCGCTACATCGGCGGCGGAGACACGAGCGGTCTCGGCACGGCCGTGCGCTTCGGCGTCTCGCGCACGGCGACCTGGCTGACCAGGGCGATGTTCCCGATCCGTCTCGCCCGCAGCACCGACCCGATGACCGGCTTCTTCCTGGTCGATCGTCGCCGTCTCGACCTCGCCGGCCTTCAGCCTCGAGGCTTCAAGATCCTCCTCGAGATCCTCGCCCGCAACGATCTGCGCATCGCCGAGGTGCCGATGGAGTTCGCCGAACGCCGGCACGGCACGTCGAAGGCGAGCCTGCGTCAGGGCGCGACGTTCATCGCCCACCTCGCCCGACTGCGTTTCGGCAAGATGTCGCTGTTCGCGCTGATCGGTGCGATCGGCGCCGCCGCCAACCTCGGGATCATGTGGGCACTGACCGCCGCCGGAGTGCCGTACATCTGGGCCGCCGTGATCGGCGCCGAGGTCACGATCATCGGGAACTTCCTCCTCCAGGAGCGCTTCGTCTTCGCCGACATGAAGACCGACGCCCGCGGGCTCGGCATCCGATTCGCCAGCTCGTTCGCGTTCAACAACGTCGAGGCGGCGTTGCGCATCCCGGTGATGGCCCTGATGGTCGAGTCGTGGCACATCTCGAGCGTGCTCGCGACCGGGCTCTCGCTCATCGTGGCGTTCTTCGCCCGGTTCCTGTTCCACTCGCTCGTCGTCTACGCGCCCCAGCGGCGGCGCAAGGGCGACGCCCTGGGCGCCGAGCCGCCGACCGACACGGCGGCGCAGCGTGTGATCCGGGCGATCGACGTCGAGGTGATGAAGCCGGGCGAGCTCTAGCTCTCCGCATTCCGCGGGAGGAACTGCGTCTGGTCTCCGTCGGCCTGCGGCAGCAGGCGGTCGATGCGCTTCTGTCGGGGGCTTCGCCGTCGGACGACCTCCGCCACGGGGATGGCCGTGAGAGCGAACAGCAGCGCCAGCGTGCGCGATGAGGTGAGCAGCGGGCTGAAGAACGTGTCCCAGGCTCCGAGGAGCGTCAGCCACACCACGAGACCGGATGCCGCCTTGAGCGAGACGGCCCTGGCCACCGCGTAGATCGCTCCGCAGAGGAGAGCGACGGCGAAGGCCGCTCCGAGGGGTCCGAAGCGCAGCCACAGATCGCCGAGCACCGAATGCACCTCGAACTGACCGCCGAACATGTATCCCTCGACATAGCCGTTGTCGGGGTCGTAGTTCAGCTCGCTCATGCCCGTCTTCGCGATCCAGACGTCCTGCGATGTCGGCAGCACCCCGCTGCCGAACCCCTGCGGTCGCGCACCGATCAGCGCGGTCGCCGCGCCGAGCTCGGGTCGGCCGCCCGCGATGAGGGATCCGGAGGTGTCGATCTGCGCCTGGGTGCGCTGCTGGGCGGCGTCGCCGAGCACGCCTTCGAGGATGAGGGCCTGCAGCAGGCTGAACGCCGCCAGGCTCAGCGCGCCGAGCAGGATGAGCGTCTGGGCGGGGCGGGGACGCCGTGCGCCCGGTGGGAGGAACATCTGCCAGAGCACGATGACGGCAGCCAGCAGCAGGAAGGACGTCATGGACCGCGAGTCCGAGAAGAGGCAGACGACGGCGAGAGCGGCGAGCGCGAGCAGGTCGAGGGAGCGCCGTCTGGTGGTGGACGTGAAGCCCAGCACGATGATGATGACCGGGACGGCCAGCGAGTACTTCCACAGGTTGGCCGGGTTTCCGCCTGTCAGGGCGACGTTGGCGAGCGCCCCCATGCCGAATGCGACGGCGGTGCCGCCGAGACCGAGCTCCGTGCGCGCCCACAGCAGCACGCCGATGCTCCCGGCGAGGGAGAGCAGGGTGAACGACTGCTCGAGCAGGAGGCTCGTCGATGTGGGGCGCATCGTCTCGAAAGCCGTCAGCACCGCCCCTGAAACCGTGGCCAGGGCGGCCAGCAGCATCAACGGCCTCGCGAAGCGGTATCGGCGCAGCGCGGGCCACCACACGGGAATCAGCACCGCGGCGATCACGAGGGAGATGCTGATGCCGGGACCGAAGTTGTAGCGCACCGCGGAGGCCGCCGATGCGACCGCCGCGATGATCGAGGTGGTCGTGTAGGAGCCCGCGCCGCGCATCGGTGCGCCTGTCTCAGCGGAGGTCGCCGCGGAACACGGCGACCTGGGCGCCGAAGAGGTAGTCGACCGTGATCGTCACGTCTTCGCGGTCCGCCTCCGCGATGGTGAACAGGTACACGCCCTCTGCGGAGTCGCCGGGGGCGAGAGACCCCTCGAACGGCACCCCTCCCGGTTGCGTGACGGTGCCGGCGGGGCTGCGATCCTTGCCGGAGTATGCGTTCACGGTCACGTACTCGAGATCGATCGGCTCGGAGCCCGCGTTGACCAGTCGCACCGTGACCCGGACGGCCGGTCCGGAGGTCTCGCCGGCGAGAGTGGCCTCGCCCTGCACGGCTTCGAGGCGTGACAGCGAGATGTCGATCTCGTCGGAGGTCACGATGGTCGCGTCGGGAGCGACGGGAGAGAGCTCGGCGAACGGGGAGTCGCTCGCCGACGGGGCCGGAGAGGGCGTCTCCGTCGGGCGGGGCGAATCCGGGTCGACGATGTCGCGCGGCGGCACGGTCGGCGTCGAGGTCGGGTCAGGCTGCGCCGCCGGCGAGAGCAGCGGCGGGACGATGAAGGCGGCGGCGACCGCGAGCGCGATCACCGCGACGAGGATCGGCAGGATGATCCAGGCGCGTCGGCGGCCCGGCTTCTCTTCGTCGTGCGCGTCCACCATGTGATCCCCACCTCGCCCCGCGTCCTCGCGGTGCGCGAGCGACGGTCATCCGAGTTTAGACCTCAGCGCCCTGGCGTGACCGAGCGCGTGCCATCAGACGTCTCCCGTCGCGCACTCCCCGCCACGCGGCGCGCAGCGGGGGGAGCGGACGGAGGAACTGCCGACGTCCGCCGCGGAGGAGCACCTCCCTGGCATTCCTCCACGCCGTGCGCTCCCAGGCCGCCGCATCCTTCGCGTCGAGCTGCGACGACGCGAAGAGGAGCCGGTTGCGGATGTTGTAGTAGTAGTACAGCTCCGACTTCGCTTCCGGCCGCTGATCCTGCGACCGATGGGTCCCGCCCTCATCATGAACCGCGAGCGCGCTGTCGACCACGAGCAGTCTGGCGCCGAGCCGTGCCGCGCGGACCGAGATGTCGACATCCTCCCAGTAGAGGAAGTAGTCCTCGTCGAAGCCTCCGACGAGGTCCCACACCGCGTGCGGCACCAGCATGCACGCGCCGCTGATCCACGGCAGCCGGCGGGCGGACGGCTGTTCCCGGCGTCGCCGCGGACCGCCCATGGACCCGTCATCCAGATAGACGTCCATCCCGGCGAACCAGGTCTTGCCGCCGGCGTCCTCCACCCGCGGGGACGCCAGCGTCGTGCCGTCAGAGGTCGCGTCGAGCAATGCACTCGTCGAAAGCGCGTCGATGCGGGCATCCGGATTGAGCAGGAGGAGATCCGTGGCACCGCCGACGCGGAAGGCGTGCGCGGCTCCCGCGTTCACTCCGCCGCCGAATCCGGCGTTCGTCGACATCGGGACGAGGTCCCAGCCGTGCTGCGAGCAGAGACGCTCGACCCGCTCGCGCTCCTCGAGGGAGGACAGGTTGTCGACGACGACGATGCGCGCGTCCGGGAGCGCCTCCGCCGTCGCGACGAGGTTGACCTCCAGCAGGGCCGTCGCACCGTAGTTGACGACGACGACGGCAAGAGCGCGCTCGCTCATCCCTGTTCCTTCCCCGGTCGCACATCTCCGTGAGTCGCGCGCGAACCTGTCGATATAGTGAAGGCTACATTCGACGCCGCCTGGGGGGAGATGTCGTGTCAGAGATCCGTGCGGCGATGAGTCGCTTGAAAGAGGCGCAGAAGTCGTCCAAGGGGGCGGCGGCCTACTCGCGCTACATCAACCGGCCACTCGGTCGGCCGATGGCGGCGACGGCCTACGTGCTGCGGATGACGCCCACCCAGGTCACGATCGTGAGCGCCGTGTTCACGCTCACCGGTGTCGCGCTGATCGCGCTCCTGCCGCCCGCCGTCTGGTCGTCGATCCTCGTGTCGGTGCTGCTCGTGCTCGGCTACGCCCTCGACTCCGCCGACGGCCAGCTCGCGCGGCTCACGGGCACCGGCTCGCTCGCCGGGGAGTGGCTCGACCACTTCTTCGACTCGATCAAGCTCGCGACCATCCACCTCGCGGTGCTCGTCTGCTGGTTCCGCTTCTATGAGCTGCCCGACGTCTGGTTGTTCGTTCCGCTGGCCTTCGCCGCCACGGCCAACGTCTTCTTCTTCGGCATCATCGCCGCAGACTTCCTCCGCCGCGTCCACCGTCTGCAGCACCCGGAGCGATCCGCGGAGGCGCCACGGGAGGCCTGGCGATCCGGAGGACTCTACTCGCTCGCCGTCATCCCGACCGACTACGGCTTCCTCTGCCTGGTGTTCGCGCTCCTGTGGTGGCAGCCCGTGTTCGTCGGCATCTACACGGCGCTCGCCGTGATCAACGCGCTGATGCTCCTGCTCGCGGCACTGCGCTGGTACCGTTCGATCCGCGGGCTGGCCGCCGATGTCTGATCCGCAGCGGCCCCTCCGGGTGATGCAGTCGTTCGGCGCTCCGCGCGTCACGACCAATCCGTACATCACCATGCTCGACGAGGCCCTCGCCGCCACCGACGGCGTCGAGCACGTGCGGTTCTCCTGGCGTGAGGCGCTGCTCGGTCGGTACGACGTCTTCCACTGGCACTGGCCGGAGGTCAAGCTCCACGGCGCGAGCGCCGTCTCCTCGGTGGGGAAGTACGCGCTCACCGCGCTGCTGGCGTTGCGTCACGGCCTCTCCCGCCGGATCGCCGTCGTGCGCACCGTGCACAACCTCGATCTCCCCGATGACAACGCAGCGAGGCTCTGGCTGCTGCGTCGCATCGACCGGGAGGCCGACCACCGCATCGTGCTGAACGAGACCACGCCGCTCCCTCCGGGAACGGCGCAGACGCTCATCCTGCACGGGCACTATCGGGACTGGTACGGCGTGCAGCCCCGCGCCGACCGGGTACGCGGACGCCTGGGCACGTTCGGCGGAGTGCGCCGGTACAAGGGCGTCTCCGGATTCGTGGATGCCTACGCCGACGCGCTCGCGGTCGATCCCGGGATCAGCATGGTCATCGGCGGCAAGGCCTCGAGCATCGAGCTCGCCGAGGATCTGCGCTCCCGCGTCGCCGATCTGCCGAACGTCACCCTGCAGCTGGAGTTCCTGAGCGATGCGGAGCTCGTGGAGCTCGTGACCGGCTCCGAGCTCGTGGTGCTCGCCTATCGCTTCATGCACAACTCCGGCAGCGTGCTCGCCGCCCTCTCCCTCGATCGTCCGGTGCTCGTCCCGCGCAACGCGCCCAACGAGGCGCTCGCCGCAGAGGTGGGCGCGGAGTGGGTGCAGATGTACGACGGCGATCTCGACGGCGCCGGCCTGGTGGATGCTCTTGCGGCGGTGCGAGAGATCGTCGCGGATCGTCCGGATCTGTCCCGGCGCGAGTGGGACGATGCCGGCGCCGCCCACGCATCGGCATATCGTGCGGCTCTCAGTGCACGCCTGGCGGGAGTCCGCCCTCGCGGACGGACGGTGGTCGGGTCATGATGCGCGAAGCGGCGTTCCGTCTCAAGACCGCGGTGGGCGGACGCAGCAGCACGGCCGCGTACCGGGAGTTCCTCGCGATGGACGCGCTGTCACCGGAAGGTGTCGCGGAGGTGAGCGCCGAGAGGTCGGCCGCCCACGCACGCTTCGCGTTCGGGCACAGCGCCTTCTACCGCGACCTCTACTCGTCGCACGGGTTCACGGACGACGATCTGCGCGACCCCGCCGCGTTCTCCTCCCTCCCGATCGTCGACAAGGGGATGCTGCGCGAGAACTTCGCGGGCATCCGCACCGACGAGGCCGACGCGCGCACGAGTGTCGTGTCGAAGACCGGTGGCAGCACCGGTCTGCCCCTCCACCTGCTGCGTGACCTGCGGTTCCCCGCACGGGCCCTCGAGTGGCGCCTGTTCGAGTGGTGGGGGGTCAAGCCCTGGGATGATCGCGGGATCGTGACCAGGAATGTGATGACCGGTGCCGCGCGCATCCGGCACGACCTCGGATGGCTGCCGTCGCGGCGGGTGCAGCTGGACGCGTTCCAGATCACCGACGATGCCGTGCGGGAGTTCGCGCAGCGCTGGAACAAGGTCAACCCGAGGTTCCTCATCGGCTACGGCGGGGGTGTGCTCGACACCGTGCGGCGGATGCGGCGGATGGGGCTCTCCGTGACTCCTCCGGCAGCGGTTGCCGTGACGGCCGCTCCTCTCTCGCCGGGTACCCGCGCCGAGATCGAGGAGGCCTTCGGGGCGCCGTGCTTCGACCACTACCGCTCGGCGGAGATCCCTTGGATGGCGGGGGAGTGCGCGGCGCAGAGCGGGTTGCACGTCTTCGCCGACGTACGCCGCATCGAGATCGTCGACGACGCTGATCGCCTCGTTCCGGAGGGCGTCGAGGGCGAGGTCATCGTCACGGATCTGACGAACCGGGTCTTCCCGATCGTGCGGTACCGTCTCGGCGACATCAGCAGCTATCGCCCTGGCCACTGTTCCTGCGGGCGCGGCCTGCCCCGCCTCGGTGCGATCTCGGGACGGTCCTCCGACGCGGTCCGGCTACCGGATGGCACGACGATCGCGGGTGCTCTCGGGCACATCTTCGACGACGCACCGCTCTCGATCCGCCAGTTCGAGATCGTCCAGGACGCCGACTACGCCGTCACCCTCCGGTGCATCCCGAGCGATGCGCACGACGCCCAGGCGGGGATCGACGCGGCGATGGCCAAGCTCCGTCACGCGACGAAGGGGCTCGTCCCGGTGAGCGTCGAGCGGGTCGACAACATTCCGCAGGTGGGCGGGAAGATGCGCTTCATCCGCAGCATGGTCGTGGTCCGGGAGCCTGCGGATCCTTCGTGAATATCTCGGTTCGGCAACGATCCGTGGCGCTTCGTGTATAGAATGACCCCTGGCCGTCGCCCCTCCCGGGTAGGCGGTGCGTACCGAAACTGCACACCATCACGCCCGGAGGGGGCTGGTTGGAGGGGCGCGGTGTACGCGGGCTGAAACCCCAAGGAGACCCTGTTGCGTTCGCGACTTCGCACGACCCCTTCCCATCCCTCCCCTACTCGAACCCCGGCCATCGTCATGGCGGCGGTCACGGCTGCGACCCTGATGGTCGGCCTCATCGGAGCCGCCCCCGCGGCCGCCGAGGACACCGCTTCTCCCGATGTGCTGCTGTCCGATGACTTCGACCGCACCGCACCGACCGGGTGGGGCACATCGGACAACGGCCTGGACTACTCCTCGTGGTCATCGCGTGCCGCGGTGGCGAGCGTCGCCGACGGCGCGGGCGCTATCACGCTGAATCCGGGCGAGTCCGCCTACCTCACGCCACGGTCCATCCAGGCGCAGGATGTGCGCATCTCGGCCGACCTCCGCCTCGATCAGAGCGGCGGCCGCGGGTACTACGCCTACACGACTCGCGTGCAGAGCGATGGCTCCGCATATCGGGTCCGGCTCGTGACCGACGCCGAAGGGCGCGTCCAGCTCTCCGTGATCCGCAGCAGAGGAGGCGTGGAGGCCGAGCTGAAGTCCGTCGCCGTGCCCCTCAGCATCCTCGGTGACGGCTGGTACACCTTCGACGCCACGGTCACCGGAACGGACGCCGTGGCCTTCGAGGCCCGCCTCACCCCGGCGGGCACCGAACCCGGCGCACCGCAGCTGTCCGTGACGGATTCGTCGCGTGAGCGCCTCTCCAGCGCTGGCGGCTTCGCCATCTGGGGATACGCGTCGAGCAGCGCCACCGCGGCGGCCGACCTCCAGATCGACTCGATCGAGGCAGCCGTCGCAGCGGGTCCGCTGAGTTCGGAGACCCCCGCACCGGAGCCGCAGCCCGAACCCCAGCCGGAGCCCCAGCCCGAACCTCAGCCCGAACCTCAGCCCGAGCCCCAGCCCGAGCCTCAGCCGGAACCGCAGCCCGAACCGGGGACAGGGGTGGCTTCACGCGGCGCGGCAGTGGTCGGCACCGCGCGGTACGACGTGCCGGCGAGCGCCGTGTTCGTCGACGTGAAGAGCGCCGGAGGATCGCCCACGGGCTCCGCCACGGCTCCGTTCCGTACCGTGCAGGCCGCCGTGAACGCCTCGCCCGCAGGATCGACGATCGTCGTCCGCGCCGGGGAGTACCACGAATCGGTCGAGGTCCCGTTCAACAAGACCATGACGATTCAGGCCTACCCGGGCGAGGCCGTGTGGTTCGACGGGTCGTCCAAGGTGTCGAACTGGTCGAAGTCGGGCTCCACCTGGGTCAGCTCCGGATGGAAGGCCGAGTTCGACGACGACATGCTCAACGGCAACGCGTCGTGGTTCGTCGATCCGAATCATCCGATGGCCAATCACCCCGATCAGCTGTTCGTGAACGGTGCCTCCCTGCGCCAGGTGGCGTCGGCGGCAGAGGTCGTGCCCGGCACGTTCGCCGTCGACTACGCGACCGACAGACTCATCCTCGGCAGCGATCCGACCGGCAAGGACGTGCGGGCGAGCGATCTCGGACAGGCGCTCAACGTGCGCTCGGCGAACTCGGTGCTCCAGGGCTTCGGCGTCCGACGCTACGCCACCTCGTACGACGTGCTCGGCACGGTGCGCATGCACAACGTGGGAGTGGCGCTGCGTGACATGGTCATCGAGGACAACGCCACGATCGGCCTGTTCGTGGGCAACGACCGCGCGACGATCGACAACCTCACGGTGCGGCGCAACGGCCTGCTCGGCATGTCGATCACCACGGCGTACGGCACCACGTTCTCGGACTCGCTGGTGACCGACAACAACGTCGAGCACTTCAACGGCTCGCCCGTCGCCGGCGGGGTGAAGGTGACCCGCACCCGCGGCATCGTCATGAGCAACGTCGACACCAGTCGCAACATCGGCAGCGGCACCTGGTTCGACGAGTCGTGCTACGACGTGAAGATCGTCGACGTGACCTCGAACGACAACACCGAGATCGGCATCCATGTCGAGCTCTCCTCGCAGGTCACCATCGCCCGCAGCCAGACGTTCAACAACCGTGAGGGCATCCGCGTCTTCGATTCCGAGAACGTGCTCATCACGAACAACGACCTCGGGAACAACTCGCGGCACGACATCAACCTCATGCAGGACGAGCGTCGTCAGGCGACCCACAAGGTGGGCAGGGACCCCCGCGTCTCCGGGGCCGATCCCACCGTCACCTGGATCACCCGGAACATCACGATCCGCAACAACGTGTTCGGCGCCGGCGGGCCGCGGGCGATCTTCGCACACGACACGGCGACGGGCCGCGCCGTGAACACGTGGAACGTGACGATCGACGGCAACCTGTTCAGCAGCTCCACCGGCGGCCCGTCCATGGTCACCTGGGGTGGCTCCGGCAACGTCTATGAGACGTTCAAGACACCGGCCCAGCTCGCCGCCGCGAAGAACCAGGGATGGCGCAATGCCCAGACCGCAGCGGCGGAGCCGTTCGCGGCGATGAGGGATGACATCGCCGCGAACACGGCGATCGCGCGGCCGCTTCCGGCGGCGATCAGCTCCCTGCTCGGCGTCGCGGCAGGGACCGTGCTGCTCGGCAGCGGACGCTGAGAGGAATCCGGTCCGCCGCGAGGCGGACCGGATTCCCTGCACGGCAGGCACAATGGGATCGTGACCGACGACAACCGTGCCCCGTATCTGCTCGTGCATCCGGGATGGGAGCTGTTCGGTTCAGACCGCATGCTTCTGGAGACCGCGCGGGGCCTGCGCGAAAAGGGCGAGCGCGTCGTCGCCGCCCTTCCGGAACGCGGACCGCTCGTCGAGAAGCTGCAGTCGGCCGGGGTCGAGGTCCTTATCCCGCCGATGTTCGTGCTGCGGAAGTCCTCTCTGCACCCGCGCAACTGGCTCCGCTCGCTGAGGGACGCGATCCGTGGCATCGCGGCGTCCGTCGCGATCGTCCGCCGCCTCCGCCCCCGCACGATCTACGTCAGCACGATCGTCCTGCCGTCGTGGCCGCTCATCGGACGTCTGGCCGGTGTGCCCACCGTCACCCATGTGCACGAGGCCGAGGCCTCGGCCTCCCGGCTCGTGAACTTCGTGCTGTACGCCCCGCATCTCGCCGCGCACCGCATCATCGCCAACAGCCGGTTCACGCTGCAGACCGTGAGTGCGGTGATCCCGGCGCTCGGTCGGCGCGCGACGGTCATCCCCAACGGCGTCGCCTCGCCCGAGGAGGTCGCCCCGCCCCGAGCCCACATCGACCGGCTCCGTGTCGGATATGTCGGACGCCTCTCGCACCGCAAGGGGCCGGACGTCGCTGTCGAAGCGCTCGCGCGGCTGGCGGACGACGGCGTCGACGCCGAGCTCCATCTGGTCGGCGATGTCTTCTCCGGCAATGAGGAGTTCGACCGACGACTGCGGGATCGAGTCTCCGCACTCGGCGTCGACGACCGCGTCGCGTACCTCGGATTCCAGCAGGACATCTGGCCGCTGCTCGCCGAGGTCGATGTCCTCGTCGTGCCGTCGCGCCAGGACGAGTCCTTCGGCAACACCGCCGTCGAGGGGATCCTGGCCGCGCGGCCCGTGATCGCGAGCGACATCGCCGGGCTTCGAGAGGCGATCGACCCCTACGAGAGTGCGACGTTCGTGGTGCCGGGCGACGCGGAGGACCTCGCTCGAGCGCTCCGCACGGTGCGCGACGACTGGGAGACGCGCCGAGCGGTCGCCATCACCGATCGGGATGCTGCGCTCGGACGGTTCGCACCTGATGCCTACCGTCGGACCGTCGCCGCATTCCTGGGATCTCGCACCCGTTCCTGAGGCGTGCGCTCAGCGGACGGCGGGATCCGTGACCGGCGCGGTGAGGAACGCGTCGAGCTGTCGGTGCAGCTCGACGACGTCGCGTGCGGTCCCCTCGAGCATCGAACGATGCTCTCTCGATCCACCGTGGTGCGCATCGGGGATGTCCAGGGCGTTCGGTCGCCGTTTCCCCCACAGGGTGCGTCCGGCGGTGGGCGGCGCCACGAACCCGCGCCGGCGATGGAGGGCGGCGGCGTAGGCGCCGAGCCCTTCCGTGGGGGCGTCGTCGATGAGATCGGCGATGGCCGTGAGCTCCTCGGAGCGGAGCGGCGCGGCGCCGAGGTGGATGGCCTCGCGGAGCGTGAACGTCTTCGACCGGGCTTCGGGCAGGAGCTGCGCGATGGCTGAGCGCTCGGCACGGCTCGCGGTGAGGACCAACTCGGCCGCGTGCAGCGCCTCGACATCGACCGCCGTGGAGCGATGCTCGACGGTGCTGTCCCCGGGCCCGACAGCGAGGGCGACGTCGGCGGAGACCGTGCACATGGGCCGGTCGCCGGGCCCGACACGCGTGCCGACGCTCGTGATCTCCCACAGGTCGGCCTCGACGCGCGAGCGCAGCACCTGCTCCATCAGCGGCGACCGGCAGATGTTCGCCTCGCAGGCGAAGATGAGCCTGTGCGTCACGTGTTCCCCTCGATGCGGAGTCGGCAGCACCGACTCTCTCTTCCAACATAGGCGATAATGGTGAGCCGCGAGGCACCGCGAGACATCGCGCGGTCGCGCCGAGGGGGACGGGGAACCATGACACTGCAGGACTACTTCCAGTCGCTCAGGAGCAACTGGGTCGTCATCATCGTGCTCATGCTCCTCGGCGGTGGAGCCGCGTACGGCTACTCCCAGTTCGTCGACCCGGAGTACCGCGCAGAGGCGCAGGTCATGGTGATCCCGACTCGCGGCGAGAGCACGACCGAGCTGCTGCAGGGGTCGAACTACGTGCAGAGCCTCGTGCAGACCTACACGCTTCTCGTCGTCTCGCCCACCGTCCTCGATCCCGTCATCGAGGAGGTCGGTCTCGACGAGACGGCGAACCGACTCGCGCGACGGGTCGATGTGAACGTTCCGTTGAACACCGTCGTGATCGAGATCGGCGTCACGGACACGAACGGGGAGAGCGCGCAGAAGACGGCGAACGCGATCGCCAGCGAACTCGCCGTCGCCGTCGGCAACGTCTCGCCGATCGGTGCGGACGGGGAGCCGGCGGTGCGCATCGAGACGATCTCGCCGGCGCGGACACCCACAGTGCCGATCGCCCCGAACACCCGGAACAACGTCGCGCTCGGTGTTGCGGCGGGACTCGTCGCCGGTGTCGTCTTCGCGGTGTTGCGTCGGCGATTCGCCACGCGCATCGCCAGCGCGAGCGCGCTCGGGGAGATCACCGACATCGCTCTGCTCGGCGAGATCCCGGAGGCCGCGGACAACCAGACGCTCGCCCGTGTCATCCGCTCGCAGCCGGACGGTCGCGTCGCCGAGGCGATGCGCCAGGTGTCGGCCAGCCTCAAGTTCGTCGACGTGGACAAGAGTCGTCGGGTGATACTCGTCACCTCGTGTTCCGCGCAGGAGGGGAAGTCCTCCGTCGGGCTCGGACTCGCTCTGACGCTCGCCGAGGGCGGCCGTTCCGTCCTCTTCATCGAGGCGGATCTGCGGCGACCCAGCACCGCCCGGTACACCCAACTCGAGGGGTCGGTCGGTCTCACGACCGTGCTGATCGGTGACATCGAGCTGGCGGGCGCCGTGCAGCAGTGGGGGCGTCCGGGACTGGACATCCTCACCGCGGGTGCGCAGCCGCCCAACCCCGGGCAGCTGCTCTCCAGCGGCGAGCTCCACAAGGTGGTGGACGAAGCGCGCGACAACTACGACTACGTCATCATCGACACCGCGCCCGTGTTGTCGGTGAGCGACGCCCTGTGGCTCTCGACCATGGCGGACGGCACGCTCTTCGTGGTGAGGTCCAACCGCACGAAGGGGTCCGACCTCGCCCGTGCGCTGTCGTCGCTCGAATCCACGAGGACGCCCGTGCTCGGCATCGTGCTGAACGGGGTCCGCGGTGCGGCGAAGAGCCCGTATTACACGGACGAGCGCTCCAAGGGGCTGCGTCCGCGTCTCGGGCGCCGGAACGTCCGCGGCTAGGCATTCTCATGAACTCTCTGCTGGCGCTCGGCGCGCGAGGCGTGACGATGGTGATCTCCCTCGTCTGCGGTGTGATCACGACGCGGATGATCCTCGGTGAGACCGACATCGAGCACTATGCGCTCTACACCCTGCTCATCACGATCCCGTCGCTGCTGACGTTCACGGACCTCGGCAGCGGAGCGGTGCTCGTCAACGCCGTCGCGACCAGCGACGACGTGCGCACCGACAAGAAGCTGCGGCTGCAGGTCACCTCCGTCGGTCGCATCCTGCTCCTGTTCGCCTCGGGCCTCATGCTGATCAACACCGTGCTGCTGATCACAGGCGGATGGCGTGCGCTGTTCGGCGACGCCGGGGCGATCCCGGGGGCCCCCCTCGCGGCCTTCCTGTGCATCACCCTGTTCAGCCTGACCGTGACGCTCGGCGTGTGGTTCCGGATCCTGCTCGGCCAACGACGCAATCATCTCGTGATCCTCGTGCAGGGCCTCATCTCGCCCGTGACGATGGGCGGCGTATGGCTCATGCTGACCTTCGGCGGGCGCGACTTCGATTCCTACCTGGCGGTCGCCTCCTACGGCGCGTCGCTGCTGACGGCGGTCATCGGATTCCTCCTCGTGACGCGCTCCACCGCACCGCTCATCCCGGACGCCCTCCGGGTGCTTCTCCGGTGGCGCAGCGTGCCCGGGGTCCGGGTCATGGACGTCGGCTGGCCGATGCTCGCGCAGATGGTGACCTATCCCATCGCGGTCGGGTCGCAGCGCTACGTGCTCGCGCAGTACGGGACTCCGACCGATGTCGCCGAGTACGGGGTGGCCGGGCAGGTCTTCTTCGCCCTCAACGGGCTGGTCATGGCGGCCGGTGTGGCGCTGTGGCCGCAGTTCGCCCGACGGCGGCACCGGGGTGAGCTCCGCCGCGGCCCCTACCTGCTCTCGCTGCTCTTCGGAGGCGCGGTCGCCGCGGCGACGCTCTTCGTCTGGTTGATCGGGCCCTGGCTGTTCGAGTTCATCACGCGGGGCGAACTCGAGGTGCGGACCTCGACGATCCTCTCCTTCGGCTGCATGATCATGTTCACTGCCGCGGTCTATCCGCTCGGCATGTTCATCATGGACAAGCCGGGTATCCGCTTCCAGGTGATCCCGACGCTGGCGATGGCCGGAGTCAGCATCGTGCTGTCGATCGTCCTCACGCCGATCCTCGGCATCGTGGGGCCGCTGCTCGGTGTCGCATTCGCGCTGATCGTGTGCCAGGTGATCCCCTACGTGATCTACATCCACCGGCACCGCGAGCGTCTTCTCGCACCCGAGCGCGCGGAGGATCCGGCCTCGGTCGTCGAGTCGAGCTAGCCCGGCCACTCTTCCGCGAGCCGACGCGAGCGGCGTGCCGAGGCATGGATCGATTCCCCCTGCGCGATCCGACGGGCCAACTGCTCGTACGCGTCCGCGACGTCGTTCCACGAGAAGGCCTCGGCCGCCCGGGAGCGGAGGGTCCGAGCCACCGCGTCCACGGCGTGGGGGTCGGATTCGGTCGCTTCGAGCGCCGACGTCACCAGGGCAGGATCGGCGAAGTACCAGCCCTGCTCGTCGAGGACCTCCCGGTTGAAGGTCACGTCGAACGCGATCACCGCCGTGCCGGCGCCCATCGCCCGCAGCAGCGAGGGATTCGTCCCGCCGACCGAGTGGCCGTGCAGATAGGTGAAAGCGTGATGGTAGAGCGCGTCGAGCAGGTCCTGGTCGTACACTCCGCCGAGAAGCCGGATGCGCTCGTCCGCGGTGGCGAGCGCATCGATCGCGGCGGTGTACTCCGCCGCATAAGGCGCGGACCCGACGACCACGAGCGGTTTGGTGGCTGACGACGCCGCATATCCCTCGACGATCTCACGGACATGGTTCTCGGGTTCGAACCGCGCGACGACGAGATGGTATCCGCCCGGCTCGAGGCCCAGTGCGCGGATGCCGTCGGCCGGAGCCTGGTCGAGGAGCGGAGCTCCGTAGCGGATCAGCTCGCTCGGGACGTCGAACTGGTGACGGTAGTAGTCGGAGATGCCGGGGGCGTCGGCGATGATCGCGTCGGCCGTGCGAACGCCGAACTCCTCCGCCCAGCGGTAGTACGCCTTGCCGCGTCCGCCCCATTTCGAGCGTCGCCACTCGAGGCCGTCCATGTGCAGCGCGACCGGGATCCGACGAGCCCGGAGCACGGGGAGGAACGGCGAGTTGGCGGCGTTGAACACGAACGCGGCGTCCGGTCTGGCCTTGGTCACGGCATGAGCCGTCGAGAGTGCGGTGTGGCTCAGGGTCTCGAGCGCCTTCTGTCGCACGGCGGGGAGCGTGACCCGGCGCATGCCCAGGTACTCGTCCCCGCTGGTGCCCGCGTCGCGGCCGTACACGAGCACGCGATGGCCGCGTTCGACGAGCCGGCGCCCGACCTCTTCGACGGCGGTCTCGAACCCGCCGTATGCGGCCGGGATGCCGCGCGTCCCGATCAGCGCGATGCGGAGCGAGGGCGAGGAGGGCGACTGTGGAGAGCGCATCGCAACAGTATGCCCGAGCAGGTCGACGTGGTCCTGGCGCTAGTCTGGGGCGGTGTCGTCAGCCCCCGGTCCCGAACGCTCCCTCGTGTGGGGTTTCCCTGCCGAGCAGTCGGTGGATGCCTGGGAGCAGCGGCACGCCGCCGGCGAAGTCCCCAGCGCGTGGCAGTACGGCCTCGACGGGCTCCGCGAGTTCGCCGGCGTCGACGTGCTCGACCTTCCTGTTCCCGGACGGCTGTCGCGTCTCCGAGCCCGCGCCGGACTCGGCCCGCGGCGGGCCGAGGGCATGGGCTTCACGTGGGACGAGAACGCCGCGTTCCGGATGCAGGTGGCGCTTCCGCGTCAGCGGTTCGCCTCCGGCGTGATCTGGCTGACGGACATGGTCGCGCGCGGGCACGTTCCCGAGCGCCTGATCGAGGTGCTTCGAGGCGCCGAGGACCTGTGGGTGCTCAGCCGCGGACAGGTCGAACCCCTGCAGGAGCTGTTCGGTGAGCACGGCCCGCGCATCACCGCGGTGCCCTTCGGCGTCGATGCCGAGTTCTTCGCGCCGCGGACGTTCCCTGATCGGCCGCGGATCGTGAGCATCGGCAATGACCGGGATCGGGACCCCCAGACGCTGTTCCGGGCGCTCGAGCTGGTGCGGGTCCAGCGCCCTGAGGTCGAGATCGTCGTGCAGACGTCGGCCGCCGGTGCTCCGGAAGGCGTCCGGGTCATGGAGCGGATGAGTCACCGCGAGCTGCGCGATCTGTACGCGACGGCGAGCGTCGTGGCGACCGCGACCCGGCCGAACCTCCACGTGTCAGGGATGACGGTGACGCTCGAGGCGTCGGCGACGGGGCGGCCGGTGGTCAACACGGATACGCCGGGAATGTCGCAATATGTCGTCGAGGGCGAGACCGGCCATCTCGTTCCCGTCGGCGATGCCGAGGCGCTGGCGGGTCGACTCGTGACGCTCGTCGACGATCCCGATCGTGCGGCCGCGATGGGCGCCGCCGGACGTGCGGCGGTGGTGACGTCGTTCACGACGGCGATCATGTGCGCGCACCTCGCAGAGATCCTCCTCCCGGATCGCTGACCCCTTTATCGCAGATCGGGGAGTACGGGTAGCGCCACGCGGGTGTCGTGCGCTAGTCTGAGCGCGGTTGCGTCTTTGGGGGACGCGAGGGAAACCATCATTCGCCGATATATCGGCATGTGCCTATGGGGAGGCGCCATGCGAGTCCAACGACTCGATGCAATCGCACGCGACGAAGAGTCGCGCGCACGTCCGTACCGTCGCATCGCCATGGGAGTCGTCGCCGTTCTGGTGGCCACGCTCCTGGGAGCGGCCATCACGGCACCAGCAGCGCAGGCGGACACCGCGCCGACCGATCCGGCGTCGCCGGCGACGGTGAGCGCGGATCCACTTCCGACCACGCAGATCAACGGCATCGTCTGGGCTCAGGCGGTCGGGGGCAGCAAGGTCTACGCCGGCGGCCAGTTCACGAGCGCGCGCCCGGCGGGCGCTGCAGCCGGGACCAACGAGACGCCGCGGTCGAACCTGCTGGCCTACGACATCGCCACAGGTGTGCTCGACGCCTCCTTCAACCCGCAGGTCAACGGTCGCGTGCTCGCGGCCGCCGTCTCGCCGGACGGCTCGCGACTCTACATCGGCGGCGGTTTCACGTCGGTCGACGGGCAGAACCGGTATCGGCTCGCGGCCTTCAACACCGCAACGGGGCAGCTGATCGCGAACTGGACCCCCGGAACCAACACGATCGTGCAGGGCATCGTCGCCACCGACACCACCGTGTACGTCACCGGTGAGTTCTCGAACGTCAACAACACCGCCCGCACCGGAGTCGCCGCCCTGAGCGCGTCGACCGGTGCCGTGCTCGACTTCAACCCGGTGCTCGCGGGCGGCTACGGCGTCCGCTCGGTCGTCGTGTCCCCCGACGCATCGAAGGTCGTCATCGCGGGGTCGTTCACGTCGACCAACGGTTCCACGAACCCCGGGCGCGGCATGGCTGCGCTCGACGCCGGCACCGGCGCGAGCCTGCCGTGGGCGATCAACAGCGTCATCCGCAACGGAGGCACGGGCGCCTCCATCTACTCGCTCGCATCCGACGGCGACAGCGTCTACGGCAGCGGCTACGACTTCGGCGGCTCGAAGACGGAGGACGACTTCGAGGGCTCGTTCCGCGCGAACTGGAGCGACGGCTCGATGGTGTGGATGGAAGACTGCCACGGCGACACCTACTCGGTGTATCCGACCGGCGGCGTGCTCTACACCGCGGCGCACTCGCACTACTGCGGGAACATCGGGGAGTTCCCGCAGCTCGACCCGTGGAACTTCAACTTCTCGCTCGCCTTCGACAAGAACCCGTCGGACCGCACCATCACGCCGGACATCTACGGCTACCGCAGCTTCACGGGAAATCCGGCGGCGCGACTGCTGCACTGGTACCCCACGTGGCAGCCGGGGACGGTCTCCGGCATGAGCCAGGCGGCGTGGTCCGTCACCGGCGGCGGCGACTACCTCGTCTACGGCGGGGAGTTCACCGCGGTGAGCGGCTCGGCCCAGCAAGGGCTCGTGCGCTTCGCGAAGCCGGGCACCGCGCCGAACAAGGTCGGTCCGACCATCAAGGGTGGCGCCTACCAGATCAGCGCGCAGTCGTTCCGTGCGGGGCAGGCGCGCGTCGCCTGGTCGGCCAACTACGACGCAGACAACGCACGACTGACCTACGAGGTCTTCCGTCGTGATCTCGCGCAGCCGATCCACACGACCACCGCCGATTCCACCTATTGGGTGCGTCCGCGGCTCACCTTCTCGGACACGGCGGTGACGGCGGGTCAGAGCTATGAGTATCGCGTGAAGGTCACCGACCCGAACGGCAACTCCACGACGTCTGACTGGACGCCGGTCACGATCGCTGCCGCCGGCACGTCGAACGCCTACAACGAGGCGATCCTCGCGTCCGAGCCGAAATACTACTGGCCGCTGAACGAGCCGTCCGGCACGTCTGCGACCGACTGGGTCGCGGGCAACGACCTGACTCTGGCCGGTGGCACCACGCGGGGTCAAGCGGGTCAGGCCGTCGGCCAGACCTCGTCCTCCACCGCCTTCAACGGCACCAACGGCACGTCGTCCAGCTCCGTCTCCGAAGCCGCCCCGAACGAGTTCTCGGTCGAGGCCTGGTTCCAGACGACGAGCACGCGCGGCGGCAAGATCGTCGGCTTCGGCAACACCGCCACGGGACTCTCCGGCAACTACGACCGGCATCTCTACATGAGCAACACCGGACAGGTCACGTTCGGCGTGTACCCGGGCTCGGCGCGCACGATCACCAGCAGTGCAGGCCTCAACGACGGCAACTGGCACCATGTGGTTGGCACGATGAGCGCGTCGGGGATGGTGCTCTATGTCGACGGCGTGCGCATCGGCTCGCGCACCGACACCACCGCAGGCCAGAGCTACTCGGGATATTGGCGGATCGGCGGCGACTCCCAGAGCGGATGGCCGTCGGCGGGAACGTCCAACTACCTCAACGCACGGATCGCGGACGTGGCTGTCTACAGCACCGCTCTCACCCGTGACGCGGTCGACGCGCACTGGGTCTCCTCCGGGCGGACCTCGTCCCTGCCCGCGGCTCCGGCCGACGCCTACGGCAAGTCGGTCTACGAGCTCGACCCCACGCTGTACTGGCGACTCGGGGAGACGAGCGGAACGGTCGCCAGGGACTCCGGACGCGATGGCAGCAACGGCACGTACCAGACGGCGGGATCCGCGGCGATCCAACGCAACCAGTCCGGCGCGCTGTCCGGAGTGAGCAACCCAGCCATCCGGTTCACGTCGTCGAAGCTCTTCTCGAGCTGGAACAACCGTCAGACCGTCGTCAGCGCGCGGCAGTACCCGTCGCCCGACGTCTATTCGATCGAGACATGGTTCAAGACCACCTCGAGCGGAGGCGGAAAGCTGATCGGCTTCGGCAACAGCAACGCCAACACCGCCAATGCGAGCGCGAACTACGACCGGCACATCTACATGGATCCGTCCGGCCAGCTCAAGTTCGGCGTCTACAGCGGTGGTTCCTACGTTCTCACCGCGCCGGGTACCTACCGCGACGGCCAATGGCACCATGTCGTGGGACAGCAGTCGGCCAGCGGCATGCAGCTGTTCGTCGACGGCGTCCAGGTGGCATCGAACACGCAGGCGGCATCCGACGACTACGCCGGATACTGGCGTGTGGGTGGGGACACGACCTGGGAGGGCGACCCGTTCTGGGTCGGCACGATCGATGAGGCGGCCGTCTACACGGCACCGCTCACCTCGAGCCAGGTGCTGCAGCACTTCCAGCTGGGCAAGACGGGGCAGCTGAACCAGCTCCCGACGGCGCAGTTCACCGCGACGCCGACCGATCTCTCGGTCGCTTTCGACGCATCGACGTCGAGCGATCCCGAGGGTCCGATCGCGCAGTACTCGTGGAACTTCGGCGACGGTCAGACCGCCACCGGAGTCGCTCCGACGCATGCCTACGCCTCCGCGGGCACCTACACGGTGACGCTCACGGTGCAGGACGCGGGCGGGCTCACGTCGACGGTCACTCATGACGTGATCGCCCGCAACCCGAACGTGCTGCCGACGGCGGCCTTCACCGAGGCGGTGCAATTCCTCTCGGTGGCGTTCGACGGATCCACCAGCACCGACAGCGACGGCACGATCGCCGGGTACTCGTGGAACTTCGGCGACGGCGGCGCAGCCACCGGCGCCACGGCCGAACACGCCTACGCGGCCTCGGGCATCTACGAGGTCTCGCTGACGGTGACCGACGATCGCGGCGGATCCGCCACCACGACGAAGGCGATCACGGTGGAGGCGCAGAACGCGCCGCCCAAGGCCGTGGCCAACGTCGTGCGCGGCGCCGACGGCATGTCCATCTCGGTGGACGGCAGCGGATCGACGGACAGTGACGGCACGGTGACGGCGCACGCCTGGAACTTCGGTGACGGCGCCACCGCCACCGGTGCGACAGCGACTCACACCTATGCGACAGCGGGGACCTACACCGTCACGCTGACGGTCACCGACGACGATGGTGCGACGCACCAGACGACGGCTTCGGTCGCCGTCGCGCCGGCAGCCACCGAAGACGTGATCGCCCGGGACGCCTTCGAGCGGACGGCTTCCTCTTCCTGGGGAACCGCAGATGTGGGTGGGGCGTGGACGACGTCCGGGGGCGCTGCGGCCTTCTCGGTCGGCGACGGTGTGGGCAAGTTCGCACTCGCCCCTGCCGCGACTCGTGAAGCCCGTCTCGCGGGCGTCTCGAGCTCGGAGACGATCACATCGATGACGATCGGCTCGAGCAACGCCACCAGCGGCGGAGCCTTCAACCTGACGGTCAACGGCCGTCAGATCGGCAGCGACGTCTACTCCGGTCGCGTCAAGATCGAGGCCAACGGCGCGATCCGGCTCTACCTGCTGCGCAACGAGACAGCGCTCGGCAACAGCGTCGTGATCCCCGGTAACTATGTCGCGGGCGAGAAGCTCTCGGTCGTCCTGTCGGTCCGCGGCACCTCGCCGACGACGCTTTCGCTCAAGGTCTGGCGCGCGGGGACCACGGAACCGGCCAACCCGCAGTTGCAGGCGACCGATTCCACGGCCGCGTTGCAGGCCGCCGGCTCCGTCGGTCTCAAGATGGCGATCAGCTCGGTGTCGACGGTGTCGTCGGTCATCTCCGTGGACGACTACAAGGTCGTCACCGGTGCCGTGGTGGCGCCACCGCAGAACCAGGCGCCGACGGCCGCGTTCGCCTCCACGACGAACGGACTCACGGCGAACGTCGACGCGGGCGGCTCCACGGACGCGGACGGAACGATCGCGTCGTACGCGTGGAACTTCGGCGACGGGGCGACAGCGTCGGGCGCGACGGCATCGCACGCCTACGCGGCGTCCGGGACGTACAACGTCACTCTGACAGTGACCGATGACGACGGGGCGACGCACGCCGTGACGAACCCGGTGACGGTCACCGCTCCGGTGGTCGACCCGCCGGATCCCACGGGCCCGGTCCCGCTCGCGACGGATGAGTTCGACCGTGCGACGACCGGTGGATGGGGCACAGCTGATCTCGGCGGAGCATGGACGCTGTCCGGCGGCAATGCCGCGTTCAGCACTGCAGCAGGGAAGGGCGTCGTGACGCTCGCACCGTCGCAGACCCGTGAGGCGCGACTGGCGGTGTCGGGCACGAGTACCATCCTCGACGCGACGTTCTCGTCGGATGTCGCTTCGGCCGGTGGCACCGCAAGCATCACGCTCAACGGTCGGACGGTCGGAACGTCGACGTACTCTGCTCGGGTGCGGTTGGAGCCGGCCGGCGTGATCCGTCTCTACATCCTCCGCGATGAGACAGCCATCGGGAACAGCTACGTCGTGCCGACGACCTACGCGCCGGGCCAGGTGCTCCACGCTCGTCTGGCAGTCACCGGGACCAACCCGACGACCGTCGCCGCCAAGGTGTGGGTCGAGGGGCAGGCAGAGCCCGCCGACTGGCAGCTCCAGGGCACTGACGCGACGGCCGCGATGCAGGCCGCAGGTGGCGTCGGCATCAAGACGTCGATCAGTTCGGCATCGACGAACGCCGCGACGAAGTTGTCGTTCGAGCGCTTCGCCGTGGTGGTTCCTCAGTAGAGATGTACCCGAGGAAGGGGCGGGGGCACACGGCCCCCGCCCCCTTTCTCGTGCCGTGGGTCAGTTCCGCGCGTACTCGGGCGTGATACGACCGACGGCTCCCAGGATGCGGCCCTGAGCGAACCAGGTGCGTCGACGCAGCACCGCCTCCGCCGTCATGTCACCGCGCCAGCGGGCCAGGAGCCCCCGTGAAGAGAAGACGACGAGGCGGAGCAGACCGCCTGCGAGGTGCGCGACGCGGAGAGCGAATCGTCGAACGGGGGAACCGTCGCGTGTGAGCAGCCGTGTGCGCATCTGGCCCTGCGAGATGGTGCGTCGACGCACGAACTCCCGGGAGGTTCGCTCCACCGGGATCTCATCGCGTACGACGGAATCTGCGGAAGCCACGATGGAGGCACCCGCAGCGAGAAGGGAACGCCCGAAGAGCATGTCCTCACCGCCGGCAAGGCCGAGGCGGGTGTCGAAGCGCACACCGAGTCCATCGACCTGAGTCGCATCGATGAGGACGTTGCCTGTGGCCAGGGCATCGAGCTGCTGGCCGGTGCGTCGGCGTCGTCGCCGCATGAACCCGCCGGCGACGATCCAGGGATCGGTGCCTTCAGGCCAGACATACTCCACGTAGCCCATGACGACCGCCGGATGGTCCGACGCAGCCCAGATGGACAGGAGGGCGTCCAGCCAGCCCTCCTGGGGCAGCACGTCGTCATCGACCATCGCCACGAGCTCGCCCGGTGTTGCCGCGTCGAGGGCGGCTTGACGAGCCGCTGCGATCCCCGGGGTCGGCTCCGAGACGTAGTCGACGCCCAGCGAGGTGGCCGTCTGCTCTGCGGATCGCATCGGGTCGTTGTCGACCAGCGCGATGCGCATGTTTCTGCCGCTGTCGCCGGCGTGCGCGCGGATGGCTGCGACGAGCGGAGAGAGGAGCTCAGTGCGGCGGAAGGTCGTGACGGCGACGAGGACGGATCGGTCCTCGTCGCGAGGCGACGCTGTGGTCATGGATTCAGTATGCCCCGCTGGGCTGCACCATGACCTTGGCGGTGCGCCACATGATCTGCAGATCGTTCATCACTGACCAGTTCTCGACGTACCGCAGGTCGAGGCGCACGCTCTCGTCCCAGGAGAGATCACTGCGTCCGGAGACCTGCCACAGGCCCGTGATACCGGGCTTGATGTAGAGGCGGCGGAAGACTGTGCCGTCGTATGCGGTGACTTCGCTGGGCAGCGGCGGGCGCGGGCCGACGACGCTCATGTCGCCGATCAGGACGTTCCAGAACTGCGGCAGCTCATCGAGCGAGAGCTTGCGCAGCACTCGGCCGATGCGGGTCACCCGCGGGTCGTCCTTCATCTTGAAGAGGAGGCCGGCGCCCTCGTTCTGTGCCTTTAGCGCGGCGAGCTGCTGCTCGGCATCCGTCTTCATCGAGCGGAACTTGACCATCTTGAAGCGTCGGCCGTCGCGGCCGACACGCTCCTGGAAGAAGAAGACCGGCCCGCGCGAGTCGAGCTTGATGAGCAGCGCCAGCGCCGGTGCCAGCAAGGCGATCGGGATCAACGCCAGCGTGGCGACCGCGATATCGAGCGCGCGCTTGAGCAGGTGCTGTCCGCCTTCATAGGTCGGGATCTGCACCTGGATGAGCGGCAGGCCCTCGACGGGGGCGAAGGAGATGCGGGGGCCGGCGACATCGGTGAGACGGCTGGAGAGCACGAGCTCGGCAGCGGTTCCCTCGAGCTGCCAGCTCAACTGCTTCACGAACTCCGGCTCTCCCTCGGGACGGCTCGCCACGATGATCGTGTCGGCGCCGACCTCGGCCGCGATCGACGACACGGAGTTCACGTTCCCCAGAACTGGGAACCTCGTGTCGCCGATCTCGATGTCGCGCGCGTTGCCGTCGAGCAGCGTCGCGCCGACCACCTGGTAGCCGGACGCACCGATCGGGTGCAGCGTGCGCACCACATACTCCACGTCGTCCCGATTGCCGACGACGAGAGTGCGGGAGGCGAACCTCCCTTGTGAGCGCTGCTTCTGCAGCCAATGGCGCCACAGCCACCTCGTCACGAGCAGCGTCAGCACACCGAGTGGCAGCCCCAGCAGCAGCACCAGTTGCATCGACTCCCATGCGAGCAGCACCGCCACGATGGCGATGACCCCGAAAGCGAGCCCGCTGGCGTGGACCACGCCGCGGTACTCGGTGGCGCTCGCGCGGAACAACGCGGCGTCCCGCGTGTGCAGCGCGCTGAGCATGAGGTACCAGAGCGCGGCGAGGGGGATGCCGTCGCGCAGGACCTCGAGCCCGGAGACACCGGTGACCAGCTGGATCGCTGCCGTCAGACCGACGGCGAACAGGATGACAGCCGCATCCGTGATCCGCAGCCGCATCCGATAGCGGCGCTCCCACTGCCGGCGCCTCTCCAAGGTCGCCGATGCGCGCGGCGTGACAACCGTGCGCGTCACCGACTTGGTGGCTCGCGGAGCCGCCACCGGCACGAATGCCGTACGAGTGATGCTCAGGGCATCCTCGACGGAAGTCATGCCGAGGCCCCTTGAGCCATGAATGTACGCAGATATCCCCAGTGCGTCATTTGATTCCCCAGATTCCCCAGACCATGAACCCCACGTTCACGGCTTCGTCTGCGTCCCGACCCCTCGGGTCCTGCTGACACTTCTTCACGATTCCCACATCGCGGAGTGCGTTTTCGCCGTCCCACACGGCGATCGCTGACAGCAGGCACTGCAGACCTTCATCACTGTAGCGGAACATCACTGCCACGGGAAGGTATTTCTGACGAATGGATGAATCAATCTCGTCAGGAGGGCGTGTCCGGGGGCTATCCTGTCGCGGTGACAGCGAACTCCACCGCACCCCGTTACCAGCTCCGCACGATGCTGCCGCGCGATCCGTCGCAACCTCATCGCACCGCGAGCGTGCTCGAGTTGTTCTTCGACCTCGTCTTCGTCGTGGCCGTGAGTATCGCCTCCGCGCAGTTGCACCATGCCCTCGGGGAGGGGGAGTTCCTGCACGGCATCACCTCCTACGCGATGCTGTTCTTCGCGATCTGGTGGGCCTGGATGAACTTCACCTGGTTCGCCACGTCGTTCGACACCGACGACTGGCTCTATCGCGTCACGACCTTCGTCCAGATGGGCGGCGTGCTCGTCTTCGCCGCCGGCATCCCCCAGGCGTTCAACGAGGGCGACTTCACGATCCCCGTCCTCGGCTACGTGGTCATGCGGGTGGCGATGGTCGCGCAATGGCTGCGGGCCTCCCGGTCGGCGGGACCGCTGCGCTCGGCCACGCGCCGGTATGCCTTCGGCATCGCGGCGGTGCAGGTGCTGTGGATCCTCTTCCTGCTGATCCCGACGGGCCCGATGCAGCTCGTCGCCTTCGTGATCTTCGCGCTGATCGAGGTCGCCATCCCGGTGTTCGCCGAACACCGCAAGCAGACACCGTGGCATCCGCACCACATCACGGAGCGCTACGGGCTGTTCACCCTGATCGTGCTCGGCGAGAGCCTCCTGGCGTCGGCCAACGCCATCATCGACGCGCTCGACGAGGTGGAGAGCCTGGGGCCGCTGATCGCGATCTCGCTGCTCACGCTCGTGGTCACGGCGTCGCTGTGGTGGATCTACTTCTGGCCGCCGCACCATCGCGCCATCACGAGCTTCGGCCGCTCGCTGCGCTACGGGTACACGCACTACTTCGTCTTCGCGGCCGCCGCGGCGTTCTCGGCGGGTATCGAGGTGGAGCTCGACGTGCTGACCGGCGTGAGCCACCTGTCGAACATCACGGCATCGTTCACCGTGACCGTCCCGATCGCGATCTTCCTGGTCGGCATCTGGTGGATCGCGATCCGTGAGAGCGCCGACCGCGTCGTGAACACCGTCGTGCCGCTCGGAGCGCTGCTCGTACTCCTCGACCCGATCCTGCCCATCCCCGTCACGCTCACCGCCCTGATCCTCGTCGGGATCGTCGTGGTGCTGGTGATCCGTCCCCCGGTGGCACCCGCAGACATCGAGAAGGCATAGGACCCGCAAAGACTGCTGATCGGATGCTCTGGGAACCTGGTTCCCTCACCCCGCTCGACGAGAAGGAGCCAGACCATGAGCATTCCGGAACCCACCCAGACGCCTGACGGCCCCGCCTACGAGGGGCGGTTGCTCGACCGCGCCGATGAGGAGGTCGTCGATCAGGGAGTCGCCTTCGACATCCGCACGCTGATGAGTCGGCGTGGTGTGCTCGGACTCGCCGGCGTCGGCCTCGGGGCCGTGGTGCTCGCGGCCTGCGCGCCGTCCGCGTCGGGCGGCTCGTCGAGCTCCCCGACGCCCGCCGAGACGTCAGCGGCCTCCACGGATTCCGCGGATGCGACGGAGATCCCCGATGAGACGGCCGGACCGTATCCGGGCGACGGCTCGAACGGCCCGGACGTGCTCGAAGACTCGGGCATCGTGCGCCGGGACATCCGCTCGTCCATCGACGGCGGGGCGACCGCCGAAGGGGTGCCACTCACGTTCGAGTTGCAGATCCTGGACCTCGCGAACGGGGGAGTGCCGTTCGCGGGCGTCGCGGTGTACGCCTGGCATTGCACGGCGCAGGGCGAGTACTCCATGTACTCCTCGGGCCTGGAAGACGTCACCTACCTGCGCGGGGTGCAGGTGGCGGACGACGACGGCAGGGTGTCGTTCACCTCGATCTTCCCCGGGTGCTATTCGGGCCGCTGGCCGCATATCCACTTCGAGGTCTATCCCGACGTCGAATCGATCACCGACTCGACCGCGGCCATCGCCACGTCGCAGTTGGCGCTGCCGGAGACCGCGTGTGCGGCCGTCTACGCCCAGTCGGCGTATGACGGTTCGGCGAGCAACCTGTCCCGGATCACACTCGCGAGCGACAACGTGTTCGGCGACGACTCCGGGTCTCTGCAGCTCGCGACCGTCGCCGGAAGCGTCGCGGCGGGGTACACGGCCTCTCTGGTCGTGGGCGTGGACACGACGACGGCGCCGGCCTCCGGCTCCGCGCCCGGCGGTGGGCAGGCTGGACAGGGTGGTGGGCGGCCGCCCTCGAGCTGAGGGTGAGACAGCGCGATTCGAGGGCGGCGCGACCGTCTGCTATGCTGATCATGCAACGTGTGTGCATCGCCCCTCTCGGCCGCCACGTCGCCACTGATCAGGGCCATTACGGACCGCGCACATCGATGCGTGCGGAATCCGCCCTCGATCTGACATCTTGCGGAGCGCCGATGCGTGTCCGCCACACAGCAATGAGCACCACCATGAGCACCACCACCTTTCCCCCGTCCGATCCGTTGACCTGGAAGCAGGCCGACGACGATGTGCACGTCGCGACGCGCGCCGGCGAGTTCGCCGGCTTCGTCGAGTTCGACGGCACCGCGCACCTCGTGCGCGACAACCACGGCACCGAGCTCGGCTCGTTCGACTCCCTCGACGACGCCTTCCACGCGCTCGAGGACGCGCACGAGCCGGCCGGGCGCGGGTCCGTCTTCGCCCCGATGCTTCCGCGCGCCTGGCGCCGCAGGACCCGCCGCGCCCGCGCCTGAGCCGCGGCGCCCGTCGGCTCCTGCACGGATCGTCGCACAGCACGGGCGGCCGTGGCCTGCCGGGCGTGTGCCCGCCGCGCATGGATCTGGGGGCTCGTCGAGAGGTTCCGATGTATTCCCTGACGCGCATGGAGCTAGGGCTACTGTGAGGTAAGCGTTGGGCAGCTGCCTTGGGCTTTCACAGCTCAAGGGCTCCGATCGTCAGGAGAAGATCATCTCCAGCACACAGATCGTACCGACCGCGGCAACGCTGGGTCCGATTCGTCAGACGTATTCCGGCAACGCGGACTTCCCGCCCATGGCCAAGGCGTACAAGCAGGTCTCGCAGGTGGTCAAGGAGACCGGGCTGCTGCAGAGGACCCAGTGGTTCTACATCTTCGTGACCGCCGGTATCGCGGTCGCGCTCGGTGGCCTCATCACCGGCTTCATCCTGCTCGGCGACAGCTGGTTCCAGCTGCTCATCGCCGCGGGCCTCGGCATCGTCCTGACGCAGATCGCCTTCCTCGGGCACGAAGCCGCGCACCGTCAGATCCTCACCACGGGCCCGGCGAACTTCAAGCTCGCCCGCATCGTGATCGCCAGCATCGGCATGAGCTACTCCTGGTGGGATTCGAAGCACACCAAGCACCACGGGAACCCGAACCAGGTCGGCAAGGACCCGGACATCGAGGTCGACACTGTCTCGTTCCTCGAAGAGGATGCCGCGAAGGCGAAGGGCCTGATCAAGCTGATCACCCGCAAGCAGGGCTGGCTCTTCTTCCCGCTGCTCACCCTCGAGGGGCTGAACCTCCACTACCTCGGCCTGAAGTACCTCATGACGACGAAGAACGTCAAGGGACGCTGGACCGAGCTCGGCATCATCGCGCTGCGGTTCGTCCTCATCCTCGTGCCCGTCTTCATGATGCTGCCGCTCGGCATGGCCTTCGCCTTCATGGGCGTGCAGTTCGCGGTGTTCGGCGTCTACATGGGGGCCGCGTTCGCACCGAACCACAAGGGCATGCCGATCATCGAGCCGGGCGCCCGCCTCGACTTCTTCACCAAGCAGGTCCGCACCTCCCGCAACATCAGCGGTGGATGGTGGACGACCTGGCTCATGGGCGGACTCAACTACCAGGTGGAGCACCACCTCTTCCCGAGCATGCCGCGACCGCACCTCGCGAAGGCGCGAGAGATCGTGCGCGACTACTGCGCGGCGAACGACGTGCCGTACACGGAGACCAGCCTGGGCCGCTCGTACATGATCGTGATCGAGTACCTGAACCGCGTCGGACTCTCCGCCGGCGCCGACCCCTTCGACTGCCCGGCAGTCGCGCAGTTCGGTCGGGCCTAGCCCCCGCAGACATCACCGGGCCCGATCAGTCCGGGAACGACAGAGGCGCGAGCAGGAATTCCTGCTCGCGCCTCTGTCGTCGGCGTGTCTACTTGGAGGACTTCTTCTTGGTCTCCACCACGTCGATCGTGATCTTCTCGAGCGGGCGGTCGTCGTCGAGCTCATCCTCGAGGACCTCGTCGCCGAGGAAGGTCTCCTCCGGCGTCTCGTCCGCGGCGACCTCGACAGCGGCCGGGGCGGCGGTCGCATCCGCTGCGGTGATCTCCGACGGCAGCGAGTCGTCGGAGAAGATGCCGTCGGGGCGGATCAGCTCGCGCACCTCGGCCATGAAGCTCGACAGCTGCTGCTGCTGCCAGCGCAGCTGACGGGTGCGGTCCTCCGCGTCGTGCAGCACCGCAGTGGTGTGGCCGGTGACCGAATCGACGATCTTCTGCGCCTTCGCGCGAGCGCGCTCGAGCGTCTCGCGTGCACGGACCTGGGCTTCGGCTTCGATCGCCTGAGCCTGCGAGCGAGTCAGTCGCTCGTAGTCCTCGGCGCGCGCCGAGATCCGCTGGGCGTGCTCGAGGGATGCGGTGACCTGCTCGTTGGCGTCGTTGGTGATGCGCTCGGCGTGCGCCACGGCCTGGTTGTGCAGCACGAGGAACTCCTGCTGCGCATCGTCCTGGCGGCGGGTGAGGGTCTCCTCGAACTCCAGCACGCGGGCGTTCATGTCACGCACGTCACGCTCGGCGTCGGCACGCAGCTGGGTCGTCTCGCGGGTGACGAGGGAACGCAGCGCGGCCGCGCCCTTCTCGGCCTCGGTGCGGATCGCCGTCGCCTCCTGCGCGGCCTGGTTCACCTTCTCGGCGGCATGTGCGGCTTCGCGCTCGATGCGGGCCTCGTGCGCGGTGTACTCGGTGTCCATCTTCAAGCGCACCTGGTCGGCATCGCGCTGCGCCTGGGCGGTGATCCGCTCGGCGTCGGCGTCGGCCTCGGCGCGCTGCGCGGTCACCTCCTCGCGGGCGGAGGTCATCAGGCGGTCGGCCTGCACGGCCGCGTTCTGGATCAGGACGTTCGCCTGCTCTTCCGCGACCCGCAGGATCGCCTCGAACTGCTGGCGGGACGGGGCCTCTTCGCCCTCCGGCTGCGGAGCGTCGACGAGCTCGGAGGTCAGGGTCGCGACCTGCTGCTCGGCATCGGATGCCTTGGCGTTCGCGGCCGTGAGCTCGCTCTCCAGGGCCTCGCGGGCCTTGCGCTCCTCTTCCCGCACCGCTTCGACGGCGTCCTCTTCGCGGGCCTGTGCCTCGGCGACGTCGGCGGCGGCCTGCTTCAGCTGGTTGCGGAGGGTCGTGAGTGCCGCGTCGACCTCGCCCTTGTCGTAGCCGCGGAAGCCGATCGTGAACGCGCCCTGCTGGTCGCGCGGGGTGGTCTCGATCAGCTGGTCGAAGAAGTCCGGCGAGCGCTCGGCGTCGCGGTCGGCGGTTCCGGGGGATTCGCTCATGGGTTCTTGCCTTTCTGGCGTGGCCACACCGGGAGCGGCGGCTCCATCCCGACTGGCGGGACCGTGTGGACCGGAGGAGGTCGTCAGGGCGCACGCCACCACCGTGACCCGGCGGAGGCCCGGCGGGCAGGGCGCGGGTCCCAGCCTAGTTGCGTCTGCCGGATGTTGCGCGCCCGGTTCTCCCAGGCTGCGTGCGCCGCGCGCCAGGAGCCGCGTCGACGCTCAGGCGTCCCGCTCCCACCGGGCGTTCCTGTCGTCGACGAGCGCGCCGCGGAGATACTCGGCGGGTGCGCCCTCCGCGACCGGGACGTCGCGGGCTTCCGCGGCCGATGCCACCCGAGAACGCAGCTCCTTCCACAGCGGCGCCGTCTGCGGAACGCCCATGTATTCGCGGAACGTCTCCACCTGCATCCGCGTCCCGTCCGGATCGGCGACGAGTCGCACGATCGTGTCATCCGGCTCGAGGAATCGGATGCCGTAGCCGCCGTCGCTGCGGATGACGTACTCCTTCCGCTTGTTCGCCATCGCCGCGGCGGCGATCTCGCGGGCGAGGGGCTCCGGGGCGTGGATGACCAGCGTGGTGCCGAACTCCCCGAGCGTCTTGACCAGCTGCCCCGCGACGAACTTCTTTCCGGCCTCGTCGCCGGCGCGGGAGGCTCCCCGGTTCAGGCGGCTCTTGAGCACGGGGCCGCCGATGATGAGTGCGAGGATCAGCAGGCCGAGGAGGATATAGAGGAGGATGTCCACGGCCACAGCGTAGTGGGATCCGGTGCCGGCGCCGGACGTTCGGCGGGCGGCGTCAGCGCAGCGTGATCAGGTGGTCCAGGATCAGCTCGCCCGATGCATTGAGTGCCTGCATCATCTCGGCGATCACCCGGGCGTCGACCGGCGGATTCTCGGCGCTGTCGAACCCGAACTGGAGCGGGATGGCGGGGTGGATCCAGACGGTCGCGCGCTGATCCTCACCGCTGTTGACGGGCCGCCACGTCATCATGAAGCTCTCCTGGCGTCGCAGCTTCGTCGCGATCACGATCTTCAGGTGCGCCAGCGTCACGTCTTCGATGAGGATGGGATCCGAGGTCCCGTCGTAGCGCAGTCTGCCCATACTGCACGGTACACCGTGCCGTACCTCTGCCTCTTCTCGGGCGCTCACGCAATCCCCTTCTGTGCAACCCCGGCCCGGCGTTACCGTCGCTGGATCGCGGCCGTGCACGAGGACGATTGGAGGGCGAGATGCAGACGATCGCACGCACCCGGATGGTGGTCGATGAAGTCGGGTTCTTCCTGGCTCCGGGGCAGGATGTCGCAGACCTCAAGCATCGGATCGTGGAGGCATTGCGTGCCGGCGGCGCGTTCGTCGAGTTCGACGTGGTGGGCGACGACTCGGTGAGCATTCTCGTCTCCGCGTCCACCCACGTCGTGATCTCACTCGAGAGCGTCGACGTCGACGTGGGCGTGGGCGGCACCGGTCATGATGCCGCCCACTACGGCGGTGATTTCGACTTGGTGTGATCGCTCGCTCGTGCGCCGAACCGCCGCTTCGTACAGCGCGGCGGCGGCGTATCGTTGGCGCATGGCCGACCCCACGTTCGAGGAGATCGCGGCCGCACTGTACGCCGGGCCTCCCGAGGCGTTCGTGTCGTCGCGCAAAGCCCGCGCGGAGGATGCGGGCGACGCCGACCTCGCGTCCCGCATCCTCGGTCTGCGAAAACCGTCGATCGCCGCGTGGGTGGTGAACGTCTTCGCGTCGGAGCGCGCGGCACAGCTGGGCGAGGCGCTGCAGTTGGCACGCGAACTGCGGGAGGCGCAGGACGATCTGGATGCTCCCGCACTGGCGAAGCTCGGCCGGGAGCGTCGGGCCCTCACCCGTCGACTCGCCGAGACCGCCGCGGAGCTGGCCGGCTCGCGCGGTGAACGCGTCACCCCGGCGACGCTCGACGCCGTCGAGCAGAGCATTTCCGCGGCCTTCTACGACCCGGCCGCGGCGGGAGCCGTGGCCTCGGGTCGGCTGTCGCGGGCGCTCGCCCCCTCGGCCACGACGAGCGACATCCGCGACGCCGTGGCCGGCGACATCCCGGCGCTGGAACCCGAGTCGCCGCGGCCGCCGGATGAGTTGAAGGCGCGCCGGGCGCGTCGTGACGCCGAGCGCGAGGTCGCGGCTGCCGAGAAGGAGCAGGCATCGGCCGAGCGCGACCTCACGGCGCGTGATGCGGCGCTGCAGACGCTGCGCACCCGTGCGAAGGAGCTGGCCGAGCGGGCGGCAGAGCTCGAGGCCCAGCTCACACGGGTCCGCGCCGACGCGTCCGGGGTGGAGCAGGACCTCCCCGGTGCGGAGCAGAGCCGGGCTGCGGCGGTCACGCGTGCGGATGGCGCGGCGAAGGCCGTGGACCTGGCGCGGAAGGCGTTGGAGGCGCTGTGACGACGTCAGGCGCCACTCGCGGCTGAGCGGTGGACGAGGCGGCCGCGGAGGAACGGCAGCGTCGGCGCTCGGTACTCCAGAACACCGTCATCCTCCGGTGCGAGGGCGATCTCGGCCTGTCCGAAGCGCCACACGCGAGTGAACAGATACACGCCGATGGTCGCCGTCCGGTCGGATGGAACCTGCCACGTGCCCGGGCCCCATTGCGTCGGTTGCCCGCGTCCGCCGATGACGAGTGTCGGCTTGATCCCCACGTAGAGCGCGAGCCGCGGCCTGTGCATCGTGAGTTCGATCCGGCGCGTGGGCTGATGCTCGTCGTCCATGATGCTCGAAGCCTAACGGCCGCGCCGAGGCGGGGAGACCTTCCGAAGGGCCCGAAGGCCCGTCACAGGATCCGTCGCCGGAGGAATTCCGCGCTTCGTCCTCTACGGGCGCGGCCGTGTCGTGAGACGTGCGGGCTATCGTCTCGTCGCGCCGAGAGCGACTCGACTCGGCGCGGAGAGAGGTTCGCCGACACCGGAGGCGGTGAGCGGACCGAGCATGTCGTCGAGCCAGGCGATGCTGTCCTGCACCCAGTTGCGGGCCCGGGCGGGCAGAAGGCGCGCGTTGAGATGCGCGGCGCCGGTGGCGAATCCGTGCGATCCGTAGGCGTACACGTGCGCCTCGAACGGGACGCCCGCATCCCCCAGCGCGGTGGCGAAGGTGAGCGTGTTCTGCACCACGGTGGTGGTGTCGTCGCGCGCATGGAACAGGAAGCACGGGGGCGTCCCCTCTCCGACGTGCTCAGCCGGGTAGGGCATGCCGAGCTGGCACGCGTCGGCGTCGGACGGAAGGATCACGGGATAACCGAGCACGGCCGCCGCCGGGCGATGCGCTGACATCGTGGCGGCGACGGCGGCGAGGTGTCCACCCGCCGAGAACCCGATGACCGCGACCTTCTCCGGATCGAGGTGCCAGCTGTCGGCGTTCGCGGCGATGAGGCTCATGGCCTGCTCGTAGTCGTCCAGGGGGCGTGGCCAGGCGCTGTGATCACCGACGGAGTAGCGGAGCACGAACGCCTGGTATCCGGCGGCGAGGTACGGGAACGCGACGGGATCCGCCTCGCGGTCGCTGCAGTAGTGGTAGCCACCACCCGGCAGGATGAGGACGGCCGGGCGTGCGGTGACGCCGTCGAACTCTCCGTCCACGGGCTGGATGAATGTCGTGAGGGTGACGCCTCTCTCGGCGTCGAGGGTGACGATCTCACTGCGCATGGGGAGCCTTTCGAGATGGTGACGGGCGTGGCCCGGTCTTCCGGATGGACGACGTCACGGTCGTCAGAGCTCCGCCCACGGTATCTCGGGGCTGGGGTGGAAGGCGATGCCGTTCTGCCGCCAGGAGGGTGCGAGCGACGCGATCCGGGTGCGGAAGGATTCCCACGTCCGTTCCGGCGTATCTCTCGGCGACCAGGCGATCTCGCCAGGGCAAAGCAAAACCCCCGCCATGTAGAAGCTAGGCGAGGGTTTCTGGAGTGATTGTAACGATCACTCGTGTGGCTCCGACCGGCATCGATCCGGTGACCTTTCGATTTTCAGTCGAACGCTCTACCAACTGAGCTACAGAGCCGCGCGACCGGCGAACCTGTCGCGTCCTAGACGAAGAGCCCTCTCCGAAGAAAGAGCTCATCGCACGGAGCGACCCTGACGGGACTTGAACCCGCGACCTCCGCCGTGACAGGGCGGCACGCTAACCAACTGCGCTACAGGGCCATACTTGTTTTCAATTGTATCGGAAGGTGTGACCCCAACGGGATTCGAACCCGTGCTACCGCCGTGAAAGGGCGGCGTCCTAGGCCGCTAAACGATGGGGCCGAGTCAGTCCCGGGGGACTTCCTTGCCGACGCTCAAGCATAAGGGATGATTCGGGCAAATCGCGAATCGAGGGCGCGGCGCCGTTCCCCGGGCGTGTTTCCGGAGGACCATGGAGGGGTTGGCTGTGCGGCGACGACCACGGGATCCCTCTGGTGCGGATGTGAAAGTTGTTGTTAGTGTGGCAACTGTGAAACCGGCGGAAGGGGCCGTGTGAACGACAAGATCACGCTGGATGCTGCTGTTGAGGCAGCATCCGAGGACTGCGGCTGCGCGCCCACTCCGACCGAACGCCGCGCATTCGGCAAGATGAACGTCAGTCGACGCGGTGCGCTCGGCATCGGTGTTCTGAGTGTCGTCGCGCTCAGCGCCTTCGGCATCTCCAATGGCGTCTCCGCCGCTTACGCCGCGTCGTACCCGAGCTGGGACGACGTGCAGCGGGCGAAGAACAACGAGGCCGCCAAGGCCGCCGAGGTCACGCGCATCGAGGGACTCATCCAGTCCCTCACCCAGAAGGTCGCCGAGACCCAGGCTGCGGCCAAGGTGGCAGCAGACGAGTTCTACGAGGCCCAGCAGCAGTACTTCGCCGCGGCCACGGAAGCGGACACCCTGCAGGCGAAAGCCGACGAGCAGGCGGCGGTCGCCGACGCCTCCGCACGCAAGGCCGGCCAGGTGGCCGCTCAGCTCTATCGCAACGGCGGCGACGACACCTCGCTCGAGTTGTTCTTCGCCGGCTCCGCCAACAACGCCGATGAGCTGCTCGCGCGCCTCGGCACGATGGACAAGCTGCTCGAGTACAACCAGTCGGTCTACGACAACGCCGTCGCCGCCCGCAACTCCGCGCAGTCCCTCAGCGACCAGGCGGTCGTCGCTCGTGACGAGCGCGATCGCCTGCAGAAGATCGCCGAAGAGAAGATGGTCGCGGCACAGCAGGCGGCGGACGCCGCTCAAGCGGCGCTGGACGAGCAGTCCGCCAACCTCGCCACGATGCAGGCGCAGCTGGCTGCCCTCAAGGACGCGACGACCCAGACCGTCGCCGGTTACCAGGCCGGCGTCGAAGCCGAGGCGAAAGCCCGTCGCGAACGCGAAGCCGCCGAACGGGCAGCAGCTGCTGCCGCTGCCGCTGCCGGTGGTGGCGGAGGAGGCGGTGGCGGTGGAGGCGGCGGTGGAAGCCAGGGTACCGGCGGGTGGTGCCGTCCTCACGGCGGTGGCAAGAGCTCCGGCTACGGCCCGCGTTCGCAGCAGTGCGGACCGCAGGGCTGCTCGTCGAGCTTCCATTACGGCACCGACTTCGCGAACGGCTGTGGATCCGCGATCTATGCGGCGCAGTCGGGCACGGTCGACTACGCCGGGTACAACGGCGGCTACGGCAACTACATCCGCATCCAGCACGGCGGCGGCATCGGAACCGGATACGCACACATCCGCGACGGCGGAGTCCTCGTGCGCTCCGGCCAGTGGGTCAACTCGGGTCAGGTCATCGCGTACGCGGGCAACACGGGACGTTCGTTCGGCTGCCACCTGCACTTCGAGGTCTACGTCAACGGAGGGGCCGTCAACCCCGTGGTCTTCCTCGGGCAGCGCGGCGTCTCCGCCTGATCCCTCATCCTCGACGAAAGACCCCCGGCCGCTGAGCGGTACCGGGGGTCTTTCGTCGTTCGTGTCGGTGAGCCCGAGGTCAGTGCCCCTGCTCGCCGAAGCGGACGATGGCTTCGTCGAGGATGCGCTGCGCCTCGGCGGCGTTGCCCCACTCGTCGACCTTGACCCATTTGTTGGGCTCGAGGTCCTTGTAGTGCTCGAAGAAGTGCGAGATCTCCTTCTTCGTGTACTCCGCGATGTCTTCGATGTCCTGGATGTGCGCCCAGCGCGGGTCCTTCGACAGCACGGCGACGAGCTTGTCGTCGCCGCCGGCCTCATCGCTCATCTTCAGCACGGCGACGGGACGGACCTCGACGACGACGCCCGGGTAGATGGCGTGGTCCAGCAGCACGAGCACGTCGAGCGGGTCGCCGTCCTCGCCGAGCGTGTTGTCGAAGTAGCCGTAGTCGGCCGGGTAGCCGAAGGTCGTGTAGAGAACACGGTCGAGGTGCACTCGCCCGGTCTCGTGGTCGACCTCGTACTTCACGCGGCTGCCGCGCGGGATCTCGATGACGGCGTCGTGTGCGCCCATGCGTGTGCTCCTCAGGAAAAGTTCGGTTGGATGCCGCGGACTAGCCTACCCGCGGCTCTCGTGCGCCCGTCCGCGCCCGTCCGCGTCCGCCTGCTCACGTGCCGGTCTCCACCTCCGGCGCAGGCGCTGCGTCGTGATGCCGGCGGAAGAGGCGATTCAGCAGGCGGCTCGTCGGGTCGCTCAGGAGCAACAGGAAGAGTCCGGCATATCCGTCCGGAGAGGCGGCGACCGCGATCGCCAGCGCCGCGGAGAACAGGATGATCGCGGCGAGGTCACCGATCGCCCCCAGGCGGATGGTCTCGGTCGACACCGTGCCGAGTTCGCGATGCCGCGCGAGATAGAGCCAGCCGGCGAGGGTGGTGACCTGGGTCATGATCAGCGTGCCGATGTAGACGACCGCCTGCAGCGGGTCGGTGTCCATCTGCCCGATCATGGCGGTGGGAACAGGCAGCCAGACGATCGTCGCCATCCACGCGATGTTGATCCACAGCAGGGGTCCGGTGACGAACTCCACGTCGCGGTACTGGCGATGGTGCCCCATCCAGAACGTCGCGATGAGGAGGAAGCTCAGGCCGAAGCTGAGCAACTGACCCGAATGCTCATCCAGGAACTCGGCCGTGCTCATGTGTCCCGATGCCGCCTCGGAGACGGACTCCATCAGCGGCAGGATGAGCAGCGTCATGGCGATCGCGACGACCGCGTCGACGAACGCCTTGAAGCGTTCGGTCCGAAACGGCGTCGCGCGCGGAGCATCGGTCACGGCGTCAGGATAGACCCTGCATGCGCGTCAGCTGAAGGTCTCGGGGCGCGGGGAGCAAGGCCGTGCCCTACCGTGGAACCGTGCCCTCCCTGTCTCCCGCCATCGCCGAGATCCGCCTCGCCGTGCGCACCGCGCTCGCCGACCTCCCCGAGGGATCGACGGTGATCGTCGCGCTCTCCGGGGGCGCGGACTCGCTCGCGCTGACCGCCGCCACGACCTTCGAAGCGCGCAGCCGCAGCATCCGGGTGCTCAGCGCGACCGTCGACCACGGGCTGCAGGACGGGTCGGCTCACGTCGCGAGCACGGCGGCGGTCGCGGCAGAGGGACTCGGTGTCGATGACGCACTGCAGACCCGCGTCGAGGTCGACAGAGCATCCGGCACCGGGACCGAGGCAGCTGCTCGTGACGCCCGCTACACCGCCCTCGCGGGTATCGCGCGGGGGGAGCGAGCATCTGCCGTGTTCCTCGGTCACACCCTCGACGATCAGGCCGAGACCGTGTTGTTGGGTCTCGCCCGGGGTTCCGGCGCGACCAGCCTGCAGGGCATGGCTCCGTCGCGGGAAGACGAGGACGGACTCCGATGGATCCGCCCGCTGCTCGGGGTGCGCCGGGAGACGACGCGCGCGTTCTGCGCCGCCTCCGACCTGACGCCGTGGAACGACCCGCACAACCTCGACGGCCGCTTCGCCAGGGTTCGGGTGCGCGAGCGAGTGCTTCCGGTTCTCGAGGCGGAACTCGGGCCCGGGATCGCCGAGGCCCTCGTCCGCACCGCCGAGCAGCTCCGCGAGGATGCCGAGGCCTTCGACGAGATGATCCACGAGACGATCGAGGACATCGTCGAGCACGCGGAGGCCGGGATCTCCGTCAGCGTCGCCGCGCTCGCCGCGAACCCCGCGGCGCTGCGCAACCGGATCATCCGTCTCGTCGTCGACAGCGAGTTCGGCGTGAGTCTCACGCGGACGCAGACGACGGAGGTCGCCCGCCTGGTCACCGATTGGCGTGGTCAGGGGCCGATCGATCTGCCCGAATGCTCGGCCGCGCGCGCGGGCGGCCGCATCGTCTTCTCGGCATCCGGTCGCTGAGAGCGTTTCACCTCGGTCGCCTCCGGCGTCCTCGCTCGACGACCGGATGCCGGCCAGGTGCTCGGCCCTCTTACTTCTTCCCGCCGAAGAGGCCGCCGAGGATGCCTCCGAGGTCGATACCGCCGCCGGATCCGCCAGTCTTGCCGCCGCCGAGCAGTCCGCCGATCACATCTCCGATGCCGCCGCCGGACCCGCTGCCGCTCCCCCCGCCGAGGAGGCCCCCGATGAGGTCGCCGATGCCGCCGGAGCTCTCCGCGCCGGCATCCGTCTTCGCGGTCTTGTCCTTGTTCGCGTTCGCGATCAGACCCATCACGATGGGAGCGAGGATCGGGAGGAGCTTGCCGAAGTCGATGCCCGGGGTCGCCTTCGACTCCGTGAGCTCCTTCGTGACCTCCGTCTTCTTCGAGCCGAGGATGTGCGCGACGATCTTGTCGCCGTCGGCCTGATCGATGTCGTCGACCTTCGCCGCGCCGGACGCGCCCTCGTGCTTCTTCAGCGCGTTCTGGATCGCCGCGGAGCCCTCGTCGGTCTCGGCATTCTTCGCGAGGCCGCCCAGCAGCACGGCGCCGCCCTGCTCGACAGCGACTCTGGCCTCGTCCCGGGAGACGCCGAGCTTCTCGGCGATGTCGTCGATCGGAACCTGCGCGAGGATGTCGTCAAGAGCCATGGTGAATCCTTCCGTCCGGGGCGTCCGCCCGTGTCACCGCTCACAGTAGTGCGGAAGCCTCGGGTTGGGGAGATGCCTTCCCGATCGACGAACTTGTGACCGACCATCCGATCACGTCACCTAAAATCGATCCATGCGCGCCGCGGAGATCCAGGACGACCTTGCACAGATCCTCGTCACAGAGGAGGAGATCCTCGCCAAGCTCGACCAGCTCGCGGCGCAGGTCGCCGACGACTACGCCGGTAAGGATCTGGTCCTCGTCGGCGTCCTCAAGGGGGCCGTCATGGTCATGGCCGACTTCGCGCGCGCCCTGCCGTTCCACGCTCCGATGGACTGGATGGCCGTGTCGAGCTACGGCGCGAGCACGAAGTCGAGCGGTGTCGTGCAGATCCGCAAAGACCTCGACACCGACCTCAACGGCAAGCACGTGCTGATCGTCGAGGACATCATCGACTCGGGCCTGACCCTCAGCTGGCTGCTCGAGAACTTCGGATCGAGGGGAGCGGAGTCGATCGAGGTGCTGGCGCTGTTGCGCAAGCCGGAAGCCGCGAAGGTCGTGATCGACTGCAAGTACGTCGGCTTCGACATCCCCACCGACTTCGTCGTCGGATACGGCCTCGACTACGACGAGCGCTACCGCAACCTGCGCGACGTCGCTGTGCTCGCCCCGCACGTCTACTCCTGACGCTCGTCGGCGGCCCTGAGCCCGTCGAGCGGTACGCCGTGGGTGAACGCACAGCGACCCCCTAGGGCGCGCGCGATACGCTGATCCGATCATGGATGTGAAGAAGCTCACCCGGAATCCGCTGATCTACGTCGCGCTGATCGGCGTGCTGCTCTTCGGCGGTTTCCTGCTGATCTCGAATCTGGGTGCGCCCAAGCAGATCACGACTCAGGAGGGGCTGAAGCTCCTCTCCGGCGAGACGGTCACCGAGGTCGTGAACACCGACGGCGATCAGCGCGTCGACATGACGCTCTCGAAGCCGTTCGAGGGCTCGGAGAACGTGCAGTTCTACTACGTCGACGCCCGCGCCGACGAGGTGGTCAGCGCGATCAACGAGGCCGCTCCCAAGGACGGCTTCAACGACGCCGTCCCGCGTGCGACGTGGTTCGACGGCTTCCTCTCGCTCCTCCTCCCGCTCGTGCTGCTGGGCCTGCTGTTCTGGTGGCTCCTGTCGTCCATGCAGGGCGGCGGCGGCAAGGTCATGCAGTTCGGCAAGTCCAAGGCCAAGCTCGTCAGCAAGGAGACACCGACCGTCACCTTCGCCGATGTCGCGGGTGCCGATGAGGCCATCGAAGAACTCCACGAGATCAAGGAGTTCCTGCAGGACCCCGCGAAGTTCCAGGCGATCGGCGCCCGCATCCCGAAGGGCGTGCTCCTGTACGGCCCTCCCGGGACCGGAAAGACGCTCCTCGCCCGTGCGGTCGCCGGCGAGGCCGGTGCCCCCTTCTACTCGATCTCCGGATCCGACTTCGTCGAGATGTTCGTCGGTGTCGGTGCCTCCCGCGTGCGCGACCTCTTCGGCCAGGCCAAGGAGAACGCACCGGCCATCATCTTCATCGACGAGATCGACGCCGTCGGACGCCACCGCGGTGCCGGCATGGGCGGCGGAAACGACGAGCGCGAGCAGACCCTCAACCAGATGCTGGTCGAGATGGACGGCTTCGACCCGAACGCGAACGTGATCGTGATCGCGGCGACCAACCGCCCCGACATCCTCGACCCCGCGCTCCTGCGCCCCGGTCGTTTCGACCGTCAGATCGGCGTCGACGCCCCCGACCTCAAGGGCCGCCAGAAGATCCTCGAGGTGCACAGCAAGGGCAAGCCGCTCGCGAAGAGCGTCGACCTCGAGGTCGTCGCCCGCAAGACCCCCGGTTTCACCGGTGCCGATCTGGCGAACGTGCTCAACGAGGCCGCTCTCCTCACCGCGCGGTCGAACGCGCAGCTGGTCGACAACCGCGCCCTCGACGAGGCCATCGACCGCGTGATCGCCGGTCCGCAGCGCCGCACCCGCGTGATGCGCGACAAGGAGAAGCTCATCACGGCGTACCACGAGGGCGGACACGCGCTCGCGGCGGCGGCGATGAACTACACCGACCCGGTCACCAAGATCACGATCCTGCCGCGCGGCAAGGCACTCGGTTACACGATGGTCCTGCCGCTGGACGACAAGTACTCGGTCACCCGCAACGAACTCCAGGACCAGCTGACCTACGCCATGGGCGGCCGTGTCGCCGAGGAGATCATCTTCCACGACCCGACCACCGGGGCCTCGAACGACATCGAGAAGGCGACCTCGATCGCCCGCAAGATGGTGCTCGAATACGGCATGACCACACAGGTCGGACCGGTCAAGCTCGGCAGCGAGGGCGGCGAGCCGTTCGCCGGCCGCGACATGGGCCGTGGCCGCGAGTACTCCGAGCGGGTCGCCGAGCGCGTCGACGCCGAAGTGCGGGCGCTCATCGAGCAGGCGCACAACGAGGCGTACGAGGTCATCAGCGCGAACCGCGACATCCTCGACAAGCTGGCTCTGGCGCTGCTCGAGGAGGAGACCCTCGACCACAACCAGATCGCGGAGATCTTCACCGAGGTGAAGAAGCTTCCGGAGCGCCCGCTGTGGCTGTCGAGCGAAGACCGTCCGGTGTCGGAGCGGCCTCCGATCGAGGTGCCGAAGAAGGACGTCTCGCTGGCGGCATCCGTCGAGGCTCCGACCACTGCGGCGCGCACCCAGCAGGGATCGGCGGGAGCCGGGAACCCGCGACCCGCGACGGCGTGACGTGACCGTCGACAGGCAGCGTGTCGAGCGACTCAATCGGGAGCTGCTCGAGGCGATCGGCGAGGATCCGGATCGACCGGGACTGAAGCAGACCCCGGCGCGTATGGCCGAGCTGTACTCCGAGTTCTTCTCCGGAGTCGGCGAGGATGCCGCGGAACCGCTCGCCCGCACCATCAGCGTGTCGCGGGGACCGGCTCCGGACACCCTGCCCTCGGGTGCGGTGCTGTTGCGTGACATCCGCTTCCGCTCCGTGTGCGAGCATCATCTGCTCCCGTTCGCGGGTCATGCCCACATCGCCTATCTCCCGGGGGAGCAGGTCGTCGGGCTCGGGGCGCTGGTGCGCGTCGTCGAGATCCTCGCCGCGCGCCCGCAGGTGCAGGAGCGCCTCGGTGAGCAGATCGCCGACACGATCGCGGAGCATCTCGACACCCGAGGGGTGCTCGTCGTGCTCGACGCGAGCCACGGCTGCGTCACGATGCGCGGCGGGCGGCAGCCCGAGGCCTCGACACTCACGATCGCGGCGCGCGGGGAGTACACCGACGCCGTCGCCAGGACGGAGCTCATCACCTTGATCGGCGCCTCAGCGAGTCCGGCTGCCTCCGGCATGGACTCGGGGACGGCGCGCCGATGACCGGCATCTGGGGGATCGTCAACGTCACCCCCGATTCGTTCAGCGACGGCGGACGCTACCTCGACGTCGACAGGGCGGTCGCCCACGGTCTGCGGCTGCGAGCGGAAGGTGCAGCGGTGCTCGACGTCGGCGGCGAGTCGACCCGGCCCGGCGCGGAGCGCGTCGGTGCTGACGTCGAGCAGCAGCGGGTGATCCCCGTGATCGAACAGCTCACGGCGGCAGGCGTGCCCGTCAGCATCGACACGCTCAGCGCCGAGACGGCGGTCGCGGCCGTGCGTGCGGGCGCCAGGATCGTGAACGACGTCTCCGGAGGCCTCGCCGATCCGGAGATGCGCGCGGCTGTCGCGGAGTCCGGTGCGGATTTCGCGATCGGCCACTGGCGCGGCTTCTCCGACGACATGTATGCGAACGCCGAGTACCGTCGCGTGGCGCGGGAAGTCGCGGGAGAGCTGCAGGAGCGCATCAGCGAGGCGGCCTCCTCCGGAATCGCCCCGTCACGGCTGATCGTCGATCCGGGCATCGGCTTCGCGAAGACCGGTACGCAGAACTGGGACGTGCTGCGCGGACTCGACGAGATCGTCGCGCTCGGTCCACGGGTGCTCGTCGGCACCTCGCGCAAACGATTCCTGGCGGAGCGACTGCGCCAGGAATCCGACATCGAGGTCTCCGAGGCTCGGCGCGACCTCGCGACCGCGGTGACCAGCGCTCTCGCCGCCAGGGCCGGCGTCTGGGCGGTGCGGGTGCACGATGTGGCCGCGACGCGCGACGCGCTCGCGATCGCGCACGCCTGGGAAGGCTGAGGGGCGGCGGGGCGACCCCCGTACGCTAGAGGCATGGAGCTCCTCGACGAGATCGTCCTCACCGGTCTGACCGTCTTCGGTCGTCACGGCGTGTACGAGCACGAGCGCGAAGACGGCCAGGAGTTCACGATCGACCTCCGCCTGCGGCTGTCGCTCGCGCAGGCGGCGGCCTCGGACGACGTGGGGGAGACGGTGCACTACGGCGAGCTGGCCGAGAAGGTCGCAGCCGTCGTGGCGGGCGAACCGGTGAATCTGATCGAGACGCTCGCCGAGCGGATCGCCGCCGTGGCTCTGGACGATGCGCGGGTGCAGAACGTGATCGTGACCGTGCACAAACCGCACGCCCCGATCCCCTTGGACTTCGCCGACGTGGCGGTCACCGTGCACCGCCGTCGCACACCCGATTCGCTGGAAGGCATCACCGCATGAATCGCAACCTCGCGAACCCGCCTGATCTGCCGGGTCCCCGCCCCCGGCGCCCGGAGACCGTCGCCGTCGTCGCCCTCGGTGCGAACCTCGGAGACCGGCACGAGACCATCCGTGCGGCCGCCGAGCGGATCGCTCGACTGCCGCTGGTCAGCGACGTGCGTCTGTCACGTCTTTTCGAGACCGTCGCCGTCCGCCTCGACGGGCCGGATCCCGACGCCCCGGGCTACGTCAACGCCGTCGCGCTGGTCACCACGCGCCTCGCCCCCGAGATCCTCCTCGGGATGCTGCACGCCATCGAGGACGAGAACGGTCGGGAACGCCGCGAGCGCTGGGGCGATCGCACCCTCGACCTCGACCTGATCGCCTACGCGGACGTCGTCTCGGACGAGCCGCGTCTGCAGCTGCCGCATCCCCGCGCCGCGGAACGGCTCTTCGTCCTCGGCCCCTGGCTGGACGTCGATCCGGATGCCGAGTTGCCCGGCAGCGGACGGGTGGCCGACCTCGTCGCCGAGCTGCACGCCCGGGGCGAGGGATGAGACGCACCTCCGTCGGCCTCCTCGTCGTGCTCGCGCTCCTCGCGGGCGGCGGCGGGTTCCTTCTCGACCACCTGCTGACCGCGTCAGGGCGCGTCACGTTCACGCCCTCGCTGCTGCTGCCCGTGCTGCTCCTGCTGATCGCCGCCGCATCTCTGGGGGTCGCCTGGCCGGTGCGGCGCAGCGTGCGCTCCGGTGTGCGCATCGATCCCTTCCGCGCTCTCCGAGCGGCGACGCTCGCACGTGCCTCGAGTCTGCTCGGCGCCCTCATGGCGGGCTTCGGTGCGGGACTGCTGGTGTTCCTCCTGTCGCGTCCCGTCGTTCCACAGGTAGGGTCGACTGTGGCCATGCTGGCCCTGATCGGCAGCGCGATCGTCCTCGTGATCGCTGCACTCGTCGCCGAACAGTTCTGCACCCTGCCGAAGGATCCTGATGACTCAGAACCCAGAGACCGCGCCCCTGAACCCGGCGGAGGGCACTGACCTCGACGCGCTCGATCAGGGCACGTACACGCAGCTGCGCACCGCACGGAACGAGGCCCGGCTGGAGCTCGACGGCACGTGGCATCAGATCTCGCCACGCTACGTCGTCTCGCAGATCGTGCAGGAAGTGATCCTGATCGTGCTCGTCGCGGCCGCCGCCCTGGTGCTGAACTTCGTGCTCGACCAGCAGTGGGTGTGGATCCCCGCCGGGATCGTCCTTCTCATCACGCTGTTCGCGCTCATCATCCTTCCCCGTCAGGCGAAGGCGATCGGATACATGCTGCGCGCCGACGACATCGTGTTCCGCAAGGGCATTCTGTGGCAGCGCATGATCGCGGTCCCCTACGGCCGCATGCAGCTCGTGGACATCACCCAGGGGCCGCTCGACCGCGCCTTCGGAATCGCCCAGCTCAAGATGGTGACGGCCGCCGCCACGACCGGCGTGCAGATCCCCGGGCTGACCCAGGAGGCCGCGGAGGCGCTGCGCGACACCCTCATCCATGTCGCCGAGACCCGTCGGACCGGCCTGTGAGCGAGCCGCAGCTCCCTCCCTCGCCGAGCGCACAGGTCGTCGACAGCGCCTCGACGGCGACCCTCGCGAACGGCGAGTGGCACCGGATGCATCCGCTCACGCCCCTCTTCAAGGGCGGGCTGGCTCTCATCATCATCGCCGGCATCGTGATCGCGAACATGCGGGATCGCCTCATCGCCTGGGCGGTCGCGCTCTTCACCCCCGAGGAGGCGCATTACGGGAGCTATCCCGGCGACCCGGTCGACTGGGTCCTCTCGAACAACCTGATCCTCGTCGCGCTGCTCAGCGTGCTGGGGCTGGTCATCGTTCTGGTGCTGATCTTCTGGTTCGTCTGGCGCTTCCAGCAGTTCCGGATCACCGGCGATCACGTGGAGGTCCGCAAGGGCATCATCTTCCGCTCGCATCGCCGCGCACCCCTCGACCGGGTGCAGGGCGTCAACCTGACGCGCCCGTTCCCCGCTCGCATCATCGGTCTCGCGAAGCTCGAGGTCGTGGGAGCCGGCAACGACGCCAACGTCGAGCTCGAGTACCTGGCCACGCCCCGCGCCGAGTCCGTCCGGTCTGACATCCTGCGCCTGGCTTCGGGGGCGCGCGCGGCGCGCAACGCCGCACTGAACCCTCAAGCCGCGGGGGCGGATGCCACGTCACCGAGCGCGCCGGCGACCGCTCGGGCGCAACTCGTCGGGTCGATGAACGCCGGGGTCAACGGGCTCATCAGCGGCGTCGACCTCGCCGACGTGGTCCCCGAGAGCGTCGTGAAGATCCCGACCGGCCGGCTGGTCGGCTCGCAGCTGATCTCAGGTCTGCTGTGGTTCGTGTTCTTCGGGGCGATCTTCGCGATCGCGATGGGCAGTGCGATGATCGGCATGTTCGTCGACGGCGACTCGGACGGGGGCATCGTTCTCCTCGGACTGGGCCTCGGCATGGGAGTCCCGATCGTGATCGCGGTCGTCGGTATCACGTGGGCGCAGATCTCGAAGTCTCTGCGCTACTCGATCGCGCCCACGCCCGATGGTGTGCGCATCACCTACGGTCTGCTCACGACCGTGACCGAGACGCTCCCGCCCGGGCGCATCTTCGCGGTGGAGGTGTCGCAGTCGCTGCTGTGGCGCCCCTTCGGCTGGTGGACGATCAGGATCAACCGGATGAGCGGCAAGAGTGCCGCCCAGCAGTCCTCGGGAAGCGGGCAGCAGTTCAACGTGGTGCTGCCGGTCGGCAAGCGCGCCGATGTCGAGCGCGTGCTCGGTCTGGTGCTCCCCGACGTGCCTGCCTCTGATATCCCGGCACTCTGGGACAACGGAATCGTGGGCCCGGCCGAGGACGACCCGTATCGCACCATTCCTCGCCGCGCTCGATGGCGGCGCCCGTTCTCGTGGAAGCGTCACGGCTACCTGGTCGCCGACTTCGGCCTGCTGCTGCGCCGGGGGAACGTGTGGCGCAAGCTCGCCGTGTTCCCGCTGGCCCGGCTGCAGGGCGTCTCACTCAGTCAGGGACCCATCGACCGTGCGCAGCGGGTCTCCGCTGCGCAGGTGCACACCGTTCCCGGACCGATCACGGGCAACCTGTCCGGGATCGAGCGCGCAGACGCGCTGTCGCTGCTCGACGACGTGAGCCGGGCAGCCGCGGAAGCGGCATCCCGCGACACGACCCATCGGTGGAGCGAGCATGCCGTCCCGGCACCGGAAGCGACTCCCGCGCCGCCCGCGTACACCGGACCCCCGCCGGTCTTCCCTGCCCCGGGGCACGCGGCGCCGCCTGCCGCACCGGTGCTTCCGCCCGCCCCGCCTGCCGCACCGGTGCTTCCGCCTGCCCCGCCGGTGCTTCCGCCCGCCCCGCCCGCGCCTCCGGTCGTGCCGTCGAGTGCTCCGGTCGCGCCGCCTGTATCGCCGTCGACGCCACCCGCGCCCCCGGCCGAGCCGCCGGTTGCTCCGCCTCCGGCGCCTTCCGCGAGCGCTCCGGTGACTCCTCCGGCGCCCCCGGTCGTCCCTCCTGCTCCTCCGACGACTCCTCCCGCGGCCCCGCAGCTCCGGCGTAGGCGGAGCGACGATGGCGCGTGACGGTCGCCTCGGCGTCGGCATCATCGGCGCAGGGCGCGTCGGGCCCGTCGTCGGTGCAGCGCTCGGCGGTGCAGGCCATGCCGTGATCGGGATCACCAGTGGGTCCGATGACGAACGCGCTTCCGCCGTGCTGCCGGATGTGCCGGTGCTCGATGCCCTGGAGGTCGTGCGCCGAGCCGAGCTCGTGATCATCGCGGTTCCCTCCGAGCAGCTGCCCTCCCTGGTCGCCGGCATCGCCGAGGTGGGCGGCTGGCAGATCGGTCAGCTCGTGCTGCACACCGATCCGGCATACGGCATCGAGGTGCTGCGGCCGGCTGCCGAGCGCGGGGCGATTCCCCTCGCCGTGCATCCGGCGATCACGTTCACCGGCACGTCGATCGACCTCCGACAGCTGCAGGCCGGTTTCGCTGCCGTCACCGCGCCGGCAGCCGTGCTGCCGATCGCGCAGGCGCTCGCCGTGGAGATGGGATGCGAGCCGGTCGTGATCGCCGAATCGGACCGGCCCGCCTATGCCGATGCCATCGCGACGGCCACCGAGTTCTCACGATCGATCATCGGCCAGTCGACCGCGCGGCTGCGTGAGATCGGGGTCGAGAACCCCGGCGGATATCTGTCGGCGCTGGTGCAGTCGACGGTGGAACGGGCACTGCGTGAAGCATCCGATGCACCGCCACTGATCTGAGCGCCGCCGACGTGTGCCGTCGTCCGGCCTGACCCGTCGGGGCGTCAGCGTCCTCCCGAGAAGCCGCCACCTCCGCCGCCTCCGGAGAAGCCGCCGCCGAAGGATCCGCCGGTGCTCGACGAGGTACCCGTCGAGGGGGCCGTGTAGCTGGCGGCCGAGTGGGAGGACGCCATGAACGAGGCGAGCTGCACGCGGAGCGCGACCGATGTGGGGTCGCCGATCCAGGTCGCACCGCGCTGTTCGTGCGTGTAGGCGCGCTCGAGCACGTCGCCCCATTCGTCTTCCATGCCGAACAGGATCGCGTAGGGGAGGAGCCTCTCGTAGACGTGGATGACGTCGGCGGTGCCGTCCTGTCGACGCTCGGCGCCGGTGTACGACTGCAGCATGCGCAGGCGGTCGGCCTCCGCGACACGGATGAACTCCTTCACACCCTGCAGATACTCGTAGGTCCGCGCCCCCTCAGCCGTGAGGACCGTGTGCTTCGAGAACGCGTACAGGCTCGACAGGAGCACGAGGAACGCGCCGAACGAGATCGCGACGAGCGCGGGGATCGCAGAGAGTCGGCCGCTGGTGGCTCCCCAGATCCCGAGCGCCAGACCGACGGCGGTGATGCCGATCGCGCACCACTGCAGGACGACGGCACCGCGGCTGCGGGCTTTCTGGGTGAGGCCGCGGGATCTCGCCGCGGTCGTTCCCGTCTGTGTCAGGGCGACCATGCGTGCGGAGAAGGTCTCGCTGGCCGCAGGAAGGTCGACGACACCGTCGGCATTCGCGTCGGTGAAGAGCGCGTCGAGTGCGTCGACGTCGAGCTGATCGGGGACACGCGTGTCGGGGATGCGGCGCAGCCGCGGCTCCTCGGCTTCGGCTCCCTCCTCGATGCGCAGGGTTCCCCGCACCGCGAGATGCACGATCTCGGCGGGGATCACATCTTCGGCTCCCGGGATGACGGCCCCGGCGAGCAGCGGGGGGAGCGCGTCCGGTACGTCGTACTGCGCGACGATGACGCCGGTGGCGGTGCGTCTTCTGCGGGTGAAGGCCGAGACGGCCACCCAGCTGGCGGCGGAGATGCCGAGCGCGCCGACGGCGGCGACCGCCGGCGCGATGTCGGCGACCGGATCCGGTGTGCGGGCGAGGGGCTGCGTGACTGTGCCCTCTTCGAAGCCGATGGCGACGGTCACTCCGTCGCCGGCCGGTCGTGCTCCGGACTCGACGTGGAACCGCGCCGTGCCGTCGTCGGTGAGCGGTCCTTCCACGTCGCAGCCCGCCGTCGAGTTCTCGAGACCGGTGTAGCAGCGTGTGGCTCCGGTGAGTGCGGCGCTCATCTCGCTGTCGAAGATGATGTCGGCGCGGAAACGCTCGATGGGCTGCGTGCTGTCGAGGGGGAGTAGATCCCAGTAGAACTCGTCCACCGGGGGGTTCTTCGACCCGGCATCCGGCTCGGTCGCCAGGATCACGTCGCGCATCTCGTACTCGATCACATATGTCGTGAGACCCTGCACGAAGTCGTCGTCGCCGGTGCTGAGGTAGAGCACTCCGTCGTCTTCCTCGGTCTCATAGGGCACCTCCGCGCCGTCCTCGTCGGTGACCGAGAGGACGGTCGTCTCGGTGCTCGCTCCGCTGTATGAGGTCACCAGGCCGCGGACGATGCCACGGCTCTGGTCGGATTCGGGGAACCGGGCCGTGAGGGTCTCGGTCACGCGCATCCGCGCACGGCCGTCATCGTCGAGTCCGATCTCGTAGACGGCGTCCCACGAGCTGTAGGAGAAGTCGTCGACGTCGGTCGCCACCGCGGCCGGTCGCAGATGTGCGGAGACGGCAGGGGCGGATCCCTCCGACGTCGCGAACGCCGCGGCAGGAACCCCGGCGGCCGCGGTAGTGAGGCAGACGACAGCGAACGCGCGGAGGATCCGTGTGTGGGCCATTCTCCGAGGCTACCCAGGGTGCGCCCGAGGGGGGCGCGCCGCCTCGGTAAACTGGGAGGGACTTCCAAGGAGCCCCGCACATGACTGACGCGTCCGCCGCGCCCGAATCGGCCTCGACCGACCCTTCCCTCGAAGAGGACGTCCACGAGCAGAAGGCTGTGCGACTCGCCAAGCGCGAGCGTCTGATCGAGAAGCGGAAGGACGCGGGAGGAGGGGCGTTCCCGGTCGCCGTGCCGGTCACGCACACCATCCCCGCGCTGCGCGCCGAGTACGGCGAACTCGAGGCGGGCGCCGAGACCGGTGTCGTCGTCGGCGTCGCCGGCCGCGTGGTCTTCAGCCGGAACACCGGGAAGCTCTGCTTCGCCACCCTGCAGGCCGGAGACGGCTCGCGCATCCAGGCGATGATCTCGCTCGCGAACGTCGGCGAGGAGTCGTTGGCGGACTGGAAGGAGTACGTCGACCTGGGCGACCACGTCTTCGTGCACGGCGAGGTGATCTCCAGCCGTCGGGGTGAGCTTTCGATCATGGCGGACGACTGGATGATCGCCGCGAAGGCGATCCTGCCGCTCCCCAACGCCTACTCCGAGCTCAGCGAGGAAGGGCGCGTGCGCAGCCGCTACCTCGACCTGATCGTCCGCGAGCAGGCACGGGCCACGGTTCGTGCGCGCGCCGCGGTCAACGCGAGCCTGCGTTCGACGTTCGCGAGCCACGACTACCTCGAGGTGGAGACCCCGATGCTGCAGGTGCAGCACGGCGGAGCATCCGCTCGCCCGTTCGTCACGCACTCGAACGCGTTCGACACCGAGCTGTACCTGCGCATCGCGCCGGAGCTGTATCTCAAGCGGGCCGTCGTCGGCGGGATCGAGCGCGTCTACGAGATCAACCGCAACTTCCGCAACGAGGGCGCCGACTCCACGCACAGCCCCGAGTTCGCGATGCTCGAGGCCTACCAGGCGTACGGCGACTACAACCAGATGGCCGCCCTCACGCAGGAGCTCGTGCAGAAGGCCGCGATCGCCGTCTCGGGTTCCACGACCGTCACCTGGGCCGACGGCACCGACTACGACCTGGGGGGCGAGTGGGACCGCATCTCGATGTACGAGTCGCTCTCGGCAGCCTCCGGGCGCACCGTCACCCCGCAGGACTCGGTGGACGACCTGATCGTCTTCGCCGAGGCGAATAATGTCGATCTGCCTCCGCAGGCCACGCACGGCAAGCTCGTCGAAGAGCTCTGGGAGCACTTCGTGAAGGGTGACCTGGTCCGTCCGACGTTCGTGATGGACTTCCCCGTCGACACCTCGCCTCTGGTGCGCGAGCACCGTTCGATCGCCGGTGTGGTCGAGAAGTGGGATCTGTACATCCGCGGATTCGAGTTGGCGACCGGATACTCGGAGCTCGTCGATCCTGTGATCCAGCGCGAGCGTTTCGTCGAGCAGGCGAGTCTCGCGGCACGGGGCGACGTCGAGGCGATGCCTGTGGATGACGAGTTCCTGCGGGCGCTCGAGCACGGGATGCCGCCGTCCGGCGGAATGGGCATGGGGATCGACCGACTGCTGATGGCGATCACCGGTCTGGGCATCCGCGAGACCATCCTCTTCCCGCTGGTCAAGTAGCGGGTGCCGCCCGGCGGTCATTCCGTCAGGCCCCGCCGGAATGCCCACTCCGGCAGCATCGCTCCGCCGATCATGGTCTCCAGGAGCGCGGCGAGGGAGTACTCGGGGTCGATCTCCCGCACCCTCTCGAGGTAGTGAGCGGCATGTGTGGCGCGTCCCAGCGCCCAGGAGAGCCATGCCGCGGCGGTGAGCGGGGCCCGCCGCGTGCTTCGCGGCGCTCGCGAGGCCGCTTCGCGGACGACCGAGAGCGCACTTCGCAGTCGACCCGTGTCCGGTGCAGGACCCCGACCGAGGAACACCCGGCCCAGATCGTCGGGGACTCTCGCGCCGGACTCGACGAAGGCGGTCTGCGCATCGAGCGTGCGGATCCCACCCGTCAGGTCGGTCGCCCACTGCGCGATCGCGACATCGCGCAGCACCGGCTGATCCAGGCACCACAGAAGCGTCGCCGTCGCGAAGGGCGGAAGCCCTTCGGGCGCCGCCAGCACCGATTCGAAGAACGTCGGGATGTCTTCGAGCAGCACCAGGGCGGCGATCAGCTGCGGATTCTCCCGACCCGTCAGCCGACCGTTCCCCTGCGCGTCGAGGAGATCTGCGAGCTCGGTCACCGCCCTGCCCACACGTTCCTTCTCCACGAGATCGACCACCGGGAGCTCGGTCCCGGCGGATTGGTCGCCGGAGACATCGCCCATCGCCGGAAGGTCTGCCGGGCTGCAGATCTGCGCCAGCGCGCCGAGCTCCGGCTCTTCCTCGATGTAGCTCGACCACCCGGAGGGCGTCACACACAGCGCGTCGACCACGCGGAGCCCCGCATCCTCCGCACAGCCCAGCAGCTCGTCGACGGCGACCGCATGCGGCAGGATGAGGCCGTCCCGCGTGGGATGGGACTCCTCGTCGGTGTACACGACCACCGCGACGGCATCGGTCCCGGCGACCCGGGACACCAGCCCGACCGCCGCATCGGCATAGAGCCCGAGGTCGGTCGCGTCCTGGGGAAGGTCGAGCCGCATCGCTCCTTCGGTGCGCGCGCCCCGGAACGGGAGGAGCACGATGCTCCTCCGAGGCGTGAAGCCGGCGAGGCGGGGGACGATGCCGAGGAATGCGGCCGAATCGGTGGCGCGGAGAACTGTTGTCATGCCGCGAGTGTCGTCGAGAGGGCGATGCGGCGGGCGCGAAAAGGCGCCTTGTGGACGCAGATCCTGCGAGGGCGGGAATGTGGACGAAGAGTCGCTCGCGTACCATGGAGGGATGGACAACTTCTGGCTCGCCGCTGCATGGTCGCTTCTGCCGACCGTCGGAGTGAGCATCGTGTTCTTCTTCGTGGTCCGCGGCATCCTCCGCTTCGATCGGACGGAGCGCAAGGTCCACGCGCAGATCGAGGCCGAAGAGCGCGCCGCGCGGGGCCTCCCGCCGCGCGCCTGAGTCCGACCCATCCGCTACTGTGAAGCCAGCGCACCGGCTTCGGTGCGCGTGAGCTGTGACGGTCACTGCGGTGGCGAGGGGGCACGATGAGTGCGGAGACCTGGGGATGGTGGGTCGCCACCTTCATTCTGGTGCTCGACCTCATCATCCGTGTCACGGCGATCATCGTCATCCCCCGCAACAGGCGTCCCACGGCGGCGATGGCATGGCTGCTCGCCGTGTTCTTCATCCCGTTCGTCGGCGTCTTCCTGTTCCTCCTCATCGGCAATCCGCGGCTTCCCCGCGCGCGTCGCCGCAAGCAGGACCAGATCAACGAGTACATCGCCGAGACCAGCGAGCACCTGCACTTCGGCACGCTGCGCCCGAACGCCCCGGCGTGGTTCGGTCCGATCGTGCAGATGAACCAGAAACTCGGCGCCCTTCCGCTCTCCGGTGACAACGGCGCCCACCTGATCTCGGACTACCAGGAGTCGCTCGACGAGATGGCCGAGGCCATCCGCACCGCGCAGGACTACGTGCACGTCGAGTTCTACATCCTCCAGTCGGACACCGCGACCGACAACTTCTTCCGTGCGCTCGAAGAGGTCTGCGCGCGCGGTGTCGAGGTGCGCGTGCTGCTCGACCACTGGGCGAACCGCGGCAAGCCGCGCTACAAGCAGACCATCGCGCGGCTCAACGCGATGGGCGCCGACTGGCACCTGATGCTCCCGGTGCAGCCGCTCAAGGGCAAGATGCAGCGCCCCGATCTGCGCAATCACCGCAAGCTCCTCGTCGTCGACGGCAACATCGCCTTCCTCGGGTCGCAGAACATCACCGACTCGACATACAACCTGCCGAAGAACATCAAGCGCGGCCTGCACTGGGTGGATCTCATGGTCCGCCTCGACGGTCCCGTCGTGCTGAGCGTGAACGCGATCTTCGTGGCCGATTGGTACAGCGAGACCGACACCGTGCTCGAAGGCATCGACATCGCTCACGCGAACATCGGCTCCGGCGACCTCGACTGCCAGGTCGTGCCGTCGGGACCCGGTTTCGAGGTCGAGAACAACCTTCGCCTCTTCCTCGCGCTGCTCTACGCGGCGAAGAGGAAGATCATGATCGTCAGCCCCTATTTCGTCCCCGATGAGGCTCTTCTGCTCGCGGTCACGGCTGCCGTCGATCGCGGCGTCCACGTCGAGCTGTTCGTCTCGGAAGAGGGCGACCAGGCGATGGTCTACCACGCCCAGCGCAGCTACTACGAGGTGCTGCTCAAGGCCGGGGTCCGCATCTGGATGTACCGCAAGCCGTACATCCTGCACACCAAGACGCTGACCATCGACGACGAGGTCGCCGTGGTCGGATCGAGCAACATGGACATGCGCTCCTTCGGTCTGAACCTCGAGGTCTCGATGCTGGTGCGCGGCGAGGAGTTCGTCTCCGAGATGCGCGAGGTCGAAGACAAGTACCGTTCGCTCAGCAGGGAGCTGACGCTGGAGGAGTGGATGCAGCAGCCCCTGCGTTCGACCGTGCTCGACAACCTCGCACGCCTCACCTCCGCCCTGCAGTAGACGATGCGGGCTATCCCGGCGAACTTCGCGAGGGCTAACCTGTGAGCATGACCTCTGCTCTTCGCCCTCTCGCTTCCGTCGTCGGACTCGTCGCTGCCGCGCTCCTCGTCGCCGGGTGCACCGCGGGGCCGGGCTCGGAGACGCCGACCAGCTCGCCGGTGCCGAGCGCGGGTGCCATCGATGACCAGAACGACGTGGAGGGCGCACTGCTCGACGACGGACGCATGTTCGCCGTCGTGACCTGGGGGTCGTCGACGTGCGTGCCGCAGGTCGACCAGGTCGAGGCCCAGGGCCAGACCGTGACGGTGACGCTCGTCGACCCGGACGGCACCGACAAGGCCTGCACGGCCGATCTCGCACCGCGGGCGAGCCTCGGCGCACTGCCGGAAGGCGTGGATCCGAAGACGGACATCACCCTGAACGTGACCTACGGCGACATCGTGGATGACGTCGATCTCGATGGCGACCCCGCGGCAGGGGGGACGCCGGGTTCCTCGACCGAGTACCTGCCCTCGGCCGGGTGGTACGACGATGGCGGTCTCGTGCTGCTCACCTGGGGATCATCGTCCTGCCCGCCCCTCGTCGAGTCGCTCGAAGGCTCCGGCAACGCGGGAACGGCGACGTTCGTGACCGACGACACCCAGGTCTGCACGATGGACATGGCACCGCGCGCGACCATGCTCGCCTTCGGCGATGACGCGGTCGAAGACGACGGCACCTTCACGCTGACTCTCGTCGGCGGCGGACTCGACGGCACGGTCGAGGTGCGCTGACGCCGTAGGAGCATCCGCCGCTCAGAGCATGTGCACCGGGTGGCCGTGCGGCAACGCCAGCAGCAGGGCTCCGGGGTCGGCCCGGCAGGTGATGCGCACGGCTTCGCCGAACTCGTCGCCGTCGAGTTCGATCGGAATCGGGTCGGGTGCTGCGGCTTCTGCGGCCGCTCCGTGGAAGTAGTGCACCGAGGCGTTCTTGCCGCGGCGCTCGAGGACACGTCGACCGGCGCGGAAGCGTCTCAGCACGGAGTTGTCCCACCAGATCTTGCGCCACACGGCGAACCACCCGAGCATGCCGGTGGGTTGGATGACGGCGATGTCGAGCGCCGCATCGGTGATCGAGGCGTCGGGGATCAGCGCGATGCCCGCCGGAAGCGTGCCGCAGTTCGCGAAGAGGAGGCTGTAGGCGCGGTGCGAGTGCAGACGCCCTTCGTCGACCTGATACACCGCGCGGAACGGCTTCGCGCGGGGTAGGGAGCGCGCGGCACCGTCGACATACGCGATCCAGCCGACCGACTTCTTCAGATCCGAGCGGGTGTTCGCGATCATGTCGGCATCCAGGCCCATGCCGGCGAGCACCACGAACGCGTGCTCGACCTCCGTGCCGTCTTCGCGGGTCAGGCGTGCCCAGCCGATGTCGATCGGATGCCGGAAGTCCCCGAGGGCGGCCCTGATCATCTCCGCGGGGTCGCCGAGCGGAAGCCCGAGATTGCGCGCGAGCAGGTTCCCGGTGCCGCTGGGCAGGATCGCCAGCGGGACTCCGGTGTTCGCGATCGCTTCCGACACCGCGCGCACGGTGCCGTCGCCACCCGCGACCAGCACGACGTCGACGTCGCGCGCGAGCGCCTGCGCTGTCGCACCCTGTCCGGCATCCTCGATCGTCGTCGGGTAGAAGGCCGGATGCTCCCACCCGGCCTCGCGGGAGAGATCCCGCACGGTGGCTCGCAGAAGCTTGCCATCGACCTTGGTCGGGTTGTAGACGAGCGCTGCCTGTCGCGGGACGGGGGCGCTGGTGGTCATGGCGCTACTCTAAACCGGGACGCGCTCGGGTCGCCTCACATCGGGGCCGACTCCGGCACCGCAAGGCGTTCACCGTAGACTTGGTGGATGATCGACCTCGCATTCCTCCGCGACAATCCGGAGATCGTCCGCCGCTCGCAGGCTGCTCGTGGAAACGACCAGAGCACCGTCGACGCCGCACTCGAGGCCGATCGATCGCGCAGAGCCGCGCTCTCCGCCTTCGAGGAGCTGCGCGCCGAGCAGAACGCCTTCGGCAAGCAGGTCGCGAAGGCGCCCAAGGAGGAGAAGGCTGCGCTCGTGGCGCAGGCGAAAGACCTCGCGGACCGCGTCAAGCAGGCCCAGCATGCGGCGAATGAGGCCGCGGAGGCGGCATCCATCGCGCTCGCGCGTATCGAGAACGTCGTGATCGACGGTGTTCCCGCCGGCGGCGAGGCGGACTTCCTCGAGCTGCGCCGCGTCGGCGAGGTGCCGGCCTTCGACTTCGAGCCGCGCGACCACCTGGAACTCGGCGAGCTCCTCGGCGCGATCGACATGGAGCGCGGGGCCAAGGTCTCGGGTGCGCGCTTCTACTTCCTGCGCGGTATCGGGGCACGCCTCGAGATCGCGTTGATGAACCTCGCACTCGACAAAGCGCTGCAGAACGACTTCGTGCCGTTGATCACGCCGACGCTGGTGCGCCCGGAGATCATGCAGGGCACCGGATTCCTCGGTGAGCACGCCGACGAGGTCTACCACCTCGACAAGGACGACGACCTCTATCTGGTCGGCACCAGCGAGGTCGCCCTCGCCGGGTACCACAAGGACGAGATCGTCGACCTGGCGGATGGCGCGCTGCGCTACGCCGGCTGGTCGACCTGCTACCGCCGGGAAGCCGGCTCGCACGGCAAGGACACCCGCGGCATCATCCGGGTGCACCAGTTCAACAAGCTGGAGATGTTCGTCTACACCACGGCGGAGGATGCGGAGGCCGAGCACCTGCGCCTCGTCGCGCTGCAGGAGGAGATGCTGACATCGCTCGGTCTCGCCTACCGTGTGATCGACGTCGCCGCCGGAGACCTCGGCTCGAGCGCCGCGCGGAAGTACGACATCGAAGCCTGGGTGCCGACGCAGGGCGCGTTCCGCGAGCTCACCTCGACCTCGAATTGCACGACCTACCAGGCTCGCCGGCTCGACGTGCGGCACCGCCCGGTCGTCGACACCGAGGATGCGGCCGCGCAGGGCGCGCCGAAGACCCAGCACGTCGCGACGCTGAACGGCACGCTGGCGACCACGCGCTGGATCGTCGCGCTGCTCGAGACGCACCAGCAGGCCGACGGCTCGGTGCGCGTGCCCGAGGTCCTGCGCCCGTACCTCGGCGGCCTCGAAGTGATCCGGCCCCTCGCGGAAGGGCGGGCCGCACGGTGACGATGCCCTGGCTGGTCGGTCTCGACGTCGACGGCACGATCATCCTCCAGGATGAGAGCATGAGTCCCGGTGTGCCCGAGGCCATCGCGCGGGTGCGCGACGCCGGGCACGTGGTCACGATCGCGACCGGACGCAGCTGGATGGCCACGCGACGCTATGTGGAGGAGCTCGGCCTGACCGCCGACTACGTGGTGTGCTCCAACGGTGCCGTGACGATGCGCCGTGCGGGCGACGACTGGGAGCGCTGGAACGTCGAGACGTTCGACCCGACGCCGGTGCTGGGGCTGCTGCGCGACCGCCTGCCCGACGCCAGGTATATGGTCGAGCTCGCCTCGGGTCAGCGCCTCTACACGGAGCAGCTCGACGACTGGACGCTCGACGGCGGTCGGCAGGTCGACTTCGATGAACTCGGTGCGCTGCCCGTCTCGCGCATCGTCGTCGTCTCCCCGGGCCATGACGAGGACGACTTCCACCGTCTGGTGGCGGACGCCGGCCTCAACGAGGTGTCCTACGCGATCGGCTGGACGGCGTGGCTCGACATCGCCCCGCAGGGCGTCGACAAGGGCACGGCACTGGAGCAGGTGCGCACCGAGCTCGGTCTCGACGAGGGGCGCATCCTCGTGGCCGGAGACGGGCGCAACGACATCGGCATGTTCGGATGGGCCCGATCGCTCGGAGGCAGGGCCGTGGCGATGGGGCAGGCCCCGGACGTGGTGAAGGAGGCTGCAGGAGAGGTCACCGCAGACGTCGCCGACGGCGGCTTGGCACGGGCGCTCGACACGCTTCCAGCCCCCGCCCAGGTCAGCGCAGGAGAATAGAACTCGGCTAGACTCACGCCTGGTCGACAGAAGCATCTGTCGGGAGGGTTGTCCGAGCGGCCGATGGAGCTGGTCTTGAAAACCAGTGGGCAGAGATGTCTCGTGGGTTCGAATCCCACACCCTCCGCATTTTGAGCACAGTGTCCTCGCATTCGTGCTGAATCCGAAAGGACACGAGTGAGCCGGAACACCCGACGCCGTCACACGATCGCGCGCCACGGTCAGCTGGGCACTCCTGGTGCGGTCGGCCAACTGCTGAAGTTCATCGCGATCGGACTGGCAGTGGTGCTCGTCAGCGGCTTCGGCGTCGGCGCCTACGTCTTCTACGACCTCTCGACCACGGTGTCTGCGAACGCCGTCGAGCTCGAGGGCCAGGATCCGGTGCCGCCGGACATCGGTGAGTACCAGGGCGGATTCAACCTCGTCCTCACGGGCGTGGACACGTGTGAAGAGAAGTACAAGGACCTCTTCGGCGCTCGATGCACCGGCGCGGATTCCGAGGGCACGCTCAACGACGTGAACCTGCTCGTGCACGTCTCGCAGGAGCCGCGCCGCATCACGGTCGTCAGCTTCCCGCGCGACCTCATGGTCCCGATCCCCGCCTGCACCGACAAGAACGGTAACGCCACCTCCGCGATGAGCAAGCAGCCGCTCAACACGGCCTACACGGACGGCGGCCTGAACTGCGTCGTGAAGACCATCTCCGAACTCACCGACCAGGAGATCCAGTTCGCGGCCGGCGTCACCTTCGGCGGCGTGATCGAGATCACCAATGCGATCGGCGGCGTCGACGTCTGCCTCGCCAATCCGATCAAGGACCGTTACACGGGTCTCGACATGCCCGCGGGCACGCACACGGTCGAGGGGCTCCAGGCGCTCCAGTTCCTGCGCACGCGACACGGAGTCGGCGACGGCAGCGACCTCGGCCGCATCGGGAACCAGCAGCAGTACATGTCGAGCCTCGCGCGCAAGATGATCAGCGGCGAGGTGCTCGGCAACGTCCCCGTGATGCTGAAGCTCGCGAACACCGCCATCCAGAACCTCGAGCCGAGCGAGTCCCTCACGAACCCGATGACGCTCGTCCAGATCGCCCTCGCGGTCAAGTCGGTGCCGTTCGAGGACATTGTCTTCGTGCAGTACCCGAACGGGGCGGATTCGTCCGACCCCAACAAGGTCGTTCCCAACCACACCGCCGCGACGGCGCTGTGGGACGCGATCGAGGCCAACGCCCAATTGCAGATCACGCACGAGAACAACAAGAACGACGGTGTGGTCGTGCAGGAGCCGACGGCGCCCGTCGAGGCGCCCGCGGCGACCGACCCTTCGGCCACGCCTGACCCCGGAGCGGTTCCCGAGAACGTCGTGGCTCTCCCCGACTCGATCAAGGGCAATTCCGCCGCGCAGCAGACCTGTTCCAACGGCAACGTCCGCTGAGCTCGCGCCGCACGAACGCAAACTGCTTGCGTGTTCTTGCAAGAGTTTGCGTACACTGACTGCATGTCGAAGCGACTGGCAGAGGTGGCCCGCAAGGTCGGTGTGAGCGAGGCCACGGTGAGCCGCGTCCTCAATGAGAAGCCCGGCGTCTCCGACGCCACGCGGCAGGCGGTGCTCACCGCGCTCGACGTCCTCGGCTACGAGCGGCCGACGAAACTGCGCGGCGAACGTGCCCGCCTGGTGGGGCTCGTGCTGCCCGAGCTGCAGAACCCGATCTTCCCCGCCTTCGCCGAGATCGTCGGAGGCGCACTCACGCAGAACGGCTATACGCCGCTGCTCTGCACGCAGAACGCGGGCGGCGTGACGGAGTCGGACTATGTCGATCTGCTCCTCGCGCAGCAGGTCTCCGGGGTCATCTTCCTGGGCGGCAACTACACGCAGGCGGATGCCGCGCACCAGCACTACGAGCGGTTGCGGCAGGTGAACCTGCCGACTGTCCTCGTCAACGCCCGTGTGCCCGAGCTGCATTTCGCCACGGTGTCGACCGATGACACCGCCGCGGCGGAGCAGGCGGTGCTGCACGTGCATCAGCTCGGGCATCGCCGCATCGGGCTTCTTCTCGGGCCGGAGGATCACGTTCCCTCCCGACGCAAGCTGGAGTCGGCCCGCCGTCTGCTCGAGACTCTCGGAGACCCGCTCTCGGACGAGCTCGTCGTGCGCGGCATGTACTCGCTCGAGTCCGGCCAGGCGGGGGCGGCGCGGCTCTTCGCGGCCGGAGCGACGGCGATCGTGTGCGCCAGCGATCCGATGGCGCTCGGAGCGGTGCGGGCGGCGCGACGCGCCGGGCTGTCGGTGCCGGGAGACGTCAGCATCGTCGGATTCGACGACTCGGCGCTGATGAGCTGTACCGAGCCTCCGCTGACGACGGTCCGCCAGCCGATCGAGTCGATGGGACGGGCGGTGATCGCCCTCCTGCTCGCGCAGATCGCCGGGACGGCCCAACCGAGCGACGAGCTGCTGTTCGAACCCGAGCTGGTGCTCCGGGCATCCACGGGCCCGCTGGCCTGACGCGGAGTTCCTCCGCGATCGGGTCGCTCTCGCGCGGCCGCACGCTATCGTAAAATTACAACCTTCTGTTTAGTTCTTGCGCGATACGCCGGGAAAAGCTACATTCAACTCATCGCCACCGACGACGAGGAGTTCTGTGGACACCGAAGTTCTGCCGGGCACTGCGCCCGCCGATCCCCTGACGATGCCGGCGGGCGAGGGATGGTGGCGCACGGCCGTCATCTACCAGGTGTACGTGCGCAGCTTCGCGGACGGCAATGGTGACGGGGTCGGGGACCTGACCGGCGTGCGCTCCCGCCTCCCCTACCTGAAGAGCCTCGGCGTCGACGCGCTCTGGTTCACGCCGTGGTACCGGAGTCCGCTGGCCGACGGCGGCTACGACGTGCAGGACTACCGGCAGATCGATCCGCGCTTCGGCACGCTCGAGGAGGCGGAACTGCTGATCGCCGAGGCCCTCGCGCTCGGCATCCGCACGATCGTCGACATCGTCCCCAATCACATCTCGGATCAGCACGAGTGGTTCCAGCAGGCGCTGGCGGCAGGACCGGGTAGCCCCGAGCGCGAGCGCTTCTGGTTCCATCGTGGCCGGGGCGAGCACGGTGCCGGCATCCCGACCAACTGGGTCTCGAGCTTTCAGGGTGAGACGTGGTCGCGCACGCGGAACCCCGACGGCACCGACGGCGAGTGGTATCTGCACCTGTTCACCCCGGAGCAGCCCGACTTGAACTGGAACCACCCCGACGTGCGCCGCGAGCACGAAGACGTCCTGCGGTTCTGGTTCGATCGTGGGGTCGCGGGTGTGCGCATCGACTCCGCCGCGCTCCCGGTCAAGGACCCGGCGCTTCCCGACCTCCCGCCGGGAACTGCTCCCGCAGTCGACCACCCGCACATCGACCGCGACGAGTTGCACGACATCTACCGCGGCTGGCGCGCCGTCGCGGACGAGTACGACGGTGAGCGGGTTCTCGTCGGCGAGGTGTGGCTCGACGACGCCGAGCGTTTCGCCCGGTACCTGCGTCCCGGGGAGATGCACACCGCGTTCAACTTCGGGTTCATGACGCAGCCGTGGAGCGCACAGGCCATGCGCGATTCGATCACCCGCACGCTCGCCGAGCACGCACCGGTGGGAGCGCCCGCGACGTGGGTGCTCTCGAACCACGACATCACCCGCCCGGTCACCCGATACGGCCAGGCGGATTCCTCGTTCGCCTTCGAGCGCAAGCGGTTCGGCACGGCGACGGATGCGGCACGTGGAGCCCGCCGTGCTCGCGCCGCGGCGCTGCTCGTGGCGGCACTGCCGGGCAGCCTCTACATCTACCAGGGCGACGAGCTCGGTCTTCCGGAGGTGGAGTTGCCCCTGGATGCGATCGAGGACCCCATGCACTTCCGCTCCGGGGGGATCGATCCCGGGCGGGACGGATGTCGTGTGCCGCTGCCCTGGAAGGGCGAGGCGGCCCCGTACGGCTTCGGCGGCGCCCCCTGGCTTCCGCAGCCCGAGGACTGGGGGGCGCTCACGGTCGAGGCACAGGACGCAGACCCCGATTCGACCCTCAACCTGTACCGCGCGGCGATCGCGCTGCGCCGTCGCATCGGCGACCTCGTCGGCAGCGACCTGGAGTGGCTCGAGCTCGGTGCGGACGTCCTCGCTTTCCGCCGAGGCGACGGCACCCTCAGCGTCTCCAACCTCGGGGCCGTGCCCGTGCCGCTGCCGGCGCACCACGAGGTGCTTCTCGCCAGTGCGCCGCTCGACGGTGTACTGCCTCCGGACTCCACAGCCTGGCTCGCCCTCCGAGCCGTCCTTCCGCGCTCGCACCCGGCGCCGAAGTAGCCCTGCACCACCCGATCAGCACCACATGGAAGGACAGACAATGAAGTCACCAACGAAAGTCCTGCTCGCCGGCGTCGCCGTGCTCGCGACGGTCGGCGCGCTCGCCGGCTGCACGTCGAGCGGCGGTGACAGCGCCGACGGCAAGACCGAGCTCCGCGTCGCGACGTTCCCGCCGGGCGCCGATGCCGCGGCATACGACGCGTTCGCCGCACAGGAGAAGCAGTTCGAGAAAGAGCATCCCGACATCGACATCATCGGCGTCGAGTACGAATGGGAAGGCCCCACCTTCGCCGTGCAGCTCGCCGGCGGCAGCCTGCCCGACGTGTTCACGGTGCCCTTCACCGACTCGAAGACCCTGCTTGAAAACGGGCAGCTGACCGACGTGACGGAGGCGATCGAGAAGCTCGGCTACACCGACAAGTTCAATCCCATCATCCTCGACGGCGTCACCGGCGCCGACGGCAAGATCTACGGATTCCCGCGTCAGGCGTACGCCGCTGCCCTGCACTACAACCGCGATCTCTTCGAACAGGCCGGGCTCGACCCGGACAACCCGCCGGAGACGTGGGACGAGATCCGCGAGGCCGCGAAGGCGATCACGGATGCCACGGGCAAGGCCGGCTACGCGCAGATGGCGATCAACAACACCGGCGGGTGGCAGCTCACCTCGCAGACCGTCGCTCGCGGCGGCCGCACACAGACCGATGCCGGCGACGGCTCGGCGGAGTCGACGATCGACAACGACGCCACCAAGGCGGCGCTGCAGTTCCTGCACGACGTGAAGTGGGAGGACAACGCCTTCGGGTCGAAGGTCGATCTCGACTGGGGAACGATCAACCAGGAGTTCGCCGCCGGCAACATCGGCATGTACACCTCGGGCTCCGACATCTACACGGCACTCGTGCGCGACTTCGGCATGGACTCGGAGATCTACGGCATGACGGTCGTGCCGATGGAGGGCAACGACCCCGGCACGCTCGGCGGCGGTGACATCGCGGTGATCAGTCCCACGGTAGACGAGACCACCAAGGCTGCTGCCGTCACCTGGATCGACTGGTACTACATGCAGAAGCTGATGGACAAGGACGCGGCGGTGCTCGACGCCAAGACCCTCGACGAGTCGGGTCAGGCCGTGGGCACCCCGCTGCTGCCGGTGCTCAGCCGCGAGATCTACGACGAGTCGCAGGAGTGGATCGCCGACTACATCAACGTGCCCGTCGATCAGATGGCACCGTTCAGCGACCGCATCTGGGACCAGACGCCGGTGGGGGAGCCGAAGGTGAAGACGCAGGAGGTCTACGCCCTTCTCGACACCGTGGTGCAGACCGTGCTGACCGACCAGAACGCCGACATCGACGCTCTGCTCGCTCAGGTGCAGACCGATGCGCAGGCGAAGCTCGACGAGTAACGCTTCATGACGATGACGCTCTCCGAGCAGCGGGCGGCGGTGGAGGACTCTCCGCCGCCCGCTGTGCGCCGTTCCCGCCGCCGCTCACCACTCACCTGGTTCCGCGGCGGCGGGCTCGCGAACCTCCTGTTCGTGCTTCCGATGCTGTTCGTCTTCGTGTTCTTCTCCTGGTCGCCGATCGTGCAGTCCGTGATCATGAGCCTGCAGAAGACCAACCTGATCGTCTCCGAGTGGGTCGGATTCGACAACTACCTCGCCGTGATCGGCGACCCCGAGCTCGGCCGTGCCGTGATCAACACGCTGTGGTTCGCCGTGCTCGCCCTGCTCTTCGGGTTCCCGCTGCCGCTGCTGATGGCCGTGCTGATGAGCGAGGTCCGGCGGGGCAAGGGCATCTATTCGGCGCTCGCGTATCTCCCCGTCGTGATCCCGCCCGTCGTGGCGGTGCTGCTGTGGAAGTTCTTCTACAGCGCCGATCCTTCCGGTGTGTTCAACACCGTGCTCGGGTTCGTGGGCATCCCCCCGCAGCCCTGGATCCAGGACGCCGTGCAGGCGATGCCCTCGCTCGTGCTCGAAGCCACCTGGGCAGGAGCCGGCGGGTCGATCATCATCTACCTCGCCGCGCTCCTCGGGGTGCCGCCCGAACTGTACGACGCCGCGGAGGTCGACGGCGCCGGAATCTGGAAGAAGATCTGGCACGTCACGCTGCCGCAGCTGCGCGGCATCCTCTTCATCATGCTGATCCTGCAGGTGATCGCGACCGCGCAGGTGTTCCTCGAACCGTTCCTGTTCACCGGCGGCGGGCCTGCCGGGGCGACCAAGACCGTGCTGCTGTACATCTACGACAAGGCCTTCCGGAACAGCCTGGGCGGCGACTACGGCGAGGCGACGGCGGTCTCGGTGCTGCTCGCGATCGTCCTCGCCGTCCTCTCCTGGCTGTACTTCAAGCTGACCGACCGTTGGAGCACGACGTGAGCCTCACGACCCGCCTCTCGACTCGCGCCGCGGAGAAGGCGGCGGAGAAGGCCGCCGACCGCGTGGGGGATCGCACCGTCATCTCCGACTCCGAACGCCGGCGCCCCGGAATCCGCGTCGGGATGTCGGTCACCCATGTGTTCCTCGCCGTCGGGCTGGTCGTCGCCGGTCTCGGTCCGATCCTGTGGCTGGCGAAGTCGGCGATCACACCCACGCAGGACACCCTGCAGCAGCCGTTCGCGCTGTGGCCGAACGGGATCGACTGGGAGAACCTGTCGACCGCGTGGAACGACATCCACATCGACCAGTACTTCTTCAACACGGTGATCATCGCGCTCGGTGCCTGGTTCGTGCAGCTGTTCATCGCCACGACCGCGGGCTACGCGCTCTCGGTGCTGCGTCCGACGTACGCGCCGATCCTGAACGCCCTGGTGCTGGCGACGCTGTTCATCCCCGGGATCGTGCTGCTGGTGCCGCTGTATCTCACGATCGTGCATCCGCCCCTGCTCGGAGACGTGAGCCTGCTCAACAACTACCTCGCCGTCTGGTTGCCGATGGGAGCGAACGCCTTCAACATCCTGCTGGTCAAGCGGTTCTTCGACAGCCTGCCCCGTGAGGTCTTCGAGGCGGCGCGCACCGATGGAGCTGGTCCCTTCCGACTGTTCTGGTCGATCGTGCTGCCGATGTCGAAGCCGATCCTCGGCGTGGTCTCGGTGTTCGCGATCATCGCGGCGTGGAAGGACTACCTGTGGCCGATGCTGGTGCTGCCCGATCCCGCGGTGCAGCCGCTGTCGGTACGGCTCCCCGCCGTGCAGTCGCAGACCGAGCTCGACGTGTTCCTCGCAGCTCTCGCGATCGCGACCCTGATCCCGATCGCGATGTTCCTGATCTTCCAGTCGGTGTTCCTGCGCTCGGCCGGGCTCGGGGGTGCGGTGAAGGGGTAGTTCGCCTCGGCGAACTCAGGCCGGTGATGTCGGCGGATGCAGGGCGTCGATGAGAGCCGCCATGATGCCGGGCATGTCGACGGTCGGGTCGATCATCCACTGCAGCTGGAGCCCGTCCGACGTGGCCTGGATCACGCGGGCGAGGGTGTCGGGGTCGAGCGTGGAGCGACGGTCCTCGGCGCCGAAGTTGTCGACGATGGACTCGCGCAGACGCGCGCTGCGGTCCAGGAAGTACGAATGGGCCGGATGCTCCGGGTCGGCGGCATCCACCGAGAGTCGCGAGAACAGGGTGACGAGTCCCGGGACCTCGGTGTTGTGGCGGATGACATCGAGGAATGCCGTCCTCGCCTCGTCGGCGCTGAGCCGGGCCGGGTCGAGACCGTCGTGCTCATCGCGTTTGCGGAGCACCTCCGTGAAGAGCTCCTCCTTCGAGCCGAAGTAGTGCAGGAGGGCGGCAGGGGTGACGCCGACGACTTCGGCGATCTCCTTGAGCGAGGCGTTCTGATATCCCTTGCGTCCGATCACGTCGAGGGCGCTCTCGAGGATCTCCTCGCGTCGCGCCACGCCCTTCGCATACGAACCTCGTGTTGCCATGCTTCGACCCTAATCCTGAATGCCGTTTGAAATCTAATACTGAAGGGCATATGGTTTTCGCAAGGACATCGACGTCGCCCGCGAAAGGAAAACAATGCCCGAGAACTCGGCTTCCGACCTCACTCTCGAGGAGAAGGCGTCGCTCACCAGCGGTGCGGACTTCTGGACCACCAAGGCCATCGATCGCGTGGGCATCCCATCGATGATGATGACCGACGGCCCGCACGGCCTGCGCAAGCAGTCCGGAGCCACCGACCACCTCGGTCTCGCCAGCAGCGTCCCCGCCACCTGCTTCCCGCCCGCGGTCGGCATCGGCTCCTCCTTCGACCCGGAGCTCATCGAGCGCGTGGGTGCCGCGATCGGGGTCGAGGCCGCGATCGAGGACGTCGCCGTCGTGCTCGGCCCCGGCATCAACATCAAGCGCTCGCCGCTGTGCGGACGCAACTTCGAGTACTTCTCGGAAGACCCGATCGTGTCCGGCATCCTCGGAGCCGCCTCGGTCCGTGGCATCCAGTCGAAGGGCGTCGGCACCTCGCTCAAGCACTTCGCCGCCAACAACCAGGAGTTCGACCGCATGCGTGCGAGCTCGGACCTGGACCCGCGCCCGCTGCGCGAGATCTACCTGCGCGGATTCGAGCGCGTCGTGAAGGACGCGGCGCCGTGGACCGTCATGTGCTCGTACAACAAGCTCAACGGCGTCTGGACCTCGGAAGACCCGTGGCTGCTGACCAGCGTGCTGCGCGACGACTGGGGCTTCGACGGCCTCGTCGTGTCGGACTGGGGCGCGGTGAACGACCGTGTCGTCGGAGTCGCTGCCGGACTCGACCTGGAGATGCCCGCATCGGGTGGGCGGACGGATGCCCAGCTCGTCGCAGCCGTGCGGGCGGGGGAGCTCGCGGAGAGTGTGCTCGACACCGCGGCAGCCCGCGCCCTCGACCTCGTGCGCAAGGCCGGTGAGCGTCCTGCTGTGGCAGGCCCGCTCGACGTCGAGGCGCACCACGCACTTGCCCGTGAGGCGGCCGGTCGCTCGATCGTGCTGCTGAAGAACGAGGGCGCACTGCTGCCGCTCGCCGCCGACCAGAAGGTCGCCGTGATCGGTGCCTTTGCGACCGAACCGCGGTTCCAGGGTGCAGGCTCGTCGCTGATCAACCCCACGCGTGTCGACAAGGCCCTCGATGAACTACGGGCAGTCGGCGGCGACAACGTCTCCTACGCGGCAGGCTTCGGGGTCGAAGGCGGCACCATCGCGACCTCCGGTCGCACCGCCTCTGACCTGCGGGCGGAAGCCGTCGGCGTCGCAGGTGCGGCGGACGTGGCCGTGCTGTTCCTTGGCCTTCCGGCCGCGGAGGAGTCTGAGGGTTTCGACCGCGACCACATCGACCTCCCGGCCGAGCAGCTGGTCGTGCTCGATGCCGTGCTCGAGGTGAACCCTCGCGTGGTGGTCGTCCTGTCCAACGGCGGTGTCGTCGCCCTGCCCTTCGCCGACCGCGTGCCCGCGATCGTCGAGAGCTGGCTGCTGGGCCAGGCCGGAGGCAGTGCTGTCGCCGACGTGCTCTACGGCGCAGTGAACCCCTCGGGCAAGCTCACCGAGACCGTGCCGGTGCGACTCGAGGACAACCCCTCCTTCGGCAACTTCCCCGGCGAGTTCGGCCATGTGCGCTACGGCGAGGGCCTGCTGGTCGGCTACCGCTGGTACGACGCGAAGGATCTCGACGTGACCTTCCCGTTCGGTCACGGACTCTCGTACACGACGTTCGAGTACGGCACCGCGACGGCAGCGGTCGGAGCAGACGGCGACATCGTCGTGCGAGTCGACGTCACCAACACCGGTGACCGTGACGGCCGCGAGGTCGTGCAGGTCTACGTCGCCCCGACGACGTCGATCGTGCAGCGCGCACCCCGCGAACTCAAGGCGTTCGCCTCGGTCGCGCTCGCCGCGGGAGAGACCCGCGCGGTCGAGCTCGTCGTGCGGCGTGAGGACCTCGCCTACTGGGACATCCGCGTCGACCGCTGGGTGGTCGAGGGTGGGTCTTACACGGTCGACGTCGCCGCTTCCAGCCGTGACATCCGGTCGACCGTCTCGGTGGAGGTCTCGGGGGATGAGGTGCACCAGGAGCTGACGATGAACTCCTCGATCGGCGACCTGATCGCGCACCCGATCGCCGGCCCCATCGTGCAGCAGGCGCTCGGCGGCCTGATGGGCGGGCTCGACGGCGACGCTGCTGCCGCCTCGATGATGCCCAACGACGAGGCGATGCAGAAGATGATGGCCTCCTTCCCGATCGGTCGGCTCGCCGGATTCCCCGGACTCCCGGTCTCCTTCGAGCAGATCGAGCAGTTGATCGCCGCAGCGAACGCGGGCGGTCCCTCAGCAGACTGAGCGCGAACGCCCGGTCGCCTCGGACCGACGAATCCCCCTCCCCGCTGCAGACGGAGAGGGGGCTTCGTCGGGAGGCGCGGTCAGCCGCGGGGATCGAAACGCGTTGGCGCGTGCATCTCAGCCACGAGCGTGCGGAGGCCTTCCAGTGTCGACGGAGCAGCGCCGAGCGCACGAGCCTGGACGAGGACGTTGCCCAGCGCGGTCGCCTCGACCGGGCCGGCGAGCACCGGAAGGCCGGTACGGTCGGCCGTGGCCTGGCAGAGCAGGCGGTTGAGCGACCCGCCTCCGACGAGATGGATGCTGTCGAGCTCGCGCCCCGACAGGTCGGCAGCCGTCTGGACCGCGCGGGCGAAGGCCGCGGCGATCGACTCGACGATGGTCCGCGCGAACGCGGGCCTCGCGGTCGGTGCCGTGCCGCCGACGAGCGCGGCGATCCGCGACGGCATGTTCCCCGGCGCGCTGAGTGTCGGATCGTCGGCGTCGAAGATCGGCACCTCACCGGTGACCTCGGATGCTGCGGACAGCAGCGCCGGCAGATCGATGCTCTCCCCGTCGTCGGACTCCCACGCCCGCACGGTCTCGCTGAGCAGCCAGAGTCCCGTGACGTTGTGCAGGAACCGGTAGCGGCCGTCGACTCCGAGCTCGTGCGTGAAGTTCGCCTCGCGCGCGGCATCCGACAGCACCGGCTCGGTCAGCTCCACCCCGACCAGGCCCCAGGTGCCGCACGAGATGTACGCGGAGTGCGGGGTCGAGAGGGGTGCTGCGACGACGGCGGAGGCCGTGTCGTGCGAGCCGACCGCGATCACCGGCAGGATCTTGCCGACCCGTGCGACCAGTTCCGGGCGCAGGATGCCGATGGTCGTTCCCGGATCGACCAGCGGCGGCAGGATTCTCGACGGGATGCCCAGCCGGTCTGCCAGCCGCGTGTCCCAGTCGCCGTCCGTGACACCGAGCAGACCGGTGGTGGAGGCGTTCGTGCGCTCGGCCACGGCGGATCCGGTGAGCAGGAAGGCGATGAGGTCGGGGATGAGGAGCGCGGTGTCGGCATGGTCGAGACGTTCGTCGACGCGGTACTGGTACAGCGTGTTGAAGGGCAGGAACTGCAGGCCGTTGCGCCGATAGAGCTCAGCGAACGGGATGATCGCGTGCACCTCGTCGACGCCCCGCGTCGTGCGCTCGTCGCGGTAGTGGAACGGCTCGGCGAGAAGCCCGCCGTCCTTCAGGAGGCCGTAGTCGACAGCCCAGGAGTCGACGCCGATGCTCTCGATGCCCGGTTCGCGGCGCACGGCTTCGGAAAGCCCATCGAGGACATGCTCGTACAGAGCCGTGAAGTCCCAGTGCAGGCCGTCCTCGCGTTCGACGGGACCGTTCGGGAAGCGCGACACGAGTTCGAGGTCGAGTCGTCCTTCGCCGATTCGCCCGATCATCACACGGCCGCTGGTCGCGCCGAGATCGACGGCCGCGACCGCCCGGATGGTCACCGGTCGCCGCCACACGCCGAGTGCACGCCATCCGCCCGAGTGCACGGCTTCGTGACGTGAACAAGCCGTGCGTTCGACAGGGAGCCGTGCACTCGGCGGACCGCGCTCATCGCAGGAACGCCGCGGCGACGCCGGAGTCGACCGGGATGTGCAGACCCGTGGTGCGGCTGAGCTCAGGACCGGTCAGCACGTACACCGCGTCCGCCACGTTCTCGGGGACGACCTCGCGCTTGAGGATCGTGCGATTCGCGTAGTACTGGCCGAGGTCCTCTTCGGCGACGCCGTAGGTCGCGGCACGGTTCGCACCCCAGCCCGACGCGAAGATGCCGGAGCCGCGGACCACGCCGTCGGGGTTGATGCCGTTCACACGGATACCGTACTCGCCGAGCTCGACCGCGAGCAGCCGCACCTGGTGGGCCTGGTCGGCCTTGGTGGCGGAGTAGGCAATGTTGTTGGGGCCGGCGAAGACCGAGTTCTTCGACGAGATGTAGATGATGTCGCCGCCGAGCTTCTGGTCGATGAGCACGCGGGCGGCGGCCTTCGACACGAGGAACGAGCCCTTGGCCATCACGTCGTGCTGCAGATCCCAGTCCTTCTCGGTGGTCTCCAGCAGCGGCTTCGAGAGCGAGAGGCCGGCGTTGTTGACGACCAGGTCGACGCCGCCGAAGGCGAGCACGGCCTCGTTCAGTGCGGCCTGGACGGCATCGGCATCGGCCACGTTGGCGGCGATCCCGATCGCGACATCGGTGTTGCCGAGCTCGGCAGCTGCGGCCTGCGCCTTCTCGAGGTCGAGATCGGCGATCACGACGCAGGCGCCCTCGGCGGCGAGGCGGGTGGCGATGGCCTTGCCGATGCCCGAGGCGGCGCCCGTGACGAAGGCGATGCGGCCCTGGTGCGACTTCGGCTTCGGCATGCGCTGCAGCTTGGCCTCCTCCAGCGCCCAGTACTCGATGCGGAACTTCTCGGCATCCGAGATCGGCGAATAGGTCGAGAGCGCTTCGGCGCCATGCATCACGTTGATCGCGTTCACGTAGAACTCGCCGGCGACGCGGGCGGTCTGCTTGTTGGCGCCGTAGGAGAACATGCCCACACCGGGGACCAGCACGATGAGCGGGTCGGCGCCGCGGATCGCGGGGGAGTCGGCCGTCGCGTGCGCGTCGTAGTAGGCCTGGTAGTCGGCGCGGTACTGCTCGTGCAGCTCGTGCAGACGCGCGATCTGCTCGTCGAGGGAGGCCGTGGCGGGCAGGTCGAGGATGAGCGGCTTGACCTTGGTGCGCAGGAAGTGATCCGGGCAGCTGGTGCCGAGCGCTGCCAGGGCTGGAGCCTGCTCGGATGCCAGGAAGTCGAGGACCACGTCGGCATCGGTGAAGTGTCCGACCATCGGCTTGTCGGTCGAGGCGATGCCGCGGATGGTGCCGGCGAGGGCTGCTGCGCGCTCACGGCGCTCTGCCGTGGGGAGGGCTTCGAAGCCGGAGCGGACGCCACCGAACGGATCGGCCTTGCCATGCTCGGCGATGTACGCGGCCGCGGTGTCGATGATCCAGAGGGAGTTCGCCTCGGCTTCCTCGGAGGTGTCCGCCCAGGCCGTGATGCCGTGCCCGCCGAGGATGCAGCCGATCGCCTGCGGGTTCTGCTTCTTGATCTCGGCGATGTCGAGTCCGAGCTGGAATCCGGGACGACGCCACGGCACCCAGACGACCTTCTCGCCGAAGATCTTCGTGGTCAGCGCTTCACCGTCGGCGGCGGTGGCGATCGCGATGCCGGAGTCGGGGTGCAGGTGGTCGACGTGCGCGGCGTCGACGAGGCCGTGCATCGCAGTGTCGATCGAGGGGGCGGCGCCGCCCTTGCCGTGCAGGCAGTAATCGAAGGCCGCGACCATCTCGTCTTCACGGTCGAGGCCGGGGTAGACGTCGACGAGCGCGCGCATGCGGTCGAGGCGCAGCACGGCCAGGCCGCCCTCCTGGAGGGTGCCCAGGTCGCCGCCCGAGCCCTTGACCCACATCAGCTCGACGGGTTGACCTGTCACGGGATCGGTCTCCGTGCCCTTGGCGGAGGTGTTCCCGCCGGCGTAGTTGGTGTTCTTCGGGTCGGCGCCGAGGCGGTTCGACCGGGCGATGAGGGCGGCGGCGGTGGCGTTGGTCATGACTCTCCAAGACAGGGGCGGCGCACACGACCGTGTGCACTAGTGCTGTTACTTCATGTGAAAGATAACATGAACCGACGTCGCGGGGAAGGTCGCGGGAAGGAGTCAGAGGATGTCGGTGGTCTCCCGGAAGGCGTCCAGCCGCTCGTCGGCGGGATCGAGTTCCGTGATCAACACCGAGATCTCGTCGCGTTCGAGCGCGCGGGCGACGGATCGGCGCTCGAGCTTGCTGGAGTCGACACACACGACTGTCGTGCCCGCGTTGCCGGCCATCGCCTGCTTCAGCTCTGCCTCCTCCACCGACACCTCGGAGGTGCCGTCGGCGCTGTCGAGGGCATCGGCCGAGGAGAAGAAGATGTCGAAATACACCGATCGCATGCTCCGGCGGGCGATCGGGCCGACGAGGCTCCCCGTCGTGGGCTCGGCGGTTCCGCCGGAGATCACCGCCGTCACGCCGTCGAGTGGATGCAGCAGTTGGAACGACTCGAAGGAGTTGGTGTAGGCCGCGAGCCCGGCGCGCGGCCCGATCGTCGAGGCGAGCATGTTGACGGTGGAGGAGGCGTCGAGCGCGATGCTCCCCCGATCGGGCACGAGTCGCAGCGCCTTCTCGGCGATCGCGCGCTTCGCGCTCGCCCGGATCGCCCGGCGTGCGTCGAACGGGCGTGCCCGCGGCGCGGCCGCCGCTCCGCCTCGAACGCGTCGCACCCGGCCTTCGGCCTCCAGTTCGAGCAGGTCGCGTCGGATCGTCATGGACGACACGGAGAAGAGTTCGGCCGCCGCCTCGATCATGACGCCCTGCGGGCCGTTCGCGAGTTCGACGAGTTCGTCTCGACGCCGTTGCGCCTCGAGATTGCCGGAAAGTGCCATGGGAGGAATCTATCCCGTGCTCGTGGGCCGGGCAGGCGGTCGGTGGTGCCGTCGCGCATGATCGAATCTGTCAGAACGTGTGCGTTCTTCCTAGGATGGGTGACGTGAACTCTCTCGCCGCTGAAGAGCGCTGGAACTGGCTGATCGCCCGCCTCAAGGAATCCAAGGCGATCTCGCTCAGTGATGCCGCGCAATCCCTCGGCGTGAGCGAGATGACCGTCCGCCGCGATTTCACGGCGATGGAGGAGCGGGGGATCGCCCGGCGCGTGCGGGGTGGCGCCGTGTACAGCGGCCCGGTGAGCTTTCAGGGGCGCGAGCGGTCGCACGCCGAGGAGAAGGCGCTGATCGCCACGAAGCTGCTTCCGCTGGTCCCGTCGAGTGGGGTGATCGCGATGGACTCGTCGACCACGATGAACCGCTTGGCGCAGATGATCCTCGCGAGTGATGACCTCACGGTCGTGACCAACGGTCTGTCCACTTTCCACGTGCTGCAGGACCGGCCTGGCGTGACGGCCATCCTCACCGGTGGTGCGGCGGACAGGCGGTCGGATTCCCTCGTCGGACCGGTGGCGACGGCGTTCCTGGAGAGCATGCGGTTCTCGAGCTTCTTCGCCTCGGCTGCGGCGGTGGATGAGCGTTCCTGCTATGAGGACACCCTCGAGGAGGCCGAGCTCAAGAGGGCGTTCGCGCGGTCATCCGCGCACGTCGTGATCGGCGTCCACGTCGAGAAGCTCGATGCCACGGCCACGGCCGCGTCGGTTCCTGTGGATCGCGTCGCCGTTCTGGCGACCGAGCTCGCGCCAGAGGCTGCCGAGCTCGCCGCTTACGCGCGTCACCTGCCGACCGTTCTCTGAAGCGCCGTCCAGGCGCCTTGGCGGTGGGGCCTGTCTGCGCACCCACTTTTACGAACATGAGTTGACAGGATCTAACACGTTCTGACATTCTGATCGAACGAACAGCCACGAAGGAGTGTGTTCCTGATGATCAGGCGCCCCACCACAGCGACAGCGCTCGCACTCAGCGCGAGACGCCGATGAGCTCCGCCGCCGAGACGACGTCGGCTCCCGCCACCCGCATCGACGTGACGGTGTCGGAGATCACGAAGCAGTACCCGGGCGTACAGGCGCTCGCAGGAGTGTCCCTCGATCTGCGGCCCGGCGAGGTCCACGCGATCGTCGGCGAGAACGGCGCAGGGAAGTCGACGCTCATCAAGGTGCTCTCCGGGGCGGTGGAGGCCACGAGCGGCACGATCACCGTCGACGGCGAGACCTACGACAAGCTCACCCCCGCGCTGGCGCAGGATCTCGGGATCGCGGTGATCTACCAGGAATTCACACTGGTGCCGACGCTCAACGCCGCCGAGAACGTGTTCCTCGGTCACTACATCTGCCGCGGCCCGGTCCTCGATCGCAAGCGGATGAATGCCCAGGCCGCCCAGCTGTTCGCCCGGCTCGGCGTGCGGATCGACCCGCGTGCCCTCGTCGAGACGCTGACCACGGGGTACCAGCAGATCGTCGAGATCGCCAAGGCGCTCTCGCGCAATGCCCGGTTGCTCATCATGGACGAGCCGTCTGCGCCGCTCACCGCGAGCGAGGTCGAGGCCATGTACCGCGTCGTCGACGCGCTGCGTGCCGAGGGCATGACGATCGTCTACATCTCGCATCGCATGGAGGAGATCTTCCGCCTCGCCGACCGCGTGTCGGTCCTCCGCGACGGCAAGTACATCGCGACCCGCGTCACCTCGGAGACCACCCGCCGCGAGCTGATCAGTCTCATGGTCGGTCGCGAACTGGCGGAGGGCTACCCCGAGCGCACCACCGCGCCCGGCGAGGTGTCGTTGAAGGTCTCCCGGGTCTCCGGCAACGGTGTCAGCGACATCTCCTTCGAGGCGCGCACCGGCGAGATCCTCGGGTTCGCCGGACTGATCGGCGCCGGAAGGACGGAGCTGATGGAGGTGCTCTTCGGTGCGAAACCCATCGACGAGGGCGAGGTGACCCTCCACGGGCGCTCCGTGGTCTCGCGGTCGCCGATCCAGGCGATCAGGAACCGCATCGCCCTGGTCCCGGAGGACCGTAAGCGCCATGGCCTCGTCCTCCCCTTCTCGATCCAGCAGAACATCACGCTGCCGCTTCTGAAGAAGTCCCTCTCGCGCGGAACCGTCGTGTCGCCCAAAGCGGAGCGCGATCTCGCGGCCGAGTACATGACCGACCTGCGCATCAAGGCGCCGAGCGGCGCCGAGATCGTCGGGAACCTCAGCGGCGGCAACCAGCAGAAGGTCGTGCTGGCGAAGTGGCTCGCGACGGATCCGGAGGTGCTGATCTTCGACGAGCCCACCCGCGGGATCGACGTCGGCGCCCGCGCCGAGATCTACCTGATCATGAACCGCCTCGCCGAGGCGGGCAAGACGATCCTCATGATCTCATCCGACATGGAGGAGCTGATCGGCATGTCCGATCGCGTGATCGTCCTTCGAGAGGGCATTCAGGCGGGAACCCTCGAATCGCACGACATCACCCAGGAGGCCGTCCTGGCCCTGGCTGCGCAAGGAGAGAACGAATGAAGTCTGCACTCATGCCCCGGGTGAAGGAGCTCGGCATCGTCGCGGTGCTCATCGTGCTGGTGATCGCCTTCAGCGTGATGTCGCCGAACTTCCTCGACCCCACGAACATCCTCAACATCGCCAGGCAGATCGCCACCCTCGGGATCGTCGCCGTCGGATTCTCCTTCGTGCTGATCACGGGCGGTATCGACCTGTCGGTCGGCTACCAGATCTCCCTCAACGTCGTCGTCACCGGAATGCTCATGGCGCAGTTCGGGGTCCCGTGGTTCCTCGCGGTCCTGCTCGCTCTGGTCCTCGGCACGCTCGTCGGTCTCGTGAACGGGATCATCATCACGTTCACCGGGGTCGCCCCGCTGATCGTGACGCTGTCGATGATGATGATCCTCAACGGGCTCAGCTATCTGATCTCCAAGGGCCTGCCGATCTTCGGGTTCCCCGCGGAGTTCTCGATGCTGGGGCAGGGCGCGATCCTGGGCATCCCCGTCTCGGTCTACGTCCTCATCGCGGTCTGGATCATCGGCCTGTTCATCCTGAACAAGACCTACATCGGGCGCTACTTCTACGCGATCGGCAACAACGTCGAGGCGGCGCGACTCTCAGGCGTGAACACACGCAGGACCATCATCCTCGTGTACGCACTGTGCGGATTCTTCACCTCCATCGGCGCGGTGCTGTTGCTCTCACGGCTCAACTCGGCGCAGTCGGCGACCGGGGCCGGCTTCGAGTTCAGCGTGCTGACGGCCTGCGTCCTCGGCGGCATCAGCGTCATGGGCGGACGAGGCAGTCTCTTCGGCGCCTTCGTCGGCGTGATGATCGTCGGCGTGCTCGACAACGGCCTCGTGCTCCTCAACGTCAGCGAGTACGTCCAGCTCGTCATCAAGGGCTGCATCCTGCTCGCCGCCGTGATCTACGACGCGATGTCGAAGAAGTCCCGCGGTCGGCGGAAGCAGATCGGCGGCGTGCCGCTGGCGCCCGTGGCCGTCCCTGCCTGACCACCCTCTCTGCACCATCCCATCAGCACTACGAAAGGACAGATCGTGAAGAAGCTCGTCAAGCTCGCCGCGGCGGCAGCAACGGTGGCGTTGCTGCTCACCGGCTGCACCACCATCCCGGAGTCGGGTGGGTCCTCCGACGCCCCGGCTGCCGGCGGGGACTCCGTCGGCATCACCTTCTCGGACCTCAGCAACCCGGTCTGGGCCGAGCTCGTGCAGGAGGCGCAGGACTACGGCGCCGAGAAGGGGCTCTCCGTGAACTTCGTCGACGCGCGCAACGATGCCGCGCAGCAGGTGACGCAGATCGAGAACTTCATCCAGCAGGGTGTGAGCACGATCATCATCTGCGCCGTCGACTCGAACGCCCTGGTCGACGTGACCAAGCGCGCCCAGGAGGCCGGCATCAAGGTGGTCGGGTACACGCAGGTGCTCGAGAACTACGACGCCCAGTACCTCGTCGACGCGTACAACACCGGCTACGCCAACGGCGAGGCTGCGGCCACCTGGATCAACGCGAACTTCGACGAGGGTGAGACCGTCGAGTGGGGACTCATGGACCTGCCGCGCTTCCCCGAGATCATCGAACGTGCGGACGGCATCAAGGATGCCATTGCGGAGCTCGCCCCCAACGCCGAGCTCGTCGCGACCGCGCCGGCGCTCACCGCGGAGGACGGCGTCGCGAACGCCGAGAACTTCCTCCAGGCCAACCCGAACCTCAAGGTCATCGCCACCATCGGCGGCGGCGGCGCGGTCGGCGGCAACGAGGGCGTCAAGTCCTCCGGCATCTCGGACTACGCGTCGTTCGGTCTCTTCGGCATCGACGCGACCGAGAACGAGATCCAGAACATCATCGACGGCGACCCCGAGAAGTCGACGGTCAGCCTCGGCGGCGGCAAGGCCCATGGCCGGACGCTGATCGACATCACGCTCGACCTCTTCGCGGGCGAGGACATCGAGAAGGACCAGTACATGCCGATCACCGTGATCGACAGCTCGAACGCCCAGGAGTACTACGACGAGGTGTTCGGAGGCTGAGCCTCCACCGCCGCCCGCGCCTCGCGCTGCGGGCGGCGGTCATCCCGTCGCCACCCACACCGCGGTCCACCCGCGGACGGAAGGACCCACAACCATCATGATCCGAGTGCTCGCCGCGGGCGACCGCTTCATCCGTGCCTCGCTCCTGCGGGCCGAGCTCGACCGGGCGCTGCCCGGCGTTCTCGAGATTCCCGAGATCGAGTTCGCCTGGCCGGATGTGCCGTTCGGGAAGGTCGCCGAGGTCGATGAGGCCGCGGGAACCGAGGCGGAGCTGATCGCGGCGCTTCAGGGATCGACGGCCATCGTCACGCAGCTCGCCCCGATGACGGCTCGGGTGATGGATGCGCTCCCGGAGCTGCGGTTCATCGCGGTTTCGCGCGGCGGGCCCACCAACGTGAACATCGAAGCAGCCAGGGAACGCGGCATCCAGGTGGCGAACGTCCCCGGCCGCAACGGCGTGGCGACGGCGGAGATGACGATCGGGCTCGCGCTGGCGCTGATGCGCCGGATTCCCGCGGCGCACGAGAGCATGATGTCCCGCACCTGGCGCGGCGATCTCTACCGCTCGGAAGAGGTCGGCCGCGAGGTCTCCGGCTCCGTCATCGGCCTGCTGGGCGCCGGAGCCGTCGGTTCGCACGTCGCGCACTCCTTCGCGGCGATGGGCGCCCGGGTCATCGTGTTCGACCCGTACCTGCCCGACAGCGCGCTCGGCGAAGGTGTCGAACGGGTCGAGACGGTCGACGAGGTCTTCACGCGGAGCGACCTGGTGTCGGTGCATGCGCGGCTGACTCCGGAGACCGCGCATATGGTCAATGCGGATACGCTCGGCCGTATGAAGCCGGGTGCGCTGCTCGTGAACGCTGCCCGCGGCGGCCTGGTCGACTACGACGCCGTCGCGGCCTCGCTGGAGGGCGGCCATCTCGGTGGTGCGGCTTTCGACGTGTATCCGGAGGAGCCCGTCGACTTCGACCACGCCCTGTTCCGCCTCGCTCACGAGGGCAAGGACGTGGTGGTCACCCCGCACATCGCCGGCGCCAGCCAGGAGACCGCCGTGCGTGCGGCGAGTGGTGTCGCCGAAGAGGTGCGCCGCTTCCTTCGCGGAGAGCAGGCGAAGCACCCGCTCGTCGACGGCCCCCGAACGGCGCTGCTGTGAAGGATGCGCGGCAGTGACCGAGGCTCTGCTCGGCATCGACGCAGGGACGAGCTCGGTCAAGGTCGTCGCGACCGACCTCGCCGGCCGGCGGCTCGCGGATCGCTCCGTGCCCTATCCGACGCACACCGACGGCGCCGGCGCGGAGCAGGACGCGCTCGACTGGTGGCACGCCCTCGGCGCCGCGCTCCAGGTGGTGCTCCCGGGCCTCCAGGTGCGGGCGGTCGCCGTCACCTCGCAGGCGCCGACGTTCGTGCCGGTCGACGAGCGGGGACGGCCCACAGGCGCCGCGCTGACCTGGCTCGACCGTCGCGCCGTCGCAGAGGCTCGGATGATCGGCGGGCTCGTGCCCGAGTCGAGGAACGGAGCCGATCCCTTCTTCGGCACGGCCAAGCTCGCCTGGCTCGCCGCGCACCGGCCGCAAGAGCTGGAGCGGGCGGTCGCGGTCCTGTCCGCCAACGGCTTCCTGGTGCGGATGCTGACCGGGGAGACCGTGCTGGATGACACCACGGCCTCTCTCATGCAGGGATTCGACGAAGACCTCGGCGACTTCCCCGCCCGGCTGCGCGCGGCCATCCCGGCTCTCGCGAAGCTCCCATCGATCGTCACGGCGCAGAGCATCGTCGGCGAGGTCAGCGCGGCTGCTGCCGCTGAAACCGGACTCCCTGCAGGTACCCCCGTCATCGCCGGTGGCATCGACGCGATCGGTTCGGCTCTGGAAGCCGGCGCGTTCGTGGCGGGCGACCCGTTCGTCGACATGACCGGTTTCTCCAGCGTGACGATGCTCGCCGTGCCACGCGGAACCGCGGTGCCGGGATTCATCCACTCTCGGCACTGCACGGTGGACACCGATCTCCTGATCACCGCCCAGGTCACCGCCGGCGCGACCATCGACTGGGTGAACAGCCTCGATTCCGGCACCGACCTCCGCTCGGCCGACGCGATCCTGGCGCGCAGGCGCCCGGGTCGGCTCGTGATGGTTCCGAGCCTCGCGGGGGAGCGGACGCCGTCGTGGAACCCTGCTGCGCGCGGCATCATCGAGGGCATCGATCTGGCGACCGACGGCACCGATCTGATGCTCGCCGCGATGGAGGGCAACGCGCTCGCGCTCGCCCGCGACGTCGAGGTTCTCCACCGCGTCGGATTCGCGGTCGATCACGTCATCAGCACGGGCGGCGGGGCGTCTTCGGACGCCTGGCTGCAGATCAAGGCGGATGTGCTCGGCATCCCCGTGATCAGGCCGGCGAGCGGCCACGGCGCGGCGCAGGGGGCGGCGATGCTCGCCGGTCTCGCCTGCGGGCTCATCGCCTCGATCGACGACCTGCGTCACGCTTCCGGTGAGATCGAGGCCGAGTTCACCCCCGACCCCCGACGGCACGATGCGTACCGCGCCTCACGCGGACGCTTCGAGTCGCTGGTCGCGATCAACGAGGCCCGTCGGTCCTGATCCGTGTTCCGGCCCGGGCCGGTCGTCGGTGTCAGGGCTCTGTGCGGCGTCGCTTCGCGGAGCGGTATCGGCCTCCGTCGAGCGACGACAGTATGAGCGCCGCGCCGAGGGCCAGTGACAGTGCGCCTGCCAGCATCCACGGGAGTGGTTCCGCGCCGCTGGCGGCCAAGGAACCTCCGCCCGTCGGCGTCGGCGTCGACGCCGGTGTGGGTGGCGCGAATGGTGTCGGGATGGCGGCGAAGCTGACAGTGGTCGGTGCGGGCGTCAAGAGGCCGGTGAGCGCATATGCGGCTGGATCGAGCGTGTACTCACCTCCTGAGGAGGCGAGGTCCAGAGCGAGCGAGCACGAGGCGTCGTCGCCATCGAGGTTTCCGCTTCCCGCGACGACGGAGGCCGTCGCGCCGATAGTCCCCCCGAGGCAGTCCGTCTCGACGTTCGGACGTTCGGCGGCCCGCAGGCCCGGGGGGAGGGGGAGAGCGAAGTTCCACCCGGGCTTCGGCCCGCTGGGGACGGTGGGGGCACCGGCGAAGTGCGTGTTCGTGACCGTGAACACGAGACGCGCAGTCTGACCGGCAGCGTAGGACGCGCCGTCGGGCGGAGGCGCGATCACCGCATCGAGCTGCGGAGTGGTGTCGATGAGGGCGAGGTTGTCGAAGGCGTTGTCATCGCCGCCGCCCCCACCCAGATTGTTGCGCAGCGACAGTTCGAGGGTCGCCGAGCGGGCGAGCAGAGACGTGACGCCGCTGAAGGTTCCCACGTTGTCGCCGTTGATCTGATGGACGGGCAGTGCGCACGCGGAGATCGGTCCAGGGAAGGGGACGACCGGCGGGGAGACGCCGTCGTCGAGCTGCAGCGACAGATCGACCGGGTTCGTCGCCCAGCAGTTCGCCTGCGCCACGTCGACCGTCGCGGTGTAGTAGTGCCCGACGATCACCGGCACAGTGGTGGCGGCCATCACGCCGGCAGGTGAGTCTCCCTGGGTGTATGAGCTCACCGCTCGGTTCGCCGTGGGGGCGGGGCGCGGCACGGCCGGATACGGATAGTCCGGATCCGCCGCCCACAGGCCGAGCGTCTCGGCCAGGTCTCGCGACTGATTCCAGCCGCTCTGCTGGCAGGCCACCGCCTGTGACGCCACGGGAACGGTGTCGACGTCATCCCTCGAGACGATGAGCCCGTTGCAGAACTGTCCGTTCCAGGCGGGATCCGCCCGGTACTGCTGGCCGTTGCGACCGACGTATCCCGGAACGGGGGCGGCGACGCCGTCGTCGTAGTCGGCGATCGTCTGCACGAAGTCTGCTGTCGCGGGTGGAGTCGGCGCATCGAAACCCTCGTACAGCACCACAGCGGGAGACCCCATGACGCCGGGAGTCCCTGGTGCGGCCGACGCAGGGGAGGCACCGACGATGACGACCACGACGATCGTCGCGGTCGCTCCTACGACGGAGATCGATCGGCGCACGGTTGACCGGCGAAGGGCCGACATGCTCCGAAGGTACGCCTCGGTGTCCTGGGTGTCGAGGGGAGTTGAGGCGAAGAGAGGGTTTTCCGCACGCAGCGAACCGAAAGACGAGCACGGACAAGCGCGCTCATATGAGCGGTCGATATCCTAAAGTGAGCGTCACCGGTAGGCTCACCTCATGTCTGGAACCACCATTGAACCTCTTCTCGGCCGTGTCGCCGTCGTCACGGGCGGGGCGAGGGGCCTCGGATACGCCATGGCCGAAGCCCTCGCGGCCGCCGGAGCTGACGTCGCGCTCCTCGATCGCCTCGATTCGGTCGGCGATGCCGCCGACGCGCTGCAGTCCGGGTCAGGTCGCAGATGCATCGGCGTCAGCGTGGATGTGACCTCTGAAGCATCCGTCGCCGCGGCTTTCCACACGGTGGCCGACCATCTCGGGGTGGCGGACGTGCTCGTCAACAGTGCGGGCATCACGCTGGGGACACCGCTGCTCGATACCGAACCTGCGGACTGGCGACGAGTGCTCGACGTCAACATCACGGGCACTTTCGTCCCGAGCCGCGAGTTCGCTCGTCGGCACATCGATGCCGCGCGAGGGAAGCCGGCGAGCCTCATCAACGTGTCGTCGATGTCGGCTTTTGCTGTGAACATTCCGCAGACTCAAGCGGCCTACAACACTTCGAAGGCTGCGGTATCCATGTTCACCAAGAGCGCGGCGATCGAGTGGTGGCCGCACGGCATCCGGGTCAACGCGATCGCCCCGGGATACTTCGCCAGTGACATGACGAGGGACTTCGTGGCGGAGAACCCCGAGATGGCCGACGAATGGGTGCGGCGCATCCCCGCAGGGCGGATGGGTGAGCCCGAAGAACTCGGTGATCTTCTGGTGTATCTCGCGAGCGAGCGGTCGAGCTACGTCGTCGGACAGAGCATCCTCATCGACGGCGGTTACACCAGCGTGTAAGGGGCCGCCGGGAACATAGGCTGAGAGGCATGCCCGAACTGCCCCTCGGCTCGGCGACCTTCCGAGCTGCCGCCGTCGACCTCGGCGGGTCCAGCGGTCGTGTCGTGAGCGCGACGGTCGATGGGGAGAGACTGCGGATCGACGGAGTGCATCGGTTCCGCAACCGTGCGTTCACGGATGAACTCGGACTGCGGTGGGACGCCCAGCGACTGTATCGCGATGCGGTCGCCGGACTGCGATCACTGCGCGCCGACGGCCCCGCCTTCGCCAGTGTCGGAGTGGACGCCTGGTCGGGCGACTACGGGCTGCTCGCCTACGACGGCCTCCTCGACGCGCCGTTCCATCAGCGCGACTCGCGCACCGACCGCAGCTTCCCCCTCGTCGACGCGATCCTGCCCGCTGCCGAGGCCTTCCGGGAGACCGGCGTCACCGCACTCCCGATCATGACGATCTACCAGCTGATGGCAGATCAGGAGGCAGGGCGGCTCGAGACCGTGCGCCGGATGCTGCTGATGCCCGACCTGCTGGCCCACTGGCTCGGCGCGGAAGAAGTCGCCGAGGCGACGAACGTCTCCAGCACCGGACTCGCGCTGCCGTACGGTCGCGGGTGGGATGCGCACCGGATCGATGCGCTGAAACTTCCGTCGCGGATCTTCCCCGAGACGGTGGCGCCCGGCACGGTGACGGGTCGTGTGCGCGAGGGGATTCTCGCTCCGGACGACGTCACCGACGTCACCACGGTCGCCTCCCACGACACCGCGAGCGCTGTGATCGCCGTGCCCGCTCACGACGAGAACTTCGCCTTCGTCTCGTGCGGAACGTGGATCCTCACCGGTGTCGAGGTCGATCGCATCATCACGAGCGATCGCGCGCGTGAAGCCGGGTTCACGAATGAGCTCGGTCTCGACGGCACCGTGCGCTTCCTCCGGATCGCCGCAGGGCTCTGGATCGTGAACGAGTGCATCCGGGAATGGGGACTCGACGGCTGGGGAGCGCGCAGCACCGCGGCTCGTCAGGAGCTGCTGGCGCGTGCCGAAGCGGCCCCGACTCCCGGGGTGCTGGTCGACACCGGAGATCCGCGCCTGCTGCGTCCGGGACAGATGACCGCGCGCATCGCCGAGCTCGTCGCCGAATCCGGTGGGCGGATGCCCGAGGACCGTGCGGCGATCATCCGACTCGTCCTCGAGAGCCTCGGCGCCTTCGTCGCGCGGCAGGTCGAAGAGGCGGCGGCGCTCTCCGGGGTCGACGTGCAGGTGATCCATCTCGTCGGCGGCGGCTCCGAGTCGCCGATCCTCGCGCAGGCCGTCGCCGACTGCTCGGGACGTTCGGTCATGGCCGGGCCGTCTGAGGCCACGTCGATGGGCAACATCCTGGTGCAGGCCCGCGCTCACGGGGCGGCAGGCGGCGCTCTCGGCGACCTGCGCCGCATCGTTCGCGCCTCCACCGAGCTGCGGCGTTACGAACCCGCCGTCCGCTGACCGGTCGGGTCGCGCCGACGGCTCAGGCCGACGTCGCGAGAAGTCGCCGGGCGAGCGCAGCGTCGGTGACCAGGGAATCGACGATCCCCGAGCGCAGGGCAGCGGCGACTGCGCCCGTCTTCGATGGGCCACCCGCGACCGCGATGACCTCGGGGATGTGGCGCAGTTGCTCGGTGGACACCGCGAGCGATCGCTCGGCCACCGACCCCACGACCGCACCGTTCTCATCGATGAGCGTCGCGCAGATCTCGGCCTTCACGCCGGCCGCCAGCAGCTCATCGAGCGCGCCCGCGCGACCGGCGTTGTCGTAGAGCTGGGAGTCGGGCGGGCTCCAGGAGCCGATCGCGACGACGGCCTTGGTCACCGAATCGAAGCGGCGGAAGGTCTCCATGATGCCGGGTTCGCGCCGCAGCGCCGAGGCGGTCGCCGCGGTCTCGACGAGCAGCGGCGCGAAGATCGCGCGGGAGCGGCCGCCCGAGATGCGACTCACCTGACGAATCACCTCGACACCGTTTTCCGGAGTGGGGGCGGCGACGCCGGCGAGCTGCACGACCTCGCACGTCGCGAGGGTGCGCAGATGCCCGGCCATCGCGGTCAGCGTGCGGCCGGCCGTGAGCCCCAGGACATCTCCCTCGGTGACGATCTCGCTGAGGAGGTCTGCGGCCGCGCGCCCCAGTCGGTCCTGGATGAGGTCGGGGGTCGTCCCGGGGGTGATCACCGCGAGAGCGCGGGTCAGACCGAAGCGGGCCCGCAGCTGCATCGACAGGTCGAGGTCGAGGGAGTCCGGGGCCTCGATCGTGATCTTCACCAGTCCCTGCTCGAGGGCGTCCTCCAGCATCCGGGCGATCTTGAAGCGGGAGACGCCGAGTTCATCGGCGATCTCGATCTTCGTCAGCCCGTCCAGATAGTGCCGTCGTGCGACGTGCGAGATCCGCACCAGCTCATCGGGTCCCATATCGCCTCTTCGTCTCGTATCCGTCGGGTCGGTTCAGCATATCCCGGTTTTGCGATCCACGCTCATCTGAGCGGACAGTTGTCTCATCCGTCGGGCATGGCTAATGTCGGTCGAGCAATCACGACTGCACGACTGCACCGCCGCACCACGAGGAGCCCGATGAAGCGCACTGAACTGCCGACGACCATGCGTGCGAGCGTATTGGTGCGAGCCGGCGAGCTCACGGTCGAGACCCGCGCCGTGCCGGTCCCGTCCACCGATCAGGTGATCGTCCGGGTGAACGCGGTCGGCATCTGCGGCTCCGACGTGCACTACTTCCACGAAGGGCGCATCGGCGACTTCGTCGTGGCGGAGCCTCTCGTGCTCGGCCACGAGGCCGGCGGGGTGATCGTCGCTGTCGGAGCCGACGTCGACGACTCCCGCCTGGGCGAGCGCGTCTCGATCGAGCCGCAGCGCCCGTGCCGCGTGTGCGAGTTCTGCCGAAGCGGCCGGTACAACCTCTGCCCGCGCATCGAGTTCTACGCCACCCCGCCGATCGACGGCGCGTTCGCGGAGTACGTCGCGATCCAGGACGACTTCGCTTATGCGGTACCCGACTCCGTCAGCGACGACGCCGCAGCGCTCATGGAGCCGCTTTCCGTCGCCATCGCCGCGGTGCAGAAAGCCGACGTGCGCCCGGGCAGCCGGGTGCTCATCACGGGCGCCGGTCCCATCGGCATCGTCACCGCACAGACCGCGCGGGCATTCGGCGCCACCGAGATCGTGATCAGCGACCCGATGGCCGAGCGCCGCGAGGTCGCCCTCCGGTTCGGTGCGACCGAAGCCGTCGACCCGGCTGCGGGTCCGCTCGGATCGGGCTATGACGCCTTCGTGGATGCCTCGGGCTCGCCCGTCGCCGTGAAGCAGGGCATCTCGGCTCTGAAGTCCGGCGGCGTCGCCGTCCTGGTCGGCATGGGTGCGGACGAGATCGCGCTCCCGGTCTCCACGATCCAGAACCGCGAGCTGATCGTGACCGGCATCTTCCGCTACGCGAACACGTGGCCGACCGCGATCGACCTCGTCGCCTCCGGGGCCGTCGACCTGGATGCACTGGTCACCGGCGCCTTCGGGTTGGCCGAAGTGCGCGAGGCGCTCGACTCCGCGTCGCGTCCGTCGACCCTGAAGAGCATCGTGCGCCCCGACCGCGAGTATGCGAGGGAATCATGACCGGCCTCGAGCAGACGGGGCACATCGCGCTCCACGAGCAGCCGGACATGCTCGCCTGCGTCGACATCCGCAAGGCGTTCGGTGGGGTGCCCGTACTCAAAGGCGTGGGTCTGCACCTCGTGCCGGGAACGGTGACCGCGCTCGCCGGAGAGAACGGTGCCGGAAAGTCGACGCTCATGAAGATCGCCTCCGGTCAGATGAAGGCGGATGGCGGAAGCGTGCTCGTCCGGGGCGAGGAGCTGGCCGCTGGATCCGCGCGCGACGCCCACCAGCGTGGGATCGCCATCGTGCCGCAGGAACTCGCATCGATCCTCGACACCACGGTGTACGAGAACATCTTCGTCGGACGGGAACTCCGGGGCCGATTCGGCTTCGTCGACCGGCGTCGCATGGCTCGGGAGGCCAGGGAGATGCTCGCCGAGTTCGGCGTCGACATCGACCCCAAGGCCCGCATGGGTTCGCTGCCGGTGGGACTGCGCCAGATCGTCGAGATCGTCAAGGCCACCAGCACCGGTGCCCGGGTGCTGCTGCTGGACGAACCCACCAGCGCGATCGCCGAACGGGAAGTCGCCCGTCTGATCGAGAACATGCGGATGCTCCGCGACCGAGGGGTGGCGATCCTCTTCACCACGCACAAGATGGAGGAGATCCGCGCGATCGCCGACCGGGTCGTGGTGCTCCGCGACGGCGGCCTGGTCGCCGATGAGCCGCTCTCGGAGCTCAGCGACGACGACATCGTCACCGCGATGATCGGGCGTGAGCTCGAGGACCTGTTCCCCGATCTCCCGCCGGCTTCCGACGACATCGCCCTCTCGGTGCGCGGGCTCGAGTACACCCCGGCTCCGCAGCCGTTCGACCTGCAGGTGCGTCGCGGTGAGATCGTCGGTCTCGCCGGTCTCGTCGGCGCCGGACGCACCGAGCTCATCGAGGCGCTGTTCGGCGTTCGGCCCTCGACGGCGGGCGAGATCACGGTCGGCGGCAGCCGCGTGCGCCGCGGTCGCCCCGCCGACGCGATCACCGCGGGCATGGCCCTCGTGCCCGAAGACCGCAAGGGCGCGGGCGCCGTGCTCAGCATGGATATCCTCGCCAACGCCACGCTGCCGCGCATGAGTCAGTTCTCCGTCGCCGGCTGGCTCAAGGGGCGCAGCCGCGTCGATGCCGTCTCCCAGGTCATGAGCTCCGTGCGACTGCGCAGTCGCGGCCTCGGGCAGCTCATGGAGACGCTGTCGGGTGGTAACCAGCAGAAGGTCGTGCTCGCGCGCTGGCTCACCGGCGAGGTCAAGGTACTGCTTCTCGATGAGCCGACCCGCGGCGTCGACATCGGCGCCCGCAGCGAGATCTACCGCATCATCACCGACCTCGCAGCCTCCGGCATGGCCGTGGTGATGGCCTCGAGCGACATGCCCGAGATCCTCGCCCTGTCGCACCGCGCTCTCGTGCTCAAGGGCGGCGGCGTGGTGGCGGAGCTCGATCGCACCGCCCTCCAGCAAGCCGACGTGCAGGACCGCATCTTCCGACTAGCGAGCGGACTCGACAACTCCGACGCGCCTTCGAGCGCCACGCCTTCCGGTACAGCCCCTTCCGCAAAGGACGACCAATGACCGACACCCGAACCGACTTGCAGGCCTTCGTCCCCGAGTCGGGCGTGAAGCGCTTCAGCCCGACCTGGTTCGGGGACCTCGCGATCCGCTACGCGATGGTGATCGTGATGGTGCTCATCATCGCGTTCTTCCTCTACCGCAGCGCGCGCTTCGGCACGGTCGACAACCTGCAGACGATCCTCGTCGCCGCCGCCCCGTTCGCGCTCATCGCGCTCGGTCAGACGCTCGTGATCCTCACCGGGGGCATCGACCTGTCCGTCGGCAGCGTGATCGCCGCGGCCGCCGTGTTCGGCAGCCTCACGGCCAAGGCCTTCCCCGATCAGATCTGGCTCGCGATCGTCGCCGGTGTCGTCGTCGGCTTCATCGCCGGTGCGATCAACGGCTTCGTGGTGTCGGTAATCAAGGTGCCGCCCTTCATCGCGACGCTCGGCATGCTGACGCTCGCGTCCGGCATCGCGTACGTCGCGGGCAACGGCGCCCCCATCACGGGACTGCCGGCCGACTTCTCCCGCATCGCCAACGCCCAGTTCGGCGGCCTCACGCTGCCGGTCATCCTGATGATCGTCGGAATCCTGGGGCTTGCCATCGTGATGCGCCGCACCACCTGGGGCATGCGCGTCTACGCGATCGGCGGCAACCCCGTCGCCGCCGGCATCGCCGGCATCAACGTCGGTCGCACCGTCTTCAGCGTGTATGCCATCTCCGGCATGCTGGCCGGGATCTCCGGTGTCATGCTCGCCAGCCGCGTCACGCTCGGGGCGCCCAACCTCGGAGTCGGTTACGAGCTCGACGCGATCGCGGCCGTCGTCATCGGTGGAGCGAGCCTGCTCGGTGGACGCGGCTCCATCTGGGGCACGGCCCTGGGCCTGCTCCTCATCCAGACCCTGAACAACGGCCTCGACATCCTGACCGTCCCCGCCTACTGGCAGAAGGTCATCAAGGGCGTGCTCATCGTGGCGGCGGTCGCCGTCGACGTGTGGGCGACCCGACGACGAAGCCGCTGACCCTCACCTCTGATCCCGAAGAAGACCCTGCTTCATCGCACCACCCAACGAGAGGAATCCCATGTTCACCAAGAAGAGCCGCATCGCCGCGGCTTTCGCCGTCACCTCCGTCGCAGCGCTGATGCTCGCCGGGTGCGGCGCCGGCGACCCGAACGCGAACGCCGGCGCCGGCGACGACAGCGGTCAGGAGCGCATCACGATCGGCGTCAGCGTGTACGACATGTCGTCGTTCGTCACCGAGGGCAAGGAAGGCATCGAGCGCTACGCCGAGGAGAACAACATCGAGATCCTGTGGAACTCTGCGGGTCTCGACGTCAACACGCAGGCGAGCCAGGTCGACCAGTACGTCACGGCAGGCGTCGACGCCATCGTGGTCATCCCGGTGCAGGCCGACTCGCTGCAGCCGCAGATCGCCGCCGCGAAGGCTGCCGACATCCCCTTCTTCGACGTGAACGCGTCGCTCAACAGCGAAGACCTCACCGGTTCGGTGCAGCCGGACGACGTGGCTGCGGGCGAGCAGGAAGCACAGATGATGATGGATGCCCTCGGGGGCACGGGCAATGTCATCATCCTGCAGGGCCCCCTCGGCGGATCCGGCGAGATCAACCGCGGCAAGGGCATCGACAACGTGCTCGCCGAGAACCCCGACGTGAAGGTGCTCGCCAAGGACACCGCGAACTGGAAGCGCGACGAGGCCGTCAACAAGGTCAGCAACTGGATCTCGGCCTTCGGCGACGACATCGACGGCGTGATCGCCCAGAACGATGACATGGGCCTCGGCGCCCTGCAGGCCCTCAAGGAAGCAGGCATGACCGACGTGCCGATCGTGGGCATCGACGGCATTGCCGACGGCCTCGAAGCCGTCAAGAGCGGCGAGTTCATCGGCACTTCGCTGCAGAACGGCACTGTCGAGCTGTCGGCCGGCGTCGCATACGCGGCAGCCATCGTGCGCGGGGAGGACGTCAAGGAGAACCCGATCTACCTGATGCCCGCGATCACGAAGGACAACGTCGACGAGGCGATCGGCCACGTCGTCACCGAGCGCGACGAATTCCTGAAGAACCTCAGCGACATGACCAACAAGAACCTCAAGAGCGGCAATATCGCTTACGAGGGCCTCACCGGCCAGACCGAGTGACTGCCGACCCGAGCCACGAGGGTGCTTCGGCATCCTCGTGGCTCGGGGTGTCATGGATGAGGGAGAAGCAGATGCCGTCGACCTACGTTGCGGGTGTGGATTCATCCACACAGAGCTGCAAGGCGACCGTGCACGACCTCGCGACCGGGGAGGTCGTGCGCACAGGGCGGGCATCGCATCCGTCCGGCACCGAGGTCGACCCCGAGGCCTGGTGGTCGGCCCTGCAGCAGGCGATCGCCGATGCCGGCGGGGTGGACGACGTCGCCGCGATCTCGATCGCCGCGCAGCAGCACGGGCTCGTGGCACTCGACGGCCGGGGGCGGGCCGTCCGCGACGCCCTGCTCTGGAACGACGTGCGCAGTGCGGATGCCGCGGCGGCGCTGGCCGCTGAGATCGGCGCGGAGGAGTACTCCCGCCGGGTCGGGGTCGTCCCTGTCGCCTCGTTCACCGGGCCCAAGTTGCGGTGGTTGCGCGAGCACGAGTCCGCCAACGCGGACGCAGTCGCGGCCGTCGTGCTCCCGCACGACTGGCTCTCGTGGCGGCTCCGCGGTTACGGGCCGGTCGGTGCGAGCGAGCTCGGTCCCGATCTCGACGAGCTGGCCACCGATCGATCCGATGCCAGCGGTACCGCGTACTGGGGCGCATCGTCGGGGGAGTACGACCTCGACCTGATCGAGCGCGCGTTCGGTCGTGTCCCGATCCTTCCCCGCGTCCTCGGACCCGCCGAGCGGATGGGGGTCACGCGCGGCGGGTCCGTCGTCGGCGCAGGTCTCGGCGACAACGCGGGCGGTGCGCTCGGGCTCGGCGCCGCGCCGGGGGATGCCGTGATCTCGATCGGCACGAGCGGCACCGTGTTCGCCGTGTCCGATCGCCCCCTCAGCGATCCGACCGGGGTGGTCGCGGGCTTCGCCGACGGCACCGGGAACTACCTGCCCCTGGTCGCCACGCTCAACGCGGCTCGCGTGCTCGATTCGGTGGCTGGACTGCTCGGGGTCGATCACGTCGAGCTCGCCCGCCTGGCGATGGCGGCGGCGCCCGGGGCGGACGGGCTGGTCCTGCAGCCCTACTTCGAAGGGGAGCGCACCCCGAACCGTCCGGACGCGACGGCCACGCTGTTCGGCATGTCGCTGGCCTCGACACGCCGCGAGACGCTGGCCCGTGCCGCGGTCGAAGGGCTTCTGTGCGGTCTCGCCGACGGTCTCGACGCGATCCGTCGGTGCGGAGTGCCGGCCGGGCGCATCCTGCTCATCGGCGGAGCCGCCCGCAATCCCGCGGTCTCGCAGATCGCCGCGCAGGTCTTCGACGTTCCTGTCGTCGTCCCCGGTATCGACGAGGCCGTCGCACGGGGCGCGGCTCTGCAGGCGGGGTGGGCTCTGACCGGAGAGCTGCCCTCCTGGACCGACGGCGATGCGCGCTCCTTCGCAGTCGACCATCGCCCGATCATCCGCGAGCAGTACGTCGCCCGAGCCTGAGCCCGGGCAGCGTGCGGATCCCTTCGGATCGGTGCTCAGGCGCCCCAGCCTGCCTGAACGCCGCCCACGCGCTCGGCGGCGATCTTCTCCTGGTAGCCGGAGGCGAGGTAGGCGGCCATCGGGTCGCCAGCGAGGCCGCGCGACTCGCGCCACTCGGCGAGGGCCGGGCGCACGTCGGTGTAGAAGGCATCCATGAAGACGGCATTCGCGGCGAGCACGTCGCCCGACTTCTGCGCGGCGGTGAGCGCGTCGCGGTCGACCAGCAGTGCGCGGGCGGTCATCTCCTGCACGTTCAGCACGGAGCGGATCTGGCCGGGGATCTTGTCCTCGACGTTGTGGCACTGGTCGAGCATGAACGCCACGTCGGGGTTGTTCAGTCCGCCGCCGCGGATGACCTCGAAGAGGATGCGGAACAACTGGAACGGGTCGGCCGCCCCCACGATCAGGTCGTCGTCGGCGTAGAAGCGCGAGTTGAAGTCGAACGATCCGAGCTTTCCGAGGCGCAGCAGCTGCATCACGATGAACTCGATGTTCGTGCCGGGGGCGTGGTGGCCGGTGTCGAGGCACACCATCGCCTTGTCGCCGAGCGAGGTCACCTGCGCGTACGAAGTGCCCCAGTCCGGAACATCGGTGTGGTAGAAAGCCGGCTCGAAGAACTTGTACTCCAGCACCAGCCGCTGGTCGTCGCCGAGACGCGCGTAGATCTTCTGCAGGGAGTCCTGCAGGCGGTCCTGCCGACCGCGAAGGTCGGCCTGACCCGGGTAGTTGGAGCCCTCGGCCAGCCAGATCTTGAGGTCGCGGCTTCCCGTCGCATCCATGACGTCGATGCACGCGAGGTGGTGGTCGATGGCCTTCCGGCGGATGGCGGCGTCTTCGTGTGTGAGCGCGCCGAACTTGTAGTCGTCGTCTTGGAACGTGTTCGAGTTGACGGTGCCGAGCGTGACGCCGAGGTCTTCCGCGTGCGTGCGCAGGTCGGCGAACGAGTCGACCAGGTCCCACGGGATGTGCAGCGCGACGGTGGGAGCGAGCGCGGTGTAGGCGTTGACCTGCGCCGCGTCCGCGATCTTCTCCCACGGATCGCGGGGAGTTCCGGGAGTGCCGAACACCTTGAACCGGGTGCCGGAGTTGCCGAATGCCCAGCTGGGGAGCTCGATGCCCTGCTTCTCGAGGACGGCGAGATGGTCGGGGGTGAGGATGCTCACGATGCACTGCCTTCGTTGGTATCGGGGGACGCGAACCCTGAATCGTTTCAACGCTCATGCTAGGTCGCTCATCCCGCACGCGTCAAGCGTCGAGACGGAGGCAGCCACGGGACCGTCGACCGACCGGCGCACGCGTGCGGCTGCCGGTACACTCTCGGACAGCATCCGGAACCGGCGAGGAGCAGCAGTGGCAGTGAGTGTGCGTGACGTCGCGGCGGCGGCGGGGGTGTCGGTCGGCACCGTGTCGAACGTCATGAACCAGCCGGAGAAGGTCTCGGCGACGACGGTGGAGCGGGTGCAGGCGGTGATCGCCCAGCTCGGGTTCGTGCGCAACGATGCCGCGCGACAGCTGCGGGCCGGACGCAGCCGAAGCATCGGGCTGGTCGTGCCCGACGCGGGCAACCCGTTCTTCGCGGATGTCGCCCGCGGGGCAGAAGCCCGCGCGGACGACGACATGCTCGCCGTGCTGCTCGGCAACAGCGATGAAGACCCGTCGCGGGAGGACAACTACCTCGATCTGTTCCGCGAACAGCGGGTGAACGGTGTGCTCATCACCCCGGCATCCGACGACATCGACAAGCTGTTGCGGGTGCAGGCTGCCGGCATCCCCGTGGTCCTGGTGGACCGCGAAGTGCCGGGATCCGCATTCTGCTCGGTGTCGGTCGACGACGTCGAAGGCGGCTTCCTCGCAGCTCAGCACCTCCTGCAGATCGGTCGACGACGGCTCGCCTTCGTCGGCGGGCCGGGAGCGATCGCGCAGGTCGCGCACCGCCTCGAAGGAGCTCGGCGCGCGGTCGACGAGGTGCCGGGTGCGACACTCGAAGTGATCTCGATGCCAGGGCTCACGGTGCTGCACGGTCGGGCGGCCGGTGAGGAGATCGCCACGCGTGCGGTGGCGCATCGGCCGGATGCCGTCTTCGCCGCGAACGACCTGCTCGCGGTCGGGCTGCTGCAGGCGCTGACGATGTTCCGCACGATTCGCGTGCCGGAGGACATCGCGCTCGTCGGCTACGACGACATCGACTTCGCCGCGGCGACGGTCGTGCCGCTGACCTCGGTCCGGCAGCCGGCCCAGCTGATCGGGCGCACGGCGGTCGAGCTCCTGCTGCGGTCGATCAGCGACCCTGACGGTGACTACGACCGTCGAGTGCGGTTCCGCCCCGAGCTGATCGTGCGGGAGTCGACCTCCGGCTGACGGTCAGGCCTCGGCCGGCCTCATGCTGTCGCGGTCATCGCGATAGACGCACCGATCGCGTATGCCCGCCGTGCCCGAGTTCCTCGGTGGCGACACCGGGCAGATCGAGTTCCGCGCTCGCACCGACGGGGACACGGACGTCGACCACGAGCTCGTCGTCTGCGAGACGCCACGCGATCGAGGCATCCCCATACGGAGTCCGTTGCGTCGCCGAGGCATGCGTCACCCCTCCGCCCGGCCGCGGGGCGAAGCGGATGCGACGGTAGCCGGGCTCTGCGGGGGCGATCCCCGCGACGGTGCGGTGCAGCCAGTCGGCCACTGCACCGAGTGCGTAATGGTTGAACGAGGTCATCGTCCCGGGGTTGACGGTGCCGTCCGGCAGCAGCGCATCCCATCGCTCCCAGATCGTGGTCGCGCCCTGCACGACCTGATAGAGCCACGACGGGCAGCCCTGTTCGAGCAGCAGGTCGTAGGCGGTGTCGGTGTGCCCCGTCAGGGTGAGGGCATCGCTGACGAGCGGCGTGCCGACGAAGCCGGTCGCGATGCGGTTGCCGGATGCGCGGACGAGCTCGGCGAGACGGGACCCCGCGACCGCACGCTGTGCCTCGTCGGCGAACAGATCGAAGACGATGCCCAGAGCGTAGGCGGTCTGCGCATCCGAGGTCATCGTGCCGTCGGGCTTCACGTAGGCCGCACGGAACGCGGCCGCGACCTCGGCGGCGAGGATGCCGTAGCGCTCCGCCTCGGCAGCGCGGCCGAGCACCCGAGCCATATCGGCCACGGCGCGCGCCGACCGGGCGAAGTATGCCGTCGCGACGAGGTATCGGTCCGTGCGCGCATCGCCGGGGTCCTGCGGGGGAGCGGCGGGGTCGAGCCAGTCGCCCAGCTGGAAGCCTTCGTTCCAGAGGCGGTCGGATCCGGCGGTGGAGTCGACCTTGTCGACCCATCGGCGGGCGCTCTCGAACTGGGCGGCCAGCACGCCCTCGTCCCCGAAGCGCTGATACAGGGTCCACGGCAGCAGCGTCGCGACGTCGCCCCACGCGGCACCCGGCCGGATCGGGGACCAGGTCTTGTGTGCGGGGATCACCGGCACGAACCAGGGGACCGTGCCGTCGGGCAGCTGATCGGCCTCCACATCGCGAAGCCATCCGGTCAGCATCCCCGAGACGTCGAACAGCGTCGCCGCGGTCGGGCCGAAGACCTGGATGTCACCCGTCCAGCCCACACGCTCGTCGCGCTGCGGGCAGTCGGTGGGGATGTCGACGAAGTTGCCGCGCATGCCCCACACGACGTTGCGGTGCAGCTGCTCGACCAGCGGATCAGTGCACCTGAACCATCCGGTGCGCTCGAGGTCGGTGTGCAGCACCCGCGCGGTGAGCGCACCGGCGACGGCATCCGCATCGAGGTCTCCCGGCCATCCGGAGACCTCGGCGTAGCGGAACCCGTGGAACGTGAAGCGCGGTTCCCACTCCTCCGGATCGGTCCGGCCGGCGAGTGTGTAGGCATCGCTGGAGCGCGCGCTGCGCAGGGGACGCGTGTAGATCTCGCCGTCCTGGAGGACCTCGGCGGTGCGCAGGACGACGGTCGCTCCGCGGGGCCCGGTGACGCGGATGCGGACCCGTCCGACGAGGTTCTGTCCGAAGTCGAGGATGCGCGCGCCACTGGGCGAGGTGAGCACGGCGATCGGCGCCACCTCTTCGGTCACCCGGACCGGCGGGCCGGTCGGTGCGACCAGAGTGCGCGGGTCGCGTTCGCGTACGGCGACCGGCAGCCAGCGGGAGTCGTCGAACGATCCGGTCGACCAGCCGGGCAGCTCCTCGCGGGCGTCGTAGTCCTCGCCGTCGTAGATGCCCGAGCGGAGGATGGGGGAGAGGGCCGTCTTCCAGTTGCCGTCGGTCCCGACGGTCTCGCGCCGCCCGTCGACGTAGGTGATCTCCAGCTGGCCGAGGAACGACAGGTCGCTGCCGAAGACGTTGCGGTAGCCGCCGCGCCAACCGAGCCGACCGCGGTACCAGCCGTCGCCGAGCCACGCACCGAGCGCATTCTCTCCCTCGGCGAGCAGATCGGTCACGTCGTAGGTGTAGTACCGCAGGCGTTCGCGATAGACGGTCCATCCGGGAGACAGCGTGTCCGAGCCGACGCGGACTCCATTGATCTCGGCTTCGTACAGTCCGTGCGCGGTGGCGTAGAGTCGCGCGCGGGCGACGGGGCCGTCGATGCGGAAGCCGGTGCGCACCAGCGTCGCGCGCCGTGCGTCGCTCTCCGGGTCCTCATCGAGGTCGGCGCCGATCGGCCTCGCCGACCAGTCCGCTGCGTGCAGCAGCCCGACCTCCACCCGTGTCGCTGGGCTCGCCGCCGACCACGAGCCGTCCGTGCCCTGCACGGCGACGCGCACGGCGGCCCACTCACGCGAGCGGAGCGCACGACTCGGCCACGGAACCAGCACCTGGTCGGCGGAGTCGACCTCGATCGTCTCCTCGCCGTCGGCGCGCGTCACGGTGACGGCATATCGCTGCGGGTGCCAGTCGGCGGGAGCATCCGCGATCGTCCAGCTCAGCCGAGGACGTGACTCGCCGATGCCGAGCGGCTCCCGATGGTGTTCGATGCGCGGCGCGGAGACGGTCGTCATGATCCTCATCCTCGCCGACACCGGGTCAGGTCGTGGACGCCTCGCTGTGACGCCGTCGGAGGTCATGGGCGCTCGGTATCCCCTTCGAGAACAAGAGCGAGACGAGACTGATGAGGATCAGCCCGAAGAACGCGATACGCAGCGATGACAGTTGCGATTCGCGATAGACGGTCGCGAGTGTGTCCGCGTCGACGTCACTCAGCCCGGCATCCTCTGCGATGGCGGCCACGTCGGCGGCCGGCACGATCGTGACGCCGTGCTGCGTGGCGCTGGCCACGGTCGCCTTCGTGGGGTCGGGCAGGTCGCTCGCGGCGACACCCGACGCGAACGAGGCCGACAGCGCGCCGATGAGGATGGAGCCGATGAGCGCTGTCCCGAGAGAGGAACCGAGGTTCTGGAACACCCCCTGCAGGCCGCCAACCTCACTCGTCTCCTTCTCCGTCACGCTCGACATGTTCACGTTCCCGAGCTGTGAGGCGAGCAGCCCGAGTGCGGCGCCCGCGAGGAACATCCCGGTGGCGAAGAAGCCGCTGCGCAGGTCGCTGGTGGCGGAGCCGAGCAGGATGAGCGCGCTGAAGACGAGGACCACCTGTCCGATCCGCACGACCGTGCGAGGGGAGAGCCTGCGCGAGAGACGGGTGCCGACGATGGAGAACAACACGAGGGCGATCGAGAGCGGGAAGATGCGGATGCCGGTCTCCAGCGCATCGAGACCGAGTGTCATCTGCAGATACACCGGCACCATGAAGAACAACCCGGCGGTCACGGTGTACTGCGCCCCGAGCACGGACAGCCCGCTGCGGAGCGACGAGATCGAGAACATCCCCACGTGCACGAGCGGTGCTCGGCCGGCGCCTTCGAGAAGGTGCTGTCGGGAGAGGAACAGTGCGAGCAACACGACACCGAGAACGATGAACCAGGCGGCGGGGGAGATGCCGAGCGGGACGATCTCGACACCGCCGACCACGGGCGGATGCACCGGAAGGATCCATCCCCACGTCTTGCTCTGGAGCATCCCGAACACCACGGAGACGAGTCCGACGGAGGACAGCGCGACGCTGAGGACGTCGATGCGTGCGCTCTGCCTCGGCGTCGGATCGGTGATGATCCGTGCACACAGCACCACGGCGACCATGATGAAGACTTCGGCGACGAACACATAGCGCCAGTCGAAGTACGTCGTCACGAATCCGCCGATGAGGGGTCCCGCCGCGACGGCTGCGCCGGACACCGCGCCGATGATCGCGAAGGCCGTGATGCGTTCTCGGCCGCGGTAGTTGTCGGCGACGAGTGCCGCGATCGCCGGGATGACGAGCACGGCGCCGAGTCCCTCGACGATCGACCATCCGAGGAAGAGGAACTGCACGTTCGGACTCAGCGCGGTGATCAGCGAACCGGCGGCGTACACGCAGGACCCGATGACGAACGCGCGGCGTCGACCCCATATGTCGCCGAGTTTGGCGCCCAGCAGCATGAACGCGGCCATGGTGAGGGTGTAGAAGGTGATGGCGCCCTGCATCGCGGCGACCGTGGTGTCGAGGTCGGACACCACGGTCGATATCGACACGTTCATCACGGTGCCGTCGAGCACCATCACGAACTGCGCGGAGCCGAGGACCGCGATGACGCCCCACCTCTTCATGACCGCTCCTTCGACGATGAGAACGTCTCGTCGACGTCGTTCATGTCGAAGATCAGAGGGCGCTCCTGCGTGCCGAACAGACCGAAGCCCGTCAGATACGCGTCACCGACCTCGTCGGCGAATCCGGTTCCCGCCATGTCGCACCTCGCTCCCGTGTGTCGACGGCGCGGGAGCCGGAAGGCCGGAGGAGGAGGGCCTCCGGTCGGGTGCGGGCGGCGTCGCTGTGCTCAGCGTGACACCGTGCGACGCGGACAGCGGACGCGCTTCACCCCTTTCGGGCGATGCATCCGGCGGCGCCCGACGACGGGCGTCCGACCCTTTCGTGTTCAGACGGGCGTGCTGCGCTTCGCGCTCGCACCCCGCATGATCCGGGCCACGGCTGTGATGAGGAAGAACTGGCCGGTGATCGCCTCCGCGACGGCGATCCCCTGTCCCGTGCTGCCTTCCGGAACCAGGTTCCCGTAGCCGGTCGTGGTCAGCGCGGTGAAGGAGAAGAACAGCTGGTTGCCGAGGGAGTCCGGGCTCCCTTCGCCGAAGATGGGGTCAGCGGAGATCTGGGACATCAGGTTGTAGACGAAGGCGAAGAACATCCCGACGAGGATGTAGGCGGTGACCGCCGCCAACAGCGCCTCCAGGTCGAGGCCGCGCCGGTTGACCTGGTGCGCGATGATCGCCCACGGCGCGACGAGCAGAGCGACCATCGACGCCGCTGAGAGCGGGATGGCGAGCACCGGTCCGTCGACGCCGAAGAGGGTGGCGACGACGGCGGCCGCACCGGCGACCGAGAGCACCACCCACGAGACGCGCTGCACGAGATGCCGGGCTCGTGTCACGTAGAAGACCATGGCGACCGTCGCGAGCATGGCCAGGAAGGCCCACGGACTCGGATCGGTGCTCGGCTGTATCGCGCACAGGCCGTACGAGACGATGAGCAGCCCGAGGATGACCGCGTAGCCGAGGGACTGGCCCTCGCGCCCGCGAAGCGAGGGGATGTCGACGTGCTCGGCATTCGCCGTGTCTGTCGGGGCCATGACTGATCCTCTTCCGCGCGGGGGACACGTCGTGCCCACGATGTGCGGCAAGTATCCCAGCGAGCGTGCGCATCCCGTCTCAGCGTGGGTGCGCGTCGGCCAGAAGAGGAGTGGGATGCTCCGGTTCGTCACCACTCGCCGGACCCGTTATGATGGCTAGGTGCATCCGTGCTTTCGGGTCGGATGCCTGGAGACGTCGCATAGTCCGGCCGAGTGCACCACCCTGCTAAGGTGGAGTCCCCTCACGGGGACCAGGGGTTCAAATCCCCTCGTCTCCGCACTTTCTTCCTCGCTCGCGGCCCTCGCCGTCGCCATCCACGGCAGACTCGAAGCATGTTCCGCGACATCACGACCATCGTCTTCGATGTGCTCGGCACCCTGGTCGACGAGCCTCGGGGGCTTCGCTCCGCGATCGACGAAGCAGTGGGCCCGGCGGGCGACTCCGATGAACTGCTCGGCGTCTGGCAGGAGCACATCGAGGGGGAGCAGCGACGCATCGCGCGGGGTTCCCGGTCGTATGCCGACACCGAGGTTCTCGACCGCGAGGCGGCGGCCCGGGTGGCGGACGCAGCAGGCATCACCGACCCCGCGGCCATCGCCCGTCTCGCCACGGCGGCTCGACGGCTGCCGGCGTGGGCAGACTCGGCCGAAGGGATCAGAGACCTCGCGCGGCGCTTCCGCGTGCTCGGACTCTCGAACGCGAGCGAGGAGTCGTTGCACCGTCTCGGCGAGCACGCCGATCTGCGCTGGCACCAGGCGCTCTCGGCCGATACCGTCCGTGCCTACAAGCCGGCTCCCGAGGTGTACGGGCTCGCTGTCGATGCCGCGGGTGGTGATCCCTCGCGCGTGCTCATGGTCGCCGCCCACGCCTGGGATCTGCGAGGTGCGCAGGCGGTGGGGATGCGGACCGCGTATGTGCATCGACCCGTCGGGGATCCGCCCGTGCCGACCGACGCGTTCGACGGGGCGTTCGACGATCTGCGGCAGCTGGCCGGCGCACTTCCCTGACGGGGAGCGGCGCGGATCCGGCACGCGAACTCAGAGCCCGTGCACCTGCACGAACGTGTTGCAGAGCTGACGGATCCACTGGTTCTCGATGAGGCCGTCGACTTCGGTGCGCCAGAGCGCCGAGATCGTGAAGCGCGGCATCTGCAGGGGGACGGGGGAGACCCGCAGCCCGTACATCTCGCCCGCGCGCACGGCGACATGCTCGGGGATCGTCGCGATCACGGGGAGGTCGAGCAGGATCGGCCCGATGCCGCTGAAGTGGCTGATCGTGCACAGGGTGTTGCGCTGGTGCCCCATCGCGGCGAGGACCTCGTCGACCCAGCCGCGCTGAAGGTCGAACGAGACGCGGAGATGACGCGTCTCGATGTACTCGCGCGTGGTGAGTGGATTCGACAGATTCAGGAGCCGTGGGTTGTGCACGCACCGGTAGTCGCCGGAGAACATCGGCTCGGCGCGGAAGTCGGCAGCCATGTGGGCGGGGGTCGTGGTGAGCACGACGTCGATCAGCGGGTCGTCGAGTGTCGTCCGCCACAGGTGACTATTCGTCTGGTGGATGGCGAAGTTCACACTCCAGTTGTGATCGAGCTTCTGTCGCGCGACCCACGGCCCGAAGAGCATCTCGATGTCGTCGGACATCGCGAGATGGAACGTGCGCGAGCTCTGCCACGGCTCGAACTCGACGTCGTCGAGGATGACCGCCGCGATGGTGCTGAGGCTCGGTCCGATGCTCAGCGACAGGGAAAGTGCCTTGGGCGTCGGTGTCATGCCTGAGCGCGAACGTTCGAACAGTGGGTCGTCGAACAGCTTGCGCAACCGGCCGAGCGCCGCGCTCACGGCGCTCTGCGAAAGGCTCAGCTTGTAGCCCGCTCGGGTGACGCTGCCCTCTTGCATGAGGGCCTGAAACACGACGAGAAGGTTGAGGTCGACCTGATGTAAATCGATTCTGTTGATACTGGCCATGATAAACATCGGTTTGACTGTTGTCGAGGTGGGCCGCACATTGGGGGTGAGACTTCATCTGTGACCAAAGGAGATCACGCACATGGACGACACCAGGACCGACCGGTCGGACCCGGCCGCCGCCGCGCATCCGGTGACGGCGACCACCGCTCTGACGAGATCCGACCGCACGCGCCGGATGGTGGCCGTCGGCATCGGCAACTTCATGGAGTGGTTCGATTTCGCCATCTACGGCTACTTCGCCGCGATCATCGGTGCGCAGTTCTTCCCCTCGGGCAACGCGACGGCCGAGATGCTCTCGGCCCTCGCCGTCTTCGCCGTGGGCTTCGTGTCCCGACCGTTCGGCGCGCTCATCCTCGGACCGCTCGGCGACCGACTCGGTCGGAGGAGCGTGCTCATCATCACCGTGCTCGGTATGGGCATCGTCACCACGCTGATCGGCTTGACCCCGTCGTTCGCGTCGATCGGGATCGCGGCGCCGATCATCATCGTCATCCTGCGTCTGCTGCAGGGCGGGTTCGCGGGAAGCGAATGGACGAGCGCCGCCGCGTACATCGGAGAGAGTGCTCCGACGAAGAAGCGCGCGATCTACGCGAGCGTCGTCACCGGCACGGCCGGGCTCGCCTTCCTGGTCGGCACCGTCACCGCCGCGACCCTCACCGTCGCGATCCCCGAGGACGCCCTCAACACGTGGGGCTGGCGCATCCCGTTCATCGGCTCGCTACTGATGGCCGTCATCGCGATCTACATCCGCCGGAAGCTCGTCGACACCCCGGTGTTCGAAGAGCTGGAGCGCAAGCGCGCGTCGAACACGATCGAGCACACTCCCACGTCGGCGAAGGTGAAGGCCTTCGTGATGACGCTCGCCTTCTCCGGTGTCTTCGGCGTGAGCCTCTATTACCTGATCACGTACATGAACAACTTCCTGTCCGGCCCCGTCGGCATGCCCCGCGTCGATGCCCTCGTCGTCTGCGGGATCGTGATGGCGATCTACGTCGCCTTCAACCCGCTCGTCGGCCTCGTCGTCGACCGCATCGGGCGCCGACCGGTGCTCTTCACCGGCCTGATCGGTCTCGTCGTCTGGAGCGTCCCCGCATTCTGGCTCATGAGCACGGCGAACCCGTGGCTCGCGGGGATCGCGATGGTGCCGTTCGCACTGTTCGTCGCCTGCACCGCGGTGGTGAACAACGTGCTGCTGGTCGAGGTGTTCCCGGCCTCGATCCGCGCGACAGGATCGGCGATCGGCTACAACGTCGCCTACGCCGTGCTCGCGGGTCCCGGACCGCTCATCGCCGCAGCCCTGGTCGCCGGCACCGGGATCCTCATCTCGCCCGCCTTCTACGTGATCGCCGTCGCCGCTCTCGCCACCGTCATCCTTCTGCCCACGTTGAAGGAGACCAAGGGGATCGACATCTCCCGTGGCTGAGCGATCGACCACACCGAAATCGGACAGGACAGAGGAGGACAGGATGCCGGAGATGCGAAGGGTCGCCGTCGTACAGGCGGCGACGATCCCGTTCGACGCGGAAGCGTCGACCGACAAGGCGGTCCATCTGCTCGCGGAGGCCGCCGAGGGCGGCGCGACGGTGGTCGTCTTCCCCGAGGCGTTCATCGGCGGCTATCCCAAGGGGAGTACATTCGGGTCGCCGGTGGGGATCAGGACCGAGCGGGGCAGGGACGAGTATCGACGTTACGCCGACGCCGCGGTCGAGATCGATGGCGCCGAGCTGGCCCGTCTCTCCGAAGCAGCCCGCGCTCAGGGGGTGTTCGTGGTCATCGGGGTCATCGAGCGCCTCGGGAACACGCTGTACTGCACGGCGGTCATGATCGATCCGAGCGTGGGCGTCGCAGGACTGCATCGCAAGCTCATGCCGACCGGCGCGGAACGGCTGATCTGGGGGTTCGGCGACGGATCGACGCTCGACACGGTCGAGTCGCCCGCCGGACGAATCGGCACGGTCATCTGCTGGGAGAACTACATGCCCCTCCTCCGGCAGGCGATGTACGCGAAGGGCGTCGAGCTGTACTGCGCTCCCACCGCCGACGATCGGCCGACCTGGGCGGCGACCATGACGCACATCGCCATGGAGGGCCGTACCCATGTGCTGTCCGCGTGCCAGTTCATCACCAAGGACGCCTATCCGGCCGACCATCCGTTCGACACCGACCTCCCGCATGGCGAGACCGTGATGCGCGGCGGCAGCATGATCGTCGCCCCCTCGGGAGAGGTCCTGGCCGGCCCGATCTTCGACGAGGAGACGATCCTCTACGCCGACATCGACCAGGGCCGGAAGGCGCGGTCCCACCTCGACTTCGACGCCGTCGGGCACTATGCGCGCCCCGACGTGTTCGAGCTCCGGATCAACACGCGGGCGCAGCGCTCCGTCGTCTTCGACTGAGCGGGCCCCGCAGTGACGAGAGAAAGGCGACACATGTCGACGACCCTGTTCATCGGCCTCGGCCACATGGGATCCCCCATGGCGACCCGGCACTCGCGGGAGCACCGCACCGCTGTCTTCGACCTGTCCGCCGACGCGGTCGCGCAGGTGGTGGCCTCCGGGGGCGCCACGGCGGTCGACGCCCTCGATCACCTCCCGGAAGGCATCGACACGGTCATCCTGATGCTGCCGACCAGCAGGCATGTCGAGCACACGCTCCTCGGCGCGCAGGGTCTGCTGCAGGCGCTGCCGTCCGGCTCGCTCGTGATCGACATGGGATCGAGCGAACCGGACAGCACCCGCGCCCTGGCGACCGAAGCCTCCAGGCACGGCATCGACTACGTCGACGCGCCCGTGTCCGGGGGCGTGCCCAAAGCCGACTCGGGCGAACTGGCGATCATGGTCGGCGGCACGCCCGCCGCCGTCGAGCGTGCCCTCCCGCATCTGAAGGTTCTGGGTTCCTCGATCCTGCATGTCGGGCCGGCGGGCGCCGGCGACGCGGCCAAAGCGCTGAACAACCTCGTCAGCGCGAGCAACATCGCCGTCGCGAGCGAGGCTCTCTCGATCGCCGACCGCTTCGGCATCGACCCGGCCACGATGACCTCCGTCCTCAACGAGGCCACCGGCCGCAGCCAGGCCACGGAGCTGAAATTCCCCCGGTACATCCTCACGGGGTCGTTCGACAGCGGCTTCGCCTACGACCTCATGCTCAAAGACATGACGATCGCGATGGGCATCGCCGACGGACTGGACACCCCGGTCGTCGACACCGTGTTCGCGCAGCTGCGCTCGTCTCGGGGCCGTCTCGGCGAGAAGCCCGACCACACCGAGATTGGCCGACTCTATGGACTCGGCGCGACCTCGCAGCCCCCCACCCAGAAGGAGACCTCGAAGTGAGCGACACCACCGCATCCCCCGACCCCCAGACCTACATCGACGACATGGCGGCGAAGCGCGGATACGTGCTCGATTACCACAAGGTGATGGCGAAGCAGGATTTCCCCGTTCTCCAGGCCGCCAACCACATCGTGTCCGCCGCGTATCTGGACCAGCGCACGCTCGACCGCAAGACGAAGGAACTCATCTTCATCGTCTCGCTCACCGTCATGCGGGCGTCGAAGGGACACATCCAATCGCACATCCGCGTCGCCCTCGACCTCGGACTGACGCCGACCGAGATCCTGGAGGCGATCGAGATCGCCCTTCCCGAGGCGGGGATCGTCGCCTTCCAGACCGGGTTCGAGGCGTGGCGCGAGGTCGTCGGCGCCGACGGCATCGAACCGAGCATCGCAGTGCATCAGGGCGGGTCCGGCGAATAGGCCGCGAACATCGTCGAGGCTCGGAGGGATCAGATGTCGGAAGCACGGACCGCGGCACCCGAATGGCAGGTCGTGATCGTCAAACACGGAACGCGGAGCACGACCCGTTCCGAGGCCTTCATGAACCATGCGTTCTACGACGAGCCGGACGGCCCGTTCCGCCTCGACTACTTCTTCTGGGTCCTCCGCGACGGCGACGACGTGGTGATCGTCGACACCGGGTACTCAGGAGCCGAAGGAGACAGACGGGGCCGCGATGTGCTCGTCGACCCGATCGAGGCGGTCCGCGCGCTCGGTATCGATCCCCTCGCGGGGCATCCGGTGGTGATCACCCACGCCCACTACGACCACATCGGCAACGTCGCGGCCTTCGCCAACTCGCCGATCCACATCGCCCGCGCCGAGCTGGACTTCTGGACGGGACGGATGGCCGACAAGACGCTGTTCGCGCACTTCGGCGACCCGACCACGGTCGAAGCGCTCGCGCGTGCTCGCGAGGAGGGTCGGCTCGAAGCGTTCGCCGATCACGTGGACGTCGCACCGGGCGTGAGAGTGACGGCGGTCGGTGGTCACACCCCCGGCCAGGCCATCGTCGAGGTGCAGACCAGCGAGGGGGCGGTGGTCCTCGCGAGCGATGCGATGCACTTCCACGAGGAGCTGGAGGGGGACAAGCTCTTCCAGTCGATGGCGGATCTCCCGTTGTCGTTCGAGGTGCTGGAGGAGCTGCGCTCGCGCCCCGTCGCCCACCTGGTCAGCGGCCACGACGCAGGCGAGCTGGCACGGCACACCCCGCTGGGCGGCGCCCTGGACGGACTCGCCGCGACGATCGGCATCCGACGATGAGCGATCGCTGGGAGCGCGCCACCTCCGCACCACAGCTGCATGCGCTCCTGCCGGGCGTCGAGACGGTCTTCGCGATCGAGGGCCGTACCTGGTCTGTCGTGCTCTCCGCCCGGGGAGGCCGCATGCACGCGGACGCGCGCGCGGCGGGGCGAGACGCGGTCAACTTCTCCCTCCGCGCGACGGACGAGGTGTGGGAACGCGTCCTCCAGGAGCGTCCGACGCCGGGATGGCAGAGCGTCGTGCATCTCGTCCGCACGGGGAGCATCCTCGTGGACGGCGACCAGCGGGAGTACCTGCGGCACCTGCATGTGGTGCGCGCGGTGATCGAAGGTGCGCGGTCCCCGGATCGGAGCGACCATGCCGAGCCTCGACGTCCGCTCGCAGCAGTCGGCGGGTACCACCGCGTCAGCTCGGCGCTCGGGACCGCCGATGTGTACGTCGAGCGGTGCGGCTCCGGCCCGCCGCTGCTCGCCCTCGCGACGGCGGGCAGCGACACGTCGCAGTGGCACGGACTCATCACCGAGAGCGATCTGACGGATCGCCATGAGCTCATCACGGTCGATCTGCCCTGGCACGGCAGGTCGAGCCCCGCGTTCGGCGCTCCCGCAGGCGCCTGGGTGCTCACGCCCGAGCACTACACGGACTTCCTCGTCGCTGTCGCGGACACCCTCGGGCTCGCCCGCCCGACGCTCGTCGGCGCCTCGATGGCGGGAGCCGCGGTGGTGCACGCCATCGCCACCCGTCAAGGTCGCTTCGCCGGGGCGGTGGCATGTCAGGTCGGGCATCGGGTCCAGAACCGGATGGCACCGGAGCTCCGTGCTGCCGACATCGATCCGTCGACCTTCGTGCCGGAGTGGACGTACGGCCTGATGAACCCGGCCTCGCCTGCGACCTTCCGCACGCGCGTCTGGTGGGGCTACTCCTCGGGCGGGCACGGGCTCTACGCAGCCGACATCGACTCCTACCTGCAATGGGACTTCGACGCCGTCGCGGATCTCCTCACGCCCGCCAGCCCGCATATCGCGGTGCTCAGCGGCAGCTACGACACGAGCGTCACGCCGGAGGACTCGCGGGCGCTCGCCGCGGCCATCCCGAACGCGTCGTTCGCCGAGATGCCCGAGCTCGGGCACTTCCCCCATGCGGAGAATCCGGCGCGCTTCGCCGTGCACCTGGAAGCGGCACTCGCGCGCCTGGCGGCGGCGTCGCAGCGCACGCCGAGGGGCTGAGCGCGCCGTCACGCGTTCAGCCCCTCGCCCTGTGGTGGACGCGCCGTCCCCCCCTAGCTCGCGAGCAGCCGCTCGACGCGCGGCGCGACCTCGGTCGCGAGAAGGGTGAGCGACTCGAGGAAATGCTCCTGCGGGAGGCCGCCGATGTCCATCTGGATGAAGTGCCGGGAGTGCCCCATGTGCTGTTGGAGGTGCACGATGCGGCTCGCGATCTCGTCGGGGTCGCCGACGTAGAAAGCGCCACCGGGCTGCGCTTGTGCTTCGAAGGCGCTCCGCTGCGGCGGTGCCCAGCCGCGGAGGCGGCCCATCTCGACGTTCAGATTGTGCCACCCGGGGTAGAAGCGGTCCATCGCCTCCTTCTTGGTGGGGGCGATCAGCCCGAGCGCGCCCACGGACACCTTGATGTCGTCGCCGGTGTGGCCGGCTTGTGCAGCCGAGCGGCGGTAGAGGTCGGCGAGCGGGGCGAAACGGTGCGGCTCGCCGCCGATGATGCCGTAGGCGATCGGCAGGCCCAGGCGTCCGGCGCGGACGGAGGATGCCGCGTTGCCTCCGGTCGCAAGCCAGATGGGCAGCGTTCCGCGCACGGGGCGCGGCACCACGGCCAGTTCGTCGAGAGCGGGGCGGACCGTGCCCGACCAGGTCACATCCGCGGTCGCGCTCTCGTTGATGGTCATCAGCAGGTCGAGCTTCTGGGCGTAGAGGTCGTCGTAGTCATGGAGGTCGTACCCGAACAGCGGGAACGTCTCGACCGACGATCCGCGTCCTGCGGTGATCTCGACGCGCCCGCCGCCCGAGACGGCATCGGCGATCGCGAACTGCTGGAAGACGCGCACCGGGTCGTCCGTGCCGATGATGCTCGCGCCGCTGCCCAGGATGATCTGCGTCGTCGCGGCTGCCGCGGCGGCGATGACCGCGCCGGGGGAGGACGCCGGCATGCTGACGGTGTGGTGCTCGCCGACGGCGAAGTAGTCGAGGCCGACCTTGTCGGCATGCACGATGGCCTCGTGCAGGTTCCGGATGGCTTCCGCTGTCGACCGCGGGGTGCCGTCTTCGTTCAAGGGGGTGTCGCCGAAACTGTAGGCGCCGATCTGCATGGGAACTCCTGTGTCGAGGGGATGGTCAGGCGCGGGTCGCGCCGGTGAGGGATGAGGTGCCGAGGTGCTGTTCGGCCTCGGCGGCGAGGTCGGCGGCGGCGTGGTGTCCGCCGAAGATCGGGGTCCCGGGCTGGAAGGCCGTCCCGGTCCGGAGCGCGCCGGTGACGACCGGATCGAATCCGAGCCGGTCGATCATCTCGGCGACGGCGCGGACGGCGGCGTCGTCGTCGCCCGCGATGCCGAGGGCGCGGCGCGCGGGATCCCCGTCGGGTCGGGCGTCGACCTCCAGGAAGTGGTAGCCAATGTGGTTCAGCGTCTTCACGACCTGTGCGCCCGTGAAGTGTCCCTGCACGATCGTGCTGCTTCCGTGCGGGGCGGCATCGAAGTCCGCGAGTCTCCCGTCCGTCGGCTCCCAGTGGTTCATCGTGTCGACGACGACCTTTCCGTCCAGGAGGGTCGAGGGGATGGACCGGAACTTGTGCAGCGGCACGGCCACGACGACGATCTCGCCGTGTGCGGCCGCGTCTTCCGCCGACATCGCCTGCGCGCCGGGGGCGATCACGTCGACGAGCAGCTCGATGTCCGCGGCGGGTCCGGATGCCGCGATCGCCACGTCATAGCCTGCCGCGATCGCGGAGCGTGCGATCGCCGTCCCCACCCGTCCCGCTCCGAGTATGCCGATCCTGTTCACCGTGCACTCCGCCTTTCGACTCTTCGACGCTCGTGCGTCTTGATCCAGCTTCGGAGCATCGCCCTCGTCCCACCAGCCGGTGGTAAGCTGCTTACTAATAGTTAGGGGATTGTCGTGGCGGAGATCGTGCACATCGACGAGGAGGAGTGCCGTCGGTTCCAGGCATCCGCCGAGCTCGCAGGGCGCAAATGGAACGCGGCGATCCTGCTCGCAGGCGTGCGCGGAGCCCGTCGGTTCTCGGAGTATCACGCGCTCATCGATGGAATCTCCGACCGGTTGCTCTCGGCGAGGTTGAAGGAACTCGAGCAGGAAGGACTGGTCGTGCGCGACGTGCAGCCGACCACTCCGGTCACGATCAGCTACGAGCTCACCGAGTCGGGGCGGCGGCTCATCTCGTTGCTGCATCCGCTGGTGAACTGGAGCCGCCACCACGATGAGCGCGCGGCGGCGGGGGTCTCCCGCTAGTCGGACTCCGCGCGCTCCGACGAGGTTCGCTGCGTTCCGCGCGCCCCTCGGGTAGTCTCGCCCGCATGGCCACCGCAACGACGCAGACCCACAAACGCGAGGCCTTCGGCTCGCGGAACGTGTTCATCCTCTCGGCGATCGGCTCCGCGGTCGGTCTCGGGAACATCTGGCGGTTCCCGTACGTCGCCTATGAGGGCGGCGGTGGTGCCTTCTTGATTCCGTACCTGTGCGCCCTGCTCACCGCCGGCATCCCCCTGCTCTTCTTCGACTACGCGATCGGCCATCGATTCCGCGGGTCGGCGCCGCTGGCCTTCCGGCGCATGCACCGCGCGGCAGAGCCCCTGGGGTGGTGGCAGGTGCTCATCTGCGTCGTGATCGCCGTGTACTACGCGGTCATCATCGCCTGGGCCGCCATGTACACCTGGTTCTCGGCTCAGCTCACGTGGGGCGCGGGCAACGAGAACGACTTCTTCTTCATCGACTTCCTGCGTTCGGCCGACGTCGCCGAGGTCGGCGTCTCCACCGAGTTCGTGCCGCAGGTCGGCATCCCCCTCGTGGTCGTCTGGCTCATCGTGATCGTCATCATGGCGCTGGGCGTGAAGCGCGGCATCGGCAGGGCGAACATGATCCTGATGCCGCTCCTCACCGTGATGTTCGCGATCCTGGTGGTGCAGTCGCTGTTCCTCCCCGGGGCGATGGACGGGCTCAACGCCTTCTTCACCCCGAACTGGGAAGCGCTGGCCGATCCCGGGGTCTGGGCGTCGGCCTACGGGCACATCTTCTTCTCCCTGTCGGTCGCCTTCGGCATCATGGTCACCTACTCCTCTTACCTGAAGCGCAAGACCGACCTGACCGGATCCGGTCTCGTCGTCGCGTTCGCGAACTCCGGCTTCGAGATCCTCGCCGGCATCGGCGTCTTCGCCGCACTCGGATTCATGGCGCAGGCGCAGGGAACGGAGGTCGCCGGAGTCGCTTCCTCCGGCATCGGACTCGCCTTCATCGCCTTCCCGACGATCGTCTCGCAGGCCACCGGCGGGTCGATCATCGGCGTGCTGTTCTTCGGAGCGCTGGTGTTCGCGGGCATCACCTCATTGATCTCGATCCTCGAGGTGATCGTGGCCGCCCTGCAGGACAAGCTCGGCTGGGCGCGCGTGCGCACGACCCTCACGGTCGCCATTCCGCTCGCGATCGTCTCGATGGCTCTGTTCTCGACGACGACGGCGCTGTCGGTCCTCGATACGGCGGACGCCTTCGTCAATGCCTTCGGCATCATGGCGGTCGCGCTCGTGGCCGTGATCATCGTGGCCTGGCTGCTGCACAAGCTGCCGGTACTGGTGGAACACCTCAACCGGCGCTCGAGCTTCCGCGTCGGGCTCCTGTGGAAGGTGCTCGTCGGGATGCTCGCGCCGCTCGTCCTCGGCTACCTCCTCGTGTCCGAGCTCATCACGAAGATCTCCGAGCCCTACAGCGGCTATCCCGCCTGGTTCCTCGCCATCTTCGGCTGGGGGATGGTGGTCGCGCTGGTCGTGCTGGCGCTGGTGCTCTCGGCGCTGCCCTGGAGCGGGCGCTCCCATGCGAAGGACGACCCCGAGTATGACGAGTTCCTCGTCGAAGAGAAGTACGAGCCGGACGCGGAGACGTCGTCGATCCCGATGATCGACACCACGACGAAGGGAGCAGGAGCATGACTCCGATCGCGATCGTCATGATGATCATCGCCATGGTCACGGTGTGGGGCGGCCTGGTGGCCGGGATCGTGAACCTCGCACGTCACCCGGAGGAGGCGGAGACGGAACCCGCTCCGCCCGTCGAGCTCTGACCCGTGCGCTGACGGCGTGCCGACCGCATCCGATCGGAGAAGTCGGGTGCGCGGGATGAGGGCGCTGTGACGATGGTGGGGAAAGGAGGACCTCATGATCGGCACGCTCAACGCCCTGGTCGACCTCGTCGAAGCGCTCGGCACGGATGAGGAGATCGACGTCGCGGCCTTCGCCGGCGACCACGGCACGACGGAGTATCACCTGCGCCGGATGTTCTCGGCACTCGCGGGTATGCCGCTCTCGGAATACGTGCGCCGTCGTCGGATGACGCACGCCGGGGCGGAGCTCGCGGCCGGTGCCCCGAATCTGCTCGACGTGGCCGTGCGGCACGGGTACGGCTCGGTCGAGGCGTTCGGGCGCGCGTTCCGCGCGGTGCACGGGATCGGCCCGGCCGATGCGCGCCGTGACGGGGGTCCTCTCCGCACACAACCCACGCTCCGGTTCCGCCTGAGCGTCGAAGGGAGCATCCCCATGGACGTCACCATCGCCCACAGTCCCGCCCTCGTCCTCGTCGGTCACGCCGCCGAGGTTCCGCTCATCCACGAGGGCGTCAACCCGCACATCCAGGCGCACATCGCCGCGATCCCCCCGGAGGAGCACGCCCGCCTCAAGGAGCTGGGCGATGCCGAGCCCTCGGGCATCCTGGCCGTCACCGCCGACATCGAGCCGGACGCCCCGGAGGGGGCCCTGCTCACCTACCTGCACGGCGTCGCCGTGCAGGCGACGACACCGGTTCCGGATGACCTCGACGCGCTCCCGCTGGAAGGCGGGTCCTGGGCGGTCTTCGCCGCGCGCGGGCCGTTCCCGACGACGCTGCAGAACCTCTGGGCGGCGACGGCCACCGAGTGGTTCCCGTCGAATCCCTGGCGGCTGCGACCGGGTCCCTCGATCGTGCGCTATCTCGAGTTCACGGGCGACTTCGCCTCGTGCGAGCTCTGGCTCCCGGTCGAACAGGGCTGAGTCCGACAGCGCACGGGGTGAACACGGCGCGGGCGGTGCCTGCTCGGCCTCGCCCGTGTCCGCCCCCCGTGCGACACTGGGCGCACGATCCAGGGAGGCACGTCATGACGGCGATCGACCCCAAGAAGACACTCGACGCGTACCGCGCGAAGCGGGGCGAGTTCCGCGTCGTCGAGGTGCCTCCGATGCAGTATCTGATGATCGACGGCGCGGGCGACCCGAACACCTCTCCCGCCTACAGGGACGCGGTCTCGGCCCTGTTCCCGGTGGCGTATGCGCTGAAGTTCGCGAGTCGGAACGATCTCGGCGTCGACACGGTGGTGATGCCGCTCGAAGGGCTCTGGCATGCGCCGGACATGGAGTCGTTCACCTCGCGGCGCGACAAGTCGGCCTGGATGTGGACGATGATGATCATGGTCGGCGATCACATCACGGCGCCGATGTTCGCCGCCGCCGTGGAGACCGTGACGCAGAAGGCCGCGAAGAAGGAGCAGCCCATCCCCGCGCTGCATTCCGTGCGGCTCGAGAGGCTCGACGAGGGCACCTGCGTGCAGACGCTGCATGTCGGCCCCTTCGACGACGAGGGCCCGGTGCTCGACGACCTGCACCACCGCTTCTTCCCCGAGAACGGATTGCAGATGCGGGGACTGCATCACGAGATCTATCTGAGCGACCTGCGCCGCACCGATCCGGCGAAGCTGCGCACCATCCTCCGGCAGCCCGTGGCATCGGGCGCCTGAGCGGTGGACGCCTCGAAATCAAGCCCCTCCGCGGCTTCCGGCGCGACGGATACGCTGCAACGATGAGCACGGTCAAGCACGCGGCGCGCGTCGCCCAGAGGTCGGCGGCGTTCCGACGGATCGCCCGCGTCGGTTTCGTCGTCCTCGGCCTCATCCACGTCATCATCGGATCGATCGCGATCTCCATCGCGGCCGGTGCGTCGGGCGACGCCGACCAGGACGGCGCGATGGAGCAGATCCGACAGAATCCGATCGGAGGGCTGCTGCTCGTCCTCGTCGCCTCCGGCCTGATCGCGCTGGCGGTGTGGCAGATCGCGAGCGCTTTTCTCGCGACCGATCCCGCCGAGACGAAGAAGTGGGGTCAGCGCGTCAAACTCTTCGGCATCGCCCTCACCTACCTCGTGATCGCGGGTATGGCGCTCATCTACGCCGTGGGTGGCGACGCCGAGTCGGAGACGGCCTCGAAGACGCTGAGCGCGGTTCTCCTGTCCGCACCGGGAGGGGTCGCGCTCCTCGTCGTGGTCGGCCTCTCCGTGGTCGGCGTCGGCGTGGGCTTCGTCGTCGGCGGCTTCACACGAGGTTTCGAGAAGCTCCTCGATCTGCCGTCGGGTGCTGCGCGCCGCGGCATCGTGACACTCGGTGTGATCGGCTACGTCGGCAAGGGGATCGCGGTGGCCGTGACCGGAGTGCTCTTCGTCGTGGCGGCCGCCACCCAGGACCCGGAGAAGGGTGCGGGGTTGGATGCCGCGCTGCACAGTCTGCTGGATCTGCCCCTCGGCGGTCTCCTCCTGGGAGCAGTCGGCGCGGGCTTCGCGGTCTACGGCGTCTTCTGCATCGCGCGGGCCCGCTTCGCCCGCATGTGACCGCGACCTCGCCGCGCACTCAGGCGGTCGCGGGCTTCTCACTCCACACGAGCAGGAACGCGCCGAGGGCGATCATCAGTCCGCCACCGGTCGCGCCCATCGCCTCGATGCGTCGAGGGGAGCGGCCGAACCAGCTCCGGGCGGCGCTCGCGAGGAGCACCCACACCGTGTCGCAGGCCACCCCGATCACCACGACGATCACCCCGAGCAGGAAGAGCTGCGCGGGGACGGAGCCGGCGTGCAGATCCACGAACTGCGGCAGGATCGCGAGGAAGAACGCGATCGACTTCGGGTTGGTGACGCCCACCACGAATCCCTCGGTGAGCAGCCGCCAGCCGGAGCGACTCGTCTGCGGGCTCACCATCGCCCTGGCGGCGTCCTTTCGATGCCTGATGGCCTGGATGCCGAGGAAGATCAGGTAGCCGGCACCGAGCACCTTGACGATCGTGAACAGCACGATCGACTGGGCGATCACGGTTCCCACGCCGAGCGCGACGGCCACGACGAGGACGATCGAGCCGATCGCCGTGCCGAGGATGCTGAGGAATCCGCCCATCCGGCCGAGCGCCATGGCCCGGCCGATCGTGAACAGCACGGTCGGTCCGGGGATCACCACCATGACGAACGCCGCGATGATGAAGGCGAGCAGCGCATCCGGGGCGATCATGGGACGAGCCTAGAGGTGCGGGCGCCGGGCGGTCGAGACCCGCGCGCCCGGCGCCGGCCCGTCAGGCCTGTCCCCAGAACCGATCCTCTGCGTCCTGGTCTTCGCTCATCAGCCAGACCTCGACGATGCGGCCGTCAGCGACGCGGAACACGTCGACGCCGTGCTGGTCGAGGTCGTCGTGCCCCTCACGCTGCGCGCGGAAGCGCACGGTGGCCGCGACGAGGTCGCCGCTCTCGGTCGCCGAGTCGGTCTCGAGGGCGAACGTGCCGGCGCTGAGCTGCAGGAAGCGGCCGAGGTGCGCGAGGATCGCGTCGGGGCCGACATGGTCGCCGGAGACCTGACTCGCTCCGGGCTGATGCCAGACGGCATCCGGATGGAAGGTCGCGGCCAGCGCCTCCATGTCTCCTGCGGCCATGGCCGCACCGTACTGTCCTACGACGTCGATAGCCGACATGATGCTCCTTCTCGATGGGTCGGTACTCTGGAGCATCCAGCGTCTCGCCAGAGGCGCGGTTACTTCAACGTCACCGGAGGAGCGTCGCATGTCGAGCGAATGGACAGTGTTCTCCGCCCGGTGCCCGTCGCGCGCGTCACTCGCCCGCATAGCGAACAAGTGGACCGCGATGATCGTCGTCCTCCTGCACGACGAACCGCTGCGTTTCGGCGAGCTGCACCACCGGATGGACGGGATCACGAAGAAGGTGCTCGTCGACACCCTGCGTGCGCTCGAACGCGACGGGATGCTGGAGCGCGCCGTCGGCGACGACGGTCATTCCCGCTACCTGCTCACCCTGCTCGGACGGACCCTCCATGAGCCGCTCCAGGCGCTGCAGGTCTGGGCGGAGTCGCATGTCGAGGATGTCCGCGATGCGCAGGACCGCTACGACGAGGTCGCCGACGCGAAGATGCTCGAGGGGCACTGACCCCCTGCGCCCCACCCCTCGCCCGCAGGTGGGAAACTGGGACGATGAGCGCTTTTGCCGGTGTCGACGTCATCGCCCCCTTGAACGAGGCCGAGGTGCGGCGCATCCGGGGGGACTTCCCCATCCTGGGTGCGCGGGTGCACGGGCATCCTCTCGTGTACCTGGACTCGGGCGCGACGTCGCAGCGCCCGACCGCGGTGATGGATGCCGAGCGGGACTTCGCGACCTCCATGAACTCCGCTGTGCACCGCGGCGCGCACACGCTCGCCGCTGAAGCGACCGAGCTGTTCGAAGACGCCCGCGCCGCCGTCGCGCGATTCGTGGGCGCCGCCGACGACGAGATCGTCTGGACGTCGAACGCGACCGAGGCGATCAACCTCGTCGCCTATTCGCTGTCGAACGCGTCGCTCGGGCGTGGAGGAGCAGCCGCCGAGCGCTTCCGGCTCCGCGAGGGCGACGAGGTCGTGACGACCGAGATGGAGCACCACGCGAACCTCATCCCGTGGCAGGAACTGGCAGCGCGCACCGGGGCGACGCTGAAGGTCATCCCGCTCGACGACGACGGAGCCCTGCGACTCGATGTCGCCGCCGAGCTGATCACCCCGCGCACGAAGCTCGTCGCGTTCACGCACGTCTCCAACGTGCTCGGCGTCATCAACCCCGTCGAACAGCTGGTCGCGCTGGCGCGCGAAGTCGGCGCGCTGACGATGCTCGACGCCTGCCAGTCGGCGCCGCATCTGCCCCTCGACGTCCGTGCCCTCGATGTCGACTTCGCCGTGTTCTCCGGTCACAAGATGCTCGGTCCGACCGGCATCGGCGCGCTCTACGGTCGTCGCGAGGTGTTGGCCGCCATGCCCCCGTTCCTGACCGGCGGCTCGATGATCACGACGGTCACCACGACCGAGGCCGAGTACCTCCCGCCGCCGCAGCGCTTCGAGGCCGGCACACAGCGTGTCTCGCAGGCGATCGCGCTCGCCGCTGCCGTCGGCTATCTGACCGAGGTGGGGATGCCGCGCATCGCCGCGCACGAGGCCGCCTTCGGGCGCCGACTCGTCGACGGGCTGAGCGCGATCGACGGCGTGCGTGTGCTCGGCGCCGGCATCGACCTGCCTCGCGTGGGCCTCGCGGCGTTCGACGTCGACGGTATCCACTCGCACGATGTCGGCCAGTTCCTCGACGATCTCGGTATCGCCGTGCGCGTCGGCCACCACTGCGCCCAGCCGCTGCACCGCCGCCTGGGCGTGACCTCGTCGACCAGGGCGAGCACCTACCTGTACACGACAGACGCCGAGGTGGATGCTGTGATCGACGGCGTCGCCGGCGCCATCGACTTCTTCCGGAGGGGCGCATGAGCGACCTGCAGAACCTTTACCAGGAGCTGATCCTGGACCACTCGCGCACCCCGCACGGCTACGGACTGCGCGAGGAGATCGCGGCGCAGTCGCACCAGCTGAACCCGACCTGCGGCGACGAGATCACTCTGCAGGTGCATCGCGACGCCGACGGCGGCGTCGAGGCGATCGCGTGGGAAGGGCACGGCTGTGCGATCTCGCAGGCGTCGGCTTCGCTGCTCGCCGAGCTCGCCGAGGGGCTGAGCGTCGAAGACCTCGAGATCCGGATCGCGGCGTTCCGCGAAGCGATGCGCTCCCGCGGAAAGATCGAGCCGGACGAAGAACTGCTCGGCGATGCGGCAGCTCTCGGCGGGGTCTCGAAGTACGTCGCCCGCGTGAAGTGCGCCATGCTCGCCTGGGTCGCCGCGGAGGACGCGCTCACCCGCAGCTGAGAGCAGAACGGATGGTCGTCGCGCGCCGTCGTCGACGGGAATAGTCGCGCCCATCCGACGTTGGGTCGAACATGACAACTCTCGGAATCATCGGTGCAGGACACATCGGCAGCCAGGTCGCGCGCGTCGCGGTGGCGAGCGGCTATGACGTGGTGATCGCGAACTCACGCGGGCCGGAGACACTCGCAGATCTGGTGGCGGAGCTCGGGCCGCGGGCGAAGGCGGCCACGGCGGAGGATGCGGCCGCGGCGGCAGACGTCGCGGTCGTGACCGTGCCGCTGCACGCGGTCGACAAGCTCCCCGCCGCCGCGCTCGCCGGCAAGATCGTGCTCGACACGAACAACTACTACTTCGAGCGCGATGGCCGCATCGAGGCTCTCGACAAGGGGGAGATCACCACGTCGGAGCTGGTGCAGCGCAGTCTGCCGGGAGCGAAGGTCGCGAAGGCCTTCAACCACATCTACGCCTCGGAGATCACCGCCGACGCGAAGCCCGCGGAGATCCCGATCGGCGGGCGCTCGCCACGGCCGGCGACGATGCCGAAGCGGTCGCATTCGTGACGCGCTTCTATGACGAGGCCGGGTTCGACACCGTGAACGTCGGACCGCTGAGCGAGTCGTGGCGGGTCGAGCGCGACCGTCCGGCCTACGTGGTCCGGCAGAACACGGAGGAGCTGACGGCGAACCTCGCCATCGCCAACCGCCTGCCCTGAGCGAGGCTCGGGCGAGACGGTGTGCGTCGGCGCGTCGGCTCGCCCGAGGGCGCGGTTCCCTGCGCGCCGGGCGTGTTGGGATACCAAAAGTTGAGGAACCTCGCCCGGGATGCGAGAATGCCCAGATGGCGGGGGCTATGGGGATCAGCGGCGAACTCGAATCCGTGCGGGTCACGCGGATACTTCGCGACGACATCGTCCTGGGGAGACGAGCCCCGGGGTCTCGTCTGGTCGAACGCGACATCGCGGCCGAGCTGAGCGTGTCCCGGCTTCCGGTCCGTGAGGCCATCCGCACCCTCGTCGCCGAGGGCGTCGTCGTCGCGCGCCCACGCACGTGGGCGGTGGTGCGGGAATTCACCCACCGCGATATCCAGGACTTCGCCGAGGTGCGCGAGGCCATCGAGACGCTCATCTTCGTCTTCGCCGCCGAGCGGCACGACGACGCCGGCATCGCGCGTATCCGCGACGCCTACGAGCGAGAGCTCGCAGCGGCCGAGGCCGATGATTCCGAGGCGGCGAGGACCGCCGCCGCGGAGTTCCATGAGATCGCCGTCGAGCTCGCCGGTAACGACATGCTCGGAGAGCTCATCGCGGTGTTCCTGACGCGCCTGCGGTGGCTGTTCGGACAGCACGACGACCTTCTTGCGATGGCGGACGAGCACCGCATCATCCTCGAGGCGATGGCCGCGCGTGACATCGACGTGCTGCGCAGGATCGTTCCCGCGCACCTCGCCAGTGGGCAGGCGGCAGCCGAACGGCGGCTGGCCGAGGGCAGCGGTCTGATGGTCTGATCGGGTCCGCCTCCGCGCGCGCGATCGGGGGACATCTGCGTCGCCTCCGGATGTATATTGGTGCGATCGGAGTCGGTCCGGAACTGTTCGCGCTGTCCTGGGGAGCGAGATGCGGAATCTTGCTGTCGCTGTCGGATGCCTGTTGCTTCTCGGTGGGATCGCTGTCGTCGTGATCGCCGATCAGGAGCGTCTGGCCGCCATCGCCGCGGTCAAGGCGGAGATCGTACGCGTCGAGCACGCCCTGGAAGAGTCTCGCGGCGAGAATCTCGACCTGGCACAGCGGCTCACGACCCTTCGGTCGCAGATCGCCGAGCAGGACGCGAAGATCGCGGACACGACGGGATTCCTGCAGTGATGCGGCGGGTTCTCGCCGTCGCGGTCGCGGCGACCGTCCTGCTCTCCGCCGGCATGCTCGCCCGGTCGGAGGGGCTCGACCAGGAGAGCGCCGCAGCGGTGGCGGAGCTCGGGGTCTTGACCGACCAATACCACGAAGCCGGGCAGCGAACGGACCACTTGGACGGTCTCGTGGCGCAGGCCGAGCAGGAGACTGCCGGCCGCGACTCGGTGCTCGCCGTTCGCCCGGCGTTCCTCACCGAGCTCGAAGCGCTGACCATCGCCCTCAAGGGAGCGGAGGGGAGGGGCGACACCGCCGCGCACCGTGCGGCCGCCCTCTCCGCCCAGCAGACGGTGCTCGCCGAGAAGGAGAACCCCGACGTGGTGACGGCCGCTGCGGCGACCGTGCATGCGATCACCGAGAAGGTCGGCACCGAGGTCGCGACCTGGCAGGCGGCGCAGAGTTCGGGGCCAGGCGGCCCGGCATGGGCGTCGAGCGGACCAGACGGGTATGCGCGGGTGCGTGCGGCACTCGACCTGGTCGGCGGCGGGGGAGTCGGCCTGTACGAGTCCTCCTCGTGTGCCGGTGGGAACGCTCCGGCGTGCGCGAACAGCAACGGCTACATCAAGTACCGCGCCGACATCGCGAACTGGAGCGCGGGGCGGCTGAACTGGGCCATGGCCCACGAGCTCGCGCACATCTTCCAGTTCCGCGTGTGGGGAGCGCTCACCTCCTCGGAGGCGTACCGCTCGATGTTCGGCGGCGACCCGGAGTTCCTCGCCAACTGCATGGCCGTGGTCCGCGGCTACCCGGGGTCCGTCGGCTGCGACGGCGACCAGCAGGCCTGGGCCTCGGGCATCTGGGTGGGCGCCGTCCGCTGAGCGCCGGCACATCCTCCGGAATCAGGCGACGGGCGTGGTCGTGTCGATCGCCGCGCGCAGGGGGCGTCGCATCACACGCCAGTACGACGACGGGGCGACCCGGGTGAGCACGTCGATCAGGCGTGCCTCCCGTCCGACCATCGTCCGCACGGCACGACGCTCGGTCGCCCGGACGATGCGCGCCGCGGCATCCGCGGGCTCCGTGTGGTACATCGCCGCCTGGGCGGCGGCGGCCCGAGCCGCGACGGCCGGGTCGATACCGGCGGCGTAGCGGCCGTGCAGGATGATCCCCGTGCGCACGCCGGCGGGGTAGACGGCGCCGACGCTGACCGTGGTGCCCTCGAGCTCGTGTCGCAGTGCCTCGGAGAAGGCCCGCACGGCGAACTTGCTCACCGTGTAGGGGATCCGTCCGGCCGGGGCGGCGAGAGCGTAGACGCTGGCGAGATGCGTGATGTGAGCGGCCGGCGCGGCACGGAGCGCGGGGAGGAGAGCCTTGGTGACCGAGACGGTTCCCCACAGATTCACGTCGGTGAGCCAGCGCATCTCCTCCATCGTGAGCTGGTCGAGGTTGCCGAGCATCGAAGAGCCGGCGCACGTGATGAGGGCGTTGATCTGCGGATGCACCGCGCCGATCTCGGAGACGGTGGCGAACACGGCGTCGTCGTCGCGGAGATCCACGACGTGCGTGGTGACTCGCGCGCCCTGCAGCTCCTCGGCGAGGATGGCGAGCGCCGCAGCGTCGTGGTCGATGAGGGCGAGGTGCGTCCCGCGGGCGGCCAGCAGGCGCGCGATGTCGGCGCCCATGCCGTTCGCGGCGCCGGTGATCACGGTGGTGCTGCCGGTGAGATCGAGATGCTTCATGAGTCTCCTGCGGGGCCCGATCCGGGGGCGTACCGGCGGATGTCGGATGGGTGGGGCAAGCTGATCCGGAACCATTCTGGCCGACACCGCGCCGCAGTGATACCGCTACGCTCAAGGAGAGGAGGTACCGGTGGGACGAACAGCGGATGCCATCGCCGAAGGCGTCGCGATCGCGACCGCTGCCGCGCGCCTCGCCGTGAAGAATCACATCCTCATCGGCACCATCGCCGAAGACGGGGTCTTCGACATGGACAAGTACATCGACGACGCCCGAGAGGCGCTCCGGGCGATGGCCGAGGAGTCGGAAGAGGCCGCTGCCACGGTGACCGCCCTGCGCAAGCGCGCGAGGGGCCGGCACTCCGACCCGGTGGGCACGCACGACTACCGCGACCGCGACGTGCGCAATCTGCGTCGACGGGCCAAGCAGTCCACCGGTGTGGCCGTGCGCCTGCGCGAGATCATGCAGGACCGTGAGCGTCTCGCCGAAATCGTCGAAGAGGCGAGAGATGCGGCCTGGGCCGATGTGCGCCACAACCTCGACCGACGGCTACGGGTCGAGGGCATGCGCCCCGACCAGGACCCCGACTACGGTCGCATGCGCGAAGCCCGGATGCAGGCGCTGCGGCTCGTCGATCTGCAAGCGCTCTCCTCCGAGCAGAGAGCGAAGGCGAAGCGCCGGAAGAAGCAGCAGAAAGCCGCAGCAGCGAGCGACTGAGGCCCCGTTTCGCTTTCCCGTCGGGACTGTTGTAGGCTGTTCCACGGCCCGCTGAGCGGGCTGGGCGCCCGTAGCTCAATGGATAGAGCATCTGACTACGGATCAGAAGGTTAGGGGTTCGAGTCCCTTCGGGCGCACACTGTGTTGAGACAGTGACGAAACGGCTTCCACTTCGGCGGGGGCCGTTTCTGCGTTGACGGCTCCTCTCCGAGCGGCCGAGCTACCCGAGCAGGTCCACCCCGAAGCCGGCGACGACGGCGCGCAGCTCCGCGAGGTAGCGCTGCGCCTGTTCGGTGAGCGGGATCGCGGAATGGTCGATCCAGCCGATCTCGATCCGCTCATCGATGTCGAGCGGGATCGCGACGATCTCCGGGTCGAGGTCGTCGCTGATGATGCCTGTCGAGATCGTGTAGCCGTCGAGCCCGATCATGAGGTTGAAGATGGTCGCGCGGTCGGCGACCCGGATCTCCTGCGTGCTCGACAGGGTGGAGAGGATCTCCTCGGCGAAGTAGAACGAGTTGTTCGCCCCTTGGTCGAAGGTGAGCCGCGGCAGATCAGCGAGATCTTCGAGCGTGACGTGATCGCGTGCGGCGAGCGGGTTCTTCCGCGAGATGAAGATGTGCGGATCGGCGAGGAAGAGCGGATGGAACGCGAGCCCGGAGTCCCGGAGGAGCTTGTCGATCACGTTCCGGTTGAAGTCGTTCCGGTAGAGGATGCCGAGCTCGCTGCGGAGTGTGCGGACGTCCTCGATGATGTCCCAGGTGCGCGTCTCGCGCAGGGAGAACTCGTACTCGGCCGCGTTGCTGCCCTTCACCATTCGGACGAACGCGTCGACGACGAACGAATAGTGCTGCGCGGAGACGCCGAGCAGGCGTCGCGACGGCGGTCGGCCGAGGTAGCGCTGTTCGAGAAGCGCCACCTGCTCGGTCACCTGCCGCGCGTATCCGAGGAACTCCGCCCCATCGGCGGTGAGCGTCACTCCGCGGGCAGAGCGGAGCAGGAGGGTGCGGCCGACCCGGGCTTCGAGATCTTTCATCGCCGCGGACATGGTCGGCTGAGCGACATAGAGCAGGTCGGCGGCCGCGCTGATCGACCCCTCCGCTGCGACCTCGATGAAGTAGACGAGCTGCTGGAGCGTGATGCCGTTGGAGCCGCGAGCCATAGGGAGAGCCTATATGTATGCATAGCCGTGACGACTTACCCGATATCCCCCCATCGACTGCACGATGGGGGTGCAGACTTCCGCGCGGCCGATCGACGGCCGCTCACCGCTATCAGATGGGCCGCTCATGGCGAACGACTTCACGTTCAACATCTCCACCACCCGCTTCGACGAGGACTACGCGCCCTCCGAGAACTCGCGAATCACCACGAACTTCGCCAACCTGGCCCGCGGCGAGCACCGCCAGCAGAACCTCCGCAACGCCCTGACGATGATCGAGCGTCGCTTCAACGCTCTCGCACACTGGGACAACCCCGCCCAGGATCGCTACGGGGTCGAGCTCGAGATCGTCTCGGTCGAGCTGGAGTTCACCGCGGGAGGACAGGACAAGGAGTTCCCGCTGCTCGAGGTCCTCGACATCCAGATCGTCGACCGGCGCACGGGCGCACGTCATCACGGGATCGTGGGCAACAACTTCTCGTCGTACGTCCGCGACTTCGACTTCAGCGTGCTGCTGCCGGCGGTCACCGAGGCGGCCGGCACGTTCACAGTTCCCGACGACTTCGGCGTCCTGCACGGCAAGCTGTTCCAGCACTTCCTCGCGTCGGCCGCCTACCAGGAGCGATTCTCGAGCTCGCCCGTGATCTGCATCAGCGTGTCGACGAGCAAGGAATACCAGCGCACGGCGAACCGCCACCCGGTCCTCGGCGTCGAGTACCAGCAGAACGATTACTCCCTCACCGATGAGTATTTCGGGAGGATGGGGCTGAAGGTGAGGTACTTCATGCCCCCCGGAAGCGTGGCGCCGCTCGCGTTCTACTTCCAGGGCGACCTGCTGGGCGACTACTCGAACCTGCAGCTGATCGGCACCATCAGCACGATGGAGACGTTCCAGAAGATCTACCGTCCGGAGATCTACAACGCGAACGCCGAGGCGGCGAGCATCTATCGGCCGACCCTCGACCAGCAGAACTTCTCGTCGACGCAGATCGCGTACGACCGTGTCGAGCGCAGTCAGCTCGCGAGCGCGCAGGGGAAGTACACCGAGGAGCACTTCATGAAGCCGCATCAGGACGTGCTCGAGCGCTGGGCTGCCGACTACCCGACTCCGGTCGCGTGACCGGCGGAGCATCACGATCATGACCACCCTTCTCCCCACCTCGATCGTCGGCAGCCTCCCGAAGCCCTCGTGGCTCGCGCAGCCCGAAACGCTCTGGTCTCCCTGGAAGCTGGAGGGTGATGCCCTGGTCGAGGGCAAGCAGGATGCGCTGCGCATCGCCGTTCAGGAGCAGCGCCAGCGCGGCATCGACATCATCAGCGACGGCGAGCAGACCCGCCAGCATTTCGTGACGACGTTCATCGAGCACCTCGACGGCGTCGACTTCGATCGGCGCGAGACCGTGCGGATCCGCAATCGCTACGACGCGAGCGTGCCGACCGTCGTCGGCGAGGTGAGCCGCCAGAAACCGGTGTTCGTCGACGACGCGAAGTATCTTCGTCAGCAGACCGACCAGCCGATCAAATGGGCGCTTCCCGGTCCGATGACGATGATCGACACCCTCGCCGATCGCCACTACAGGAGTCGCGAGAAGCTGGCGTGGGAGTTCGCGACGATCCTCAACCAGGAGGCGCGGGAACTCGAGGCTGCAGGGGTCGACATCATCCAGTTCGACGAGCCCTCCTTCAACGTCTTCTTCGACGAGGTGCAGGACTGGGGGGTGGCGGCACTGGAGCGGGCGGCGGAAGGGCTGCGCGCCGAGACCGTCGTGCACATCTGCTACGGCTACGGCATCAAGGCGAACACCGATTGGAAGGCGACTCTCGGATCGGAATGGCGCCAGTACGAGGAGTCGTTCCCGCTCCTCCAGCGGTCCGCCATCGACGTCATCTCGCTGGAGAGTCAGCACTCGCACGTGCCGATGGATCTCCTCGAACTCATCCGCGGCAAGAAGGTCATGCTCGGGGCCATCGATGTGGCGAACGAGACGGTCGAGACTCCGGAGCAGGTCGCCGAGACCCTTCGAAAGGCGCTCACGTTCGTGGATGCCGACAAGCTCATCCCGAGCACGAACTGCGGGATGGCCCCATTGCCCCGCGATGTCGCTCGCGGCAAGCTGGGCGCGCTCAGCGCGGGCGCGGCGATCGTCCGCGAGGAGCTCTCTGCCGCGAAGGACTGATCTCTCGGTCGAGATCAGTCGATCAGCGAGGTGATCGCGGGGTCGCGACGGGCCACCTCGGCCGAGGTTGACACGATCACCTTCCTCATCGCCGCCACGGCGGCGGCCGGCGTGACGTCGGAGCGATGGGCCAGGCTGATCGTGCGCGACATGGAGGGGTGGGACAGGCGTGCCGACCGCAGGGTCGGGCGCTCGAAGAGCACCATGGCGGGCACGACCGCGACGCCCACGCCGCGCTCGACGAAGCGGAGCACCGCGTCCATCTCGGCCCCCTCGAGCGCGAGTGTCGGGGTGAGGTCGGCGTCGCGGAAGGCGGCATCCATGGTCGCGCGCAGCTCGTAGCTCTCGTCGAACGCGATCAGAGGCAGCGTGGCGAGGTGCGCCAGACTGATCGACGTTCCGTGGGTGACCGGGGGAGCGGCCGCCGACGACACGACCACGAGTTCCTCCGAGAGCAGCGGCATGTGTGTGAGGCTCACGCCGGCCGGGGTGGGTCCATCGGATCGGGTGATGAGTGCGATGTCGACCGCGCCGACGGCCAGCTGCTCGACCAGAAGGCGGGAGCCGCCTTCTGTGAGGTGCAGATCGACGTGCGGGTGCGCGGCATGGAACGAGCTGATCGCCTCGGCGACGAGGCTGATGCACAGGGTCGGCGGCGCGCCGAGGCGCACGCGTCCGCGACGGAGTCCCGCCAGCTCGCCCATCTCGTCGCGGATGGCGTCGGCTTCGGCGAGCATGCGCTGCGCACGCGGGAGGAGCGTCTCGCCGGCGGCCGTGAGAGCGATGTGGCCACGGGCCCGATGGAACAGTTCCGCACCGAGCTCGCGCTCGAGAGTGGAGATCTGCCGGCTCAGAGACGGCTGTGCCAGGTGCAGGTGCTCGGAGGCGCGGGTGAAGTGTCCGAGACGCGCGACCTCGACGAACCCGCGGAGCTGCTCGAGGTTCATGACCATAGCCTACCCGCATGGTTTCCACACGAACTATGCATTGGAGTTATTAGGATGGCCTAACTAGCGTGGATCGCATGGCTACGCGCGAACGTCAGATATCCACCACCGTCCTCGTCATCGGCACCGGAGGCTCGGGCCTGCGGGCAGCGATCGAGATCGCCGAACACGGCGTCGACGTGCTCGCCGTGGGTAAACGACCGCGGCAGGATGCGCACACCTCCCTCGCCGCCGGTGGCATCAATGCGGCACTGGGCACGATGGACTCCGACGACAGCTGGCAGCAGCACGCGGCCGACACCATCAAGGAGAGCTACCTGCTCGCCAATCCGCACACGGTCGAGATCGTCACGCAGGGCGCCGAGCGCGGCATCCGCGACCTGGAGCGCTGGGGCATGGACTTCGCCCGCGAAGACGACGGCCGCATCTCGCAGCGCTTCTTCGGCGCCCACACCTTCCGCCGCACCGCCTTCGCCGGCGACTACACAGGCCTCGAGATCCAGCGCACCCTCGTGCGCAAGGCGGAGCAGCTCGAGGTCCCGATCCTCGATCACGTGTACATCACGCGCCTGCTCGTCCGCGACAACGTGGTGTTCGGTGCCTACGGCTTCGACCAGGCCGACGGCACCCGCTACCTGATCCACGCCGATGCCGTCATCCTCGCCGCCGGCGGCCACAACCGCATCTGGCGGCGCACCTCGTCCCGTCGCGACGAGAACACCGGCGACTCGTTCCGGCTCGCGGTCGATGCCGGCGCGCGCCTGCGTGACCCGGAGCTCGTGCAGTTCCATCCCTCCGGGATCATCGAGCCCGAGAGCGCAGCGGGAACCCTGATCTCCGAAGCCGCGCGCGGCGAGGGCGGCATCCTGCGCAATGCCCTCGGCGAGCGGTTCATGGCGAAGTACGACCCGGAGCGGATGGAGCTTTCGACGCGTGACCGTGTCGCGCTCGCCGCGTATACCGAGATCCAGGAGGGGCGTGGCACCGAGAACGGCGGCGTCTGGCTCGACGTGTCGCACCTGCCTCGCGAGACGATCATGACCCGTCTGCCGCGCGTGTACCAGACGATGATGGAGCTTCAGATGCTCGACATCACGACCGATCCGATCGAGATCGCGCCGACCGCGCACTACTCGATGGGCGGTGTCTGGGTGCGTCCGGAAGACCACCAGACCGACGTCGACGGGCTCTACGCGATCGGTGAAGCCTCGAGCGGACTGCACGGCGCGAACCGGCTCGGCGGCAACTCGCTCATCGAGCTGCTCGTCTACGGGCGCATCGTGGGTCAGGCCGCAATGGACCACGCGGCCGGACTCGATGCACAGCGTCGATCGGCGACCGCGGTGGCCGAGGCACGCGCCGAGATCGATGACCTGCTCGCCGCGGAGGGCCGCGAGAACGTCCGTGCCCTGCAGCGCGCGATCCGCAACCTCATGACCGAGTACGCGGGTGTGGTGCGCTCGGAGGAAGGGCTGCTCGCCGGGCTCGCCGACCTCGACATGATCGAAGGGCGCATGGAGGACATCGGCATCCACCCCGACATCGCCGGGTTCCAAGACCTCGCGCACGCGTTCGACCTCAAGGCCTCGGCACTCGCCGCCCGTGCCACGCTCGAGGCCGCGCTGGAGCGCCGGGAGACGCGCGGATGCCACAACCGCAGCGACTTCCCCGACAGCGACCCGACCCTGCAGGTGAACCTGGTGTGGTCGCCGACCGCCGGCGTGACCCGCGAGGCGATCCCGGAGATCTCGCCCGAGATCGTCGAGCTCATGCGCGAGGTCGACACCGCGGGCAAGCTCGTCGAGTAGCGGCATCCACGTCTGTTCCGGTCGCACTTCCTGTCGCTCGATCATCGATTTGGCGGCAGGAAGTGCGACCGGATGGCGGACGGGGAGGGGCGGGGCTCAGTCGGTCTGCGGCTCTTCCGCGTCGGTCACGCCGATGCCGACGGCCTCGTGGTCGGGCTCGGGTTCATCGCGCTTCGGCGCCTTCGGCTCCTCGCCCGGGGCCTTCTCGGTGGTCGGCTCCTCGAGCTCCTCGGTGCTCGGCACCTCGCTCGGGTCCGCGTCTTCGGGGGAGTCGGCCTCTGCCGGCGTCGTGACCTCGCCCTCGCTCGTGTCCGACGACGGAGTGGGCGTGGGGGTCTGCGCCTCGGGTGAGAGCTCGTCGGTGGGTTCCGGTTCGGGAGTGGTGTCGGTCATGATGCCCCTTTCGGTGATGTCTTCCGCTCAGGATGCCTCGGCGGGGGTTCCCGTTGAAGGGGCTTGACGCGGCGGCGAGTTAATCGAGGTGAACCGAAGCGTCGAATCCGGCGTAGCCTGGAGGGGTGACAGCGTACGTCTCGGCCTTCGACCTCTTCTCCATCGGAGTGGGGCCTTCGAGCTCCCATACGGTCGGACCGATGCGGGCCGCCCTCGACTTCGCGCGACGCCTCACCGCTGCCGGTTCCCTCGGCCGCGTGGCACGCGTCGGCAGCACGCTGTACGGCTCACTCGGAGCGACCGGCATCGGACACGGAACACCGGATGCGGTCGTCGCCGGTCTCCGCGGCCTTGCACCCGAGACCTGCGACCCCGCCGAGGTGCGGTCGGCCTGGACGGACTTCCCCGAGGGTGGATCCCTGCGCCTCGACGGCAGTCACGACGTGCCCTTCGCCAAGGGCGACATCGTCTTCATTCCGCGCACGCGGCTTCCCGGCCACCCGAACGCCATGACCATCACCGCGTGGGATGTCGCGGGCGAGGTCGTCGCCGAGGAGACCTACTACTCCGTGGGTGGAGGGTTCATCCGCAGGGACGGCGAGGAGGCGAAGCTCGCGACCGCCGGATTCCCTTATTCGTATGCGGATGCCGCCTCGCTGCTCGCGGTCTGCGACGAGAACGGACTGTCGATCGCCGAGGTGGCGCGACTCAACGAGACCTCGCTGCGCAGCGAGGAGGATGTCGCCGCCGGGCTCGACGCGATCTGGGATGCGATGTCGAGCTGTGTCGATGCGGGCCTCCATGCCGACGGCACTCTCCCCGGGATCCTCAAGGTCAAGCGACGGGCCGGAGTGATCCGTGGTCAGCTCGAAGAGGTCGAGGCCGACGGGCATCGCGAGCTGCCCGGCGAATGGCTCGGTGCGTTCGCTCTGGCGGTCAACGAGGAGAACGCGGCGGGCGGACGAGTGGTCACCGCGCCCACGAATGGCGCTGCCGGCATCCTGCCCGCGGTGGCGATGTACTGGTGGCGGTTCCTCGCTGATTCGGGGCTCGGGGCGGGTAACGCGGTCACTCCCTACGGTGAGCTGGTCGGCAGTGCGCTCCTCGGGTTCGAGTCGGACGTGCGGGCGGTGAGCGACGGGGACGACCTCGACGAGGAGCAGACCGCCGAGGCCAACCGCCGCCGCGGCATCCGCCGCTTCCTGCTGACCGCGACGGCCCTCGGATCACTGTTCAAGGCCAACGCCTCGATCTCGGGAGCCGAGGGCGGCTGCCAGGCCGAGGTCGGATCCGCCTGCGCCATGGCGGCCGGTGGCCTCACCGCAGTGATGGGCGGCACGAACCGCCAGATCGAGAACGCCGCCGAGATCGCGATGGAGCACCACCTCGGTCTCACGTGCGACCCGATCGGCGGCCTCGTGCAGATCCCGTGCATCGAGCGCAACGCGATCGCCGCATCGACGGCGGTGACCGCGGCGCGTCTCGCGCTGCGCGGCGACGGCAGCCACTACGTCTCGCTGGATGCCGTCGTCGAGACGATGCGGCAGACGGGTGCGGACATGTCGACGAAGTACAAGGAGACCAGCGAAGGCGGTCTCGCGGTCAACGTCATCGAGTGCTGACGCGCTCTGGCGCCGCGGGGATGCTCTCCCGATGTCGTGTCGGACGGGGCCGGTAGTCTCCTCGGAGCGCACGCGCGCGCACGGATCACGGGGAGGGACGGATGGACGCCTTCTGGGAGCCGACCTCTCGTCGTCGACGCCAGCAGCCGGTCGTCGCGGTGCGCCCGAACGACGACGCCCCGACACCCGGCGCCGAGTGGCCGACGAACATCCCCGCGGTCGCTCAGGTGCTGCAGGACGGGATGGATCTCGATCCCGGGGTCACATTCCTCGTGGGCGAGAACGGCAGCGGCAAGTCCACTCTGGTCGAGGGCATCGCGATCGCCTACGGGCTCTCGCCGGAGGGCGGTTCCCGGCAGGCGCGGCACACGACGCGTGCGACCGAGTCGCCCTTGTCGGAGTGGCTGCGGCTGCAGCGCGGTGTGGGGGCGAGCCGCTGGGGCTTCTTCCTTCGCGCCGAGACGATGCACTCGTTCTACACGTATCTCGAGGCCAACCCGTCGACCAGCGGGCCTGACGTGCCGTTCCACGAGATGAGTCACGGGGAGTCCTTTCTCGCGTTGCTGGAGAGCCGCTTCGACGAGCCCGGCTTCTACTGTCTCGACGAGCCGGAGGCGGCCCTGTCGTTCAACTCGACGCTCGCCCTCATCGTCGTGCTCCGCCGCATCGCCGAGGAAGGCGGTCAGGTGCTGTGCGCGACGCATTCGCCGGTGCTGGCGGCTCTGCCCGGAGCGAAGATCCTCGAGGTGGGGGAGTGGGGCGTGCGCCCTGCCGAATGGAGCGATCTCGAGATCGTGAATCACTGGCGCTCGTTCCTCGACCAGCCGACGCGCTATCTGCGCCACCTTCTCGACTGACGGGCGCCCCGTGTCATCGGCCGGCGTCCTAGGCTGACGGTCATGACCGAGCAGAAGCCGACCCGGCGGCGTGGCCGTCCCCGGGGCGTCTCCGACTCGCGAGCGCGCATCATCGCGGCCGCGGTCGACGACTTCGGTGAGAAGGGGTACGACGCGGCGACGATCCGCTCGATCGCCGCCCGCGCCGGAGTGGACTCGGCGCTCGTGCATCACTACTTCGGCACCAAGGCCGACCTCTTCGCGGAGGCCGTCGGAATTCCGCTGCGACCGGACATCGACGTGCCCGAGATCCTCGCGGGGCCGCGCGCGGAGATCGGCGAGCGGCTGATCCGGTACGTGCTCGAGGCGTTCGAACAGCCGGAGGTCCGCAGGCGCGGAGTCATGCTGCTCCGCACCGCGATCGGAAGCCGGTTGACGACCCCGTTGCTGGCGGGCTTCCTGTCCCGTGAACTCCTCTCCCGCGTCGCCCGGCGCCTCGAGGTCGACGATGCCGACCTCCGAGCCTCGTTGGTCGCTTCGCAGATCGCCGGCCTGCTGATCGCCCGCTATGTGCTGCGGCTTCCGGCGCTGGCTGCGGCACCGGTGGATGAGTTGGTGGCCCGAGTCGGGCCCACCGTGCAGCGCTACCTCTTCGACTGAGTCCGATGGCACGACATCCGGACTTCCGGGGCCGTTGACGCGGTCGATCCGCAGGCGGATAATTCATCGCATGATGAATAACTCCGCGGTCGCGATCTCGCAGCTGCGCGTGCGCCGCGGGGCCGTGCACGTGTTCGACGGGATCGACCTCACGATTCCGCGCGGGCAGATCACCGGCCTGCTCGGACCTTCGGGGTGCGGGAAGACCACGCTCATGCGGTCGATCGTCGGCGTGCAGAGGATCGTGTCGGGCGACGTGACGGTGCTGGGGGAGCCCGCTGGCTCACGGCAACTGCGGCACCGGGTGGCGTACGGCACGCAGGGTGCCTCGATCTACGGCGACCTCAGCGTGCGCCAGAATCTCACCTACTTCGCCTCGCTGCTGAAAGCGCCGAAGGGCGATGTCGACCGGGTCATCGACGAGGTCGGTCTCGGTCCGCAGGCGGGTCAGCTCGTCGATTCCCTGAGCGGCGGGCAGGCGACGCGGGTGTCGCTCGCGGTGGCGTTGATCGGCGCGCCCGAACTCGTCGTGCTCGATGAGCCGACGGTCGGTCTCGACCCCGTGCTGCGTGCGGAGCTGTGGACGCTGTTCCGCGGTCTGGCGGATCGGGGCGTGACGCTCATCGTGTCGAGCCATGTGATGGACGAGGCGGTGCGCTGCGATCGGCTGCTCCTGATGCGGGAGGGGCGGATCATCGCGGACACCACGCCCTCGTCGCTCCTCGCCGACACCGGCGCGACGGACGCCGAGTCCGCGTTCCTCGCCCTGATCGAGCGGGACAGGGCCGCCGGCGTCGAGGACACGAGACGATCCCGCCGCGAAGCTCGCGCGCAGCACGAGGAGGGCGCAGAATGAACGGGCGCCGGATGCTCGCCACCGCCGGGAGAGTGCTCACGCAACTACGGCACGATCCGCGCTCGATCGCCCTGATGCTCGTCGCACCGAGTCTGCTCGTGGGGCTGTTCGCCTGGCTGTTCAGCGATCAGGAGGGCGTCTTCGACCAGTTCGGCGGCGCGATCCTGGCACTCTTCCCGTTCATCGTGATGTTCCTCATCACCTCGATCACGACCCTGCGCGAGCGTCGTTCCGGCACGCTCGAGCGGCTCATGACGACTCCGCTCGACAAGGCCGACTTCATCCTCGGCTACGCGCTCGCATTCGGGCTGATGGCGGTGCTGCAGGCGGTGATCACGGTGTCGTTCGCCGTCTGGGTGTGCGGACTCGACGTCGACGGGCCGCTCTGGCAGCTCGGACTGGTCGCCGTCGTCGACGCTCTGCTCGGCACCGCTCTGGGACTGCTCGCGAGCGCGTTCGCCCAGACCGAGTTCCAGGCGGTGCAGTTCATGCCGCTGCTGGTGTTCCCGCAGATCATCCTCGGCGGCCTGTTCATGCCCCGCGACCAGATGCCCGACGTGCTGTACGCCATCTCCGACTGGCTCCCGCTCAGCTACGCGATCGATACGATCAACGCGGTGGCGGCGGGGGATGAGGGGTGGGACGTGTTCGGTCCGCTGCTGATCGTCGTCGCCTTCGCGGTCGGCGCTCTGGTGCTCGCCTCCCTCACCCTGCGGCGGCGCACGCGCTGAGTCGTCGCCCGATCCCCGGCTCAGCGCGCGGCGCGGTTCTTGGTGTGCTTGGTCGGCGTGGCAGCCCAAGGATCCTCCGGCCAGGGATGCCTTGGGTAGCGCCCGCGCATCTCGGCGCGCACCTGGCCGTACGGACCGGACCAGAACGAGGCGAGGTCGTCGGTCACCGCGAGCGGACGCCCCGCGGGCGACAGCAGGTGGAACAGGACCGGCACCCGCCCGTCGATCAGTCGGGGAGTCTCCGCCCATCCGAAGCACTCCTGCAGCTTCACGGCGACGACAGGTCGTGACGCCGGGTCTCCGTCGGGTTCGGGGTAGGTGATGCGGATACGGGAGCCGCTGGGCACTTCGAGGCGCTCCGGCACGAGCTCGTCGAGTCGCACGGCCTCCGGCCAGGGCAGCAGACGGCGAAGGGGGGACGACAGCTCCAGCCGTCCGGCAGGGGCTCCGGAGGCGAGGGCGTCGAGTTCCGGAGCCAGCCACACGTCGAGGCTCTCGAGCAGGCCGGCATCCGAGACGTCGGGCCACGGGGCGCCGAGCTCGCGTCGCAACAGCGCCAGTCGGCGGCGCAGCGCATCTGCGGCGTCGGACCAGCTGAAGATGCCGAGCCCGTCGCGTCGGAGCGCTCGGCGCACGGCATCCCGCCCTTCCTCGGCCGAGGCCCGCACAGGTGCCGATGAGCGCAGGATCGCGCCGATCCGGCGCTCGCGACGGGCGTGCACGCGACCTCCGACGAACTCCGCCTCCACGCGGTCGGTCATCAGGTGGCTCGCCGCGTGCTCCATCTGTCCTTCGGTGAGCAGCGCTGCAGATCGGATGATCGCGCCGGACCCGGCCGCAGCGCGGGCTGAGGCGCGCGCGACGTCGGCGACGGCGAGCCACTCGACCGCGGCGAGCGGACCACTCACTCCCGCACGGGTCCCGGACGCCAGCAGGAAGGTCGCACCGACGCCGGAGCGCTCGACGCGGTGCGCGATCCGCTCGGGGAAGGCCAGCGCGATCACCAGGCCGACTCCGTCGAGATCCGAGCGGGCGCCCGGGGTCGCGCGGACCATGCGCTCCAGGCGGTTCGCGTCGTCACGCCAGCGGCGGGCATCCGGAGTCCGTCCGCCCCGCAGCGTGACGAGCACCGGCGCGAGGTCGGCCTCGGGGATCCGCAGGTCGCCGCCCAGCAGCGCGACGACCTCGGCCGCGAGCCGCGAGCCGACCACCGGGCTGCCGTCACGGAGAGCCCGGGCGAGCCGCGGATCGGTCGGGATGCGGGCCAGCACACGGCCTTCCGCGGTGGCGCGGCCGTCCTCGTCGATCGCGCCGAGACCGCGAAGCACGGAGACGGCATCCGCGAGGTTGTCGGCGGGCAGCGGATCGATCATCCGCAGGTCGGCCCCACCCGGGGCGCCCCAGCAGGCGAGCAGCAGGGCGGCATCCGCGAGATCGATCACCGCGATCTCGGGTACCGGACGGGCGGGAGCCGCCGCGTAAGAGCGCTCGTCGATGCAGCGGATCACGGCACCGGGGCCTTGACGGGTCGCGCGTCCCGCGCGCTGCACGCACGAGGAGCGGGATGCGGAGGTGGTGACCAGACCCGTCATGCCGCGGGCGGCGTCGCGCCGCGGATGCCGTGACAGGCAGCTGTCCACGACCAGACGCACCCCGGGCACCGTGAGCGAGGACTCCGCGAGCGACGTCGTGACGATGATGCGGGGAAGGTCCTGGGGCGCACGGCCGCGGATCACGGCATCCTGCTCGGCAGGGGGGATCCGGCCATGCAGCTCGCGCACATCGAACACGTCGCTCGCCTCGCGGACGCGGCGGGCGATCTCCGACACCTCGCGGGCGCCCGGCGCGAAGACCAGCACATCGGCATCGGGATCTCCGTGGATCAAGTCGAGGGCCGCGGATGTCGTGACACCCGCCACGTGATCGAGGAACCCCCAGGTGACTCCGCGCTCGTCGAGGCGCGGCACGGGACTCGGGGCCCAGTGCTCGGTGAGCGGGAAGGCCGGGACGTCATGGGCGACGATCGGGGCGGGGAACTCCTCCGTGCCGATGACTGTGGCGATGCGCGCGGCATCGAGGGTGGCGGACATCGCGACGACGATGAGGTCGTCACGCAGCTCGCGCACTTCGGAGAGCAGGCCGATCAGGAGGTCGGTCTCGAGCGCGCGTTCGTGCACCTCATCGATGATGACGGCGTCCACGCCGTCGAGCCCCGGGTCGTCGAGCATCCGTCGCAGGAGCACTCCGGCCGTGACGAACTCGACCTGCGTCTCTGGCCCGGCGGTGCGCTCGCCGCGGACCGTGAAGCCGACGCGGGAGCCGAGCGGGGAGCGGTCGAGGTGGGCCAGCCGTCGGGCGGCTGCGCGGGCGGCGACCCGGCGAGGCTGGGTGACGATCACGCGACCGGTGCGCCGCGAGGCGATGAGCGGCGGCACGAGTGTGGTCTTGCCCGTGCCCGGTGGCGCGGTCACGACCACCGATCCGCTCGTGTCGAGCGCCGCCGAGAGTTCGTCGAGAGAGGCCGCGAACGAGAGCCCCGCGCCGATGGTGGCGAGGTCGAAGTCGGCGGGCATCATCCGTCCAGTCTGCCTGGTCGGACGCGTGGACACTCCGGGGGCCGACACGCCACATGTCGGACGTTCGGCCCGGAACCGTCCGACATGTGGCGTGTCGGCCCCCGGGCAGGGCCCCCGGGCAGGGCCCCCGGGCAGGGCCCCCGGGCAGGGCCCCCGGGCAGGGCCCCCGGGCAGGGCCCCCGGGCAGGGCCCCCGGGCAGGGCCCCCGGGCAGGGCCCCCGGGCAGGGCCCCCGGGCA
>NZ_PCOY01000029.1 GCF_002979475.1 Microbacterium sp. MYb62 | reverse complement strand
GCACATCGCGCAGCGCCACGGTCTCGCCGGCCAGACCCCCACCACAGAGACGGAGACTCCGTGAGCATCCACCGCGGCATCGTCAGCAGCACGACCACCCTCACCCCGGCCCTGGTGCGCGTCACCCTCGGCGGCGAGGGGGTCGCCGACTTCCTCAGCACCGGCATCGGCGACGAATACGTGCGGGTGTTCTTCCCGCACGGCGAAGACCCGAAGGACGTCTCGCTGCCCGTGCCGGCGGGCGACTGGTGGGAGACACCGGACGGAGCGCCCGAGGCACCGATGCGCACGTACACGATCAGCGGCGTGCGCCCGGATGCCGGCGAGCTCGACATCGACTTCGTGATCCACGAGGCGGGTGTCGCAGGCCCCTGGGCCGCCCGTGCGGAACCGGGGCACGTGCTCGGGCTCAACTCCCCCACCGGCTTGTATTCTCCGCCGGAGGGCATCACGTGGCAGGTGCTCGTCGCCGACCTCACCGGGCTTCCGGCCGTGGCGCGCATCATCGCCGAGGCACCGGAGGGTGTGCGCACACGTGTCGTGCTCGAGGTGCCGAGCGAGGCCGACCGGATCCCGCTGGACGTCGGCCCTGACGTCGAGGTCACCTGGGTGGTCGGCGGAAACGGACATGGCCCCAGCGCGCTCGGCCCGCTCGTGCGCGGCGTCGTCGACGACCGGCTCCCCCTCGACGAGGGCTACGTGTGGGTGGCCGGCGAGACCGTGGCGCTGCGCGATGTGCGCAAGTATCTGCGCAAGGAGCTCGCCCTGCCCGCGACTCGCTTCAAGGTCGTCGGCTACTGGACGCCGGTCGCCGCCTGGGACGAGAAGTTCGCTGCCCTGCCCGACTCGGTGCAGAAGGAGTTGGATGCGATCTGGGCCGAGGCCACGGACGACGAGCCGGAGGACGTGCAGGTGCGCTTCGAAGAGCGGCTGGACCAGTTGGGGTTGTGAGGTGCTCCTCCCCGGCGTTCCGGTCGCACTTTCTGTCGCTCCCGCGGGGACAGTGCGCCAGGAAGTGCGACCGGAGCATCGTCGGGATGCCGCTCACTGCACCGTCAGCTCCGTGCCCTGGCCGACGTCGACGATGACGCCGATGTAGGAGGGGATCGACTTCGCGACCTCCTCCCGAAGCTCCGCGAGCGGCGGGGTCGATCCGTCGGGCGTCGTGAGAGAGATGGTCGCCGTCAGCCCGCTCCACTGCACGGCACCATGGATGTGTCCATCCGTCTCACCGTCGAGCCAGTCGGCTGTCGTGTTCTGGATGTCGACCGACCAGCGGGCGACGGCGATCGAGGCGATCGAGTTCGCAGCGAGAGGCACCGCGACGATGAGGCCCAGAGTCGCGACGATCGCGTAGGCGCGGCGCCGGTTGGCGGTGGGCGAGGATCCAGGATCGCGGGCGTACCCGGCCATCGTGAACACGATGCTGCCGGCGATCACGAGGGCGAAGACGTTCGAGAGGAAGAGGACGAGCGCGCCGAGCGCCTCCGGCCACTGCCCCTGCCCCGCGCACACGCCGACCACTCCGAGCGGCGGCACGAGAGAGATCGCGATCGCCACCCCCGGCAGCACCGCACTGAGGTCTTTACGGCACATCGCGAAGCCCCCGGCGAACCCGGTCGCGAGCGCTGCCATCAGATCCATCAGGCTCGGCGAGGTGCGTCCGATCACCTGCGAGTTGGTGGACAGACTCTCCGGTGTCGCGACGAAGACCGCGAACACCAATCCGAGGGCGATGACGATGCCGACCCCGCTGAGCACCCACAGGATCGACGACACGACCAGCCGGAGGTGACCGGTGACGATGCCCCACGCGATGCCGAGGATCGGCGTGCCGAGCGGGGCGATGATCATGGCCCCGATCACCGTCGCGGTCGAGTCGGTCAGCACTCCCGCGATCGCGATCATGCCCGAGAGCGTGAGCATGATGAGGAACCCGGTGCGCTTGCTGAGGGTGTCGCCGACGCTCAGGGCGAGGGCATCGTCCAGCGCCTCGGCCGTCGGTCGCTGCGACGTCGGGATCAGCGTCTGCGTCAGTCGGGACATGGGCCAGCCACTCGACCGGCTCCGCACACGTTCGTCATGTCCGAAAGCTAGAGGGAAGGTTCCACGGCCGCAAGGGTCCAGTCGCCCGGTCGAGGTGAACCCTTGCGGCGCGCATCCCGTGCGTCCGAGATGGGACGTCAGGCGTTCCCGCCGTCGGATGCTGGGCCGACGGGGTCCAAGGATCGTGCGAGTTGTCGCCGGGCGGTCTGATATCTGGTCCGTGCGGTCGATGCGGGGATGCCGATGATCCCGGCTGCGTCGGTGATGCTGAATCCGTCCCAGTGGATGAGGCCGATCAGTTCGCGCAGGTCTGGGGGGAGCCGGCTCACGGCGTCGCGTACCTCGACCGCGCGCTGGTCATCGTCGGGTGGCGCGGCTGTCACGAGGTGAGCGCGGAGTCGGTCGGCGAGCTTCCATCGCCGTTGCGCGCCCCGCGCCGCATTCGCGAGGACGTTTCGTGCGATTCCGAACAGCCACATCCTTGCGTGGGTGGAGTCTTCAGGCATGGCGTCGACACGGCGCCATGCTGTCGCCATCGTCTCTGACAGCAGGTCGGCCGCTTCAGCGCCACGGGCCCGATGTTCGAAGTACGCGAGAAGATCCGCGGAGTTCGTCGAGATATGGTCGACGCCGCGGGACTGACGCTCGTTCATGCCGCGACGGCTCACGGGGTCCCCTCCCCGCACAGCCACTGCCCACGGGTCGAGAGCATGTCGCGCTCATCAGACGGCGAGAATCCTCGCTCGACGAGTTCTTCCTCCACGGTCTCGAGTACGGCTGTCCGCACGGCCATTCCATAGATCACGTCCTCGATCGTGCTGTGGCCGGGCGCACCGCCGTCCACCAGGGCCTGCGCGTAGTCCCGGGCCGAGTCCTCGGTGAGTAGCCGCTCGTTCCTTGCGGCGACATCCGACGCGGCGACGACGTCCATGGTCGCAAAGATGTCCTGGACTGCACGCTGAATGTCGGGATTCTCAGAACGGAGATCCCCGACGCGGTTCTCACACGTAATGCCGCTGGGCAGTGTGTACGTGAACGTCCCGTCGGGTGTCTGCGCCCACGGCTCCCACAGTCCCGTCGCCATCGCGGCCGTACCGATCCCGAACACCGTCACGACCGGAATCCCGGCAGTCAGTGCGAGCCGCCAGGCGCGCTGGCGCGCATTCGGGCGCACGGCCCGCCGGGTGGCGATCGTCAACGACGCCAGCTCGTCCTCCACGGCCGGGGTGATCTGCGTCGTCGGAGCCGCGAGGCTTCGCAAGACCTGATCGAGCTCATCGTGATCTGTCGTGTCCATGTCAGTCCTTCCTCAAAAGAGCCTTCGACATGTACATGTCCGGCAACGCGAGAACCGTCTGTCGCGCGACGCATGTCGATCACGACGGGCTCGACGGGCTCGACGAGCTCGACGGTCGGACGAGCGGAGGGCTACCCGGCGCTGGACGCTCGGCCGACGCGTCACTGCTCCGGGCGGATCGCAGCGTACAGGAGCATGTCGCGACGCCGTCCGCCGATCTCCTGATGACGACGCATGAGGCCTTCCCTCACGTAGCCGGCCCGCTCAGCGGTGCGAAGCGAGGCCGCATTCCACGGCTCGATGCAGAGCGCGATGCGGAACAGGCAGGGGATCGTCCAACCGAACAGCGTGAGAGCCGTGAGCGCGTCAGCCGCGTACCCGTGCCCGCGAGCCGACTCGACGATCGCGTAGCCTGCGGTCGCACGCCCGCTCTCGAGCTCCGTGAGCCAGAGCCCGCAGTGCCCCACGGACGTGCCCGCCCGCGAGTCGACGACGGTGAAAGAGAATCCGGCGCCCTCCTCGTGGCGTGATTGCTGGCGTCTCACCCAGGCCAGGGCGTCGGCATTGCTGGCCTGAGCGGGCAACGAACCGACGAGCGGCACATAGGGGTCGGTCGACAGCTCACGCGCCATCGCGATATCGCTCTCCTGGACCGAGCGGAGGGCCACCCGGCCGTGCGAGGGCGCTGCCGCCGGCCACGGCGGGAGGATGGAGGAGGTCACCCCTTCATCATCCCCGAGGCGGAGCGCTTCGGGCCGGACGTGGCCCGCGGCGCCGGCGTCGCCTGGCTACGGTTCGGACACGGCCTGCGGCCCCCGCCTTCATCAATCCTTCCGGCTCCGACGAGGTCCGAGCATAGGCTCTGCCCATGAGCGAGCCCAGCGCTGAGCCGTCCCTGATCCAGCAGCGAATGGCTTGCAGCGCAAGCGGAGCTGGGGCACCTGAAGTGGACGCGACGGCGGGAGTCGAACCCGCAACGCCGTCAGATATGAGCTGAGGCCCGGGACCGCCCGGATCGCCGCGATGGGAATGACGTTACCCGGCCGTGATCTTTCCCACCAGGACCGTTGCCTGGGATAACCCTATGAGTCTGAGGATGACGGAAGCCGGTCACTCGGCGTCATCGGGCTCCGGGGTGTCGAGGGCGCGCAGCAGCCGCCCGACGGCTTCGCGGAGCTCGGCGCGGTGCGGCTCCGGCAGGGCCACGGTGTACTCGATCCCCTCAGGAATCCAGAGCAGCCCGTACATCGCCTCACGCCAGTCGGAGCCGCCGACGGGCCAGCGCGTGCGGTCCGCGCCCACGGCGGTCGCGCCCTGCCACCACGGCCCGAACCGCTCCTGCATCTCGTCGAGCGGCAGCTCCATCACGGCGGCCGCCTCGACCTTCTGCGGAGACCATGACGAGGCGATCAGCACGCGCTGCTCGATCTCCTCCTCCGTGATGTCGCGCCTCGGGAACAGCACGCGCGTGTGCTCGACAGCGGTGATGCGATCGACCCGGAACGTGCGCCAGTCCTCGCGGTCGAGATCCCAGCACAGCAGGAACCACTTGCGACCGGCGGGTGCCAGGGCGTGCGGCTCGACACGGCGGACGCTCTCCTGTCGCTCCGCATCCACATACCGCAGGCGCAGCCGCTCGGTGTCACGGGTGGCGAGGGCGATCTCCCCGAGCACTTCCGGCGAGACGACGGGGGCGTCCCCGATGCGCGGCGCCTGCACCGAGGCGGCGAGCGCGTTCACCCGCTGCCGCAGCGCGGAGGGCAGCACCTGTTCGAGTTTCGCGAGCGCGGTCAGTGTGACCTCGGGCCCGCCGACGAGCTGCTGCGTGGCGGCGACGCGCAGCCCGATCGCCATGGTCACGGCCTCATCGTCGTTGAGCAGCAACGGTGGCACGGCACTCCCGGCCTCCAGTCGATAGCCGCCGGCCACACCCGGGGTCGACTCCACCCGGTAGCCGAGCTCGCGCAGCCGGTCGACGTCGCGGCGCACGGTGCGCTCGGTCACGCCCAGCCGGGTGGCGAGCTCGGTGCCCGGCCAGTGCCGGTGCGTCTGCAGCAGGTTGAGCAGAGCGAGGGCGCGAGAGGTGGTGTCGGTCATGCATCTCAGTTTGCCAGAGTATGCGGACAGGATCTGTCCGCATACTTTTCTACGCTCACTCGCATGAACGAATCCCTCATCGAGACCGAAGGCCTGACCAAGGTCTTCACCGTCAAGAAGACGCCGGTGCACGCCGTGACCGACGTCTCCTTCACCGCCGTGCGCGGAGAACTCGTCGCCTTCCTCGGGCCGAACGGCGCCGGAAAGTCGACGACCCTGCGGATGCTCACCACCCTCATCCCGCCAACCTCGGGGCGCGCGAAGGTCGTCGGGCACGATATCCGCACCGACGCTGCAGGGGTCCGTGCCCGCATCGGCTACGTCGGACAGCTCACGAGCGGCAGCTTCTCGCAGCGGGTGCGTGACGAGCTGCTGAGCCAGGGCGCGTTCTACGGGATGTCGCGACGGGACAGTGTGCGACGGGCGGACGAACTGATCGAGTCGCTCGATCTCGCATCCTTCGCGACCCGCAGCGTGCAGCAGCTGAGCGGCGGGCAGAAGCGCCGACTCGACATCGCGCTCGGGCTCATGCACGCTCCGCCCCTCATCTTCCTCGACGAGCCCTCCACCGGACTCGACCCGCAGAGTCGTGCGAACCTCTGGGAGCACATCCTCGACCTGCGCACCCAGCACGGCACCACGGTCTTCCTCACCACGCACTACCTGGAAGAGGCCGACCGCTACGCCGAACGCGTGATGGTCATGGACAAGGGCCGCATCATCGCCGACGACGACGCCGCCTCCCTCAAGGCGACGCTCGCCGGCGACGTGCTGACCTTCGGATTCGCGGATGCCGCCGAGGCGGCGAGCGCCCGCGCCGTGGTCGCCCGGCTCAGCTCCGCCGAGGTCGCCGTCTATGACGCCTCGGTCTCGGTCGCGGTGCAGGACGGCGACCGGCTGCTGCCCGTGATCGTGCGCGAGCTCGACGCCGCGGGCATCCTCGTCCGTCGTGCAACCGGTGTTCCACCCACGCTCGACGACGTCTTCCTCGCGCTTACCGGGCGCACGCTGCGCGAAGCCGGCGAAGGAGCGGATGCCGCGGGCGAAGCATCCGAATCCGCCGCCCCTGCCGACACCCGCACCGCTTCCGAGAACAGCACGACAGGAGTCCTCTCATGATCACCAACGACACGCTCGTGCGCCCGAATCTCGCGCGCGACACCAGGAACGTACTGACCCGCGAACTCAAGCCCGTGCTGCGCGACCCGTTCACGCTGATCTTCAGCCTGTTGCAGCCGCTCATCTTCCTCGGGTTGTTCGCGCCCCTCCTGATCGGCGACTCGGGGCAGCCGGCCGGTGAGACGCTCGCCTGGTTCGTACCGGGTGTGCTGGTGATGATCGTGCTGTTCGGGACCGGGTCGACCGGGTCGAACCTGCAGTACGAGATGATGACGGGCTCGCACGAGCGCACCCTGGTCGCCCCGCTCGCCCGTTCTTCACTGCTGGTCGGACGCGCCCTCAAGGAGATCGCGCCGATCGTCGTGCAGGCACTGGTGATCGTGCTGATCGCCTGGCCGTTCGGCTTCGCGGCCGACATCCCCGGGCTGCTCATCGGACTCGCGCTGCTGGCCGTGTTCGGCGTCGGCCTCGGCTCGCTGTCATACTCGCTCGCGCTCGCGACGAAGGACCGGGAGTGGCTGTTCTGGGGCGTGCAGCAGTCGCTGATATTCCCGCTACTGATCCTCTCCGGCATGCTGCTGCCGCTGGACGCAGCCCCCGAATGGATGCAGGTCGTCGCCTCGGTCAACCCCGTGAACTGGGTGGTTCAGGCTGAGCGCGCGCTGTTCGCGGGAGACCTGGGAGATGTGACCGTGCTCTGGGGCTGGGTCTCCGCTCTCGCGGTCGCGGTGGTCGGGCTGATCGTGGGGGTCAGGAGCATCCGCCGGAGCAACTGATCCGATCCGACGGTGCGCCGCTCAGGGCGAAAACCCAGACGCAGCGGCGCACCGTCGGCGTGGCCTGCCGCGACACCCCGATGGCGGTTCGTCTCGTCTGGGCTTTCGTCTCGTCGGGCTTTCGCGCGTGCGGATACGGAGCAGGTCGCGCCGGCCCCTGCCCCTCAGCGACGGATGGAGTCGTCGAACGGGTTCGGTTCGAGCGTGTAGTCGGTCGAGGCGTCAGACCAGGTGCCGCCGTCCGAAGGCCTGCGGCGTCGGCGCAGCGCCGCGAGCGTCCGCGTCGCGGGGGCTCCGACGGCGAGCGCGACCGCACCCTGGACCGTGCGATCCTCGGCGCCGAGAACGCTCGCCCGATGCCAGGCCTCGTGCAGCGGCCCGCCGCGGGCCGCGGGCACACGACGGACAGGGAGCGCGCCCGAACGACGCAGGGCGACGAGCTGCTCCACCCGCTCCCACCACGTCGACTCGGCTTCGGGGTGGAAGTAGTTGTCGCGCAGCCAGTCGGGATGCGGATGCCGGAAGCGCCCGGCCACGACCTCGCTGCGACCGCCGAGCAGGCCACTTCCCACGAACACGGTGTTCAGAAGACTCTTGCTCACCCCGAACGAGTCGAGCGCGATCACGGGCACGCCCAGCGCCGTGGCCTCGATCGCCGCCGTCGAGCTCACGGTGACGAGGCCGGCTGCCGTCTCCAGCGCGTCGGCCATCGAGCCGTAGCAGAACACGAGGTTGTCCGGCAGACGTGACGGCAGCAGATCCGCATAGGGCTCGCGTTCGAGATGCGTCTCCGACTCCCCCGGCCGCGACCGCAGCTTCACCACCACACGCCGCGTCGGCTCGGCCTCAGCCGCCCGCACCAGCATCGCCGCGATCTCGGCGCGCTCCTCCCGCCCGACAGGCACGAGTGCCTGGGAGGCGAAGACGATGTCTGTGGCCGGCCTCCGCACCGGCGCGGTCGGCGCGGTCGGAGCCGGACGTTCGACGACGGCGACGCTGCCACGGCCACGGCCATCGCCACCGACCATAGCCACCTCGCGGATCCGTTCCGGCCTCAGCATCCGCTGCCTCCGCCGCGCGAACGGGAGCGTCGCGAGGGCCGTCGGCAGGTGCACGCCGATGCGATCGCCGAGCTCTTCGAAGGCCCGCACCTCGCGGTGGGAGTGCACGACCAGCAGGTCGGTGTGGCGGCGGTAGTCGAGGGCCCCGCGCTGTGCGGGGATCGCCATGCCGGGCAGGCCCGACACGGTGACGGGGCGGTGCGCCAGCGCGTCGATGACTCGTCCCATCAGCCGGACGAACGGTCCGCGCCCCGCGAGCAGCACCACGTCAGGGCGCTGCCCGTCCAGCCAGGCGGCCGCCTCGTGGAAGCCGATGCGGGTGACGTCACCCGGTGCGAGCGTCGTCCCGGCGAGCGCTGTGCGCTGCTGTTCGATGCTCGCTGTGAGCGGTGTGCGCACCAGCAGCAGGTGCGGGCGCACCCGCGAGACGGATCCGAGGAGCGACGCCGCCCATTTCACAAACGAATCGGCGTCGGCGATCGCGACGACGCGGATGCCGGAGGCCGCGCTCATGCGGGGATGCGGCGCAGCTTCGCCATCGGCGCCCGCTCGCTGTCGAACACCCGCTTTACGCCGTCGCCGGTCGCGAGCTCGATCACGCGGATGTCGCGCACCAGGTGCTCGAGGCCGGTCGGCTCGAGGGAGGCCGCGTGGTCGGAGCCCCACATCGTGCGGTCCAGCGTGATGTGGCGTTCGACAGCCACCGCCCCGATCGCCACGGCGGCGAGGGAGATCTGGAGTCCGCGCTCATGCCCCGAGTAGCCGACAGGCACACCGGGGTAGCGGTCGCGCAGCGTCGCGATCACCCGCAGGTTCGCCTCCTCGGGCTCCAGCGGGTAGGTCGAGGTCGCGTGCATGAGCACGACGCGATCCGTGCCGAGCGTGTCGAGAGCCCGGTCGATCTGCTCGATGGTCGACATGCCGGTGGAGAGGATGACGGGCTTGCCGGTCTCGCGCAGACGCACCAGCAGCTCGGTGTCGGTGAGGCTCGCGGAGGCGACCTTGTGCGCCACCACGTTGAGATCTTCGAGGAACTCGACGCTCGGGACGTCCCACGGCGAGGCGAACCAGTCCAGGCCCTGCATCGTGGCATGGTCGCCGATCTCGACATACTCGTCGCGGCCGAACTCGACGCGCCGCCGGTAGTCGAGGTAACTCATGAGGCCCCACGGCGTCTCGCGCGGGACGTCGCGCATGTGCTCCGGGGTGGAGATCTCGGGCGTGCGCTTCTGGAACTTCACGGCGTCCGCACCGGCGCGGGCCGCGACGTCGATGAGCCGCTTGGCGATGTCGACGTCGCCGTTGTGGTTCAGTCCGATCTCGGCGATGACGTAGGCGGGACGCCCACCGCCGATCACCCGTGAGCCGATGCTGACAGTCATGATTCCTCCGGTCGTCGAGCGTGGGTGCAACTCCCCTCCCTCCTGAGTACGGGCCGCGTGTGAACGCCGCGCAACGCCGGGGTTACCGGCGTCGGTCAGCTCGACAACACCCGCTCGATCAGTTCGCGTACGACTCCCTCGCCGCCTCGCCGCCGCAGCACAACGCGCGCCTCCTCGCGCACCAAGGGGTGCGCGTTCGCGACGGCGATCGGCCAGCCCACGATCCGCATGGCCGGGAGGTCGTTGACGTCGTTGCCGAGGTAGGCGATCTCGGCGAGTGGCACGTCGATCTCCCGCGCCCAGTGCCGCAGTGCCGTCTCCTTGTCGTCGATGCCGTGCAGCACGGGCACCCTGAGCTTGTCGGCACGGGCGCGGACCACCGGATTCACCTCGGTCGACAGGATCAGCAGCGGCACCCCGGCCCGGCGCAGCAGGGCGACGCCCATCCCGTCCTCACGGCTGACCCGCACCCGCTCCCCTCCGTCGGCGTCGATGATCGCGGTGTCGTCGGTGTGCACCCCGTCGAAGTCCGTCACGACCGCACGGACCGGGATCGGCGGCGCGACCTCGTGCCGCGCCGCGAGAGCTCGCGCGACCCGGAGTTGATCCTCGTCGTCGATCTCGATCGCGGTCCATCCGGGCACCGGGGCGAGGCGGATCCGCCCGAAGAAGCGGTGTCTGCTCTCGCGGAAGCCTGCCGCGCGGAACACGTAGAACGCTCCGGTCTCGAGGTGATGCGGTTCCCTGTCCTGTCGGCGGAGGCGACGCGCGGCCTCGTGGTTGATCGCGACCGCGGCGCCGCCTTCGTCCTCACGCCACAGGAACCCGAAGGTCTCCTGGGCCGAGAAGACGCTGTCGGCGCGGTCGGCCCGCACGTCCTCGACCGCGGCGGCGAGCGCGTCACGGGGGATGAACGGCGACGTCGCCTGCAGGAAAGCGACGATCTCGACCCGCAGACCGCCCGCTTCGAGTTCGTCGAGGGCGTGCAGGATCGCGCTCTCCGACGTCGCCGTATCTCCGGAGAGCTCCGCGGGACGGCGGACGACGCGGGCACCGGCAGCCGCGGCGACCGCCGCGATCTCCTCGTCGTCGGTGGAGACCACGACCAGATCGATGCCGGATGCTGCGGCCGCCGCGCGGACGGCGCGCTCGACCAGCGGCACCCCGCCGACCCGTTCGAGATTCTTCCTCGGCACCTGCTTCGACCCACCACGCGCGGGGATGATCGCCACCGTCGTGCCGCTGCCCTGGTCCATCATCCACATCCTCGTCATCGTCTTCGTCATCGTCCCCGTATCGCGCGCCACGCCCGTGCCACCCGTCGCCCCGCGCCGATCGCGGAGAGTCTCCACTCTTCGACCATGCCCACTCCCCCGGCAGGACGCAGGACCCGTCGCAGAGCCCCCTCGGCCGGCGCGCCGGGCAAGCGCAGCTCCGCGAGGCGCTGCGGGGTGAAGTAGCGACCGCGTTCGTCCGCGTCGAGAGTCACCAGCAGCTCTTCGGCACGAGCACGGAGATGACCGGCGACCTCGGGCTGCATGGCGTATCCGACCGCGTCGATCAGCAGCTGCAGGCGTGCAGGATCGGCATAGGGGGTCGCATCGCGGGTGAGTGCGTCGACCAGGGTCGCGGGGATCCGGTTGCTGTTCTCGAACGGTGTCAGCGCGGCCAGCACCGTGTCGTTTCCGGCCGAACCGATCGCCCGACCGAAGAGCGTGCGCACGGTCGGCAGCGCCGTCGAGAAGCCCGCGACGACGGCCACGGCATCGAGCCGTTCTGCGAGCATCTCCGCCGCCAGCGTGCCTCGATACTCGATGAAGTCGACGCCGTGCGCGGTCGCTCTGGCGCGGACCGCCGCCGTCACGAGCGGTGGTGCCGCGGGGTGCGGCTTGAAGACGATGCACTGCGGGGACCAACGCGCCGCGCGATCGATCAGCCGCCTCTGCAACTCGATCTCCTCTGCGGGCGTCACCAGACCGAGTGCCGAGAGGTACTGCCCGAGCACGAGCACAGTCGATACGCCGTCGCCTTCGAAGTCCGCTGCACCGGCATCCGTCTCCCGCAGCACCGCGGCGAAGGATGCCGGCGGCACCGGCACGATCTCGGCGGCGGGCGACCCGACGAGAGGCCGCACCCCCGGCACGACGTCGGCGTGCACGACGCGCTCCACTCGCGCCGCCACCGCATACGGCAACCGCACCCGCATCGGCGAGTACGTCATGAGCCCGTCGCCGACGATCGTGATCCGTGCCCGCGGGAACAGCGTCATCAGGGTGCGGGCCGGCGCGACCTGCGGGCTCTGCACGAACAGCTCGAGGCCGTGCGGGTCGAGGTGCCACGCGCGCGCGAGCAGACGCTCGAGCATCGGGAGATCGGCATCCGCCGGTTGCCACGCGCTCGGATGCAGCGGTCCGAGGAGATCTTCGAGGGGCTCGATGCGGTCGAACCTCGCGCGCAGCGAGACCAGCACCGGATCGACCGCGAGTCCGATCGCGGTCTCGGGCACCCGCGACGAGGTGAACGGCACGAGGATGCGCTCGGCGACACCGCCGGCCGGGTCGAGAAGTCCGGCGTCGAGCGCCGCCGCTGCGGTCGCGAGTCCATAGGCGCTGTGCACCGCGAAGATCTGCGTCATGCCGCGCGCCCCGCCTGCCGGAGGATGCGCGCCAGGACCCGACGCCGCGGCCCATCGAAACGCCCCAGCACCGCGCTCACATCATCTGCCGGGAGCCGCCCGAGCATGTCGCGGATCCCGGTCCGCATCTCCGCGCGCAGCTGCGGGCGCATCCGGCGGGCACGCACCAGGTGATGGGAGCTGAGGGCGAGCGCCGTCCACACGACCTTCGGCAGGAACCGCTCCGCCTGGGGGTCCTGCGCGACCACGGAGATGACCTCGTCCATCGCTCGGGCGAAGTCGAGCTGGCGACGGTCCCGCACCTGCGTGAGCGACGTGGATACTCCCCGCCGATAGAGCAGCGCCGGGGCGTCGATGACCGCGAACGAGCGGGCCTGCAGGTGGAGGCGCCAGATCCACGGACGGTCCTCCGCCGTGTGCAGTCCCTCCCGGAACTCGGCGAGACCGCCGTCGATGACGCGGCGGTGGAAGATCCCCGCCCAGGCGAACGGGTAGTCGACCATCGTCGCCTCGTTCTCGGGCAGGATCGCCTCCCGGGGCGAGAGAGCGCGGTCTCGCCAGGGGTGGGGTGCGCGCACGAGTGCCCGCTGCGAGCCGGTGACCGTGACGTGGTCGGTTCGCAGGAAGTCGCAGTCGAGTTCCCGCAGTCGCGCCACCAGCACGTCGAGGCGCCGCGGCTGCAGCCAGTCATCGCCGTCGAGGAAGCAGAACGCCTCGCCTTCGACGTGGACGAGACCCTGATTGCGGGCACTCGCGAGGCCACGCGCGCTCGGGTTCCGCAGCACCTCGGCATGTGCGAACCTCTCCGCATACTGCCGCATGAGCGCGCCTGTGTCATCGCTCGAGCCGTCGTCGATCGCGACGAGCTTGACCGCACCGGCATCGTCGAACTGCCGGGTGAGCGTCTCGAGCGCCGTCCCGATGTACTCGCCGGCGTCCTTGGCGGGCAGGATGACGGTGACGAGGGGTGTGCGCACGGAACTCCCGGAGACGGATGGTGTCCGGGAATGGTGCCAGGTGGTCGTTGCCGGATGGCGACGCGAAGGTGAACGACCGGTGTCGGCCGATCCGCGGGCGTCGGGCACTGCGGTGTGGCTCCGCACCCGAACGGAGCCACACCTCCCAGTGCTTCGCACTGCCGAACGTGAGACGTTCGGGTGCGAGATCGCCGATGCGACCTCGCGTGCCACGTGGCCGACTGACCCCCATCAGCCGGTCCCGAGACGTTCTTCGTCGTCGTGCTCGATCCCGAGGGGAACACGACGCTTGTAACATGATACATGTCAGTCGACTCGATCCTGCGAGACCACCCGATGTTGATCGACGATCACGACTCCAGTTCGCACACGAGTCGCGCATCGGCGACGATGGGGACATGCTCTGGCCCTTCGGATCGACCTGGCGCCCGGTGCGGCAGCGTCGGCGCAACACCGTCGATCTGCGATGGCTCAGCGCCCGGACCTGGACCAGACGCTGGTACCCGCAGGGCATCGACCTCGGGATGTGGCGCGGCCGACGCACCCTCGCCGTGAGCTGGTTCCGGCAGGAGCTCTCGGGCACGCACCTCGCCTCCCGCGTGACGCTCGTCGACCTGGAGCGCTCACGTCACCTGGACGTCCTCCTCGCGGTGGCCGATGAAGACGGCGAACTGCAGCCGGCTCCGATCCACGCCGGCGGGCTCGCCTGGTTCGGCGATCGGATGTTCGTGGCGGCGACGGGGCGCGGCATCTGGGAGTTCGACTTGTCCGACATCCGCGAGGTCGGCGGTGCGCTCGCCCGACACCTCGCCGGATCCCGTTCCCGCGGGGGACGTGCGACCGCACTCGTCGCGGTGCGCACCCGGGTGCACCCCGTGACGCTGCGCTGCTCGTACCTCGGGCGGGTGTTCGACGACGACGGCGCTCCCCTCCGCCGCGTGCTGATCGGCGAGCACCGCACGGACGACAGCGGGAGGATCGGCGAGTTCGCCATCCCCGAGGGCGCCGACGGCGGCTTCGTCGAGGAGGACCGGTTCTCCCCCGGCATCGGCAGCATGCAGGGGGCCGTGCGCTGGGGGGATCAGTACTTCGTGTCGCAGTCCGACCACCTTCGTCCCGGCGCACTGTGGAGAGGCGGACGCTCGACGCTGGAGAGGGATTGCGTCCCGCTCCCTGTCGGCTGCGAAGATCTGGCACTCGACCTCGATGCCGGACTGCTCTGGTCGCTCGGGGAGCACCCGTGGCGTCGGGTGGTGCGCGGCATCCCGTTCGCACACCTCGGCATCTCGCGCTGACGGCGCGGACCCCCTGTGCGGCGAACGTACACTGGAGGGGTGAAGAAGAAGCCCGCACCTCTCCTCGTCTACACCGTGCTGCGGCTGCTGGCATTCCTCGTCCCGCTGGCCGTCTTCTGGTTCTTCTTCCCGATCTTCCGCGAGTACTGGTGGCTCGCCGCGATCTTCGCCGCCCTCATCGGCATGAGCATCTCGATGCTGTTCCTGCGCACACCGCTCACGGATGCCTCCGCGAGCCTGCACGAGCGGCGCGAGAGCCGCGCCTCCGCCGGTCAGGCGGATGCCGACGCCGAGGATGAGGCCGTCGACGGCGCCCCGTCGGGCGACGACAAGGTCTGATTCAGCGCAGCGGGCGCTTCTCCGCGATCAGGCTGTCGATGACCGCGCGCGCGGTCGCGGCATCCGCCCCCGGAACCTCCGAACAGCGCGTGATGATCTCCGCCACCACATCCGGATCCGACAACAGCTGACGCACCGGCCACTCCACCGGACCACTGACCGTCGCCAGAACGAGCTTCTGACCCGGCGCGAAAGCAGTCACGACAGAACTCCAGGGGATCGTCACCGCGCGACGCAGAGGACCGCTGGCCGAGACCCCCTCCGCATCGAGGCGCACCTCCACCCAGCGCGACACCGTCCACAGCGCCCACACCGCATACGCGATACAGAAGGCGACGACAACACCATACGCAGAGTAGAAACGGGTGATCTCGACGCCAGCCAGAAGAGTGGCGACGAAGAAGAAGCCCGCCGTCACCATGCCTCCCAGGAACATGACCGCAAGCCACACCGCACGTCGCTGGCTCGGGAAGACGACAGCCATAGGGTCGACTTCGGCGTCGATGTAGCCAGCGACCCAGGGGGAAATGCGACGATCCAGGGCGATTCCGAAACCTCCAGCGACGATCAGGCTCGCGACGAATCCATAGAACAACGGATGGTTGATCGAGAGAACGGTGATCACGGCGGCAATCACGAGCACGGCCCACCCGATGGGCGCCCAGGCCGGAGGTTCCTTTCGGGGGCCGTTCCGTCGCTCCTTCGGCACCGCTCTTCCGATGTACTCGTCGAGCCGAACCCGATCCGTCACGCGCACTCCCGATGTCTGCCCCTCACAGGGACCGCCTTCACTTGATCCACTGCCCGAGATCCACAGAACGGTCAGCGAACCAGTCGCCGATCTGCTCCCCCACATCCCCGACGACGATGTACCCGTCCTCGGTGAACTCGTAAATCCCGCTACGCCAAGAGACTGGCGTAGATTCCCAGATGCCGCCTGCGACGTTCCCCCCGACAATACCGACTCCGCCGACGATCAATGGGGGTCCCCAAATCGGCATGGAGGCGCCAGCGATGAGCGCACCCGCGATACCCATGGCTCCGAGCCCGGCGGCCCACTCGACCACCACATCGACGGGTTCCTTCCCGTCCGCGATCGCCCAGGCTCCGAGGCCGATGTCGACGGCGGGTCCGCCGACCGTGTCGAGGACGCTGCGCAGTGTCTTGGTGACCTCCGCCACCGAGCCGAGCTTCTCGGCCATGCCGTGGAACTGCTCGGGGGTTCCCGCCTTGATGGCGTCCAGCAGCCTCGCCCGGAGCGCCGGATCTCCCGAGGCGTACGATCTCCGCGACATCTCGTCTGCGGCGAACGCGAATCCCTCGGCCTTGAAAGTCAGGTTCGCGATCTTCTGCTCCCACCGCACGTCGAGGTACTTGTTGGCGGCGGGGAAGCCGAGACCCGCAACCGAACGGATCAGGTCGTTCAGTTCCTGCGCCTGGGACTCCGCCGGAAGCCCCGCCGCAAACCCGACGAGGTTCGTGTAGATCCAGGCTTTGTGATCGCCATGCCAGAGCACCACGTCGTTCTGGATGCGTTCGTACTCGCGAAGGCGCTTCTGGTACTCACGCCATTCGCTCCAGGATTCGTCTGCGTCGCTCTGCGGGACGACCCCCGACCAGGTGGGCGCGAAGACGGTGGTACCCGCCACCGCGAGGCCCACGTCGGCCGCATGGACCAGGAAACCTTCGAACTTCTCCTGCATGCGCTCGACCTTGCCCGCGAACACGTGCAGTGTCTCGGCGAAGGGCCCGGCAAAGTCGGCCACCTCGCGAGCGGGTGCGACCATCTGGCCGACGAGTTCGTTGAACGCGTCCCCCGCCCTCCCCTGCCAGTAGGAGTACGACGAGGTCGCGATGATGCCGTCGATCACGTCGGCCTCATGGGCCGCCGCCTCTGCCTTATGCCGGAGCCATTCCGCCGCGCTGCGGATCGCGGAGGGGCTCCCGCCCACCTCGATGACGCACGAGCCGGCCATCAGGAATCACCGAGTTCGGACGAGATGCCCTCCAGCGCCTCGGACACGGTCTCCTCGTCGTCGATGACGCGGGCGGCGATGTCTTCCAGCAGTCCGGCGATGTCGCTGTGCACTCCGGCGAGCAGCCCGGTCCATTGGCTGATCCGACCGAGGACATCCGCAATCGGCTGCGAGCCCTCCCCGGCATCGACCGATTCGGGCACGCTGTGCGTCGCTGCCCCGAGCATCTCGGCAGCATCCTGCAACTGCGATGCGGCGAAGCGGACCTCGGTGGTGTCGACCTCGATCCTCGTCATCGCAGGCCGCCTCGGCGCTGCGGCTGCGCATCCGGACGCGGATCCATGAGGATCCGTGTGATGTTCATCGCGGACGCCTGCTCTTCCAGATCCGGAGTCCGAACGAGCATCCAGGCCTGCTGAGCGCCCATCGCCGTCTCGAGCCGATCGAGGGCCGAGTACGCCGCGACGGCGAGTTGCCCTGTCGTGAGGCGGAGCAGCGCGATCCCGGCTCTGCCCTCGTGATCCTGACCATCGATCGGTACGTACACGACAGGCGGTATCGACCGCTGTGACACGATTTCCATGATTCATCCCCCCGGGTGAAGCTCGGACGCCCAGCCTATGGCCTGGGCTTCACAGGTGCGCCTCAGCCGATGAAAGCCCAGAACAGGGCGCCGGCATACAGCAGCGACGTCAGCGACGTGAGCGCGAGCGCGGTGACCAGCTCGCGCGGCTGACGGTAGGCCCACACGATCACGATGGCCGGAAGCCCGGCGAGCAGGGCCAGCAGGGCGATCCAGGCGATCGGGAACAGCAGCGCCAGGAACGCGGCGATGCCGAACGGCGCGAGCACGAAGAGCGTGAACAGCACCTGGGTCGCCCGCCGGCCGATCAGTACGGTGAGAGTGCGCTTGCCGACCTCGCGATCCTGGTCGATGTCGCGGAGGTTGTTGGCGAGCAGGACGGCGCAGGCGAACAGCCCGGCGGCGATGGCACCGAGCCAGGCCTGCTGCGGCAGATCGAAGATCTGCACCCACGTGGTCCCGAGCGTCGCGACGAGCCCGAAGAAGACGAACACGAAGACCTCACCGAGGCCGGCGTAACCGTACGGGCGCTTGCCGCCGGTGTAGAACCAGGCGGCGACGATGCACGCGGCGCCGACGGCCAGCATCCACCACTGTCCGGTGCGCACGACGATCGCCAGCCCCGCGAGTGCCGCGAGGCCGAAGAAGACCAGGCCGATGATGAGGACGGCGCGCGGCTTCACCCGGCCGGACGCCGTGAGGCGCGCAGGCCCGACCCGATGGGCATCCGTGCCGCGGACGCCGTCGCTGTAGTCGTTCGTGAAGTTCACGCCGATCTGCAGAAGCACCGCGACGGCGAGGCAGGCGAGCGCGATGACCCAGTGGAACTCGGGCTCGGTGCTGCGTGCCGCCCCCGTGCCGATGACCACGGGGGCGATCGCGAGAGGAAGGGTGCGCAGGCGCGCGGCGCCGATCCAATCGGACGCCGTCACCGGGCCCGCTTCGACGACAGGACGCTTCGCCGGGTTGCCGCTCGTGCGAGCCGGGGTGCGCTTCGCGGTCTGGGTCTTCTTCTTGCGCTGGGAGGATGCTGCCACGCAGGGAATCCTACTGGCCGGGCCGATGCCCGACCTCAGTCTCGTCGCCCCATGGTTCCTGAGCGCCCTTCGTCTCGTCGCTTCGCTCCTCGCTCAGGAACCGCGCAGCGAGACGAAGGGCCCCGCATCAGGGGTTCGGGTTGCTGTCCTTGCCGTCGAGCCACAGAGTGTTGGAGGCGTCGCCGTGGGCGCCGCCTGTGCCGACGTGCTTGTCGCTGATCTGCGGGCCCTTGGTGATCACGTGGACGAGGGCCATCGCGTGCCCCTGACCCAGCTGGTAGTCCTCTTTGAGCCACGCGACGATCGGTGCCGCCTTGGTGGTCTTGTCGAACCCCTTCTCGGTCGCGAGCTCGATGAACTGCCGCGGGGTGAGGCCGGTCTTGGTCTCGATGTTGTCGAGGTATGCCTGGAAGGACATGTGTGCTCCTGTGCTCAGTCCTCGTCGAGGAACGTCTGGATGATGGTGGCGGAGGCGTGGATGCCGATGATCGTGAGGATCCCGTCGCCCGCGTTGACGAAACGATGCGGGACGTACGCGGGGCCGGTCGCGGTGTCGCCCGCCCCGGCCACGAAAGTCTCCTCGCCCACGGTGATCGAGGCAACGCCCTCGATCACGATCCAGGTCTCAGGATAAGGATGCCAGTGCAGTCCCGGCCCCTCTCCCGGCTGGTTCTCCACGAAGAAGTACGAGACTGCGGCGCCATGCTCCGCCCCCACGAATCTGCGGCTGCGGCCGGTGCCGATGCGGATGTCGGCGCCGGCGACGACCCCGACGGTGGATGATGTGCTGGTCATGGCACCAGTCTCGACAGCGACGCGAGCACTCCCTAGAGTTTCGATGTGCATCGAAACATCGAACCGGTCGACGGCGTCGAGCATCCCGACCACCGCGTCGAGTTCCACCTGAGCCCCGGCGACGTCGAGGCGGTGCGGTTCGGCATCTCCCCCGGCCACGAACTGGCGCACGCCGTACGGGTGCTGCGACGCCCCGCCGCGCACCCGCTGCAGTGGGGATGGCTGCGGGCCGTGCGCGACCGCCTTCCTCGCGAGGGCTTCGCGCTGCTCACCACGGTGATCGGCGACGACGGATATCTGCCCGACTTCCTGACGACCACGCCGCGGTGGGATCTGACGCCCGAGGCCGAACTCGACGAGCTGCGCGTCGCGCCTCTCGACCCGATGCGCGTCGACTTCGGGAAGATGGTGCGGCGTTCGGCCGGAGCCCGACGACAGGCGCTGCGCGAGATGCAGGATCACCCCGAGCGGGCCCGGGGAATGATCGCCGACGCCTGGGCGGCCGTGTGGGATGCCGCGCTCGACCCGGTGTGGACGCAGCTCGAACGGCTGCTGCGCGCCGACATCGCGGTCCGCTCTCGTACGATCGCGAGCACCGGCATCGCGGGCATGGCCGGAGATCTGCACCGGCAGGTGACCTGGGGTGAGGGCGCCGTCCGCGTCTCCCTCCGCCGCCACAGCGAGCAGGTCGACTGCCGAGGAAGCGGTCTGGTGCTGGTTCCGTCGGTGATGTCGTCGTGGGGATGCATGGTGCTCACCGAGCCTCCGGCGCAACCCACGCTGTTCTATCCGGCACGCGGCGTCACGGCCGGCTGGGCCCGAGATGCCGGCGACATCGCCGACGCCCTCGGCGCTCTGCTCGGTCCGGCGCGAGCGGGCATCCTGCTCCGCGCCGGCACCGCCCGCACGACGACGCAGGTCGCGCACGACGCCGGCATCTCCGCATCGACGGCGTCGCATCACCTCACCGTGCTGCGGGGCGCGGGGCTGATCGGCAGCGAACGTGACGGCACCAGGATGCTGCACCTGCGCACCCCGCTGGGCGAGGCGATGGTGGGCGCCGTGCTCTGACGCTCCCTGCGCGGGACTACTCCGCGGAGCCCACCGGGATGATCGGCCGGTGCTCGTAGTAGGTCTGCAGCACCACGGTCGTGCGGGTGCTGACGTTGGCCGCGAGGCGGACGTCGCGGACGAGCTCTTCGAGCGCCCGCGGCGACGGGACGCGGACGAACAGCATGTAGCTCGCGTCGCCGGCGATGGAGTGGCAGGCCTCGATCGCGTCGAGATGCTCGAGCAGTTCGGGGGCGTTGTCGGGCTGAGCGGGGTCGAGCGGGGTGATCTCGATGAACGCCGAGAGCGGGGTGCCCACCTGCTCGGGGTCGAGGATCGCCTGATACCCGGAGATGACTCCTCTCGTCTCCAGCCGGCGCAGGCGCGACTGCACCGCCGAGACCGAGAGTCCGACGGCGTCCGACAGCTGGGAGAGCGTGGCGCGGCCGTCACGGGAGATCGCGGTCAGGATCGCGCGGTCGACAGAGTCATCCATAGCTGTAAGATTATCGTCAGGATTCCGTTTATGCAGGAATCTTTCCGTCAAAAACTCCGATCGGAGGTCCCGATGTCCCTTCTTTCCGCCAACAGTTCCGCTGTCCAGGCCATCGTCGGCGAACCCGAGGTCGTCGAGGACGCGTCGACCGCCGAGCAGTCCGCCGCCTGGGCGCAGCTCAAGGGTGCCGCGATCGCGATCCGCGAGATGCAGATCAAGGACGGCTCGATCCCGGATGCCGCACACCACGCCGCGGCTCGTGAGCTCGTCGGTGCGATCACCGCGTCGATCCGTGCGCTCGCCCCCGCCTTCCCGCACGACGCCGAGTACCTCGCCGCATCCGTCGTCGACTTCGACCGCTGGGTGTCCGAGGACTTCGGTGTGCCGGACTTCCTCGACTCTCTCGTGGCCTTCCAGCCGCAGCAGCACCGTGTCGACGGCATCCGCCACCTCGTGGTCTTCCCGATGTACACGCAGAACGGCTCGAGCGACCGTCTCGTCGAGGCGCTCATCGTCGAGACGATCTGGCCGGAGTTCATCGCGGCACTCGAAGCGGGCGACTACGGCAACAAGCTGTTCGTCTCGCTGCGCCTGGTCGACTTCACGCCCGGCTACGACACGAACTCGGCCGTGCTGTTCCCCGAGACCGTCGCGATGCGCGAGATCCCGACCTTCACCTGGGGCGCGATCTTCCAGGACCGCGAGGCGGCCCGCTACCGTCGCGTCACCCGCGCCGCGGCCGCGATCACCAACCTCGACCTGCCGGAGCGCGCCGCCGCCATGCTCGACGACCAGCAGGTGGCCGAGAAGACGTTCGTGATGTGGGACATCATCCACGACCGCACACACATGCGCGGCGATCTGCCGTTCGACCCGTTCATGATCAAGCAGCGGATGCCGTTCTTCCTCTACTCGCTGGAGGAGATGCGCTGCGACATGACGGCGTTCCGCGAGTCGGTGAAGATCGAGCGCGCCCTCGCGGCGCGTATCGACGCCGGCGAGGACCTCACCGAGACCGAGCAGGAGATGCACGACTACGCGCACCTCGTGCAGTACGCGGTGATCTTCGACCGCATCTTCCGCTTCTCGATCACGGGCACCCGCACGCGCAACTACGACGCGGTCGGCGGACAGCTGCTGTTCGCCTGGCTGCACCAGCGCGGCGTGCTGCACTGGACCGACACCGCGCTCGCGTTCGACTGGGACACCGTACCGGATGCCGTGGTGGCTCTGGGAGATGCGATCGATGATCTGTACTGGCACTCGATCGACCGTCCCAAGGTCGCGCACTGGCTCGCAGCCTACGAGCTCGTCCGCGGCACCCTCACCCCGCACCCGGCATCGCAGTGGGCCCGCGGCCTGTCCGACGAGATCCTCGCCGGCGCGCCCAAGGGCTACACGGATGCCGTGATGGACGACGAGTTCCCGCTGTCGATGTTCTTCGAGACCCTCGACAAGAAGATGAAGCCGGTCATCGAGTCGACCGTGGGCATCCGCGGCACCGACGACTGATCACCACGCGCGCGCCGCGCGCGTTCCGAGTGTGACGCTGGGGCGCACTGCACTGCGGCCGGAACCTGTTCTGCGGATCTCTCCGCAGGTTCCGGCCGCAGAAGCCCTCCGATCCGGAAGAGTGGACGACATGGCTGAACACACCCCCTCGCATGCTTCTGGGCGCACCGTCGTCCTCGCCGGAGCGACCAGCGCCGCCGGCCTCGCCGTGACGCGGGCACTGGTCGCCGCGAACGCCCGGGTCATCGCCACGGGGCGCTCGAACGCGCGTCTGCAGGAGCTCGCCGGCGCCGGAGCTCAGGTCGAACTCGCCGATGCGACCTCGCTCGACGAGATGACCGCCCTGGCCTCACGCCTCGGTCCCGTGGACGCGGTGGTGCCGTTGGTCGGCGGCTGGCGCGGAGGCGGAGGCCTGGCCGGACAGTCCGACGCGGACTTCGCCGCGCTGCTGCCCGCTCTCGAAGCCGTGCGTGCCACGAGCCGAGCGTTCGACGACGCATTGCGCATTTCCGACGCGGGACGCTTCGCGATCGTCTCATCGACCGCCGTCGCGCGCCCCCTCACGGGAGGGGCGAACTATGCCGCGGTCAAAGCTGCGAGTGAGGCCTGGACCAGAGCCGTCGCCCAGGGGTACGCCAAGGCCGCACGTGAAGCCGGAGAGCCCCTGCGCGCAGCATCCGTCGTGCTCCGCGCCAAGGCGCTCGATCCCGAAGTCCTGGCCGCACGGATCGTGGCGTTGTGGGACGACGATGCCTCCGCACTCAACGATCACGTGTTCGACCTGGGCTGATCCCCCGGGGCGGGCCTGTGTGATCACCGACCGCGTCAGCGGGATTCGGGAGGCATCCCCGGCACGACGGGCGGAGCGTCCGCATGCCGGGTCTCGGCGACGCCCGCGGGGCGCTCGTGGTCTGCACCGGCGTCGGCCGATCCGCCGGAGGCCTGCGCGCCCTCCTCACCGTGGTCGATCTCCTGCTCCGGCGCCTCGGCGTAGAGCTCGGTCAGCTTGCGGTAGGAGCGGGTGAAGAACGCCAGCGTCGCAGCCACGACCATGATCAGTCCGGCGAACAGGCAGATGAGGGCGATGCCGCGTGCCTCGCCCTCGCCGAGCAGCCACCCCCACTGCCGCTGCCCCTCGGCGGTGTTCATGTACGGGATGATCAGGAACTCGGCGATCGGAGCGATCATGAACGCGGTGATCGGTGCCGCCGCCGCCTCCATCGCCGCGGCCACACCGAACACGCGGCCCTGCCGCTCGAACGGAACGACCTTCTGGATCACGGTCTGCTCCGCGGCCTCGACCGGAGGCACGAGAGCCATGTAGGCCCACATGCCGATCACGTACAGCGGCCACCACTCCCGCAGCATGAACACCGACCCGAGCAGCCCCATCGCGATGACCACGAGCAGCATCGTGCGCATCGGTCGGGGGCCGAGGCCGAACTTGGCGACGAGTCCGCCGCCGATCAGGAAGCCCGTCGACGCGAACGCCAGCGCGAAGCCCCAGGTCTGCGCGTCGAAGAGCGTCAGCCCGTAGGGGTCCATGAGCGCCATGTAGACGCCGCCGATGAGGTTGTTGAACGTGGAGAAGATGATCAGGGCGAAGAGGCCGGGGGCGAGCCGGATCGCCTGCACGCTGCCGCGGAAGTCGAGCGCGCTGGACGCGTCCGGGTCGGGTTCGGGTGTCCCCTCGGGGATGCGCACGAACAGTAGGTGCACGAATGTGAGCGCCATGGCCGCGATCGCGATCGCGAGGGTCCAGCCCATCCCGAGGAATCCGATCGAGAGCCCCGAGAACACGCTCGTGACCAGGAACGCGATGCCCTGCACGGTGCCGACCAGGCCGTTGGCGTTCGCACGCTTCTCTTCGGGGATGAGCAGCGTGACGGTCGTGGACAGCGCGATGTTGCGCAGCTGCTCGATCACACCGCCGAACAGGATGATGCCCGAGAACAGCCAGAACCAGGGTCCGCCCAGATCGAGCAGTGCCGCCTCGGGCTGCCAGAGGTAGAGCAGTCCGGCGACCAGGAACGCGACAGCGGAGATGACGCTCGAGATCACCATGACGGTGTGCTTGCGATTGCGGTCGACGATCGTGCCGAACGCCATCGCGAAGAACGCGACGAACAGCATGTAGGCCCCGCCGATGATTCCCGTCGCGAGCACCGACTGCGTCTCGATGTACACCCAGAACGTGAGCGCGAACCAGAGGAAGCTCGTCGTCACATTCGCGATGAGCGTGTTGACGAGGACGTTCGCGAAGGCTCTCGTGGCTGCGGTGCGCTCCATGCCATCGAGGGTAGGGCGGGCATCCGACATCCGGAACCCCACTCTCCGGCCGAGGAGGGACGATCGGACAATTAGGCTGGGGAGGTGAGCATTCAGCATGACCCCGCGGTCCGGGGCTTCGCCAGTGACAACTACTCCGGTATCCACCCCGACATCCTCGCGGCGATCGTCGCGGCGAACGGGGGCCACCAGAGCGCCTACGGCGAGGACGCGTACACCGCCCGCCTGCAGGAGGTCTTCCAGGCCCACTTCGGCGAGGGCGTGGAGGCGTTCCCGGTGTTCAACGGCACCGGCGCGAACGTGACCGGCCTGCAGTCGATGCTGCCGCGCTGGGGTGCGGTGATCGCGGCATCCACCGCGCACATCAACGTCGACGAGGCGGCAGCCCCCGAGAAGATCGGCGGCTTCAAGCTGCTCACGGTCCCCACCGACGACGGCAAGCTCACCCCCGAGCTGATCGACCGCGAGGCGTGGGGTTGGGGCGACGAGCACCGCGCACAGCCGCTGGTCGTCTCGATCACCCAGACCACCGAGCTCGGCACGCTGTACACGGCGGAGGAGATCCGCACGATCGCCGACCACGTGCACGAGCGCGGCATGAAGCTGCACCTCGACGGCGCCCGCCTGTCGAACGCCGCCGCCGCCCTCGACCTGCCGCTGCGCGCCTTCACCCGTGACGCCGGCGTCGATGTGCTCACGTTCGGCGGCACCAAGAACGGCGCGATGCTCGGCGAGGCCATCGTCGTGCTGACCCCCGGCGCCGCCGACGGCCTGAAGTACATCCGCAAGTTCAACATGCAGTTGTCGTCGAAGATGCGCTTCGTCTCGGCGCAGCTGATCGCGTTGCTGGAGGGCGACCTGTGGCTGCGCAACGCGCAGCACGCGAACGCCATGGCCGCACGCCTGCGGTCCGAGATCGAGACCGGCATCGCCGACGGGTCGATCCAGGGTGTCGGCTTCACCCAGCCGACGCAGTCGAACGGCGTCTTCGCCACGCTCCCGGATGGCGTCGCCGACCAGCTCCGCGACTCGTTCCGCTTCTACGACTGGGATGCCGCACGCAAGGAAGTGCGCTGGATGTGCGGCTTCGACACCGAACAGGCCGACGTCGACGCCTTCGTCGCCGAGCTCGCGCGCCTCACCACGGCCTGACCGCGCACGTGAGCCTCGGGATCAGCGCCCGAGCGCCTCGAGGACCTCGGTGAGCGCCGAGGTCTCCCCGACGTTGCCGGGCACGACCACATAGAGCACCGGCGCGCCCTCGGCGGAGCGCAGGTCCCAGACCGACACCCCGGCGATCACCTGACCGCGCACGACGGCGCGCGTCGCGCCCACACCCCGGCGTGCGAGTTCGGCGGAGGTGATGCCGCCCTTCGCGATCACGACCTCGACCTCGGGCGAGAGCGCCCGCACGGCGACCGTGAGGGCCTGCATCACCAGATCACCATGACGCAGGGTGCTGTGTGCCGCGCGGCGGTGCCGCTCGGAGCACACCACGGCCAGTCCGCCGGCGGCCAGCCGCTCGCGCGCCTGCCGGGCCGCCTCGAGTCCTGCGGCGACGGGATCGACGAAGGCGTCCTCCGTCGGGATGACGATCGCGGGACCGTGCAGGGCTTCGACGGCCTCGAGCTGGGCCGTCGCCCCTGCCGTGTGCGAACCGCAGACGAGGATCGTCGGACGCGGTGCCGCCAGGAGTGGATGCGGGAGGAGCGCCGGGCTCTGCACGTCGGCGAGGGCAGCGGCCAACGGCGAGGCGCTGCGCACGACGACCGAGCGGCCCGCACGCCGGACGACCCTGATCGCCTCCGCGATGAGGCGGATGTCGTCGTTCGTCTGCGCATCCGGCAGCACGACGCTCCCGGCGGGAGCCGTCGCGATCACCGAGGCGATCCCTCCGCCCCTGACCGCGGCGAGACCGACGCCGACGGTGGCGCGTCCCGACTTCTCGGCCACGTACTCGGCGAGCACGCCGGAGACGAAGGGGAAGACGGGATCGTCCGCATACTCGGTCTCGTGCGCGGGCGACTCACGGTCGCCGATGCGGACCAGGTGGACGCCGTCGACGGTCGTCCGGCCACCGTCGGGGAAGGCCGGGTTGAAGACGATCACGGAGTCCTGCTCGACGAACTGCTCCGTCTCGGCGAACACGTGACCACGCAGCGTCGAGTCGCCCCGCAGGACGAACTGCAGCTCCTCCCCCAGTTCGGCGGCCGCACGACGGGCGGCATCGCGGATGTCGGAGACCAGGGCGATCGCCGCATCCTCGGCGATGGCCCGGGAGTTCGTCTGGACGTAGACGCTGTCGGCGGTGCGGAGGACCTCACGGATCAGCGCCGTGTCGTACTCCAGGAGCACGGTGGCGCCGGATGCCGACTGCGTGCCGGTGGGATCGTCGTCGAGCACGACCGTCTTCATGACGCATTCTCCCTGCGGTAGGTCTCGATCACGCTCGAGTCGTCACTCGTGCGCAGCCCCGCGGCATCCGCACGAAGGAACCGCTCGCGTGCGGCGGCGAGCACGGGGACGTCCGCCGACGCCGCGGACGCGGCATCGGCGACCAACCCGGTGTCTTTCACGAAGATGCCGATCTGGCTGAGCACGGGCACCTCCGGACTCTGCAGCATGCGCGGGCCCCGATCCCCCAGCATGAACGAAGCCGCCGCCCCTGCGCCCACCACGTCGAGGACGAACTCCGCGTCGAGCCCCAAGGACTCCGCGAGTGCGAGCGCCTCGGCCGCGGCCGCGATGTGCACGGCGCACAGGTGCTGGTTCACGACCTTCACCGACTGACCGTCGCCGACCGAGTCGCCGACGATCCGCGGCTCTCCCATCGCTCGCAGCACCGGCTCGACCGCGGCGACGGCGTCCGGCATCCCGGAGACGAACAGGGCGAGGTCGCCCCGCGACGCTCGCGCGACACCCCCGCTCACCGGCGCGTCCACCACCGCGCCGCCTGCGGCGACGATCCGGGCGGCGTGCAGGCGGATCGCGTCGGGACCGACGGTCGACATGATCACCCAGTGGGCGTCGCGTCCGACACCGGCCTCGAGCGCCGAATCCACGACGACGGCGAGCTGCCCGGCGGTCGCCACCATCACGACCAGGATCCCGGCGTCGCCGATCCCCTCCGTGGTCGCCGTCGTGCGCAGGCCTGCAGCGGCGGCACGGGTGCGCCCAGCCTCGGACGGCTCGACGCCGATCACGTCGAAACCGGCCCTCGCGATGCTCTCGGCCATCGGGAGCCCGATGGCGCCGAGGCCGATGAAGGCGATCGTGGATCGCACCATGACTTCTCCTTCGTCGGGCCTGCCGACCCGTCAGATCTCACGACGATGAAAGGGCGTGCACCCGTGAGGCGCACGCCCTTCCGCGTCAGTGCCCCGGCGTCTCCGAGACCAGGAGGGCGTCGGCCTTCGCGCTGAAGAACTTCGTCGCCCACATGAGGATCGCTCCGAGGAAGGCGAACACGCCGAGCGACACCACTCCCCATGCGCCGCTGTCGGTCGGGATCGACTCGTTGACGCCGTTGCGCATGATCGGAGCGACGAATCCGCCGAGGTTTCCGAGCGAGTTGATCAGACCGATGCCCGCCGCGGCGGCAGCTCCCGTGAGGAACGACGTCGGGAACGACCAGGTGATCGGCCCGGTCGACAGGAAGGCCGCCACCGCGACCGTGATCGCGGCGATGCCGAGCAGGCCCTGGCCGTTCGCCCCGGCCCAGGCCGAGGTGAGGATCGCGAGTCCGGTGATCAGGAAGAACAGCGCACCCCAGGTGCGGCGGCGCCGCACCGTGGTGGCGTACTTGCCCACGTAGTAGCAGGCGAACAGGCCGAACGCCCACGGGATGGCCGAGATGAGACCGACCTGCCAGCCGACGGACTCCCCGATCAGGCTCGACACCTGCTGCGGCAGGTAGAACGTCGTGCCGTAGACGGCGATCTGCAGGCAGAAGTAGATGACCGTGAAGTACCAGACCTTCCAGTTGATCAGGGCGGCGCCGATGCCGCGGGGGCCATCCTGCTCCTTGACCGAGTCCTCGTGCTCCATGACCGCCTTCAGCGCGGCCTTCTCGTCGTCGTCGAGGAACTTCGCCTTCTGCGGCGAGTCGACGAGGAAGTAGAACGCGGCGATGCCGGCGACGACGGCGAGCATGCCTTCGACGAAGAACATCACCTGCCAGCCCGCCCACGGGGTGAACTGGTCGCCGAAGCTGATCAGACCGCCCGAGAGAGGGGCACCCAGCATCTGCGAGAACGGCTGGGCGAGGTAGAACAGCGCGAACATCTGCACGCGGCGCTTGTTCGGGAACCACTGCGAGAGGAACATGATCACACCCGGGAACAGCCCGGCCTCGGTGACACCGAGGAGGAAGCGCAGGAGGATGAACATCGGCTCGCCGTTGACGAACGCGAACGCCGTCGCGACGATGCCCCAGGTGATCGCGATGCGCGCGAGCCAGAAGCGCGCGCCGAACTTGTCGAGCAGCAGATTCGAGGGGATCTCGAACAGGGCGTAGCCGATGAAGAAGATGCCGGCGCCGAGCGCGTACGCACCGGCGGTGATGCCGCGATCCACCTCCAGTGCGGCCTCCGCGAAGCCGACGTTCGTGCGATCGAGGAACGCGACGAAGTACAGGATGATCAGCATCGGCATCAGCCGGAAGGTGGCCTTCTTGATGCCGCTCGCCAGGTGCGGGGACGACAGCAGATCCTTCGCGACGGTGACGTTGGCCCGCGTCGCGGGGCCGTGTTCGGTGGGTGACACGTGGACTCTCCTTTGAGTGCTTCTATCGAGGGGTGATGACGGGCTCAGCCGCCCAGTGCCGGGATGATCAGGAAGAGGCCGACGGCCACGCAGATCACTCCGAGCACGAGGAAGGCGATGCGGCCCTTGGACCAGGTGCGGGTCATGGTGTTCTCTCTCAATGCATGTAGAGGCCGCCGTCGACGTTCAGGGTCTGGCCCGTCACGAATCCGGCGTCTTCGCTGATGAGGTAGGCGACAGCCGCCGCGATGTCCGTGGGAGTGCCGATGCGGGGAAGGACGCCGTCTGCCGCCATCGCGGTCTTGCGCTCTTCGGTCAGGGTGCCGCCCATGATGTCGGTGTCGATGGGTCCGGGCGAGATGACGTTCGCGGTGACGCCGAGCGGGCCGAGTTCACGGGCGATCGAGCGCATGAGTCCGATGACGCCGGCCTTCGACGCCGAGTACGGGGTCTTCGAGAACGTGCCGCCGCCGCGCTGGGCGGAGACCGAGGAGATGCCGACCAGGCGACCGACGCCGTTCGCCGCGAGCGTGCGGGCGACGCGCTGGGTGACCCAGTGCACGCCCTCCAGGTTGATCCCCTGCACGCGGTGCCACTCCTCGGGCGTCACCTCCAGGTACGGGACGGGCGAGGAGACGCCGGCGAAGTTCACCAGCGCCACCACCTGCGGGAGCGCGGCTTCCAGGGTGTCCACGGCCGCGACGGCCTGCGCGCGGTCCGACACGTCGGCGCCGGCGCCCGCGGCGCGCACACCGTGGGTCTCCGCGACCTCGGCGGCGGTGCGCGCGGCAGCCTCGCCGTCGACGTCGATGATGCCGACGTTCCATCCGCGCTCGGCGAGGTGGAAAGCGGTCGCGCGGCCGATGCCGCGGGGGCTCGCGGCACCGGTGAGGATGACGGTGCGTTCTTCGGGGAAGAGGGATGCCATGACGGGTTCCTTCAGCTCTGGAGGGGGTGGACCGGGGCGGGGCCGAGTTCGTCGACGAGCTTCTTCATCGCGACGTAGGCCTTGTTGCGGTAGGCGACGAGTTCCGGGGTGCGGTCGGCGGGCACGTCGAGGAAGCCGGCGCCGGACTTGGTGCCGAGCTTGCCGGCCGAGACCAGCTCGTCGAGGATCCCCGGGGTCGCGAAACGCTCGGGGAACTCGGTCTGCAGGGAGGCGTAGCAGAACGCGTACACGTCGAGTCCGGCCATGTCGGCGATCGCGAACGGACCGAAGAACGGCAGGCGGAATCCGAAGGTCGTGCGCACGATCGTATCGATGTCCTCGGGAGTGGCCACGCCCTCCTCCACGAGCTGCGTCGCCTCGTGGAACAGCGCGTACTGCAGGCGGTTGAGCACGAACCCCGTCGCGTCCTTCACCCGCGCGGTCTCCTTGCCGGTCGCGGCGACGATCTCCTCGACGATCGGGAGGACGGCCTCGTCCGTTCCTGCGTGCGGGATCAGTTCGACTCCCGGGATGAACGGCGCGGGGTTGGAGAAGTGCACGCCGAGGAAGCGCCCCGGATTCGTGACGGCCTCGGCCAGCCGGCCGATCAGGATCGTGGAGGTGTTGCTGCCGATGATCGCGTCGGGGTCCGCGGCGTCGCTGATGCGGCGCAGAGTGGCGTGCTTGATCTCGATCTTCTCCGGCACGGCCTCCTCGATGAAGGTGGCACCGGCGACGGCATCCTCGATCGTGGTGGCGGTGAGGCGCTCGGCGATGATCGCGGACGCCCCCTCTGGGAACAGCCCGTCTGCGGCGAACTGCTCCGCCTCGGCGATCAGGCGGTCGCGGTTGCCGCGGGCGATGTCGACGTCGACGTCGGCGATGCGCACGTCGGCACCCGACAGCGCGAGCGACTGGGCGATGCCGCCGCCCATGTAGCCGCTGCCGATCACCGCGTACACGGGACGTTCGTTCTCAGTCATCACGGTTCTCCTTCGTCCGTTCTCGTTCAGGCCCTGGCCTGTTCCGGCAGCAGGGTGCGGAGGTAGTCGCGGTTGGATGCGCAGACGCCGAGGCTGTCTCCGCCGTACTGCTCCATGAGGAAGGGGCCGCGGAAACCCACCTCGACCGCCCGCGTGACCATGGCCCGGTAGTTGATGAGTCCCAGCTCGAGGCTGGTGGGCACGGCCGTCTGCCAGGTGCCGTCGGCCGACTCGTCGCGGATGTAGTTCTTCACGTGCCAGTAGTTCGCGTAGGGCAGGGTCTTCTCGTGCATCTCGCGCCAGTCCTCGATCGGACGGTGCAGTCGCACGAGGTTGCCGATGTCGGGGTTGAGGCCGACGTTGTCGAGGCCGATCTCCTCGATCAGGCGCACGGCGCTGTCGGCTGTCCCGAGGTAGGTGTCCTCGTACATCTCCAGCGACATCGGCAGGCCGACGGATGCGGCGTGCTCGCCGAGTTCGCGGAGGCGTCGCACCGCCAGTGCCCGCGTCTCGGCGTCGTCGGGATCGATCGGCCCCTGCGCCGTCCAGAACCAGAGAGCCCTGCGCTGCGCCTCGCTGAACGGCTGGTGCAGGCCCGTCGAGAACACGCTCATGCCGAGCTCGGCGGCGGCATCGATGGCCCGGTGCGCGTAGGCGAGGTTCTGCTCGCCCTTGCCCGGCTCGATCACGCTCTGCCGCTGCACGTGCACGGAGAGCAGTTCGACGCCGTGGCTGCGCGCGATCGTCTGGAGCTCTGCGCGGCGTGCGGGGGTGAGGTCGGCGGGGCGGATGTGGCTGTCGGCGATCTCGACGGCGGTGAAGCCGAGGCGCTCGATCTGGCGGAACACCGCATCCCAACTCTCCGCCGATGCGTCGTGCAGGCGGGTGCCGTCTGCGGCGACGGGGGCGAACCCGTGCATGCACACGGCGATGGGCCAGCTCTCGCTGGTGAAGGGGTGCGGCGATGCGGTCATGACGACTCCGTTGACGTGAGAGCCCCGAGCGGCTCTTCGTAGATCCTATAGGAAATAGGCATGGAGTCAAGAAGGGGAATCCGCCCGTCCATCGACCCGATGTCGGAAGCGGATCTCAGCGGTTCAGGACTGCTCGAGATCGAGCGAGCGCGACCGCACCTGCTCGATGTGGTGCTGCATCAACCGCTCCGGAGCGTCCTCGTCGTCGCTCGCGAAAGCATCCACGATGGCCTCGTGCTCGGCGATCGCCTCGCGCACATCGGTCACACCGTGCAGGACCGACTGCCGCATGCGGTGCAGCTGCGCCCCCAGGGTCTCGGACATCTCGGTCAGATAGCGATTGCCGCAGTGATCGAAGACGACGCGATGGAACGCCGCATCGGCGGTGAAATAGGCCGTGGTCAGCTCGACGTCGGTGGCACCGGCACGCAGCGCCGTGATGACGCGCTCCCCCATGTGGCGGTGCGCCTCCTCCGCGATGCGGAGTTCTTCGAGCATCTCGGCGGTCGCCGGCGTGGCCAGGCGCGCCGCACGGGCCTCGAGCATGATGCGGGCCTCGAAGAGCTCCCGCAGCTGGGCGAGGCCGAGCGGGGGCGCGACACGATAGCCCTTGAGCGCCTCGCGGGTGACCAGGCCGGTGCGCTCGAGCTGCACCATCGCCTCGCGCACCGGCGTGGGAGACACGTCGAGCTGGCGGGCGATCGTGTCGATCGAGAGCCGTTCGCCCGGCGCCACCTCGCCGCTCAGCAGCAGCTGCAGGATGCGCTCGTACACATGATCGCGCAGCCCTCGGCGCTCGATCGTCGAGTCGAGCCCGCGCAGGCTGCCGTCACGTGCTGTGGCCATCGTCCCTCTTCCGGATTCGCGAGACGCACTCACCGGGTCAGGGCGTCCACTTCATCGAGGATGTCACGAACTGCGGCCGGATCGTGCGCGAACCGACCGAGGAAGAGCCCATCGACGCTGTCGGCGATCAGGCCGAGCAGGCCGGGACCTGCACTTCCGCCGTAGATCACCCTCGCCTCGCGGGTGCCGAGCACGAGTTCCGCACGCAACCGCGCGCAGACCGCGCGGATGTGCTCCGGGGCGGCCGGAGCAGGAGCGCCGATGGCCCACAGCGGCTCGTAGGCCACGATGAATCCGCCGTCCGCGCCGACGGCGTCGGCCGCGGACAGGGCGGAGCGGATCTGCTCGATACACGCGCTCGCCGCCTCGGCGGCATCGACGTGCTCGGCCTCCCCGACGCAGATGATCGGGACGAGACCGTGGCGCATCGCCGCGTGGACCTTGGCGGCGATCACCTCGTCGGTGTCGCCGAAGAGGCGACGCCGCTCGGCATGCCCGACCTCGACATACCGGCATCCGAGCTCCGCGAGCACTGCCGCCGAGACCTCGCCCGTGAACGCCCCCCAGTCCTCGGCCGCCACATCCTGCGCCCCGACCGCGAGGCCGGCGCCGCGCTCGACGCTGGCCGGGATCGACGGATACTGCGGGATGACGAACGCGGTCACCGCCTCCCGAGCCGGGTGGGACGCCAGTATCGCCCCGACCTCGGACACCCACTCGAGCGTCCTGGCGTGGGAGAAGTACATCTTCAGACTCGCGCCGATCAACATGGGGAGCCCGTCGTCAGCGACCTTCGTAGGCGCGGATCTCCCGCACCTTCTCGGCCGACGCGCTCTGCGGATCGAAGGTGTACGTCAGCCACTCCGCCGCCAGACGCCGGGCGAGCTCGACGCCGATCACCCGCTGCCCCATGCACAGCACCTGGGCGTCGTTGGAGAGGACGGAGCGCTCGACGCTGAACGAGTCGTGCGCCGTGACGGCCCGGATACCGCCGACTTTGTTCGCGGCGATCGCGACACCCAGTCCGGTCCCGCAGATGAGGATCGCGCGATCCGCCTCGCCCGCCGCCACCCGCTCCGCCGCCGCGGTGGCGATGGCCGGATAGTGGGTGTGCCCGTCGGCGTCGACGCCCACGTCGACCACCTCAGCGACCAGGGGGTTGGCGAGCAGATCGGCTTTGATCCGTTCCTTGTAGGTGTGGCCGGCGTCGTCCGAACCGATGACGAGTCGAAGTGTCATGTCAGTCATCCCCTTTCAGGATGTCGTGCACCGTGTGCGTGATGAGCGCGAAGGAGATCGCGCCGGGGTCCGGTGTGCCCAGGCTCTTGTCGCCGTGCGCACGGGCGCGTCCGAGGCGGGCGGTGAGATCTGCCGTGGCCCGCGCGGCGGAGGTCGCGGTCTCCGCAGCCTCCGCCCACGCCGTCACGAGGTCGTCGCCGGCGGCGAGACGCGTGCCCAGTCGATCGGAGAACGGGACGATCGCGTCGATCATCGTCTTGTCCCCGACGGTGGCCTTTCCGAAGGCCATCACCGCATCCTTCATCCGCGCGACACCGGCGCCGACCGCGGACGCGTCGACGTCGACGTCGTCGCCCAGGGCGGCGCCGAGCGCCACGAGCATCTCGCCCCAGATCGCGCCGGAGGTGCCCCCGCCCTTGTCGGCCCAGGCATCCCCGGCATGCTGCAGGGCGGTGCGGGCTCCCCCGCCCGCTGCGACCGCCTTCGCGGCGGCTGCGGCGGCCGCGCGACTACCCCGCTGCATGCCGATCCCGTGGTCCCCGTCCCCGGCGATCCGGTCGATGCGACCGAGCTCGTCCGCCTCGGCATCCAGCATCGACGCCATCGCATCGAGGGAGCGCCCGACGACGGTGGCGGCACGCCGGGACGCATCGGTCGCGGGCCCGATCGCGACCTCCTCCTCGGAGGAGACGGCCGCCCCCTCCACGACGATGCGGCCGTCGACGGCGCCGCGGCGATAGGCCGCCGTGTCGCAGGACGCATGCCACAGACGCTCGAGCTCGTCGTCGAGCCAGAGCAGGGTGAGCGAGGCACCCGCCATGTCGAAACTCGTGCAGAACTCGCCCACCTCCGGAGAGACGACCGCGATGCCCGCCTCGGCGAGGAGACGGTCCACCGCCGCATAGACGACGTAGAGCTCCTCGTACTTCACGCTCCCGAGGCCGTTGAGGATCGGCACGACCCTGGCACCGGCCACGTCGATGCCGTCCGGGACCTCGGCGAGGAGCGACGACACGAATAACTCGGCGAGCCCCGTCGCCGTCGGCACGTCGACCTCGTCGATGCCCGGTTCGCCGTGGATTCCCAACCCGACCGCCATGCGCCCTTCCGGGACCGTGAACAACGGTTCGGCGGCACCGGGCAGGGTGCAGCCACCGAAGGCGACACCCAGTGACCGCGTGCGTTCGTTGGCGAGAACGGCGACCCGCTCGACCTCGTCGAGGGACAACCCCTCCTCGGCCGCCGCACCGGCGATCTTGAACACGACCAGGTCGCCGGCGATGCCGCGTCGATTCCGTCGCTCCGCCGGCGGAGCGCTGGAGATATCGTCGGTGACCGTGACCGTGCGGCAGTCGATCCCCGCCGTGCGCAGACGCTCCTGCGCCTGCGAGAAGTGCAGCACGTCGCCCGCGTAGTTGCCGTAGCTGAGCAGCACCCCGCGCCCCTCGTGCGCCGCCGTCGCGACCGCATGCACCTGGTGCGCCGAGGGCGAGGCGAACAGATTGCCCATGACCGCGCCGTGGGCAAGGCCCGGGCCGACCAGCCCGGAGAATGCCGGGTAGTGCCCGCTGCCGCCGCCGATCACGACGGCCACGGTCGGCTCGGCTCCTCGGGTGGAGCGCACCACCCCTCCCGTCGCAGGACGGACCCATCGCGCGGAGGCGGCCACGAATCCAGCAGCGGAATCCGCGGCGAAATCGTCGGGATCATCGAACAAACGCGTCATTGCGGTCTCCTCTGGCGGGACGGGTGCGGCTCCATCGTTTCCTCGATCCTATAGGAAATTGGATGCTATGCCACCTCGCGGGGGAGAGAGTCCGCGAGCGCCTCTTCTCCTGAGCTCGCCAACAGCCGCGCGCGGGTCGCCCGTCCGGCCGCCGAACAGGTCACCGACGGGGTCGTGAGGGGAGGCGCGAGGGGAGGCGAGAGGGGCGCCGAGAGGCGCGGCATCCATCGAGGAAGAGCGCCAGGGAGCGTCGGTTTCCGGGGTGAACTGCGAATGCGATACCGCAGGAGGCTACGTCACGAGCGCACGGCGAAGACGAGGGGTGCGCCTCCGGGCGCGGCGTGCGGATGCCGCCGGCGTCAGCGCAGGAGGCCGAGGCTTGCGAGAGCCTGGCGGATCAGGGTGCCGCGTCCGTTCTCCATCTCGGCGGCGACAGCATCGGAGCCGGCGGCCTCCGGAGAGAACCAGGTGACCTCGAGAGCATCCTGACGCGGTTCGCACGTGCCGGTCACCGGGACCACGAACGCCAGCGACACGGCGTGCTGACGGTCGTCGTGGAACGCGCTCACACCGGGGATCGGGAAATACTCCGCCACCGTGAAGGGGAGCGGCTGCGGCGGCAGCAGCGGGAAAGCCATCGGCCCGAGGTCGTTCTCCACATGCCGGAAGAGCGCGTCGCGGATGGTCTCGCCGAAGCGGACGCGGCCGGACACGATCGTGCGGGTCATCTCCCCCATCGGCGTGGAACGCAGCAGGATGCCGATCTCGATCACCTGGCCGGAGCCGTCGGTGCGCACCGGGATCGCCTCGACATAGAGCATCGGCAGCCGACGTCGCGCCTCCTCGAGCTCGAACTCGCTCAGCCAGCCGGGGTTCGCATCCGGCGTCGGCGGGTTCGCATCACGGAAGCCGCCGAGACCGTCGTCGTCGGGCTCCGGATCGGGATCAGGTGTGCGCACCGCCATGTGTCCTTTCTACCAGCCGCCCCCTCCGACCGACACCGGGTGCCGCGGCGCAACCTCCCTCTCCGCTGAAGCCGGCCTCCACGCTCCGCCCCTCCCCCGTATATCGCCC
>NZ_PCOY01000028.1 GCF_002979475.1 Microbacterium sp. MYb62 | reverse complement strand
AGTCGGCGGGGGCTTCCGAGGCTTCTTCGCGTGCGCGCTCGGGGGGCAGAGAATTCGTGAGGGGGGTCCTTCCGGAGAGCAGGTGCGCTCGTCGGTCGATCCCCTTCGGGCGGGACCGTTACCGTTCCGTAACTTACGTCGCCGAACGGTGCGGCGTCAAATCGTCCGCGTGGTTTCACGCTGTGAGCCGGCGGGGCGATCGCGAAGGCTCGGACGTCGAGGGTGCGTGGGTCGTACGGTGGTGCGGTGAGCATCTTGACGGACTACATCGGCGCCTGGGTCGCGAACGATGCGGAGCGGATCGCTGCGGCGGTCGCGGAAGACTGTGTCGTCACGGAGTGCTACGGACCGGTGTATCGCGGTCGCGACCGGGTGCTGCAGTGGGCGCGTGCGTGGTTCGAAGCCGGCGGGCTCGTCCATTCGTGGGAGATCACGGATCACTTCGTGACCCCGGATCGAGAAGTCGCCCAGTGGAGATTCGAGTGCACGTGGGGTGGGAACCGAAGCACATTCGAGGGTGCATCCGTCGCGCGCGTCGCGGACGGCCTGGTCGTCGAGTTGCGCGAGTATCAGAGCACCGCAGAACTCTACGAGTGGCAGGGCAGCTGGCGCTGAGTTCCGAGAAGACCCGGCAGTACGCGGGGGATCCGGCCTGCGAGGGGCCGGTCCGCGGTGAGGAACAACCTTCTGAGAGGGGCTGACGGGAATCGAACCCGCGCTGTCTGCTTGGGAAGCAGAAGTTCTACCATTGAACTACAGCCCCGCACCCGCATCCGAGGAGCAGGCGAACGTCAGCCTACCTGCCCGCCGCCCGTTGGCCAAAGCAGCCGGGCGCGGTGCGGCCTCGGCAACTAGGCTGGTGCCGTGCTTCTCAGCGACCGCGACATCAAGGCAGAACTCGCTTCCGGCCGCATCGGCCTCGATCCTCGCGAAGAGGGGATGGTCCAGCCGTCGAGCATCGACGTGCGCCTGGACCGCTACTTCCGCCTGTTCGACAACCACAAGTACCCGTTCATCGATCCGTCGGAGGATCAGCCGGAGCTCACGCGCCTGATCGAGGTCGACCCGGACGAGCCGTTCATCCTGCATCCCGGGGAGTTCGCGCTGGGGGCGACGTTCGAGCAGGTCACGCTCCCGGACGACATCGCCGCACGCCTCGAGGGCAAGTCGTCGCTGGGGCGCCTCGGGCTCATCACCCACTCGACGGCGGGGTTTATCGACCCCGGGTTCACCGGGCATGTCACGCTGGAGCTCGCGAACGTCGCCACGCTACCGATCAAGCTGTGGCCGGGGATGAAGATCGGGCAGCTGTGCTTCTTCCGACTCACCTCGCCCGCCGAGAACCCTTATGGCTCGGGCCCGTACGGCAACCGCTACCAGGGGCAGCGCGGACCGACGGCTTCGCGGTCGTTCCAGAACTTCCATCGAACGGACGTCGGCACCACCGATGTCGGAGCAGTCGGAGGCTGAGATGAGCGATGTCAGCGGCACGTCACCGGAAGAGCCGGTCGTCCCCGAGGGAGCCGAGGCTCCTGGCGAGCCGCTGATCCCGCCTGCCGACGCCGTCATCCCGCCGCCTCCGCCCGAGATCCCGATCCCGGATGGCCTGCTGACGCCGCCGCCGGCATCGGCGATCCCGCCGGCGGATGCGGTGATCCCGCCGCCTCCGCCCGAGACGCTGCGGCGCTCCGACCGCGCACGCCCGACCCCCGCGATCCTCGATCGCGAAGCACCTGCTGCGGCGGCGGAGGACTGGGCCAAGCCGTCGGTCGCGCCCGAGGTCCCGACATCCGGCGGCTATCGCGTGCTGACGATCGTGATCTTCGCGTTCCTGTTCCTGCTCTTCGTCGCGGCGGTCGTCGTCGGCGTGTATCTGTTGAACACGACGACGTTCCCGTTCGCGGGCGATGCCGCGGTGCTGCCGTCGTTTGCGGGCGCGAGCGCCTGACGCGGGTCGCGCCTGCACCTGACGCGGGTCGCGCCTACACCTGACGCGGGTCATGCCTGCGCCTGACGCGGGTCACGCCTGCGCCTGACGCGGGTCAGACCTGCGCCTGCCGGCGGCGGATCGCGGCCGAGGCGACGGCGACGATCGTGCCGATGGCGACGCCGATCGTCGTCTCGACGGCGCGGTCGCGCAGCAGCACGTCGGCGGGGATCGGTGCGGCCAGCCCCACCATGAGCAGTGCGAGCGGCGTCACGAAGACCATCGCGATGCCGTAGTTGCGCCCCACGAACATCTCCGCCGCCGCCTGCAGCAGGACCGCGACGCCGATGATCGCGAGCGGTGGCAGATCCAGCGCGAGGATTCCGGCGGCGACGACGATGCCGAGCAGAGTGCCGACGAGTCGCTGCACCCCGCGGATCACCCGCGCGGTCACGTGCGCTCCGCTCACGGCTGCCACGGCACCGACCGCGGCCCAGTACCAGTGCGACTCCATGACGAGCAGCCCGACGATGCCCGCCGCGACGGTCGCGATCCCCACGGTCGCCGCCATCTCCCACGCCGTGGTGCCCAAGGGGGACCGGATCTTCCGCGGCGTCTCGGCCTTCGTGCCGGAGAAGAGCGCGACCACTGCGCTCACGGCGAGGCCGAACAGCACGCTCGCGCCGCCGACGAGGAGCACGGCGCCGAAGGTGGAGGTCGTCGCGGGGATCGTCGCGCAGGCGCCGACCGCGAACACCGGGAAGAGCGGTCCCGGCGGGTGCCAGCGCATCGTGTAGGCGAGCAGGGTCACCGCGGAGGCGATGACCGCGACGACGATGACGCTGACGACGGCGGGAGCGGATGCGACCGAGAGGGTCGTGCCGACGAGCATGGCCGCGAGCAGCACTCCGCCGGCGCTCGCCTGCATCCGGATGCGGTCACGGAACACATCGTGACGCCCGTACAGCGCGGCGAAGGCGCCGAAGCTGGCGTAGATGCTCAGGTCGAGGCGCCCCAGCATCCACAGCACGAGGAGCGGCACCGCCACGCTGATCGCGGCGCGGAGGGCCACCCGGTGGTCGCCACGGTGCGGCTCGACGCGCAGCACGCCGGTCCATACTCTGCCCCGGGAATCCGCCACCGATCCAGCCTACGTCTGCTCCGGGATGCCCGAAGCGGGCGTCGGGTCAGGCCCTCGTCGTGCGCAGCAGTGCCAGGGTGCCCCCGAGGATGTGGTTCAGGGCGCGTGCCGCGGCCTCGACGTCGTTCTCGTCGATCCCACTCCACACGGGTCCGGTGAGGGCGGCGATCTCCTCGCCGATCTCCGCCGACAGGGTCGTGCCGGAAGGGGTGAGGGCCGCGCCGTCGAGGAGTCCGCGGTCGCGCAGGGTGGCGAGGAATCGTCCGGCCTCCGGATCGTGGAGGCGTTCGGCGACGAAGGCGTCGAGGGTGCCTGCTCCGTCGTGCTGGGAGACGAGGCGCAGCGTCACCCACTCCCGTTCGGAGAGATCGCGGCCTGCGAGGACTGTCAGCAGAAGGGCGTGGAGTGCCTTCTCCGTCTGGCCGATGAGTTGGGGGGTGAACGGGATCATGGAGTCTCCATATCGTTGGTGTGGCCAACGATAACAGATTGTGGGAGCGACCAACGAGTAGCATCGGATCATGCGACGACTCGATGACAGAGCGACCTGGTGGGTCAGCCGCGCGCAGCTGCGCGCCCACGCGGTCCTGCAGGAACTCTTCACCGAGGCCGGCGCCCGTGCGTATCACTACCGCCTCCTCGCGGCGGTCGAGGCGGCGGGTCCGATCAGCCAGGCCGACCTCGGGCGCTCGACCGAGATCGACCGCAGCGACGTCTCGGTCGCCCTCGCCACCCTCGAAGACGGCGGGTTCGTCGAGCGGGAACCGCATCCGTCCGATCGACGCCGGAACCTCGTCACGCTCACCGCCGCGGGACGCGCCGAGCTCGCCCGCCTCGACGAGGTCGTCGACCGCGCGCAGGAGATGTTCCTCGCACCGCTCGCCGAGGAGGAGCGCACGGTCTTCCTCGACCTGGTCAGGCGACTCGGTGTGGGAGCGGCGACGGCCTGATCACTCGGCCCTCGTGCGACGCAGAGCCGTGAGCGTCACCGCGCTCGCCGCGACCAGGAGCGCCGCTCCCAGCCAGGCCGACGCCTCGAATCCGGCCGCGAACGCGTCCGTCGCCAGTGCCCGGAGCGCGTCCCCCTGGGTCGGGGGGAGGCCGTCGGACACCTGCAGGGCCGTCGCCAGGGTCTCGGAGGCGCTCTCGTGGGCGGCGACGGTTCCTTCCGCATCCGTGCCCCGAGGGATGCCCGCGCGGTAGATCGCGACCCCCACGCTGCCCATGACGGCGATGCCGAGCGAGACGCCGATCTCGGTGCTCGTCTCGCTGAGCGCCGATGCCGAGCCCGCGCGCTCGGGAGGAGCCGACCCCACCACGAGTTCGGTCGCAAGGGCCGTCACCGGGCCGATCCCTGCGTAGGCGACGGCGAAGCCGATCAGCACGAGCACGGTGTCCTCGTCGACTGACGCGCGCGCGAGGATCACGAAGCCGACCGCGGACACGGCGAGGGCGACGGCCACGATCAGGACCGGGCGGATGCGGCGCGCGAGGATCGGCGCGACGACGGATGCGATGATCAGCGCGGCGGCTCCAGGGAGCAGCAGCACGCCCGTGACCAGCGGAGGGTGCCCCGCCACCAGCTGCAGATGCTGCGTGAGGAAGAGGTAGATCCCACCGATCGCGAGCGTGCTGATCAGGAGGGCGATCAGGCCGGCACGCACCGCGGGGTTCGCGAACAACCGGAGGTCGAGCAGGGGGTCCGACAGGCGGTTCTGGCGGCGGACGAAGAGGATGCCCAGAATCAGTCCGACCCCCGCGGACGCGGCGGCGAGCGGGCCGATGCCGTGGACGGCCGTCTCCTTGATGCCGAAGGTGAGCGTGAGCATGGCGACGATGATCAGGCCGACGCTCAGGAGGTCGGGCAGGCCTGCGGCTCGGTCGCGGTACTCGGGGAGGAGCAGCGGGGCCGTGACGAGCAGGAGGAGCATCACCGGGAGCCCGAGCAGGAACACCGAACCCCACCAGAAGTGCTCCAGCAGCGCGCCGCCCACGATCGGGCCGAGGGCGATGCCGGCCGAGAACATCGTTGCCCAGATGCCGATCGCGAGGCCGCGCTGATGCGGATCGCGGAACATGCTGCTGATGAGCGCGAGGGTCGACGGCATGAGCGTCGCGCCGGCGATCCCCATGACCGCACGGCTGGCGATGAGCATCTCCGGCGTCGTCGAGAAGGCGGCGGCCGCCGAAGCGGCCCCGAATGCGGCCGCGCCGATGAGCAGGAGGCGCCGGCGACCGATGCGGTCGCCGAGCGAGCCCATCGTGACGAGGAAGCCGGCGATCATGAACCCGTAGATGTCGATGATCCACAGGAGCTGCATCGACGTCGGCCGCAGGTCTTCGCTCAATCGCGGCACGCCGAGATGCAGCACCGTGATGTCGAGCGCCAGCAGCAGCGTGGGCAGCGCCAGCACGGCGAGCCCGATCCACTCCTTCGCCCCTGCCCGCGTCGCAGTGGCCCGTGTGGTCTGAGTCATCGTCTCCTCGTATCCGGCTCTTCTCATCGCAGAGCACGTCCCTCATACTGAGACGGTTCCCCCAATCGGGGAAGTACCCACTATTTACTTCGGTACTTACCTTCTGGTAAGTGAGGAGGGAATCATGTCGGACACGGTCAGATGCGGACCCTACGTCTGCGGTATCGACGCGGCTCTGGATGTGGTGAGCGGCAAGTGGAAGGGCCTCATCCTCTGGGAACTCGTCGAGCACCACACCCTGCGGTTCGCGCAGCTGCGTCGTGCGCTGCCGGGCGTGAGCGAGAAGATGCTCACCCAGCACCTGCGCGAGATGGAGCACGACGGCCTGGTCCATCGGCGGGTGTATGCCGAGGTGCCGCCTCGCGTCGAATACTCGCTGACCGACGCGGGCGCCTCGCTCAGTGCGGCGCTCGAGCCCCTCGGGGATTGGGGCCGCGCGCGCATCCTGCGTGAGGAGATCGCGCTCGTCGACCACGCCGACGCGGAGCGGATGCCGCGACCCTGAAGTCGACTCGGGGCCGCGGCATCCCGCAGGTCACCGCCTGCAGGTCATCTGCGGCGTCTCACCCGCCGAGCAGCTCGAACAGGCTCGAGAGCCCCTGGTCGCCATGCCCGTCGGCGATGCGCCGATCCATCAGCCGCTTGACCTCGCGCATGCGCAGGGTGTCGATGCCGAGGGATTCGCGGTGGGTGATCAGGTCGTCCATCAGGGCGGCCTGCACGTTCAGCGAACCCAGGTCCGGCCCGTACTCTCCGCTCGCGACCGCCGCACCGAAGGATTTCACCAACGGCACGTAGCCGCTGAGGGAGCCCGCGACGCGCTCGGCGAAGGCCGCGACGTCGGCGCCCTCCGCCTTCACCAGGGCGAGTGTGTGCAGCAGGCCGAGGAGGAACTCGTATCCGACAGCGACCTGTGCCAGGAACTCGACGGAGGCGAGCCCCGCATCCTCGCCGTAGTAGCCGATGGTGCCGAGTCCCTCCAGAACGTCTCGATGGGCGTCGAACCCCTCGCGGTCGCCGCTGAACGAGAACCGGACGGTCGGTGTGCCGACGTAGGGCGGGTCGCCCATGATCCCGCCGTCCACGTACTTCGCATCGTGCGCGCGCGCCCATTCCGCGTTGCTCCTGGCCTGGGCGGGGGAGCCGCTCGTGACGTTGACCACGACCTTGCCGCTCGCCGCCGCATCGATCGTTCCGAGCACCGCGTCCACGGCGGTGCTGTCGAGCAGGCAGACGATGACGAGGGGGCTCGCGGACACGGCGTCCGCGGCGGTCGGAGCGACCTCTGCGCCGAGAGCGGCCAAGGGTGCCGCTCTGCTCGCCGTGCGATTCCACACGGTCGTGCGGTGGCCGCGTTCGATGAGGGCCTTCGCGATGGCCGCCCCCATCTCGCCGAGTCCGAGCACCGTCACCGGAGTTCTCGTGTTCGTATTCGTGCTCGTGCTCATGTTCATGTTCATGTTCCTGTTCCTTTCGATCAGTCGGAGGTCGGGGCTGATGCCGGTGTGGAGGTCGGGCCGGAGGGCGGGTTCTCCTCGGCGGTGGCCGCCCCGATGCCCCAGCTCGCTCCGCGGGCGACGAAGGCGCCGACGAGGGTGACGCCCGCGAACACCAGCATCAGCAGTCGCGCGGCGGCGACGATGTCGGGCATCGCGAGGTTGACGAGCACTCCGGCCATCGCCGAGCTGAACGCGCTCGCGATGATGAAGACCGTGTTCACGGCCGCAGCCGCCTTGGCCCCCTCCTCCTCTCCCGAAGTGCTGCCCAGTGCGGCGACGGTCAGATGCGGGAATCCCAGGCCGATGCCGGCGCCGGCGAGGAACAGCGTGGCGAACCACAGGGCGATGACGAGGGGAGAGGGCCCCTCGTGCTGGAGCAGTCCGTAGGCGGCCAGGCCGGCGGCGATGACGAGGGGGCCCACCGTGATGAGAACGCGACGGGACCGGATGGCGGTCGCGTTGGCCGTGAACACCTGCGTGATCGACCATCCGAGGGACAGTGCCGCACCGAGCAGGCCGGCGACGAACGGCATCAGTCCGCCGATCTCCTGCCCGAAGAGGGGGATGAACGCCTCCGTGCCGATCGCGAACGCCAGCACCGCCACCGTGAGGTACACCCATCCCAGCGAAGAGCCGGCGGCGAACGTGACCCGAGGGAGGATGCCGTTGCGTCCGCGACGCTCGTGACGCAGGAACCAGACGCCCAGCACGACGCCCACGACGATGGCGACTCCGGTGCCGAGGCCGCTGGGGACGACGCCCGCGATGCCCACCGCGGCGACGCCTCCGGAGAGGAGCACGAGCGAGCCCCACGGCACCGATTCGCTCGAACGGCTCCGGGTGGTCTGCGGCAGCGCGCGCACGACGACGATGCCGATCAGGGCCGAGACGACGGCCAAGCCGACGAATGTCACGCGCCAGGCGTCCAACTGTGCGAAGACGCCGCCCACGACGGGCCCGACGATGTTGCCGACACCCCACATCGCCGAGACGAGTGCCGCCCCGCGTGCCCAGAGACGCTCGGGGAGGGCGCGCTGGATGAGCGCGTAGCCGAGTCCCGCGAGCAGTCCGCCTCCGAGGCCCTGCACGGCTCGGCCTGCGAGCAGTGCCCACATCCACGGGCTCGCGGCGCAGAGGAGCGAACCGAGCGCGAACAGACCGAGCGCGAGCAGATACGCGCGGACCGCGCCCTGCTGTGTGAGGATGCGGCTCACCATCATCGAGCTGACGACGGAGGCGAGGAGGAACGTCATCATCGTCCACGCGTAGAACTCCGCGCCGCCGATGTCGCCGACGATCGTCGGCAGCAGGCTGGTGGTGAGGTACACGTTGCTCGCCTCGAGCAGCACGCCCCCGGCGAGCACGGACGCGATCGGGGCATGGTGGCTGCCGAGCAGTTCGCGCCAGCTTCCTGCCGGAGCGGTGCGGTGCGGTGTCTGGGTCATCGGGAGTCCTTCGTGGCGTCGGAACGGGTGGAGCACACCCGGCGGCGCCGTTCCTCGGCGACCGATCGTCACGCTAATACCTCGAGTAAACTCGAGGTCAAGAGGAGGCGAAGATGTCTTTGGAACCCGATGATCTGCTGGCGATCGGCGAGGTCGTCCGGCGCAGCGGCGTCCCGGCGACGGCGCTGCACTTCTACGAGCAGCTCGGTCTCATCGCATCGACGCGGACCGCGGGCAACCAGCGTCGCTACCGTCGGCACATGCTGCGGCGGATCTCACTGATCGTGGTCGCGAAGCGTCTCGGAATCCCGCTCACCGACGTGCACGAGGTCTTCCAGAGCCTTCCGGTGGATGAGCCGCCCTCGCAGCGGGACTGGCAGCGGGTGGCGAAGCTGTGGCGTGCGCAGCTCGACCTGCGGCGTACGCAGCTCGAGCACCTGCGGCGTGAGCTCACCGGATGCATCGGCTGCGGCTGCCTCTCGCTCAAGGCCTGTCGTCTGCTCAATCCCGAGGACGCGCTCGGCATCGACGGCCCCGGACCGCGCCGCATCTGAACACCGCGCTGCCGCTGAACACCGCGCTGCCGCTGAACACCGCGCTGCCGCTGAACACCGCGCTGCCGCTGAACACCGCGCTGCCGCTGAACACCGCGCTGCCGCTGAACACCGCGCTGCCGCTGAACACCGCGATGCCGGGCGGGCACCGCTCCTGCGTCAGAGGTCCGACGGCAGCAACGGTCGCATGAACGTCCGTTCGTAGCGGAGCACGCATCCGCTCGAGTCGCGGATGCTGTCCGCCTCGATGAACTCCGGATCGACTCCGAACCTCGCGCGGTACACCTCGTAGTCCGCGAGAGACGGGAAGGAGAACAGCGCCAGGGCTTCGTCGCTCGCTCCTTCGCCCGGCAGGAAATAGCCGTGATGGATGCCACCGTGGCGCGCCACGAGGCCCATCCACGCGCGCGCGAAGGCCTCGAATGCGTCGACCCTGGCCGGATCGATCGTGTACGTGACGACGCAGGTGATCACGCCGTCACCTGTTCGATGCCCTGTTCGACGCCCTGTTCCGGTGTCGTCAGGGTCGCCCGCTGGCGTCCGGCGTAGAGCGTGCCCCAGCGCGTCATCTCCGCGAGCAGCCGCCCGGAGCTCACGCCGAGCTCGCTGAGGCGGTACTCGACTTTGGGAGGAACCTGCCGGTAGATCGTCCTGGTGATGAGGCCGTCTTCCTCGAGCTCGCGCAGCTGACGGGTGAGCACACGCGCGGTCGGGTCCTGCAGGAGCCGTCCGAGTTCGCCGAAGCGCAGCACCTCGTGTTCGCCGAGCAGGGTCAGGATGCTGGGCTTCCAGGCTCCGCCGAGCACGGCGATCGACACCTCGGCGTCGCAGGACTCGGTCCATTCGCGAACGATCCGTGCGGTCTTCTCTCTCACCGGTGGCCTCCTCGGTTTCCAGACTGCCGTGGTATCCAAACTGTCAGTACGTGACAAAAATGACAGTACTTGTGTCCCCTGTCTGTACTTTACAGACTGAGCAGGTGACTTCCACCCCCACTCTCAGCGGCAACCGATCGTCTCTCCGGCTCTGGTTCGCGATGGTCCCCCTTCTGCTCGGCGTGCTCATCGGCGCCCTCGCGATCAGCAGTGTCTCCACCGCACTCCCCGCGATCCGAGGTGAGCTGGGGCTGAGCGACACGGAGGGGCTCTGGCTCGTCGACGTGTACGCGCTCTCCCTGGCTGCGACGCTGATCGTCGCCTCGCGGATCGGGGATGCGTTCGGGCGGAAGACCATCGTCATCATCGGTCTCGCCGGGTTCGCTGCACTCAACGCGGTGGGCGGGTTCGCCACGAGCGGTCTGCTCCTCATCGTCGTCCGCGCCCTGCTGGGAGTCGCCGAGGCCTTCGTCGTCGCGGGGGTGGTCGCGACGATCGGCGCCAAGTTCCATGCGCGCGAACGCGTGCTCGCCTACGGGCTGTGGACGGCCACGTTCGGCACCGGGAGCGCGCTCGGACCCGTGCTGGGCGGGCTGCTCGCGGAAGGGCCGGGGTGGCGCTGGCTGCTGCTGGGAAGCGTTCCGCTCGCCGTGATCGCGGGCCTGCTGGCGCTGTGGCTCGTTCCCGACTCCCGCAGCTCGCTGCGGTCGTCGTGGGATGCGCTGAGCATCCTCTCGTCGATCATCGCCCTCGGGGCTCTCGTCTTCGCGCTCCACGAGGCTCTCGCCGAACCGCTGTCGGCCGCCGTCGCGGCCGTGGTCGCCGTCGTCAGCCTGGTCTTCTTCGTGCGGCGGCAGCAGCGGCTCCGCGATCCGCTCATCGACATGGGGCTGTTCCGCGTGCCGGGCTTCAGTCCGGCGATCATCCGCATCGTGGTGAGCAGTGGGGCCTCGGCGGCATCGGTGCTGCTGGTGAGCCTGCACCTGCAGGACACCCGCGGGCAGAGCGCCGCCGAGGCGGGCATCGCTCTGCTGCCCCAGGCTGCGGCGATCGCGATCGGCGGTGTCGTGGCCCCGCTGGCTCTGCGCTGGGTGTCGGCGAACGCCCTCACCGTGCTCGCTCTCGTCCTGCAGGCTGCGGGGCTCGGCTGGCTCGCGCTCGACCCCGCGGTCGTGGCCGTGCCCCTCGTGCTCGTCGGACTCGGCTTCGGAGTCGGCGCGACGCTCGCCGCGACCGCGCTGTTCGAGGTGACGACCGAGGATCAGGCCGGGCAGGTCGGGGCGATCCAGGAGGTGGGGTTCGCGCTCGGAGGCGGACTCGGAATCGCGGTGTTCGGCACCATCGCCGCGGTCCTCGTCACGGGAGGGTTCGTCGCGGCGGTGATCGTGGCGGCCGTCGTCGTCACGGCTGCCGCTCTCCTCCCACTGGCACGGCGTCGCTCGCACTGACCGCCGAAGGCGTCTCCTCCGTGGTCGTCGTGCCGAGTGCGTCGACACCGTCGAGTCCGCGCACGATCAGTGCGACGACCGCGTCGAGGGTGGCATCGGCCGACAGCACCCTCGTGTGGCCGAGGCCCGCGGTGCGGAGCAGGCGGGATCGCTCGCCGTGGGCCTCGTGCAGGCGCAGCGAGTCGCCATCGGGCATGCGGCGGTCCTGGCGGTCGTGCACGACGAGCAGCGAGGTGTGCGCCGGGAGGGGGTGCCGAGCGCCGTCGTATCGTGCGGATGCCGTCGTCTGATCCACGTCGAGGCGCTCGCGGAACCGTTCGACGAGGCGGGTGGTCGTGCGATCGTCGAGGCGGAACTCCCTGGCGAACTCCGCGAGGAAGGCATCTGGGCCGGCTGCGCCCGCGATCGCGGCCACGGCCGGGACGGGAACGGTCGATCGGGCTGCGGTCACGGCCGCGAGGGCGCCGAACGAGTGGCCAACGATCGCCGCGAACGGGCCGTGGCTCGTCTGCAGCTGTTCGGCGGCGTCGACCCAGTCGCGGATGTCGGTGCGTCGACCGCCCGAGGAGCCGTGGGTCGGCGCGTCGAAGGAGACGACGCGGAACCCCTCGGCGACGAGCTCGCGCACGAGCGGGGCGAACTGCGATGCCCGACCGCGCCAGCCGTGCAGGAGCAGGACCGTACGCGATCCCGTGCCCCATTCGTAGCTGGCCACGTCGACGTCGCGCACGCGCAGCTTTCCGCGACGGGCGTCGCCGTGCGTCGGTGCATCCGCGTCGCGCACCGGCATCCGCGGCGAGGTCGTGAAGAAGACGCGGATGGCGATGTCGCCGGCGAGGCGGGGGGAGAACGCGGCGGCGGTGCGGATGCTGCGCGAGAGCAGTGCGGGAACGGATGGCATGGGGCTCCTTCGCCAGAACAATACGAACGATCATACGTATACTAGGCGAACGATCGTTCGTATACTAGGGGCATGACGGAGAACGCGGTCGTGGACGGGCGCCGAGCGCGCGGTGACGCCTCGCGCCGCATCGTGCTGCAGAGCGCGACGGACCTCGCCTCGGTGGAAGGGCTCGACGGGCTGACGATCGGTCGGCTCGCCGAGGCATCCGGGTCGAGCAAGAGCAGCATCGCGACGCTCTTCCACAGCAAGGAGGGGCTGCAGTTGGCGACGATCGCCGCCGCCCGCGAGATCTTCCTCGCGAAGATCGTCGAGCCGGCCAGGGAGCAGCCGCGCGGGGTGCGCCGTCTGGCCGCGCTCATGCGCAACTCGCTGGAGTACTCCAAGGATCGGGTCTTCACCGGGGGCTGCTTCTTCGCCGCGACGGCGGCCGACCTCGATTCGAAGACCGGTCCCGTGAGCGATGCCGTGCGAGCGGCGCAGATCAGCTGGTACGGATACATCGACGCCCAGCTGCAGCACGCGGTGGCTGCCGGCGAGATCGATGCCGACATCGAGGTGCTGGCGTTCGAGCTGGTGGCGCTCTATGAAGAGGCCAACTCCCGCTCGCTGCTGCTCGACGATGAGCGGCCGTATGCGATCGCCGCCGCCGCGATGCGCGGCCGGCTCCGCGCGGCGGGCGCGGAGGAGTCGGCGATCGCGCTCCTCGTTCCCTGAGGCGGGTCTCTCTCCCCTCTCGATCTCGCCCCTCTCGATCTCTCCCCTCTCGATCTCGCCCCTCTCGATCTCGCCCTCCGGTCTCCGAGGATGCGAAACGCCTCACCCGGCAGTCGGGTGAGGCGTCTCGGTCTCGTTCTCGGGGAGTTGCGCTGCCGGTCAGGCGTCGCGTCCGCGGGCGAAGCCCGCGTCGAAGCCGCGCTCGAACGCGTGCTGAGCGATCCGCTCGGCACGGTGCGGGCCGTGGCCGTGTTCCCGGCCGCGGTCGTGTCCCTGGCCGCGGTGACCGCTGTGCCCGTCCGGCCCGAAGCCGTGACCGCGTCCGTGTGCGAAGCCGTGGTCCTCGTCGTGCTCGAAGCGCGCACCGTGACCGTGGCCGAAGCCGCGTCCGAACGGGTGGCCGAAGCCACGGGGGAAGCCGCGTCCGCGACCGTGTCCGCCGAAGCCGTGCCGGCGACCGCGGGGAAGAGGAGTCTCCTCGTCCCAGCCGAAGGCGCGGGCGATCTTCTCGAGCGATGCGAGAGTCGTGGCCATCTCCTCATCGGAGACGGCGCCCGACACCTTCGCGCGGATCTCGTCGACGATGGCGCCGAGACGTTCCTTCGCGGCGCGTCCGTCGTCGGTGAGTGTCCAACCGTCGCCCTCGGGTGCGACCCAGCCGCGTTCGACGAGCCGGTGCAGCTTGTGGCCGTTCATCGGTCGGTCGGCGGGGACGGTGCCGTCGATGACGTTGAGGAGGCGCCAGTCGCGGCGACTCGCGTGCTCGCTGTCGAAGGCTGTGGCGAATTCGGCCGCCATCAGGCGGTCGGCGGCCTTCAGCCAGTAGCCGAAGGGGCGGGGGGTGTTCTCGGGGTTCGGTGATTCAGAGGTGTTCATGGGAAGTCCTTAGTTGTCAGTGTGCATGTGTATGTCACAGTGCATGTACATGTAGTGTGACATGTGGTCGCAATGCATGTCAAGTCGCATGTAAAATCGATCTGTGACCACCGAATCGCACGACTCCGCAGCGCCGGATCCCGCCGAAGCCATCGCCCAGGCGCTGTCCCGCCTGCGCGGACGCCGTCCGGGGGAGCGCGGCCCCGGAGGGCGCGGCTCCGAACGCGGCCGAGGTCACGGCGGTCCGCACGGCTGGCACGGCGGTCCGCACGGAGGACGCGACGGCGACGATGCGCACGACCACTTCGATCACCACCGCGGACACCCGGGCATGCCCCCGTGGATGGCGGACCCCTCCGGACGGCTCGGCGGCCCCGCGCGCATGCGGATGCTGGAGGCGCTCGCCGCGGCATCCTCCCCGCTCAGCGTGAGCGACCTCGGTGCGGCGATCGGCGTCGATCAGCCGCGCGCCTCGCGGCTCGTGCAGCAGGGGGTCGAGCACGGTTTCGTGCGCCGGGAGGCCGATCCCGATGACGCCAGGCGCACCCGCATCGCCCTGACCGACGAAGGCCGTCGACTCGCCCGGGGCATGCGCGGCGAACGGCGCGAGCTGCTCACCACGGCTCTCGCCTCGTTCACCGACGACGAGCGCGTCGAGCTCGCCCGGCTGCTGAACAAGCTCGCCGACAACTGGCAGCGCTGACCCGACGCGCTACGGACGGAGGGCGCCGACGTCGGCGGCGACGTCGAGGACCGCATCCACCGGGATGGCCGTGTCCGGCGATGCCGACAGCAGCGTCCCCGTCGCCACGATCGTGACCGTCCCCCGCGGGGAGAGCAGCTGCACGGAGCCGACCTCGCCGAGCGTGTCGCCGTCGCCGAGCAGGAGCACGCGTCCGTCGAGGGCCGCGGCTCGAGGGTCGTCGGTTGCGCCGGCGAGCGTGCGCAGCTCCTCGGCGCTCCATGTCGTCCCGTCGATCCCGACGGCGAGGGAGGCGTAGTCCTCGAGCGCCGTCGACGCGGACGCGACCGCCTCGTTCACCCAGACGCAGGTCGTGTCGGAGGGGCCCTCCGAGGAGTCGTCGGCGGAGAACGAGAACCCCGCCGTGATCGGCGCGGCGAGCGGCTCGATGTCCGTGCAGGTGATGATCGTGTCCGCCGATTCCGATGTCGGGGCGGATTCCGTCGATCCTCCGGAATCTTCGGCGGAGGCGGGGCCGGAGGAGGACGGAGCGGACGAGCACCCGGCGAGGGCGAGCATGCCGACGAGGGCGAGGACGCTCAGGCGGGGGACGGACGACGGGCGAGGATCGGACGACGGGCGCACAGCCGTCATCCTCCCACATGCGCCACACCGCGCCGGGCGCTTCAGGCCGACGCGAACTCCACCGAGGGTTCGTCGTCGACGGAGAGCGACAGCACGACCGTCTCGACCGCGTCGTGCGCCTCGATCCGCCGCTCGACCTCGCGCAGGCGACGGGCGGCGTCGTGCTCGCGCGCGTCGCCGGCCAGGTCGACCTCCGCGACGATGAACAGTCGGTTCGGGCCGACGTACTCGATGTGCAGGTAGGTCACGCGTTCGATCTGGTCCAGCCCGAGCAGGGCGGTCCCCACGCGGGCGCGGAGGTCAGGAGCGGCCGATGCCCCGACGAGGAACGCGATGTTCCGTCGGATCAGGATGACCGCGACCACGCCGAGCAGCACGCCGACGAGGATCGACCCGATGGCGTCCCAGGCGGCGACTCCGGTGATCTGGTGCAGGAGGATCGCGCCTCCCGCCAGCACCAGGCCGATCAGCGCGGCGGAGTCTTCGAAGAAGACCGCCCGGAGCGTGGTGTCGCTCGTCTCCAGCACGAAGTCCCAGGTCGACGACCCGCGCTCCTTCGCGAGGCGACGGGACTTCACCATCGCCTGCGTGAACGACAGGCCCTCGAGCACGAACGAGACGCCCAGTACGACGTAGGCCACCATCGGGCTCTCGACAGGGCCCGTGTCGGAGAGCTGTTGGATGCCGTGCATGATCGACACGATCGAGCCGGCCGTGAAGATCCCGAACGCGGCGATCAGCGACCACACGAACGCATTGCGTCCGTAGCCGAGGGGATGCCGGGCATCCTTCGCCTTCGCCCCGCGTCGGTCGGCGATGAGGAGGAACACCTCGTTGCCGGCATCCGCCCACGAGTGCGCCGCCTCGGCGACCATCGACGCCGACGAGGTGATGATCGCGGCGGCGGTCTTCGCCACCGCGACGAGGACGTTGGCGAGGAAGGCGAGGATCACGGTCACGCGGTCAGGCTACTCCGCCCGCGCGGGTCAGGAGTTCAACGCGGCGCCTTCACCGGAAGCAGCAGCAGGAAGCCCGCGATCAGGACGATCACGATGCCCAGGATGCCGAACGCCGTCTGAGCCGTCAGCACGATCAGGAGCGTCCAGGCGCCGGAGGCCATCCAGCTCGCGGCCCGACCGGTCGTGGCGTACAGGCCGAAGATCTCGCCCTCGCGTCCGGCCGGTGTGACCCTGGCGAGGAAGGAGCGAGCGGAGGCCTGCGCGGGTCCGACGAATGCGCAGAGGATGAGGCCGCCGATCCAGAAGACGACGGTGCCGCCGTCGCGAAGGAAGAACACGCCGAGGCCGGCGACCACCATCGAGCCGAGCGACAGCAGGATGATCCGCTTCGGGCCGAACCGGTCGTCGAAGCGTCCGGCGATGATCGTGGAGACGCCGGCGATGAGGTTCGCGGCGATGCCGAAGATCACGATGTCGAGGAACTCGAAGTGGAACACGGTCGAGCCGATCACGGCGCCGAACGCGAAGACACCGCCGAGGCCGTCGCGGAACACCGCACTCGCGAGCAGGAACCAGAACGTCGGCCGCGTCTCGGGGGAGCGGTAGAGGCCGACGACGTCCTTGACCAGCAGACGGTAGGACGCGAAGAAACCGACCTTGCGCTCCGGGCGGCCGAGCGAGGGTTCCGGCACGTTCAGGAAGATCGGGATGCTGAACACGATCGCCCAGATCGCGCAGCCGACCGCGATGATGCGGAAGGGCAGGCCGCCGTCGGAGGGAAGCCCGAACCAGTCCATCATGTAGAAGACGATCACGATGACCAGGGCGATGATGCCGCCGAGGTAGCCGAAGCCCCAGCCGAGCCCCGAGATGCGACCCACCGTCTTGGGGTTCGCGATCCCGATGAGCATCGCGTTCGAGTTCACCGCCGCGATCTCGCCGAACACGGAGCCGGCCGAGATCAGCGCGACGCCGAGCCAGAAGAGCGTGGGCGTGGGCTCGACGAACCAGAGACCGAACATGCACAGGATGAGGGCGCCCGTGCCGATGCCGAGCCAGAGCTTCTGCCGACCGGCGGCATCCGCCCGCTGGCCGAGGACCGGCGCCAGGAGGAGGATCGCGAAGGCCGCGATGGTGGAGCCGAGTCCCAGGCCGGAGGTGAGATCGGCGATGGCCGCCTCGTGCGCCTGGCTCTTCGGGTCGAGGGCCGCGAGTTCTGCGGGGAGGAACGCGTCGGTCGTCAGATACAGCGCCGTGAAGATGAACGTCAGGATGACGGTGTTGAAGGGCTGCGTCGCCCAGTCCCACAGCGCCCAGGAGTAGACCTGCTTCTTCGGTGCGGGCGTCTCGCCGCGCAGATCCAGGCCGACGACGGCCACGGCGCCGCTGTTCGCGGTCGCCACGGGCTCGGGAACGCCCTGGCGAGGTTCGGGTTCGCTCATGCTGGAAGTCTGGCGGTGCCCGGTGAACGCCCGGTGACGGCGCGCCGCACGGATATACCCCGCCACTCGTATACCCCGCCACTCGCGCGACTCAGTCCGTGCGCAGCGGCCGCAGCGTGCGGGCGTAGTCCTCCTTCAGTACGGCGAGGTGCAGCCAGGCCTCGATGCGCGTGACACCCGGCAGCGCTCGCAGGCGCTCGAGGCTGGCGTACAGCGCGCCGGCGGAGGGCTCGACCAACGTGGCCACCGCGTCGAACCGGCCGAGGGTTCGGGCGGCGAAGTCCACCCCGCGTCCGCGTCGCAGCTCGTCGATCACGGCCTCGTCGTCGTCGCCGAGCGTCATGCCCACTCCCATCGAGAGCTGCCGGTGTGCGAGACCACGGGCCTCGACGGCGCTGATCTTGATGACGCCCGCGTCGATCAGTCGCTGCACCCTCGTCGCGACGGCCGAGGGGGAGAGGCGCACCTCCTCGCCCAGCGCACGGAAGCTCTTGCGTCCGTCGGCCTGCAGCTGTTCGATCAGGGCCTCGTCGATCGCGTCCAGTGTGACGCCGCCGTGGTATTCCGAGACGAAGAAGCCCTTGATCACGGTCGAGTAGATGATCGTGCTGATGTCGAGCACGCCGTCGATCGCGCGGATCAGAGCGAGCAGGTCGTGCAGCTCCGACATCGACCCCACGCGCACCTCGGTGACCACGTCGTGCGCCCCGCCCACCGCCGACACGAGCACGGTCTCGCTCATGTCGCGCAGGTGCTCGGCCACGAGCTCGACCGAGCCGTCGGTGCGGATCGACACGTGGGCGAGCACGTGCTGGCCGAGGAAGACGGGGTCGACGGCTGCCACCACCCGCACCGTGCGGTCGGCGAGCATCGTCCGAAGGCGGGCCGCGACGGCTGCGCGCGACTGTCCCAGCCGCTCGGCGAGGGAGAGGATGCTGGCGCGACCGTCTTCCTGCAGCGCGCGGATGAGTTCGGCGTCGAAATCCATGCTTCCGCCCATTTCGTCAGTTTCCCGCGAACGCACCGTTCGCGGTACGTAAGTCCAGTGTAGGAGGGGTTTTGACCATCGGGAAGGCGCGCATTGCACGCATTCTTGATCGAATGTCCGGTGAATCACCAATCTCACTGGAGTTCTGCCCTTGCTGGCGGGCTCACACGTCCGTAGCATCCTTCGCTATCCGACATCTTCCGCAAAGGAGCGGGCACCCTCATGACCACCACCCCCACCCGCGGCACCCACAGCCGGGCGCGACGCGCCGGCATCGCCGCCTTCGTCGGCACCACCATCGAGTGGTACGACTTCTACGTCTACGCGACCGCCGCGGCGCTCGTCTTCGGTCCGCTGTTCTTCCCGAGCGGCGACCGCCTCGCCGAGACCGCCGCGGCCTTCGCGACCTTCGCGGTCGCGTTCCTCGTCCGCCCCCTCGGCGGCATCATCTTCGGCCACATCGGCGACAAGCTCGGCCGCCGGGTGTCGCTCGTCATCACGCTGCTGATGATGGGCGCGGCCACTGTGCTCGTGGGCTGCCTGCCGACCTACGAGAACATCGGCATCCTCGCTCCGATCCTCCTGATCCTGCTCCGTGCGGTGCAGGGTCTCGCAGTCGGCGGCGAGTGGGGTGGCGCGGTGCTCATGAGCGTCGAGCACGCCCCCGAGAAGTCCAAGACCTTCTACGGCGGCTTCACGCAGCTCGGCAACCCGGCCGGTGCGCTCCTGGCCTCCGGCATCTTCGCGATCATGACCCGCATGGGCGACGACTTCATCATGAACGGCGGATGGCGCATCCCGTTCCTGCTGTCGATCGTGCTGGTCGGCGTCGGCTTCTGGGTGCGTTACCGCGTCGAGGAGACTCCCGTCTTCGAGGCGAAGGTCGAGGGCCGCAAGCAGTCGATGCCGCTGGCCTTCGCGCTGCGCACCAACTGGCGTCCGATCCTGCTCGGTATCGGCATCCTGCCGATCTCGACCGGCGGCTACTACCTGGCCACCACCTTCGCCACGGCGTATGCCACCGGCGACACGGTCGCGATCAGCGAGCAGGTCATCCTCGACGCCATGACGATCGCCTCCTTCGTGGAGTTCGTCGTGACCCTCCCGGTCGCCTGGCTGGGCGACAAGTGGGGACGCAAGAACGTCATGTACATCGGTCTGATCACCTCGGTGCTCACGTTCGTGCCGTTCCTGCTGATCCTTCCCGGACGCATCGAGCCGCTCATCTTCCTGTTCGCCTCGCTGGTGCGCATCGCGATGAGCGCGACCTATGCACCGATCGCCGCGCTGCTCTCGCAGATGTTCCGTCCGCAGGCCCGCTACACCTCGATCGCGCTGTCGTACGGCGTGGGTGCGGCGGTCTGGGCCGGCTTCTCGCCCTGGTTCGCGACGCAGCTCATCGCCTGGACCGGCAGCATCTGGTCGGTCATCGCGATGTTCATCGGCATGGCGGTGATCGCCGGCATCTGCACCCGCCTCGCGCCGCAGCACTCCGACGAGGCCCCCGTCACCGCCTCGTTCACCGCCCGCACCGACACGACCGCGAACAGGTTGCCATGATCGGCGACCGTCCCGTCACCGCGTCCTTCACCGCCCGCACCGACACGACTGCGAACAGGTTGCCATGAGAAAGCTCACCCCCTTCGACCGCTCGGCTCAGACGGCACCCGTCCTGCTGACCGCGCACGCGATCCACACGGCGGATGCCACGGCCACCACGGCCACGGCGATGCTGACCGACCGCGGGCGGATCCTCGCGATCGGCACCGCAGCCGAGTGCGAGGCGGCGGCCGAGCGGGCAGGTCTCACTCCGGAGCGCATCGACCTCGGAGACGCGGTCGTCGTCCCCGGCTTCGTCGACGCCCACGCGCATCCGCTCATGTTCGGGCAGATGATGAGCTGGGTCGACTGCGGGCCCGAGAAGGCCGGCAGCATCCCCGAGATCGTGGCGCTCCTGAAGGCCGCGGCCGCCGACCTCCCCGCGGGGCGTCCGGTGCGCGGCTACGGCTACGAGCAGCGCAACCTCGCCGAGAAGCGGCACCCCACCCGCTTCGAGCTCGACGGGGTGTCGGCCGACCGCGAGGTGTACCTCATGAACGCCTCCGGTCACGGCGGCGTCGTGAACTCGCACACCCTCGCGGCCGGCGGCGTCGACCGGGACACCCCGAACCCCGAGGGCGGCGAGTTCTTCCGCGACGCGGACGGCGAGCTGACCGGCGAGCTGTCGGATGCGGCGTGCAACATCCTCACGGGTGTGCACGGGGTGAAGATCGGCCACCACGGTCCGAACTTCCACCTCGCCGACGAGCCCGAGGAGCACCTGCGCCAGCTGGATGCCGCGACCCAGCGGTTCCTGGCCGGTGGCGTCACCTCGATCGGCGACGCCCAGGTCACACGCCGTGAGTTCGATATGTACCTGCGCCTCGCCGAGGCCGGACGCCTCGAACTGCGCGTGTCGATGTACCTGCTCTCGCACCTGCTCGACGAGGCGCTCGAGATGGGCCTCGTCGGCCAGTTCGGCAACGCGCACCTCAGCTTCGCCGGCATCAAGTTCTACGCCGACGGCACGCTGGGCGGCTGGACCGCGTACTTCCCGGACGGCTACGTGGGCGACCCCTGCCGCACCGGCCAGCTCTATCACGAGCCTGCCGAGTACGCCGGGCTCATCCGCAAGGCGCACGCCGCGGGGCTGCAGACCGCCACGCACGCCCAGTCGCCCACCGCGATCGAGATGGTCGTGTCGGCGATCGAGGCCGCGCTCGCCGAGCATCCGGATGCCGACGCCCGCCACCGCATCGAGCACTGCGGCCTGCCGACGCCCGAGCAGATCGAGCGGATGGCCGCCTCCGGCATCCGTCCGGTCAACCAGACGCAGCACTACTTCAACTGGGGCGAGGGGGTGGAGGAGGCCATCGGCACCCCGGGCGAGCGCTTCAACCCGCTGGGCGAGTTCGAGCGCGCCGGCGTCCCGTTCACGATCTCGTCGGATGCTCCGGTCGCCGAGCCGATCCCGCTCGAAGCCATCCAGACCGCGGTCACCCGCGTCACCCGCCGTGGCCACAAGCTCGGACCCGACGACCTGCGCGTCTCGGCGCTCGCAGCCCTCCGTGCCCACACGATCGAGGGCGCCGTGTCGATCGGCCGCGAAGATGACCTGGGTTCGCTCGAGGTCGGCAAGTACGCCGACTTCGCGGTACTCTCCGGCGACCCGCTGGCCGTTCCGGCCGAGGAGATCTCGGCGATCACTGTGCGCGAGACCTGGGTCGACGGCACGCGCCGTCACCAGGTGTGAGGATGACACGATGAGCACCGACACCACGCCGGCCGAGCAGTATGCCGACACCACGCCGGCCGAGCAGTTCGCCGACACCGCAGGCCGGGCCGTGTTGGAGACGATCCGCGCCTATGGTGTGACCGCGATCTTCGGAATCCCCGGCACCCACAATCTCGAGCTCTACCGGCCGCTCGCCGATCTCGGCATCCGTGCGGTGACGAACCGCCACGAGCAGGGATCCGGCTACGGCGCCGACGGCTGGGCGCAGCAGACCGGCCTCCCCGGCGTCGTGATCACCACCTCGGGTCCCGGCCTGCAGAACGCCATGAGTGCGATCGGCACCGCGTTCTGCGAGTCGCGGCCGCTCATCGTCCTGTCGCCCGGAGTGCCGCTCGGCGCCGAGTTCGCCGACGTGGGAACGCTGCACGAGACGAAGGATGCCACGGCCATGGTCGGCGCGATCGCCGAGTGGTCGCGCCGGGTGACCAGCGCCGCCGAGGCGGTCGAGGCCGTGCACGATGCGTTCGACCTCTTCCGCACCGGGCGTCCCCGTCCCGTGCACATCGAGATCCCGCTCGACGTGCTGGAGGCTCCGGCCGACGTCTCCGCCGAGGCGCGGCGCCCGCGCCCGCTCCCCGCGCGGGTCTCGGGCGCCCAGACGGCGCTCGCCGAGGCGGCACGTCTGCTCGCCGACGCGAAGAATCCGGTGGTCGTCGCGGGCGGCGGAGCCGTGGATGCCGCGCACGAGGTCACGACCCTCGCCGAGCGTCTCGGTGCCCCGGTGCTGACGACGCTCAACGGCAAGGGTGTCGTCGACGAACGGCATCCGCTCTCGCTCGGTTCGAACCTGCGTCTCGCCGCGGCCCGAGCGGTCGCGGAGGATGCCGACGTGCTGCTCGTGGTCGGCTCGAAGCTCGGTGAGGCCGAGCTCTGGGCACCGCGACTGGAAGCGCGCGGAAGCGTGATCCGCGTCGACATCTCGCCGGCACAGCGTGACAAGAACCTCGCAGCGACGGTCGGGATCACGGGTGACGCGGCGGCTGTTCTGGAGGCGCTGCTGACGGCCCTCCCCGCCGGCGTCCGCCCGGCGCGCGACCTGACCGACGCACGCACCGCGATCGCCGCCGAGATGCGCGAGACCGCGCCCGAGACGGTGGCCCTGGCCGAGATCATCGCCGACGCCCTGCCCGAGGATGCGATCGTCGCGGGCGACTCGTCCCAGATCGTGTACATGGCGCTCGGCAGCGTGCTGCAGTCGGCGCATCCGCACTCCCTGCTCTACACCCCGACCTACGCGACGCTCGGCTACGGCCTTCCTGCCGCGATCGGTGCGCGGGTCGCGCAGACCGAGCACCCGGTCGTCACCGTGATCGGCGATGGCGCCCTGATGTTCTGCGTGAACGAGCTGGTGACCGCGGTCGAGCAGCGCCTCGACGTCACGGTCGTGTGCGTCGACAACGGCGGCTACGCCGAGATCCGCCAGAACGAGGTCGACCGCGGCATGGTCCCGATCGGCGTCGACCTGGTGCAGCCCGACTGGGCCGCCCTCGCCACAGCCTTCGGCGCGACCGGTCGGCGGGTGGAGAGACGCGACGACATCGTGTCGAGCATCCGCGCCGCGATCACCGACGGGGGAGTGCAGCTGGTGCACATCCCGCAGCACGCCCTCTGACCTCCACCCTCTGACCGCCACCCGTTGACCGCCACCCTCTGAGACTTCCCCTCCCCGACGAACAGGAACGAGCAATGACCGAGAACGTGGGCCCCATCGATGCGTCCGTGAACCCCCGCTACTCCGGCATCGCGACCTTCGCGCGGCTGCCGCGGATCGAAGACGTGCCGCGCGCCGACATCGCCGTCGTCGGAATCCCGTTCGACTCGGGCGTGAGCTACCGACCGGGCACGCGGTTCGGGCCCTCGCACGTGCGCGAGTCGTCGCGACTGCTGCGGCCGTACAACCCTGCGCAGGACGTGTCGCCGTTCGCGATCGCGCAGGTGGTGGATGCCGGTGACATCCCGGTCAACCCGTTCGATCTCACGGAGGCGGTGACCGAGGTCGAGCGCGCGGCGCTGGCGCTCGGCGAGCAGGTGCAGCGCATCGTCACGATCGGCGGCGACCACACGGTCGCGCTTCCGCTGCTGCGGGCGGTCGCCGCGAAGCACGGCCCGGTCGCGGTGCTGCACTTCGACGCCCACCTCGACACGTGGGACACCTACTTCGGGGCTCCCATCACGCACGGCACTCCGTTCCGCCGGGCGAGCGAGGAAGGGCTGATCGACCTCACCGCGAGCTGCCACGTCGGTACCCGCGGACCTCTGTACTCGAAGCAGGACCTCGAAGACGACGAGCGCCTGGGCTTCTCGATCGTGTCGAGCGAGTACATCGAGGAGCACGGCGTCGAGGCCGGCATCGCCCGTATCCTGCAGCGCATCGGCGACAAGCCGCTCTACGTCTCGATCGACATCGACGTGCTCGACCCCGCCCACGCCCCCGGCACCGGCACCCCCGAGGCGGGCGGGCTGACGAGCCGCGAGCTGCTGCGCATCCTGCGCGCCCTGAAGTCGCAGAACATCGTCGGGGCGGATGTGGTCGAGGTGTCGCCCGCCTACGACCACGCGCAGATGACCGGCATCGCCGCGAGCCACGTGGTCTACGAGCTCGTGACGCTGCTGGCCGCCCGCCTCGCCGCCTGATTCACCCGAACGCGCCTCAGGTATATGACCCGGCGAGGAGCTCGGCGAACAGCTCCTCGGCGTCGCACTCGACGCGGCGGCGGGCGAACCAGTCGCAGATGTTCACGCAGTCGCGGTGCAGCAGATCGAGCCCCTGCGGGTTCGCGATGATATCGACGATCTGCGGCAGGTCGATCACCCGCACCCGCCCCTCGTGCACGAGCAGGTTGTACGCCGAGAGGTCGCCATGGGCGAACCCGGCCGCGGCGAAGACGCGCATCAGGTCGACCACCTGCGCGTAGTACCCCTGCAGCTGGGCACGGTCACCGCGCGCCTGGGCGAGTCGGGGCGCGGCCGTGCCGTCGGCGTCACCGAGGAACTCCATGAGCACCTCGGTGCCGTTCACCTGCACCGGATACGGCACCGGCGCGCCGAGCTCCCACATGCGGCACAATGCCTCGAACTCGGCGAACGACCACTGCGCGGCGGCGACCTCGCGGCCGTGGTCCGACTTCTTGGCGAGGGCGCGCGCATCACGGGTGTTCCGGGTGCTGCGGCCCTCGGTGTAGACGGATGACCGATGGAAGCTGCGGTGCTCCGCACTGCGGTAGCGCTTCGCCGCCAGCAGTGTGCGCTGCGTCGGGTCGTCCGGTACCGCGCGTTCGAGGAGGAACACGTCGGCCTCCTTGCCGGTCTTGAGGATGCCGCGCTCGGTGTCGAGCGCGCCGGCCGAGGTCACCACCCAGTCCGGCCAGGGCTCGGGGCCGCGTTCGGACGGTGTGATCGCCGGCCACGTGGACCAGCGCTGCCCCTCGCCGGGGTCGACGTCGGCGAAGGAGAGCTCGGTTTCGAGTGCATCGAACGAGGACGCGTCGAAGGGCGAGGCGGGGAGAGGTGAGGATGCATCGAACCGTACGGGTTCTGAGTGAGAAAGTGCGGCTTCCGAGGAAGCGAAGAGATCAGACAAGATGTGGCTCCGGGAGCGGGAGGCCACGCCAGGGATCAGGAGCGGGTGGCCTCGAAGGGAAGGTGGTCGGCGGAGAGCGCGACAAAGACCGTGTTCATGTCTCCAGCTCCTTCCGCTCGGGCTTCCCGGGCTCGTCCCGGTGCGTCGTCGAGCCTAGGGCGTGGGTGGCGGGCTTGTCCAGGGGTGGCTCAGTTCCCGACGGGCGGGGCGAGTCGCAGGAGGACTCCGTCGCCCTCGCCGCCGGTCGCGACCACCCAGGATCCGCCCGTCCAGACCGCATCGTTCGCGCCGCACAGGAACGGCAGCGGATGCTGTCCGGCGGCATCGCTGAGGCGGAGCGCGTCGCTGCGGCGGAGCGTGTCGCTGCTCGCGGTATCGGCGCAGTGCATGCGGGGCTCGATCGCCTCTCGCGCTTCGGAGGAGCCGCCGACGATCACGCCCTGCACGTCGCTCTGCTCCGGCTCTCCACCCCACCACAGCGCCGCGCCGTCGGGAGCGACGGCGACGAGAGGGTGCTCTGCGACCTGCGGCTCCCGAGACAATTCCGTGCCGTCGGCGGCGAGCACGATCCGTGCGGACGGGGTCGCGAGGTACACACGCCCGGCATCGTCGACATCGATGCCGATCGGCGGGACTCCGGGCCGTGCGCCGGGCGCATCGTCGAGTTCGACCGGGCCGCTGTGCAGCAGGGTCCGTGCCCCGCTGTCGAGGTCGATGCGCAGCACCTCGTAGTCGAGGTACTCGTCGGGAGGACGCGGTTGGTAGCGCACCACGATCGCGTCGCCGTCGTGCACGGCGACGTCACCGAACTCGAAGTCCCCGTAGTCGAAGTCACCCTCGTCGCCCACGGCGTCGCCCGGCAGATCTCGCATGGTCATGGTGGAGGTGTCGAGCACCGAGACCATCGGCATCACGTGCACCCGGTCGCCCTGCAGCACGACGAGCTCGGTCGCCGAAAGCGGCGCCATGGCCCCGATCTGCGACAGCGGGTCGCCAGGCTCGGCGCCGAACCGGGCGAGCGTCTCACCATCGGCCCCGACGTGCAGCCACGATCCGGCGGATGTGGTCCAGAACCCGCCCGTTCCGTCGGCCGACAGCACGTGCATCCCGGAGGCCAGGTCGATCGGCTGACCGACCGGAGCGGCCTCCGATCCGGAATTCCGGAACGGGATCGGCGCAAGGCTCCAGTCGTCCGGGCCGGCCACAGGCTGCGGGGTGCATCCCGAGACGAGCGCGATCGCCGCGACGACGCCGGCACCGCGCAGCATCCGCCGCCGTGCCCTTCCCCGAATCCGCATGCCGATACTCTGCAAGCTCCGGCTGGGAACCCGCCGGGACCCGTCGGACGAATGGTCGGATGCTGCGGACGCGTGGTCGGGCGCCGCCCGCTGCGGACTGCGAGCGTGGAACCATGACCACGACAGCGCCCGTTCCCACCCTGCCGCCCGCTGCGGCATCCCGCATCCGTTACGGCGGGCTGATCGTCCTGATGATGATGGGCTTCCTTCTGGTCACCGCCGAGTTCCTGCCCAACGGCGTGCTCACCGAGATGGCCGACGGCCTCGGGGTCACCCCGGGTCAGGCCGGGCAGACCGTGACCGTGACCGCGCTCGTCGGTCTCATCGTCGCCCCCACGGTCGGACTGATCTTCCCGCGCCTGGACCGGCGGTCGCTGCTGGTGTGGATGGCGCTCGCCGCCGCGGTGTCGAACCTCATCGTCGCGATCGCGCCGAACCTGATCATCGTGCTGCTGGCGCGCTTTCTCCTGGGCGCGGCGATCAGCGCGTTCTGGGCGATGTCGATCACGGTCGCCGCGCGTCTTGCGGGACCCGCGAACCTCGGACGAGGCGTCATGTTCACCTCGGCCGGCGTCTCGCTCGCGACCGTGGCCGGCGTGCCGCTGGGTGTCATGCTGAGCGAGCTCGTCGACTGGCGGATGGTCTTCGCGCTCGCGGGCGGGTTCATGATCGTGCTCGCGGTGGTTCTGCGATTCGCGCTGCCGTCGGTGCCGGCCGAGCGGGCCTCGAGCCTGCGACTGCTCGTCGACACGCTGCGCCGCCCCGGCATCGGACTCGGCATGATCGGCCATGTGCTCGTGGTCCTCGGACACTTCCTCGCGTACACGTACGTGCGTCTCGCGCTGGAGCGCATCCCCGAGGTCGACGCCTCGACGATCGTCGTGCTGCTCGCCCTGTTCGGCGTCGGCGGCCTGCTCGGCAACATCACCATCGGGCTCGTCATCGACCGCACCTTCGCCTTCTTCGCGGTGTTCGCCCCGCTGGTGATCTCGGTTTCGGTCCTGTCGATGATCCTGTTCTCCGGATCGATCGTGGGGGTCGGCATCGTCGTGCTGGTCTGGGGCTTCTTCTTCTCGTCCTGGCTGATCGTCGCGAACACCTGGGTCGGCCACCGGATGCCGGATCGCCTCGAAGCGGGCGGCAGCCTCGTCGTCGTGGGGTTCCAGGGGGCGATCACGCTCGCGGCCGGCATCGGCGGACTCCTCGTCGACACCCTGAACGTCGAGCTGGTGTACGTGTTGGGCGCGGGGGCGCTGCTCGCCGGAGCCGTGCTCTTCGGCGCGTCGAACCGGGTCAGCAGCCGCGCCTCCGCACGGCTCTGAACCCGGAGAGGGAAGCCGTCAGGCCGGGACCGGTGCGCGGTTCGCCAGCCGCCAGGACGACGGGGTCATGCCGGTGCGGCGGCGGAACGCACGGCTGAAACCCTCGTCTGACGCATAGCCCAGCTCGCGGGAGACCTCCGACACGGAGCGTCCGGCGTCGAGCATCCGCTTCGCCGCATCGATGCGCACCTCGGTGACGTAGTCGACGGGGGAGCGGCCGACGGCGGCGCGGAACCGCTCGGCGAAGGTCGAGCGCGACATGGCGCCGATGCCGGCGAGGCGCTCGACCGTCCAATCGCGGCCGGGTTCCTCGCGGATGGCGTCGACGACGCGATCGAGGAACGGGTCGTTCGACAGGGACGGCCAGCCCGCGGGCGCGCAGCCGTTCGCAACCCAGGCGCGGATGACCGAGAGCAGCACGGTCGTCGCCATCATGCGGCAGATGACCGGATCGCCCTGTCGCACCGGGCACGCGCCGGGGTCCACCAGACCCATGTTCTCGGCGAGGGCCGCCGCGGCCGGTTCGAGTGCGTCGAACCCGGTGACGGTGAGGAACGGTGGCAGGAGAGCGGGGAGGGGGGAGGCCGCATCCGCGAATTCGAGGTCGACGACCATGAGGCTCGCGTCGTCTTCGGCTTCGAGCGCGAACGGTGTCCCGCCGAGGGTGAGGAAAGCGTCGCCCGCGACGAGCAGATCGCGGCGGATCTGCGGATCGAGCACGATGCGCCGCGAGTCGGGGTCGACGTCGAGGCGGCAGCCGTCGCCGAGGGGAGGGTGCCCGTGCACGCTGCCCTGTGCGATGTACACGAGGGTGATGGCTCCGGCGGGTATCGGCAGCAGGTCACCGGCCGTGACGGTCGTGCGCCGCGCGACACCGACGCGCAGGTCGACGGCACCGAGCACGTGCGAGAGCGCGTCCGCATCCATTGTCACCATGCCTTCGGCAACGTTGCCGCGCGGCCGGCTATTCCGCCGTCGGATTCTTCGCACCGGAGAACGGGTCGCATCGTCCTGGCGTGCTCAACCATTCGGTTGATTCGACGGGGATGACCGCGGGATACGGTGGGAGGACCCCCACCCGAGGAGTCCCGTGTTCCGTACCCCCGACCGCCTGTTCCGAGTCCTCGCGATCGCGGAGGCGATCACCTGGACGATCCTGATCGCCGCGATCATCGCCCGCGCCGTCGGGGCCCCGGGGGTCGTGGTCACCGTGGGCGGCGGCATCCACGGGTTCGTCTTCCTGGCCTACGCCGCGACGGCGATCCTGGTCGCGCTGAACCAGCGGTGGCACCTCGGCGTGGGTGTCCTCGCCGTCGCCAGTGCCGTGATCCCGTATGCCACCATCCCGACCGAGATCTGGCTGCATCGCACGGGCAGACTCGACGGCGCCTGGCGCCTCGACGCCACCGACGACGAGCGGGATCGCCGCTGGTACGACCGCCTGATGCGCTGGTTCCTGCGGCGGCCGTGGGTGCTCGCGGTGCTGCTGGCCGTCGGCATCGTCGCCCTGTACGTCATCCTGCTGCTGGTCGGTCCTCCCGGGGGCAAGTGAGTCCCCGCGCCGTCAGACCCCGCGCCGTCAGACCCCCGCACCGTCAAGCCTCCGGGGTCGTCAGACCCCCGCGCCGTCAAGGGGTGACGACGACCGCGTTCTCCTCGTTGATCACGGCCATCGTCGCCTCCGCATCCGCGGCGGTGCAGTCCACGATCACATAGAGCCCGACCCCGGTCTGCGTGAATGCGCGCGCGGCCATGAGCCACGTGCGGCTGCCGTCCACGCCGACGATCTGACGCGTCTCGACGCCCCCGCTCCCACCCGCCATGTAGCTGAATTCGCCGGTGGTCGCGACCGGGGTCACCTCGGCGGTCGGGGTCTGCAGCAGCAGCCCGAGGATCGCGTCCGACGACGCGCTGTCATCTCCCGCGACCACGGGCACATCGGTGGTGTACCCCTGCCAGAACCGTGCCGTGCAGGTGCCGTCGACCGTGCCGTAGGTCCAGCCGCCGTTGCCGTCGTCGGGCGAGACGATCTTCCATCCGTCGTCGACCGCCAGGCCGTCGCCCCATTCGATGTAGGTGTCGCTCGCGAGCTCGAGTCCTTCGTCGAAGGTCAGGGTCGACCCGGTCGACCCGGGCGACTCGTCGATCGGCGCGTCCGTCTCCGTGCTCGGAGAAGGACGGTCGGAGGGCGACCCCTCGGGGATCTGCGCGTACAGACATCCGCTCAGTGACAGCACGGCCACGGCGGCGATCGCGGTGCTGGCCAGGCGTCGGGGAATCGAGGAGGTGCGCGTCATGCCGGTCAGCCTAGCCCGATCCCGGCCCCGGCCCCGGCGCTGGTCCCGATCCCGGCGCTGGTCCCGATCCCGGCGCTGGTCCTGGTCCCGGCCCCGGTCGTCTTCTCAGTGCGCGGTGGCGACGCCGATCGCATCGTGCACGATGACCGTGGCGACCCGTGCCCCGGCGCCCGCCGCGACGATGAGCTGCTGCGGTCCTGGCGAGGCCGCGTCGCCGGCGGCGTAGAGCCCCGGCACATCGGTGCGTCCCGAGCGATCGGTGAGCAGGTGTCCGTCGTCGTCGCCGGCGGGGGTGATCCCGTCGAGGAACGACAGCGTGTTCTCCCATTCCGGGCGCACGAATCCGCCGTCGACGGCGACCGTCTCGCCGTCGGAGAGGCGGATGGCCGCGAGCTGCCCCCGGTCGCCCACGAGTTCGACGATCGGATGCCGACGTACGACGATCCCGGCTGTGGCGAGTTCCCTCTCCTCCGCCGCGCTCACGACATCCGCCCCGTGGGTGAAGACGGTGAGGTTCTCGGTCCACCGGCCGATGAGCCTGGCGCGATCGGCGAGGTCGGCGGTCTCCCCGATCAGGGCGAGGTGGCGGCCCTGCAGCTCCCAGGCGTCGCATGCGGCGCAGCTGAACAGGCTCATGCCGTAGAAGCCGCGGAGGTTCGGCACCGCGGGCAGGGTCTCGCGCAGCCCGGTCGCCAGCAGCACGGCCCGGGCGGTCACGGTCGTCTCGACCTCGCGGCGCCCGATGTCGGCCGTGAACCCGCCGTTCGCGGCCGTGCCCGCGCCGCCGGTCGGGCGGAGTGCGATGACGCCGGTCCGTGTTCGCACCTCGACATTCGGGTAGGCGGCCAGCTCTTCCCTGGCGAGACGGCGCAGTTCCTGCGGCGGGATGCCGTCTCGCGTGAGGAAACCGTGCGAGCGCAGGGTCGCCGCGTTGCGCGGACGGTCGGCGTCGATCACCAGCACGCGGGCCAGCGCGCGGCCGAGGTTGAGCGCAGCGGAGAGACCGGCGGGCCCGCCGCCCACGATGAGCACGTCGTAGTCGGCACTCGCGGTCAGGCCTGTCGCCGGCGTCGTGATCCGCGTCGTCATCCGCGTCGTCCTTCCGAGGAGGGCGGATCCATCTCGCGGCGTCTGCCGAGGCGACACCGCCGGGCGGCCGGTAAGGCTCGCCTTACTCTCATCCTGCCACTCTTCGACGGGACGCGACCCGCGTGGCGGTCGATGCCGACTGCGACGCGGGGCGGTGTCTTTCGATCGCCATCTAGATGCGGGTCGTTGTCCTTCGATCACCATCTAGATGCGGGTCGGTGTCCTTCGATCACGATCTAGACGCGGATCGGTGTCCTTCGATCACCATCTAGATGCGGGTCGGTGTCCTTCGATCACCATCTAGATGCGGGTCGTTGTCCTTCGATCACCTACTAGCTGCGTCGCACGGGCTGCTGCAGCTCGGTCACCCAATCGGACTGGTCCTCCGAGACGGCGCGGACGTAGAGCTCCCGGCACGGGCCGTCGTGCACCAGACCGCGGGCGAAGATCTCCGTGTGGATCGCCTGCCAGCTCTCGGAGATGTGCTCCATCGAACCGAGGTGGATGCCGCACACGGCTTCGGCGGTGGCGGGGAGCTCGATGATCTCGAACTCGTCCCGCGCCGGACCCGTGTAGGCGTAGCCGACGATGACCTGCAGGCCATCGTCGAGCGTCTCGTACTCGGCGATCGGGGTGGACAGCGAGTGGGCGTCGCCGATGATCTCCGCGATGGCGTCGAAGGCGGGACCGACCACTCCGGCGACCGCGGGCTGATCGGCGACGATCGTGCGGATGGCCGCCAGGCGCACGGCGGGGAGGGGTTTGTCGATGATCTCGATCCGGGACATGTGCTTCTCTCTCTCGATGAGGTGGAGGCGCCTCTCCACGTCGACGAGTCTCTCCGCGGCGATCCGATGCTCCTGCTCGACTTCGGCGCGACGGATCCGCAGCAGTGTGGCGATGCGCTCGGCATCGACTCCGCGTTCGAGGATCGCCGAGATGTCATCGAGCCCGAAACCCAGTTGGCGCAGGGCGACGATCCGGTGCAGTCGTTCCAGCTGCGAGGGGTCGTAGGAGCGGTAGCCGCTGAACTCGTCCACGTGGGCGGGCACGAGCAGGCCGGCGGTGTCCCAATGCCGAAGCATCCGGTGGGTCACCTGGCCGATCTGCGCGAACGCTCCGATGGACAACATGTCTCAGTTCTCCCGTCTGCCACTGTGTCAGGGTCAAGTATCGCGGTGAGGCGGGCCGGATTCTCGGCGCGCGGACGTCGGCGAGCTAACGTCGATGGATGGACGAAGAGGTGCTGGCGGGCGGGAACGCGAGCGGAACCGTGGTGCGCATCGGCGACACGGTGCGCAAGCCATGGTCGGACGCCACCCCGAGTGTCAGCCGCTTCGTGAATGCTCTGCGCGCCGAGGGGGTCGATGCACCGGAGCCGCGGGGGTGGGACGACGAGGGGCGGCAGGTCCTCGAGTTCGTGCCGGGGCGCCTGGCGATCGCGGAGCCTCCGCTGACAGCGGCCGATCTGCGACGGGTCGGATCGATGATCCGTGGGATCCACGACGCGAGTGCTCGGTATGTACCGGAGGCCGGTGACGTGTGGCGCACCGCGATCCCGGCGCCCGGTGCCGAACTCGTCTGCCACAACGACCTCGCGCCCTGGAACCTCGTCACCGGTGACCGTTGGGTCTTCGTCGACTGGGACGCCGCCGCCCCGAGTACCCGTCTCTGGGATCTCGCCTACGCGGCACAGGCGTTCGCCCTGTCGGACGATGGACGCGATCCGGAGCGCGCGGCGGACGATCTCGCGGCGCTCGTCGACGGGTACGGGGCGGACGGCGTCATGCGCCGTGACCTGCCTCGAGCCATGGAAGAGCGGACGGCGGCGATGCTCGCGCTGCTCGAGGGTGCGCGGGCGACCGGCGAGGAGCCGTGGGCGTTGATGCACGCGACCGGCCATGGCGACCACTGGGCGAAGGCGCTGCGATACGTGAGAGAGCACCGCGCGGTCTGGGCTCGGACGCTCGGTGGGACCTGAATTCAGCTCGTCCGCGGGGCGTTGCGTGTGGCATGCCGTTCATGATCCGTGCCGTATCCCGGTATTTCGTTTTTCCGCCTTGATCTGGGCCTTTGAATGTCGGTGGCCCCTGGTTCACTGAAGGTATGACGGCACTGGCAGATGCGACTCTCGAGCAGGTGGACGCGCTCGGCGCGCTCACCGAGATGCTCGTCGAGGTCGAGCGCACGATCAGCAGCATGCAGGCCGCGCGCGACGGCATCTTGGCGCTGGGCTCGCGTCTCGCGATCGAGGTCGCCGAGCAGGCAGAGCACCCCGATCGCGGAGAGATGTCGGCGCGCACCGTGGCCGCAGAGTTCGCAGCGGCGCTACGGGTGAGCGACCGGACGGTGCAGCGCCGGATGGCGGATGCGGCCTGGGTCGTGGAGCGCTTCCCGCTGGTCTGGGAAGCCCAGGGTGCCGGTCGTCTCAGCGCCGCTCATGCCCGCGTCGTCTGCGAGGCAGGTGAGCATCTCGAAGATGCGGCGAGCCGCGATGCCTACGCGACGCAGATGATCGCCTTCGCCGAGACCGAGTCCCCGGCCCGGGTGGGGCGGATGGCTCGACGGGTGGCCGAGCGGTTCCAGGCGCGATCGATCGATGAGCGTCACCTCGACGCGCGGGAGAAGAGATCCGTGTGGGTCAAAGACGTCGGCGACGGGATGACGCAGCTCGGACTGCTCGGTCCGTCGGCACTCGTCCACGGTGCCTTCGAACGACTGACGCAGATGGCCAAGGCGGTGCAGGAGCCCGAATTCCTCCCGGGTCGAGAATCCGTGCAGGAGCAGTCGGGCGCCGACGCCTCCGCTTCCGATCAGCGCACGATCGCACAGCTGCGCGCCGACCTGACTCTCGATCTGCTCCTCACCGGTGCTCCCGCTGCACACGACACTTCAGAGGGGCTCCTCGCAGCGATCCGCGGATCGGTGTCGATCACTGTTCCCGTCGCGACGCTCATGGGAGACGACGCGACGCCGGCCGAACTGAATGGCCGGACCCCGATCGACCCCGCGACCGCCCGCAGGTTCGCCGGTGCGGCGTCCGGATGGGACCGGATCCTCACTCACCCCATCACCGGGGCACTTCTCGCGGTCGACCGCTATCGTCCTGGTTCGGATCTGAAGCGGCATCTGAGCGCCAGGGATCAGCGCTGCCGATTCCCCACCTGCGGGTATGCGTCCATCGACTGCGACGTCGATCATCATCACGATGCCGCTCTCGGGGGAGCCACCAGCGAATCGAACCTCGGACACCTGTGCCGACGCCATCACATGCTCAAGCATCACTCGCCGTGGGCGGTCGAATCTCTCGGTGGCGGCGTCTACGCCTGGACCAGCCCGACCGGCAAGATCTACGTCGACCGGCCGCCGCCCCAGAACACCGTCACCTTCACCGAAGATCACGCGGCCCCGCCGTTCTGAACGGCGGCTCGAACGGCAGCTTGAACGGCGGCTTGAACGGCGGCGGCACCTTCCTGGATCACACGTCACCTTCCTGGATCGCAGATCTGCGCGTCTTTCCTGAAGCACGGGTCTGTGCGTCTTTCCGGGAGTCCGTCGCCCCAGCTGATGTCGGAATCCGTCGTCAGCCCGGCTCCGTCCGCGAAGGTCACGACGTCAGGTGCGGCTCCCGAAGCTGAGGTCGCTTCGGGTGAGCGGGTCTTCGCCTCGCGGGGCGCGGGTGGGGCGGAGCAGCCGTTCGCCATCGAGAGAACGGTGCCGAGGGCCGCGGCGACGGTGACGATGCGAAACAAGATGCGAAACAAGGCGATGCGGAACAAGACGATGCGAAACAAGGCGATGCGAAACAAGGCGATGCGAGACGGGGAGATGTGAAACAAGGCGATGCGAGACGGGGAGATGCGAGATGGGGATTGGGTGGGAGCTGTGGGTCGAGGGATCATGGTCGGCGAGCCTAGGCACGCGAGGCACCCCTCCGGATCCCCTGTGGAGAACCCCGAATCGTAAAGTTGAGCCAGCTCATATCAAGTTCATTTGACAGCTCAGGACCACCGAGGTACAGTTGAGTCATCGCGACTCAGGTTTCCCTGATCGCCGCAGATTTCCGAACCACAACGAACTTCCAACAAAGGAGAGAACACATGGCACGTGCTGTCGGTATCGACCTCGGAACCACCAACTCCGTCGTCAGCGTCCTCGAGGGTGGCGAGCCCAAGGTCATCGCCAACGCCGAGGGCTTCCGCACGACCCCCTCGGTCGTGGCCTTCACCAAGGACGGGGAGGTGCTCGTCGGTGAGACCGCGAAGCGCCAGGCCGTCACCAACGTCGATCGGACGATCGCTTCCGTCAAGCGCCACATGGGCACCGACTGGAGCTTCGACGTCGACGGCAAGAAGTGGACGCCGCAGGAGATCTCCGCGCGCATCCTCATGAAGCTCAAGCGCGACGCCGAGGCGTACCTGGGCGACACGGTGACCGACGCGGTCATCACCGTCCCCGCGTACTTCAACGACGCCGAGCGTCAGGCCACCAAGGAGGCCGGAGAGATCTCGGGCCTCAACGTCCTGCGCATCATCAACGAGCCGACCGCGGCCGCACTGGCCTACGGCCTCGACAAGGGCAAGGAAGACGAGCTCATCCTCGTCTTCGACCTGGGTGGCGGAACGTTCGACGTCTCGCTGCTCGAAGTGGGCAAGGACGACGACTTCTCCACGATCCAGGTGCGCTCGACCGCCGGTGACAACCGCCTCGGTGGAGACGACTGGGACCAGCGTCTCGTCGACTACCTGATCAAGCAGTTCAAGGAGACCACCGGCGTCGACGTCTCGGGTGACAAGATCGCCCTGCAGCGCCTCAAGGAGGCTGCGGAGCAGGCGAAGAAGGAACTCTCCTCCTCGACCTCGACCAGCATCAACCTGCCGTACCTCTCGCTGACCGAGTCGGGCCCGGTGTCGCTTTCCGAGACCATCACCCGCGCGAAGTTCGAGGACCTGACGAAGGACCTGCTCGACCGCACCAAGAAGCCGTTCGAGGACGTCATCCGCGAAGCCGGCATCAAGGTGTCCGAGATCGACCACATCGTGCTCGTCGGTGGATCGACGCGTATGCCCGCCGTCGCCGAGCTCGTCAAGCGCGAGACCGGCAAGGACGCGAACAAGGGCGTCAACCCGGATGAGGTCGTCGCCGTCGGCGCCGCGCTCCAGGCCGGCGTCCTCAAGGGCGAGCGCAAGGACGTCCTGCTCATCGACGTCACCCCGCTGAGCCTCGGCATCGAGACCAAGGGCGGCATGATGACCAAGCTCATCGAGCGCAACACGGCCATCCCGACCAAGCGCAGCGAGACCTTCACCACGGCAGACGACAACCAGCCGTCCGTCGCGATCCAGGTCTTCCAGGGCGAGCGTGACTTCACGCGCGACAACAAGCCGCTCGGCACGTTCGAGCTGACGGGTATCGCTCCGGCTCCCCGTGGCATCCCGCAGATCGAGGTCACCTTCGACATCGACGCCAACGGCATCGTGCACGTGTCCGCCAAGGACAAGGGCACCGGCACCGAGAAGTCGATCGTCATCTCCGGCGGCTCGTCGCTGTCGAAGGAAGACATCGAGCGCATGGTGCGCGAGGCCGAGGAGCACGCGGCTGAGGACAAGGCGCGCCGTGAGGCCGCCGAGGTCCGCAACCAGGCCGAGACGCTCGCGTACTCGATCGACAAGCTGATCTCCGAGAATGAGGACAAGCTGCCCGAAGACGTGAAGACCGAGGTCAAGGCCGACGTCGACGCGCTCAAGACGGCGCTGGCCGGCGAAGACGACGAGGCCGTGAAGACCGCGTTCGACAAGCTCAACCAGTCGCAGTCCAAGCTCGGCGAGGCCATCTACGCCTCCTCGCAGGCGGATGCCGCTCCCGACGCTTCGGCTGACGGCGAGGCCCCGACCGGTGACGCTCCCTCCTCCGAGGAAGACGTCATCGACGCCGAGGTCGTCGACGACGAGGACGAGAAGAAGTAATCATGACGGACAAGAACTTCGACGAGAACCAGTTTCCTGAGTCCGCCGAAGGTCGCAGCGAGGGGTCGGACGCGAACGCGTCCGGCCCCGCGCCGCAGAACCCGGACTCCACCGAGGCGAAGGCCGCCGAGGGGTCGGACGAGACCCCTGTCGACGGCGCTGTGAATCCAGAGACTGCCGACGACCTCACGGTCGACGACATCCTCGGAGCGACGCAGACCGGCGAGGCCGCGGCGGAAGACGCCGTGCTCGCCGACCTCGAGTCCACGCTGCTGAACGACCTCAAGCGCCTCCAGGCCGAGTACGCCAACTACCGCCGCCGCACCGAGGAGCAGCGCCAGGTCGAGATCGAGCGCGCGAAGGGCGAGGCCGCCAAGGGCCTCATCCCCGTGCTCGACGACCTCGACCGCGCCGCCCAGCACGGCGATCTGGTGGAGGGCACGCCCTTCGCCGTGATCGCCGACAAGGTGCGTCTCGTGGTGGAGCGTCTCGGAGTGGTCGCGTACGGCGAGAAGGGCGAGGAATTCGACCCCCAGCGCCACGAGGCGATCTTCCAGCAGCCGACTCCCGGCGCCGAGAAGACCACCGTGTTGGAGGTCGTCGAGGTGGGCTACCGCCTCGGCGATGTCGAGCTGCGTCCCGCGAAGGTCGTCGTCGCTGTCCCTGCGGAGTAGGTGATCGATGGCCAGCCAGGATTGGTTCGACAAGGACTTCTACAAGACCCTCGGGGTCTCCAAGGACGTCAGCGATGCGGATCTGAAGAAGACGTATCGCAAGCTCGCGCGGAAGTACCACCCGGACTCCAATCAGGGTGATGCCAAAGCCGAGGCGAAGTTCAAGGAGATCAGCGAGGCCTACTCGGTGCTCTCCGATACCGAACAGCGCAAGGAGTACGACGAGATCCGCGCCATGGGCTCGGGCGCTCGCTTCACCGCGAGCGGTCAGGGCGCCGGCGGCTTCGAAGACGTGTTCAGCCGTTACGGCCAGCAGGGCCGCGGGCAGGCCGCGGACTTCGAGGACATCTTCGCGATGTTCAACCAGGGGCAGGGTGCGAGCTTCGGCAACGGACGTTTCGGGCAGACGAGCGGCGGTTACCGCGGCTTCGGGGGTCCGCAACGCGGCGCCGACGTCACGGCCCGCACCACGCTCGATTTCGTCACGGCCGTGCAGGGAGAGACCATCTCCCTGCAGGGCGAAGACGGCAAGCCGTTCAAGGTGAAGATCCCGGCAGGCGTGGCGGATGGGCAGAAGATCCGACTGCGCGGTCGCGGCCGTCCCTCGCCCGACGGCGGGGAGAGCGGCGACATCGTGGTGCAGATCGCGGTGCGCCCGCATCCCGTCTTCACGCGCGACGGCCTCAACCTCCGCGTCGTGGTCCCGGTCACGTTCACCGAGGCGACCCTCGGCGCGACGATCGAGGTCCCGACGCTCAGCGGCGACGTGGTCAAGCTCCGCGTCGCACCCGGCACCCCCTCCGGGCGGGTGCTGCGGGTCAAGGGTCGTGGCGTCACGACGTCGAAGGGGACGGGCGACCTGCTCGCCGAGCTCCAGGTCGCGGTGCCGACGCACCTCGACGAGGCCGCGCGCGCGGCTCTGGAGGAGTTCCAGAAGCTTGAGCCGCAGGAGAACCCGCGCGCTGAGCTGATGGCGAAGGCACGTCGATGACCAGCCGTCGAAGCGGGCATCGGGGTCGGAGGCGTTCATGATGAACGCTGACACCCCGGTGTTCGCGATCGCGGCCGCCGCCGAACTCTCCGGTCTCCACCCGCAGACGCTGCGGCAGTACGACCGCATCGGACTCGTGGTCCCCGGGCGCACCCAGGGTGGATCGCGTCGCTACTCCACCCGCAACATCGAGCAGCTGCGCGAAGTCGCCCAGCTCTCCTCCGAAGGCGTGAGCCTTCCCGCCATCGCTCGTCTGCTCGACCTCGAAGACGAGAACCGGATGCTGCGAGGCCGCATCGCCGTGCTCGAGAGCGCTCTGCGCACCGAGCGCGAGAGCAGGCCGGGCGTGCGGGTGTTCGCCGCGGGTTCCGCGGGTGTCGTGCCCATGCCCACCGGGCGGCGCCTCCGCCGCTCGACCGAGGTCGTGCTCTGGGATCCTCGCGGGAGTGCCTGACCCGCCGCCGTCATCCCACCCCGCAGACCGGCTCGACCGAGAACCGGTAGGCGGCGCCTTGACGGAACGGCTCCACGATCTCGGCGAGGAAGTTCACCAGCCGTTCGCGCGGATGGTCGAGG
>NZ_PCOY01000027.1 GCF_002979475.1 Microbacterium sp. MYb62 | reverse complement strand
CGCAGCGCGGCGATCGCGTCTTCCACGGCTTCGCGGTGATGGAGCCCGACATCGGCGGTGGCCTCGTCGAGGATCACCACATCCGGGTCGGCGAGGAAGGCGCGGGCGACGGCGAGTTGCTGGATGCGTCCCTCGTCGAGCGGCGCGACGGGATCAGCGGATGCGCCCTCGCCTTCCGCCCTCTCCTCGCGCACCATCGCCTCGATCGCCCATTCCGCTCCGACCGCTCGCAGCGCCGTCAACACCACTTCGTCGGTCGCCTCGGGGGCGACGAGGCGCAGGTTGTCGGCGATCGTGCCCCGGAAGTGGTGCAGCTCCTGCGACAGGTAGTACGGGGCCTCCGTGCGGGATGCGAGGTGCACACTGCCCGAGGTCGGCGGATGATGCCCGGCGATCACGCGGGCGAGCGTGCTCTTGCCCGACCCCGACGTGCCGACCAGCGCTGCTGTGGTGCCCGCAGCGACCTGCAGATTCACGTCGCTGATGCCGCGGCCGGTGGTCGGGTAGCGGAACGTCACGTCCCGCACCTCGATCCCTGCGGATGCCCGGTGCGCGGCGTCAACCTCCGAGGTCTGCGCGGTAGGCGCGGGCGCGAGGTCGATGACGCCGACGAGCCGCGCGAGTCCGATCGCCGCCCGCTGGATGTCGTCGAGTCCGAAGATCAGCTGCCCGACCGGGCCGAACAGCCGGTGGAACAGCAACGCGGCGGTGGTGACCGCGCCCACCGTGATCGCGCCGGAGGACTGCAGCAGGAATCCGGCACCGAGGATCGCGGCCAGCCCGACGAGTTCGCCGCCGTTGATCCAGCGGAACAGCCGGTTCGTCACCCGCACGCCCTCGATCTGCATCTGGATCGACGCCTCTGCGCGCTCGCGCACACGCTCGAGAGCGGGTTCCTGCTCGTTGAACGCGGTGAGCGTCTCGATGCCCTCGACCGCGTCGAGCACCGCCTGGCTGCGGGCGGCTTCGCGCACCCGTACCTCGCGGAACACCACGCGCGACCTGCGCAGGAACGCGCGGGTGCCGAGCACGTAGAACGGCGCAGAGGCGATGCCCGCGAGCGCGAGCAAGGGGTCGAGGGCGGTCAGGGCCACCACCGAGACGCCGATCGCGAAGGCCGCCGACAGCAGGGTAGGGGCGACGTTCCCTCCGGCCTCGGCCACCGCATCGACATCGCCGGTGACGCGGGACAGCAGGTCGGCACTCTCGCCGTCGTCGACCGAGCTCACCGGGAGCCGCATCGCCGAGGCGAACACGTCTTCGCGGAGCGTGGCGAGCATGTCCTGCACCAAGCCGGTGAGCATCCGCACGGCCCACAGCATCACGATGGCGGCACCGATGGCACCCAGGCCCGCCCCGGCGACCCAGCCGGCGATGGGTGCGACCCCGGCGTCGGTGGACACGGCATCGACGATGCGCCCCAGGCACGCCGGCATCACGATCCCGAGTGCGGACGCCGCGAGGAAGAGGGTGGCGACGGCCGCCGCGCGGCCGGGATGCTGGCGCAGGAGGGCACCGACGACGGCACGCACGCGGGCGCCGGAGGCGATCGGCAGCAGAGCGGTGGTCGAGGTCGGATCACTCATGGTGGGCGTCCGATCGTTCGGCGGGGAGGTCGATGACTCGGTCGCACGCGCTGAGCAGCACCGGAGAGGTGGTGATCACGATCACGGTCTCGTCGTGCTCGGCGAGGGCGCGGGCGATGTGCGCCTCCGTGATGGCGTCGACGGCGGAGGTCGGCTCGTCGAGCACGAGCACGTCGGCATCCGCGTGCAGGGCTCGGGCGATGCCGATGCGCTGCCGCTGTCCTCCCGAGAGTCGTCGTCCGGCTTCGCCGACCTGCGATTCCCAGCCGCCGACCTGCACCACGGTGTCGTGGAGCGCCGCCATCTCGACGAAGGGCGGGTGCGCGGGCTCGTCCACTCCGTGCCCCCGCACGGCTTCGTGCAGGGAGCCGCTCACGATCGTCTGACCGTGGGGAGGAGCGACGACCCGGCGGCGGTACTCCACCGGATCCAGGTCGGTCAGATCGAGGAGTTCACCCTCGACGGCGAGCGAGACCCGGCCACGGTCGGTCCGCGTGCGCAGACCCAGCAGACGGGACAGGGCGCGGGCCGTGTCGCTGTCGGCGGGACGGATGCCGAGCAGTTCCCGCTCATGCACCTCGATCACGGGCGCAGCGGATCCGGCACGGAAGGTCAGCACGACATCGTCCGGCACCTCTGCACCGCGGCGGGAACCGGTGGGCGGATCGAGCAGATCGTCCGCGTCGATCACCTCGGCGAGCCGCTTGGCGGAGGCGAGCTTGTGGATCCAGTTCGAGGGGAACGAACCCGCATACGCGAGGTAGCCGCTGATGAACTGGGCGAGCCCGAGCACGGTCACCAGCTCGCCGATGCTGATGCGGCCCTCCGCGGCGAACCAGGCCGACATGCCCGCGAGCGCGGTCGTCGCGACTGCGGCCAGGGTGCTGCTCACCGCCTCGTACGAGGCGAGCGACCGGCCGGCGGCGGTGGCGGCGCGACGGGAGGTGTCGCTCGCGGCGACGTACCGCCGCACGGCCTCCTCGCGCGCACCGATGCCGACCAGCACCCGGAATCCGCTCATGAAGTCGGCGGCGACCGCCCCGGCCTCGGTCGCCGCGTGCTGCTCGGCGAACCCGCGGCGTTCGAGCGGGCGGGAGACGACCTGCATCACCAGCATCATCGCGATGGTGGAGCCGAAGACCACGATCGTCGCGACGGGGGAGATCACCAGCATCGCGAGTCCGGCGCCGACGATCGCGGCGATCGTGGAGCACTGCTGCGCCACCGACCAGGCGACTCCGGCCACCCGGTAGGTGTCGGAGGTGACGAAGGTGAGGGCTTCACCCGGCGTCACCGTGCGGCAGGAGAGCCGAGGACGAAGCATCCGGGAGAGGGTGAGGTGGCGTAGCGCCTGCTCCCCGTATCCGTAGATCGAGACCATCAGCCGGGAGGCCGACTGGTAGCTCACGGTCAGCACGAGGAACGTGCCCACCAGCACGCCGAGCCAGAGCGTGAGCGCTGCGGGGTCGGCGGGGAGCACCGCGCGGTCGATCGTCGCCCCGATGATGACCGGGATCGTCGCCTCGGCCAGCGCGTGCACGATGAGCAGCGCTGTCGCTCCGGCGAGGGCGAAACCGCGTCCCTCGGACTTCAGCGCGATCCCAAACAGACTCCGCGGGGTGCGCGTCACGGCGTCCGCCGGCCGAGCGGCAGCACCAGCGGTGTGCCCGAGACGGGGTCGGTGATGACCTTGCACGGCAGGTCGTACACGGCGTTCACGAGCTCGGCCGTGATGATCTCGCGCGGGTCGCCCTGTGCCACGATGGCCCCGTCGCGCATCGCCACGAGGTGGGTCGCGTAGCGGGCGGCGTGGTTGAGGTCGTGCAGCACGGCGACGAGGGTGGTGCCGCTGCGGTGCAGGTCGGCGAACAGCTCCATCAGGTCGATCTGGTGCGCGATGTCGAGGAAGGTCGTCGGTTCGTCGAGCAGCAGGTGTTTGGTCTGCTGGGCGAGGGCCATCGCGACCCAGACGCGCTGCCGCTGCCCGCCGGAGAGCTCGTCCACCAGACGGCGCGACAGGTCGGTGACCCCGGTCGCGGCCATGGCCTCGGAGACCGCGCGCTCGTCGGCGCTGCTCCAGGTGCGCATCGCGCTCTGGTGCGGAAAGCGTCCGCGGCCCACGAGGTCGGCGACCGTGATGCCGTCGGGCGCGATGGATGACTGGGGGAGGAGCCCCAGCTTGCGGGCGGCTTCCTTGGGCTTGAGCGAGCGCAGCTCGTCGCCGTCGAGCAGCACGGCGCCGGTGCTCGGGCGCAGCAACCGGGCGAACCCGCGCAGCAGGGTCGACTTGCCGCACGCGTTGGGCCCGATGATGATCGTGAACGAGTCGTCCGGCACCTCGAGCGTGAGGGCGGAGATGATGGGGGTCTCCCCGTAGCCCAGCGTGATGTCGCGGGCCAGCAGCGAAGCGGTCATGCGTGTTCCTTTCAGGTGCGGCGCGCGTACTGGGCGGCGAGCAGCCAGGCGAGATAGATGCCGCCGACCGAGACCGTCACGACGCCGACCGGCACGGCGACGAGCTGGGCGACGGCGTCCGACACCACGACGAGGGCGGCGCCGGTCAGCATCACGGGCACCGTGCCCATCGGGGTGTTCGAGCGGGTGAGGCGCTGCGAGATCTGCGGAGCCGCGAGGGCGATGAACGAGATGGGTCCGGCGGCCGCGGTGACGAGCGCGACCAGGGCCACGCCGAACACCATCGCCGCGAGCCGGGTGCGTCCGGGGCTGATCCCCAGGGCGGTTGCCGCGTCGTCGCCCATCTCGAGCACCGGCAGCGTGCGGGCGAGGGGGAGGGACAGCAGGGTCACGATCGCGAACACGATCGCCGCCGGGATCAGCTGGTCGAAGCCGAGCGAGGCGATCGAACCCGCACCCCAGGTCGCCGCCATCATCGCCTTCTCGACGCTGACCGAGATCAGGATCCACGAGGTGAGCGATCCGAGCCCTGCCGAGACCCCGATGCCGACGATGATGAGCCGGAACGACGACATCGTGTTCTTGTTGGCGAGCACGTAGACGAGCAACGCGGTGAACAGGCCGCCGACCAGCGCGCCGGCCGCCTTGAACATGTACGTGTTCAGCTCGAAGACGATCATCACCAGCGTCACACCGAACTGGGCGCCGATGCCGAAGCCGATGATGTCGGGAGAGCCGAGCGGGTTGCGGGTGAGTGACTGGAAGATGCCGCCGGCGAGGGCGAGCGCCGCCCCGCACAGCACTGCGAACAGCACGCGCGGCAGGCGCCATTCGAAGACCACCTGGCGGATGTCGGGGTCGGAGGAGGGGTCGAAGATCGCCCGGATGACGGCGGCGAAGTCGACCTCGTAGGCGCCGAGGGTCATGGAGAAGAGACCCGCTCCGACGATCACGACGACCAGCACGATGCTGACGACGACGGAGCGCACGGGGATGAGCGCGGCGATGTGCGCGGTCTCGATCCGGAACAGGCGGCGTCCGTGATCGACCGGCACGAACGCGGCCGGCGGAGCGGTTGCGCGTGGTGCGGTGGTCCTCGGTGCCGCGAGGGGCTTCTGGTCGATGCTCACAGTCCGCTCACCCGCTTGCGACGAACGAGCATGATCAGGATCGGGGCGCCGAGGAGTGCGGTGACGATGCCCACGCGCATCTCGCCGTTGGGCAGCACGATACGGCCGAGGATGTCGGCGAACAGCAGGAAGGCGGGCCCGATGACCATCGAGTACGCGAGCACCCAGCGTTGATCCGGTCCGGTGAACCAGCGGACGATGTGCGGGATCATGAGCCCGACGAAGGCGATGGGGCCGGCGGCGGCGACGCTGGTGCCGGCCAGCAGAGTGACGGCGATGATGACGAGGATGCGGGTCACGCGCACGCGTGCGCCGAGGGCCTGTGCCAGGTCGTCTCCGAGGGCCAGGGCGTTCAGCGAGCGCGCGCAGAGGAGCCCGATCAGGAGCCCGGCGACGATCAGGGGCACGGCCCAGGTGAGCTGGTCGAGGGTTCGTCCGCCGATCGAGCCGACGCCCCAGAACCGCATCACCTGCAGGGTGCTGTGGTCGCGCAGCACGATCGCGGTGGTGAAGCCGGTGAAGGCCGCGCCGAGTGCGACGCCGGCGAGGGTGAGCTTCATGGGGGTCGCGCCCGAGGCTCCGAACGAGCCCAGGATGTAGACGAGCATGGTGAGGACGAAGGCCCCGCCGAGGGCGAAGGGCACGTAGGCGCCGGGAGTGGTGAGCCCGAGCACGCCGACCGCGAACGTGACGGCGAAGGATGCCCCGGCGTTCACACCGAGGATGCCGGGGTCGGCGAGCGGGTTGCGGGTGAAGGCCTGGATCAGCCCGCCGCATACCGCGAGAGCGGCACCCACGACGATGCCGAGCAGCGTGCGGGGCACGCGCAGCTCCATGACCATCAGGTGCAGCGGGTTCTCGTCGTCGTAGGAGAAGAGGGACTGCAGCACGGTGACGGGGTCGATCGCGCGGGCGCCGACGGCGAGCGAGGCGATGGCGGCGATGGCCAGCACCACGACCGTGATGGCCAGTCCCGCCACGAGCGTCCCGTTGCGGTGCGGGGAGTCGACTGCACGACTCCCCGCACCCGTGTTCGAGACGTCCGTGCCGTCATCCGTCGCCAGGGACATCTCTCGGATCACTTGCCGGTGATGGTGGGCTCGCCCTGGAGCGCCCCGGCGAGGTCATCGACGTACTTCGGCAGGATGTACTTCAGCGAGAGCACCGTGGGCGCGCTGATGGCCGAGGCCTCGGCGTCGTCGGCGTAGATCACGTACGAGCCGTTGGCGATCGGGTTCCAGCGCGACACGACCTTGTTCTCGACCGTGTAGGTGCCTTCATCGGCGCTGCCGCCCCAGGCCGCGAACAGATCGGCCTCGACGTCGTAGAGGTTCTCGAGGCTGACGCCGGTGTACCAGTTGTCGCCCTCGGCGGTCGAGAGGAAGCTGTCCATCGCCGACGTCGAGGTGAATCCGAGGGCCTCGGTGATGCGAACGCGGGGGTCGTACTCGAGGTAGACGCCGAGGTCGGTGCCGCCCTCGTTCAGGGTCAGGCCCCAGACGAAGGTCTTGTCCTCGAACTCGGGGTGCTCGCCGGCCAGCGTGGTGATCTGCTTCTTGGTCTCGGCGATCAGCTCCTCGGCCTTGTCCTCCTCGGACAGCGCCTTGCCGACCGTGCGGGTCATGTCCTCCCACGTGCCCGGGTTCCAGGGGCCTTCGATGTAGGGGACGGTCGGGGCGATCTCGGTCAGACGCTCGTACTCGATGTCGGAGACGCCGGAGTAGAGGCTCAGGATGAGGTCGGGCTTGAGCTCCTTGATGGCCTCGTAGTTCGGGCCGTCTTCGAGGAAGGGGATGATCTCGGGGGTCTCGCCGTACTCCTCGGTGACGTAGTCCTCGAACCAGGGCTGGTAGCCGCTCTCGCCCGCGCCCCAGACCTCTTCCATGCCGACCGGGTTCGTGCCGAGCGCGGCGACGATGTCAGAGGTCATCCAGCCGAGGGTGACGATGCGCTGCGGCTTCTCGGGGATCACGGTCTTGCCGTGGCCGTGCTCGATCACCACGCCGTCCACGGCGGTCGAGGCGGAGCCGGAGTTCTCGGGGGTGGACGAGCACCCGGCGAGGGCGAGGGCGGCGGCGACGGCCGCGGCGACGAGGGCGGAGCCTCGGCGGATCATCGGGCGCGCAGAAGCGTGCGACATGGTTCTCCTTCGGGAAGGGGGGAGGGTGTTGCCGCGTCGACGCGGCGAGAAGTTAGGTAAGCATGCCCTAACAGAATGATGCTAGAACGCGGATGCAGCGTCCAGTGTTGCGGGAGCGACGACTTGTGTCGCTGAACCGACAACCGCGGTCGGGTTCACCGCTGAGTGGTCACCGCCAGCGCCACCGCGCCGTCATCGCCAGTAGAGCTGGTGCGCGCTGTCGGCCTGCACGCGCGCCACGTGCTGGCGTGGGGTGAGCCCGAAGCGCTCCTTGAACGCCGCGGAGAAGGCGCTCGTCGTGGCGTAGCCGCAGCGGTGCGCGGCCGCGCCGATCGGGGTGCCGTCGACGATCAGCCGTGCACCGAGAGTCATGCGCACGCCGGTGCGCCACCGCCCGAAGCTCATGCCCACGTCGTTCTGGAAGATGCGCAGCACGGTTCGCTCGTGAAGCCCGTGCGCGAGGAACAGCTCGACGGCCCCTCGTGGATCGCCGGGGTCGGCGAGTACCGCCTGCACGAGCGGGGCGACCCGCTCATCCGCAGGCATCGGCACCTCGCCCCATTCGCTCGAGGCCTCCGGCAGGGGCTGCTGCAGCATCTCGATGAGCACCGACTGGATGCGCACGCGCAGGTCGGTCGGCATGTCGTTGATGCCGAGGTGGAGCAGCATCTCCTGCACCGCGCGCGGCACCAGCACCCGGGTGATGTCGTCCACCGGAGTGATCAGCGCGGAGTCCGGGATGTACGTGTAGCAGCCGGTCGAGTCGGGTTCGTGGTGGGCCGTGTGCGGGGTGTGCGCGGGGATCCACACGCCCTGACCGGGGGCGAGGCGCCACCGCGCATCCTGCAGGTGCACCCACACGGTGCCGCGATAGCACCAGGCCAGCATCGGGTCGGCGTGGCTGTGCGGCGGAGATAGCGGGCGAGTGCCGGTGTCCTCGGCAGTGACGACGCCCGTGCCCATCAGATACGGCTCATTCACGGTCGACGGAAACGAGGGGCTCGCCGCCCAGTCGTCCTGCCGGTATGAGTTCATTCGTGCTCCGCGTGAGGCGGCCGCGCAGATCTCTGCGAAGTGGATGCCGCCGCCACCTCGCCAATGCTAGCCGCGAGATGCGCCATCCCTTCCGGAGGGCCGATGATGGAGGCATGCCTTCCGCCCATCGCCCCGGTCTGCGGGTCTCGTCGGGTCTCACGATCCCCGAGGCCGAGCTGTCGTGGCGCTTCTCGCGCTCGTCCGGGCCCGGAGGGCAGGGCGTGAACACGGCTGACTCGCGGGCGGAGCTCGTCTGGGATGCGGCGAACTCGACGGTGCTCTCCCCGCATCAGCGCGAGAGGCTGCTCGATCGGCTGGGCGGTCGCCTGGTCGACGGGGTGCTGACGATCGCGGCATCCGAGCACCGTGCCCAGCTGCGCAACAGGGATGCCGCCCGTGACCGGCTGGTCGCGCTGGTGGGCGAAGCTCTGCGTCCACCGGCACCGCCGCGGCGGCCGACGAAGCCGAGCCGTGGCTCGAAGGAGCGTCGGCTCAAGGCCAAACAGCGACGCACCGACGTCAAGAGCCTGCGTCAGCGGCCTCGCGACGATTGACGACCGGGGCGCGCGTCAGCGCGGCAGCCAGCTCTCGATCCCGTCGAGCAGTCGCTGCAGACCGAACTCGAACAGGGCGTCGAGGTCGAGGTCGAAGTCGTCGGATCTGACGAGGGAGGCGAGCAGGGGCAGATCCGTCGGCGACACCATGGCGGCGATGTCCGTGGACCGCGTGGTCATGTACTCGTCCGCCGTGAGGCCGGTGTCCTGTCGCTGCTCGGCTTCGAAGGCGATGTCGGTCGCCAGGGATTTCACGTGGCTGAAGACGATCACGCTGATGTACATCATCGCCTCCATGCTCAGGCCGAGTGGTTCGAGGGCCCGCAGACACCACTCCGTGTAGCGGAATCCGTTCGGAACGAGCTGGGGTCTCGAGATCGACATCACGCCGGCGAGCCAGGGATGCCGCTGGAAGCCCGCCCACTGCAGCCGTGCCGACACCTCGAGGTCGGCACGCCAGTCGGCTGAAGGCTCGGGGAACGACTCCTCCCCGAGAACCGCGTCGATCATGAGCAGCACGAGGCCGTCTTTGCTCTCGACGTGTCGGTACAGCGACATCGTCGGGGTGCCGAGTTCGGCAGCGATCCGCCTCATGGAGATCGCGTCGATGCCTTCCGCGTCTGCCATCGTGATCGCGGTGGTGACGACCGTCGAGGTCGACAGCGGCGGGGTGGGCGGTGAAGTGTCGGAGGCGACGACGCTCCCGATGCCGGGCGTCGAGACGATGAGGCCTTGCTGCTGCAGCAGGGCGAGGGTCTTGGTCGCGGTGGCGATCGCGACGCCCCATTCGCGTGTGATGCCGCGCGCAGAGGGCACCTGGTCGCCCGGGCCCAGATCGCCTGACGCGATCCGCTCGGCGATCTCCGCCGCGATGCTCTGAGAAGTCACTCGCACCGTACTAGTACACCATCCGTCTAGCTAGAACACTTGTACACCGTACGTCGGCGGTATTACCGTGCGGTACATGAACGAATACAGCGTACTCATCTCCGGCGCAGGCATTGCAGGGCCCGCCCTCGCGCACTGGCTTCACCGGCAGGGCATCCGCTCCACGATCGTCGAGCAGGCACCCGATCTCCGCCTCGGCGGCCAGGCCGTCGACCTCCGCGGTCTCGGCGAGGTGGTCGCGCAGCGGATGGGCATCATGTCCCGTGTGCGCGAGCGCATCGTGAACGAGAAAGGGCTGCGCTACATCGACAGCGCCGGCCGTGAGCTCGCCACGATGCCCGCCGACCTCTTCGTCGGCGATGGCAGCCCCGTGACCGAGATCGAGATCATGAAAGGTGATCTCACTGAGATCCTCCATGACCTCGTAGCCGATCACACCGAGACGATCTTCGGCGACCGCATCGAAGCGCTCTCGGACGGCCCCGACGGCGTCGAGGTCACCTTCCGCAGTGGGGGCGTGCGCACCTTCGATTTCGTGGTGGGCGCTGACGGCATCCACTCCGGTGTGCGGGCGCTCGCCTTCGGTCCGGAATCCGACTACGTCGTCCACCTCGGCGCCTACCTCGGGTACTGCACGGTTCCTGATCCGGGGCCCCTCGATGATTGGTTCGACATGTACAGCGAGCCGGGGAGGATGCTCGCGCTGAGGCCCGAGCGCGGCGGCTCGGCGAAGGCGATGCTGGCTTTCGCGGACACCGGCGCGGACGTGGACCGGCGTGACGTCGCCAGCCAGAAGCGGCTTCTCCACGAGGTCTTCGCGGGGATGGGCTGGCGCTCGGAGGAGCTTCTCGCTGCGGCCGACGCAGATGACGAGTTCCACCTCGACACCGTCAGTCAGGTGCACATGGACGCCTGGACTCGAGGTCGCGTCGCCCTGGTCGGCGACGCAGGCTACTGCGGGTCGCCCCTCACCGGCATGGGCACGAGCCTCGCCCTGGTCGGCGCGTATGTATTGGCGGGCGAGCTCGGGCGCGCCGAGGGAGATCATGTGGCGGCCTTCGCCCGCTACGAGGAGATCATGCGGCCCTACGTCGCGACTGCCCACACGTTGGCACCCGGCGGCGTCGACGGCTTCCTTCCGCGTGGTCGGTTCATGCTCCGGATGCGCGTGCTCTCGGCGCGGCTCATGCACCACTGGCCGATGCGTCAGATCGTGGCCCGGATGCTCGACAAGTCCGAGGCGATCGAGCTCCCGGACTACGCCTCGACCTCGGTCACGACGATGCCGTGATCAACTTTGCCGCGCCTAAAGTTGATGGAGCGATTCCCCGATCAACTTTGTCGTACCTAAAGTTGATCAAGCCCGGAGTTCGGAGATCTTCGCTTCGATCGGCGCCCAGCCGCTGTCGAGCAGTCGGAATCCCGCATCGACGGTTGCGAGGGGGTCGTCGCTGTCGTTGACGAGCAGCTGCATCTGCAGCACGAACCGTGCGTAGACGCGGATCTCGGCGACCGGCTCTGCGAGACCGAGTTCGTCGGCGATGGCATCGGCGAGAGCATCCTCGTGTCGGAGCCACATCTTCGCCGCGTAGTCGCGCAGTGCCGGTGTCTCGTTGAGGAAGCGCATGAAGATGCGGGTGGCGTCGTTGCCGTGCTCATCGACGTTCGCGCGGAGTTCGGCGGCGTAGAAGTCGTGGATCGCCCGGTTGATCGTGCTGCCGGCTGGCCGATCGCGCACCGCGGACACCAGGCGGTCGCGCTGCTCGTCGTCCTCGTCGAAGACGAGGGCTTCCTTCTGCGGGAAGTGCGCGAAGACGGTCGTGGGGGAGACATCGGCGGCATCGGCGACCTCGCGGATGCTCACGTTGTCGAAGCCGCGCTCCAGGAACATGACCGTCGCCACGTCGGAGATCGTCTTCCGGGTCGCGGCCTTCTTCCGTTCGCGGCGTCCGAGGGGCTCTGGGGTCGTCATGGGGACAGCTTACCGTGGACCGACTACAAAACTGGCTTGACACCAAAACTGGTATCGCTACACTTTCGGTATGACTTCACCCACATCCCTCACGCGACGGGACCAGAACCGCGCGTGGATCATGCTCATCGTGCTCACGATGCTGACCGTCATCGGTATGACGGTCGTCCTTCCCGTGCTCCCCTTCGTCGTGCTGCAGTACGTGTCGCACGAGAGCGACCTCGCCATCTGGGTGGGCGTGCTCGAGGCCGTCAACGGTCTCTGCGCCTTCCTGGCTGCTCCCTTCCTCGGCCGTCTCTCCGACCGCTTCGGTCGTCGACCCGTCATCATCGTCGCGGCGTTCGGGGCTGCGTTCTCGATGGCGCTGTTCGGTGTCGGCGGTGCGATCTGGGTCCTCGTCCTCGCCCGGGTCATCCAAGGGCTGACCGCGGGCGACCTCCCCGCCCTCTTCGCCTACCTCGCCGACATCACACCACCCGAACAGCGGGCGAAGCGCTTCGGCCTCCTCGGCGCCCTCTCCGGTATCGGCACGATGATCGGTCCGGCGATCGGCGGTCTGCTCGCCGCCATCAGCATCCAGCTCCCCGTCTTCCTCACGGCGGCCGTCGCCCTCACGATCGCGATCCTCAGCATCTTCCTGCTCCCGGAGAGCCTCAAGCCGGGGAACCGCATCGCCACGATCAGACTGCGCGACGTCCAGCCGTTCGCCGTCTTCAAGGAGGCGTTCGGCCGCAAGGAGCTGCGCGGGCTGATGATCGGCTTCGGCCTGCTCGCGCTGCCGTTCGGGTTCTTCGTGAACAACTTCAGCGTGCTCGCGCTCGACTCGATCCAGTGGGGACCGACGCAGATCGGACTCCTGACCGCAGCGGTCGGCATCATCGACATCCTCATCCAGGGGGTGCTGCTGGGCATCCTGCTACCGCGCATCGGTGAGCGCGGCGTGATCGTGAGCGGCATCGTCGCGCAGATGATCGGTCTCGCGGCCCTCGCGATCGTCGCCTCGGTCTTCGCTCAGCCCTGGGTGTTCATCGTCGGCGCTCTCATGCTGGCCGCGGGCCAGGGCGCCTCGCAGGCCGCGATGGACGGTGCGATGTCGAACGCCGTGGGCGACGACGAGCAGGGCTGGCTCGGCGGTGCCACCCAGTCGCTGAACGCGGCGATGGGCACGGCCGCCCCTCTCATCGCGGGCGCGCTCTACGCGCTGGTCAGCCACGCCGCCCCCTACTGGCTCGGCGTCGCGCTCATGATCGTCGCCGTGATCGTCGTCAGCCGTGCGCACATCGCGAACACGGCGAAGCGGCCGGGAGACGACACCTCCGGTGACGCTCCCGTCGAGCTCGCGGGCGCGGTGGGCTGAGGCGCAACCCGCCGCAGTGGGCAGGAGGGGAGAGCCCTCCTGCCCACGACCGGTCACTTCCGGGTCATCGTCGACGGGTAGCCGCCGCCGCCCGGATACACCCATTCGCCGGCCATGATCCGGTCGTCCTTCGAGAACGTGCCGCGGAAGTAGGCAGGACTGCCCTTCACTCCGCCCCAGATCGTGAGCGTGTCGCCTTCGATCTCGTAGACGTAGTCGAGCGTGTTGCCGAGCGAGTCGTAGAAGCGGGACACCACGTCCTCACCGACCGGCTCCCCGAACGGATGCAGGTTGCCGATCACCTCGAATCCAGTCACCTTCTGCCCGAACTGCTCGAGGTCGACGTGCTGGATGAGGAAGAAGCCTCCCGGCATCCACTCGTAGCGCACCGTGCCGGGGGCACCTCCGTCGACGGTCCACTCACCCACGAGCCGATCGAGGCCGCGCAGCTGAGGGGTGGGTTCCGGCTGCGCGCTCCCGGCGTAGGCGTAGGCGTCGGCGTCGCTCTGCGCGCTCTCGGTCTGCGTGTGGTCATTCATGATCTTCTCCTGTTCGAAACGGCCCGGCGGATGCCGCGCTCACAGGACACGACGGAGCGGCCGCCGACTCTTTGACATGGGGGCGGAGGACGAATCGTCCGCCCCCATGTCAAGATCCGCGGGACGGCGCCGTGGTGTCTTCAGATGCGCCGACCGGGGCATCGGAGAGGAATCGTCATGACCATTCATTCCGCACCCGCCCAGGCGCGGGGCCGTTCGGAACAGCGCGCGTCGACGCGGAGGCTCCTGCTGTTCGCGGCCCTCGCCGGGCCCTTCTTCTCAGTCTCATCGTTCCTTCAGGCGACGACTCGCGAGGGATTCGACATCCGCGTCCATCCGCTGAGCCAGCTCGCCACGGGGTCGCTGGGCTGGGTGCAGATGCTCACGTTCGTCGTCGCGGGGCTTGGTGGCATCATGCTCGCCGTCGCCTATCGTGGGGTGCGCCCTGAAGGCGTCGGCCGTCGGCTGGTCCCGATCTTCGTCTCGGTGTTCGGCGCGGCGTTCCTCATCGCAGGGCTCTTCCCGATGGATCCCCAGAACGGATTCCCCGTAGGTGCGCCGAACGGCGTCGTCCCGATGTCGTGGCACTCGATCGTGCACACGGCTGCGGCGGCCCTGTCGTTCCTCGCGCTCGCCGTGGCCTGCATCACGCTCCTCGTCCGCGAGATCCGAGCCAAGCACGCGGCGGCAGCCATCGGGCATGGTGCGGTCGCGCTCGTGCTCCTGCTGCCGATGTCGCCGACCGAGTCGAGCATCCAGATCGCGCTCGCAGGCGCTGTGGCGTTCGGGTGGGTGACCGTGATGGCGATCCGTTTGCGGAGAGCAGCATGAGCCGTACGGTGGGAGAGACCCATCGCACATCATCGGAAGACGTGAGATCTCGGAGGAGAACAGTGAAGTTCCTACTGCTCAGCTATACGCCTGCCGACGCCTGGGATGCCGCGACAGCGGATGTTCCGAGCCCGGACGCCCTCGACGCCTTCGCGGCGTATCAGCGCTTCGAGGAATCGTTGCGCGCGTCGGGGGAGTTCGTCCTCAGCGAGGGGCTGGGGCATCCGGCGGTCACGACGACCGTTCGACCGACCGCGTCGGGTGTCGTCGCGACGGACGGTCCGTTCGCCGAGCTGAAGGAGGTGCTCGCGAGCTTCGCCATCATCGAGTGCACGGGGATCGAGCGTGCACGGGAGATCGTCGCGGAGATGGTCGCGGTGCTCGGGGAACCGATGGAGATCAGGCCGATCATGGGCGACGACTTCGCGTGAGCGGGACGCCCGGGCGCCGGCGCATCGAGGAGATCCTCCGGCGGGAGTCGCCTCAGGTCCTCGGTGCGCTGGTGCGTCGGTTCGGACGCTTCGACCTCGCGGAGGACGCGACGCAGGAGGCGCTCCTGTCGGCCCATCGCACGTGGCAGGTCGACGCCCTCCCGGCTGAGCCGCGAGGCTGGCTGATCCGGGTCGGCTACCGCAAGCTGATCGATCTTCTGCGCGCGGAAGACGCGGATCGACGTCGCGAATACGAATGGCTGAGGTCCGATCCGCGGCGGGCCGATGCCGCAGCGCCGTCGGGGATGCCGCTGGCCAGGGACGACAGTCTCGAGCTGCTCGCGCTGTGCTGTCATCCTGCGCTCACCGATTCCTCGCAGATCGCCCTCACCCTCCGCGCGGTCGGCGGGCTGACGACCGCGGAGATCGCGCATGCGTACGGCGTGCCCGAGGCGACCATGGCCACCCGCATCAGCCGCGCCAAGCAGACGCTGCGCAAGGCCGGCGCGCGGTTCGAGCTCACCGGCGAGGACGATCTCGCCGCCCGTGTCAGTGCTGTCGAGCGGGTGCTGTACCTGATCTTCAACGAGGGGTACACGGCGACGACGGGTCTTGCTCTCGTCCGTGTGGACTTGACGACCGAGGCCATCCGCCTCACCCGGATGCTCGTGTCCGCGCGTGGTGACGATCCGGAGGCGCAGGGCCTTCTCGCCTTCATGCTGCTGACCGAGGCACGTCGCGACGCCCGCCAGATCGACGACGACCTCGTCGTGCTCGACGATCAGGACAGGGGTGTCTGGGATCGTGCGCTGATCGGCGAGGGGTCGCGACTGATCGAGACGGCGTGGGCGCGGGGAGAGGTCGGTGCGTTCCAGCTCCAGGCGGCGATCAGTGCGGTTCACGTGCACGCCGAGACCGCTGTCGACACGGACTGGCCGCAGATCGCCGCGCTCTACCTGTGGCTCGAGCGCCTCGAGCCCTCCGGCATCGTCCGGCTCAGCCGCGTCGTCGCCGTCTCCCGCGCGTTCGGTGCGCGGCGCGGACTCGCCCTGTTCGACGACCTCGATCGGATGTACGGGCTGTCGTCCGATCCGCTCACGGCCGCCAGGGCGCGGATCGTGCGCGCGCACCTGCTCGATGACATCGGCGAGCATGCCGCGGCGCGCGCCGGCTTCGCCGCGGCCGCCGCCGACTCGGCGAACGAGGTCGAGAAGCGCTACCTCGACGAGCGCGCACGCGGGTGAGTCGAGGCGCGGTTCTGCTCAGCCGACATCCGGTGCGCCGCCGGGGAGGGCCGGACGCGGAAGCTCCCGCAGTCGCGCGATCGACGCGAGAAGCTCCTCCGGCGACGTTCCGAGGCTGCCGAGTGCGGAGGCGGCGGACGCGCTGAACCCGCCCGTGTCGATCGGGAGACGGGCGACGTTCGTGACGAGTCCCTTCTCGTTCGTGATCCAGTTTCCGGCGGAGGCATGCCAGGCGTGCGCGGTGAGCATCGTCGTCGTGGTGCCGCACAGCGAGACATACGCGGCATCGCCCGACTTCGCCCCCTTCATGGCCGCGTTCAGCAGGAAATCGACCTGCCAGAGGTTCGCGAGGAACGCATCGCGCAGGGCCGCCGGGTAGGGCGTCACGCTGCGGGCCAACTCCACCAGGAGTCCCTCCGGATCGCGAAGCGGCACACTCGTCGCGACCTCGCCCGCATACGCGACGTCGAGGAACCCGAGCGGGTGCCCCGGCTGGGGGTGGAAGGCGAACTCGCCGCGTGCGGCGCGCGCGCACTGCTCGGTCACGCGGTCCACATCGCGGAGGATGAGGTCGACGGGAACGCCGTTCACGATCAGCCAGGCACCGCCGTCGACCCATGGCCCCCATCCGCCCCGTTCGGCGACCTCGACGGGCTCGCCGGTCCATCCGCCCGCCACGCGCGCGATGCCCGAGCGGTCGACGTCGGTGTCCACGTACAGGCCCAGATCGATGTCGGAGTCCGGCCGATGCGTGCCCCGGGCGCGGCTTCCTCCCAGCGCGACCGCCCGCACACCGGGCACGCGGTTCAGTTCATCGGCCATGGAACGGAGGCGGTCTTCGTCGAGCACATCCCCGATCGTACTCATGCGCTCGCGAGCGGGTTCGCCTCTATCCGGAAATCGACACAGGGGTTGCGTCATCCGGAAAACGTAATAGCCGCGAGGCGTCAGTCCTTCCCGCCGCGCACGAGCTCGAGTCCTGCGCCGGCGAACTGCCGCAGCGTCGCATCGGGCAGGAACGCCCGCGTGAGCGCCCCGCCGATGCGCGTCAGGTCGCTCTCGTCGCGGAACAGGAGGTACATGGTCTCGTAACGCGGATGGAACTTCTGCTTGAAGCGGTGCAGCGACCCGAAGCCGTAGACGGGCTCCAGTGCCTCGGCGAGCCGCTCGCTGAGCGCCGCGATCATGCCGGCATCCGGTGGATAGTCGTGGGCGAGTGGTGCGCCCGAGAGCGACATGATCTGCGCGCCCTCGTCGGAGAATTGCTTCGCTGAGGATCCGATCAGAAACTCCATGACCGGACCGAACCCGCCGTCGCGACGGCGCATCAGGTCGAGGGTCCAACCGCGCACCGCACCGTCGTCGCCGTACACCGGCAGCCACGACAGGAAGCCGTCGACGTCGCCGTTCGGGGCGAGTGCCAGGGCGAGCCGCACCTCCGGGTCCTCCGCCTCGTCGAGGGTGCCGAGCGTGAAGCGCATCTCCGGCAGATCCTTGTCGCCCACCCAGGCTTCGGAGATCGCCCGCAGCTGCTGCTGCACGCCCCAGGACTCCGCCTTGAGGTGCGTCATCCGGAAGGTCATCTCCTCGCGACCTGCCTTGTTGAGTGAGGTGCGCACCGAGTTCCAGCGCTTGCCCGTGAATTCCAGGCCCGGCAGGTCGACGATCGTGTCGTCGGCCACGACGATGCTCCGCCAGGTCGAGGGGACGGCGGCACGCGTCGCTTCGTCCGCGCTGAAGAAGCAGGGGACGAGGCCGGACATCTCCGCGGCGTGGATGAAGTCCGTCACGGCCTCGGCACGTGCATCCGCCGGACCGATCGGGTCGGCGAGAGCCAGTGCGACGCCGTTGCGGCGCTGGTAGGCCACGATGCCGCCGTCCACTCGGGCGTAGCTGTTGCCGTCCCACGTCGTCATCCAGGAGAGCGTTCCGCCGCCGTGCGCACGCAGCTCCTTCTTCATGTCGTCCGCTGTGGGCGAAGGCTGGATGCCGAGTCTCGTCTTGCGTTTGGCCGCGAACGCGCGGCGGACCCAGATGAGGTAGACGAGCATGATCAGCCAGAGGAAGCCGTTCGCCAGGGCGAGCTCGGTCTCGCCGTCCCACCGGAAGTCGACCTGGGCCTGGCTGAAGACGGTGATCAGCGTCAGCACGAGAGCGGCGACCAGCACGTTGAAGATCCCGAGCAGTAGTGCGAGCACCCAGGTCCAGCGCCGGCCGCGACGCAGACCGTTCACGAGCACGAGGATCACGACGACGTCGATCGCGAGGTCGATGAAACCGCCCGACGCGGGTTCGGTCGGACCGAACGGACCGTCCGTGGGCACGAGGGTCGTGATGATCTCGACCGCGCCGAGCACGATGATCGCGATGACGGCGATCAGACGCTGCTCGCGGACCGTCGTGTGGCGCACCCGCAGCGTGCGGTCGACGACGAGGATCAGCAGCACCGCGAGCAGGTGCTCCAGGTCGGCGACTTTGCCCCAGAACAGCATCGCGATGAACACGAAGCCGAGCAGGATGAGCCAGCCGCGCACCCGCCACGGTGGGCGGAAGAGGCCGACGGCCGCGGCGATGCAGGCCATGGTGCCGCCGGATGCCCCCACGTCGAGCGCCTGTGCCTGCGCCGTGGCCCATGCCCACGGGAACTGCGACAGCACGTACAGCAGCAGCGCGGTCGCGAAGATCGCGAACAGTTGGCCGACCCAGTAGTAGGCGAGGGCGACCCGTGATCCGCGGCGGAACTCCAGATAGGCCATGCCCCAGAAACCGGCGAGCGTGAACACGTAGACCCACGGCTGGTTCACGAAGAAGGTGCCGGTCAGAGGTGTCCACCATCTGCCGTCGGAGAGGCTCGGGAGCCCGTACGCCATGGCCGGGAACAGCGCGGAATCCTCGAACGGCTCCCAGAGACCGCGCCAGACGACGCCCACGACCACGATGAGCAGCATCATCGTCAGGGTCGCCGGGATCCGGCGGATGACGGCGACGGCGGGGTGCCGCGCGGGGGAGCGCTCCTCGGTCATGCGCTCAGCGTAGCGAGCGGGTCGTCTCTCGGGGGAGGGCCGGCGCGGTCAGGGGCCTTCCCCGCCCGATACCCGTGCGGGCGACCTGCATGCCGTCACTCGCCGCGGAGCACGCGCCGCAGGTCGGCGATCTCCTCATCGGTCATGCCGCCGGTGCGGAGGTAGCCCGTCACGTCGCCGTGGTTCGCGTCGATCCAGTCCATCGCGGTCTCGATGGCGGAGGCGGGCGACTCGGTCGCCAGGGACTTGAGCCCCGGGGTGAGGGGGACACCGAGGGAGGTGATGAGTCCGGTGAGCGCCTCGGCGAACCCGAGCGCGAGATTCTTCTCGGTCTGCGTGTAGTCCTCGACGATCGCGTCGCGGGGGACTCCGGCGACGAGCAGCAGGATCGCGGCTGCGAGGCCGGTGCGGTCCTTGCCGGCGGTGCAGTGGAACAGGACCCCGGGGCGGTCGGTGCGCGACGAGGCGAGCACGGTCCGAGCGACGGTCGCGAACTGCGGGGCGCTCGCCTCCAGGATCGCCACATACAACTGCTCGAGGGTCGGGACCTGCTTCAGCACCTCGGCGACCTGCGTGACCGACAGGCTGGCGCCGCCTGCGGCAGGGAGCAACTGCTTCACCATCTCGTCCATGGCGCCGCCCTGCATCGGCAGCGGCACCAGGGCCACGCTGCCATCGGCAGGCAGGCGATCCGCGGCACGGGTGCGCTCGCCGTCGGTGCGCAGGTCGATCACGGTGCCGATGCGGAGGTCGACCAGCGCTTGCAGCCCCTCGTCGGTGAGCGCGGCCAGGGCGTCCGATCGGAACAGGAGGCCCGACGCGAGCTTTCCGTCGCCCGAGGTCGGGAGGCCGGCGAGCTCACGGGCGTTGTGCGTCCCCTGCAGAATCGAAGTCAGTTCCATCGTCGTCCGGGCCCTCTCCCTCGTCGTGGTCTCAGCGTATCGGGGTTCCTCTCCGGTCTTCTCGCCGTTCCGGGCGGTCTTGTCTCCTCGCCGCTCCGGGCGGTCGTGGACGTTTCGGCCGGTGCTGCACATATCCAGGTATGCCTCGAATCGAGGACGACGGGATGCCCGGCATCGAGGATGACGATCAAGCTCGCGCCGGCGTTCTCCGGCTCCGACGCCCGCGCGGCGGAGGACGCCTGAGCCGGAGTCCGACGGACTCAGCCGTTCACGGCCTTCTCGATGGCCTGCTCCAGGTCGTCCCATTCCTGCAGCACGGCCTTCTCGCCGTCGACGAAGAACGTCGGCGTGCTGTTCACCTCGAGCTTCTCGCCGTCGGTCTTGTCGGACTGCACGCGCTCTGCGGTCGCGGGGTCGGCGATCGCGGCGTCGTACGCGGCCATGTCCAGGCCCAGGTCCTCCGCGAGCGCACGGAACACCTCGGGAGTCTCCTCGGACTGCTCGCCCCACTGCGCCTGGGTCTCGAACAGGCGGTGGTACATGTCCTCGAAGCGGTCCTGCTGGCCCGCGGCCTCCGCGGCGAGGGCGGCCTGCGTCGAGTTGATGTGCCCTGGAAGGGGGAAGTAGCGGACGACGTAGGTGATCTCGCCGTCGTACTTCTCGCGGAGTTCTTCGACGATGGGGTAGAACGCTCCGCAGGCCTCGCACTCGAAGTCGAGGAACTCGACCACGGTGACGGCCCCCTCGCCGCCGTCATCGAGCACATGGGAGTCGGTGCGGACGGTCTGCAGGTCGCCGCCCTCGCCCTCGGGCAGTGCAGAGGGCTGCTGCTGCGTGATCGCGAAGACGATTCCGACGATCAGCAGGACGATGGCGGCGGCGATGGCGATCAGGGTCGCTTTGACAGAGTTCTTCATGGGGTCTCCAGACACACGGGTACGACGAGGGAAGGGATGCCGCGCGAGGGCGGCTCGATGCACGCGTCGGTGTTCAGGTGCGGGAGATCGAGAGCTGCGTGAGGGTGAGGGCCGAGACGAGGATGCTCGGACCGGCGCGACTCGGCGACACCCGGTGCGGTGTGCCGGTGCCGAGGGGACGGGTGCCGCGACCGCGGAGCAGGCGGAGCAGCAGCACCAGGCCGATGCCGCAGAGGACGGCGAGCAGGCAGATGCCCATGTCGGACGTGAGCGTGTCGATCGCCGTCGCCCCGTCCGCCGCCGCGCCGGTGGGTGCGGCGCCGTCCTGCGTCGAGACGCCGGAGGCGAGGCACAACGTCGCGTGCACATCGGCGCTGCCGCGTGAAGTCGACCAGGCGCCCACCACGAGCAGGAGCGCGAGGCCGACGGCCGTGATCACCCGGGCGATCAGCATCCGCTCGGCCCGCGCTCGCGGCATCCGTACCGGCGATGAGGGCAGCATTTCCCGCGCAGTCTAGCAACGGAGCCTCTGTCCTCTCCGAGACCAGGACACCGCCGACGCGCCTACACTGGAGGGGTGGCGAGACTACTGATCGTCGGCGGCTTCCTCGCCGCCGTGTTCTGGGTGTTCAGCATCGTCGACTGCGCAGTGCAGCCGGCGGCGCGGCACCGTGGCGTGTCCAAGACCGCCTGGGTCTTCATCGTGGTGCTCCTTCCGGTGATCGGCGGCATCCTCTGGTTCGTGATCGGTCGTCGACGCGCGAACGACCCCGGTGTCCGCCCGGTCATCGCGCCGGACGACGATCCCGCCTTCCTCCGCAGCATCAGCAAGACCGAGCAGGATGCGCGCATCCGTCGCCTCGAAGAAGAGCTCGCGCGTCTGGATGACGAGACCGACGAGCCTCCCGCCGCGGATCAGCGCCCGTGACGACGTCGCCGGCCATGGATGCTGCGGCATCCCTGATCGCCGAGCTCGTCGGGAACGGCGTGCGCGACATCGTGCTGTCCCCCGGTTCGCGTTCGCAGGCCCTCGCGCTCGCCGCGGTGCGATTCGCAGAAGACGGGCATGTGCGGGTGCACGTGCGCATCGATGAGCGGGTCGCCGGTTTCACCGCCCTCGGCATCTCCCGAGAGTCTGGCGTGCCCGCCGCCGTCGTCTGCACCTCGGGTACGGCCGTCGCCAACCTGCTGCCCGCGGTGATGGAGGCATTCCATTCCGGGGTGCCGCTGCTGCTGCTCACCGCCGATCGCCCGCCCGAGCTGCGCGGCGTCGGCGCGAACCAGGCGACGATCCAAGAGGGGCTGTTCCACCCGTGGGTGCGCGACCAGATCGATGCGCCGGTGCCGGGAGACGGCCAGTGGGCGGGACTCGCCGAACAGGCCGTGGCCGCGGCGATGGGCGCCAGCGAGGTCGAGCGCGGCCTCCGCGGAATCGCCGGACCCGTGCATCTGAACCTTCCGTCCAGAGAGCCCCTCTCGGGTGACCTGCCCCCGGTCTCCGTCGTCCAGGGCGACGCCCCGGAAGCGCAGGGAGCCGAGCCCTTCGAGCTCGACCGTGGCCCGCGCACCGTCGTGGTCGCGGGCGCCGACGCCGGTCCCGATGCCGAGGAGATCGCGCACGCCGGTGGCTGGCCGCTGATCGCCGAGATCGTGAGCGGCGCGCGGTTCGGCCGGCAGATCGTGCACGGATATCGTCGGCTGCTGTCGCGCGAAGACCTCGGCGGACGCATCGAGCGGGTCGTCGTCCTCGGGCATCCGACACTCAGTCGTGAGGTCGCCGCGCTCCTCTCCCGTGGTGACGTCGCTGTCATCGCCGTGCATCGTGGCGGCGAAGAGCTGAACCTCAACCACCGCACGCGGGGCGTCGACGCCGTCGTCGTGGCCCCGGGCGTCGTCGACCGCGCCTGGCTCGGCGAGTGGATGCAGGCATCCGCCGCAGAGACCGTCGATCTGAGCGAGCACGCCCCCGACCCGGAGGGTCTGGCGTCGACCGACTTCGCCGCGCGCAGGGAGGCGGTGAAGGCCGAACTCGACGCGGTCCGCCGTCCGCTCGACCGCGAACTCCTCGTCGACGCGGTCTGGCGTGCGACCTGGCCGCACGACCGACTCGTCTTCGGCTCCTCGCGGTTGGTGCGCGTCGCCGATCAGGTGCTCGGCGGCAAGAAGGTCCCGGTGCACGCCAACCGCGGTCTCGCCGGGATCGACGGCACGATCGCGACCGCGACCGGGATCGCGATCGCCAGTCAGGCCGCCGGAGCGCCGGGGGTGACCAGGGTGCTGCTCGGCGACCTCGCGTTCCTGCACGACGTCGGCGCCCTGCTGCTGCCTCCGGATGAGACGGAGCCCCGGCTGCAGGTCATCGTCGGCAACGACGGCGGCGGCACGATCTTCGACTCCCTCGAGGTCGCGTCGTCCGCACGCCCGGGCGACCTCGACCGCGCCTTCTACACGCCGCACACCGTGCGCATCGAGCACCTCGCGCTGGCCTACGGCTGGGAGTACCAGCGGGTCACGACGCGCACGGCGCTCGACCAGGCCCTGACCTCTCCGCACGGTGGGCGTCAGATCATCGAGGTGCCGCTGACGCGTTGACTGGCAGGATGTGCCTATGAACGCGCACACCTGGACGCAGACGCTGCAGGTCGACGAGGGGTTCCGCCTCGCCGACGTCGATCCCGACACCAAGCCCGGCTACGACCACGGGAAGTCCCGGGGCGTGTCCGACCTCGCGGCCGGGCTGGCAGACCTCAACGTTCTGCAGGAGCGGCTGTTCGCCGAGAGCCGGGTGGGGGTGGCGAAGGATGCGGTGCTCCTCGTGCTGCAGGCGATGGACTCGGCAGGCAAGGGCGGGATCGTGCGGCACGTGGTCGGCGGTGTCGATCCGCAGGGCGTCGCGCTTGCGGCGTTCAAGGCGCCGACGGCGGAGGAGCGCGAGCACGACTTCCTGTGGCGCGTCGAGAAGCGACTGCCCGAGCCGGGGTTCATCGGGGTGTTCGACCGCTCCCACTACGAGGACGTGCTGATCGGTCGCGTCCGTGAGCTCGCCCCGCCGACGGAGATCGAGCGCCGGTACGACGCCATCAACGAGTTCGAGGCGCGGGTCGCGGCATCCGGCACCCGCATCGTGAAGGTGATGTTGCACATCTCGCCGGAGGAGCAGAAATCGCGTCTGATGGAGCGCTTGGAGCGCCCGGACAAGTACTGGAAGTACAACCCGGGCGACGTGGACGAGCGGATGCTGTGGCCGCAGTACATGGAGGCCTACCAGACCGTGTTCGACCGCACGTCGACCGAGGCGGCTCCGTGGCATGTCATCCCGGCGAACGCCAAGTGGTACGCGCGGCTCGCCGTGCAGGAGCTGTTGCTCGCGGCGCTGGAGGACATCGACCCGCAGTGGCCGGGCGCCGACTTCGATGTCGAGGCCGAGAAGAAGCGCCTCGCCGCCAGCTGAGACGGAACGACGCGCGCGTCAGGCCAGCGCGTCGACCAGCGGTCGGAACTTCACGCGGGTCTCGAGCAGTTCGCTCTCCGGGTCCGATCCCGCGACGATCCCGGCTCCCGCGTATGCGGTCACTCCGATCGCGCCCTCGCCGGCGGTGAACTGGGCGCAGCGCAGCGCGATCGCCCACTCCCCGTTGCCCGCGGCATCCACCCACCCGACCGGGCCGGCGTAGCGCCCGCGGTCGAACGGTTCGAGCTCGCGGATCGCGGCGATGGCGGCAGGCGTCGGCGTGCCGGCGACCGCGGCGGTCGGATGCAGCACGCGAACCAGGTCGAGTGCGGATTCGCCGTCGGCCAACTCGCCTTCCACGTCGGTCGCGAGGTGGAAGAGGTTCGGGAGCTTCAGCAGGAAGGGCTGCTCGCTCGCGGCCAGCGCGCGTGTGTGCGCGCGCAACGAGGCGAGCACGCTCTGCACGGCGTACTGGTGCTCGTCGAGGTCCTTGGTACTCGAGGCGAGGTGGGCGGATGCCGCGGTGTCGGCATCCGCGTCGGCTCCGCGGCCGATCGTCCCGGCGAGCACTCGGGCCGTGACCGTGCCGCTCTGCACCGTGACGAGTGTTTCCGGGCTCGCCCCGATCAGGCCGTCCACCGCGAAGGACCAGGTGTCGGGATATCCGGTCGACAGTGCGCGCACGAGGCGGCGCAGGTCGGAGCCGGCGGGGATGGTGCCGGTCAGGTCGCGCGCGAGCACCACCTTGCTCAGCTCGCCGTCGGCGATGCGGGTGAGGGCGTGGCGCACCGAATCCTGGTATCCCTGCGGGCTCTGCGCCCCGGGACCGACGGTCCCCGCCCAGTGCGGGCCGTAGGGCCGGGTGGCGAGCGCGTCGTCTGCGCCGGGCGTCGCGGCGAAGTGGATGCGGGTCTCCCAGAACCGATCGCCGTGTCTGCCGAGCACCTGCGTCGGCACCACGAGCACGCTGTCGGCGGCCGAGCCCTCGTCGAAGGTGAACGCACCGAATGCCACCAGGCCGGTGCCGGGTAGCCCGATCGGGTCGGAGATCTCCGCCTGGGCGGCCAGACCGCGCCACGCCCTCGCGAGCGCCGCGGTGCGGGATTCGCCGGTGTCCCCGCGCGGTCGCAGTTCGACGAGGGTCTCGCCGACCGCGACGATCCCGTCTCCGCGCCGCAGCCAGGCGAGCGGACGGTCCGGATCCGCATAGGCCAGGAGGTCTTCGACCGGGTCGATCTCTCGGGTCTCCACGACCAGGTGGGTGGTGTGCACAGACCCAGCCTATGCCGCTCAGGCGGCACGGATTCGCGCCGTCGTAGGGTGAACGGATGAGCGACGCACGCCCCGCACCCGGCACCGAGATGGTCTTCCAGTGGCGCAAGTGGGACGGGTCGCCGCACTGGCGGCACGAGTGCGTCTACCTCGGCGCCGACGAGTGGGGCGATTGGATCGGGCAGCCTGTGGGCTGGCACAGCGTGCGTCCCGGGGCGGAGTTCCACGCCGGCGGTCCGAACGTCACCCTGGTCCCGGCCGGCGGCGACCACGCGCTGACCGTGAACCGCCGGCATCGTCGGGGGATGCGCATCTACATCGACCTCGGGTGGGACATCCACTGGTCCGACGATCCGCTGCTCGCGACCGGGATCGACATGGACCTCGACGTGGTGCGCGTCGAGGGGGCACGGGGAACGTGGGTCGACGACCGCGACGAGTGGGCCGAGCACAGTGCCCGGTACGGATACCCGGCCGACGTCATGGCGCATCTCGAGGCCCTGGCCCTCGACCTCGAGGAGCGGGTGCGGGCGCAGGTCGCTCCGTTCGACGACGCCACCGCCGATCCCTGGCTCGACCGCCTCGAAGCGCTGAGCCTCGCGCCTAGACTGAAGCCGTGACCTCGAACGAGAAGAACCGCGCCGATCTCGGCAAGGACCCCGCCCGCGTCAGCGGCATGTTCGACCAGGTCGCTGCAGGATACGACCGCACCAACACGGCGATGACTTTCGGCAACGATGTCCTGTGGCGCGCGGCGACCACGCGGGCGGTCGCTCCGAAGCCGGGGGAGCGGATTCTCGACCTCGGCGCCGGCACGGCGTCGTCATCGGCGTCCCTCGCGCGCAGCGGTGCCGAGGTGGTCGCAGCCGACTTCTCGCCCGGGATGCTCGCCGAGGGAGAGCGTCGGCACGGCGCCCTGCGCAACCTGTCGTTCGTGCAGGCCGACGCCACCGACCTGCCGTTCCCCGACGCCCACTTCGACGCGGTCACGATGTCGTACGCCCTGCGCAATGTGAATGATCCGAAGAAGGCTCTGCGCGAGCTGTACCGGGTGACCAAGCCGGGGGGCAGGCTCGTGATCAACGAGTTCTCGACGCCGCCGGGCAAGCTCTTCCGCGGCGCCTACCGCTTCTACAACGCGCAGGTGCTGCCGCGGGTCGCGCGGGTCGCCGGCACGAACGGTGAAGCCTACGACTACCTGAACGAGTCGATCCGCGAGTGGCCGGATCAGAAGAGGCTCTCGGCGTGGATCCGCGAAGCGGGCTGGACCGATGTCGCATACCGCAATCTCTCGTTCGGCATCGTGGCCCTGCACAGAGCGCGCAAGCCGGAGTGAATCGCCGGGGCGAAACGGCCACACCCGACGCAGGTAGGCTGGAGCCGTGACTTCGAGCCCCATCGCCCCGGGTTCGCGACTGGCGAGCCGTCTCGGCTTCAGTGATCGCGTCTTCATCGGCCCTGCAGCCCGACGCGTCGCGCGCGCCATCGAAGACGGGCTGGAGCTCGTCGAGACCGGTCTGGCTGACGACGTCCGCGTCGCCGACCCCCTGGCCGATGCCGCCAGCCGCTATCTGTACGAGGCGGGCGGCAAGCGCATCCGCCCGGTGCTCACCCTCCTCGCCGCGCAGCTCGGCGACGGCAACACTTCCGAGGTCATCGACGTCGCCAAGGCGCTGGAGATCACCCACCTGGGTTCTCTGTACCACGACGATGTGATGGACGGCGCCGACCGTCGCCGCGGAGTGCCGGCGGCGCATGCCGTGTGGGGCAACAACATCGCGATCCTCACGGGCGACATCCTGTTCTCCCGCGCCAGCCAGTTGATGTCACGACTGGGCGAACGGGCGATCCGGCTCCAGGCGGACACGTTCGAGCGTCTCGTGCTCGGTCAGATGCACGAGACCCTCGGCCCGCAGCCGGGTGACGACCCGATCGCGTTCTACATCCAGGTGCTCGCCGACAAGACGGGTTCGCTGATCGCCGCAGCCACGCAGGGCGGCGTGATCTTCTCCAACGCGCCCGCAGCTCTCGAGGAGCCGCTGCGGGTGTACGGCGAGAAGATCGGCGTCGCGTTCCAGCTGCTCGACGACGTGATCGACCTCTCGGCCAAGCCGGAGGAGACCGGCAAGGTCCCCGGTACCGACCTCCGCGCCGGCGTGCCGACCATGCCCTACCTGTTGCTGAAGGCCGAATCCGATGCGGTCTCCGTCGACCTCGCGGCCCGGATCGATGACGGGGTCGCCCTGATCGCCGACGGCGCCGATCCCGCGATCCTCGACGGGCCGTTGGACGAGCTGCGCGACCATGCGGTGACGCAGAAGACCCTCGAACTCGCGCACGCGTGGACGCAGGATGCCGTCGACGCCCTCGAACCCCTCCCGCGCGGCACCGTGCGCGAGGCGCTGACCCGATTCGCAGAGACCCTCGCCGAACGCTCCAGCTGAATCTGTGCGGGCGGCCCGTCGGGCCGCGCCACGGTTGCGACGGCACACGAAAGGACCTCCCATGACCAAGCTCAGACTGGCCATCGTCGGTGCGGGCCCCGCGGGCATCTACGCCGCGGACATCCTGCTGAAGGCCGAGCGCAAGTTCGACGTCTCGATCGACCTCTTCGAACAGCTCCCCGCACCGTACGGGCTGGTGCGCTACGGCGTCGCGCCCGACCACCCCCGCATCAAGGGCATCATCACGGCTCTTCGCGACGTGCTCGACCGCGGAGACATCCGGCTGTTCGGGAACGTCCGCTTCGGCGAGGACATCACGCTCGATGACCTCAAGAAGCACTACAACGCCGTGATCTTCGCGACCGGCGCGATCCGCGACACCTCGATGGACATCCCCGGGATCGACGCCGTCGGGTCCTACGGCGCCGCCGACTACGTCAGCTGGTTCGACGGACACCCCGACGTCCCGCGCGAGTGGCCGCTGGATGCCGCCTCGGTCGGCGTGCTCGGCAACGGCAACGTCGCGCTCGACGTCGCCCGCATGCTCGCTAAGCACGCTGAGGACCTCCTGGTCACAGAGGTGCCGGCGAACGTCTACGAGGGCCTCGAGGCCAGCCGGATCACCGACGTGCACGTGTTCGGCCGCCGCGGTCCCGCGCAGGTGAAGTTCACCCCACTCGAACTCCGCGAGCTCGGCGAGCTCCGCGATGTCGACATGGTCGTCTACGACGAGGACTTCGACTACGACGAGGCGTCGAAGGATGCTGTGGCCAGCAACAAGCAGGTCATGGTCATCGACCGCATCCTGCAGTCCTGGCGCAAGCGCGACTCGGTGAACAACGCCGGCGGTACTGCCTCGCGGCGACTGCACCTGCATTTCTGGGCGAAGCCCGTCGAGGTGCGCAAGGACGAGAACGGGCGCGTCGCCGGGCTCGTGTACGAGCGCACCCAGCCCGACGGACAGGGTGGCGCCGTCGGCACCGGAGAGATGCGCGAGGTGCCCCTCCAGGCGCTCTACCGCGCCATCGGCTATTTCGGCTCTCCGCTGCCCGGGGTGCCGTTCGACAAGAAGCACGGTGTGATCCCGAACCGCGAGGGACAGGTGCTCGCGAAGGATTCCAACGAGCGCGTCTCCGGCATCTATGCGACCGGCTGGATCAAGCGCGGCCCTGTGGGGCTGATCGGACACACCAAGTCCGACGCGATGGAGACCGTGCGGCACATCATCAACGACCAGGGGTCGTGGTGGCACCCGGAGGACCCCTCCGAGGAGTCGATCGTCGCGCTGCTGCAGGAGCGGGGCGTGCGCTGGACTGACCTGGACGGATGGCACCGCCTCGACGAGCACGAAATCGCTCTCGGCGCTCCGGAGGAGCGCGCCCGCGTCAAGGTCGTCCCGCGTGACGAGATGGTGCGGGTCTCGCGCGGCGAGTAGCGCCGTCGTCCGCCTGTCCCGACCGCGTCTCGGCTAGCCTGGCCACGACGGGGGAGGAACGCATGGCCGATTGGGTCCCTGATGTGCTCGGCGACGAGTTCCAGCAGCTCACGCTCGATCTCGGCACCGATGACCAGGGGCCGGTGGTCGCGACTCTGGTCCGCGCGCTCCCGACCGAGCCGAGCTGGTGGGAGCGGGTGCGCGGACGTCGACCGCTCCTCGACGGGGTGGACGTGCTGTACGTGCACGGCTGGTCCGACTACTTCTTCCAGAAGCGGCTCGCCCGTTTCTGGTCGTCCCGCGGCGCACGCTTCTTCGCACTCGACCTGCGCAAGTACGGTCGCAGTCTCCGCGAGGGGCAGACTCCCGGCTACGTCGCCGACCTCGCCACCTACGACGAGGACATCGGGGCCGCGCTCGTGGCGATGGGTCGCGGGGAGGGCGGGACTCAGTCCGGCCGACGCCTCGTCCTGCTCGGACACTCCACCGGTGGCCTCACGCTGAGCCTGTGGGCCTCGCGCCATCCGGATGCCGCTGATGCCGTGATCCTGAACAGTCCGTGGCTGGAGTTCCAGTTCGCTCCGGCGAGGGCGGCGATCGCGCCGATGATCGAACTGCAGGCGAGGATCTGGCCGATGGAGGCCGCACCCCAGGTGGATCTCGGCTTCTACACGCGGGCACAGGAGGAGGTCGCCGACCCCGACGACCCGATGGACGTGAACCTGCAGTGGCGCCCGGCGCAGACCATGGCCGTGTACGCAGGGTGGCTGCACGCGATCCTCTCCGGGCACAAGACCGTGGCGGCGGGACTGTCGATCACCGCGCCCGTGTGCGTGCTGCTCTCGACACGGTTCGTCCCGCCCACGCGGTGGTCCGAGGACCTCACCTCCGCCGATTCGGTGCTCGTCGTCGACGACATCGCCCGTGCGGCGCTCCGGCTCGGATCGACGGTCACGGTGGAGCGCATCGACGGCGCCCTGCACGATGTCTTCCTCTCCCGGCACGAGGCCAGAGAGGACGCCTATCGTCGGCTGGACCGATGGGTCACGGGGTGGCGTTCCGCGGGCTGACGCACGTCACAGGTAGTACATCGCCCGGACGAGGCGCTCCGCGGCTTCGCCGTCGCCGACGCGGACGGCGTCGAGGAATTCCTCGTACACCTGTCCCATCCGACCGCGATCCGACGTGGGGACCGCCCAGTCCCGGAGGTTGCGGTGCAGGACCATGCTCGTGTCTTCGATGAGGGTCCGGTGCTGCGTGTTGCCGCTGTGCTCGCCGAGGTAGGCGAACACCGCCCACCGGGCACTCGAGGTGGTCGTGCCGTCGTCCAGCGCGACGTGCATCGCGGTCGTGAGTCTGAGGGCGTGCTCGCGCTGTGCGGACGTCATCCGCGGCACCGCCAGTCGGGCGGCGATCCCCGCCTGGTACCCGGCGAACTCGAGCGACTGCGCGATCGTCTCCGAGGTCACCGCGGTGACCTCCGTGTACCTGCTCGGGTACATCGTCACCATGCCCAGGCGCTCCAGTCGTTGGAGTGCCTCGCGCACCGGTGTCCGTGACACGTGCAGCTCTTCGGCGACGTCGACATCGCGGATGCGCTCGCCCTCGGCCAGTGTTCCATCGATGATCTGCCTGCCGATGTGGTGGAAGACCTCCTCGGCGAGCAGCTGCTTGCTCTCGCCGATATTCGTCGATCCGATTGTCCCCATGGATCCTGCCCCCAGTTGCCGTTCTCGTCCCGGAGCGCCCCATGATTCGCCCGGGAGGGCAACTACATCATGAAGTCGCGTCGGATGCCAATATCGCCTCTCCGGCGCCGTGGTCCGCGTGGGGGCGCGCTGCACGAGTCGGGGAGGGGTCTTCTGTACTCGTGGTTCCGTGGCCGGCGGATGCTGAGCATCCGCCGGCCACCGAAGACGCGAGCGCATGGAACTGCCGCGGCCTCGTCCCCACGAGGGCAAGCTCGCAATCCCGAAAATCACGTAGCCGAACGACGGCAGTGCGTCACGCGGCGTTCGCGTCGTCGGTCGCATCGAGTCGACCGCTTCCAGTCTTGGGTACCGGAACCCATATATCGGTATGCAATCCAGGGGAAGCGAGAGGGAGGTCGGATGCCCGTGGCATCCGACCTCCCTCCGTCCCGCAGTGCAGGGACTACCGGTAGTTGATGAACTGCAGATCGAGGTCGAGGTCTGCGCCCTTGAGCAGGGCGATGACCTGCTGCAGGTCATCGCGGCTCTTGGACTGCACGCGCAGCTCGTCGCCCTGGATCTGGCTCTTGACGCCCTTGGGGCCCTCGTCGCGGATGATCTTGTTGATCTTCTTCGCGTTCTCCGAGGAGATGCCGTCCTTGAGCGTCGAGACGATGCGGAACTCCTTGCCGCTGGCGAACGGGTCGCCCGACTCGAGGCTCTTCAGCGAGATCCCGCGCTTGATGAGCTTGGACTGGAACACGTCGAGGACGGCCTTCGCCCGCTCCTCGGTGTTCGCGATGATGAGGATGCTCTCACCGCTCCAGGCGATCGATGCACCGGTGCCCTTGAAGTCGTAGCGCTGCTCGATCTCCTTGCGGGCCTGGTTCAGAGCGTTCTCGGCCTCCTGGTGATCGACCTTCGAGACGATGTCAAATGAGCTGTCAGCCATATGTCAACTGTAACCGGGGGCATCCGCATCTGTCGCGTGGGGCTCCTGGGGGCACAGCCGAAGAGGCCGGGAGAACGATGCCTAGACTGCTTCGATGCCGATGTCTCCCTACGTCCAGTCGATTCGTGCGCAGATCGGACACGATTTCCTGCTGCTCCCCGGAGTCACGGCTGTGATCCGCGACGGCGAGCGGTTCCTGCTGGCCCGACATGCGCATTCCGGGCTCTGGAGTCTGATCGGCGGGGGCATCGAACCCGACGAGGAGCCGTCGGATGCCGTCGCCCGCGAAGTCTTCGAAGAGACGGGAGCGCGAATCCGGATCACCGGCGTCGTCGGTGCCTATGGCGGTGAGCCTCTGCTGGTCACCTATCCGAACGGCGACCAGGTCGGATACGTGACGATCGCGTACGAGTGCGAACTGCTCAGTGAGGCGACACCGGACCTCGACGAGATCATCGAACTCGGCTGGTTCTCCCGCGAAGCCATCTTCACCCTGCCGCGGCGTGACTGGATAGATCGCGTCATCCGGGATTGCTCCTGATCGCCGTGATCTTGGGGGCGACGCGATAGAGCCCGCCTCATCCAGGGTGAAAGCAGCCCTGCGCCCGCGCGATCAGTACCGCGCCGCGGCGAGGGAGGCCTGCGCACTTTCCTGCCGTCTTGGAAGCGTTTTCACAGCTCGAATCCTCGAAGCGCACGGTCACGGGTTGATATCAACGCCCTCTCTCATTGCGAAAACCGCTGATTTCGATGCATACTGTAAGCGCTTGCAGTCCTTGCAGGTGATCAGCACTGAGAGAGGCACACACCAATGAAGGTGAACAAGAGGGGCATCGCCGCCGCAGGCGCGATCGCCATCGTTTCGACTCTGACGCTTGCCGGCTGCTCCACGGGGACCAGCGGCGACGACTCCTCCGCAGGCTCCGACGACGGCGGGAAGCTGGTCGTCTGGGTCGACGCCGAGCGCGTCGACGCGCTGCAGAACGCCGCAGACGCCTACGAGGACAAGACCGGCGTGAAGGTCGAGCTCGTCGGCAAGTCGGTCGACGACATGAAGGACGACTTCATCCAGCAGGTGCCGACCGGCAAGGGCCCCGACGTGGTCATGGGCGCGCACGACTGGCTGGGAGAGCTCTCCACGAACGGCGTGGTCGCACCGATCGAGCTCGGTGACAGCTCCGAGGACTACCTGCCGGTCGCGCTGCAGGCAGCCACCTACGACGGCACCGTCTACATGCTCCCGTATGCCGTCGAGAACATCGCCGTGCTCCGCAACGCCGACCTCGTCCCCGCCGCGGCGACCAGCTTCGACGACATGCTCTCGAAGGGCTCGTTCGTCGTCGAGCAGGGCACCGAGGGCAACCCGTACCACCTGTACCCGTTCCAGACGGCGTTCGGCGCCCCGGTCTTCGGTACCGATGACAGCGGGAGCTACGACCCCACCGACCTCCAGCTCGGCAGCGAGGGCGGCTTCGCCTTCGCCGACTGGCTGGGTGTGCAGGGCGCCGCAGGTGTGCTCAACACCGACGTCGACGGCGAGATCGCCAAGCAGCAGTTCCTCGACGGCACGGCCGCGTTCTGGCTGACCGGACCGTGGAACGTGGGCGCGGCCACCGACGCCGGCATCAACGTCGCGATCGACCCGATCCCGAGCCCGACCGGTGAGACCGCTTCGCCGTTCGCCGGTGTGAAGGGCTTCTTCGTCAGCTCGGAGTCCAAGAACAAGGTCGCCGCGAACGACTTCCTCGTCAACTACCTCGGCACCGAAGACGTGCAGCTCGAGCTCTTCGAGGCAGGCAACATCCTGCCGGCGCTGACCGCTGCTGCCGACACCGCTGCGGCCGACCCGATCATCGCCGGGTTCCAGGCCGTCGGTGCCGAGGCCGTCCCGATGCCCGCGATCCCGGCCATGGGTGCCGTGTGGGAGTTCTGGGGTGTGGCCGAGGCCGCCATCATCAACGGCGCAGACCCTGCCACGACGTGGCAGAAGCTCGTCGACGACGTGACCGCCGCGATCAAGTAACAGCCATCACACTGACCCTGCCGGGGTGGGCCTCTCCGCCCGCCTCGGCAGGATCATGACGAGGACGACATGACAGACACCGACGAGCGCACTGCTCCTCCGACCAGACGCCAGCGCCAGGCCGCGAAGATCGCGGAGGCCGCATCGGGCCCGATCGGCTGGATGCTGCTCAAGATCCTCCTGCTGGCCGTCGTCGACGCGATCGCGCTGTATGCGGTGTTCGTGCTCTTCGCCCACCAGGAGTGGCTGATCCTCGGCATCGTCGTGGTGGTCGCCGTCCTCGTCAACTACATCTACTTCTCCCGCAAGCGCATCGCGGCGAAGTACCTCACACCGGGCATCATCTTCCTGATCGTGTTCCAGGTGTTCACCCTGCTCTACACGGGGTACATCGGATTCACCAACTACGGCACCGGGCACAACGGCACCAAAGAGCAGGCGATCTCCTCACTCCTCGCCTCGGCGCAGGAGCGGGTCGAGGACTCGCCGACCTACCCGGTCACCGTCGTGGAGCAGTTCGGCACCTACGGCCTGCTCGCGACCGATCCCGAGTCCGGCGACGCACTCCTCGGCACCGCGGAGCAGCCGCTGGAAGAGGTCGACGCCGAGTTCGAGGGAGGTCAGGCCGTCGCGGTCGACGGATGGACCACCCTCCCGCTGGCGACCGTCTTCACCCTCTCCGAAGAGCTCGAGAAGCTGTCGGTCCCCTTCAGTGACGACCCGAACGACGGCAGCCTGCGTGCTCCGGACGGGCAGAAGGGGTACCTGTACGTCTCGACGCTCGAGTATGACGAGGCCGCCGACACCATCACCGACACCACCACCGGGATCGTCTACTCCGACACCGGCGAGGGGGCGTTCACCGCGGAGGACGGCGAGCAGCTGCTGCCGGGGTGGCAGACCACCGTCGGCTTCGACAACTTCGTGCGGGCGGTCACCGACTCCTCGATCCGCGGGCCGCTCATCTCGGTCACGCTCTGGACCTTCGCGTTCGCACTGATCTCGGTCGCGACGACCTTCTTCCTGGGGCTCCTGCTCGCGCTGGTGTTCAACAACACGCGGATGCGGTTCCGCAACGGGTACCGGATCATCCTGATCCTCCCTTACGCGTTCCCCGCGTTCCTCTCGGCGCTGGTCTGGGCCGGGATGATGAACGAGAGCTTCGGCTTCATCAACCAGGTGATCTTCGGCGGGGCCGCCATCCCGTGGCTCACCGATCCCGCCCTCGCCAAGGTGTCGGTGCTGCTGGTGAACCTGTGGCTCGGCTTCCCCTACATGTTCCTCGTCTGCATGGGCGCGCTCCAGGGCATCCCGGAGGATGTGAACGAGGCGGCCGTCATGGACGGCGCGAACCCGTGGCAGGTCTTCCGCCGGATCAAGCTCCCGCTTCTGCTCGTCACCGTCGCGCCGCTGCTGATCTCGTCGTTCGCGTTCAACTTCAACAACTTCAACCTGATCTACATGCTCACCAAGGGCGGGCCGCGCTTCAGCGACGTGTCGATCCCGGTCGGGCACACCGACATCCTGATCTCGATGGTCTACAAGGTGGCCTTCACCGGGCAGACGCGCGACTACGGCTTGGCCTCGGCCTTCACGATCCTGATCTTCATCGTGGTCGCGACGATCTCGATCATCAGCTTCCGCAAGACCAAGGCCCTCGAGGAGCTGAACTGACATGAGCACCGCCGGTCCTACCACCACTCACTCCGCCGCCACCCGCCCCACCACCGACGTGCAGAGCCTCGGCCCTCGTCGTCGCAGCTTCGGCGCCTGGTTCGCCGACACCGGATGGCGGCACCTCGTCGCGATCGTCGTGAGTGCGTTCGCGCTGTTCCCCCTGCTGTACGTCGTCTCGGCGTCGTTGAACCCGAGGGGGACGCTCACCGGGTCGAACCAGCTGTTCTCCGCCATCGGGATCGACAGCTACGTGCGCATCCTGAGCGACCCGCAGAACCCCTATGGCACGTGGTTCCTCAACACGCTGCTCATCGCCGTCGTCACCGGTGCGGTCACGGTGTTCATCGGCGCCTGCGCCGCATATGCCTTCTCGCGCATGCGATTCGCCGGACGTCGGGTCGGACTCGTGACGATCGTGGTCGTGCAGATGTTCCCGCAGCTGCTCGCGGTCGTCGCGATCTTCCTGCTCATGTCGACGCTGGGGGACTGGTTCCCCGCCATCGGGCTGAACACCCACACGGGGCTGATCCTCGTGTATCTCGGTGGAGCCCTCGGCGTGAACACCTACCTGATGTACGGGTTCTTCAACACGATCCCGAAGGAGATCGACGAGGCTGCCCGCATCGACGGCGCCGGTCACGCGCGGATCTTCTTCACGATCATCCTGCGTCTGGTCGCGCCGATCCTCGCGGTGGTCGGACTCCTGTCCTTCATCGGCACGGTCAACGAATACGTCATCGCCAGCGTGATGCTCGTCGACGTGGAGCAGCAGACGCTCGTGGTCGGTCTCACCAAGCTCGTCGCCAATCCGCGCTACGCCGACTGGTCGGCATTCTCGGCCGGTGCGGTGATGGCCGCGATCCCGGTGATGATCCTGTTCCTCTTCCTGCAGAAGTACATCGTCGGTGGGCTGACCGCGGGCGCCACCAAGGGCTGATCCCCGTCGGCCGCCGTCGAAGCGGGAGGTTGCCCAGCCCGCTAACCTGCATGGCATGGTAGCTTGTCTTGCATGACAGCTGATGTCGGAGCGCAGATGCGCAAGGGAGTGGTCGAGTACTGCGTGCTCGGTCTCCTCGCGCGCGAGCCGATGTACGGCTGGCAGCTGGCCGATGCGCTCACCGGCGTCGGGCTGATCGCCAGCATCGGGACGCTCTACCCGTTGTTGGGCCGACTTCGGGACAACGGCTGGGTCAGCACGTTCGACCTGCCATCGGAGAGCGGGCCGGTGCGCAAGTACTACCGGCTCACCGATGCCGGCACCGAGCAGCTCGAGCGCTTCCGAGCGCAGTGGACACCGTTCGCCCGTGTCGTCACGGGCCTCGTGGGAGAGGGACGACCATGACTGAGAGCGACGCGAAGGCTCTTCGGGAGCAGTACCTCGCACGGCTCGACGAGGCGATGCGCGGGTTGCCGCACGGTGTCGCCTCCGACATCCGCGAAGGCATCTCGGAGGAGCTCGAGGGTCTCGATGTCGTTGAGACCGAGGCGCGGATCGCCCGTCTCGGCGATCCGGTCGCCATCGCTCGTGAGGCGCAGGACGAGGTGCCGGACGGCCCGACGATCGTCGTCGCTCCGCCCGTCGCCGTGTCGCCCATCGCCCCGCGGTCGGCCACGGCGACAAGGGGCTTCGCGATCGTCGCCGCGCTGACGCTGAGCTTCGGGGGCTTCCTGCTCCCGGTGCTGGGCTGGTTCGTCGGCGCGGTGCTCGTGACTCTGACCTCGCTCTGGAAGACGTGGGAGAAGGTGACCGCCATCGTCGTGCCGTTCGTGTTCGGTGCGCTGACGCTGCTGCTCCTGCAGTTCATGAGCTTCACGGAGTTCGCCACGTCCGGGAGCTCGTCGGGTGCCGGCCCCCGGCCCGACGAGGTCGCGAACAACCCTCTGGTGCCGAGCTTCAACATGTGGCACGTGATGTTCATCCTCGGCTTCGTGCTCATCCCGGCGTCGGGCCTCTGGCTGCTCTGGCGGCTGCGCGGTCGCACTGCTCGTTGAGGGGCCCGCGGGCGCGTCCGGCGTTGCTCACGGGAAGTTCCTCCGCGCGGTCGTACCGTGGACACATGGCACGGGTGGGGGGACGAAACCTCGGGATGAGCTGGTTCGCCGGCATCGTGTGCGTCGGTGTCATCGGGGCGCTCGTGTGGCTGTCGCTCCCGATGGTTCCCGTGCTCGCCGAGTTCGCGGGGAATGCGCTGCGCAGCGCGCTTCCGTGAACACGCGTCGGCGTGGCGGGATCCCTTCTGGCGACACGTCGGCACGCCTGCGGGAGCGCCCGTCCGCCCGGCGGTACCCTCACAATGCACACATCCGATGAGAGGCGCACCCCATGAGTGACCCCGACGTTCCCCAGCCCGAGAAGCCGGCTGACGTCGACGACGTCGTCGGCAGCGCGAACGCCGGACTCGATGCCGCCGCTGCCGCGCGTGCCGATGTCCCCGCCGCGAACGACGGCGCGGAACCTGAGCCTGCCGCCGCGCCCGTCGACCCGGACCTCGCCGCATTCGAGGAGGCCGAGCGCGACCATCCCGGAACTTTCGCCGCGCAGCCTCCGGCCGCTCCGCTCCCGGCGGACGGACCGAGCGACTATGCCCGTGACGTCAGGAACGACGCCGATGCCGCCACCTCCTCGTTCTACCCGGAGCCGGTCGTGGGCGAGCCCGTCCCGTTCGGCCACGAGCAGTCCGGCATGGCAGGTGCCGCCTACGCGCCGTACGGTGACGAGGCAGACACGCGCATCGTCCCGTCCGAGCCGCTCGTCGCTGCGGCCGCTGCGCAGCCGCAGCCCATCTTCGTCCAGGCCCCCGAGCCGCCGCGCGACCGTGGCAACCGGGGCACCGCCGGTGCCATCGGCCTGCTCGCCACGCTCGTCTTCGCGGTGCTCTACCTCGGTGCGGCGCTGGGGCTCGGCGCGATCGCCGGCGACGTGACCGGCGAGAACGTCGGCGAGACCCTCATCGCACCGCTGACCACATGGGGATACTGGACGCCCGTCGTCGTCTTCTTCCTCGGGTTCTGGCTTCTCGGCGCGATCATCAACCGCGGACGCTGGGGCCTCTGGGTGGTGTTCGGGATCATCGTGGGCGTCATCGCCTACGCCGGACACCTTCTCGGACAGCTGTTCGAAGCCCCCTTCTGGAAGCTCACCGCATCACAGGGGCTCGACCTCGTCGGCGAGCAGCTGCTCGCCCCGCTGGCCATCGCCGCCTTCGTGTTCGCCCGTGAGCTGACCATCTGGTTCGGTGCCTGGGTGGCGCGCAGCGGCGCCCGCAAGACCGAGCTGAACGCCGAGGCGCAGCGCGAGTACGAGCGCACCCTCGAAGCCGGCCCGACGCTGTCGAGGTAATCACGAACTCCACCACGCCGAACCCCCGCGGACCTGAGTCCGCGGGGGTTTCGGCTGTCCTCGCCGTGGTGCTCGCCACCATCAGCTTCTTCGCCCTCGCGGTGTTCGGGCTGGGTGCGCTGAGCGTCGCGACCGACACGGACATCATCGCGGTTCCCGACCTGGGGCAGGCGCCCGGTGCGGTGGGCATGCTCGCGGCTGTGATCGCCTTCGCCCTGATGCTGTGGTCGACGCTGCGCCGGCCCCGCCCGTCGTATGTCGCGACGATCGCGATCGCTCTGGCCACCGGCCTCGCCCATCTGGCCGCCGTGTGGATCACGGTGACGATCGGTGCGGAGAGTCCCGTGCTCGCCACGGCGGTCGCGGGAGACCTCGTGCGGGGAGGCGCCAGCGCCGTGCTCGTGCTGACAGCCCTGGTCGCGGGATGGGGCGGCATCGCGCTGCGTCGCACGCGCGCCGAGCATCCGCGCTGGCCGTGGGAGCGCGAAGAGGACGAGTGACCCCCTGGCGACGACTCGCGGACTGATCGACGCCGCCGTGGCCCGTCCGCCCCGCCGTATCGGGAAATCGCGGCAGTGGCAGACGACGCGCCGTACGCTGGTGGGGTGGAGCGCTCGTTGGAGACGCAGGTGGACCAGGCCGTGGAGGCCTGGTTGCGCTGGGTGCCGCGCTGGGAGCCGGCGACCCACCGCGGTCGCGTCGCGCCATGCCGTCGCTGTCTCGGATCGCCGATCCTCTCGGCGGCGGGCATCGGTGCGAACACCCCACATGGTGTGCAGCACGGACTCTCGACGCGGATCAAGACGATCGTCGACCACGCCGTCGCGGACTACACGGCACGGAACCTGCCGATGCTGCAGCGTGAGCTCGACCAGCAGGCGGCCCGAAACCGCGCGCGCAGCTATCGCCCCGCGGAAGACCTCGATCCGGAGTTCGACGGTCTGCCGCTCGATCCGGAGCCCGTGCCAGGAGCACCGTTCCTGTTCACGATCGCGGGTCTCGCCGACGATTCCGCCGCCGAACTGCCCGCGCTGCCGCCGTTGACCGAGGAGGCCAAGATCGCCCTCCGGCAGGAGGTCGCCCTCGCCGACGAGTACGCCAACATGGTGGGCAGGGAGATCTGCGGCATCCTGCTGCGTCACCGCATCTACATCCAGGCCGCGATCTCGCAGCACGTCGAACCGCAGATCGAGGCGCTCCTGGCGGAACTCACCGAGTCGCTGGACTCCCCGTTCGACCCCGACCTTCCCTGAAGGGAGAGAGGGACGCGAGCCGCCGGACTTGCGCTCATTTGACCGTTAGGTTACGCGGCATTACACTTGATCAGGTGTGTGCACGCCTATGCGTGCGCGCTGGGCGTCGGCACCATGCCGGTCCGCCCCCACGGCATACCCATCACACCAAAAGCTCGTCGGTTCCGGCGTGCCGGTGGGTCATGATGTGAAACCCATCACGCTGTCACCGTGCAGCACTATGAGGAGAGAACGTGCCAACCATTCAGCAGTTGGTTCGCAAGGGTCGCTCGCCCAAGGTCACCAAGACCAAGGCGCCGGCGCTCAAGTCGAACCCGCAGCAGGCCGGGGTCTGCACCCGCGTCTACACCACCACCCCGAAGAAGCCGAACTCGGCGATGCGCAAGGTCGCTCGTGTGAAGCTCCGCAACGGCACCGAGGTCACCGCGTACATCCCCGGTGAGGGCCACAACCTGCAGGAACACTCGCTCGTGCTCGTGCGTGGCGGTCGTGTCAAGGACCTCCCCGGTGTGCGTTACAAGATCGTCCGTGGCGCCCTGGACACCCAGGCTGTCAAGAACCGTAAGCAGGCTCGTTCCCGCTACGGCGCGAAGAAGGGTTGAGTTAGATGCCTCGTAAGGGACCCGCCCCGAAGCGCCCCGTCGTCAACGACCCGGTATACGGTGCACCGATCGTCACCTCGCTGGTGAACAAGATCCTCGTCGACGGCAAGAAGTCGCTGGCCGAGTCGATCGTCTACGGCGCCCTCCGCGGTGTCGAGGCGAAGAACGGTCAGGACGCCGTCGCCACGCTCAAGAAGGCGCTCGACAACGTGCGCCCGACTCTCGAGGTCCGCAGCCGCCGCGTCGGTGGCTCGACCTACCAGGTGCCGGTCGAGGTCAAGCCTCACCGTGCCAACACGCTCGCTCTGCGCTGGCTCGTGAGCTACGCGAAGGGCCGTCGTGAGAAGACGATGACCGAGCGTCTGCAGAACGAGATCCTCGACGCGTCGAACGGCCTGGGTGCCGCGGTCAAGCGCCGCGAGGACACGCACAAGATGGCCGAGTCGAACCGCGCGTTCGCTCACTACCGCTGGTAAACAGCTTCGCCGGCCCCTCGGCCACTCGCCGAGGGGCCGGCACCCCCTCTTCGCAGTACGACTGCTCCAAAAGATAAGGACACTCCTGTGGCACAAGACGTGCTCACGGACCTGAGCAAGGTCCGCAACATCGGCATCATGGCGCACATCGATGCCGGCAAGACCACGACGACCGAGCGCATCCTGTTCTACACGGGCGTCAACCACAAGCTCGGCGAGACGCATGATGGCGCGTCGACCACCGACTGGATGGAGCAGGAGAAGGAGCGCGGCATCACGATCACGTCTGCCGCCGTGACCTGCTACTGGAACAAGAACCAGATCAACATCATCGACACCCCCGGCCACGTGGACTTCACGGTCGAGGTGGAGCGTTCGCTCCGCGTCCTCGATGGTGCGGTCGCCGTGTTCGACGGCAAGGAGGGCGTCGAGCCCCAGTCCGAGACCGTCTGGCGTCAGGCTGACAAGTACAACGTCCCGCGTATCTGCTTCGTCAACAAGATGGACAAGCTCGGCGCGGACTTCTACTTCACCGTCGACACGATCATCAACCGTCTGGGTGCCAAGCCCCTCGTGATCCAGCTGCCGATCGGCGCGGAGAGCGACTTCATCGGCGTCGTCGACCTGGTCGAGATGCGCGCGCTGGTCTGGGCCGGAGACTCCAAGGGTGACGTCACCATGGGCGCCTCCTACGAGATCCAGGAGATCCCGGAAGACCTCAAGGAGAAGGCTGCCGAGTACCGTCAGCAGCTCCTCGAGACCGTCGCCGAGACTGACGACGCGCTGCTCGAGAAGTTCTTCGGTGGCGAGGAGCTCACGGTCGCCGAGATCAAGGGCGCGATCCGCAAGCTGACCGTCGCCAGCGAGATCTACCCGGTGCTCTGCGGCTCCGCGTTCAAGAACCGCGGCGTCCAGCCGATGCTCGACGCGGTCGTCGACTACCTCCCGAACCCGCTCGACGTGGGCTCGATCGAGGCGCACGACCCGAAGGACTACGACACGATCATCGAGCGTCACCCCGACGCCAACGACCCGTTCGCCGCCCTCGCGTTCAAGGTCGCGGTGCACCCGTTCTTCGGTCGCCTCACCTACGTGCGCGTCTACTCGGGTCACCTGGACTCCGGTTCTGCGGTCATCAACTCGACCAAGAACAAGAAGGAGCGCATCGGGAAGATCTTCCAGATGCACGCCAACAAGGAGATCCCGGTTCCCTCGGTCACCGCCGGAAACATCTACGCGGTCATCGGCCTCAAGGACACCACCACGGGTGACACCCTCACCGACCCGGCGGCGCCCGTCGTCCTCGAGTCGATGACGTTCCCCGAGCCCGTCATCGAGGTCGCGATCGAGCCGAAGACCAAGGCCGACCAGGAGAAGCTGGGTGTCGCCATCCAGAAGCTCGCTGAAGAGGACCCGACGTTCCGCACGGAGCTCAACCCCGAGACCGGTCAGACGACCATCAAGGGCATGGGCGAGCTGCACCTCGACATCCTCGTGGACCGCATGAAGCGCGAGTTCAACGTCGAGGCCAACGTCGGCAAGCCGCAGGTGGCCTACCGCGAGACGCTCAAGAAGGCCGTCGAGAAGCACGACTACACGCACAAGAAGCAGACCGGTGGCTCCGGCCAGTTCGCGAAGATCCAGTTCACCATCGAGCCGATGGACCTGGACTCCGAGAAGACCTACGAGTTCGTGAACGCCGTCACCGGTGGTCGCATCCCTCGTGAGTACATCGGCTCGATCGATGCCGGTTTCCAGGACGCGATGAACGTCGGTGTGCTCGCGGGCTACCCGATGGTCGGCGTCAAGGCGACCATCGTCGATGGTGCGGCGCACGACGTCGACTCCTCGGAGATGGCGTTCAAGATCGCGGGCTCCATGGGCTTCAAGGAGGCCGCTCGCCGTGCCAACCCCGTTCTGCTCGAGCCGCTGATGGCCGTCGAGGTCCGTACGCCCGAGGAGTACATGGGCGACGTCATCGGCGACCTGAACTCGCGTCGTGGCCAGATCCAGTCGATGGAAGACGCCGCCGGCGTCAAGGTCGTCCGCGCTCAGGTTCCGCTGTCCGAGATGTTCGGCTACATCGGCGACCTGCGCTCGAAGACCTCGGGTCGTGCCGTCTACTCCATGGAGTTCCACAGCTACGCTGAGGTTCCCCGCGCAGTGGCCGACGAGATCGTCCAGAAGACCAAGGGCGAGTAATCGCCCTTCTGGGAGCCGGGCCCCGGTCCGGCTCCCAGGACACCTACAACTTCACATTCCCTCTCTACTAAACTGAGAACCTAACCCGTAGAGAACCGGTCGCAAACCAGTGCCCGGTCACCTCTACAACGACGTCCTGAGGAGGACCCAGTGGCTAAGGCCAAGTTCGAGCGGACCAAGCCGCACGTCAACATCGGAACGATCGGTCACGTCGACCACGGCAAGACCACGCTCTCCGCAGCGATCTCGAAGGTGCTTGCTGACAAGTACCCGTCCGACACCAACGTGCAGCGTGACTTCGCTTCCATCGACTCGGCGCCGGAAGAGCGCCAGCGTGGAATCACCATCAACATCTCGCACATCGAGTACGAGACCCCCAAGCGCCACTACGCTCACGTTGACGCCCCCGGCCACGCCGACTACGTCAAGAACATGATCACCGGTGCGGCTCAGATGGACGGCGCGATCCTCGTGGTCGCCGCCACCGACGGCCCGATGGCTCAGACGCGTGAGCACGTGCTGCTCGCCAAGCAGGTCGGCGTTCCGTACCTGCTGGTCGCGCTGAACAAGTCGGACATGGTCGACGACGAGGAGATCCTGGAGCTCGTCGAGCTCGAGGTCCGCGAGCTGCTCGCAGGCCAGGGCTTCGACGAGGACGCTCCTGTCGTCCGCGTCTCCGCTCTCAAGGCCCTCGAGGGCGACGAGAAGTGGACCCAGGCGATCCTGGACCTGATGCAGGCTGTCGACGACAGCGTTCCGGACCCGGAGCGTGACCGTGACAAGCCGTTCCTGATGCCCGTCGAGGACGTCTTCACGATCACCGGTCGTGGAACCGTCGTCACGGGTCGCGCCGAGCGTGGCACGCTGGCCATCAACTCCGAGGTCGAGATCGTCGGACTCCGTCCGACCGTCAAGACCACGGTCACGGGTATCGAGATGTTCCACAAGCAGCTCGACGAGGCCTGGGCCGGCGAGAACTGTGGTCTGCTGCTCCGCGGCACCAAGCGTGAGGACGTCGAGCGCGGTCAGGTCATCGTCAAGCCGGGTTCGGTCACGCCGCACACCGACTTCGAGGGCACGGCGTACATCCTGTCCAAGGACGAGGGTGGCCGTCACAACCCGTTCTACACGAACTACCGCCCGCAGTTCTACTTCCGCACCACCGACGTCACCGGCGTCATCTCGCTGCCCGAGGGCACCGAGATGGTCATGCCCGGCGACACCACCGACATGACGGTCGAGCTGATCCAGCCGATCGCCATGGAGGAGGGCCTCGGCTTCGCCATCCGTGAGGGTGGACGCACCGTCGGCGCCGGTACGGTCACGAAGATCATCAAGTAAGCATCTGCTTCCTCGCAGAGGGGTCGGGCCTTCGGGTCCGGCCCCTCTGTCGTTGATTACCCCGTCTCGAGGGTTCCGTTTGTCGAGGCAGGCGTGCACAATGAGTGTGGTCGCCCGATCGGTCGGCGGCACACCTTCAGAAGGGGAATCACATGGGCATCGAAGACGCCGTGAACAAGGGCAAGGACCTCTACGAGCAGAACAAGGACAAGATCGCCGAGGCCGTCAAGAGCGAGCAGGCCGAGGACATCAGCGACAAGGTGCTCGACGGCGTCGCCGACTTCGCCAAGAAGGTCGCCCCTGGTGCTGCCGACAAGATCGACGAGATCCGCGACGGCGCGGACAAGGCCGTCGGCAACGAGTAGCGCGCCCCGCATTCTCTGAGCGGCGATCCACCTCCGGGTGGGTCGCCGCTTTTGCGCCCGATGTGGCGCATTCGTCGCTGTATCGAGTAGGATCGTCTCGACCGCCTGGGGATCTTGCGGTCGGGGAAGCCGAAGGGGTTCGGTTTCCCGAAGCACGCGGTCTTCCGCGTTGAAACTGGGGATAACGATCTTGGGGATCATCGTGCGACGCGCGCACTCTGTGCGCCTGAGCGTCACCCCGCCTGCGCGGCGGCTTGTTCGCCGCGCCCTCGATCGAGGAGCTCGGCGTCCCTTCACGCCGGGTTACTCGCGTTCGGTGTGCCCCCTCGCACTGAACGCCCTCCCCAAGCGGGGCGAGGCATGGGGATGCCTCGCCCCGCTATCTCCTACGGCCTGACGACAGCGGCGTCGCGCTCGTCTGGGCATCGGCCCTCGCCGGCGCACAGCTTCCCGTCATCGAGGGCCCATAGGATGAACTGGGAATGGGAAGCGACGCCGGGTGACGGCAGGAGGAGCGGGCACGTGACGGATCTGATCGGTGCTCCGCGCGTTCCCGGGTCCGCGCACGAAGCACCTCGACAAGGTGCCGGGCCGGCGAAGAGCGGAGTCCGCTCCTGGATCACGTTCATCCTTCTGGTCTGCTACACGGGATTCGTCCTCTTCGTCACGCTCATCCCGCGCCTGAGCGATCTGAAGACAGACGCTCTCGCCGAGCGTCTGCTCGGGGTTCTCCATCGCGTCGGGGTGCCCGCATGGTTCGGCTACGACAAGCTCGAATTCACGATGAACGTCGCGATGTTCGTCCCTCTCGGCTTCCTCGTCGGTCTCGCCCTCTCGCGACGCTGGATCTGGCTCGGCGTGTTCCTGCTGCCCGCGTTCTCTGCTTCCATAGAGTGGGCACAAGGGGCGCTGCTTGACGAGCGCGTGTCGGACATCCGCGATGTCGTCGCCAACGGCGTCGGCGGCTGGATCGGGCTGCTCGTCGCGGTGATCATCCGCGCCATCGTCTGGTCACGCGATCAGAAGGTCATCGAGCGGGCGATGTGGGACGCGCGCGTACCGTAGCTGTGGTTAGCCGCGGAGCAGAATACGTATCGCCGCGGGAAAGTCTCGCCAGCGTGGGACGGTGTCTCGGATCCGCGCAGCGACCGCATGCGCGACCATCGCGTTAGACACGAACAAGGCGATACAGACGCCCAGGGCTGCGCCGATCACAGCGAACGGTGCCGAAAGGACGAAGACACCGGCCACCAGCGCGACCACGGTGACTATCTGGATCGCCGTCAGCCTCAGGCCGTGCTTCTGGGCCGCCATCCATGTGGCTCCGCAATAGGTCGCGATGGTGGCAGGCACTGCTGCGCAGAGAATGACGGTGGGGATGATCGCGTCGCGATACTCCTCGCCGAAGAGGATCGGGATGCCTACCATGCTGGCGATAGCCATCGGGATCACGAGTAGTGTGCCGAGCGCGAAACCATAGCGCATCGTTCGCGCGCCGCTTCCGTTGTCAGCGGCGTGCTCGCCGGTCATTCCCTTGAACATTGCGGCGGCCGTTGCATGCGCGATCGGCGTGCTCAAGCTCGAGACCGTCGCGGCCACAGAGTATAGGCCGGCTCCGACAGGTCCAAGCAGCGGTAGCGCGATCACCTGGTCAAGTCGGCGTGTGCTGACATCTGCTAATTGCGCACCGATGAGTGTCCAACCTTCGGCCGCGATCTGTCGCATTAATCGGATTTGACCCAGACCAGAACGAAGCCAGAGGAGGCCGACCACGAAAGCCACGATGTTGCCGAGTGATGATGCGTAGACCACACCTGCGATGGACACACTCGCAGTGAGCCAGAGCACCACGATCGTAGTGAACATCGTGCCCGCCTGAAGCACGCCCAGGATCGCCATCCGATGAAACTGTCGCGTCGCGACGAGTACGGAGACATCTTGTGCCCAGGAAACACTGAGGGGGATGAGAGACATGCTGACGATGAACGCGAGCTGGTCCGGAAAGCTGCTTCCGCGGAACAGGGCGAAGTTGACGGCGAAGCCGAGAATCAAAGACGGAAGAAGCGTCAGCAGGGCGAACATGCGCCCTGCGCTGAGCGTGGACGATAGCGACTCCCCCTCGGCGACACGGCGGCGCAGCACGAGCGGAACGCCTAGACCCACCAGGACCGTGGCGATCGTCACTACCGCGATCATCGTGGCAGAGACTCCGCGTCCTTCGGGGCCCAGGACACGCGCGACTATCGGAACCGTCAGCAGAGACAACGCGATAGAGGCGTAGCGGCCCAAGGCGATCAGCGACGGGCTCCCGCCCTGTTCCTTGCTCGTACTCATGCGTTCACGGAGTCAGCCCCAGGCTGCGGGCGATCTCGGCAGGATCACCCACAGGCGCTCGCCGCGTCTGTGCGAACCCCGACGCGCGTCGCACACGAAAGTCCAGGCGGGCGAGGTGGAGAGGGAATCGACGAATATCCCCCATCATGGTGAGGACGGGAAGGCGCGCTGACCATTTGCGTTGCAGAAAGCGGTATGCAGCCGCATAGTCGGATCCCAATGAGATGACGGGACGGCTGTGGTGAACCACAGTGAGCGGAACCACTGCCACCCGCTTTCCCGCCTCATCAGCCGTAAGCGCGATATCGGTCGCGTACAGGTGGAAACCCGGAAGAGCGGGATCGAATCGCACGCCTGATGCGCGTCGCACAATGATCACAACCTCATCGAGCGTGATCGCGTCCGAAGCTTCGGACAATGGTACGCCGACGATCTTTGACATACCGCTCGACCAGGCTTCGCCCACCGTCTCGCCGAGGGGGGTCCGGCCGATCACACCGACGACAGCGACGTCTTCTGAGAGGCCGTCGAGCATCTCCTCGAGCCGGGTGAGAGCGCGAGCCGGGAAATAGACGTCCTGGTGTGCGAGAACAACCCATTCAGTCTTGGCAGACTCAAGCGCATCGTTGAGAGCAATGGCCGCGCTCGGGTAGTCGCGATACGTCTGGAGCTCGAATGCTCCCGACTCGATGTCCGGCGACGCAGCGAGGCAGGTGGTGAGAATGTGGTCATCCGACACGGCGGCGGAGACCGCCAACCGGGGGCTTCCCACGCGAGAGAGAGTGTGTTCTTTCATCGCATTCCGATCGTTCGGGTGAGGGTGCCGACGGCCGCCTTGACGGTTGCGATGGGCGCCTCGATCGCACGAGAGATGACTCCGTAGCCCTGATAGCGAGGCGTCCGCCGGAACGCGAGGAGGCGGCCAAGGAGGCGTCCTCCTAAGACGGCGCGTCGGTTGGTCTGCAGCGGCTGAATGCGGGCCACGTCGTCAAGCTCGACGGATCGAAGCACGACGACACCGTCGCGTGCCGCCGCGGTGAGAAGGTCGTGTCCTCGCTCGGTCCTGGCGAGGACCACCGAGTTCCCTTCCGCCTCGCTAAACAGCGGGAAACCTCTCTCATCCGCCTCCCAGAAATCACCCACGGCGATATCCGCGGACATGCCCGTTCCGTCGACACAGAGCTTGCACCTCCACTGCAGATCAGTGCCCAGATGTTTCCCCCACGATTCTTCATACGAGCAGGTGCCCTCGTTGCCTGCGCTCGTGCGTACGCGAAAACGCCCGGGCCAGCCATCGCCCCGGTACTGGAGCGCGACGACCTCGCTCGCATTCTGGCCCGGAAGCAGAGTCTCGATGAGGTGGTTGGTCGCTCGCTGGCTCGGTGTACCGGCGCAGAAGAAGGAGAGCAGGATCGGGCTGGAGTTTCCCCGATCGAGGGCGATGGCACGTGCGGCGGCTACCTCGCACGGCTTTGCGACCACAGCTTGATCGGAATCAGGATCCCAGCCGTCGAGCGTGGGTACAGGAGCATACCGTGACCCCGCGGCGCGGAGGGCTTCTGCGCGAGAGGTGATGCGGACGGGCACTGTCCTCCGGGCGTCGTTCTCCCCGCTTGCGGCTGCCGCAACCGCGCTCGAACGTCCCGTCTCTACCAGCCACGTCGAGAGAGCAGTCAGCACCCCGCCGCTACTCCCTGCCCGACGGATCTCCTCGTCTGCAGCCGCGCCCTGCCAGGCGCTCCAATAGCGACCGAACGTCGCATGCTCGTGAGCGGAGGGCGGAGGGGCGTCGAGACGCGCTCCGGGGCATATCCGGCGGAAGCGTCGCGCGGCTTCGCGCGACGAACTCCCGTTGTCGGGCGCAACGATCGGACGATCGAACCCCTCACCGGACAGGCCCATCGAGATGCGCTTGTCGATCAGTGCGCACCCACCACAGCCACTGCAGTTGTCACTTGAGACGACGCGTCGGACAGCGGCCGCGAGGTGGTCATTCGGCATGGTCTGCTCCAAGGAGTGAGCGCAGCGTCGCCGCAGCCTCGTCGAGGCGAGCGCGCGCACGCGCGTTCAAGGCGCTGACCTCGTCGCTCCGGAAGCCGTCTTCGAGGAGACGCAACGTGGTTCCGGGCAGTGCATCGGTCTCGCGGACGTCGAGGCTCGTATCCCATCCGATGTCGGAGAGGAGCGGAGCGAACTTCCTCGAATAGGCCCAGGGAATCGCGGGCGTACCGGTCGAGAGCGCGTTGAGGCACGCGTGCATGCGGGCTCCGATGACGACGGAGGCGCCGGCGACGACCTCGCGTGCGTGGTCGAGGTCGCGCGGCACGATCGTCTCGATGTCGCCAGCGACCAGCCTGGCGGCGTCTTGGATCGCGGGGACGTCGTTGTCCGCTGTGGGATTGTCGATCACATGTGCCATGAGTGCCACATCTCTGCCGGAGGCCCGAATACGATCGATGGTGGTGGTCACGGCGGATCGGTAGCGAGTCGAGTCTCCGTGTCGATCCGAGTTCCAGAGGAGCCCGGATACATTCATTACGACGTCCCGCGTGTCCTCCGCTACAGAAGTTTGGGGGAGCGCGAAGACGACATCAGTCGACGAGAGCGGGCGGCAGCCGAGCGCGGCAGCGAACTCCCTGCTCGTGCTGTCTCGGGCGAACACCGCTTTGGCGATATGCACGCTCGAACGCGCCAACACACGTGACCAGGCTCTTGTGAACGGTCCAATAGTTTGAGGCCCTAGCACGAGTGGCACGCGCGCTCGGTGGGTGGCCCGGTGAGCGTAGTTCATCGTGATCAGTCGCTTAGCCCCATAGATGTCGGCGAAACTGTCGCCGGCGCCTGAATCGAGGATGACGTCGTACTCGGCAACCTTTGAGACGATGGGGCCGTTCTTGCGGCCGACATCCTTCAGGATGGTCCGACCGCCGAATCCGATCGCGGAGTCACCAGGGCCATAGTCCTGGAAATCCACTTCGGTACCTGGCCCGAAGGCCTGCATCGCGAGCGCACGCATGCCCTCGGCAAGTACACGCACGCCGAGGTTGGCCGATCGCGAGTCCGCCCAGAGGATCAATACCTTCATACGACGGGAGTCCTGTTCTTAGTGAGTGCCGAACTTGCGAGTGAATCCGGTCGACGGTCAAACATCGTGGCGAGGCACGCGCCGAGCAACGCGTACCAGACCATACTCGCCGCATCCCACCCATGAAGCGACATGATGAAACCGAGGGACGTGAGGAGGAGCGTCGTGAAGCCCAGCGTCGGCGACGTGCGCAGCGCCAGGATGCCGATGGCGAACGTCGCAAGGTACACGAGCGCGCCGAGCCAACCGGCCGCGAACACGGCGAAGACGATCTCCGAGTCGGCCGATCGAGCCAAGTCGACGGGTCCTCGAAGTTCGGAGCCCATCATCCATGTGCCCCCGGGAACGGTGCCCAGAAAGTAGCCGAAGGGACGATCGATGAATACCCTCGCGAGCACTGCATAGCTGGCGAATCGATAGTTTGCGCTGTACTCGACCCCCGTGTCGCCATCGATGAACGATGTCCAGGTGAACGAGGCGAGAAGCGCGAGCGCAGTGAATGCGATGCCGACGGCGGCTGCGAGGAGATACCAGAACCTCTGCATCCAGCGAACCAACGCGGGAATAGCTTGTATCACGGCGACGATGAGACACAGCGCGGCAGCGGCACGGCTGCCGGTTGCCCAGCACCCCGCCACCAGAAGAACGGTGACGGGCAGACGCAGTCGCCAGTTTCTGATCATCGCTGCGAGAGCGACGGCGACGGCGAGTAGCGCGCCGAGGACGAGTACGTGCTCCGCCCCAACGAGCGCGCGGGTCGCGCCCTCTCTCTGGCTCGTCAGAAACTGCTCTCCACGCCCCAGCAAGGAAACTGTGAAGATCGACTCGATGAGCGCGAAGGCGGCTGTGAGCGAGGCGACCGCGAGGAAGGCCCCGGCGTGCAAGCGAGCACCGCCTCTGCGGAACGAAATGGCGGCGAACAAGGCATAGACGGGGAACAGCACGAAGATGTGCTCGGCGTTGACCGCGAGCATCCGATCGCCGAGGGCGCGGGCGATCCACTCGATTGCAGCGACGAGGCTTGCGACGCCGAGAGCGGCCGACGCGATTAACATGATCCGTTTCCGCGGCGGCCGAGAATGCGGTTCACGAGCGCGGA
>NZ_PCOY01000026.1 GCF_002979475.1 Microbacterium sp. MYb62 | reverse complement strand
TGTTGAGTTCTCAAGGATCGGATGCTCCCACGACCCAGCCATCACAGCCAGGCCCGCAGGGCAACTTCTCTATCTTAGCCACCCTCTCTCGCTTGTCAAATCGGCGCGCCGTGCGAATCTTCGATCCGCTGCGCAGCTGATGACAGCCGCAGATGGGGTGGATCTCCCATCCTAGACGCAAGCGCCTGAACTCTCAAGTGAGAGCGGATCGGGAGGTGGTTCTCCGCTTGAGGGGGGTGAAGCTCTTGGCTCCTCCGCTTCCCTGTGGGGCGAACAAGTAATAAGTTACGCGGATCCCGGGGTTCTGGCAAATCGAGCCATACTGCCCGGGCGTGTCGTCGCACGCCCCCTGTCGGTTTCCTCCGGGTCACGGGTGATTTCCGAGGCCTGGGACCGTCGGGAGTACGATCGCCCCATGCATATCCCCGCGGATGACCGGCCGCATCCGCCTCCGCCGGGAGCCGACGGTATCGGGGATATCAATCGCCCGACGGCGGGCGAAGGACTGCTCGATCGCGTGCGGGGCGAGCTCGACCTCCCCGCGTGGGGTGAGCGGTCTCGCCGGGGCGTCGCCGTCCCGCTGCCTTCACGGCTGGCGACCGCAGATCTCGCCTGGGCGAGTGTCGCCGCCGCCATGCTCGCGGCCGGGCGCTCCCCCGCGGCGCTCGACCCCGACCGGGTGGCCACCGCCTATCGGAGCGACCGCGTGCTGATGATCGACGGTTCCGCTCCCCCGGTGTGGTCACCCTTCTCCGGGTTCTGGCGCACGACCGACGGCTGGATCCGCACGCATGGGAACTACCCGCATCATGCGCGCGGTCTGCGCGCGGGCCTGCTGCTGCCCGACGACGCGGATGCCGGCACCGTTCGCGAAGCCCTCGCCATGCGGACGACAGCGGATGCCGTCATCGGCATCATGAGCGCCGGCGGATTGGCGGTCCAGGTCTCGGCCGAGACCCCCGCCACCGATCGGGTGCTCCGCGAGGGTCCTCTCCTCGACATCCGCCGGGTCGACGCCTCACGGCATCCGGGCTCGCGGGCCGCGCGTGCGACCGCGGTGCGTCGCGCCGAGCTCCCACTGCAGGGCATCCGCGTGCTGGATCTGACCAGGGTCATCGCCGGCCCGGTCTGCACCCGGACTCTCGCACTTCTGGGCGCCGACGTGCTGCGCATCGATCCCCCGCACCTCCCTGAGCCCGGGTGGCAGCATCTCGACACCGGGCACGGCAAGCGCTCTTCACTGCTGGACGCCCGATCCCTCCGCTTCCAGGAGCTGCTCGCGGAGGCGGATGCCGTCGTCCTCGGGTACCGCCCCGTCGCTCTCGCCCGTCTGGGGCTGCAGCCGGAGATGCTCGCCCGCCGGCATCCGGGACTGGTCGTGGCGCAGCTCAGCGCGTGGGGAGCAGCGGAACCGGACCGCGCCGGATTCGACAGCCTCGTCCAGGCCGCGTCGGGGATCGCGATCATCGAGTCACCCGACGGCGTGCGCCCCGGAGCTCTCCCCGCACAGGCGTTGGACCACAGTGCCGGGTACCTCCTCGCGGCGGCGGTGACCACGTTGCTCGAACGTCGCTCCCGGGAAGGCGGGTCCTGGTATGTCGGCACCTCGCTCCGCCGCGTCGCCGCGGAGCTGCTCGGGATGCCGCGTCGTCGAGAACCCGGCCCCGACGTCGAACGGGATTTCCGGCCGCATCTCGCGCAGTTCCACGTCGACGGTCGAACCGTCGTCACGTCGCGTCCGGCGTTGGCGGGTCTCGAGTTCGAAGCGCCGCACGCCTGGGGGTCGGATCAGCCCGTCTGGTGACGACGTCCGCGCACCGAGATCACGAGACACAGCACGAAGGTGGCGGCTCCCCAGAGCGCGCATGCCGGAGGAAGCACCCGATAGGCGAGGTGCTGAACGGTGAACTCCGCGTCGAACGGGCCGAACGCGACGTAACCCCCGACCCACGCGGCGACGAGGATCACCGGGAGCGACACCCACCACGCGACACGCACACCGCGTGGCAGCGACGGCGTGACGCCGGGACGCGCATCGCGACGACGCAACCACAGCAGCGCCCAGACCCCGATGATGACGAGGCCGATCACGCTCGACCCGTGCTGGAGCCATTTGAATCCGGGAAGCGGACCCCACATCGCATCGAGGCCGGGGAGCAGCTCCACACCCGCGCGCCCCTCGTGCGTGAAGAGGTCCCACAGGATGTGCGAGAGCACGCCGATCACGAACGATACCGCGAGCAGGATCGGGTACGAGTGCTTCTGCCCGACGCCGACCGCCGCCCCCGCGGCCGTGACACCACGCTCGGTCCAGTCCTCGGGGAGACGTCGCGCGAGCCACACCGGAGCGAGCGCGGGAACCGCCGGACGCAGGACGACGCGCCACACCAGGAACAGGGCGAAGGCGAGAAGCGCCGTCCACAGCACATTGCCGAAGGTGTGCGTGAACGAGTAGTTCAGCCCGATGCCGCGCACGAACAGCGGCAGGTCCGGCGTCATGGCGCCGATCGCGATCGCAGCGGGCACCAGCGGCGTCCTCACGAACGGCAGCGCGACGAGTGCGTGACTGGGAGTGAACGGCATCCGTCTCTGCTATCCGACGACCGCAGGCTCAACCGAGGAAGACGCCGGCGAGCGTCTTCTTGCCGCGGCGGAGCACGGAGACTCCGCCGGGAAGAGTGCCCTGGACCGTGGCCGCCTCGTCGTCGACACGTTCTCCGTCGAGAGTGACACCGCCCTGACCGATCGCGCGTCTCGCCTCGGAGAGGCTCGCCACGAGACCGGTCGCGACCAGTGCTTCGACGACCGGAGTGCCGATGACGATCGTTGCGTTCGGAAGCTCTTCCAGCGCGGTGCGGAGGGTGTCCGCATCGAGCGCCGTCAGGTCACCCTGTCCGAACAGCGCCTCGGATGCCGCGATCACCGCCGCGGTCGCGTCGACGCCGTGCACCGTCGCGACCACTTCGAGCGCGAGCCGCTTCTGGGCCGCACGACGGAACGGCTCCGTCGCCACGAGCTCCGCGTACTCCTCGATCTCGGCTCTGCTGAGGAACGTGAAGACCTTCAGGCGATCGACCACGTCGACGTCAGCGGTGCTCAACCAGAACTGGTACATCCGGTACGGGCTGCACATCTCGGGGTCGAGCCAGATCGCGTTGCCCTCGCTCTTGCCGAACTTGGTGCCGTCGCTGTTGGTGATCAGCGGGGTGCCGATGGCGTGCGCGGATGCCCCCTCGGCGCGACGGATCAGGTCGGTGCCGCTGGTGAGGTTGCCCCACTGGTCGGATCCGCCGGTCTGCAGCACGCAGTCGTACTGGCGGTACAACTCGAGGAAGTCCATCCCCTGCAGGATCTGGTAGCTGAACTCGGTGTAGCTGATGCCCTCGTCGGAGTTGAGCCTCGCGGCGACCGCGTCCTTCTTCAGCATCGTGCCGACGCGGTAGTACTTGCCGATCTCACGCAGGAAATCGATCGCGCTCAGCGGCGCCGTCCAGTCGAGGTTGTTGACGATTCGCGCGGCGTTGTCGCCCTCGAAGCTGAGGTAGCGCTCCACCTGGGCACGCAGGCGACCGACCCATTCCTCGACGGTCTCCCTGGTGTTCAGCGTGCGCTCCGCCGTGGGGCGGGGGTCGCCGATGAGTCCCGTCGATCCGCCGACGAGTCCGAGGGGCTTGTGGCCGGCCAGCTGGATGCGACGCAGGGTCAGCAACTGCACGAGGTTGCCGAGGTGCAGGCTCGGAGCCGTCGGATCGAACCCGCAGTAGTACGTGATCGGGTCTCCCGCGAGCAGGGCGCGCAGCGCCTCCTGGTCGGTGGACACATGGACCAGGCCACGCCACACGAGTTCGTCCCACACGTTCTCGAACGTGGGATCGATCGCCTGGGGTGCGGTCGTCAGATCGGGAGTTGACACGCGTTCCAGGCTATCAGCGCGCCGCCGCTCAGCTGTGCGCGGCCCACCACACGAGGAAGGCGGCGCCGAGCGCGATCACCCAGCTCACCAGGCTGCCCACGAGGAAGTACTCGGCGCGGGCGCCGGTCTCCCCGTCGCGGGAGATCTCCGGGAACCGGACGATGCCCTTCGCCGCGAGCATCGCAGCCAGGATCGGATACGCGGCCGCCAGCGTGAGGATCAGCACCAGGACGCGCTCCAGCGGTCCGATCAGCCGTCCGCCCTGAAAACCGCCGCGCGGATCGGAGGGCCTCGAGGTCTCCTCGCCGGCATCGTCGATCCCGGCGACCGCAGCCTCGGTCTCGGGAACGGGCGTCGGCGCAGGCGTCGGCACGGGTGCCGGCGTCGACGCCGGGTCTGCAGGACGCCAGGTGTGTTCGCCGTCGAGCGCCGCACGCACCACGAGGTTCGAGGATTCGAGGAGGAAGACCCCGGCGCCCAGCGCGAGCATCGCGAGATCGAAGGACACCTCTCCGAACGGCGATCGCAGGTGCCAGACGGCTCCGATCAGTCCGGAGTCCGTGCGGGCACCGAGCCAGACGACCGCACCGATGCTGACGGCGGCGAGCAGGACCGCGGGCCAGAAGCCCAGCGGCGCCGGGCGTTCGGTGGGCATGCACCACACCCACAGCGCTCCCGCGATGAGTGCGGCCACCATGGGCAGCAGCGCATCGCTCACGCTGCCGAGCAGAAGCAGGATCACGGCGGCGGCGAGGTATCCGATCCACCGGCGCGGAACGAACTGACGCACCAGGTCGGCCGCGCCGATCGACAGGAGGATGAAGCCTGCGACGATCATGCGCCCTCTCCTCGGAGCGCGGCGATCCCCTCGATCAGGGCGGCGGTTCCGGCGTTGCGCAGCGACTTCGACACGCTCGGCTGGGTGATGCCCTCCTGCGCCGCGAGCTCCTGTTGCGACCGGCCGAGGACGCGTCCGTAGGTGAGGCGACGCTCCCGCTCGTTCATCGCCCCGACGAGCTCGTCGCGCACGAGGAGGTAGGCGTTCGAGGCGGCGATCGTGCTCTCCATGACCTCATCCTGCCCCGGGGATCCGACAATCCATGTCCGCGTACGCGGCACGGCGCGACCCTCGCGCGCATGCACGGTCTCGATCGCTGCTCTGGCGGCGTACCAACCCGGCCCGTCCGCCAGCTCGCCGTGCACGGATTCCACCGGCCGCACCTCCCCCACTCCGATGCCGAAGCGGAAGGCGATGCCGTCGGGCAGGCGCAGCTGGATCATCAGGAGCGAGACCATCGCGTCGCCCAGATCGAGGTAGACGCCCTGCTGCTCGTCCCCCACGGTGGGCGTGAGCGGCCGGGTCGCGAGCGGGAGATCGGCCTCGACGCCGGCGATCGTCTCATCCAGCACGCGCTGCGCCACCGTGCGATCGTCGAGCTTGCGAGAGCCGACGATGTCCGCGAGAACGGCGATGACCATGCCATAACCGTAGCATGAATAACTCTCGACTTATGCCGTATTTAGCTATATCTTGAGAACATGCCTGAATCGCACATCATCTCGTGGTCCGAGGGCACCTGGACCCACGCCCCCGTCTCGTCGTCCGCAGCGCCCGGCCATGCCGACCATCTCGACGTCACAGCCGCCGAAGGCAGCGACGCGTGGCGCCGAACCGCGTACGGCTTCGTGCACGACTCCGAGCACGCTCTGCTCGCCCCCTTCCCCGTGGGCGAGGCGATGGAGGTCTCGTTCCGCGCCCCGTGGGACGGCCAGTTCGACCAGGCGGGCGTGTTCGTGCGGATCGATGACGAGCACTGGGTGAAGACCGGACTCGAATACGCGGACGACCACCTCGGGCTCGGCGCCGTGGTCACCGACGGGAGCTCCGACTGGTCGGTCGGACACGTCGACGACTGGCACGACAGCGAGATCACCGTCCGGGTCAGCCGCTGGGCGGATGCCGTGATCGTACGGGCACGCGCCGACGACGGCCCCTGGCGCCTGGTCCGCGTCGCCCCGTTCGACGGGCAGGCCGCGGCATCGGCCGGGCCGTTCCTCGCGGCGCCGACCCGTGCCGGACTCACCGTGCGGTTCACCCGCTGGGAACGATCGGCGGCCGACACCGAGCTGCACTGAGCCCGAGCGGCCGCCGACGGATCGCGGTCTACAGGCCGAGAGCGTGCGCGGCCGCCTGCGCGCGGGCCACGAGCTCGGCGCGCTGCTCCGCGACCCGGGCCGGGGCGGTGCCGCCGACGCCGGTCCGGGACGCCACCGAACCCTCGATCGTGAGCACTTCGCGCACTTCGGGCACGAGATGCGGCGACACCGACAGCAGCAGCTCGTCCGAGGCGTCCTCCAGGCCGATCCCCTGCTCCTCGCAGGCGCGCACGAGCGCGCCGGAGATCTCGTGGGCGTCGCGGAACGGCACTCGACGCTTCACGAGCCATTCCGCGACGTCCGTCGCGAGGGAGAAGCCCTGCGGTGCCAGCGCCGCCATCCGCGCGGTGTCGAAACGCAGCGTCGCGATCATGCCCGCGAACGCGGGGAGCACGACCTCGAGCGTCTGCACCGAGTCGAAGACGGGCTCCTTGTCCTCCTGCAGATCGCGGTTGTATGCGAGCGGGAGGCCCTTGAGCGTCGCCAGCAGTCCCGAGAGGTTGCCGATGAGCCGACCCGACTTGCCCCGGGCCAGCTCGGCGATGTCGGGGTTCTTCTTCTGCGGCATGATGCTCGAACCGGTCGAGTATCCGTCGTCGAGCGTGACGAATCCGAACTCGCGGGTGTTCCAGAGGATGATCTCCTCGGACAGCCGCGAGATGTCGACACCGGTCATCGCGGTGATGAAGGCGAACTCCGCCACCACGTCACGGGCTGCCGTGCCGTCGAGCGAGTTCTCGGCCGGGCGGTCGAGGCCCAGCTCGGTCGCCACGAGAGCGGGATCGAGCCCGAGGGTGGAACCGGCCAGCGCTCCCCCACCATAGGGCGAGACACCGGCGCGGCGACGCCAGTCCACGAGCCGTTCGAGCTCGCGCACCAGCGGCCAGCCGTGCGCCTGCAGGTGGTGGGCGAGCAGCACCGGCTGCGCGTGCTGCAGGTGCGTGCGTCCGGGGAGGATCGCCGTCGGATGCGCCTCGGCCTGGGCGACCAGCGCGTCGATCACCCGCAGGATGTCGCGCGCGATGACCCGTGCGTGGTCGATCAGGTACATGCGCACGAGGGTGGCGATCTGGTCGTTGCGGCTGCGGCCTGCGCGCAGGCGTCCGCCCAGCTCCGGACCGAGCTCGGCGATCAGCGCCTGCTCGAGCGCGCCGTGCACGTCCTCGTCGGTCGGCACCGGACGCAGGGTGCCGTCGGAGACCTTGCCGGCCACGGCATCCAGTCCCTCGTGCATACGCCGCGCCTCATCGGGTTCGAGATACCCGGCGGCCTCGAGCGCGGTGGCGTGCGCATGCGAGCCGGCGATGTCGTACGGCGCGAGGATCCAGTCGAAGTGCGTGGAGCGGCTGAGCTCCACCAGCTCGGGCGAGGGCCCGGTGGCGAAGCGGGCGCCCCAGAGCGCGCCCTCATTGGTGCCTTCGTGCGTCGACTCGCTCATCAGGCGTCCTTCTTGCCGAGCAGCCAGACCAGGAGGGCCTTCTGCGCGTGCAGCCGGTTCTCCGCCTCGTCCCAGACCACGCTCTGCGGACCGTCGATCACGCTGGAGTCGACTTCGTAGCCACGGTCGGCCGGGAGACAGTGGATGAAGATCGCCTCGGGGTCGGCGAGGGTCATCGTCTCGGGGGTGACCTTGTAGCCGCCGAGATCGCGGATGCGTGCGAGCTTCTCCTCTTCCTTGCCCATCGACACCCAGGTGTCGGTGACGACGACGTCGGCACCGGCAGCAGCCTCGACCGGATCGGTGTAGAGGGTGATCGAACCGTCGGTCTCGGCAGCACGGCGATCGGCGGCCTCGATGACGTCGGCGCGCGGGGCGTAGTCCTCCGGCGAGGCGATGCGCACGTGCATGCCCGCCGTCACGCCTGCCAGGGCGTAGGAGTGCGCCATGTTGCTCTGTCCGTCGCCGAGGAAGGTGAGCGTGAGCCCCTTCAGATCGCCCTTGTGCTCACGGATCGTCAGCAGGTCGGCGAGCAGCTGGCACGGGTGGAAGTCATCCGACAGCGCATTGATGACCGGCACGCGCGTGCCTGCGGCCATCTCCTCGAGGCCGGACTGCGCGTAGGTGCGCCACACGATGGCGGCGACCTGACGCTCGAGCACGCGCGCGGTGTCGGAGGGCGTCTCCTTGCCGCCGAGCTGGCTGCTCGCGGTCGAGATGATCAGCGGTGAACCGCCGAGATCGGCGATGCCCACCGCGAACGAGACGCGGGTGCGCGTCGAGGACTTGTCGAAGATGACCGCGACCGTCTGCGGACCGGCGAGGCTCTTGTCGGCCCAGCGGTCCTTCTTCAGTTCGATCGCGAGATCGAGGATCTCGGCCTGCTCGGCAGGGGTCAGGTCGTCGTCACGCAGCAGGTGGCGGGTCATGCGGATACCTTTCCGGCAACAGAGGCCTGGACGTCGGCGAGGGAGGCCGTGAACAGCTCGCGGAACTCGGTGAGCTCGGCGTCGCCGATGGTGAGGGCCGGCGCGATGCGAACCGTCTCGGGGTTGGCGGCGTTGACGATGAGGCCGCGCTCCTGAGCGGCCGCGACGACCGCGCCGGCGACCGGAGCGGTGAGCGCGACGCCGACGAGCAGACCACGTCCGCGCACGCCGTCGATCAGCGGGGAGTCGATGCCGAGGAGGATCTCGCGCAGCTCCGCGCCGCGGCGGGCCGCGTTCTCCACCAGGCCGGCGCTCTCGATCTCGGCGAGCACGGCGTCGGCGACAGCGGTCGCGAGCGGGTTGCCGCCGAAGGTCGAGCCGTGCGAGCCCGGGGTGAAGAGCGCACTGGCGGCGCCGTAGGTGACCAGCGCGCCGATCGGGAAACCGCCGCCGATGCCCTTCGCGAGGGTGATCGCATCGGGCGTGATGCCCTCGTGGCTGAATCCGAACCATTCGCCCGTGCGGCCCGCGCCGGTCTGGATCTCGTCCACGATCAGCAGCGCGCCATGAGCGAGGGTCAGGGAGCGGGCAGCCGCGAGGTAGCCCTCCGGGAGTTCGACGACTCCGGCTTCGCCCTGGATCGGCTCGACGATGACGGCGGCGACGCGGCCGTCCATCGCGGCCTCCAGCGCCTCGATCGTGGCCGGGATGTGCTCCACACCGGCGGGCATCGGCTCGAACGGCGCGCGCATCGATGCCTTCGCGGTCAGGGCGAGGGATCCCATGGTGCGGCCGTGGAAGCCGTTCTCGAGCGCCAGGATGCGCGGCCGTTCGGCGCCCCCGTGCAGACGGGCGAGCTTGAAGGCGGCTTCGTTGGCCTCGGCGCCCGAGTTCGAGAAGAACACCCGCCCGTCGATGCCGGCACCCGCGAGACGCTTGAGCCGTGCGGCGAGTGCGAGCTGGGGCGGGGTGGCGAAGTAGTTCGACACGTGGGCGAGCGTGGCCGCCTGGGTCGAGACCGCTTCGACGAAGGCGGGGTGTGCATGGCCCAGCGAGGTGACGGCGATCCCGGCGAGGAAGTCGAGGTGGCGTCGATCGTCGGCGTCCCACAGGTACGAGCCTTCGCCGCGGACCAGCATCGCGAGCCGATCCCCCGCGTTGAGCACCAGATCGCGTGCCGCATCGTCCTGCCAGACGGTCATCCCGTCACCTCCGTCTTTCCCAGAACCACTTCGGTTCCGATTCCTTTGCTGGTGAAAAGTTCGACGAGCACCGAGTGCGGCACCCGGCCGTCGATGATCGCGGCGGCGTCCACTCCGCCCTCGACCGCATCGAGGCATGCCCGCATCTTCGGGATCATCCCCGACTCGAGCGTCGGCAGCATCTCGATGAGAGCTTCCGAGGTGAGGTGCGAGACGAGCGAGTCACGGCGGGGCCAGTCGGCGTAGAGCCCCGGCACATCCGTGAGGATCACGAGCTTGCGCGCGTGCAACGACACCGCGAGAGCCGCGGCCGCGGCATCGGCGTTCACGTTGAGCGACTGGCCGGGGTGGTCGAGATCGGGCGCGATGCTCGACACCACCGGGATGCGGCCGGCCGCGAGGTGATCGAGCACCGGCGTCGGATCGACTTCGACGACATCGCCGACCCGGCCGAGATCGACCTCTTCGCCGTCGATCACGACACCGCGGCGGCGTCCGCCGAAGAGTCCGGCATCCTCCCCGCTGAGCCCCGTCGCGATCGGACCGTGCGAGTTGATCTTGGTCACGAGCTGCGGGTTGACCTGGCCGGTGAGCACCATCCGCACGACGCTGATCGCCTCGGTGTTGGTGACGCGATAGCCGCCCTTGAACTCACTGGGGATCTCGAGGCGCTGCAGCATGTCCGATATCTGCGGGCCGCCGCCGTGCACGACGACCGGCAGCACTCCGACGTAGCGGAGGTAGGCGATGTCCTGCGCGAAGGCGTCCTGCAGCTCCTCCGACACCATGGCGTTCCCGCCGTACTTGATCACGACGATCTGGTCGCGGAACTTCTTCAGCCACGGCAGCGACTCGATGAGGGTGGTGGCCTTCTGGGCGGCGACCTCGGCCGGGGTGTCCTGGATGTCGGTCATGAGGCGTACGCGCTGTTCTCGTGCACGTACTCGTGGGTGAGGTCGTTCGTCAGCACGGTGGCGGTCGCCTCGCCGAGCCTGAGGTCGATCACGAGGTGAGTGGCGCGCGGGGTGAGGTCGACCTCCTCCCGAGGACGGTCGGGGCCGCCCTCGGTGCAGACACGGACGCCGTTCATCCAGACATCGACGTCGTACGGGTCGAACTGCGCATTCGTGGTGCCGATCGCGGCGAGCACGCGTCCCCAGTTCGGGTCGTTGCCGAAGATCGCCGCCTTGAAGAGGTTGTTGCGCGCGACGGACCGGCCCACCTCGACGGCATCCTGCTCGGACACCGCATGCTGCACCTCGATCGTGATGTCGTGGCTCGCGCCCTCGGCGTCGCCCTGCAGCTTGACCGCGAGTTCCCGGCACAGCTCGGTGAGGGCGGCCGTGAAGTCATCGAGGTCGGGCGCGACCTCGGACGCGCCGTTGGCGAGGAGCGTCACCTGGTCGTTCGTCGACATGCAGCCGTCGGAGTCGAGCCGGTCGAAGGTCTGGCCCGTCGCGCGGCGCAGCGCCTCATCGGCCTGGAGGGGCTCGAGGACCGCGTCGGTCGTGATCACCACGAGCATCGTGGCGAGGCCGGGGGCGAGCATGCCCGCGCCCTTCGCCATGCCGCCGATCGTCCAACCGTCGCGGCTGATCACGGCGGTCTTCGCCACGGTGTCGGTGGTCATGATGGCGTGCGCGGCACTCTCGCCGCCGTCGGCGTCGAGCTCGGCGATCGCCTGCTCGGTCCCGGAGAGCACCCGCGAGCGGAAGGTCTCGTCACCGGTGCCGATGAGACCGGTGGAGCAGATCAGCACGTCGCCGGCGCTGACTCCCAGGAGCTCGGCCGCCTTCTCGGCGGTCTGATGGGTGGTCTGGAACCCGAAGGCCCCGGTGAAGCAGTTCGCGCCTCCGGAGTTGAGCACGACGGCCTCGACCACCCGGTCGGCGACGGCCTGCTGCGACCAGATGATCGGATTGGCCTTGGCACGGTTGCTCGTGAAGACGGCGGCACCGACCTTGCGCGGTCCGCGGTTGACGACGACGGCGACATCCGGCTTGCCGGTCGACTTGAGCCCTGCGGCGACACCGGCCGCCTCGAATCCTGTGGGGGCGGTGACGCTCATTGCATTGCCTCGACGTTCATGGTGCGACTCCGTTGACTGAGAGGGCGCGGTTCTCGGGAAGCCCCAGCGCGATGTTCATGGATTGGATGGCAGCGCCTGCGGTGCCCTTGACGAGATTGTCGACCGCGGTGACCACGGTCACCCGATTCGCCGCACGATCGACCGCGAGGCCGATCAGCGCGGTGTTGGCGCCGAGCACGTCGGCGGTGCGCGGGAAACGTCCCTCCGGCAGCAGCTGCACGAAAGTCTCGTCGCCGTAGGCGCTCTGCCACGCGTCACGGATCCGCGCGTCGGTCGCCCCCTCGACGATCGGCGCGGTCGAGGTGGCGAGGATCCCCCGCGACATCGGGACCAGCACCGGCGTGAAGGAGATCCGGATGCCGTCGCCGTCCGCCCCGGAGGCCGCGGCGAGCGCCTGGCGGATCTCGGGGATGTGCCGGTGAGTCCCTCCGACCGCGTAGGGGTTCGCTGTGCCGAGGATCTCGCTGCCGAGCAGGTTCGTCTTGAGGCTCTTGCCCGCACCGGACGGGCCGACGGCCAGCACGGAGACGATGTCGGAGGGATCGATCACGCCGGCGGCGACGCCGGGGGCGAGGCTGAGGCTCACGGTCGAGGCGTTGCAGCCGGGGGCGGCGATGCGCGTCGCCCCGCGCAGGTTCTCGCGCTGCTTGACACCGTCGACCAGGAGCTCCGGGACGCCGTACGTCCACGGCTCGTGGAAGGCGCCGCCGTAGAACGCGTCCCAGGCCGACGACGACGTGAGGCGGTGGTCGGCGCCCGCGTCGATCACGAGCGGAGCGTCGCCCAGGGCATCGGTGTACTGCCCGGACTGCCCGTGCGGGAGCGCGAGGAACACGATGTCATGGCCGGAGAGGATCTCGGGCGTCGTGTCCTGCAGGGTGAGATGTGCGAGGGAGCGCAGGTGCGGCTGGTGATCGACGAGAGGCTGTCCGGCGTTCGAATGCGCCGTGACGGTGCGGATCTCCATGTCGGGATGATCGGCCAGGAGGCGGAGGATCTCGCCGCCCGCGTAGCCGGATGCGCCGGAGACGGCGACGGAATACGTCATGCTTCTACCTTAACGGTCGGGCCCTCGAGGAACTCGGGACCGGGGACGGGGCCGGAGGCGGCGACACCGGCGCTCGACCGCTGTGCGTGCACAGACAGGAGGGCGGGGTCGCCTACAGTCGGCGGCCGCGGCGTCGGCGCACAGCGATGACGCTCGGAGCGAGCGTCGAAGAAGCGGTGGCGGCCGAAGGCATGTCGCGACAGTAGCGCGGCCCCGGCAGCCACCGCAAATCCGTTCCGTCATCCGAGGCGCTACGGCGCCAGCGGTGCCGCGAAGAACGCCAGCTCGTGCGCGCTGGATACATCGAACGCCCGCTGCATCCGCGCCCTTGTCGCGGCATCCGCCCTCGCAGCGGCTTCGGAGGCGTAGGCGATCGCGATCCGCGTGGCCTCCTCGAACGCGGGATCGGCGTACGTCGCCAGCCAAGAGGCATAGGGATGCTGCGCATCGCACGCGTACTCGCCGAACTCCCCCGCATGCAGGCGTCGGCCGAGGTCGGTGTAGAGCCAGAAGCACGGGAGCACCGCGGCGACGATCTCGGCGTAGTCGCCGCCGAACGCGACCGAGCGCAGGTGATCGAGGTAGGCGGTGGTCGCGGACACCGGCTCCGCCGCGAAGGTCGCCGCGCTCACGCCCTGCGAGGGGGTCAGCCAGGACGCATGCAGCTCGAGTTCGCCCACGATCGCGCCGTGTGCGGATTCGGCCCAGAAGGCCTGCTCGGCAGACGTCGGGGCGAGCCGGGCGGCTTCGGCGAGAACCCGGGCGTACTCGCGCAGATACAGTGCGTCCTGCGCCAGATAGGACAGGAACGGGTCCCGCTCGAGCGAGCCGTCGGCGAGCGCGCGGATGAACGGCAGCCGGTCGATCGCCGTGCGTACATCGGCGACGCCTTGCCACCAGTCGGCGGCGATGTCGTTCGCCTCTCGGCGCACCTCGGTTCCCGCGCGCTCCCAGAGCCCGGCGAAGTGGTTGATCGGACCGTTCCCGCCGCCGACTCGCAGCGCCTCTCCGGCACGGAGCGACTCGCGGAGCCAGGTTCGGGCGCCGCGCACCGCGTCGCCCGCCTCCTCCCCCCGAGCGAGCAGCGTCGCGAGCGCCGACGACAGCGAGCAGCCGGTGCCGTGCGTGTTCCCGGTCGGGACGCGGGGCCCGGTGAACTCCTCGCGCAGCCCTCGACGCGCGTCGACCAGCGCATCCGGGGCTTCGTCACCGGTGAGATGGCCCCCTGTGACGAGGATCGCGGTCCCGACCTCTGCCGACAGGAGCTCGGCTGCGGAGAGCGCGTCCGCCCAGTCGACGATCTCGCGTCCGGACAGCACCGCGAGCTCAGCGAGGTTCGGGGTGATCAGAGTCGCCCGGCCCAGCAGAGCGCGCAGCTCCCGCTCGGCATCCGGATCCAGCAGCCGATCGCCGGAGGTGGCGACCATCACCGGATCGAGCACCACGATCGGCGGTCGCACGACGTCGAGCCACGCCCCCACCGTGCGGACCACGTCGGCATCGGCCAGCATCCCGATCTTCACGGCATCGATCGTGATGTCGTCCGACACCGCATCGAGCTGGGTACGGAGGAATTCCGTCGGCGGCACGTGCACCGCGCGCACGCCCTGCGTGTTCTGCGCGGTCAGCGCGGTGAGGACGGCCATGCCGTATCCGCCGTTCGCGGCGATGGATTTGAGGTCGGCCTGGATTCCGGCACCTCCCGACGGGTCGCTCCCCGCGATGCTGAGCACCCGCGGCACGGAACCCGCGAGCCATCGGCGTCGGAACTCGCCGGCTCTCGCGGCCGGATCGGCGGCGGTGCACAGCGCCGAGACGACGGCGAGCCCGGCCGCACCGACGGCACGGAGGGATTCCGTGTCGTCGATGCCGACGCCGCCGATCGCCACGCACGGCAGCGGGCTGGTCGCCACGAAGTCCCGGAAGCCGTCGACGCCGAGAGGGGTCGGGTGATCCGGCTTGGTGGTCGTGGGGCGGATCACTCCGACGCCCAGGTAGTCGACCGTCCCCGCGGGCAGCGCGCCGACGGCATCGAGGTGCGCACGGGTGTTCGCGGTGAGACCGATCAGCGCATCCGGTCCGAGAGCCTCGCGCGCCCGCAGCACCGACGCATCGCCCTGCCCGAGATGCACGCCGTCGACTCGTGCCCCCCGCTCGCGGGCGGCGACCGCCGCGTCCAGCCGGTCGTTCACGACGAGCAGCGCACGGCCGTCGATCGCCGTCGACAGTGCGACCAGCTGATCGACCGTCTCGGCATCGGTCGCGTCCTTGTCGCGCAGCTGCACGATCCGCACACCGCCGTCGACGGCGCGTCTGACGGTCTCGACCACACCGCGGTCTCCGCAGAGTGCCGCGTCCGTGACGAGGTAGAGCGAGAGATCGGCGTTCACCGCGCGCCTCCCTCGACGCGGGCATCGGCGACGATGTCGTCGGCGCTCAGCGTGGCGAGCGCGTCCAGCAGAGCGACGGCGAAGCTGCCGGGTCCGGTGGATGTCGCCGCGGCGTGCTCCGCAGCGATCGTGTAGACGAGGCTCGCGGCGGCGACGGCGCTGAACGCGTCGTGCTCCGTCGTCCTGGCAGCACCGAGGAATGCGGCCATCACGGCTCCGAGGGCGCACCCTCCCCCGGTGACCCTGGTCAGCAACTCGTGTCCGTTCGACAGGCGGAGCACCCGCTCGCCGTCGGTGATGAGGTCCACCGGCCCCGACACGGCGACCACGCTGCCGTGACGTCGCGCGAGCGAGGCGGCGGCGTCGGCGGCGGCATCCGTGGTGTCGGTGGCATCCACACCGCGACCACCTGCACTGAGCCCGGCGAGCGCGAGGATCTCGGAGGCGTTCCCGCGGATCGCGGTCGGGCGCTGCTCGACCAGCACGTGGGCGAGCGCGGTGCGCACCGGGAGAGCGCCGATGGCGACCGGGTCGAGCACCCAGGGCGTGCCGGATGCGGTGGCACCGGCGACCGCCTCGAGACTCGCCGCGCGCTGCTCCGGCGTCGGCGTCCCCAGATTGATCAGCACCCCCGAGGCGACGCCGGCGAACATCCCTGCCTCGTCGACGATGTCGACCATCGCCGGCGCTGCGCCGAGCGCGAGCAGCACGTTGGCGGTGAAGCCCGTGACGACCGTGTTGGTGATGCAGTGCGTCAACGGTGGCGTCTCGCGCAGCACCCCCCACAGGGTCGCGGCAGCGCCGGCGAGGTCGATGGTGGACTCAGGACGCAGAAGATCGCTCATCGCGACATCCCTTCGCTAGTACGAACTAGATCAGGTTCGACGGGTCTGTTCTCAGCCGCGGATCGCGGCACCCCGTGTCACTGCTCGAAGTCTAGCGATCCCTCAGCAACGCCAGCTCCTCCGCGCGCGTGAGTCCGGCACGACGTTCGCGGTCGACTCCCCGCTCACGCTCATCGGCGATGACGCGCTCGATCGTGTCGGCGAGGGGACGAAGCCGTCCACCGGTGCCGTGGAGGGCGGCGTTCGCGCGGGTCATGAAGCCCGTCATCTCCGACGGCAGCCACAGCGGCAGCGATCGCGGCCCCGCCCAGTACTCGACTCCTCGGCGGACGAGCCAGTCCTCCTCGGCGACGACCGTCTCCCCGCGGTGTCCGACCGCTTCGCGAACGGTCTGCAGCACGTCGGCGAGGGCGTGCCCGTCGCCGATCGCGTTGACCGCCCCGGTCGCGCCGGTGATGACGGTGTAGGCGGCGAGGTCGTCGACGTCGATCACCTGCACGCTCCGGGCGTCGAGCGGAGGCAGCAGCACCGGATCGGCGCCCGCTCGCGCGAAGGCCGCCGCCCAGTATCCGAACCGGTCGCTGGGGTCTCCGTCGCCCACGATGAGCCCCGGCCGCACGACGAGAGCCCGCTCTCCCAGCGTCGCGACCGCGTCCTCGGCCGCCACCTTCTGCGCCCCGTACTCGTACTCGTCGCCGGGGCGGGCGGCCGGATGCCGTGGCGCCGACTCGTCCGCGCCGACGGTCGTGTCGTCCGAGTACACGGACATCGACGACACGTAGGTCCACCGCGCGGCCCGATCGCCGAGGGCCTGGACCGCTCGCTCGACATGCGCGGCCTGCGACGAGATGTCGACGACCTGATCCCAGTCGCGCCGCGCGAGTTCTGCATAGACCTCGGGGTCGTCACGGTCACCGCGCACGAGCACGGCACCGTCCGGCGCGGGACGCCCGCCCCGGGCGAGACAGGTCACTGTCGCTCCGGTGTCGAGCCATCTGTCGGCGATCCGGCCCGAGAGCCATCCCGTGCCGCCGAGGATCAGAACATCCGTCATGCCTCCATGTCATCAGGTTGCGGGTGTCCCGCGGAAGCCCTTCCGCCCAGAGCAGAGCGGAGCGGTTCAGCACAGGGCGGAGCGGGTCAGAACAGGGCGGAGCGGGTCAGAACAGAGCAGAGCGGATCAGCGCAGGCCCCGTCGCGTGCCGAGTTCGTCGAGGCCCGCGAGGATCGGAACGGGCCACGTCGGATCGGGTCGCCAGTCACGCCACTCGCCGTCGAACGGCCAGTCCCCCGCGTCGAACGAGGCGATGGCGGCATCGGCGTGCCTCTCGATCTGCGCGGCCTGCTCGGAGCTGAGCCGCCCCTGCTCGATGGCGGCGACGAGCTCGTCCTCGTCTTTGAGATGGATGCCGCCGTCCGGATCGATCTCGACGTCGAGCACGTGATCCGACGAGAAGGTGTCGTGATCGGTGCGCAGGTGCGCGTTCTCGAGGTTCACGTACCACCCGGCGAACACCCAGTCCTGGCCGGTCGTCTCGCTCCAGAAGAGCCAGATCGACCAGGGCATGCCGGCAGGGGCGATGCGCAGCACACCGTTCCCCCACCACTCCTCGACGATGCGTGTCCTGGCCTCCAGCCAGCGCCGGGCGAGAGGCACCGAGCGCACGCGCTGTCCGTCCGGTGCGCCCTGCGACTCCTGCAGCGTTCCCGGCGCGAGCCACGCGACGAGGCCGCGTCCGTCATCGCGCACGACACGCATCGGGGAGATCGTCGACGGCTCGCCCGGCTGCCAGCCGGGTTTCCGGTAATGCCAGTCGATCTGCGCGCCGGGCGCGAGGAACGGCCCTTCTCCGAGGGGCCGCGCGTCGTCCGGGACGGCTGCCGGAGTGCTCTGGGGGAGGATGCTCACCCCGTCACGCTACTCCGGCGCCGCCCCGGATCGTTCGCGAAGCGACACGGTTCGTCCCCGTCGTGCTCAGTCGCGCAGTGCTGCTCCGAGACGCTCCGCGGCGACGGCGACTCCGGCGAGCTTGGCCTCGGTGGCCTCCGCTGCGGTGAGCGTGCGGTCGTCGGCGCGGAACCGCAGGGCGAACGTCAGGCTCTTGGAGCCCTCGGGAACGCCCTCGCCGCGGTAGTCGTCCACGAGGCGCACGGACTCGAGCAGCGCGCCTGCGCCCTCGGCGAGTGCCGCCTGCACGTCGGCGGCGGGAACCTCCGCCGGCAGCGTGAGCGAGACGTCCTGTGTGGCCGCGGGGAACGTCGACAGCGAGGCCGCGACGACCCGACCGCCGGCGAGCGACAGGATGCGGTCGAGATCGAGCTCGAGCACTGTCGCGCGACCGGGGAGGTCGGCGGCTTCGGCCACGGCGGGGTGCAGCTCGCCGACGTAGCCGACCTCTTCGCCCGCCACGTGGAGCGATCCGGTGCGTCCGGGGTGGAGGGCGGCGCGCTCGGCCTGCACGACGTCGATCTCGACGCCGGCCGCCGCTGCGACCACGCGGACCGCGTCCAGTGCTTCGACGAGGCCGGCGGCCTCGGCGGGGCGACCGGGCTGACGCGGCGCGACGTGACCCGTCAGCAGCGCCGAGAGGAACCGGTGCTGCGGCGGGATCGAGGCGTTCAGGGCCGCGAGCGTCTCGTCGGACGGGCGCTCGCCCAGCGGCGGCACGTCATCCGTGCCGTACTCCACTCCCGGCTCGGGCAGGAACACGGCACCGGTCTCGAAGATCGCGAGGTCGGTCAGCCCCCGCGAGATGTTGCGGTGCGCGGTCTGCAGCAGACCGGGGATGAGCGATCGACGCAGGAACGGCGCCTGCCCGTCGAGCGGGTTCGCCAGGCGGATGCTCGGCAGATGCTCTCCCGACGCGGAACCGTGCAGGTCGTTCTGTGCGTCGGTGGTGAACGGGAACGACGGCGTCTCGACGAGCCCCGCGGCGGCCAGAGCATCCGCCACGCGGCGTCGCCCCTGCTGGTGCGCGGTGAGTCCACGACCCGAAGGGGGCGTCGGCAGGACCGCGGGGATGCGGTCGAGGCCGTGGATGCGCGCGACCTCTTCGGCCAGCGTCCACTTGTCGGTGAGGTCGGGGCGCCAGGTCGGCGGGATCACTGTCCAGCCGGACCCCTCATCGGACGCGGTGACATCGGCGCCGATCGTGGTCAGCGCGCCGGTGATCTCGTCGTCGGTGTAGTCGACGCCGATGAGCCCCGGCACGAAGTCGGCGGGAAGCTCGATCTCGCCGACGAAGACCTCGGCGAACAGCGCACCGCCCTCCTCGGTGAGCGTGCCACCCGCAAGCTCGACCATGAGGTCGGCAGCACGGCGTGCGGCCACGAACGGGATCAGCGGATCGACGCCGCGCTCGAAGCGCTTGGACGCCTCGCTGGGCAGCTTGTGCCGGCGCGCCGAACGGGCGATCGTCGTCGGGTCGAAGTTCGCGGCCTCGATGAGCACGTTCCGCGTGGTCTCGCTCATCTCGGTCGTGCCGCCGCCCATGACGCCGGCGAGGCCGATGGGACCGGACTCGTCCGTGATGAGCAGATCCTCGGCATGCAGCGAGCGCTCGACGCCGTCGAGTGTCGTCATCTTCTCGCCGGGCGTCGCCCGGCGCACCGTGATTCCACCGGTGAGCTTGTCGAGGTCGTAGCCGTGCAGCGGCTGGCCGAGCTCGAGCATCACGTAGTTGGTGATGTCGATCAGCACGCCCAGCGGGCGCATGCCCGCGAGGCTGAGGCGCGCGATCATCCACGGCGGTGTCGGGCGGGAGGGGTCGACGCCGCGGACGACACGGGTCACGAACTCGCTCGCGCCGACTCGTCCGCGCACGGGGGCGATGTCGTCGACGACCGTCGTGTGGCCCGTGCCCGGCTGCAGCTCGGCGAAGTCGCGCTCGGCGGGGTCACGGAAGGTCGCCCCGGTCGCATGGGCGTATTCGCGGGCCACCCCGCGTAGGGAGAACGCGTAGCCGCGGTCGGGGGTGACGTTGATCTCCACCGCCACGTCATCGAGACCCAGCAGTGCGATCGCATCGGTGCCGACGGGCGCATCGATGCCGAGGTCCGACAGCACGACGATGCCGTTGTGCTCGTCGCCGAGGCCGAGCTCGCGCGCGGAGGCGATCATACCGTCCGAGACGTGACCGTAGGTCTTGCGCGCCGCGATGGGGAACGGTCCGGGCAGCACCGCGCCGGGAAGCGTCACGACGACCTTGTCCCCCGCGACGAAGTTGTGCGCACCGCAGACGATGCCGCGGATGCCGCCGTTCTCCTCGCCCACGTCGACCTGGCACCAGTTGATCGTCTTGCCATTGGACTGCGGCTCGGCCTCGATCGAGACGACCTGACCGACGACCACGGGACCGGAGATCTCGAAGCGGTGCACGTCCTCCTCTTCGAAGCCGACGGTCACCAGCGCATCGAGGACGTCCTCGGGCGTGGCATCCGCTGCCAGATCGACGTACTCACGCAGCCACGAAAGCGGGACGCGCATCACACCACCATCCCGTACTGCTCGCTGAATCGGACATCGCCCTCGGCCATGTCGCGCATGTCCTGGACGTCGCTGCGGAACATCAGGCCCCGCTCGATGCCCATGCCGAACGCGAAGCCGCTGTACACCTCCGGATCGATCCCCGCCGCGCGGAGCACGTTCGGGTTGACCATGCCGCAGCCGCCCCACTCGATCCAGCGCGCGCCGCCCTTGAAGGTCGGGTGCCACAGGTCGAGCTCGGCGGACGGCTCGGTGAAGGGGAAGTAGTTGGTGCGGAAGCGCGTCTTGGCCTCGGGGCCGAACAGCTGCTTCGCGAAGTGGTCGAGCGTGCCCTTGAGGTGCGCCATCGTGATTCCCTTGTCGATCACGAGGCCCTCGAACTGTGTGAACACCGGCAGATGCGTGGCATCGAACTCGTCGGTGCGGTACACCCGGCCGGGGCACAGCACGTAGATCGGCACCTCGCGGTCGAGCATCGAGCGCACCTGCACGGGGCTCGTGTGCGTGCGCATCACGAGGTGGCGCGAGGTCGGGTCGACGTAGAACGTGTCCTGCTCCTGGCGGGCGGGGTGGTCGACGTCGAAGTTCAGGGCGTCGAAGTTGAACCACTCGTGCTCGAGCTCCGGCCCCTCCGCGATCTCCCATCCCATGCCGACGAAGATGTCGCAGACCTGGTCCTGGAGGAGCGTGAGCGGGTGCCGGGCGCCGACGCGCGTGCGCGAGGGCACGGCGGTGATGTCGACGCGCTCGGCCTCGAGCCGCGCGGCGACCTCGGCGGCTGCCAGCTCGGCCTCCTTGGCGGCGAGCGCCTGCGTCACCTGCCCGCGTCCCTGACCCACGAGCTTGCCGAAAGCGGCCTTGTTCTCGGGGGCGACCTGTCGCATCGAGGCGTTCAGGACCGCGAGCGGCGATCCGTCGGCGACATGGGCGGCGCGGGCCGCTTTCAACTCGGCGGTGTCGGCGGCTGCGGCGATCGCCGCGAGGGCGTCGGCGACAGCGGCTTCGACCGCTTCCGGGGTGATTTCAGGAGACTCTGACACGAGAATCGAGTCTACCGGGGGCGCGTGGCTCGCTTTCGCGGATCAGCGCGATGCTCCTCCACCGGCGCCGCCCTCGTTCTGCAGGACGATGAGCGAGGTGTTCGTCTCGCCTCCGTGCTGGCGAGGATCGACCTCCGCCGGACCGGCCTTGGGTGAGCGCTTCGCCCGACGCTGCAGACGGTAGGCGATGTAGGAGAGGAGGAGGCACACGGCCACGTACATCGATCCGCCGACGATCGCCGCGGGGATCAGCGGGGAGCCGTAGGGCGCCTGGTTGCCGATCTGATTGATGACGTAGAGGAGCTCCTGGTACGTGATGATGAACCCGAGCGCGGTGTCCTTCAGCGCCACGACGAGCTGCGCGATGATCACCGGCATCATGGCCCGCACGGCCTGCGGAATCAGGATGAAGTACATCACGCCGGTCTTGCGCAGTCCGATCGCGTAGCCGGCTTCCTGCTGACCGCGGGGCAGCGACTCGATGCCGGCACGCAGCACCTCGGCGAGCACGGAGCCGTTGTAGACGATCAGGGCGATCACGACGGCCCAGTACGGCGGCATCTTCACGCCGATCACGGGAAGGCCGTAGTACAGCAGCATCATCAGGATGAGCACGGGCACCGCTCGCAGCACCTCGATGATCCACCGGACGGGCTCCCGCACCCAGGCGTGCTCCGACAGGCGCCCGATGCCGAGGACGAAGCCGAGGACGATGGACCCGACGCCGGCGGCCGCGAACGCGGTCAGCGTGGCCAACAGGCCTTCCCCGAATCGGACCCAGACGGCCGAGAACGTGAAGATGTTCCACTTCTCGGCGGAGAACTGTCCGGTGGCGAACAGCCTCCACACGACCCAGCCGAGCACGGCGAGGACGACGAGGACCGTGGCGGCTCCGATGAGGCGGTTGCGGGCGATGGCACGGGGGCCGGGGACGTCGAAAAGGACGGAACTCATCGCGCGATCCTCCACTTGTTCTCGAGAACGCGCTGCACCCAGGCGAGCAGCAGCACCAGCACCACGAAGACGACCATGACCCAGAGCAGCACGGCCAGAGCATTCTCACCCTGCTCGCTCAACGATGCCCGGATGGTGCCGAGGTTGGCGACGGAGAAGCCCGCAGCCACGGTGGTGTTCTTCATGAGAGCGATGAGAACGCTCATCATCGGCGGGACGACGGAACGCGTCGCCTGCGGCAGCACGACGTAGCGCATGACCTGCCCGAAGTTCAGGCCGATCGCACGTGCCGCCTCGGCCTGGCCGACCGGCACGGTGTTGATGCCGGCACGCAGCGCCTCGGCGACGTAGGTCGCGGTGTAGATACCGAGCGCGACGACCGCCAGAGGCAGCGGGTTCACCCGCTCCCCGAGCAGGATCGGGAGGCAGAACGCGAAGAAGAACATGACGAGGGTGAGCGGCGTGTTGCGGATCCAGTTCACATAGATGCCGCCGACGGCGCGTGCGATCGGAACCGGGGACACGCGTGCGGCCCCGACGATGAGTCCGAGAACCAGCGCGATGATGCCGCCGCCCAGGAACAGCACGATGGTTCCCCACAGTGCCTCTCCCCAGAGGTCGAGGTGGTCAGTGATGACTCCCACTGCTGCTCCTGTCGATTCGGGTTCTCGGGTGGTCCTGCCGATGAGCGGGGCGGTCGATGATGTCGACCGCCCCGCGGGAATCAACCGATCGGGTCGACCTCAGGCTGAGTCGCCTTGACGCCGGACGCACCGAGGTTGTTGTCGAAGATCTGCTGCCAGATGTCGCCACCGTCGGTCAGCTGGGTGTTGAAGTACTCGGCCAGAGCGTCATCGCCCTTGGCGAGGCCGATGCCGTATCGCTCCTCGCTGAACGGCTCGCCGACGACCTTGAGCTTGTCCGGGTCCTGAGCGGCATAGCCGATGAGGATCGCCTCGTCGGTCGTGACGGCATCCACCTGACCGTTCTTCAGGTCCTCGACGCACTTGGAGTAAGTGTCGTACTCCTTGGTCGGCACCTCGGGGTAGTTCGTCTTGATGTTCTGGATCGGCGTCGAGCCGGTCGCGGAACAGACGGTCGTCTCAGCGCTCAGGTCGTCCACGCTCTTGATGTCGCTGTCAGCGCCGACGAGGAGGCCCTGCCCCGTGAGGAAGTAGGGACCGGCGAAGGAGATCTGCTCCTTGCGCTTGTCGGTGATCGAGTAGGTGCCGACGTAGTAGTCGATGTCGCCGTTCACGATGGCCTGCTCGCGGTTCGCGGAGGCGATCGCCGTGAACTCGATCTTCTCCGGGTCGACCCCGAGCGATGCCGCCATCCAGCGGGCGATGTCCACGTCGAAACCGGTGCGGTCACCCGACACCGGGTCGAGGTAGCCGAGACCGGGCTGGTCCTCCTTGACGCCGACCTTGATCGTGCCCGAGGACGAGATCCGGTCGAACGTCGGGCTGCCGTCGATGCTGACGTCCTCCAGCACCGTCCACGGCGTGCTGCTCGAGGTCTCCTCTTCGCCGCCGTCTTCCGGGGCTCCCGTGCTCGACGGCGTGCCGCTGTTGCAGGCCGTGAGCGCCAGCATCGCCGCCGCCGCGATTCCGATGCCTGCCAGTGTCCGTGTGCGTCGCATGTGCGTCTCCTTCGTGTGCTGTGTGTGCAGGGTCTGTGTGGTCGGGTGCCGGGCGTCAGTGCGTGAGGAGCTTCGAGAGGAAGTCCTTGGCGCGGTCGCTCTTCGGGTGCGTGAAGAACTCCTCGGGAGTCGCCTCCTCCACGATCCGTCCGTCGGCCATGAAGACCACGCGGTCGGCCGCCTTCCGTGCGAAGCCCATCTCGTGCGTGACGACGATCATCGTCATCCCCTCATGGGCGAGTCCGACCATGACGTCGAGGACCTCGTTGATCATCTCGGGGTCGAGGGCGCTGGTGGGCTCGTCGAACAGCATGACCTTGGGCTGCATCGCGAGGGCACGGGCGATCGCGACGCGCTGCTGCTGACCGCCGGAGAGCTGTGCGGGGAGCTTCGAGGCCTGCTGGGCGACGCCGACGCGCTTGAGCAGCAGCATCGCCTCCGCCTCGGCGTCGGCCTTCTTGAGCCCGCGAACTTTGATCGGACCGAGGGTCACGTTCTCGAGGATCGTGAGGTGAGCGAAGAGGTTGAAGGACTGGAACACCATGCCGACGTCCGCGCGGAGGTGGGCGAGGCCCTTGCCCTCGGCCGGGAGCTCCTTGCCGTCGATACGGATCGTGCCACTCGTGATCGTCTCGAGCCGGTTGATCGTGCGGCAGAGGGTCGACTTGCCGGAACCGGACGGGCCGATCACGACGACGACCTCCCCCGAGTTGACGGTCAGGTCGATGTCGGCGAGCGCCTGGAAGTCGCCGTAGTGCTTCTGGACGTTCTCGACCACGACGAGCGGGGTATCAGAGGTCATCATTTCTCCAAACTAGCCACGTCGGACGCGGGTCTCCAGGTACCTCGGTGAGATTTACACGTTCGTAATCACCTGATCGCGGTACCAATGCCGCCTTGCATGGGTACCCCGCGGCCCGCCCCCACGGGCCGCGGGATCGTCCTGTCACCGCTTCCCCCGAAGACAGTCGGGCAACAGGCGACGATCGTGCGCGATCGACCTCACATTGGCAGAGCGTCGACCTCGGTGTCAGACTTCTTGAGGATTTCTTGAGCAGTCAGCCGCGCATATCCCGGTAGTAGTCGATCGCGCCGGGATGCAGCGGGACGGGGCCGGTGAAGATCGCCGAGCGCCGGTCCAGCAGCGCCGCCGTCGGCACCTCCCCCGCGATGCGCAGGCGGGCGTCGAACAGCCCGGCCAACACGTCGCGCACGACCCCGTCCGACGTCGACGACGCCGTGACCAGGTAGTTCGGGACCGCCATCGTCGGCGCGGAGGCCACCAGACCGTAGGTGCCGGCCGGCACGTCGGCCGGACGATACGCGTGCGAATAGCGCTCGTTCACCTCGTTGACCCAGTCCTGCTCGATCGGGAGCAGCCGCACCGACGCCATCTCGGAGAGCTCGGCGATCCCGGGGGTTGGCAGGCCTCCGACCCAGAAGAAGCCGTCGATCTCGCCGCGTTCCATCGCGCTGATCGACGCGCTGAGATCGAGCTGCGGGTCCCGGACGGAGGCGATGTCGACGCCGGCCGCATCGAGGATGCGCGCCGCGATCACGTTCACGCCGGAGTTCTCCGCGCCCAGCGAGATCGTGCGTCCCGTCAGATCGCCGAGGTCCTCGATCTCGGATCCGCCACGCACCACGACCTGCACGTACTCGTCGTACAGTCGAGCCAACGCCCGTACCGCAAGTGGCGCGTCGAAGGCGCCGGTCCCGGTCACCGCATCGGCCGCGGCATCGCCCTGCGCGAACCCGAGAAGCGCCTCTCCCGAGCCCACGCGGAGCAGGTTGTCGACGGAACCCGCCGTCTCCTGGGCGACCATCCTGATGTCGAGCGTCGTCGACAGCTCCTGGGCGAGGTGGCTCCCGTAGTCGTAGTAGACCCCGGTCGACCCGCCACTGGCGATCGTGTACTCCGCGTCCGTCCATTCGGTCGCACGCTGCGTGCACCCCGCCAGTGGCCCCGCCACGACGAGCGCGAGCAGGACGGCGATGATCCGTCGCGCGGCGGCCGTCACGGCGTCGTCCCGTCGTGGAGGGTGAGCACGACCATGAGCCCGACGCCGTCCGCCGAAGCGACCGACAGCTCACCGCCGACTGTGGCGAGCAGATCACTCGCGATGGCGAGGCCGAGCCCGGTTCCCGGCGTGTCACCCGTCTCGGTGCTGCGCCAGAATCGATCCGTCGCCGCCGCAGCCTGCTCCTCGGTCAACCCGGGACCGTGATCGCGGACCGTGATCCGACACACCTGGCCCTCCCGGTGCGCGCCGACCTCGATCTGAGCCCCGTCGGGCGAGTACTTCACGGCGTTGTCGATCACCGCATCCAGCGCACTCTCCACGATGGTGCGGTCGGTGACGCTCATCACCGACCGCTCCCCCGTCGATCGCAGCGCGATCCCCCGCGCCGATGCGACGTCGCGCCAGGCATCGAGACGGCGCGCGGAGAGTGTCGCGAGGTCGACAGCGGAGATCGCGGAATCCCCGCGCCCGCCCCGCGCGAGGCCGAGCAGCGTCTCGAGGATCCGCGTCATCCGCCGCCCTTCCTCCCTCGTCTCCTCGACGTCGTCCCTCCACTCCCCGCCGAGGCCCGTCGCGAGGTGCTCGACGCGCAGGAGGAGCGCGTTGAGCGGGTTGCGCAGTTCGTGCGAAGCATTCAGGGCGAACTCCTGCTGCCGCGTCATCACCCGTTCGATCTCATCGGCCATGCCGTTGAACACCTGCGCCATGCGTCGCAGCTCCGGCGGACCGGCATCCTCCTGCACCCGCGCGTCCATCTCGCCCCGCTCGATCGCCACCATCGCCTCGTCGAGCCGTCTGACCGGCGAGAGCACCCATTGGGCGAGCCGGAACACCAACAGGACCCCGAGAGCGATCAGCACGAGCGCGATGGCCGAGATCAGCATGATCTGCTGCAGGATCGCGGTACGGGGCGCATCGACGTCGCCGGCGACCATCACCGCGCCGATGACGTCGCCGTCATCGAACACCGGCTCCGCCAGAGCGGCATCGGCGACGGTCCAGGGGAAGACGGCGGCCGGCTGCTCGGCACGTCGACCGGAGAGCGCGAGCCTGACACGTTCGGCGTCCTCCTCCGCAAGCACGGCCGCGTCGCGATCATCCGACGCCCACACTCCGCCTCCGAGGTCGAACACCGTGACCTCGATCCCGTACACCTCCTGGAAGCGCTCGACCTCGGCATCGATCACGGCGGCGCTGCCGGAACGAAGCGCCTGACGTGCGCTCGTGACGAAGTACCCGAGGTCGCCGAGCTGCTGTGTGTAGAAAGCCTGCTGCACGCTGCGCGCCGCACTCCATCCGGCTGCGCCGCCGAGCGCGACCAGGATGGCCACGAGCGGAATCAGGAAGACGAGGACCAGGCGGCGGCGCATGGGTCAGGACCCCGCGAGCCGGTAGCCGACTCCCCGCACGGTCTCGATGACCCGGCGCGTTCCGGTCTTCTTCCGGATCGCGCCGACGTGCACCTCGAGCGAGTGCCCGAAACCTCGCCAGTCGGTGTTCCACACCTCCCGGATCAGGCGCTCCTTCGGCACCGCCACGCCAGGGTAGCGGGCGAGGACGGCGATGATGTCGAACTCCTTGCGGGTGAGCTCGATCGAAGATCCCTCCACGAGCACCTGACGCGCGACGAGGTCGATCTCCAGGTCCCCGCCCTGCAGCAGCACGCGCGCGTCGGACTCCGGTCGCATGGGGCGTGAACGTCGGGTCACGGCCTCGATCCTGGCGAGCAGTTCATGCACGTCGTAGGGCTTCACCACGAAGTCGTCGGCACCGGCGCGCAGCCCCTTGATGCGCTCGGCGACCTGATTGCGCGCGGTCACGATCACGATCGGAACCTCCGAGCGTCCTCGGATCCTGCGGCACAGATCGACGCCGTCGATGTCGGGGAGCCCGAGGTCGAGGAGGACCACCTCGGTGTCCGCACCGAGCAGGCCGAGGGCAGCCGCTCCGTCGGCAGCACGCACGGTGGCGTATCCAGACCGCGCGAGGAAAGCCTCCAGTGCGGACGCGACGCGGTCGTCGTCCTCGACGATCAGAATCCTCATCGACTCCGCTTCCTGCTTCCTTCGTCGGCTGGAGAACTCAGCCGAGAGACGTCGCCCGCTGCGCGAAGGCGCTCTCGTAGAGGCACACGCTGGCAGCGGTCGCCAGGTTCAGGGACTCGGCCTTCCCGAAGATCGGAAGCCTCAGCACCTGATCGGCGAGAGCGAGAGCATCGTCTTCGAGCCCGCGCGCTTCGTTGCCGAAGAGCCATCCGGTCGGCTCCGCGAGCACTCCCTCCGCGCGTGCCTCCAACAGGTCGTCGCCCTTCACGTCGGCCGCGAGGATACGCAGGCCTGCGGCGTGGGCACGCTTCACCACGTCGGCGAGGTCTCCCCCGACCGAGACGGGGAGGTGGAACAACGAGCCCGTCGTGGCCCGCACGACCTTCGGGTTGTACGGGTCGACAGTGCGTCCGGTCAGCACGACGGCGTCGGCGCCCGCCGCGTCCGCCGCGCGGATGATCGTCCCCAGATTCCCCGGGTCTCGCACCTCCTCACAGATCGCCACCAGACGGGGGGCCGCATCGAAGATGTCGCGCACCGACGTCGGCGTCTGCTGGACCACGGCGACCAGACCCTGCGGGGTGACCGTGTCGGCCATCGCATTGAGGACGTACTCGGTCACGTACTCGACGTCGATGTCGGCCTCCGCGGCTTTGGCGCGGATGTCGGGGTGCTTCTCCCAGCCGTTCGGGGTGGCGAACAGTTCGACGATCGCCTCGGGACGGTAGGTGAGCGCCTCGCGCACGGACTGCGGCCCTTCCAGAAGGAACAGGCCCGTCTCGGTTCGCGCACTGCGCTTGGTCAGCTTGGCGACGGCACGGACTCGGGGCGAACGGGGGTTCTCCAGCACGATCACAGTCTAGGGAACGCGCGGGTGGTTCCCGCACCATGGGGATAAGGTGCCTGCATGACGAACGATGCCGCGGCGAAGACTCCTCGTCGCCGGGTCGTCCTCTCGGTCCTGGCCGTCGTGACCATCGGTGTCGGGCTGGTCGTGCATCGCGGACTCCCCGGCACGATCGGGGACATCGCCGGCGACGCCCTCTACGCCGTGCTCGTCTACCTGCTGGTGGCAGTCATCGTGCCACGATGCTCCCGTGCGGCGGTCGCCGCCGTCGCGTTCGCGATCTGCACCGGCATCGAGCTGCTGCAGATGACCGGCCTCCCCCGCGAATGGGCGGCGGCCTTCCCCCCGATCGAACTGGTTCTCGGATCCGGCTTCGACCTGCGGGACATCGTCGTGTACGCCACGGCGGTGACGGCGGCATTCCTCATCGATCACGCCGTCGCTCTCGCGTCCGCCGGCGCCGCACGCAGAAACGCCACAGGGCGCCCTCCCGGAGGAGAGCGCCCTGTGTGAAGAGGTGCTTACGCAGCCGACTTCGGTGCGTTGACGTCGGAGGGCAGAGCCTTCTTCGCCGTCTCGACCAGCGACGTGAACGTGGCGGCGTCGTTGACCGCGAGGTCGGCGAGCATACGACGGTCGACCGTGACACCCGCGAGGCCGAGGCCCTGGATGAAGCGGTTGTACGTCATGCCGTTCTGGCGAGCCGCAGCGTTGATGCGCTGGATCCACAGGCGACGGAAGTCACCCTTGCGCTTGCGGCGGTCCCGGTACGAGTAGACCAGGGAGTGGATGACCTGCTCCTTGGCCTTCCTGTAGAGGCGCGAACGCTGTCCGCGGTAACCGGAGGCGCGCTCGAGGATGACCCGGCGCTTCTTGTGGGCGTTTACTGCCCGCTTGACTCTTGCCATTTTCCTGTGTTCCTATTCGTGCGTTCGGCGCGCGTCAGCGACCGAGAAGCTTCTTCGCGACCTTGGTGTCAGCCTTCGACAGCACCTGGTCCTGGTTCAGACGACGGGTACGACGGCTCGACTTGTGCTCGAGGTTGTGGCGCATTCCGGCCTGCTGCTTCTTCAGCTTTCCGCTGCCGGTGATCTTGAAGCGCTTCTTAGCACCCGAGTGGGTCTTCTGCTTCGGCATCTTCTCTTCCTTCGTATGGCGCCTTCTCAGGCGACGGTGTCAACCCGCGGTGCGGGAGTTCTGGGGGCGGAGCTACTCCGCCGGAGCGGCAGCCGGGGCGTCCGACTCGCTCTTGGCGTCGCGGGCGGCCTGCTTGTTCGCTGCGCGCTGCGCGTCGCGAACGGCGTTCTGCTCCTGCTTGGCCTCGGACTTGCTCTTGAGCGGAGCGACGACCATGACCATGTTGCGACCATCGATGGTCGGGTTCGACTCGACGGTGCCGAACTCGGCGACGTCCTCGGCGAACTTACGCAGCAGACGCACGCCCTGCTCGGGACGCGACTGCTCGCGACCGCGGAACAGGATCATGGCCTTGACCTTGTCACCGGCCTTGAGGAACCCCTCGGCGCGCTTGAGCTTGGTCGTGTAGTCGTGAGCCTCGATCTTCAGTCGGAAACGGACTTCCTTGAGGATCGTGTTCGCCTGGTTGCGGCGAGCTTCCTTTTCCTTCTGGGCGGCCTCGTACTTGAACTTGCCGTAGTCCATGATCTTGACGACGGGCGGCTTCGAGTTGGGGGCGACCTCGACGAGGTCGAGATCGGCTTCCTGCGCGAGGCGCAGCGCTGCCTCGATGCGGACGACGCCGATCTGCTCACCCGCGGGGCCGACGAGGCGGACCTCGGGGACGCGGATGCGCTCATTGGTACGGGGATCGCTGATGCGGAACTCCTTAGACGATGTGATTCGGCCACCGTGACGCTGTCTGCATCACGGGCGAAATCGGAATCGTCCCCGCCCACCGGCATTCAGACGCCGGCTCCGCACCCTTCCTGCCGGGTCCGTTCGGGGAACGGAGCCGGTGGAGTGCAAGACCCGGTAGCCTTGAACGGCAAGCGCGGGTGGGAAGTGAATCCTCTTTCGATCCGGAGCATGACGCTCCGAAGCCCGCCAAAGTCTAACAGAAAGCAAGGCGAAGTGACGAACCAGGCATCGGACGAGGCTGCACGCGAGCGCGAAGAGCGCTGGGCACGTCAGGAGGAAGCCGCATCGTCGGCCACCCGAGACATCGCCGACGTCCCCGCCGTCGAGGTGATCACCACCGCTGCCGTGCACCTCATGAGCGCCGCAGCCGTCAAGCTCGGTCTCGCCGACGATCCAGAGGCCGCCGCGCAGATCGACCTCGACGAGGCACGAAAGCTCATCAACGCCCTGGCCGGACTCATCACCGCCGGCGCCCCCGAGATCAGCGACATGCACGCGCGGTCGCTGCGCGACGGGCTCCGTTCGCTGCAGCTGGCGTTCCGCGAGGCATCGACGATCCCCGACCCCATCGGCAAGGGACCGGGCGAGAAATGGACCGGCCCGGTCACGTAGTACGTGGGGCGGTCGCGGTGATGCCGCCTTCGCTCGCAGAGCGGGTTCCCTCCCGCTTCGCGGGCCCCTCCCGATGCTCACTCGGGCGGCATCACTGCGCCCTTCACCTCACCATGACGGCGGAAGTCGGAGTATGGGATTCGTCGTCAAGGTGTGAGGACTAGGGGTTCTGCGGTCGAGGGGCCAGGGCAGGCGCCTCCGGTGCGGGTCCAGGCGATCGACTCTTCGGACTCGTGGATGAGGGTTCCCTGCGCGTCGAAGAGACGGATCTCGACGGTGTCCGGCGTGGCCATGTCGAACGCCAGGCTCCACGTACCGTCGTCTTGAGGCGTCGCCGCATACAGATTGGCCGCGGAGGTCGCATCTTCGCCCGGTGCTGGTGAGCATTTCGCCTCCACGCAGAACTGGAGGGCCGCGACGTCCGGGAACGCGCTCACGTCGAGGGTCACCGCGCTGAAGTACGCGATGGCCGGACACGCGGTGTAACAGCCCGTCGTCCCGGTCGCGACGCCTCCGAGGAGCGCGACGACGGCGAGGGCGCGCAGCTGACGGCGGGACATGGCCCGATCGTAGCGAACCCGTCAGAGACTGCGGCGAAGCTTCACCGTCAGGGAGTCCGCGAGGACGGCGATGCGGTCGTCGGATGCCCAGCGCTGGGCGAGACGCGAGAGCACGGCGTCGAGCACCTCACGCTCCAGACCGTCGACGAGCTCGAGGATCACGATCAGCTCCGGGCCGCGCAGGCGTGCGTCGGGGTCGCCTGAGGCAACTGCCACGTCGATCACGGCCAGCTCATGCGCGACGCTCTCCTGGAGGGCGGTGAACACCTCCGTCGACAAGAAGCTCGGCTCCCAGCGCTGCTCCTGGGCGATCGCCCAGACGGCGGGGCGGCGGATGACGAACTCGGTGTCGGAGGTCGGATCGAGCACGATGAGGTCGGTGTCGTCCGCCGACGCCGCCAGTGCCGCCCGAAGAGCCTCGACGGGAATCGGCCGAGCGGTGGGATCCCACTTCTGCATAGCCTCGACCGACGAGAAGACGGGCTGTACGCGACGCCCGTCCGGCGCGGCCACCGTCACGATCGACAGCTCCTGCGTCTTGTCGACGGCGAGGCCACTCGGCGCGATGCCCTCCTCGCCTTTCTCGGCGATGAGGGAGATCAGCACCCGAGCGGCGCGAAAGGCGTCGATGACCTCGACCTGACTGCCGTCGCCCGCGCGGAACCGGAGCAGCGCGGCAAGCAGGGCGGGGTCGGCGGAGCCGTCGTCCGCCGCATGCGGGTTCGACTCGAAGCTGCGCCCCTCCCAGGGGACGCCGGCGGAGTCGCCGTGGTTGTGCGGCTCGGGCCCGCAGGCGTGAGCGTCAGTCTCCGGCGACATCCAGAGCCTCAGCCAGCGTGAACGCACCGGCGTAGAGTGCCTTGCCGACGATCGCGCCTTCGACGCCGAGCGGCACGAGCTCGCGGAGTGCGGAGATGTCGTCCAGGCTCGAGATCCCGCCGGACGCGACGACCGGCTTCGGTGTGCGCGAGGTCACCTCGCGCAGCAGTTCGAGGTTCGGCCCCCGAAGAGTGCCGTCTTTCGTGACGTCGGTGACGACGTAGCGGCTGCAGCCGGCGTCTTCGAGGCGTTCGAGGACCTCCCAGAGGTCCCCACCCTCCTTCGTCCATCCGCGCGCCGCGAGAGTCGTGCCGCGGACGTCGAGGCCGACCGCGATCGCTTCGCCGTAACGGCCGATCACATCAGCCGCCCACTCCGGGTTCTCCAGCGCCGCCGTGCCGAGGTTGATCCGGGTGGCGCCGCTCTCCAGCGCAGCCTCCAAAGTCGCATCGTCGCGGATGCCCCCGGAGAGCTCGATGTTGACACCCTTGAACTGCTTGATGACCTTGCGCAGGATCGGACCGTTGCTGCCGCGACCGAAAGCGGCGTCGAGGTCCACGAGGTGGATCCACTTCGCACCCTGCGCGGCCCACTCCCCCGCGGCATCCAGTGGATCGCCGTAGCTCGTCTCGGTGCCGGCCTCACCCTGGGTCAGACGGACGGCCTTCCCCCCGGCGACGTCGACCGCGGGGAGGAGCGTGAGCGAGGGGGACTGCGCGAAGTCGTTCATGGATTCCTTGGATCGGGAAGCTCTCCGGCCCGGTGCGGGCACGAGAACCGAGGGTAGTCCGCCGGAGGGCGGGGAACAAAACGGATGACGCCTCCCGGCGTCGTCAGAGGCTCTCGACCCAGTTGCGCAGCAGCCGGATGCCCGCCTCGCCGGACTTCTCCGGGTGGAACTGGGTTGCCGAGAGCGGGCCGTTCTCGACGGCGGCGAGGAAGGGGTCGCCGTACGTCGTCCAGGTGAGGACCGGCTCGGGGAACGGCGGGATGACGTCGAGCTCCCAGGACTGCGCGGCGTAAGAGTGCACGAAGTAGAAGCGCTCCTGTTCGATGCCTCGGAACAGGATGCTGTCCGCGCCCGGCTCGACCGTGTTCCAGCCCATATGCGGCAGGACAGGGGCGTTGAGTTCGGTGACCGCTCCCGGCCACTCGCCGAGGCCGGCGGTGTCGTGTCCGCGCTCGACGCCGTGTTCGAACAGCACCTGCATGCCGACGCAGATTCCGAGCACCGGGCGCCCGCCGGCCAGGCGGCGATCGATGATCTCATCCCCTCCGTGTGCATGCAGCGCGTCGCGGACGGCCTGGAATGCGCCCACACCGGGGACGACGAGCCCGTCGGCCTCGAGCGCCGTGGCGCGGTCGCGCGTCAGCACGGCATCCGCACCGGCCGCGACCAACGCCTTGACGGCCGAGTGGACGTTGCCGGACTCGTAGTCGAAGACCGCGACGCGGGGCGCTGCGCTCACAGCGCGCCCTTGGTGGAGGGGATGCCGTCGACGAGCGGGTCCAGGGCCTTGGCCTCGCGGAACGCACGGGCGAACGCCTTGTACTCCGCCTCGGCGATGTGGTGCGGGTCGCGCCCGCCGAGGACGCGCACGTGCACGGTGAGGGCGGCATTGAAGGTGATGGCCTCGAAGGAGTGACGCACCAGCGAACCGGTGAAGTGCCCGCCGATGAGGTGGTGCTCGAAGCCCTCGGGCTCACCCGTGTGCACGAGATAGGGGCGGCCGGAGATGTCGACGACGGCCTGAGCGAGCGCCTCGTCGAGCGGCACGAGGGCATCACCGTAGCGGGAGATGCCCGACTTGTCGCCGAGCGCCTCGAGGATCGCCTGGCCGAGGACGATGGAGACGTCTTCGACCGTGTGGTGCGCGTCGATGTGCGTGTCACCGGACGCGCGCACGGTGAGGTCGGTCAACGAGTGCTTCGCGAACGCGGTGAGCATGTGGTCGAAGAACGGCACCGAGGTGTCGATGCGGCTCGCACCGGTGCCGTCGAGGTTCAGCTCGAGCTCGACGGTGGACTCCGACGTGCTGCGCACGCGGCTCGCGGTGCGCGGGGTCAGTGCGGGGGTGCTCATGAAGCCGATCCTATCGAGGCCAGGGCGTCGAGGAACGCGGTGGTCTCGGCCTCGGTCCCCGCGCTCACCCTGAGGTGTCCGGGGATGCCGACGTCGCGCACCAGAACCCCGCGGTCGTACAGCTGCTGCCAGGTCGCGCGAGGATCGGTCACCCCGCCGAACAGCACGAAGTTCGACCACGACTCGTGGGGGGTGTAGCCCAGCGCCTCGAGCGTCGCGGTGATCCGATCACGCTGCTCGACGATCTCCTCGACCATGCCGAGCATCACGTCGGCGTTGCGCAGCGCCGCGACCGCCGCGGCCTGCGTGAGCGTGCTCAGGTGATAGGGCAGACGGACGAGCCGCAGCGCGTCGACGAACGCCGGGTCCGCCGCGAGATAGCCGACCCGGGCTCCGGCGAAGGCGAAGGCCTTGCTCATCGTGCGGGAGATGGCGAGCCGCGGACGCCCCTCGAGCAGAGTCAGCGCCGAGACCGCATCCCGGGGCGCGAACTCCTGATAGGCCTCGTCGACGATCACGATGCCGCGCGACGCCTCGTAGACGGCTTCGATGACGTCGAGACCCAGCGGCGTGCCCGTCGGATTGTTGGGCGAACACAGAATGATCACGTCGGGGTCGGCGTCGCGCACCTGCTCCGCGGCCTCCTCCGGAGTGATCGTGTAGTCGGGCTGTCTCGTCCCGGCGATCCACCGGGCTCCGGTCCCCTGAGCGATCAACGGGTACATCGAGTACGTCGGCGAGAACCCGAAGACGGTCCGCCCGGGCCCTGCGAAGGCCTGCATGATGTGCTGAAGCACCTCGTTGGAGCCGTTGCCCGCCCAGATCTGCTCCGGCGAGAGACCGTGACCCAGGTACTCTGCGAACCCCTCCCGGAGAGTCGTGAACTCCCGGTCGGGGTATCGGTTGACGTCGCGGATCGCCACCGCGATGTCATCGAGGATGTCACTCGCCACCGCATCCGGGATCGGATGGGTGTTCTCGTTGACGTTGAGCGCGATGGGGAGGGGCGCCTGCGGTGCTCCGTAGGGAGTGAGTCCGCGGAGATCGTCACGTAGCGGGAGGTCGTTGAGGGAGAGGGTCACCCTTCCCATGCTAAGCCGCGCACTGAGCGGATGACGCAAAGTTGCCGTGCCCGGCTCGCCTGTCGTGGCTGCCTCCCTGCCGACCCGTGCTCAGTTCGAGTACTGCGCGGGAATCGCGAGTTCCTGGCCGATCTGGAGCTCGCCGCCGCGCAGCAGGTTCATCCGGCTGATCTCGCCGATGACGTCGCGCGGGTCGGCCTCGGGGGCCACGCCGGTCGCGATCGACCAGAGCGTGTCACCGGGCATGACCGTCACCGTCTCGACGCTCACCGCCGCCGCGTCGGCACCGGAGGCGATGGCATTGCCACCGCTGAGTGCGGCGAAAGCGATGCCGATCGCCAGCGGCACCGAGGCGATCGCGAGCAGCACAGCCCGGCCTCGCGCCGTCAACCGGAGTCTCGTCGCCGGGCGAGCCGGTGCCGGGATGACCGCTGCGGTGCTGAAGCTGATGCTGCTCATGTCGTGCTCCTTAGCCTGTCCCGGAGCGGTGAAGCTGCCGGGGAAGTTGGCGTAGCGTTCGCATTCCCGTCTCGGCCGGGAGCCGTGAATGCGAAGCTACGTACCGAAGATATCTTCGAGTTCGAACATCTGTCAAGTATTCTTCGAAACCAGACCGGGAATTCTGCCGACACGCTCGAACAGATCTTCCAGATCGGCCCGATTCTCGGATACGGTTTCGATAGGGACACCCCACCACGGGCCTCCGACATTCGAAGAGGGACGTCGGATCACGCACTGAAGGAGCACCATGAGCGAGAACTCTGCCCCCGAGTCGGAGGCACCGCGCACGCGTCGCCGGAAGAGCCTCAGCCCGAAGCAGATGGCGATCCTCGAGGTCATCCAGAACTCGATCGCACACCACGGGTATCCGCCGAGCATGCGTGAGATCGGCGACGCCGTCGGCCTCAAGTCCCTCTCCAGCGTCACCCACCAGCTCGGGCAGCTCGAACTCAGCGGCTACCTGCGACGCGACCCCGGCAAGACCAGAGCCATGGAGGTGCTGATCGACCTGCCGGGCACCAGCACCGAGAACCCGGCGGATGTCGCCACTCCCGTCGGCGACGCGGCCCTCGTCCCCCTGGTCGGACGCATCGCCGCCGGCGTGCCGATCACCGCCGACCAGCAAGTCGAGGAGATCTTCCCTCTCCCCCGCCAGCTGGTGGGCAAGGGCGACCTCTTCATGCTCAAGGTCTCCGGCGAGTCGATGATCGACGCCGCCATCTGCGACGGCGACTGGGTCGTCGTCCGTTCCCAGAGCAGCGCCGAGAACGGCGAGATCGTGGCAGCGATGCTCGACGGCGAGGCCACCGTCAAGGTGCTGCGCCGCCGCGACGGTCACACCTGGCTGCTCCCCCGCAACTCCGCATTCGAACCCATCCTCGGCGACGAGTCCGTGGTTCTCGGCAAGGTCGTGGCGGTCCTCCGCGCGGTCTGAGAGACGACACGCACGACGAAGGCCCTCCCGGGTTTCCGGGAGGGCCTTCGTCGCTTGCGCGGCGGATCAGGCCGCTACGCTCACGTCTTCACCGACACGGCGCGGGGTGATCGGGCCGCGGGGCCCCGCATGCGTGTGACGTCGTGCGTCATCGGCGCATAGGCTCGAAGCATGTCGTCGTCCCCCTACGGTTCCTGGCCCTCCCCCTTCTCCGCCGCGTCCGTCGCGGCGTCCTCACCACGCATCGACGGCGCCCGCTTCGTCGGCACGGAGATCTGGTGGGGCGAGTCGGTACCGGCCGAGAAGGGTCGCGTGACGGTGCGCAGCTCCTCCGGCGCCGAGGTTCTCCCCGCGCCGTGGAACGCCCGATCGCGGGTGCACGAGTACGGCGGAGGCGCATGGACGACCGACGACCGCGGCACGCTGTACTTCGTAGACGCCGGTGACCAGCGCGTCCGCCGCCTGGCTCCGGACTCGGCGCCTGTCGCCCTCACCCCGCCCGGTCCCTCACACGGAGGCCTTCGCCTGCAGAACGGCCGCCTGCTGGCCGTACGGGAAGACCTCTCGACGACCCCGCACACCCGTGCGATCGTGGAGATCCCGGTCGACGGGTCTGCGGCCGACGACGCCTCCGCCGTCCGCGTCATCGCGCAGGGCGAGGGCTTCTTCGCCCACCCCGCGCTCTCGCCCGACGGGACACGGGTCGCCTGGGTCGCGTGGGAGCGCGGACGGATGCCGTGGGAGGACGCGCAGGTGCACGTCGCGGACGCGGATGGCGGGCGGGCGCACACGATTCCCTCGCGGGCGGCCCTGCAGCCGGAGTGGATCACCGACGGGGAGCTCGTCTTCGCCGACGACCCCGACGGGCGCTGGGCGCTCCAGCGCATCACCCTCGACGGCACCACTCCCGTCGGTGCTTCCCGAGCCCTGGCTCCCGACGACTCCGACACCGGCTACGGCCTCTGGGTGCTCGGCAACCGCTGGTACCAGCCGCTCGATGACGGTCGGATCGTCGCGACGCGCACGAACGGACGCGACGAGATCGTCGTGATCGATGCCGACGGATTCGCAGTGACGCCGATCGACGTCGCCGCGGACGGACATGTGAGCGTCGACGCGGTCGACGGCTCCCGGGTGCTCCTCTCCGGCGACGGCTCACGCGTGACGGCCGGTCTGTGGTCGGTCGACATCGAATCAGGAGAGGTCGTCGCGGTGCGCGGCGGCGAGCCGGTCGACCAGCGGTGGATGCCCGCGTCGCTGCCGATCGAGGTCGACGGCCCGCACGGCGATGTGCATGCGTTCGCCTATCCTCCGGCGAACCCGGAGACCGCGGCGCCGGAGGGTGAACTGCCGCCGTACGTCGTGCTGGTGCACGGCGGTCCGACGGCGCACGTCACCGGTGCGACCTCGGCGGCGATCGCCTTCTACACGAGCCGCGGCATCGGCGTGCTCGATGTGAACTACGGAGGATCCACCGGCTACGGCCGTGCGTATCGCGAACGCCTGGACTGCGAGTGGGGCATCGTCGACGTCGACGACGTGATCGCCGCCGCCCGCGGTCTCGCGGACGCCGGTCTCGCCGATCCCGACCGCATCGCGATCCGAGGCGGCTCGGCCGGCGGATGGACCGTGCTGTCGGCACTGGTCCGCGGCGGTGCCTTCGCCGCCGGCATCAGCCGCTACGGTGTGGCCGACCTGCGGATGCTGGTCGCGGAGACACACGATTTCGAGGCATCGTACGTCGACGGACTGGTCGGCCGGCTCCCCGAGGACGAGCACCTGTACATCGAGCGTTCGCCGCTCACGCACACCGAGCGCATCGATGTCCCCGTGCTGCTCCTGCAGGGCGGGGAGGACCGGGTCGTGCCCCCGTCGCAGTCCGAGGCCATCCGCGATGCGCTCGCGGCGCGCGGCATCGACCACGAGTACGTGCTGTATCCCGCAGAGGGGCACGGTTTCCGCAGCGCCGAGACGATCGTCGATGCCCTCGAGCGCGAGCTGGTGTTCCTCGGCCGCGTCTTCGGCTTCGCACCGCGCCTGTGACGGCCGAGGGCTACTCCCCCACGCGATTGCGCAGGCGCATCGCACGATCCGCCTCGCGGGTGTCCTGCCGCTCGCGCAGGGTCTGGCGCTTGTCGTACTCGCGCTTTCCCTTCGCGAGGGCGATCTCGACCTTGGCGCGACCGTCCGAGAAATAGAGCTTCAGCGGGATCAGCGTGTATCCGCCCGCCGAGACCGCATGTGCGATCTTCTCGATCTCCGCCCGGTGCAGCAGCAGCTTGCGGATGCGCTTGGCGGAATGGTTCGTCCAGTGCCCCTGCGAGTACTCGGGGATGTGCACCGAGTCGAGGAAGACCTCGTTGCCCTTGACGAACGCGTAGCCGTCGCTGAGGTTGGCACGTCCCTGTCGCAGCGACTTGACCTCGGTGCCGGTGAGCACCATCCCCGCCTCGTACGACTTCTCGATCGTGTAGTCGTGACGTGCGCGACGATTGGTCGCGACGACCTTCTCTCCGCGTTCCCTGGGCATGATGCTCTCCTGTTGCCGTGATGAGCTCGACCGATCGTTCCGACCGAGCAGCCTTTCAGGATATCAGGTACGGAGCCAGCGCCGGATCGCGAAGCCGGCGGAGAGCGCGGCGAGGATCACGCCGATGCCGATCAGCACGGGGACCACGAACGCCGCATCCTGCATCGTCACCCACGTCGTGATGAACGGAACCCTCCCTCGCAGGTAGCCGTTCACACCGAAGTGCACGCCGGCGACGACGGCGACGCTGGCCAGAGCCGAGCCGAGGAACGCGGCGAACACGCCCTCCAGGACGAACGGTGTCTGGATGAACCGGTTGGAGGCCCCGACCAGACGCATGATGCCGATCTCCTTGCGCCGCGCGTACGCCGACAATCGGATGGTCGTGCCGATCAGCAAGGTCGCCGCGATGAGCATGAGGACGGCGATGCCGACGGCGATGTACGTCGCCACGGTCAACGCCGAGAACAGCGGTTCCAGATACTGCAGCTGATCCTTGACCTGCTCCACGCCTGCCTGTCCACTGAACGCCTCGGTGAGCACCTGAGACTGGCCGGGGTCCTTCATCGTGACGAAGAACACCTCGAACGCCTGGTCAGGGGTGAGCACGCTCGCCTGATCCGCGCCGAGCTGATCGACGAGCTTGGCGTAGGTCTCTTCCCTGGTGTCGAATGTCATCGAGCTGATGAGGGGCGCCAGAGCATCCCCTTCCAGCTGTGCCCGCACCGCGGCGACCTGCTCCTCGCTGGCCGCGCCGTCGACGCACGTGTCCGATTCGGAGACCGCGGAGCACATGTACACCGCGACCTGGGCGCGTTCCGCCCAGTATCCGCGCATGACGCCGATCTGCCCCTGCATCAGGATGGCCGCCCCCACGAAGGTCAACGACACGAACGTGACGAGGATGACGGAGATCACCATGGAGATGTTGCGCCGGAGCCCACCCAGGGCTTCGGTCAGGATGAGACCGATTCTCATGAGGTCGGGCCCACTTCCTGATCGTCTTCGTCGGACAGCCCGAGGCGATCCGCGACTCCGAGCTCGGCGACATCCACCGCCGGCAGGACGATCGGGTGGGTTCGCGGCCGGTTCGCGGCCGGAGGCTCGACGGCGGAAGGAGGCTCGACGACATCCGCCGCGGCATCGCCCCGCGGGGAATGCGCCGGCTCCGGGGGTTCGACCGTGCGCGGGGCCGGGGGAACCACCGTCTCGCCGTCGCGGTCCACAGCGGCGGCAGCCCTGCGCTGCGTGCTGAGCTCCTCCGCGAGGGCGGCGCGGACGACCGAGAGGTCGGCGGTCTGACGCTGCACCTCCTGCACGGCGGTGAGGGCGGCGGCCGCCGCGGCGCCGCGCACCTCCTCCGGCACGAGTCGCGGGATGTTGGACGTGTCACCGTAGCCGCCGTGCACCTCGTCGCGCACCATCTCACCGTCGCTGAGCTCGATCACACGACGCTGCATCTGGTCGACGAAGCCCGCTTCATGCGTGGCCATCAACACTGTGGTGCCGCCGGCGTTGATGCGGGCGAGCAGCTGCATGATGTCGACGGAGGTCGCGGGGTCGAGGTTTCCGGTCGGCTCGTCGGCGAGCAGCACCTGAGGGCGGTTCACGAGCGCCCGGGCGATCGCGACGCGCTGCTGCTCGCCACCGGAGAGCTCGTGCGGCATGCGCTTCTGCTTGCCGTCGAGTCCGACGAGCGCCAGGGCCTCGGGCACCGCCTGCTGGATGAAACCGCGCGAAGATCCCGTCACCTGCAGCGTGAAAGCCACGTTCTGGTAGACGGTCTTCGACGGCAGGAGACGGAAGTCCTGGAACACCGAACCGATATGGCGCCGGAAGTACGGCACCTTGCGATTGGCGAGCGAGCGCAGGTCGCGCCCGAGGACGGCGACCCGCCCCGACGTCGGCACGTCTTCGCGCAGGATGAGGCGCAGACAGGAGGACTTGCCGGAGCCCGAGGCGCCGACGAGAAAGACGAACTCCCCGCGCTGCACTTCGAAGTCGACACCGGAGAGGGCGGGCTTCGACGTCCCGCGGTAGCGTTTCGTGACGTTCTCGAACCGAATCATGGCCCTTCGAGCCTAAGTGCGCCCTTCCTGCTGGCCGCGAGCGACACCCCGAGCGGCGCGTCCGTCTCAGGAACGCGTGCGGGTCATCCCCTCTGAGGGGCCACGACCGCGTCGCCGCCCACTGCTATACATGATGATGCCGGTTGCGCCATCCGCAGCCGCTCACATCTTCGAGGGGGACTCATGACGACACCTGCAGGCTGGTACGACGACGGATCCGGTCGTCAGCGCTGGTGGGACGGCCAGCAGTGGACGGAGCACTTCGCTCCGGAGACCGCCGCGCCGGCGGCCACGGAGGTTCCGGCCGCCACGGAGATCCCCTCGGCGACGGAGATTCCGGCGACGGAGACTCCGGCGGCGGAGGACCTCCCGACCGCGGAGGAGCCTGCCGCACAGGACCCCTCGCTCGACGCATCCGCGATCGACCCGACCGACGAGGCCGCGCCGACGACGCCTCTCGGCGACGACCTCGGCGCATATGCCCCACCCACGGCTCCCGCATACCCTGCCGCGGTTCCCGCCGAGCCGGCCCCGGGGTACCCGGGTGCCACGCCGAGCTACCCCGGCGCCTACGCGTCGTCACCGTCCGGCTACCCGGCGACGGCCGCCTACGGGCAGCCCGAGCCGGAGGCTCCGCGAAAGCTCTCGGTCCTGGGACTGGTCGGACTCGGACTGTCCGTGCTCGGAACGATCCTGGTGTTCATCCCGCTGATCGGGATCGTCGGCTTCATCCTTCTCGGCGCCGGGTTCATCGTCTCCCTGATCTCGCTCTTCCTCAAGGGCAAGAAGTGGCCGGGCATCACCGGACTCATCCTGGCCGTCGTCGGCACGATCATCGGCATCATCGTGTCGATCTTCCTCGTCATCGCGATCGCTCAGAACGTGAGCGACGAGATCGAGAACCTGCCCAGCTCCTCCCCCTCGATCGAGGCGACGGCGCCGAGCGACACCGATGGCACCGATGGCACCGATGCCCCCGACGAGGGCGTCCGAGCGACCTCGCCCGAGGTCGCCGAAGGCCTGAAGGCGATCCTCCTCTCGACGGGCACCGAGGGCTTCACCGATGCCCAGGTCTCGTGCATCGCGGACGTCTTCGTCGCGTCCGACCTCGACAACGCGACGCTCCGCAAGATCGCCGACGGCGAGCTCACGGACGTCGACGCGGTATCCGGCTACAGCGAGGTGCTCACCGACACCGAGGCCCTCTCCGCGTGCTTCACGCTCTGACACGCTGACGACCGAGGAAGACAGACGGGGATCCTGATGACGACACCTGCCGGCTGGTACGACGACGGCTCGGGAAATCGACGATGGTGGGATGGTCTGCAGTGGACGGAGCACGTCGTCACGGGGGCGCCTCCGACTCCGACGGCGTCAGCCACCGCCGAACCGATCGAGTCAGCAGCCGCCGAGCCGACCGGGACGGCCACCACCGAACCGGCAGAGGCGGAACAGGACCAGGCGGCATCTCCGGTGGCGGCCGACCCCGATCCTGCACCGTTCGCATCCCCCGCACCCGAGGCCGCTCCCTTCGCCCCGCCGTACATGATGCCCTCCCAGGCGGAGTACGCACATGCGGGCACAGCAGCAGCGAATCCGGTCGGCGGATATCCGGGAGGCACGGGATACCCGGCCGGCGCGGGATACCCGCAGTCCGGCGTCGCCGGTGGAGCCCCCTGGCCCTCCCCTCCCGCGCAGCCGCCCCATTCCGGTATGCCGGTGGTCGGCATCATCGGTCTGGCCGTGGTGGTCGTCGGTGTGGTGTGTGCGTGCATTCCGGCGATCTCGATCGTCGGCTGGGCTCTCCTCGCCGTCGGTTTCGTGACCTCGCTCGTGTCGCTGTTCCTGCGGGGACGGAAGTGGCCGGGGATCGTCGGCCTGGCCGTCGCGGTGGTCGGCGCGATCCTCGCTCTCGCCGTCTCGTTCATCACGCTGGCCACGACCTCGTCCGCGGAAGGTGACGGCTGGTCGATCGCCGTCCCGAGCGAACAGCCACCGACGGATGAGGAGCCCTCCCCCGAGGCGAACGAGGATCCCTCTGCGATCGAGGGCGCCGAGATGGTGCCCTTCGGTGAGCTCGAGGTCGGCGACTGCCTCCCGCTGGTCGAGTACGGGGACGAGGATCAGATCTTCGACCTGCCGGTGGTTCCCTGCGAGCAGCCGCACACGGATGAGATCTCTCTCATCTTCGATGTCGAGGATGGCGAGTTCCCCGGTGATGACGCCCTCGCGGAGACGGCGTGGCAAGGCTGCGTCGCACACTTCGAGACGTTCGTCGGCATCCCCTATGAGGAATCCATGCTCGACCTCTACACGTACCAGCCGACCAGGGGCTCCTGGAGCCGCGCGGACGACCGCACTGTCTACTGCATCGTCTTCAGCTACGAGGACGTGACCGGCACCCTTCAGGGGGCGAACTACTGACAGGCGTCCGACGAAGAAGGCCCCCGGAACGATCCCGGGGGCCTTCTTCGTGGACTCAGTCCTCGATCTTGCGCTTGCGCCAGCGGATGCCCGCCGAGATGAAGTCGTCGAGATCGCCGTCGAAGACCGCAGCCGGGTTGCCCGACTCCTGGCCGGTGCGGAGATCCTTCACCAGCTGCTGACCGTAGAGGAAGTACGAGCGCATCTGATCGCCCCAGCTCGCGGTGATGTTACCCGCGAGCTCCTTCTTCTTCGCCGCCTCCTGCTCCTTCTGCAGCAGCAGGAGTCGGGTCTGCAGCACGCGCATCGCGGCAGCGCGGTTCTGGATCTGCGACTTCTCGTTCTGCATCGAGACGACGATGCCGGTCGGGAGGTGCGTCAGGCGCACGGCGGAGTCGGTCGTGTTGACCGACTGTCCACCGGGGCCCGAGGAACGGAAGACGTCGACGCGGATGTCGTTCTCCGGGATGTCGACCTCCGTCGCCTCTTCCATCAGCGGGATGACCTCGACCGCGGCGAACGATGTCTGGCGCTTGTCGGCCGAGCCGAACGGACTGATGCGGGCGAGGCGGTGCGTGCCGGCCTCGACCGAGATGGTGCCGAACGCGTAGGGGGCGTCGATCTCGAAGGTCGCGGACTTGATGCCCGCGCCCTCGGCGTAAGAGGTGTCCATGACCTTGACGGGATACTTGTGCCGCTCCGCCCAGCGCAGGTACATGCGCATCAGCATCTCGGCGAAGTCCGTGGCGTCGTCGCCACCCGCCCCGGAGCGGATCGTGATGATGGCCGCCCGCTCGTCGTACTCGCCGTCGAGGAGCGTCTGCACCTCGAGCTGGTTGATCAGGTCGGTGAGGGCGGCGAGCTCGGCGCGCGCCTCCTGAGCGGAATCTTCATCGCCCATCTCATTGGCGAGGCCGATGAGCACCTCGAGATCGTCGAGACGCTGCGCGATGCCGGTGATCCGGGCGAGCTCGGACTGACGGTGGCTGAGTGCGCTGGTCACCTTCTGCGCGTTCTCGGTGTCGTCCCAGAGGTCGGGGGCGCCGGCCTCCTCGCTGAGACGCGCGATGTCGTCGCGGAGACGGGAGACATCGACGACCTCGCTGATGTCGCCGAAGGTGTGCCTGAGCGCCTGGATTTCGGCGGAGAGATCTAGTTCGAGCATGACACCTCAGCCTAACGTGCCGCCTGCCCGCACGGGGACCCCCTCGTCCGGGACCTCCGAGCAACGGGAGTAGCGTGAAGCCGTGAGCAGTGCATCGACGGTCCTTCGCCAGTTCGGACCCATGGTGTACCTGCCGACGATCCTCTTCGCACTCGGCGAAGGCGCCGTGATCCCGCTCATCCCGGTGATCGCCGCCTCCATGGGAGCCGACGTGGCGTTCGCCGCCCTCGTGGCCTCCGCCCTCGTCATCGGCCAGCTGTGCGGCAATCTTCCTGCCGGATGGGCGGTGGGCAGGATCGGCGAGCGGTACACGATGGTGATCGCCGGCGTGATCGCGATCATCGCCGGCGTCGGGATGGTGTTCGCACCGACCCTCGGCGTGCTGGCGGCATCGGTCTTCCTGCTCGGGATCTGTGCCGCGGCCTTCGGCCTCGCCCGGCACGCGTTCATGACCACGCGCGTGCCTGTGGCCTTCCGTGCACGCTCCCTCTCGCTGCTTGGCGGCAGCTTCCGTCTCGGCATCTTCATCGGCCCCTTCGTCGCCGCGGGGCTCCTGCAGCTCTTCGGCAGCGAGAGCGCGGCGATCTGGTTCTTCCTCGGCTGCCTGGTCGTGATGGTGCTGCTCGTGCTCTTCGGCCCCGATCCCGAGAAGACGATCCCACCGGTGCGATCAGCCACCCACGAGCGCTACATGGAGGATTCGGGCGAAGCCGTGAGCGGATCGATCCCGACGATCGAGCGGGCGGGGATCTTCCAGACCATGTGGCACCAGCGCGGGGTGCTCGGACGCCTCGGACTGGCTGCCGCCTCGCTCTCCGCCGTCCGCTCCGCACGGCAGGTCGTGCTCCCGCTGTGGGGACTCTCCCTGGGATTGGACGCCTCGACCATCGCACTGGTGGTCGGCGTCTCCGGCGCGATCGACTTCGCCCTGTTCTATGCGAGCGGCCAGGTCATGGATCGCTTCGGCCGGCTGTGGGCGGCGATGCCCGCGATGGTGCTCATGGGCGCGGGGTTCCTCGCCCTGTCGTTCACACACGATCTGGATGCGGCGGTGCTGTGGTTCGGCATGTTCGCTGCGGTGCTCGGGGTCGGGAACGGCCTGTCCAGCGGCATCCTGCTGACGCTCGGCGCGGATGTCGCCCCGAAGCGGGAGCCTGCGGCCTTCCTCGGATCGTGGCGGACGCTGACGGACGCCGGCGGTGCGATCGCCCCGCTGCTCGTGTCGGCGATCACCGCCGTCGCCGCACTGCCGTTCGCCGCAGCCGCCATGGGCGTGATCGGCCTGGTCGGCGCCGCCGGGTTCCTGCGCTGGATCCCGCGATTCGTCCCGCGGGAGCGGCCGGCCTCCGACGACGACTCGTCCGAGAGAGAGGGAGAACCGGAGTGACGTCGATACTGGAGGTCGATGCCCACCGCCTGATCTCGACCTTCGTGCCTCGCTCCGAGCGGGACCGAGACGCGCAATCGGACTTCGCCTCCTTCTTCGGAGAAGACGGAGGTCCGGTGCATCGCGAGTCCGGACCGGATCATCTCACCGCATCGTGCGTGGTGTTCGATGACTCGCTCGAGCACACGTTGCTCGTCTTCCATCGCAAAGGGCAGTTCTGGGTGCAGCCGGGAGGCCACGTCGAGGAGGGCGACGACTCCGTCGTGAGCGGAGCGCTGCGGGAACTGCGCGAGGAGACGGGCATCGTGGTGCGGCCGCCGCTCGCATCACCCGCCTACGACCTCGACCATCACGGTCTGTCGTCCCGCTTCGGCGCCTGTGCCTCGCACCTCGACATCGGGATCGCCGTCGTGGTCGACCGCGATTCCGCGCTCCTCGTGAGCGAGGAATCGGAGGACGTGCGCTGGTGGCCGGTCGACGCGCTGCCGACGGCGGTGCCGCCACAGCTCGTCCCTCGGCTCGATGGGCTTCTCGTGCAGCTGCGCGACTCCCGCTGACCCGAGACCGCGTCACCGCAACGCCGTGCGACTCGTCGCCGTCGACTCCAGGGGAATGCCGTCTGGGACGAACACGGACACCAGCGGCGGATGCCACTCCGCAGCGACTGTGACGCGCGCCGAGACGCCGTCCGGTGCTCCGGCGGCGACCATCGAGACTTCCCCCGGCAGCGCATCCACCAGGGCGGCTGCCTGCTCCTCGACACCGGCATCCGTGAGCTCGGCACGGACGTCGCCGTCGCTCACCGTCAACGTGAACCCGTCCGCTCCGGCGAGCGCGGCGGCGTCGGCGAGCGCGTCGAGCCGCTTCTGCGAGATGTAGAGGTCCGTCGCGCACACGCACACGAAGATCACCGCGAGAGCGAGCAGAACGTATCCCAGGGTCAAAAGCAGCACGCTCCCCGTCTCGTCCTCGAACCCGCGACCGTCCCCGCGCACGTCGGCGACCTCGCTCCTCCCCACCGGCTGACCCCTCCCCGTCATTCGGCGCCCCATGATCGCGAGACCTTCTGGACCGCCTCGGCCTGGATCGGAATCGCCGTCGATCGGTCGAGACCGAACAGGTCGGGCACCAGCGGAAGCCGCACCCGCGTGGCGACGGTGACGATGATCGTGGCCCCGGCCGACGGACACTCGACCGCAGGCGGGGTGCAGGCGAGAGACAGGTCGACCGCATCCGGATCCAGGCCGTACTCGTCCACGATCCCCGCGAGCACGGCGTCGCTCCGGTCCGCGGCGACCTCGGCGTCGGGTGCGCGCGCGATCACACGTGCGATGTGACGCGCCGCGGCCTCCGCCCCCAGCGCCTGCTCCTGGATGGCCCCGAGCGTGATCACCAGATAGATGAGCGGCACCAGGAGGATGACACCGACGGCGATGAACTCCAGCGCCGCCGAGCCGTCGTCATCGATCCCCGAAGGTCTCTGCGGGCGCATGAGCCTCCACCTCCATCGCGAAGGGGACGCCGATCAGTCCGAGCAGCGGAAACGTGGTGCGGACGCGGACCTCGACCGTCTCGTCCGGCGGAGTCCCGGAGACGCCGGCGCTGATGTCTTCCGCATAGGCCCCGCCGACCGCGCGAGCGATGACGTCCCGGGTGCGTTCGATGCCTTCCTCCAATGTCGTATCGGCCAGGGCTGCGCGATAGGCACCCTCGACAGCGGCGTCGTGGACCACGTTGCGCACGTACACGGCGAACGCGAGTTGGAGCACGGCGAGGGTGAGGGCCGTCAGCAGCGTTCCCACCAGGAGGAACTCGACCGGGCTGGATCCGCGGTCGTCGGTGAGCCGGTGCCGCTCCCTCATCTCAGAGTCCCGACACCCGTTGGATCGCCTGCTCGAACAGCGAGGTCAACGCAGGGCCGGCGACAGCCCAGATGAGCACCACGAGCCCGGCCGTCATGAGTGTGATTGAGTCCTGTTCCCACCCTCCGGGGCCTCACCCCATCGGTGTGAGGCTCGCCTCCGTTCTTGCCGAAATAGGAGCACCCTGGGCGTGGAACGGAGATCTCATGACCAACGCAATCCCTGTGACCGTGGAGAGCTTCCCCCGGGCAGAGACAGACCGCATGTTCAAAGGCCTGGCGGAGAAAGCGGGCGGATCGAACCGGTGGCATCACGATCGTGAGCCAGGTTCGATCGATGATCAACGGGTGATCCGCCAGAACAGGGACACGCTCTACAGCCTGGCGATCGTCGACATCAGCGGTGGCGCGACACTGACTCTGCCAGATGCCGGCGAGCGGTACATGTCGGTGATGGTCGTGAACGAGGACCACTACATCAACAGGGTCTTTCACTCCGGCGGGACCTACGAGCTGACGGTGGACGAGTTCGATACGCCCTGGGTGCTCGTCGCTTCCCGCATCCTGGTCGACCCCGCGGATCCCGCCGACATCGAAGCGGTGAACGCGCTCCAGGACGGGTTGAAGATCGAGACCGGGTCCACGGCCGAGTTCAAGATGCCCGACTACGACACCGCCTCCTTCGATGAGGTGCGCGAGGCACTGCTGACGCTGTCGCGCCACCTGGGGAGGTTCGTGCACGGGTTCGGGAAGCGCACCGAGGTAAACCCCGTGCTGCACCTCATCGGAACAGCGAACGGGTGGGGCGGGCTCCCTGACGAGGAAGCCAGCTACGCCACCATCGAGCCACGCCTGCCCGTCGGCAACTACGAGCTCACCGTGCACGACGTCCCCGTCGACGCCTTCTGGTCGATCTCCGTGTACAACAAGGCGGGGTTCTTCGAGAAGAACGACAAGGGCGTCTACAGCATCAACAGCGTCACTGCCGTGAAGAACGACGACGGATCCACGACGATCAGATTCGGTGACGGGGATCTGCCCAACACGATCCCGATCATGGACGGCTGGAACTACGCCGTGCGCATGTACCGGCCACGGAAGGATATCCTCGACGGATCCTGGACATTCCCGCCAGTCGCGCCCTGAGCGACACCAGGGTGCAGCTCCTGTCATCAGTGTGACGAGCACCCATCCGGGGACGTCACCGGTCTCGTCGCCGGCGAATGCACGGGAACGGGAGGCGATGCCCTGCCAGGGATACCGGCGTTGGCGGGGAGTTCGTGGGGTCATGTTCTTCCTTTCGTAGGCGGTCGGCTCGGCGGCGGGTCAGCCGATCCCGAGCCGGAGGATGAAGAGTCCGGGGTACACGGCGAAGAGCACCGAGAGCGGCAGGATGAGGAAGACGAGGGGCAGGAGCATCAGGATCTCCTTTCTCCCCGCCTGCTCGATGAGCACGCGCTTCGCCTCTTCTCGTGCATCCCCCGCCTGCGCGTGCAGCACCGCGGCGAGCGGCGCCCCGTGCTCGAGTGCGGCGATGATCTGGTCGACGGCCCGCGACAGCCCCGGCAGCTGGAGGCGTCGGGACATCTCCCCCAGCGCGTCGACGAGCGGAGAACCGGTGCCGACCGCGAGCACCACTTCACGGAGTTCGGCGGTGAGCTCGCCGGAGCCGACGTCGGCCACACGGCGGAGGGAGTCGAGGAACCCTTCTCCTGCGGAGAGGCAGAGCGCCAGGAACTCCAGGGTCGTCGGAAGCTCGTCGGTGAGACGCACCCTTCGCGCCTTCGCGCGTGCGGAGAGCTGCACGTCGTAGGCCGCGGCGGCGGCCGCGCCGCAGAGGATCGGGATCAGGCTCGTCGGCACCGACCAGCGTCCCGCCAGCGCGAGCACGGTCAGAAGGACAGCCCCTGCTCCGATGCCGGACAGCCCCCATCCCAGCTGCCGACCGCGGAAGGAGGAAGGATCGGTCCGCACCCCGGCCTGCGCCAGACGCTGCCGGAGCGCGTCTCCGCCACCCAGCATCCGCTCGAACCCGTTCCGGAGACGATCCCACGGCGAGCGCCCGCTCATGGGGAGGATCCCTGCTGTCGGAAGGACGCCGCGAGGCATGTTCGCATCGGGCACCACATCACGCACATAAGGGCCGATGCGCGCGGCGAGGGAGGCGGCCCGCCAGCGGGGAAGCGCCGAGAGGATGCTCATCGCGCCGACGGCGAATCCGCCGCCGATCAGCACGGCGTTCGCGAGAGCGGAGAGGACGTTCATCCGAACCACCGCCGCGGTTCGGGAAGTCGTCCGATGCGGACCATGATCTGGAAGGCGATGATCGACACGGCGGCGCCCACGCAGATCACGAGCACCCCTTCAGGAGTTCCGTACGCCGCGGCACCTTCAGGACGCAGGACGAGGAGACCGAGGATGACCCACGGGGCGATGGCTCCGAGAACCGCAGCTCCACGGATCCACGACTGTCGAGCCTCGACCTCCCCCCGCAGCGCGGCATCGGCCCGCACCGAACTCGAGAGCGCGCGAAGCACGCTGATGAGCTCGGTACCGCCGACCTGACGCGCCATGCGCAGCGTCTCCGCGATCCGGTCCCCGATGGGATCGGCCAGCGTGGACTTGAGCCGATCGAGGCTCGTGTCGAACCTGCCGCTGGCACGCAGGTCTCTCGCGAACACCGCGAACGCCGGCCTCAGCATCTTCGGTGCGGATTCGGCCAGACTCGCCACAGCGTCGGGGAGCGACAGGCCGACACGTATCGAGGCGATCAGGAGGTCGCAGACATCGGGCCAGAGCTGACGCCGCAGCCGCCGCAACCGCTGCCGACGACCGCGCAGGAACAGGATCGGAGCAGCCGCCCCCGCCAGCCCCGCCAGCAGCGCGAGCACGGCGAGCCCCGTCACGAGCCAGACCACGGATGCGGTGACCAGGGCGGCGGCGAAGATCACGCTCACGAGCGTGCGCTGCGAGACCCCGTCGAGGCCCGCCTCCTCGATCAATCGGATCAGCCGTCCCTGTCTCGGGGCCGGTGCGGAGTCCGCACGCGGTGGCCACATCCAGGGCGAGAGGCAGAGGAGCACGCCCGCCGCGAGGGCCGCCCCGACGAGGACCGTCATGACGCGGCCTCGACGGGCCGCAGATCGCGTCGGCCGATGTCCGCGGATTCCCCCAGGCGCTCGGTCGCACGGTAGACCGTCCTCAGCCCTATGCGGCCGTCTTCGACGTGGCCGGTCGGGGAGATGATCTCCTGTACATGACGCCTCCCCGTGCGATCGCGGATGCAGTGCACGACCAGGTCGATCGACGCGGCGAGCGCAGGAGCGATGAACGCGCGATCGATGTTGCGTCCGGCGAGAAGCGGCAGGATGCTCAGCTTCTCGACGGCTTCGGTCGCCGAGTTCGCGTGCACCGTGCAGGCGCCGGGCACTCCGGTGTTGAGTGCGAGCACCAGATCGAGTGCCTCCGCGTCGCGCACCTCGCCGACGACCAGACGATCCGGTCGCATGCGCAACGCCTCTTTCACCAGTCGGCGCAGCGTGATCTCCCCCGTGCCCTCCAGGCTCGCCTGTCGCCCCTGCAGCGCCACCAGGTCGGGGCCGTCCACCGCCAGCTCGAAGGTCTCCTCCACCGTCACGATGCGCTGGGTATCGGTGCACGAAGCGAGCAGCGCGGCGAGCAGGGTGGTCTTCCCGGCGTGCGTCGCCCCCGACACGATCACGCTGCGGCCGTCGTTCATCGCCGCGCGAAGCATCTCGGCGATCGTGGCCGGCATCATGCCCCGGCCTGCCAGCGCATCGAGCGATCGGTATTTCGGGAGGAACTTCCGGATGTTCACCGCCCACCCGCCTCGCACGACATCGGCGATCGCCACGTGCAGGCGGGACCCGTCGGGCAGCGACGCATCGACGAAGGGCTGGCTGATGTCGACGCGACGTCCGGTGGACTGCAGCATCCGTTCGACGAGGTCACGCACCGCCGCGTCGTCGAGGCGAAGCGTCATCCGCTCCGCCGTGCCCTCCCGTGCGACGTGCACCTGGCCGGTGCCGTTCACCCAGATCTCCTCGATCTCCGGATCGTCCAGCAGCGGCTGCAGCGCCCCGAACCCGCCGAGCGAGGCCAGCACCTCGCGTACGCAGGCCACTTCATCGTCGATCAGGGCTTCTCCCCGCGCCAGGGCGAGGTCGTCATGCCGACGGACCTCGGCGTGGGTGAGGCGCCACGCGGCGTCGGGCTCTATCGACGGGTCGATGCCCTCCGCGCGCA
>NZ_PCOY01000025.1 GCF_002979475.1 Microbacterium sp. MYb62 | reverse complement strand
TCAGGGGATCGATCTCGAGGTGCAGGCGACGAGCGTGCGCAACGACTTCAACGTGTTCCTGAACCTCGCCGAGCTCGTCGGGCTGTCGGCCGTGCTCGTGGTCGGCTACCTGCTGGTCACGGGTGGAGAGGTCGAGCTCGGCGCCGCGACCGCGGCCGCGCTGTACTTCCTCGCGCTGTTCGGCCCGATGGGAGCCCTGCTGTACCGCATCGACGAGCTGCAGGATGCGGGGGCGAGCCTGGCGCGTCTGTTCGGGGTGATCCAGCTCCCGTCGCCTCGGCCGCGGGATGTCGTCGCCCCGCCGAGACGAGGCGCGATCGAGGTCGACCGGCTCGGATTCGGGCACCGGGAGGGGCAGGGGCAGCGCGACCTCGATACCGTCTCGCTGACCGCGATGCCCGGTGAGGTCATCGCGGTCGTGGGCGCGAGCGGAGCGGGCAAGACGACGCTTGCGCGAGTGCTGGCGGGCGCGCTGCCGATCGGCACCGGCGCGGTGCGGCACGACGAGGCGGCGATCGAGGACTGGCACCCGCACGATCTGCGCGAGGCCGTGGTGATGCTCAGCCAGGAGCCGCACGTGTTCGCGGGTTCGGTGCGCGACGACCTCGCCCTGTTCACCGATGCCGACGAGGAGCGGATGCGCACGGTGATCGCGCGACTCGGAGCCGACTGGATCCTGGCGCTGCCGGAGGGCCTCGACACCGCGATCGGCGAAGCAGGCCATCCGCTCACTCCCGGGCAGTCGCAGCACCTCGCGCTCGTGCGGGTCGCGCTGACCGACGCCTCCGTCGTGATCCTCGACGAGGCCACGGCCGAGGCGGGATCCGCTGATGCGGAGATGCTCGACGGGGCAGCGCTCGCCGCGATCGGGGGCAGGACGGGCATCGTCATCGCGCATCGGCTGAGTCAGGCGGTGAGCGCGGATCGGATCCTCGTGATGCACGACGGACGCGTGGTGCAGTCCGGCACGCATGCCGAGCTGGTCGCTGCCCCCGGCCCGTACGCCGCGCTGTGGGCAGCCTGGACCGCGTGGTGACGCGTCGGTGCGGCCCGCACTCCGGCGTCAGCCGGCCAACCCGGCGGTGAGTCGGGCCAGGCCGTATTCGAAGGCGCCGTCGACGTCGCCGCCGAGTCGGAAGGCGCCGGAGAGCTCCATCTGCAGGAAGCCGGTCGCCCATGCCGTGAACAGGCGGGCGGCGTCGAGCGCGTCCTCTTGGCCGACGAGGGCGGATGCGGCGCGGATGAGCGGTGCGGCCGATCGCTCCAGCGCGTCGTGGGGGGCGGCGATCGTGAACATGATCCGGAAGCCTTCGGGATGCTGGTGCGCGAACGCGCGGTAGGCGTGTGCGAGCGCGCCGATGTCGTCGCCCGCGGCGTCGAGTCGGGCGGTGAGCGCGTCGATCGACGCGGCAGCCACCGCGGTGTGCAGGGCGTCGCGATCGCGGACCCGCTTGTAGAGCGAGGGTGCGCGGACCCCGACGCGTCCCGCCACCGCTTGCATCGTGAGGCCGGCGGGTCCGGCGATCTCGAGGATCTCCCGCCCTGCCGTGACGATCTGCTCGACGGATGTGCGTTCGGGTGTCGGCATGGAGCCCTCCTCGATGGCTATTGACAATAGCCATGATAGCTACGTAACGTAGCCATCGCAATCATTCCGAGAGGATCCGCCATGAAGCTCGCACCGCACCTGCACCGCATCGGCAACGACATCGTCGCCTCCTACCTGATCGATCTACCCGAGGGGATCACGCTGGTCGATGCCGGGCTCCCCGGTCACTGGCACGATCTGCAGCGCGAGCTCGAGGGGATCGGCCGCCCCCTGTCCGACATCCGGGGCCTGGTCCTGACGCATGGCGACAGCGATCACATCGGCTTCGCGGAGCGGCTGCGGACGGAGGCCGGGGTGCCGGTGTTCATCCACGCCGCCGACAGCCACCGGGTGCGCACGGGGGAGAAGCCCAAGACCGCGATGGGGCCGGCGAAGTTCGGCCCGACGCTGGGGTTCTTCGCCTATGGTCTCCGCAAGAACGCCCTGCGCACGCCACACGTCTCCGAGGTGATCGAGGTGGCGGACGGCGAGGTGCTCGACCTGCCGGGTGCCCCGGTCGTGATCGGGATGCCGGGGCACTCGCCCGGGAGCATCGCGGTGCATGTTCCGGTGGCGGACGCCGTGTTCGTGGGAGACGCGCTGACCACACGGCACGTGCTCACGGGCCGCACGGGTGCGCAGCCCGCGCCGTTCACCGATGAGCCGGAGGAGGCGCGCGCCTCACTCGACCGTCTTGCCGCGGTATCGGCCGGGTGGGTGCTGCCGGGTCATGGCGCGCCCTGGCACGGCTCTCCGGCGGACATCGCAGCGGCGGTGCGGGCCGCGGCCTGAGCGTACGGCGTGTGGTGCGGCCTGTGGCGCGGCCGTGGTGCGGCCCGCGGTGCGGCCTGTGGTGGCTGGGTCGGCGCGCTTCACTCGTCGGCCGACACGCCAGATGTCGGACGACGGAGGGCGATCGGTCCGACATCTGGCGTGTCGGCGGGCAGGAAGCAGCCGTGGGACGGGCCGCGCGCACCGCACCGGGGGACTCAGCGGTCCGTGGCGATCGCATCCGCGAGGATCGTGGCCGTGTTGCTGATCGTGATCTGCGGGGGATAGAGCCCCATCACCTGCACCGCCGCCACATGGTTCTCGGCTGTCGAACCCGCGCAGGCATCGGCGGCGATCGTCACGTGCGCGCCGGCATCGGCGGCGGCCAGGGCCGTCGAGATCACGCAGCAGTCGGTCGACACCCCGGCGAGCACGACGTGCGCCCCCTGTCCGACGACGGCCTCGATCTGCGGACCCCACTTGCCGAAGGTCGGCAGGTCGACGGTCGGATGCGCCGAGAGGCCGGTCGCGGCGGGGACGAGAGCGAAGAGCGGATCGCTCGGCGGCTGATCGGCGAACGGCCAGGCGGCGAAATAGGCGCCCCAGGACGTGGAGCGATCGGCGGTCGGCACCCACCGGGTCACCAGGACGCGCTCGCCGAAGGCATCGGCGAGCGCGCGGATGCGCGGCATCGCTTCGGCGAAGAAGGGCGAGCCCCATGCGGAGTCGGGAGCGGCGAAGATCGCCTGAGGATCGATCACGACGAGCCAGGGTCTCCGGGTCTCCGAGCCCGTCGGCACGGCCGTGTCCGAGCCTGGCGACGTGTTCACCCGGCCTCCTGCCGGCGGATCTTCCCCGCCCGCGCGAAGTACGTCACGAGGAACGAGAGCACCAGGGCGAAGAACACCCCGAGGTTCGCGTACGCCCACTCGCCGTCCCGTCCGCCGATGAGGAACAGCAGGTATCCCTGCCAGTTGTTCCACGCGGCATCCTCGGCGAAGTTGTTCACGACCAGTCCCCAGCCGATCACGCTCGTCACGATCATGGTGCCGATCGAGGTCCAGTCCCAGGCGCCGTAGCGACTACGGCCGTCGAACAGCGCGTCTTCGTCGTAGTCCTTCCGTCGGCGCAGGATGTCGGCGATCAGGATGCCGGCCCACGAGGCCAGCGGCACGCCGAGCGTGATCAGGAAGCTCTGGAACGGTCCGAGGAAGTCGGTCGCGAAGAACACCACGAAGATCGTGCCGATCGTGAGGATCACCCCGTCGATCGCGGCCGCCGAGGGGCGCGGGATGCGGATCCCGAGGCTGAGCAGCGTCAGCCCGGAGGAGTAGATGCCCAGCACCGCGCCCGAGACGAGCGCGAGCACCGCGGTGAGCAGGAACGGCACGAGCACCCAGACCGGCAGGATCGACGCGAGGGCGCCGATCGGATCCGCGGCGATCGCGTTCATGAGGTCTTCGTCGGAGCCGCCGAGCAGCAGGCCGAACACCACCAGGATCACCGGAGCAATGGATCCGCCGATGGTGTTCCAGCCCACGATCGCCCCATCGGATGCCGTGCGCTTCTGGTAGCGGGACCAGTCGGCGGCGATGTTGATCCAGCCGAGTCCGAAGCCCGTCATCACCATGACGAGCGCACCGATCACCTGGCCGATGCCGCCGTCCGGGCGCGCCAGCACGGCAGCGAAGTCGATCGCCGGTGCCGCGAGGATGATGTAGAGCACGGTCACCACACCGGTGAGCCATGTGAGGACCGACTGCAGCTTCATGATGGTGTGATAGCCGAGAACGGACGCCGTGACGATCAGGGCCGCGACGATCACGGTCGCGATGATCTTGAGGGCGATGCTGTCGCCGTCACCTCCGAGCTGCGTGATCACCGTGGCGGTGGCGAGCACGGCCATGATCGCGAGGAATGTCTCCCACCCGATCGAGGTCAGCCACGAGACGATGCCCGGTACCTTCTGACCCTGCACGCCGAAGGCCGCCCGCGAGAGCACCATGGTCGGGGCCGAGCCGCGCTTGCCGGCGATCGCGATGAGCCCGCAGAGCAGGAACGACACCACGATGCCGATGACCGACACCACGGTCGCCTGCCAGAACGAGATCCCGAAGCCGAGCACGAACGACCCGTACGACATCCCGAACACCGACACGTTCGCCGCGAACCACGGCCAGAACAGGTCGCGGGGCTTCGCGGTGCGTTCGGACTCGGGGATGATCTCGATGCCCGCACGCTCGATGAGAGCCGGCTTGATGTCCGTCATGCTGACATCCTGGCACTGCCAGGGCCCCACGGGGCGGACTTCGTGGGGCACAGGGCCTTCGCGGGTGTCAGCCGGCGAAGAAGGATTGCGCGGTGCGGGCGAGGTCGTGCAGGTCGGAGACCCCGGCGAGCTCGCGGGCGGAGTGCATCGAGAGGATGGGGATGCCCACGTCCACCGTGCGGATGCCGAGCCGGGTCGCGGTGATCGGGCCGATCGTCGAGCCGCACGGCACACTGTTGTTCGACACGAACTCCTGCGTCTGCACCCCGGCGCGCTCGCACCAGGCCAGCCAGGAGGCCGTGCCGATGGCATCCGTCGCGTAGCGCTGGTTGGCGTTGATCTTCAGGATCGGCCCGGAGCCCAGTACCGGCTGCACCACGGGGTCGTGCTTCGCGGCGTAGTTGGGGTGCACCGAATGACCGACGTCGCTCGACAGGCACCACGACGATGCGTAGGCCTGGCGGCGTTCGGAGGCGTCGGCGCCGAGCCCGGCGTACAGGCGCTCGAGCACGTCCTCCAGGAACGGTCCGGCGGCGCCGGACCGCGACTCGGAGCCGAGCTCCTCATGGTCGAAGGCGGCGAGCACGGCGATCGGCGCTCCGGGCTTCGGCTCGTGCGCAGAGAGCGCGACCACGCCGGCATGCACCGAGGCGAGGTCGTCGAGGCGACCGGAGGCGAAGAACGCGTCGTCCTTGCCGAACACCGCACCCCGTGCGGTATCGGCGACGACCACGTCGTAGCCGCGGATGTCGGGCGCCGCGACGTCGGCGGATGCGGCGAGCTCGGCGAGGATGTCGGCCTCTGTCGGATCCCCGAGACCCCACACCGGCTGCGTCTCGGTCTGCTTGTCGAGGGCGAGACCGTTGTTGGCGCCTCGATCGAGATGGATCGCCAGCTGCGGCAGACGCAGGAGAGGCCCGGTGTCCGCCAGCACGACGCGGCCGTCGGCGAGAGCGAGTCGTCCGGCGAGGCGCAGCTCGCGATCGAGCCACGAATTCAGCAGCGGTCCGCCGTACACCTCGACGGCGGCCTGCAGCCAGCCGCGGGATCCGGTGGTGGGTTGCGGCTTGAGCTTGAAGCCGGGGGAGTCGGTGTGCGCGCCGAAGACCTGTACCGGGGTCGTCGCCGCGGCATCCGCCGGCACCGTCCAGGCGATCGTGGCACCGTCGCGCACCACCACATACCGTCCGCCGGCCTGCGCGGGCCACGCCTCCTCCTCGCGGAGCCGTGTGAACCCGACCTCTTCCAGGCGGCGGGCGACCTCGGCGGCGGCGTGGTAGCTCGAGGGCGAAGCGGCGACGAAGTCGGCGAGGTCCTCGGCGTGGGCGAGGGCGACCGGGGTGGCGGGCATGACGTGACCTTCCTGAACAGCGGCGGTCCTTCGAGCGTAGTCGCGGTCACCATTCGGCAACGGGTTCTCCGATTTCGCCCTCACCCGGGATAACCTGCCAGCGGGGGAGGTTCCGGTTCGGGCCTTCCGGGAACCGGGGAGTCTTTTCACATGCGTGCGAACACACGTCTGTCCATCCGTCGTGCGGTCGCGGGAGTCACCTCAGCATTGTTGCTGGCGGCAGGGCTCACGGTCGTGACCGAAGTGGTCGCACCGACATCGGCATCGGCCGCGCAGAATCCGACGACCTGCCAAGGCTCTGTCGCACTCCAGAACGGCGGCTTCGAAGCTCCGGTGATTCCGAATGCCTCGGTCTCCCTGCTCAACCAGTCCCAGGTTCCGGCGTGGTTCACGACGGACACCCAGAGTGCTATCGAGCTCTGGAGCAGCGGGTTCAACGGGGTCACCGCCGCCGCCGGTCGACAGTTCGCGGAGCTCAACGCCTACAGCCCGAGCAGGCTCTTCCAAGACGTGGCGACGACGCCGGGACAGACGCTCTCGTGGTCGCTGAAGCATCGCGGACGCGCGGGCACCGACGTCATGCGTGTCGTGATCGGCACGCCCACCGGGACCCTCGTCCAGAGCGGGCCCAACCTCTCCGACGGCACCGGCGCGTGGGGATCGCACACCGGCACCTATGTCGTCCCGGCGGGCCAGACCGTGACGCGTTTCGGCTTCGAGGCGGTCAGCTCCGCGGGCGGCAACGCCTCGGTCGGCAACTTCCTCGACGACATCACCTTCGGAACCGGGCCGTGCCTCATCACCACCAAGTCGGTGGCCAACCTGAACCGCAGCGGCACCACTGCCGAGGTCGGCGACACGCTGCGCTACACCGTCACGACCAACAACGGCGGCGGAAACCCCTCGCTGCAGTCGGTGGGTTCCGATGTTCTCCCGAGCGGGCTCGACTTCGTCCCCGGCTCCCTCAAGATCATCAGCGGTGCGGGCACCGGTGCCCTCACCGACGTGAACGGCGACGACCGGGGCACCTACATCTCGGGCAGCCGCACGGTGCAGGTGCGCCTCGGCGACGGCGGGACGGCGACCGCGGGTGGATCCATCGGCGTCGGTACCAGCACCACCTACACCTTCGATGCGAAAGTGAATCTCTCGGCCGCAGCGGGGGTGATCGTGAACGAGGCGAGGGTCGCCTTCCGTGACAACGTCGTGGGCCAGGATCGCACCTCGATCAGCCAGGAGACGCAGACGCCGGTGAACGCCGCCGCCGACCTCGCCATCACCAAGACGCTCGACACCGCCCCCCTCGTCGCGGGAAGCCCCGTCACCTTCACGATCGGCGTGACGAACAACGGTCCGCAGACCGCCACCGGAGTGACCGTCACAGACCCGGTGCCTGCGGGGATGACCGACGTCACCGCGTCGTCGGCCGGTGAGTCCTGCACCGTCACCACGGTCGTCGTCTGCACCGTGCCGGACATGCCCGTCGGCCAGAGCGTGCAGATCCAGATGACCGGCACCCTGGACCCCTCCAGCGATCCCGGTTCGTCGCTGTCGAACACCGCGACGGTCTCCGGCACCCGCACCGACCCCGACCTCAGGAACAACACGGCGTCCGTGTCGGGCGCGAGGACCACGACCACCGACGTCTCGATCATCAAGACGTTCTCGCCGACGACGCCCGTCGCCGGAGAGCAGGTGACCTACACCCTCTCGGTCTCGAATGCCGGTCCGTCCGAGGCGCGCGACGTCGTGGTGACCGATCCCCTCGACCCCGACATGAGCTTCGTCAGCGCGACCCCCGGGCAGGGGGAATGCAGGTTGGAGGCGTCGGTCCTCGTCTGTGAATTGGGTACGCTCGCGCCTGGTGCGACCGCTGTTCAGACGCTCGTCGTGGTGGACATCAACCCCGGCACCACCGCAGTCCTGCAGAACACGGCGACCGTGACCACGAGCACGACGGACACCAACCCCGCCAACAACGCGTCGTCGACCAGCTTCGAGCCGGACATCATCGCGGACATGGCCGTCGTCAAAAGGACCTCCAAGACGCAGGTCTCCGCCGGAGAGACGCTCGATTTCACCCTCGACGTGAGCAACGGGGGTTCGTCGGACGCCGTCAACGTCTCACTGTCCGACACCATGCCGGAGGGCTTCACGGTGACCGGCGTCGACGGTCCGCCCGGTGCGACGTGCACCGCTTTCGAAGGAACCCCTCTCGCGGGCACCGGCATCCGATGCAACTGGGCGTCGTTCCCGGCGAACACCGCGGCGACCGTCGTCGTGCACGCGATCGTCGCGGCGGATGCCCCTGTCGGCACCGTGACCAACACCGCGGCCGTCGCGGCTCCCGCAGCCGACCGCGACACCACGAACAACGCCAGCTCCGTCGACGTCGAGGTCGTCCAGAGCGCCGATCTGAGCATCGTGAAGACGGCTCCGACGACCGGTGAACCCGGCAGTCCCTTCACCTACACGCTGACGGTCACGAATGCGGGGCCGTCGGTCGCCCGCGGCGCCTCCCTCTCCGACACGCTCCCGACCGATTTCGTGGGTGCCTCGGTCGACGGCCCCGGCTGCGCGATCGTGGCCGGTACCGTCGGCTGCGACCTCGGCGACATCGCTCCGGGAGGCGTGGTGGTCGTCCGGGTCATGGGCACGTGGAGCACGACGGCCACCGGCGTCGTCTCGAACACCGCGACGACCACCTCGACGACGCCCGACCCGGACACGGACGACAACACGTCGACCGTGACCGTGACGCTCGCTCCGAGCGCCGATGTCCGCCTGGCCAAGACCACATCCACGCCGACGGTTCCCCTGGGCGGCGAGGCCACGTTCGAGGTGACCGTGAGCAACGTCGGCCCCTCGGCGGCTGCCGGTGTCGTGGTCGCCGAGCTCATGCCTGCCGGGTTCATGCTCACCGGCGCCACTCCGTCGGTCGGATCCTGGTCGATGGAGGACGCGCGCTGGACGGTGGGCACCCTCCTGCCGGGCGAATCCGCGTCGATCACGGTGACCGCAACCGTGCACGCCGAAGGGCCGCTGGTGAACACCGCGACGGCGAGCTCGCAGACGCCGGATCCCGACACGACCAACAACACCGGGACGGCGGCCGTGACGGTGACGCCCTCCGCCGATCTGTCGATCGTGAAGACGATCTCCGCGAACCCGGCTCCGCTGAACGGTGCCGTGACCTACACGGTGGTCGTCACCAACGCCGGACCGAGCATCGCCTCCGCCGTCCAGGTGTCGGACGCTCTCCCCGCCGGTCTGCTGAACCCGTCCACCGGCACCGCCGGGTGTGCGATCACCGGGTCTCAGCTCGAGTGCACGCAGCCGACCCTCGCCGTCGGTGCGAGCTTCACCGCGACCGTGAGCGGGACGGTCGATCCGTCGTTCGCGGGGACGACCCTGTCGAACACGGCCACCGTGACCTCGACGACACCCGATCCCGATCCCGGCGACAACACGTCGACCGTGACCGTCCCGGTGGTCGGGACCCCGCAGGTCGAGCTCGTGAAGACGGCCGGGGTGCCGACCGATCGGAACGCCGACGGACGGCTCGGCGCGGGCGACGCGGTCGACTACCGGTTCACGATCCGCAACACGGGTGACGTCACGCTGACCAGCGCGGAGATCACCGATCCGCTCCTGGGTGGCGCGGTGGCATGCGCGGCGTTCTCCGCGCCGCTCGCCCCCGGCGGCGAGGTCTTCTGCATTCCGGTCACGTACACGCTCACGCAGGCGGACGTGGATGCCGGAACGGTGCACAACACCGCGTCGGTGACCGCCCAGTCCGCGCAGGGTCCCGCGACGGACGACGCGGAGGAGAACGTCACGATCGCCGCGACCAACAGCATCAGCCTCGCCAAGGTCCCGTCGACGGTCGTGGACGTGAACGGCGACTCGGCCGTCGGCGCCGGTGACACCGTGGACTACGCGTTCACGGTGACGAACAACGGCACGACGACGCTGCGCGACGCCGTGATCACCGACCCGATGCTCGGAGGCGTGGTGGTCTGTCCCGAACTGGACGGCGTCGCGCTCGCACCCGGCCAGTCGGTGTCGTGCACGACGATCACGTACACGCTCACACAGGAGGACGTCGACGGTGGACTCGTGCACAACGAGGCCTCCGTCACGGCCGAGGCCCCGATCGGCACCGTGACCGACACCGCGGAGGCGGACGTCGACATCACCGGCACCGCCGCGATCGAGCTGCGCAAGAACGTCGGCCGCGTGCTCGACACCACCGGCGACGGAAACATCGGCGCCGGCGACACGATCACCTACAGCTTCACGGTGTACAACCGCGGAACGACGACGCTCAGCGGGGTGGAGATCTCCGACCCGCTGCTCGCGGCAGGCAGGCTGTGCTCTGTCGGCACCCTCGCACCCGGCGGATCGTCGATGTGCGGCTCGTACAACTACACGCTGACGCAGGACGACGTGGAGGCCGAGATCGTCCGCAACACCGCGACGACGAACGGCACCAGCCCGCTCGGACCGGTCACCGATGACGCCTCGGCGGATGTCGTGATCACGGGCACCGCCGCGATCGAGCTCACCAAGACGGCCGGGGCGATCGTGCTCGGAGCGGACGGGAGGGTCGGCGCCGGTGACACCGTCGGCTACACCTTCACGATCCGCAACGCGGGCACGACCGTGCTGCGCGACATCGTGCTGGACGACCCGCTGCTGGGTGGCGCCGTCGATTGCCCGGCGCTCGCCGGTCTCGAGCTGAGCCCGGGCGACGACGTCGTCTGCGGCCCGGTCGACTACGTGCTCACGCAGCAGAACGTGGACGACGGGAACGTGCACAACGTGGCGACCGTCGAGGGGCAGTCGCGCAACGGCAGCGCCGAGGCCGAGGACGATGCCGATGTCCGGGTCGCGGGCATCGACGACATCTCGCTGCTGAAGTCTGCGGCGGCCGTGGTCGACGCGAACGACAACGGGCGCACCGATGCCGACGACACGATCGCCTACACGTTCACGGTGACGAACTCGGGTACGACGACCCTCACGGGCATCACCGTCAGCGACCCGCGTCTGGGGGCCGCCGTCACGTGCGAGACCACCGAGCTCGCCCCGGGCGACTCGATCGTCTGCACAGCAGCCCCCGCGGTGCTCACCCAGGCCGAGATCGACGCGGGCGAGATCGAGAACACCGCCACCGCGACAGGGACGGGGACCTCGGAGATCCCGCCGGTCGCGACCGACACCGTGGTGACGCCCCTCGTGTCACAGCCCGCCGTCGCCCTGAACAAGACCGGTGGCGACTACGTCGACGTCGATCGCAACGGGAAGACGAACGCGGGCGACACGATCGCCTTCCGCTTCACGGTGACCAACACGGGAGCGGTGACGCTGACCGACGTGAAGATCGACGACCCGAAACTGGGCGGCTCCGTCGACTGCACGATCCCCGACCTCGCTCCCGGCGCCACCGCGGACTGCGGTCCGGTGACCTACGCCCTCACCACGGCGGACGTCGCCGCGTCCGCGGTCGTGAACGTCGCCACGGTGAGTGCGATCGGCGGGACCGTCACGGTCACGGCGGCCGCGACGGCCACGGTCGACCTCGACGGGCTCGCGGCCACCGGCGGTGTGATCACCGGGATCGGCTGGGCGCTCGCGCTGCTCGCGATCGGCGCCCTGGTGCTGCTGATCGCCCGCGTGCGACGTCGCGACGTCACGGCCTGACGCCGGCGCATTCGGACGAGGCGCCCCGCTCGATCGTCGAGCGGGGCGCCTCGTCGTTTCCCTGCCGTTCATCCGGGAGGGCTAGGGTGATCTCGATAGCGCCTAGGGTTCCGGGGTTCGCGCCCGTCTGGTCCGAGCGGCGCCACGGCCCTCCTCCGCAGGAGAGCCGTCATCTGACAGGACAAAAGCCCGGAGGACCCTGTTCGTCGCGCCGCGCGTCGGACGGAAGGGTCTCGTCGTGTCTCCCCTCGCGTTCGTCCTCGTCTTCGGGGCGGCCATCGCCCACGCCGCGTGGAACATCATCGCCCACGGCATCAGCAGGGCCGGCACGCCGTTCCTCTGGTGGGGTGCCGTCGCCAGCACGGTGGTCTGGATCGGGGCCGTGCCCTTCACCGGCGGGATCGGTGCGGACGACCTCGGATCCTTCGCTCTCGGGGTCGCGGTGTCGGCCGTGCTGCACGTCGCCTACATGACCGTGCTGCAGCGCGGGTATCGGGAGGGGAACCTCTCCACGGTGTACGCGACGGCCCGTGGCACCGGCCCCTTCCTGTCGGTCATCGTCGCCGTGGTGCTGCTGGGGGAGCGTCCGTCGGCGATCGCCCTGATCGGTGTGGCGGCGGTGATCGTCGGCGTGGTGGCGATCGGCCTCGTCGATCGCGGCAGCACAGGCCGGCCCGGTCGCATCGATCCCGGCATCCTCTTCGGTCTGCTCACCGGCGTCGCGATCGCCGTCTACACGATCTGGGACGCGCATGCGGTGCGCACCTGGAACATGTCGCCCGTCGCGTTCATGGTCGGCACGACGCTGCTGCAGGTGCCGTTCTACTCGATCGCGGTGCGCCGCCGCTGGGGAGCGGTCCGGGCGCTCGGGCGTGCCCAGTGGCGGCGCATCCTCGTCTTCGGCATCCTGTCGCCGCTGTCGTACATCCTGGTGCTGACGGCGATCCAGATCGCACCGGTCGCACTCGTGGCGCCGCTGCGCGAGGTGAGCGTCGTGCTGGTGAGCCTGTTCGGGGTGTTCGTGCTGCGGGAGTCGCGACCGGGGTGGCGGATCGCGGCGTCGCTCGTGGTCGTCGCGGGGATCGTGCTGCTCGCGCTCTGATCAGCGGAAGCTGACGAGGCCGGCGTGCGCGGCCGTCACGAGGATCTGCACGCGGTCGCGCAGGTGCCACTTGGACATCATCCGGCCGAGGTGCGCCTTCACCGTGCCCTCGGACACGATCAGCGCCTTGGCGATCTCCGCGTTCGACATGCCCTGCGCGAGGCAGTGGAGGACTTCCATCTCCCGCTCGGTGAGTGTCTCGAGGGCAGCGGCATCCGCTGCGACCGGGGTCGAGTCGCGGACGTGCTTGATCAGCATCGATGCGATGCGCGGAGAGAGCGAACTCGCACCGCTGTGCACCTCGCGCACGCCGGTGACGATGTCCTCGGCGCTCGAGTCCTTGAGCAGGTAGCCGGAGGCGCCGGCGCTCAGCATCGGGAGCACGGTGTCGCTCCCGTCGAGCGTGGTGACCGCGAGGACGCGCACATGCGGCCAGCGCTCCGCGATCACGCCGGTCGCCTCGATGCCGTCCATCTCGGGCATCTGGACGTCCATCATGACCACGTCCGGCTGCTCGCGCTCGACCGTGGCGATCGCCTCCACGCCGTCCTCCGCCTGGGCGATCACGGTGATCTCCGGGTCGCGGGAGACGAAGTGCGACAACGCCGATCGGACCAATGGATCGTCGTCGACGATCACGACACGGATTTCCTGCATGGGGGAAGCCTAACGGCGCGAGCGCCTCGTCGACGGCATGTAGACCTTTGGCCAAAAAGGTCTGGACTTGAAGGTGATGTGCGCTGCGAGGATCGCCGAGAAGATGAATACAGACATCGACAAACGACTACAAAACGGAGGTGAACGTTATGTCTTTCTGGCAGCAGGTTGGCAAGCTTTTTGGTCTCTACCGCTAGACTACCTGGCGTATAGGAGATAGTGCACCATGGCCTTCGACCAGTCGACCCGGGCAACGCCCGAAATCTTCCGACTCGCTCGAGGCGAACGGCTCAGCCGCGTGGAACGCATCGTCATCCTCGCGATCATCGGCGTGATGATCGCCATCGACGTCCTCGGACTCATCACCGACCCGGAGATCGATCCGCTCACCTCAGCGGTGAGCATCGCATCCACCGCGGTCTTCGCTCTCTACCTGTGGTCCCCTCTCATCGCGACCTGCGCGCTGGGGGCGGCTCTGGGACTCTCTTTCCTCACGGGAACCGAGACCCAGGTTCTGATCACGGCGGCGTTCGCCGCCGCGCTGATCATGCGGCTCGGGTGGACCTCACTGATCCTGTCGTACACCGCAGGGTTCCTCGTCGCGACCGGCATCATCGCCTACGGCGACTCCGAGGTTCCCGTGAACGTCGGCATCTATCTCATCTTCGCCACCGCTGCAGGTGCGGTCGGACTCGCATTGCGCTTGGCGTTCGCTCGCGGACGCCGACTCGAAGGCGAACTCGAAGCAGCGGTCGAACAGGAACGTCAAGCGGTGCTCGCCGAGCGACGATGGATCGCCGGCGAACTGCACGACAGCATCGCGCACCACCTCACGGTCGTCGCGCTGCACGTGCAGATGCTCGAAGACCCGCAGACCAGCACCGATTCGCGGGAGGCGATCCGCATCGCCGCCCGCAAGGCCATGACCGATCTCCGTTTCGTGATCGAGCTCGCCGACGATGGGCCGCAGTCGTCCAGCGTGCAGACGGGCGACCTCGCCGCGGCGATCGACGAGGCGGCGGGAGAGTTCGAAGCCGCCGGCCATTCCGTGGTCCGCGACGGCGACCCTCAGGACGAACGGATCCCGCGGGCTGTCGAGATCGTCCTCGCACGAATCGTGCGGGAGTCGGCCACCAACATCCTCAAGTACGCAGGTCCCGGCGAGGTGGAGATCGACCTGGCGATCGACGACGAGGTCGCGCACCTCATCCTGCGCAGCCCGCTTCCGACGACACCGCGCCGCGAGCTCTCCTCCAGCCGCACGGGCCTCGGCCGCATGGCGGAGCGCGTCATGGGGGCGAGTGGAGAGTTCAGTGCCGGCGAAGTCGACGGATTCTGGGTCGTGTCGGCCCGACTTCCGGTCGTCTGATGCTCTAGAGTGTGTGAGCACGCCTTTTCATGTTCCGCGCGACCCTAGACGAAAGTCTAGAAAAGTCTCGACGTTCGACCCTGTGGAACGGCTTGCGTTCCCCCGTAATCTGAAGGCTCCCCAGATAAAGCGTCCCCAGCGCTGCGATCGCGGGCGCGGTCTTTCTGGCTTCTGAAACACTTTGCGCGCTCGCGATCGCCTTCTGCGTTAACGGCCGGTTCGCCGGTCTCCGTGCGGGCGCTCCCGAGCGCCGCTACCCGCCGACCGCCCGCATGTAGTGGCCGTCGGTGGAGATCCCGGATGCGGCGACGGTGAAGCGCACGACCTCACTCAGGTATCGATCCTCCGACGCCTCGAAGATCCGCCCCTCCGCGTCACGCGACGTGCGGGTGAGCCTCAGGATGGGCGTGCCTCGGGGCACCCGCAGCAGCGCGGCATCCTGATCATCGGCGGCCACCGCGTCGATCACATGCTGCAGGGTGACGATCGGGTGTCCGACCGAAGACAGGTACTCCGTGATCGAGACCTCGTCGAGGTTCACCTCGAACAGTCGCCGTCCCGCGACCTCGGTGTAGTTGAGGCGCTCGAGCATGGTCGGACGTCCGTCGAGCAGGCGCAGTCGCACCACGCTCACGATCGTGTCGCCGGGGTCGACACCGAGCGCCGCCCCCAGATCGCCGGCGCGGCGCAGGCTCAGCTCCTGAGTCTGTGCACCCGGGGAGACCCCCAGCTCCCGCGCCCAGCGGGTGAACGGCACCGAGACGTCGACGGCCTGATTCGCTTTGCGGGCGACGACGCGGGCGGGACGCCCGCGACTCGTCTCGATCAGGCCCTCGCCGCGCAGTGCGGCCAGGGCATTGCGGATCGGACCCCGGGACGTGCGCCATCTCTCGGCGAGTTCGGCCTCGGTCGGAACGTCGTCACCAGGACGCAGCGCGCCCGCAGCGATCTGCGCGCGAAGGTCGTCGGCGATCTGGGTGTACACAGCTTCTGCCACATAGGTACATTACTTGGTCATCTCGAACAACGCGAGTGCGTTCGGGGAGTGTTCATCCAAGCGAATGCTGGGTAAACGAGCCCTGAACTCTTGCGAGTTAGGTACATATCTCAGCTCGGCACCTGCGAGAGTCTTCCGTGGATCACCCCTCACACCCTGAAAGGTCCTCATGAAGCTTCGCGCTCTCCCCGCCCTCGCCGGCGTCGCGCTCCTCGCCCTCGGCCTCGCCGCCTGTTCCGGCTCGGCAGATGCCGCCGGCACCCCGGGCGCCGACGGGTCATCGTCCGCCAGCGGATTCGCGGTCGACGAGAACACCCTCGTCTTCGGCGTCGTCCCCGACTCGGTCGACACCGAGACGAACTACCAGCCGCTCATGGACTACATCGCCGAGATCACGGGCAAGACGGTCGAGTACCACGAGTCGACCGACTACGCGGCGCTCATCGAGGCTGCGGTCGCCGGCAAGGTCGACGTCGCGTCGTTCTCCGGCTTCACCTACGTGACCGCCACCAACAACGGCGCCAAGCTGACCCCGATCTCGTCGATCGTGACGGAAGAGGGCCAGGAGCCCGGCTACTTCTCGCAGGCGATCGTCCCCGCGGGCAGCGACATCAAGAGCCTCGAGGACTTCAAGGGCAAGAAGGTCTGCTTCGTCGACCCGTCCTCGACCTCGGGCTACCTGTTCCCGTCGTACAACCTGCTCGAGGCCGGCATCGACCCCAAGACCGACATCACGCCGGTCTTCGCGGGCAAGCACGACGTGAGCGTCACCAAGGTCGGCGAGGGCGTCGAGTGCGAGGCGGGCTTCGCCGAGGACTCCGAGGTCGAGAAGTCGGACAAGGTGAAGGTCATCGACGAGACGATGGTCCCCGGTGCGCCGCTGGTCTACTCGTCGACGCTCCCTGACGACGTCTCGAAGAAGCTCATCGACGGTCTCTCCGAGATCACGATCGACGACATCATCGCCGCGGGCATCGACGGCGCCGACACCGACGCCTTCCGCAGCGTGTTCTACGCCACGAAGCCGGTCGACGACGCGTACTACGACCTGATCCGCGACATCTGCAAGGAGACCGAAGCGGAGCAGTGCCAGGCCTGAGCCCGGCCTGATCCCTTCGCCTCGCCCGGCGCCCTCCGTCTCTCCGCCTCAGGCGGACGAGACGGAGGGCACCACCGCAACACTCACGACACCACAGGAGCTACGACATGACCGCCTCGGCATCCGACGCCCTCATCCGCCTCGACGGCGTGACGAAGACCTTCGGGACGACCACCGCGCTGAAGAACGCCTCGCTCGAGGTCTCCCGCGGCGAGATCGTCGTGCTCCTCGGCCTCTCCGGCTCGGGGAAGTCGACCCTGCTGCGCCACCTCGACGGCCTCGAGATCCCCACCGCGGGCTCGGTGGAGGTGCTCGGATCGCAGGTGCCGACCTTGAAGGGGAGGGCGCTGCGCGACCTCCGCAGCCGCGTGGGATTCATCTTCCAGCAATTCGAGCTCGTCCCCTCCCTCACCGTGCTCGAGAACGTGCTCACCGGCTCGCTGTCGGGTGTGCGCGGGCCGCGGCTCGGGCTCTGGGGCTACTCGCGGGCATCGAAGCTCACCGCCCTCGAGCACCTGGACCGCGTCGGGCTGCTCGACCGTGCCTATCAGCGCAGCGACACCCTCTCGGGTGGACAGCAGCAGCGGGTGGCCATCGCCCGCGCCCTCATGCAGAAGCCCGCGATCCTGCTCGCCGATGAGCCGGTCGCCTCGCTCGACCCCGAGTCGAGCGAACAGGTCATGGCGCTGATCCGCGAGATCGCCGCCGACGAGGGGCTCACCGTCGTGTGCAGCCTGCACCAGGTCGACCTCGCGATCTCGTGGGCCGACCGCATCGTCGGCCTGCGTCACGGCGAAGTGGTGCTGGACACCCCGACCGGCGACCTCACCAAAGCCGAGGTCATGGAGATCTACGGCCGCGTCGCCACCACGACCGCCGAGATCCGTGCCGTGGCCGAAGAGCTCGTGGAGGCTGCTGCGCAGGTGGCCGCATCATGACGGCCCTCGACTCCTCGACCGACGCGGCGACCCGTGGCGGGGGCTCCGCACCCCGCGGCGGCGGACCGAGCGTCTCGGAACGGGCGCCGAAGCGTCCGATCTCGCCCGAGCGGATCGCGGCATCGCTCACGCTCGTCGCCCTCGTGGTGCTCGGCATCCTCGCCGTCCGCGACGTCGACATCTCGATCCCGGCGATGGTGCAGAGCTGGGGCAACGCCGAGAACTTCATGGCCCGCGTCGGCGGCCTCACCTTCCCGGCTCCCGGCGACCTCGCCTGGCTGATCGCCCTCACCGTGGGACTCGTGCTCGTCGGCACGCTGCTCGCCGCCGTGCTGTCGGTGCCGATCGCCTACCTCGCCGCCTCCAACACCACTCCGGGGAACGGATGGCGCGCCGCCGCACGGTTCATCGGCGTGCTCACCCGGGCACTTCCCGATGTCGTGCTCGCGATGGCGTTCGTGCTGATGTTCTCGCTCGGCACGCTTCCCGGCATCCTGGCCATCGGCATCCACTCGATCGGCATGATCTCGAAGATGTTCGCCGACGCGATCGAGCAGATCGACGAAGGTCCCCGCCTCGCCATCCGCGCCGCCGGCGGCTCGAAGATGCAGGAGTTCGCATCCGGCATCCTGCCGCAGGTGCTGCCGAGCTGGGTGGCCACCGTGCTGCACCGCAACGACATCAACCTGCGCGGCAGCGTGGTGCTCGGCTACGTCGGCGTCGCCGGCCTCGGTCTCGAGATGTCGTACGCGTTCAAGTCGCTCAACTACAGCAAGGGCCTCGGCATCGCACTGGTGATCTTCCTCCTCTGCGTCGCGATGGAGATCGTCTCCAGCATGGTCCGCGGCGCGATGCTGGGCGAACAGAAGCACACCCGCTCGTGGATCGACAGGATTCTGCATCCGCGCCTCGGAGCGAACGCCGCATCGGCACCCGTCGGTCGACCGGCCTGGGCAGCGAACCCGCAGACGGCCGTGCGCCGTCCCTGGACCGCGCAGCGCGTGCGTCACACCATCGCCGGTGTCATCGCCGTGCTCGTGGTGGTCGCAAGCATCGTGGTCAGCCAGATCAACTGGATGGACCTCCTCACCTTCTGGGCGAAGCTGCCCGAGGTCGCCGCGAAGTTCTGGCCGCCCTCGTTCGGCAACTACGACGCGAGTGCCATGTTCCAGGCGATGCGCGAGACGGTCGCCATCGCCCTGGCCGCCACCGTGCTCACCCTGCTCCCGTCGCTGCTGCTGGGCTCGCTCGCGGCGCGCAACGTCGCCCCGAGCTCGGGAGCCCGGGGGACCGCGCGACTGCTGCTCGTCGGCATCCGCGGCATCCCGGAGCTGATCCTCGCGATCGTGCTCGTGGTCATCACGGGTCTCGGTGCGCAGGCCGGCGTCATCGCCCTCGCGATCGGCGGCATCGGACTGCTCGGAAAGCTCATCGCCGACTCGTTCGAAGAGGTGGACCGCGGACCGGAGCGGGCACTGCGCGCGGTGGGCGCGACGCGTCTGCAGACCTACACCTCGGCCACCGTGCCGCAGGGCATGCAGGCGCTCATCGGCCACAGCTTCTACATGCTCGACACGAACATCCGCGCGGCGACGATCCTCGGCATCGTCGGTGGCGGTGGCGTCGGGTACTACCTGCTCAACGCCAGCCAGGGGTCGCGCTACGAGACCGTGACGGCGATCGTGCTGATGATCCTCGCCACCGTGCTCGTGGTCGAAGGGCTCGCCATGTGGATGCGGAAGGTGTTCCGATGAATCGCGCTCACGACACGGCGGACGTGGTCGTCGTCGGCTCAGGGATCGTCGGCCTCGGCGCGGCATACGCTGCGGTCCGGCGCGGGCTGCGCGTGATCGTCGTCGACCGCACCGAATCGCCGGTCGGCGCCACGATCCGCAACTTCGGACACCTCTGCATCGGCGCCCAGGGCGGAGAGGCCCGTCGCTACGCCGACGTCTCTCGCGAACTCTGGCTGCGCCTCTCGCAGGACGCGGGCTTCTGGCTGCGCGAATCGGGAACGCTGGTCGCCGCCCGGCACGACGACGAGATCGCCGTGCTGGAAGCCGCTTCCCGCGACGGCGGGATCCGGATGCTGGAGGCCACCGAACTCCTGCGCCTTGCGCCGTTGCGTGCCGAGGGCCTCGTCGGCGGAGCGCACATCGAGAGCGACCTGCAGACCGATCCGCGCACCGCGGCCGATGCGATCGTGCGTCACCTGGCGGGCCTGGGCGTCGAGTTCCGCTTCCGCACCGCCGTCACCGGGGTGGGGGAGGGGCGGGTGGAGACCACCCGCGGCTCGATCAGCAGCGGGAGCGTCGTCGTCGCGGTGAATCACGACATCGACCAGCTTCTGCCCGAGGTCGCCGAACGCCACGGGATCGTCCGCTGCGCTCTCGACATGATGCGGGCGGCGGTGTCGTTCCGGCATCCGCTCGCAGCTCCCCTGCTCACCGGGTGGTCGCTCGTGCGGTACGGCCGGTTCGCGGACCGTCCGGAGGCCACCGCGCTGCGGGAGCGCCTGCACGCCGAGCGTCCCGACCTCGCCGCGATCGACCTCAACCAGATGTACACGCAGCTCCCCGACGGCACGCTCATCATCGGCGACTCGCACGCCACCGCGATCGCCCCGGTGCCGTTCCAGCCCGAAGCCGCGTTCACCGCGTTCCTCACCGAGGCGGAGGCGCTGTTCGATGCACCGGCGCCCCGAGTGATCGAGCGCTGGCAGGGCGTGTATGCGAAGGGGCAGCAGGAGTTCCTGATCGACCGGGGCGACGACGGCGTCCTGGTGCTCGCCGCGACGACCGGCATCGGGATGACCACGGGCCTGGGCCTTGCCGAAGAGAACCTCGCCGCCGCCTTCGGGTGGGCGGCAGCAATGGAAGGAACATCATGACCACTCCTCTCGAACTCGTCGTCCTCGACATGGCGGGAACCACAGTGCTCGACGACGGCGTCGTCGAGCAGGCATTCCAGCGCGCCGCCGAGCGCACCGGTGTCGCGGATCGGATGCCGTGGGCCGAGGCGCTGGAGCACGTGCGCGTGACCATGGGGCAGTCGAAGATCGACGTCTTCACGCATCTCGCCGGCGGTGACATCGCCGCCGCCGAGCGCGCCACGGCCGCCTTCGAGGGCGCCTACGCCGAGATCGTCGCGGAGCACGGGGTCTCCGAGATCCCGGGGGCGGCCGACGCGATCCAGGGGTTGAAGGATGCCGGGCTGAAGGTCGTGCTCACCACGGGCTTCGCGCCGGTGACCCGCGAGGCCCTGATCGACGGACTCGGCTGGCACGACCTCGTCGACCTCGCCCTGTCGCCGATCGATGCCGGCCGCGGACGCCCCGCACCCGACCTCGTGCTCACGGCGCTGCTGCGCACGCGGACCTCCTCCGTCCGGGCGGTCGCGGTCGCCGGAGACACCGTCAGCGATGTCGAGTCCGGTCGTCGTGCCGGAGCCGGTTTCGTCGCCGGCGTGCTCACCGGTGCGCATGATCGTCCCGCGCTGAGCGCCGCAGGGGCGGACGCCGTGCTGAGCGATGTGACCGCGCTGCGGGGTGTGCTCGCCCAGCGCGAGCTGCTTCCGCTCGTCGCGACCTCCTGAGACAGCTCGACATGGGTACGCTGCTGATCCGTCCCCCCGGACACCGGAGAGACGTCGCGCTGCGACCGGCGGCGACCGCGATGGTCTGGGTCGGCGAAGGGCACGCACACGAGACGATCGCCGTGCCGGGGGTCGCGCTCGCCGACGGCGACGTGCTCGTGGCCGTCGAGATGTCGACCATCTGCGGCTCCGACGTGCACACCGTGCGTGGCCGACGCGCCGCACCGACCCCGCTCGTGCTCGGACACGAGAGCGTCGGCCGGGTGATCGCCACCGGTGACGCCGGTGCGCACACGGTCGACGGCACCCCGCTGCGCATCGGCGACCGGGTGGTGTGGTCGGTGACGATCTCGTGCGCGAGCTGTGACCGCTGCCTGCAGGGGATGCCGCAGAAGTGCCGCGATCTCGGCAAGTACGGCCATGACCGGGTGGGCGCACACGGAGATCTCACCGGTGCGTTCGCCAGTCACGTGCAGCTGCGGGAGGGGACGGCCATCGTGCGCGTTCCCGAGGCACTGCCCGCGTCCGTGCTCGCCCCCGCCTCGTGCGCCACGGCGACAGCCTGGGCCGCAGTGGCCAGGGCCGCGAAGGATCGCGACCTCGACGGGGCCGCCGTGCGGATCCACGGCGCGGGGCTGGTCGGGCTGTCCGCCGCAGCCATCGCCGCCGAGTTCGGTGCGACGGTCGAGGTGCTCGACCCCGACGCCGACCGTCGCGCGCTCGCGGCGCGTTTCGGCGCGACGAGCTTCGACCGCGAACCCGACGTCGTGATCGAGGCTTCGGGACATGCGGTGAACGACGCTCTCGCCGGCGTCGCCGTGGGCGGGACCGTCGTCCTCGTCGGCAGCGTGTTCCCCGCCGATCCCGTGCCCTTCGACGCCGAGAGCATCGTGCGTCGCCTGGTCACGGTCACCGGCATCCACAACTACACGGGGGACGAGCTTGCCGAAGCGGTGGCGTTCCTCGCCGGTCGGGGGCGCGCCTACCCGTTCGCGGATGCGGTCGGTGCGGTGCGCGGACTGTTCGAGATCGACGCGGCGCTCGTGGAGGCGGCCTCTCCTGGCGCGCCGCTGCGGATCGGGCTGGTCCCCGGCCACTGACGGGTTGCATCCCCGGGTCGCATCCCGGGTCGTATGGCGGGACGCACCTGCCTCCCTATCCCTCGCCACCCCGTCCCCGTCGAGGACCGACCGTGCGTCGGCTCTCGGCATGGAAGGCGAGCAGGCGCACGGCGGCCTCGACCGCGGCGACCAGGACCTCCTCGGGACCGCCGACCAGCGCGAGCCGACGATGGCCGACGTCGTCGGCCGTGGCCCAGCCCAGATAGACGGTCCCCGCGGGATGACCGCCCTGAGGGTCGGGTCCGCCGACTCCCGTGGTCGACACGGCGAGGTCGGCGTCGAACAGGCGGCGCGCTCCGGCGGCGAGCTGCTCGGCGCAGGCCGCGGAACAGGGATCGGTGCCGGGGATCATGCCGAGCACGCGCTCCTTCACATCGGTCAGGTATGCGACGACGCCCCCGGCGAACCACTCCGAGGCATCGTCGCCGGCGCCGACCGTGTTCGCGAGCAAGCCGGAGGTGAGGGACTCCGCCACTCCGACCCGCAGGTGCCGTTCGGTGGCGAGTTCGCTCAATCGTGCGATGTGGCGGCGTGCATCGGCGCCGGTCGTCGCATCGGCGTCGCGGGATCGATCGGCATCGAGGGTCTCGTCGTCCACGGTCACCGGGAGATGCTCTCCACCGTCTTGCCGGTCGTCGCCGCGGAGAGCGAGCGGGCGATGTCGGCTTGACTGACGATGCCGACGAGGCGGTGATCGGCGATCACGGGCAGGCGTCGCACCTGGTTCTCCTGCATCCGGTCGAGGGCGACGCGGATGTCGTCGTCGGCATCCACGGTGACGGGCTTGCCCTTCGCGAGCGCGGCCGCCGGCGTCGTCTCCGGGTCCATCCCCAGGGCGATCGCGCCGACGACGATGTCCCGGTCGGTGAGCATCCCCTTCAGCTTGCTGTCCTCGCCGCAGATCGGCAGGGCACCGACATCCAGGTCGGCCATGACGGAGGCGGCGATGCGCAGGGAATCGTTCACCCCGATGCAGCGCGGACTCGGCGTCATGAGGTCGCGGGTGGTGGTCATCGCTCTTCCCCCTCGTCGTAGTCCGGCCGCGGGGGCTGCAACGGCTGATCGGAGTACTCGCCACCCGCGCGGCCTCCGTACGGTCGTCCGTGGTCGGCGAACTCGTCGCGGGCGAACACCAGAGTCCACGGGCCTGCCGTGAAGTGCGCGCCCGTGCGCAGAGTCTCGGAGTTCTCGTCGGCGTGGGTCGCATCCACTCCGAGGCTCGCGTTCGTCTCGCCCTCGCCGTGCAGCGTCAGCACGTACTCGTCACGGTCGTCGTGCGTGATCGTGGCGTGGACGGGGTCGGTGTCGGCGAGGCGCAGCTCGTTGCCTTCCGCCGAGCCGATCCGCACCACGTCGTCCTCCAACGCGAACTCGGTGCGTTCGTCGTCCCTCGTGATGCGCAGTCGGGGGTTGCCCGCGCCCCATTGGGCATGCGTGGTCGTCGGCGTGTAGCCCTCGTCGGGACGGTCGTCGATGTGTCGGTCGTTCATGGCACTGCCCTTCTCGAGTTCGAGTGACTCCGAGGCTAGGCTCCGGCCGATGTCCCGCCGAGGGGGTTGACTTCGGCACGCCGAGTCGGCATCGGGCATCGCCGCACGGTCGAGGCGGTATCCGCCGGCAGAGTGCGCGAGAATGGGGCGAAGCCGTCGTCTCGGCCAGGCAGCGACCAAGGAGCACCACCAATGGGAAAGTTCGTCTACGAAGGCGGCGTGAAGACCGAGATCGAGGACCGCGCCCTCACCCACCTGCAGCTCGTCATCACCGCGAAGCTGCGGCGCGGAGAGCCCTTCCCGTTCAGCTGGCGTGAAGACGCGAGCGTGGGCGGCGGGCGCACCACCGTGTGGATCCAGCCCGGCAGCTCCCTCGTGTTCAAATACTTCGGCAGCCGTCAGCCCTCCATCAATCGCGCCTGGATCGAGGCGCTGGCGTTCACGGCGAACGCTCCGAGCGGCCTCTACCTCGTTCCCGAGCCGGCCGAGGCGGGCGACGAGCCCGGCGCCGGAGAGGTCCCGGTCACCCCTCCGCTCTGACGCGCGGGGTTCTCCGCGAGACCCCATCGTCATCATCGGGACATCGTCATCATCGAGACCCACGGGCGGACACGCATCCGCCCGTGGGTCTCGTCGTCTCGTGGGAGTCTCGTCGTCGCGTGGGGGTCTCGGCGTGGGCCCGGATGGCGGACTCGGCGTGTCAACCCCCTGACGGAAAGACGAGGCGATCGGGGAGTGTGGAGGTCACTCGACGACGAGTCCGACGAGATGAGGAGGATCGGCCATGACCGACGACACCACCGACCCCCGGCACGCGCACCGCGAAGAGGGGTTCCCCGCACAGCACCAGGATCAGCCGGGGCTGACCGAGGACACCCGCCCGGAACCGGACCACGGCGAGCGGACCTACGTCGGCCACGGCCGCCTGGAAGGGCGTCGTGCGCTCATCACGGGCGGCGACTCCGGGATCGGCCGAGCCGTGGCGATCGCGTTCGCGCGCGAGGGCGCCGACGTCGCGATCGCGCACATGCCCGAGGAGCAGGATGACGCGGAGGACACGCTCGCCCTGGTCCGCGAGACCGGACGCACGGGAGTGGGGTTCGCCGGCGACCTTCGCGACGAGGCCTTCGCGACGGACATCGTCGCGAAGACGCGGAGCGAACTCGGCGGTCTCGATGTGCTCGTGCTGAACGCGGGCTACCAGCACGACATCGACGGCTTCGAGAACCTGGAGACCGAGCGGATGCGTCGGGTGTTCGACACGAACCTGGCCGGCCTGCTGTTCTCCGCCCGCGCGGCCTACCCCGACCTCGAGCCCGGGGCCAGCATCATCGTGACGGCGTCCATCCAGGCCTACAACCCCTCGCCGGGGCTGATCGACTACGCCATGACCAAGGCCGCCCAGGTGGCGTTCGTCAAGGCGCTCGCCGAGGAGGCCGGACCCCGGGGCATCCGCGTTAACGCCGTCGCGCCCGGCCCGATCTGGACGCCGCTCATCCCCGCGACCGGCTGGGACGCCGAGCGCCTGGCCACCTTCGGCGCCGACACGCCGCTGCAGCGCGCCGGCCAGCCGGCGGAGCTCGCCGGGGCCTACGTGTACCTGGCATCGACGGAGTCGTCGTACACCTCCGGGTCGGTGATCGCGGTCACGGGCGGCAAAGCCCTCTGACTCGACCGCGGCGCCGCCCGGGCCGCCGCCCCGAATCGTCCTCGAGACCCATCCTCGTCGCCGACACCCACACGCAGCAGCGCATCCCCGGTGGGTCTCGTCGGGGATGAGGGGTCACGACGGGCGGGGGATGCGGGCCGCCTAAGCTTGTCTGGTGCAGAAGCCCGCCGCGTCCAGTCCCCTCGTGGGGGTCGCGCTCGTCATCGGCTCCTGCCTCTCGCTTCCGTTCGGCGCGGCGGTCGCGGCGCAGCTGTTCCCGGTGCTGGGGCCGTGGGGGGTGACCTCGCTGCGTGTCGCGATCGCCGCGATCCTGCTCGTCGTCATCGTGCGACCGCGGCCGGCGAAATGGACGCGCCCGCAGTGGCTCGCGGCCGTGCTGTTCGGGGTGTCGCTGGCCGCGATGAACGGCTTCTTCTACGCCGCGATCGATCGCATCCCGCTGGGGCCCGCTGTCGCGATCGAGTTCCTCGGGCCGCTCGTGCTCGCCGCGGTGCTCACCCGGAAGGCCGCGGACTTCGCCTGGGTCGGCGTGGCCCTGCTCGGGATGGTCGTCCTCGGCATCGACGGGCTGATCGGGGCCGAGCCGCTCGACCCGCTCGGGGTGGTGTTCATCCTCATCGCGGCCGGCTTCTGGGTCATGTACATCCGGATGAGCGCCCGCGTCGGCGCCCTCATCCCCGGCAGCAGCGGTCTGGCGATGGGACTCCTCGTCGCGGCCGTGCTGCTCATCCCCGTCGGCATCCCGGCAGCATCGACGGTGGCGATGGATCCGCAGCTGCTGCTGCTCGCTGCGATCACCGCGGTGCTGTCGTCCGTGATCCCCTACAGCTTCGAGCTCGCGGCGCTGCGCCGCCTGCCGCAGCGGGTGTTCGGCGTGCTCCTGAGCCTGGAGCCCGCGTTCGCGACCCTCGCCGGGTGGCTCATCCTCGGTCAGGATGCGACGCCGCTGCGTCTGCTGGCCATCGCCCTCGTGATCGCGGCCAGTGTCGGAACCACGCTCGGCGTGCGGAAGGACCGCCGCGACGGCGGCCCCTCCGGCCCCTTCACCGCGCCGATACCGCTGCCCGACTGACTGCCGGGGACGGCAGCGGGAACCGTCGGCGCAGGATGACGCGCTGCACGAGCGTCCACACCACCGTGACCGTGAGGTACAGCGCGGCGGCGAGGGGCACGAACGCGGCGAACACCGCGGTCAGGTAGTGCATCGCCGAGACGACGCGCAGCATGGTGGGGGAGTTCAGCGGAGAGTCGTCGCCCTCGACCGGGGTCGGACGGAACACCCGACGGGTGACCTCGGCGACCGCGATCATCACGGCGAGCAGCACCCCGAACACCAGGAACGTGGCAGGAGTCGCCGTACCGCCGAAGAGCGCCGACACCAGGCTCGTGCCCAACGGGGCGCCGAACAGATCATGCGCGAGCAGCCCGTTCGGATGTCCGGCGATCTCCGGACGGAGGAACAGCGTGTACAGGATGCCGACGACGGGCGCCTGCGCCAGCACCGGGAGCATCCCGGCGAAGGGCGACGTGTTCTCGGCTTTGTACAGCGCCATCGTCTCCTTCTGCAGGCGCTCGGGATTCTTCTTGTGTCGACGCTGCAGCTCGCGCAGCTTCGGCGCGAGGCGCGCCCGTGTCTGTTCGGCCTTGGCCTGCGAGATGCCGACGGGGATCAGCAGCGCTCGCACGAGCAGTGTGACCAGCACCACGGCGAGGGCGGCGGCCGAGGCGCCGGCGAGGGGGGTGAGGAGGTCGGAGAGCCCGGTCAGGGCGCCGTAGGCGGCATCGAGGAGGGCGGCGAGTGGGGGGAAGGCAAAGGGGTCCATGGAAGTGTCCGTTCGTGGCGTCGGGAAGGGTCGGCGAAGGCCGCGTGATCCCGTCGGGTGAACGGACTACGCGGCGGTCGCGACTCCCGGCGCCCGAGGGCGCGGGTGCCCTGGGGCATCAGGATCGCTCTGCGTGAGGAGGGTGCCGACGTCGATGGCGCGCAGCGGATGCGGGGCATCGGCCGTGGCCCCGGGGCGCACGCTCAGCACGATGGCGAGAGTGAGCGCGGTCACGGCGAGCAGCGCGATCGCGAGGCCGAGAGCCGCGGCATCCGGCATCGACACGAGGCCGAGCGCGGTCGCGACGAAGCTCAGCATCTGCCCGAACCACTCGCTCATGTGCGCACTCCCTCCTGCAGCGAGGGTAGCACCGGGGTCTGGGCCTCGCCCCGGCTTCGAATCGCGCGGATCGCTGCATCGGCGGCTCGAATGCAACCATGTGCGCGATTCGAAAAGGGGAGGGTGCCTCCGCCGCGGGCGTAACGTCGAAGCATGAGTGACCTTCGCGCCCTGCTCGGGATCGAGCATCCGATCATCCTCGGCCCGTTCGGCGGGCTCTCCTCCCCGACGCTCACCGCCGCGGTGAGCGATGCGGGCGGGCTCGGCTCGTTCGGCCTGTACGGCTATGACGGCGACCGCATCCGTGCGACCGGCGCCGAACTGCGTGCCCTGACCGATCGCCCGTACGCCGTGAACATCTGGCTCCCGACGGGGGACGAGGTCGAGCCGAACCCGCAGCATTTCGTGTTCGCCCAGGCGCTGCAGCCGTTCTATGAGGCGGTGGGTGTCGACGTGCCCGCCCGGCCCGAACGGTACGGCCCCTCGCTCGAGGAGCAGCTCGACGCGATCTGGGAGATCGAGCCCGCCGTGCTCAGCGTGGTGTTCGGCGTGCCGTCGGCCGCCGTGGTCGATGAGGCGCACCGCCGCGGCATCCGGATCGTCGGCACGGCGACCACCGTGGCGGAGGCTGTCGCGCTCGCCGAGGGCGGTGTGGACGCCGTGGTCGCCTCGGGGGCGGAGGCGGCAGGGCATCGGGTGTCGTTCCTGCGTCCGTCCGAGGAATCGCTCGTCGGGACGTTCGCCCTGGTTCCGCAGGTCGTGGACGCCGTCGACGTGCCGGTGATCGCGGCAGGGGGGATCGCCGACCGGCGCGGAGTGGCCGCCGCATTCGCGCTGGGGGCCGCAGGCGTGCAGGTCGGCACGGCATTCCTCGCGACCGAGGAGTCGGCGGCGACTGCTGCGCACCGCGACGCGATCCGCTCGACCGCCGCCGACGAGACCGTGCTCACGCGCGCGATGAGCGGACGGCTGGCCCGCGGTGCGCGCAACCGGGCGGTGCGGGCGATCGAGGCGAGCGGCACGATCGCCCCGTTCCCGATGCAGAACTGGCTCACCGGACGCTTCCGCACGGCAGCCGGGGAGCAGAACCTCGGCGCACTGCAGTCGCTGTGGATGGGTCAGGCCGCCCCGCTCGTGCAGTACGACACCGCCGCCGAGGTGTTCGCCGAGCTGGTCGCGGGGGTTCCGGCCGCTCCCTGACGCTCGCTCTGCCGTGATCCGGTCGCACCTCCTGCTGCGCAGCTCGGAATGGGGACAGGAGCCGGAAGGATGGGCGGGAGTCGGACGGGCTCGCTACAGGATGACGGTGGACTTGCCGTGCACGATCACGCGATCCTCGGCGTGCCACTGCACAGCGCGGGCGAGGACCAGACGCTCGACGTCGGCGCCGCGGCTCTGCAGCTCGGCCGCGGACTCGGAGTGGGTCACGCGCGTGACGTCCTGCTCGATGATCGGACCCTCGTCGAGGTCGGCCGTCGCGTAGTGCGCGGTCGCGCCGATCAGCTTGACGCCGCGGTCCTTGGCGCGCGCATACGGGTTCGCACCGATGAACGCGGGCAGGAACGAGTGATGGATGTTGATCACCGGGGCTTCGAGGCGGGTGATGAAGTCGTCGGTGAGGATCTGCATGTACCGGGCGAGCACGACCAGATCGACGTTGCCGTGCAGCAGTTCGAGCTGCCGCTGCTCCATGGCCGTCTTGTCGCCGGAGGGGATGTGCACGAACGGCACGCCGAACGAGCGGACGGCCTCTGCCAGATCGGGGTGGTTGGAGACGACCATCGTGATGTCGATGTCGAGCTGACCGCGCTGCGTGCGCCACAGCAGCTCCATCAGGCAGTGGTCGTACTTCGACACGAAGATCGCGACGCGCTTGCGGCGGGCGACGTCGTGCAGCGACCACTCCATGCCGAAGCGCTCGGCGACGGCCGCGATGTCGGCTTCGAGCGCGGGCCGCGCGGCCGAGAGCCCGTCGAGGTGGATCACGGTGCGCTGGAAGAACCGTCCGCCCTCGGAGTCCGTCGAGTGCTGGTCGAGCGAGATGATGTTCGCTCCGTGCTGCGCGAGCACGCCGGCCACGGCGGCGACGATGCCGGGCTGATCGTCGCAGGCGATGAGCAGGCGGGCGGTATCGGGCTGAGACATGGGAGCTCCTCGAGGGTGTGCATCGATTCTGCCGTGGATGCGCCGAGCGGGCGAATCGCGGAAGATCACCCGCTTCCCTCCGGCCGCGGAAGTGCGGTCTCACCTACCCTGAGAGCATGGAAGCGAGCGACCTCGGTCTGGTGCTGATCCCCCTGCTGGCTGTCGCCGCACCTCTGCTGGCGCGCGGCGTGCGCCCGGTGGTGCGGGTGCCGATCGTGGTGTTCGAGCTCGTGCTCGGCATCCTGGTGGGTCCCGCGGTGCTCGGCTGGGTCGAGCCGGGCGAGCTGCTCGAGAAGCTCAGCGACTTCGGCCTGGCGCTGCTGTTCTTCGTCGCCGGCACCGAGATCGACTTCAAGACGGTGGCGGGCAAGCCGCTCGCCCGCGCCTCCCTCGGGTGGCTCCTCAGCGTCGTGCTGGGCATCGGGCTGGGCTTCTTCTTCGCCCCCGGCGAGGGGATGGTCGTGATCGGGATCGCGCTCAGCTCGACCGCACTGGGCACGCTGATGCCGATCCTGCGTGACGCCCGCGAGCTGGACACGCCTTTCGGTCGGGCGATCAGCGCCGTCGGAGCGGTCGGCGAGTTCCTTCCCCTCATCGCGATCTCGATCTTCCTCAGCACCCGCACGACCCCGCTCGCCACTGCGATCCTGTTGACGTTCGTCGTGCTGGCCGGCCTCGCGGTCCTGCTGGCGCACCGCGTGCCGCACGGCCGCCTGCACCGCATCGTGCTCGCCACGCTGCACACCTCCGACCAGTTCGGGGTGCGCTTCGTGATCCTGCTCATCGCGGCCCTGGTCGGACTCAGCGTGATGCTCGACCTCGACATGCTGCTCGGCGCGTTCGTGGCGGGAGCGGTGTGGCGCATCATCATGACGCGTGCGCCGAAGGAGTCCGCGGAACAGGTCGAGAGCAAGATCGAGGCGATCGCGTTCGGCTTCCTGGTGCCGATCTTCTTCCTGTACACCGGTGTCACGTTCGACCTCCAGGCGCTGCTCACCTCGTCGGGGGCGCTGGTCCTCGTCCCCATCTTCCTGATCGCGCTGCTCGTGATCCGCGGGTCCGCTGCGCAGCTGTCCGCGCCGGCGGGAGCGAGCATCCGCGATCGTGCGGCGTTGGGCCTGCTCGCTGCGACCGGCTTGCCGATCATCGTCGCGGTCACCGCGATCGGGGTGGATCAGGACATGCTCGACACGGGCACGGCGGCCGCCCTGGTCGGCGCCGGGATGCTGTCGGTGCTCCTGTATCCGTTGATCGGCATGACCCTTCGCGGGGATCGCGCCGAGGTCGTCGGGCCCGCGCGCGCCGGCGAGGCCGTGCAGGGGGAGCTGTGACCACCGCATCCGCGCTCTTGACACGTGCCGTGCAGGATCTCGCCGGCGTCGCGAAGGAGGGGCTCGGCGAGGAGCGGAACTCCCGGTGGCGCGGTCGCCGGATCGTACGGGTGGGCGAGGCCTGGCATCTGGGCGTGCTGCTGCTGACGGAGACGCACGCGCTGGCCACGGCCGAGGTGCTGCGCGCGGCGGATCCCGGGCGGCGCGGGTACACCGCAGAGTCGGCGAGGGAGCGGGCGGAGCGACGGGCCGAGGCACTGCGTGGCGGCTTCGACGAGGGCGCGGTCGTGCACGTGGGGTGGAGTGCGATCGACGTGGACGCGGTGGATGCCGGTGGCTCGTCCGGTCCGCTCGCCCTGGTCGGCGGGGTGCCGTCCGTGCGGTGGAGCACCGCGGGTGGCTACATGCCGCTGGAGGCATACCTGCGCGAGCGGGTGGCTCTGCTGCGGGACTCGGCGTCGAGCTGACGCAGACCCGCTGGATCAGAACCGCCGGATGCCGTCCCGCCGGCTCAGGCGAAGGTCTCCGCGAACCGGCGGAGGAGCGCTGCGCCCTCGGTGACGGATGCCGCGAGCACCTGCTGCTGCACCGCATCGAACTCGTCCGGGTCGAAGTAGCCGGTGGTGCGATAGAACGTCATCCGGTCGGCGAAGTCGCGCGGAGTGGGCTCGGGGTGGAACTGCGCCGCGTACAGATGCGTGCCCACGCGGTAGGCCTGCACCGGGCAGATCTCGTTCGTGGCCAGCAGCACGGCCCCGGGAGGGGTGCTCGCCGCACTCTCCTTGTGGGCCGTGAACACCGTCAGGGCGGAGCCGCTGGGGCCGAACACGGGGTCGGTCGCACCGGCTTCGGTCGTGTCGATGACGGTGGCGCTCGCGGGCTCCGGGGTGTCGGTCACGACCTCGCCGCCGAGCATGCGCGTCACGACGCCGATGCTGAAGCAGGTGAAGAACACGGCGATCTCGGAGGCGATCGCCGCCTCGGCCAGCGAGCGGAGGTCGGCTTCGACCCGCAGCTGCTCCGAGGACTTCACCGTGTCGGAGACGTTGAACGGCGAACCCCCGACGACGACGCCGCGGTATCCCCGCACGCGGTCGATGTGCAGGGGCGTCTGCAGCAGATCGAGCCGATCGACCACGTCGACGCCGAGCGCCCGCCGGAACGAGGCGTGCTCGGCATCCGCCGCCCCGATCTCGGGCCGCACGCAGACGTAGAGAAGCGAGGCCATCAGGAGATTCTAACGAGCGCGGCGAACGTCGCCGGTCACCGCGAGGAGTTGGCCGTGCGGCCGCGGACGATGCCCACGAACGTCTCGACATCGGTCGTCGTCCGATCGCGCGGCCAGACCAGGGCGACGGTCGAGACCGGTCCGTCCACGAGGACACGGTGATCGACATCCTTGCGGTGGTGCAGGCGGGCGAGGGACATCGGGACGATCATGATGCCGACGCCGGTCGCGGCCGTCGCGACCGCCTGATCGGTCGGCAGCGCGGCGAAGGCCGCGGGGAGGGTGCCGGGAAGCTCGAGCCGTCCGAGCACGTCGTCGGTCAGGCCGATCACGACCTCGCCTTCGAGGTCCGCGAAGGTGAGCTCTTCGGCCGCCATCAGGTGCGAGTCCGACGCGGCGACGATGACAGGGACCTCGTCGTACAGGGGGATGATGTGCAGTGACTCGTCCGCGAGCGGCAGTCGCACCAGAGCCGCATCCACCTCGTCGAGCGCGGTGCGCTGGGTGGCGGCCTCGACCGGCACGAGCTCCAGCGGCACACCCGGCATCCGCCGCTTCCACGCATCGATCCACTTGCCCGGAGTCGCACCGGGCACCGCGCCCAGACGGAAGGTGCGCGGGGCCTCCGGCTCGGGCTGCGGGGCGTCGAAGACGACCTTCGCGGTCTTCTTCTTGGGCTTCTGCGGCGGGAACCGCTCGGCAGGGGCGGCCTTGTTCCGGCGCACCGGCGTTCCCCTGCTCGCGCCCTTCGCGGGCCGTCTTCCCTGATTCGCCATGCGGACAAGGCTACTCGGCGAGTGGGCCCGGCACCTCTCGTCCGTCATCCGACGCGGCAGCCAGCTTGCGCTGTGCACGGCGGATGAGTCCGGCGGCCCCGCCGACGAGCAGCAGCACCCCGGCGGTGAGCAGGATGATCGCGGTGATCGTCGTCGGCGTCGTGGTCAGCAGCGCGTCGGCGATCGTCTCACGACGGGTGGCGTCGGCGAGCTGGCCGAGCGCCAGGGCCGCGATGGCCGCGAACAGCAGTCCCCAGATGATGGCCGCCCAGCGGGTGCGCGGCGCGGTGGTCGGTTCGGTGGCCGTGGGAGTGCTCATCACTGGTCTTCCTTCTTCGGCTCGACGACGGTGATGGAGATCTCGCCGCTGTCCTGATCGATGGTGACGGGCTGGATGGTGGTCGTCGAGACGTTCTCCGCGGAGATGCTCTCGACGACGACCGACTCCCCGTCGCGCTGCGTGCCCGCCCAGGTGCCGGAATCGATGATGTTGTAGTACTCGGCGTCGACGCGGGTCCAGGTGATGTTCGCCGTGTCGACGGTCGCGCGCAGCTGCAGCTGCACTCCCGGATCCACATGGATGAAGGTCGTGCCGGAACCCTTCTCGATCACGATCGGTCGGGGCGCGTCGTCGTGCTGATTCAACGACACGTTGAGCTCGCCGAACGGCTGGCGGATGTGCTCCGCACGGTAGTTGGTGACCGACGCCCAGCCGAGCGAGAAGCCCTGCAGTGTGGAGAACCCGCCGACGACGAGCCCGCCGACGAGTGTGAGCACGGTGACGAATGCCAGGAAGCCGCTGCGTCGACGGAACGCTCCGGCGACGACCATGCCGAGCGCCAGGATGAGGGCTGCGGCGAGCAGCCCGAGGGCTGTGCCGACCACTTCGCCACCCGCGACGAGACCGACAGCCGCGCCCGTGATGGTCGCGAGGCCGATGATGGTCGCCGCGAACGCGAAGCCCGCGCGCGGGTTCGACTGCCGACGGATGCGTCGGCGCTCCGCCGCCTCGGCCGCGAACACGGCGGCCTCGGCCTGGCGCTCACGGCGCAGCTGATCGCGGGCAGCGCGCTCGATGTCCTGCTGCTGACGTCGCCACGCCTGGTCCTGTTCCTTCCACGCGGCGTGCTGGGCGCGCCAGGCCTCGAGGGCGGCAGGGTCCTGCGAACCGGGAGGAAGGGGGACCGGTGGTGCCGGCGGCATCGCCGCCGTCGCCACCGGGTCGAGGGGCGGCGCGTCGGATGCCGCGGCATCCGCCGCGGCCACGGTGTCCGCGACCACGGTGTCGGCATCCGCTGCAGCGTCTGCGCTGTCCGAGAGTGTGGCGTCCGTCCCCCCGGCGGTACCCGAACCACCGAGGGAGACGGACGCGGCCGGGGCCGCCTGATCTGCGGAAGCCATCGGCAGATCCGGCGCGGAAGCACCCGGGGTGCGGCTCGCAGCACGCACGATCAGGACGAGCAGGACGGCGACGAGGACGAGGCCGATGATCCAGCTCATGAGGGACAGGGCCGACCATCCGTCGTAGCCGAGTCCGAAGAGACGGCCGGCGAGCGGCGCGGTCGGGAACAGGCCGATGACGGCCATCGCGAGGATGCCCCACTGCACCGGCTGGTAGTCGCGACGGAGCAGATCGCGGACGTGGACCCGTCCGTCGACATCCGGCAGCAGTGCCCAGGCCGCCGCGTAGAGGAAGATGACCGGCAGGCCGAAGAGGGCCGCGACCACGAGGACGCCCCGGACGATCAGGGGATCGATGCGCAGGCGGGCGGCGATGCCCGCCGAGACACCGCCCAACCAGCCCTCGGACCGGGCGATGCCGAGTCCGGCGACCCAGAGGAGGAAGCGCTCGGCCCCGCGGGGGATGCCGGTGCCCGGTGTGCCGGCGGCCGGAGTGGCGTGGTCGGCGGGGGGCGGCGGCGCAGTCGGAATCGTCATGCTTCGATCCTGGCGGCAGCGGTCGGCTCCCTGCCATGGGGGGAACCCCTGAGCGACCCCTGATTCTGCGCCGGGGAGGACCCGGAGCGGGCACGCGGATGATTGGATGGGCGTCATGTCCTCTTCGGCGCACGCTTCTGCGCGACCTCCGCGCGTCGCTGCCCCGCCGCGCCCGCCGTTGACCCGCGACCGCGACTGCCTGGTGGCCGGCGTGAGCGCAGGTCTCGCCCTTCACCTCGGCGTGCGCGTGGGGCTGGTGCGGACGCTGTTCATCGCGCTCACCCTGTGCGGGGGCGCCGGCATCCTCCTCTACGCCTGGTGCTGGGTCTTCACGCCGTGGGCCGAGGGCGAGAGCGCGCCGACGAGGCGGGTACCGGTCGCGTGGCTGCTGCTCGCTCCCGCGGCCGTCGGAATGCTCGTCGTCCTGGTCTGGCGTGGGGGCAGCGACTGGCTGAGCGGGTCGATCCCGCCCGATCTCGCCGCCGTCGTGGTGGGCGGCGCGGCGGCGTTCGCGACCGGCGCCGGGCTGTGGGCCACCCTCATCGACCGGACCGACACCGCGCGCGGGCCCCGGCATACGATGACCGTGCGGGTCGTCTCGATCCTGCTGCTGGCGCTGCTGTTCACCGTGCTGCTCTCCTGGCCCGTCGCCCGGTCGGGGGTGGCGCTCGTGCTCCTCCCGTTGGCGGGGCTCGCGGCCGTGGTGTCGTCGACCCTGATCCCCCGCTGGCGCGAGCTCTCCGGCGAGCGGGTGCGCCGCATCCGGGAGGAGCAGCGCAGCCAGATGGCCGCGCATCTGCACGATTCCGTGCTGCAGACGCTCGCCCTGATCCAGAACAGGGCCGGTGCCTCCAGCGAGGCCGCGCGGCTCGCCAGGGCACAGGAGCGCGAGCTGCGGGCGTGGCTGTACGACGGCGACGCCCCGGCCGACAGCGACCTGCCGACGGATCTGCGTGACTATGCGGGGGCGCTCGAGCTCGACTACCCGGTGCGCATCGACGTGGTCTCGGCCGGCCTCTCCGCCGAGCGCGCGAGCGGCGAGCTCGCGGCGGCGGCCAGGGAAGCGATCCTGAACGCGGCTCGGCACGCGGGGGGCGAGATCTCGGTGTACATCGAGGGCAGCGCGACAGGCGTCGACGTGTTCATCCGCGACCGCGGTACCGGGTTCTCCCTCGACGACGTGCCGAGCGACCGCCTCGGGGTGCGGGAGTCGATCATCGGCCGGATGCGCCGCGCCGGCGGCTCTGGCGGCGTCCGCAGCGACGAGAACGGCACCGAGGTCCATCTGAGCATCACGTCGGGCGCGCACCAGGACCGGCCGTCCGCGCGACCCGCGCCCACCAGGGAGGAGAACCGTGGCTGACAGCATCCGCGTCGTGATCGTCGACGACCACTCGATCTTCCGCTCCGGCCTGCGCGCCGATCTCGATGCGAGCGTGGACGTGGTGGGGGAGGCCGCCGACGTGCCGTCCGCGATCGCCGTGATCGGCGAGACGCAGCCCGATGTGGTGCTGCTCGACGTGCACCTGCCGGGCGGCCCCGGCGACGACGCGACCGGGGGAGAAGCCGTGATCCGCGGCTCGGTGCCGACGCCGGCGCGATTCCTCGCGTTGAGCGTGTCGGATGCCGCGGCCGATGTCGTGCGGGTGATCCGCGCCGGCGCGCGGGGGTACATCACCAAGGGGTCGTCCGGCATCGAGGTGAGCAGGGCGGTGCACGCGGTGGCCGACGGGGACGCGGTGTTCTCGCCGCGGCTCGCCGGTTTCGTGCTGGATGCATTCGGTGCCGTCGCCGGAGAGACCGCGACCGCCACCGACGAGCTCGATCGGCTCTCGGCGCGCGAGCAGGAGGTGATGCGCCTCATCGCCCGCGGCTACGCCTACAAGGAGGTCGCGTCCGAGCTGTTCATCTCGATCAAGACGGTCGAGACGCACGTGTCATCCGTGCTGCGGAAGCTGCAGCTGTCGTCGCGGCATGAACTCACCGCCTGGGCGTCGGAGCGCCGACTGCTGTAGCTCGGCAGTCGGGTGCGGCGGGCGGTCAGGCCGCGAGCCACAGGCCCTTCTGATCCGTCGCGATGGTGAGCCCGGCGGCGACCGTCTCGTCGTCGCCGATCCTGGCGCCGCGAACGATGCGCGCTCCGGCGCCGATGTCGGTGCGGACGCCCACGTAGGCGTGGTCGCCGATCGCTGCGCCGTGGCCGACGTGCGCGTGCGCGTCGACGAATGCGCCCTCGCCGATCACGGCGTCCTCGTCGATCCAGGCACCGCGGGCGATGGTCGCCCCGGCGCCGACGCGCGCTCCCGGTTCGATATAGGCACCCGCCTCGATGTGCGCCTTCGGGTGCACCTTCGCGCCATGCGCGACGAGACCCCGGCCGTTCGCGTGCTTGCGGTACCGCAGCGTCGCGCCCTGGTCGTTCTCGATGTCGACGTAGTTCTTACCCACGATTCCTCCCGTGCTCCGGAGTTCTCCGGATATATCAACAACCACGACAGCGTCGGATTCATTCCCTCGGATGGATGTGGTCAGCGTTGACAGGACGGGCACCAGAAAGTGACGCGTTCGCGGGTCGGATCGGCACCTTGCTCGCCACGTCGGATGAGAGTGCCGCAGCGCCGACACGGGCGTCCGGCACGACCGTACACCCAGGTGCCCTGACCCGCGCGATCGATGCCCGTGAAGGTGCGATTGCGGCGGTCGCGGTTGGCGCGGATCGTGCGGACTCCGAGTTCGATGAGGGCGGCGGCATCGACGTCGGGTGTCGGCGTGGTCGGCAGGATTCCGCGCAGGAACAGGAGTTCTGCGGCGTACTCGTTGCCGAACCCTGCGACGTTGCGCTGATCGAGGAGCGCGACATGGATGCTGCGCGTATCAGCCTCGAGCCGTCGGACGGCCTCGATCGCGTCCCAGTCGTCGGCGAGCGGATCCGGACCCAGATACCCGACGAGCTGGTCTTCGTCACGGGTGGGCACGACCTCGATGTCGGCGATGTCGACGCCGACGGCTTCGCGCTGCGCCGTGCCGACGATCGCGCGCACCTTGAAAGCAGGGTGTCGCCACTTCTCTCCGGATCGGTACACGAACCAGGCACCGTCCATGCGCAGATGCGAATGCAGTGTGCTGTCGCCGATCCGGATGAGCAGATGCTTGCCACGGGGGAGCACCCCCAGCACGCGCTGGCCGGTCAGATCGAGCGTCGCGAAGCGGGGGACGCGGAGGTCGAAGCGCGTGACGTCGGCACCGGCCAGGGCCTCGTCGAGGCGCCGTGCCGTGCGGAAGACGGTGTCGCCCTCGGGCATCAGGAGGCCTGGTGCGATGCGGGGGGCGGCGGAGGCGGCGTCGCGGATACCGGCGGGGAGACCTGCGGACCGGAGTCCGTCGGCCTGGCCGTGACGGTCGTCGATGCGGTGCGCGCGAGCATGTCGCGCGCGAGCATCGTGCTGCCGGCGACCGCCGCCGGCATGATCGCGACCGCTCCACCGGGAATCAGGAAGCACAGCTGGGTCGCGACCCCGAAGCCGAGCACGCGCGCGCGGCTCCCCGAGAAGAGGGCGGCACGGTCGGCCGGGCTGAGGTCGCGTGCATCGAAGGCGCGCCCCGTGAGTTCGCGGGCGAGCAGCCGACCGGTGAGCACGACACCGGCGATCGGGCCGAGGAATCCGCCCACGGCCGGGACGAGTCCGATCAGGAGCACGAGGATCGCGATCAGGATGCCGAGCAGGACCAGCCGCAATCCCTCGCCGAGCGTGGTCCAGAAGCTGCCCCCGTCGGCGGGAGGGGCGTGGCCGAGGTCGACCTCGACCGCATGCCAGATGCGCTGGTAGAACGGGTCGCCGATCGTCAGGGTGAGGGCGCTGAAGACCACGCTCGCGAGCGCGAGCGCGGCGGCCACGACCACGAATCCCACCGCGGCGCGCAGGAGCCCCTTCCAGGGTTCGATCCATCCCTCGGCGAACGGGGTCAGCCAGGCCGACACCGACGGCATGCCGATGACCAGGGGGACGACGGCTGCGGCGAGCACGAGGAGGGCGATGACGGCCGGGATCAGTCCCAGGACCATGAGACCGGGGCGGGTGCGCCACAGCCCGAACCCGCGCAGCAGCGTGCGGATGCCGGTGGCGAACTCTCGGATCATGGCTTCCAGCGTAGGCGCATCGTCAGACCGCCTTGCGGAGGGTGTAGCCCCGTGGGGTCGCCACGAAGCCCGCTTCCTGCAGGGCGAGGGCCAGCTCGGTGCCGTAGACGCCCTCGCCGTTGATCTTCTCGACGGTCAGGGTGTCGAGGCGACGGGCGCGTGCGGTGTCGGCGAGGTCGGACGCTGCGGCCCGCAGCACGTCGCCGTCGTCGCTGAACGACAACACCGTGCGGCCGCCCCGTTCGAGCGAGAGCACGAGGACTCCGTCGACCAGCACGACCAGACCGCCCGCTTTGCGCCCGGGGCGATGGGAGACGCCGTCGAGCTTAGGCCACCCGAGTGCGGCGCCGTACGGGTTCGCGGGATCGGTGGCGGCGAGGGTCACCGCCTTGCGCGGCGGAGGATCGGCGAGACCGGCGTAGGTGCGCAGCCGGTCGACCGTGCCCGAGGCGGCGAACTGCGCAGCCCCGAGTTTCTCGATCACGTAGCCGCGGCGGCAGTGGCCGGCCTCTTCGAAGCCCGCGAGCACCCGGTAGGTCTGGGCGAACCCGCCGGGAACCCCCTCCGCCTGCACGGCGCCACGGGTGACGACCCCGTAGCGGTCGAGCAGGAGCCCGGCGGTGACGGTCGCGCGGCGGGCGGGATCGGTCTCGAGCGCCGGCAGCAGCGACCAGCGACCGCCGATCGACGGCGGTCGAGGAGCCGCGGATCCGGTGAAGGACACGCCGCGGTAGGTGCGGGCACGGGGAGCGCGGCGCTTGACCTTGTGCGCCTGGGAGCCGCCCGCCAGGAGAGAGCGGATCGGCGCGAAGGTGTCGTTGGTGACATAGCCCGACCAGGTCAGCGACCACAGCGCCTCGAGCACGGACTGCTCGTTCTCGGCCGCCGCCATGTCCTTGAGCTGTGCGGCGAAGTAGGCACCGCCGACGTCGAGGGCGATGAGGATGCGCGACTCGAGGGAGTCCGAGGCGATCTCGGTGCCGCGTTCGGGGAGGGTGAAGGGTGCGAGCTCGGCCGGATGCAGCGACACCCATCCGTCGCGCCCCGGAAGGGTGCCGTGCCCTGACCAGATGACCTCGCCGGCGGCCGTCAGCTCGTCGAGCATCGCGGGGGAGTAGTCGCGCACCCGCGATGGCAGGATCAGCGACTCCCACGCACTCGCGGGGATCGGTACGCCGGCGAACTGCTCGATCACGGTGAGAACGCCGTCGACGCCTTCCAGTGGTCGACCGATGTGCTGCCAATCGGGCAGGAATCGCGCGTAGGCCTCGGGGGCGACGGGCTCGACGGATCCGCGGATCGCCGCGAGCGAACGCATCCGGAGCCGGCGCAGCACCTCGGTGTCGCACCATTCGACGGCGTCGCCGCTCCCGGCGGCCTCGGGCAGGAAGTAGCCGCTCGTGATCCGTCCCGCGGTCTCGAGCCGTTGCAGCGTATGTCGGGCGACCGCGGCGCCGAGACCGAACCGGGTGGCGACGGCATCCGTCGTGAAGGGACCGTGCGTGCGAGCGTGGCGGGCGACGAGGTCGCCGAGCGGGTCGGCGACGGGTTCGAGGAAGGCGACGGGGATGCCGGTCGGCAGTGCCGCCCCCAGGGCATCGCGCAGCCGCCCGGCATCCTCGATCGCGGCGACACGGCTCGCGCCGGCGATCGTGACGGGGATCGCCCGGCGCGCAGTGACCAGGTCGTCGAGCAGGGCGGTGGCCGAGGAGTCGCCGATCGACTCGGGGTCGAGGCGCAGCGCGACCTCATCGGCGTCGAGGGGGCCGAGCATCCGCAGCAGATCGGCGACGCCCTCGAGCCCCCGCGCTCGGCGGTCGGGGTCGAGACGCTGGGCCTCGCGCTCGAACTGGGCGATCACGTCGGGGTCGAGCAGTTCGCGCAGCTCGACCGTGCCCAGCAGCTCGCCCAGCAGCGCCGGGTCGACCGACAGCGCGGCCGCGCGGCGCTCGGCGAGCGGGGAGTCGCCCTCATACATGAACGCGCCCACATAGCCGAACAGCAGGTCGCGGGCATACGGCGACGGCTGGCCGGGCTCGGTCTCGACCAGCCGGATGTGGCGGTCGGCGATCGAGGTCGCGAGCGTGCGCAGCGAGGGGAGGTCGTAGACGTCCTGCAGCACCTCGCGCAGCGTCTCCAGGATCACCGGGAACGTCGGGTGGCGCCTCGCGACCTCGAGCAGCTGCGCGGAGCGCTGCCGCTGCTGCCACAGCGGGGTGCGCTTGTTCGGGTTCATGCGGGGCATGAGCAGCGCCCGTGCCGCGCATTCGCGGAACCGGGAGGCGAACAGCGCGGAGCCGCCCACCTCCTCGGTGACCACGTGCTCCAGCTCATCGGGTTCGAACACGAACAGCTCGGCACCCGGAGGCTCGGCCTCGGCATCGGGGATGCGCACGATGATGCCGTCGTCGCTCGCGACCGCGGATCCCTCGACGCCGAGGCGCTCGCGCACCCGGGCGTTGATGGCCAGCGCCCACGGAGCATGCACCTTCATGCCGTACGGGGAATGCAAGATCACCCGCCAGTCTCCGACCTCGTCGCGGCCGCGCTCGACGGTGAGCGTGCGGTCGGTGGGGAGCGTGCCGGTCGCCTCGCGCTGCTCGGTCAGGTGCGCCATGAGGTTCGCCCGTGCCTGCTCGTCGAGCCCGGCATCGATGAGCCGCTGCGCCGCCTTCTCGGGCGTGGCCGCCGACACCTCACGGGAGAATGCGCCCAGCGCCTCGCCGAGTTCGAAGGGTCGACCGATGCCGTCGCCGTGCCAGAACGGCACCTTGCCCGGCTGCCCGTAGGCGGGGATCACGTTGACGCGGTCGTGGGTGATCTCGGCGATCCGCCAGCTCGTGGTACCGAGCGTGAAGACGTCGCCCACCCGCGACTCGTAGACCATCTCCTCGTCGAGCTCGCCCACTCGCGCGCCGGTCGTCTCACCCGCGACGAAGACGCCGAACAGACCCCGATCGGGGATCGTGCCGCCGCTGGTCACCGCGATGCGCTGCGCCCCCGGACGCCCGGTCAGCGTGCCCGCGTCGCGATCCCACACGAGTCGCGGACGCAGTTCGGCGAACTCGTCGGAGGGGAATCGTCCGGCCAGTAGGTCGAGGGTCGCCTCGTAGGCCGAGCGCGGAAGGGCTTGGAACGGCGCCGATCGGCGAACGGTCTCGAACCACTCCTCGACGCCGATGGCGCCGAGTGCACTCGCCGCGACGGTCTGCTGGGCGAGGATGTCGAGCGGATTGCGCGGCACCTGGATGGCCTCGATCTTGCCCGCCAGCATCCGCTCGGTGACGATCGCGGTGTGCAGCACGTCGCCGCGATGCTTGGGGAAGAGCGCGGCGCGACTGATCTCGCCCACCTGGTGCCCCGCGCGGCCGACGCGCTGCAGACCGGATGCCGCGGACGGCGGCGCCTCGACCTGGATGACGAGGTCGACCGCGCCCATGTCGATGCCGAGCTCGAGGCTGCTCGTCGCGACGACGCAACGCAGGACGCCCGACTTGAGCTCCTCTTCGACCTGGGCGCGCTGCTCTTTGGAGACCGAGCCGTGATGCGCCTTCGCGAGCACGGGGTCGGCGCCGGCGGTGGCTCCGGCCTGCGCCATCATGGCTGCTGGCACCGTGGCCGCCGGCAGCTCGACGCCGATCCGCTCGGAGTAGATCTCGTTCAAGCGGCCGGTGAGCCGCTCCGCGAGGCGGCGTGAGTTGGCGAACACGATGGTCGAGTTGTTCTGCAGGATGCGGTCGACGATCGCTTCTTCGACATGGGGCCAGACGGAGCCCGTGACCTCGGTGTACTCGGCATCGGCCGCGTCGCCCGGCACACCGGGAGGCGGCGGCGGATTGGTCATGTCGTCCATCGGCACGACCACGCCCAGCTCGAAGGTCTTGGATGCCGGAGGCGCGACGATCTCGACCGGCGCCGAGCCGCCCAGGAAGCGAGCGACCTCATCGATGGGCCGGACCGTGGCCGAGAGGCCGATGCGCTGCGCGGGGGTCTCGATGCCGTCGAGTCGGCGCAGGGCGTCGAGGCGCTCCAGGCTCACGGCGAGATGCGCGCCGCGCTTGGTCGCCGCGACCGCGTGCACCTCGTCGATGATGACGGTGTGCACGCCGCGCAGGGTCTCGCCCGCGCGGCTCGTGAGCATGAGGTACAGCGACTCGGGAGTCGTGATGAGGATGTCGGGCGGATCGGACACGAGCTTGCGCCGATCGCTCGACGTCGTGTCGCCCGAACGCACACCGACCGTCACCGTGGGCGCGGGCACTCCGAGCCGCCGGGCCGACTGTCCGATGCCGATCAGCGGGGAGCGCAGGTTGCGTTCGACGTCGACGCCGAGTGCCTTCAGCGGGGAGATGTAGAGGATGCGCGTGCGGGGCTCGCCCTTCGCGGGCGGGGCCGCCTCGATCATGCGCTCGCGGAACACGCTGTCGATCGCCCAGAGGAAGGCCGACAGCGTCTTCCCGGAGCCCGTCGGGGCGACGACGAGCGCGTGCTTGCCCGCGGAGATCGCATCCCAGGCGCCTGCCTGCGCGGGGGTGGGCGCGGGGAACGCACCCCGGAACCAGTCCTGCGTCGCGGGGGTGAAGCGGTCGAGCACGTCGCTCATCCCTCCATCATCGTCGAGGGCTGCGACATCGGGGCGGAAACGGACGCGCGAAGAGCCCGGCAACGGCGTCGTACCGAGGTACGACGCCGCTGCAGAGTGGGCACTTCGGGCCGACGCGACGGCGATGCGTCCGCTCATACCGTCTGAGTATGCCCGCCGAGATCACCGCCGCCGCCCCCGTCAGAACCGCCCTCCGCACCCTCGCCGCGATCGGTGGGAGCATCCTCGTCGGGATCGCGCTCACGATCATCTGGATCGCGCGACTGAGCATCGACAGGGTCCTCTACGTGAGCGGTCTGGGAGCCGCAGGTGAACCGACCGCGGGATGGTTCGAGCTCGCGCTGCTCCTTCTCGTCGCCGGGGGCTTCTCGGTCGCGTGGGCTGCGCGCGGACTGCGCGCGACGGTGCCGTGGCTGAGCATCGGGTCGCCGTCGCTCTCGGTGGCGATCGCGTCGTCGCTGTTCCTGGTCGCCTCGCAGGTCCCCTGCACGACCGGATGCCCGCTGCCGGTCGGGCCCACCTTCACCTGGCAGGACCTCATCCACACGACGGTCGCCGTGCTCGCCTTCGCCCTGGCGGCGTTCGCGATGCTCCAGGTGTCGTTCGTCGAGGATCGGGCGATGCTGCGGATCCTCTCCCTCGGCGCCGGCATCTCGACCGCCGTGATCGCCGCGGCGGGCGGGATCCTCTCGCTCCTGCAGTTCCGCACCGACATCGGGAGCATCCTCGAACTGGTCGCCACCACGATCGGGATGGGGTGGCTCGCGATCCTCGGCATGGAGACGGCGTTCGCCCAGCGCCGCCGCCCGGCGCGCACGAACGCCCGTCCGACGGCTTCCACCCGCACCGCCACGGTCCGCACCGTCACCGGATCGCTCGTCGCCACGGCCGGCTGAGGCCGGCGGAGAGGTGCGGTGCGTAGAGTCGTCCCATGCCAGAGTCAGCACCCGCCGCCGCGGACGAGATGCGCGCGGTGGACCTGCCCCGGCCGCCCGGGGTGGTGCGGCGGTTCTGGGGCAGTCACCCGTGGCTCGTCGATTCGCTGATCGCCGGTGCCTATCTCCTCGTCATCACGCTCTGGGCGCTGCTCATACCGCTGTCATCGGGCAGCTGGACACCGATCGCCCCGATCCTCATCCCACTGGTCCTCGGCACGATCTCCGCGGCCGCGCTGCTCTGGCGTCGGCATCGGCCGTGGCTCACCTTCACTGTTTTCGTGACCGTCGCGGCGGTCACGATCGTCACCGACACCCTCGGCGAGCCGATCGGGATCGCCCTGGCGCTGTACGCGCTGTTCGTCTATCGCTCGAACCGCAGTGGCTGGATCGCCTTCGGGATCACCGTCCTCGGCGGCGTCCTCGTGTTCCCGTTGCTGGACGGACTGCGGCGCGGCGACCTCGGCGGCTCGTTCTCGGTGGCGGTGAGTCTGCTGTTCCTCGTCGTCATGCTGATCGCGGCGGTGCTCGGGGTCACCGTGGGTGACCGGCGCCGCTACATCGGAGCGATCCTGGACCGCGCCGACCAGCTCTCGCGCGAACGCGATCAGCAGGCGCGCATCGCGACCCTCGCGGAGCGTGCCAGGATCACCCGGGAGATCCACGATGTCGTCGCGCACAGCGTCTCGGTGATGGTGTCGCTCGCCGATGGGGCGAATGCCCTCGCGGAGAAGGACCCGCAACGCTCGCGGAGTGCGATCCAGGAGATCGGCGAGGTCGGACGGCAGTCGCTCGTCGAGATGAGGCAACTGCTCGGCGCCCTCGGAGACGACCGCGACGACGCGGACGAGCAGACTCCGCTGCGACCCAATCCCGGGCTGAGCGAGCTCACGGCGCTGGTGGAGACCTTCCGCACCGCCGGCCTGCCGGTCACGGTGCACGTCGAGGGTGCGGAGCCCTCGTCGCCCGCCCTGCAGAACACGATCCACCGCATCGTGCAGGAAGCCCTGACGAACGCGCTGCGCTACGCGAAGGACCCGCACGAGGTGCTCGTGACCCTCGACTTCCGAAGGGACGTCCTCGTGATCGAGGTCACCGACGACGGACGGCAGGGACCACCGGCGGCATCGGTGGGATCGGGCCGGGGACTCCTCGGCGTCCGAGAGCGGGCGCGGCTCGCCGGGGGAACCGCCGAGGCGGGTCCATCCCCCGACGGCGGCTGGCGCGTGCGTGTGGAGATCCCCGAGCAGGAGGAGGAGAAATGATGACCGAGCCACGCATCCGGGTGCTCATCGTCGACGACCACGAGCTGATCCGTCGCGGCATGCGCATGGTGCTCGATGCCGAGGACGACCTGCAGGTGGTGGGAGAGGCCGTGTCCGGCGCCGAGGCCGTGCATCTGGCGGGAGAACTGCAGCCGGACGTGATCCTGATGGACATCCGGATGCCCGAGATGGACGGCATCGAGGCGACCAGGCGCATCGTCCGCGGGACGCCGGCGAGTCGCGTCCTGGTGCTCACGACGTTCGACCTCGACGAGTACGCGTTCGGGAGCCTCCGTGCCGGGGCGAGCGGATTCCTGTTGAAGAACACGCCCCCGGATCAGCTGACCGCCGCGATCCGAGCGATCGCCGCCGGCGATGCCCTCGTCTCGCCGCGGGTCACCCGCTCGATGCTCGACCTCTTCGCGACCCGGCTTCCCCGCCAGGCCGAGGCGGCCGATCCGCGGCTGAGCGCGCTCACCGGGCGGGAGCGGGAGGTGCTCCTCGCGATCGCGAAGGGCTACAACAACACCGAGATCGGCGAGAGCCTGTTCGTCTCGGAGTCGACCGTGAAGACGCACGTGGGGCGCATCCTGCTGAAGCTCGACCTCCGCGACCGGGTGCAGGCCGTGATCCTCGCGTACGAGGCCGGATTGGTGTGACGGCGTCGGACGCCGGAGTGGTCGATCCCCGGCGCCCGACGTGGTCGGACGAACCGCGTCATTGATCGAGCGACGTCTCCTGCAGCAGCCCCTCGTCGTCGATCTCCAGCGTGAGGTCGAGATCGAGGCGGCGCAGGAACGCGTCGTCGTGGCTCACGATCAGCACCGCACCGCGGTAGGCCCGCAGAGCTTCCACGAGCTGGTCGACCGTGTCGAGGTCGAGGTTGTTCGTCGGCTCGTCCAGTACCACGAGGTGAGGTGCGGGGTCGGCGAGCAGCAGCTTCGCCAGCGCGACGCGGAAGCGCTCACCGCCGGACAGCGCCGCGACCGGACGATCCGCCGTCGCCCCGCGGATCAGGAAGCGCGCGAGCCGGTTGCGCAGCTCCTTCTCCGGCACGTGCGGCGCGGCGGCGGCGATGTTCTCGAACACCGACCGCTGCTCGTCCAGGCCGTCGACCCGCTGGGGCAGGTAGCCGATCTGGTCGGTGTGGGCCTCGGCGCGCAGCGTCGGTCGTGTACGACTCCGGACCTCGGGGCCGGATTCGGCTCCGTCCGGCGCGATCGGCGCGGGAGGTGCCTCCTCTCCGGCGTGGTGCACGCCCCCGGTGACCAACCGCTCGAGCAGAGTCGTCTTCCCGGCGCCGTTCCGACCGATCAGGGCGACGCGCTCCGGACCCTGGATCACCCAGGACCGCTCCTCGTCGCGAATCGTCGCGATCCGGCGGCTGCGGGAGACCTGCGGATCGGGCAGCTCGATCTTCATCGAGGCGTCGGAGCGCACGCGTCGCCCCGCCTCCTCCCGCGCGGCGTGCGCGGCCTCCTCCTTGGCGCCGACCTCGGTGCGGAGCCCGCCCGCCGACACCTCGGCGGCCATCTTCCTGCCGTGCGCGACGATCTTCGGCACACGCTTCTCGATCTCGGCCTTCTTGGCCGTACGGGCGCGGTGCGCGAGTTTCACCTCCGCCTCGATCCGCTGGCGCTTCTCCTTACGGAGCGCCTGCGCGGCGGTGACCTCGGCCTGCTTCGCCGCATCCTGCTCGGCATCCAACCAGGCGCGCCAGTGCGAATACGGGCCGCCGAACACGCTCAGGTTCTGGGCGTACAGCTCGGCGGTGTCGTCCATCAGCTCGAGCAGCGACAGGTCGTGGCTGACGACGATGAGCGTGCCCTTCCAGGCGCGGACCATCGCCGCGAGCTTCGCCCTGGCCTCACGGTCGAGGTTGTTGGTCGGCTCGTCGAGGAGCGTGATCGGCGCGCGGCGCAGGCGGATGCCGGCGATCGCGACGAGCACGCCCTCCCCGCCGGACAGCTCGCCGACGCGGCGGTCGAGGAACGAGGGATCGAGACCCGCTTCGGCCAGCGAGGCCTCGGCACGCGCCTCGATGTCCCAGTCGTCGCCCACCGCCTCGAAGTGCGCGGGATCGACGTCGCCGGCGGTGATGGCACGCACCGCGTCGAGCGCCGCGGACACGCCCAGCAGCTCGGAGACCCGGCGATCGACGTCGAGCGTCAGCTGCTGCGGCAGGTACGCGACTTCGCCCGATGCGGTGACGAATCCCGACGTCGGCTCGAGTGCGCCGGCCATCAGGCGCAGCAGCGTGGATTTGCCGGCGCCGTTGCGGCCGACCAGGCCCGTGCGGCCGGAGCCGAAGGCGCCGGAGACGCCGTCGAGCGCGACCGAACCGTCGGGCCAGGCGAACGTGAGCCGGTCGAGGACGACCGACGCGTGAAGAGGGGAGGGGTGTGACATGGGTGTCTCCTGTCGAGTGCGAGGGTGCACTGACACCGGACCTCTGCCGCGTCTCGACCGGACGCGGGAGCGTCACGGGAGGGAGAGGTCAGCCGTGGAGTCGGCGATCGTCGGGTCAGCGCGCGGAAGAGGGAGCGCGGAGGCGACGGATCAGATCAAAGGACTTCCAGACACGGCGGACAGGACTCCCCGACGATACCCGGGCGTGTCGGCGTTCCGCAACTCCCGGGCGTGTCGCTCTGCCCTCAGCGTCCGGGCAGCACCACGGGAGCTCCCGTGTCCGGGTCGGAGATCACCCGGGCCTCGAGATCGAACAGGTCCGTGAGCAGCGCGGCGTCGACGATGTCACGGGGAGGACCTTCCGCGACGATGCGGCCGTCCTTCATCGCGATCAGGTGCGACGCGTAACGGGCGGCCTGGTTGATGTCGTGCAGCACCACGACGACCGTGCGCCCCTCGCGGTGCAGGCGCGTGACGAGTTCGAGCACCTCGATCTGGTGCCCGATGTCGAGGAACGTGGTCGGCTCGTCCAGCAGCAGGATCGGTGTCTCCTGCGCCAACGCCATCGCGATCCATGCGCGCTGCCGCTGGCCGCCCGAGAGCTCGTCGACGTTCCTCTCGGCGAGAGCGGTGACGTTCGTCGCCGACATGGCCTCGGCGACCGCGCGCTCGTCTTCGACGGACCAGCTCGACAGCACGCTCTGGTGCGGGTAGCGGCCGCGTCCGACGAGGTCGGCGACCGTGATGCCCTCGGGCGCGAGCGGGCTCTGCGGCAGCAGGCCCATCCGCCGAGCGACCTCCTTGGTCGACAGTCGTGTGATGTCTCCGCCGTCCAGGAGCACCCGCCCTCCGGTCGCCGGGAGCAGTCGGGCGAACGCGCGCAGCAGGGTCGACTTGCCGCAGGCGTTCGGGCCCACGATCACAGTCAGCTCCCCATCGGGGATGCGCACGTCGAGGCCGTCGAGCACGCCCCTGCCGCCGTAGCCGACGCGCAGGTCCTCCGCCGCCAGTCGTGTCATCGTCGTCCTCCTCCGGTGAAGCGCCGGCTCTCGCGCATGAGCAGCACGAGCAGGTAGACGCCGCCGATGCAGATCGTCACGGCGCCGGTCGGCAGCGTCACATCGGGGATCGCGTGCTGCGCGATCACATCGGCGACGAGCAGCAGCACCGAACCGGTCAGTGCGGCGCCGACCAGGTCGACCGACGTTCCCCGCCCGGTCAGGCGCTGGCCGATCTGCGGGGCGGCGAGGGCGACGAAGGCGATCGGCCCGGCGGCGGCCGTCACGGCGGCGATCGCGGCGACCCCGAGCAGCATGAGCATCCCGCGGGTGCGCTCCAACGGGATGCCGAGCATGGCTGCGGCGTCGTCGCCGAGCTCGAGCCGTCGCATCCGCCGCTGGGCCGCCGGCGCGCACAGCAGCACGGCGGCGATCGCTATCGCCGCGATGCCGAGCGTGGTCCCGTCCACGGCCGCGAGGGAGCCCGCCCCCCAGACGGCCGCGCGCAGGGCGAGGTCGACGTCGGCCCTGGTGCTGAACCACGTGTTCAGCGAACCCAGCAGCGCCCCCATCGCGATGCCGACGATGATGAGACGGAAGCCCTGCATCCCGCGGCGGAACGCGAGCACGTAGACCACGACGGCGGTCAGCACGCCGCCGATCAGCGCCCCCGTGGCGTAGGCCGCGTACCCGGTCGCGCCGGTCAGCATCATCAGGATCACGCCGGTGTACGAGCCGGTGCTGAACCCGATCACGTCCGGGCTCCCCAGAGGGTTGCGGGTGAGGGACTGGAAGATGCTGCCCGAGACGCCGAGCGCCGCGCCGAACAGCAGCGCGGCGACCACGCGCGGAGCCCGCCACTCGATCACGACCTTGCGCGCCGGTCCCTCCGTGGTTCCGAGGAACGCGCCGATCACCTCTCCGGCGCTCAGTCCGTAACTGCCGAGCGTCATCGCCCATACGGCCAGTCCGAGTGCGACGGCCACCAGCGCGGCGCACACCAGGAGCATCCGCCGTGTGGTGCGCACCGAGAGCGGTCCTGCGCGGAGGACGAGCGCCGCGCTCACAGGGCCTTCGCCTTCCGGCCGCGCACCAGGGCGATGAGCACGGGCGCGCCGATCAGCGGCAGCATCACTCCGACCTGCAGCTCGGCGGGGATCGCCACGATGCGGCCGAGGATGTCGGCGCCGAGCACCAGCGCCGGTGCCAGCACCGCGGAGTACAGCGTGATCCAGACCCAGTCGGGGCCGGTGATCCAGCGCACGGCATGCGGGACGACCAGTCCGACGAAGACCAGGGGGCCGACGGCGGCCGTCGCGGCTCCGCACAGCAGGGCGACGGCGAGGATGATCCCCACCCTGGCCGTGCCGAGCCGCACGCCCACTGCCCTGGCGGTGTCCTCGCCGAGAGCGAGGGCGTTGAGCGGGCGTACGCAGAAGGCGGCGATCAGGAGTCCGATGCCGATCGGCACGAGGATCGCGTCGATCGTCCCGGCCGGGCGGTCGGCGAGCGTGCCTGCGCCCCAGAACCGCATCCGGTCGAAGGTCTCCGTGTCGATCAGGGCGAGCGTGTGCGAGAACCCGGTGAGCACGGCCGCGAAGGCCACGCCGACCAGGGTCAGGCGCACCGGTGACCCGGCGCCGCGACCGGCACCGGCGGCGAGGTAGACCACGGCGGATGCGGCGATGGCCCCGACGAACGCGAACGGCAGGTACTGGTCGATGCGGGTGATCCCGAGGAAGGCCACCGCGAGGGTCACGGCGAAACCGGCTCCGGCGTTCACTCCGAGGATGCCGGGATCGGCGAGCGGGTTGCGGGTGAGGGCCTGGATGAGTGCTCCCGAGACGCCGAGTGCGGCGCCCACGAGCAGCCCGAGCACCGTCCGGTCCACGCGCGCGCTGGTGACGGTGACCTGGCTCGCCGATCCGTCCGGCGCCACGAAGGCCTGCCAGACCACATCGAGAGACAATGCGGCCGAGCCCACGGCCACGCTGAGCACGCACAGCGCGGCGACGAGCAGCAGCGAGACGCCGAGCCCGAGCACGCGACGCCGGGTGCGGTGCCGACGAACGCGGACGCCGGTGGCCGGTTCGATGCGCGTGGCGGTGGTCATGGGGCTCCTCTGAACGCCGAAACGCTAACAGCTTCCGGCCGTCGATCCGTGCGTCGGCATCCGTCCGCACCCTGCGGGTCAGTCGTCGATGAGGGCGGCGCGGGGGTCGGCGGTGAGCCGATCGGCGGCGATTCCCGTCTCCCGGCTGAGCGCCTTCACGAGCCCGGCCCTGGTGCCGAAGCCGGAGAGCCGCGCCGCCGCGGTCAGGTCGCCGCCGCCGATCAGGTGCGCGACGGCCGCGTTCATGCGTGCACGGCCGCGCCAGCGCGAGAACGACCAGCCGGTCTCGGTGACGAAGATGCGCTGCACCTGGCGCGCGCTCATCCGGTGGCGGGTGGCCAGCTCGTCGAGCGGGACCGGCAGCCGCAGGGCGTCTTTCGCGAGGCGGCGGGCGGCAGGGTGCTCGGGGTACACGACGGGGAAGTACGGGCGTGACACGGTCAGCAGCACCCGGGCGATCGCGCGGCGGAACGGCAGGATCTGCTCGTCGGTGCTGGGGGCTGCCACGAGGGCGGTGGTCATGACGTCGACGAGGGCGGGCACCACGCCGAGCACGCGAACCCGCGTCGAGGGCGTCGCGGAGTCCTCGAGGATGGGACCGAGCACCGTCCCCCCTTCGCGGACGCGGACGGCGTGCGGGACGTGCGGCTGCATCCACACGGCTTCATGTCGACGGAGCGGGATGTCGACCCCGTCGACCGTCAGCACGGCCGAGCCGGTCACCACGTAGACGACATGCGGTTCATCGTGCTCGTGGGTGTCGTGTCCGAGGAAGCGGATCGAGTTCTCCGGGACGGTGCCGGCGAGAGCGGTGGATCGCACGCTGTTCCCCTCCGAGACATGTCGTATCCGTCCGTGTCGATGTCGCATGCGTCACGATTCGACCGGTTAGTGAGAATAGCCTTACCTTACCCGAGCTGCGCCGTCCGCCGCGTGCCCGTCGGGTCAGCCCGCATCCGTCGATCCCGAGGTCTCCATGTCCAGATCCGTCCGTGTCCTTGCCGCCCTTCCCGTGGTCGCCCTGTTCGCCTTGGCGTCCTGCGCCTCCGAACCGGCCCCCGAATCGGGAGCCGGCGCGTCCGAGGAGGCGACCACGCGTGTCGTCGCCACCGGTCAGGGGGACGTCACCATCCCGGCCGACCCGCAGAAGGTCGTGGTGCTGAACTACGCCCTCGCCGGGTACCTCTACGACCTCGACGTGCCGGTCGCGGCGCTCACCTCCGAGGACTTCGGCTACGAGGCGTCGTTCTCCGACTTCTGGGCCGAGGACGCCGAGAAGCAGGGCACCGAGTTCATCACCTGGAGCGGCGACGGCTTCGACCTCGAGGCGATCCTCGCGTTGGAGCCCGACCTGATCGTCGGCGGAGGCGTCGGCTTCCCGCTCTTCCTGGCCACCGACGCCTACGACGACCTCAGCGACATCGCCCCGACCGTCCTCGTCAGCGGCGAGAAGGCGACCTGGCAGGACCAGTACTCGTTCCTCGCCGACGACGTCTTCGGCAAGGGCGAGGTCTACGACGAGGCGCTCGCCGCCTACGAGGACCGCGTGGACGAGGTGGCCGCGAACATCACGGTGCCGACCGCACCGTCCGCGTTCCTGTCGATCCTCCCCGACGGCAGGGTCTATGTCGCCCGGGAGGACATGGGCCTTCCCGTGGTGTTCGACGCCGTCGGCATCGAAGCGGCGCCGATCTTCGCCCAGGGCGACTACGAGCCCTACACGCCCGGCGGCGACTCGTTCGAGCTGTCGACCGAGCAGGTGGGGCAGGTCATCACCCAGCCGACCGTGTTCATCACCGGCTTCAACACCGACATCGGCGACGTCGACACGCTGTCGGAGAACCCCGTCCTCGCCGCACTCCCGGCGTTCCAGAACGACGCCGCGTACGTGCTGCCGTACTGGGTCGCCCGCGGCGACTACGACGAGGCCCTCGCCCTGCTCGACATCATCGAGGAGCTGTTCGGCTGAGATGGCACAGCGCGCATTCACCTCGCATCCGCTGGTCGTGCGCCGTGTGACCGTGCGCCGCATCGAGGAGATCACTCCTCGCATGCGGCGCATCGTCGTCGGCGGAGAAGGACTGGGGGAGACCGTCGTCGACGGGCACACGCATCGCGCCTTCGCGGCGCCGGGCTTCGACGACCACATCAAGCTGATCTTCGCCGCGGACGGCGATCTGGAGTCGGCACTGCCGATCCAACTGCCGCACGGCATCGAATGGACCGCCGCGGAGAACCGGGTCGCCCGCGACTACACGCCGCGCTGGGTGGATGTCGGTGCCGGGGAGATGGCGCTCGACTTCGTGCTGCACGGCGATGGGCCCGCGGCGTCGTGGGCGCAGTCCGCCGCCCCCGGGGATGAGCTGTGCTTCGTCGGGCCGAAGTCGTCGCTGCGCCTGCCGGACGAGCTCGACTGGATCGCATTGATCGCCGACGAGACGGGTCTGCCGGCGGTCGGACGGTTCCTCGACGAGCGTCCGGTCGACGCTCCCGCGCACGTGCTGCTGCTGGTCGAAGACGACGCCGCGCAGCAGGAGCTGCACCTGCGGGAGGGCGACACGGCGGCCTGGGTGCAGGCTGCCGGTGCCGATGCCGCCGCCGTGGAGGCGGCCGTGCGGGCGCTCGCGCTTCCGGAAGACGGCGAGGGCTATGTGTGGGCGGCGGCGGAGAGCCGCGCCCTGCTGCCGGTGCGGCGGTACCTGCAACGCGAGCGGGGATTCGCGAAGGACCGCATCAACGTCACCGGCTACTGGCACGCGGAGACCGCCCACGGCGACGACGCGTCGACGCCGGAGCTGCCGCCCGTGGTGGAGCCTGCGTCGCCGGTACCATGGCTCGTCGTGCGAGCCGCCGTCCGGCTCGGCATGGTGGACGCCCTCGCCGACGGCCCCCTGGCGCTGCCGGAGCTCGCGGCACGACTCGGGGTGGCCGCGAGGGCGCTCGAAGCGCTGCGCGGCATCCTCACGTCCGCAGAGGTGGTCGTCGGGGATGCCGACGCGCTCGCTCTCGGCCGCTTCGGCGAGGATCTCCTCGAGGAGCATCATCGCGAGGAGTTCGACGGACTCGAGGCGGAGGCCGTGCTGGCGCTGCGTGATCTCGACCATGCCCTGCGGGACGGCGTCTCTCCCTGGGAGCGCGCGCACGGGGCGACGCTCGCGATGCAGGCGCAGGCGGATGCCACCCACGTCGAAGAACTCGTGGAGGACGCGGGGCGATTGGCCTACCTGCTCGACGGCTTCGTGGCCGACCCGATGTGGCAGGAGGTCTCCAGCCTGCTCGTCGTCGGCCCCGGCGCCCCCGCGGTCCTCGGTGCCTTCGAGGACGGTGGGCACGGCGGCATCGGTGTCGCCCTGCACGAGCACGGGCGGGTGCGCGACGCCGTGGTCGAGGCGGTGGGGCAGGATCCGTCCGCCGGGTGGACCGGCCGGCTGGTCGACGTCGCCGTGCTCGCGCTCGCTCTCGCGCACCGGACGGATGCCGAGGCCGTCGCTCTCCTCGACGAGCTCGCGCCGCACGCGGCACGCGTGATCCTCCTGGAATCGAGCAGGCCGGACGCGCTCAGCCCGGGGGCCGAGGAACATCAGATCCTCGGGTTCGCCATGACCGGCGCGCCCATCCGCTCCAGTGATGCGCTGGGAGAGCTGGCAGCCGCTGCAGGCTGGACGACCGAGCAGGTGCAGCCGCTCGGCTGGGGGATCGAGGCGACCTTCCTGATCCGCGCCTGAGCATCCGTCGCGTGGGGGATGCTGTGGCGCCGACGAGTCCGTAGCGTGGAGGCATGGCAGATCAGAACCCGAGCCCTCAGGAGTCGCGGGCCCGCATGGGGCTGGGCATCGGCCTCGCCCTCGGGATGGCGGTCGGCGCCTCGCTGGGCGCCGCTCTGCAGAACTGGGCGCTCGGTATCGGGCTCGGGGTGGCGATCGGCGTCGCCTTCTCCGTCGCCTTCACCGGGGGCGGTGGCCGGCGCGCACGAGGTGAGCACGAGGGTGCGCACGAGGACGAGGATGACATCGCGGGCGAGGCCGACACTGCGGGCGAGGCCGACGGCGAAGACCGCGACGGAACCCCTGGTGCGGATGAGGAACCCCCCGAGCGCTGATCAGCTCGCGGCGATCCCGTCGATCCACTTCGACAGGAATCGGTGCACGTCTGTCAGCTCCTCTTCGGAGATGCTGTGCGTGAGGCCGGTGTACACCCTCCCGGAGAGCTCGGAATGTCCGGGCAGCCACTGCGCGGTGTGGTCGATCAAAGCGGGTGGGATGACGTCGTCGTGCGTTCCGCGGCCCCAGAAGACGGGTGGGCGCCGTTCGGCCAGAACCTCGTCGTCGGGGAGCTCGCCGGGTGCCGCGTAGCCGCTCAGGGCGACGACCGCGTCGATGCGGTCGGGGGCGAGTCGCAGAGCCTGCAGTGACACGGCCGCGCCCTGCGAGAAGCCGAGAAGTGCGATCGAGGGGGCGTCGCCCGCGGCGATGTCGAGCCAGCGCAGGAACGCCCCTGCGGCGACGGTCACGGCCTCGGGGCTGCGTCCCTCGAGCCCCTCGATCGGGTACCAGGAGCGACCGGGCATCGGCCACGGCGGTGCCAGGGGCGCGGCGACGGATGCCACGGCGACGCCTTCGGGGAGATAGGGGATGAGTCCGAACAGGTCGTGCTCGTCCGCCCCGTAGCCGTGCAGCAGCACCAGCAGCGGCTTCCCATCGCGGTCGGGGGACGACCATCTGGTCGCGGCGGCGTCGATCGTCAGGTTCTCACTCACACCGTCATTGTGCCAGCCCCCTCCCACATCCTCGTCCCTTCGTCCCCTCGTCCCCTTCG
>NZ_PCOY01000024.1 GCF_002979475.1 Microbacterium sp. MYb62 | reverse complement strand
GCGCCGGTCCAGCCGACTCCGCATCACGGCCTCCGAGGCCCCCGCGGCGGGAACGCCGGGGGCGCTCCCTGCGGCGACCCGGTCGGCGGGACTGCGGGGGAAGCCGGCGGGACAGGATGGTCTCCCTGCGCGCCGGAAAGCGGGTCGGGCTGCGCGAACTGCGGCGTGACCGGCTGCGGCACGACCGGGAATGCCGAGGCAGGCGCCTGAGGAAGAGCCTGCGGCGCCGAGACGACGGTCGCGTAGCCGGTGTAGTAGGCGTTCCAATCGGGCGATCCATCCGGCAGCACCGGCAAGGGGGTGATGCCGTCGGCGTAAGTGGGCCAAGACGGCGCCGCCGCCACGGCCGGAGAGGCCGAGGTCTTCTTCTTCGGCGCGAAGAGCGCATTCAGCAGCGGGATGAGCGTGGTGCCGACGGCGACGAGGATCGTGAGAGCGACGACGATCCTCCAGTAGAGCTCGCCGTACTCGAAGGTGTCGGGGAAGGCGAGGAAGAACACGAGCATGCCGACGAGACCGACGAGGAATGTGACCGTCACGAGGTAGATCACCCGCGTGAAAGTCGTGACGTGGCGCTGCGCTGCCGGCGTGAACAGCCGCACATGGAGGAGAGCGAGCTGCAGGATGCCGACGACGAGGAGGAGCTGGAAGAAGCGCTCGGCCCCGTAGAACGAGCCGTCTTCGGGCAGCCAGATCTTCACGGCGCCGACGAGGAGGGCGACGATCCAGCTCACCATGCTGGCGAGTTGGAGCCAGTCGGGGCGGTTCGGCGCCAGACCGGCCTCGAGGATCGCGATCCCAGCGAAGGCGGCGAGCAGCAGGATCGTGAGGAAGGCGCGGCCGATCAGGCCGTCCTGATCCCCGACGAGCACCCAGACGACGCACACGAGCGCCGCGGCGATGAGCGCGCCGATGGCGATCCAGAGAGAACCCCTGATGAGCAGGGACATGTTCTTCTTCTCACCCTGCGTCTTCTGCTGCGGCGTGGTGTCCTGTAGGGACATGGCGATCCTCTCGTCGAGCGGCGATGCCTTCATCCTGCCACGCTGGGCACCTGTTGCCACGGTGCGCGCCCCATCCGGGGAAAGCTCGTGCCGCGCTCCCTCTCTGGGGAGGAGGGGTCAGCTGGTCTTCCTCGCCGACGCCGCGGCGAATGCCGAGACCCTGGCCTGTGCATCCGGGGTCTCCAACGCCGCTCCGATCGAGCGCGCCTCCTCGGTCAGCTGCTCGACGAAGGACCGCTCAGGCTGCGACCGCACCAGTCGTTTGGCCTGCCCGTAGGCGTCGGCAGCTCCCGCGAGCCAGAAACGGGCGATCTCCTCGCCCCGTGCGCGGACGAGCGCGGCTTCGTCGGCGCCGTCCTCGCCCGCGACGGCCTCGGCGACGAGCCCCCACTCCACGGCCTCCGCGGCCGAGAGCAGGCGGTCCTGCAGCACGAGCTGCAGCGCGCGACGCTGACCGACGGCACGCGCGAGCTGCGCCGACACCGAGAGGTCGGGGGTCAGGCCGATGTTCGCGTAGAGGCTGCCGAGCTTGGATCGCGAACCGACGACGGCGTAGTCGCTGGACAGCAGGATCCCGAGTCCCCCGCCGGCCGTGGTGCCGTGGGCGGCGGCGACGACGGGGATCGCGGACTCCGTGAGCGAGCGAATGCCGGCGTTGATGACCTCGGCGAGCGCGGTGATCTCCGCGCCGGAGGCGCCCATCGTCGTCGCCATGTCGATCACGTCGCCGCCGGCGCAGAACGCCGGTCCCGCGGCATCGATGAGGATGGCCTTCACATCCGCCCTCGAGGTCGCCTCCGCCGTCGCATCCTTCCAGGCGTGCGCGAGGTCGGCGTTGAAGGCGTTGAGCCGGGACGGGCGGTTCAGCGTGAGCCTGGCCATCCCTTCTTCGACGGCGAACAGGATGGCATCACTCATGGCTTCTCCTTCGAGCACAGGACGTGTGGTCCAGCGTAACCGCGATCAGACCCGCTCCCAGACCTGCGAGACGAAGCTCTCCATCCGACGGCGCGTGCCGTCGAGGCGGAAGTCGACCTGTCCCGGCGTCCTGATCTCGTTCGGCGCGAGCGGGTGGGCGAGGCGGACGTTCTCGTGGCACGAGAGGTCGGCGCACATGTAGGTGCCGAACGAGTCGCCCCGCCGACCGGCCTCTCCGGCGCGCCGGGCGGAGAGGAGGGCGATCTGGTTTCCCGGCTGCATCGTGTGGCAGATGTTGCACATCCCCGCACGCCCACGGCCGGGATCGGTCGCACGCAGCACGACGCCGACCACGCGGTCGTCATGCGGGATCAGCACATAGCCGCGGCGGCTCGCGGCGGGGTCCTGCCAGGCGAAGAAGTCGAGGTAGTCCCAGTCCACGAGCAGGAAGTCGTGCGGCATCTCCATGAGCCGCAGCTCGTCGTCATCCGCATTGACGAACGATGCCCGGATGTCGGCTTCGGTGAGCGGTCGCATCGTTCCAGTCTAGGAACCGGAGGCGCGCGACGGCGCAGGGACGTCCCGAGGGGCATCGACCGTCCGGTCGCGGATCAGGAAGCCGAAGCCGAACGCGATGAAGAACATCAGCACGCCGTAGACCGCCGCAGGCAGACTCAGCTCGACGGACCCGAGGACGGACTGGGCGATCACGATCGCCAGCGTGGCGTTGTGGATCCCGATCTCGAAGGAGGTGGCGATCGCCTGGCGCTTACCCACCCGCAGCATCCGCGGAACGAGGAAGCCTATGGCGAGGCTGATCAGGCAGAACAGCACGGTGATGAGCGCGAGCTGCGTGAAGTTCGCCACCAGGAGCGTCCAGTTGGAGGCCACGGCGCCGGCGATCACGACGATCAGGATCACGACGGAGGCGATGCGCACCGGCTTGTCCATACCCGCCGCGAACTTCGGCCAGAAGCGCCGCACGATCATGCCGAGCGCGACCGGCAGCAGCACGATCGCGAACACCTCGAGAGCCTTCGACCACTGCAGTCCCAGCCGGTCGTCGAACGGCTGGAAGTACGCGATCGCGAAGTTGGTGATGATCGGGAGGGTGATCACGGCGATGACCGAATTCACCGCGGTGAGCGAGATGTTGAGGGCGATGTCGCCGCGGAACAGGTGGCTGTAGAGGTTGGCCGTCGTGCCGCCGGGCGACGCGGCGAGCATCATCATGCCGACCGCGAGGATGGGCGGGAGCTGGAAGGCGAGGACGAGCCCGAAGCAGATCGCCGGCAGGACGACGAGCTGGCAGAGCAGGGCGATGATCACCGCCTTCGGCTGCTTCAGCACCCTCGCGAAGTCGGAGAGGGTGAGGCTGAGCCCGAGGCCCAGCATGATGATGCCCAGAGCGACGGGCAGTCCGATGGTGGTCAACGCTGATCCCATGGGACTCAGTGTGACCTATCGAGCGCCTCGGTGTCACGGGTTCGCCGGCAATCCGATCCGAGCCGGTCTTTCGTCGGAGTGTGGAGCGCCTCCGCCGGTGATCACCTGGCTCCTCTAACCTGTGCTCGACCGCGGCAGTCTGCGACTGCTGTCATCCAGACGGATGGGAACAGGATGCTTGTCTCAGAACTCCTCGCAGATTCCCTGGGCGCAGAGCCGACCGATCGGAACATCTGGTTGGCGACGCGAAGGGACCGCAGCGGTATGACGCTCGCCCTCGACATGATCGAGCGGTACCGGTCGTCGGACACGTTGGAACCGGTGCCGTCCAAGACCCCCTCCACGTTCCGCCCCGCTTTTCTCCTCGACTACTACGGCGAGAGTGACACCCCCTACGACCGGGAGTTCGCTTTCGTGGCACGCTCACTGAGCTATGCGGATCAAGTGGCGGTCGTCGACGAGATCGCCGGCTGGGCGGCGCAACCAGACCCGGAGGCATACCTCGCCGAGATGTACTTCGGCGGATTCCCCGAGTGCGGGCACCTCCCGTGGGCTCTTCGCCGCATCGGGCGGTACGCGGAGCTGGAACGCGCGCAGCTGCTGTACTACGTCGAGCCCCCGACCTTCCGCGACGAGAACGCGATCCGCGAGGGCGTCGCCACTGATGCCGCTCCCGACCTCAGTTTCTTGGTCGAGGAGCGCCGCGGTTGGATTCCGACGGTCAAGGACACTCCGCGCGGGCGCGGGATGGTCGTCGATGAGCTCGCGTTCTGGTTCCAGCAGCTGCACGCGGTCCTCGACCATTCTGATCACTACCACCAGAGCATCGACCTCTACCTGCCGGATTGGTTCGCGGGACCGCAGCTTCTCGAATGGCTCTACCGGTCCTCCACGCCACCCGAATGGGTCACAGCTCAAGGACTCAAGGATCAGCAGGCGGTCTCTCAGCTCCTCGACCTGCCCGCACCGTCCGCGGAGATCGTGCAGCAGTTGTCGGTAGCGGAGATACTCGCTGTCCGGGATGCCGACCACATGAGCCAATGGAGAAACCACTTTCGGACGGAGATCGGGCACCTGGCCGCAAGCTCTGACCTCGCCACCCGGATGGAGGTGCAGGCGAATATCGCCGACCACGTGCAGCAGCTTCAGAAGACCGAGCGGCTGACATCGGCGCTGAGGGGCGGTCTGCGCGATTCGATCCAAGCCGGGATCGCTGTTGCCCCCGTCGCGGCGTTCACCCACCAGAACCTTCTCGCGACCACGCTCGAAGCCGCCTCGCCCGCTGTCGTCGGCGTGGCGAGTTCGATGCTCCGCTGGTTGATGGGCCGATCACCCGAAGACGGAAACGGCGAGGTTCGCAACCGGGTCGCTGAGACCGTTGCACTTCGGACCTATCTCAATGAACCCCTCCCCCCGGGCGGTCGCCGGCGCACCCCGAACAGTTCGATGAGGACCATGGACGGGCGAGCCGTCGCGTTCGATCCATTCGGAGGCAGGTGGTGAGCGCCGTCTACGAGCCCGGCGTGTGGCCCGATGTCTGGACTGTCATCAACGTCGACGAGACGCCGGGCCGTCTCCCCCTCTTGCTCTTCCCGAAGGGCTATTTCGATGGTCTTCCGCTCACCCTCCAGGCGGGAGCGACCCACCCCACTCAGTTCGAGTACTCCGACCCGCTCGCACTCTACGTCGATGAAGCGGGCACCGTCCGCACCTGCATCCTGAGCGCCACCAACGACTTCGCCGCCCCGACTCTCCGCATTGACGACAGCGGTGAGCCCGATTTCGGCGGTTCCATCGATCCCGAGTGGATCGACCAGATCCGTCGAGCCGGTTCCGTGCTGCTCTGCGGCTACACGGACATCTTCCTCGCCGAGCATGTCGGCGAGAGCACCGAGCCCCCGGGCGAGGACATCCTTCGGCTTCTGCGCACTTCGATGCTCGGAATCCTCAGAGTGCTCGGCCCGGCGCCATCGAGCCGCTGATCCGCACCACGGGTTCATCCGGAGGGCGGAGCTGCGTGCCGTTGAGAAAAGTGAAAACGCCCCCGGAAACCCGGGGGCGTTTCTCTTCACTGGCAGCATTCCTGGATGATGCGGATGAGATCCGCGGACTTCCTGGTGATGGTGGCGAGTGAGGGATTCGAACCCCCGAATGCTGAGCAGTCTGATTTACAGTCAGATCCCTTTGGCCGCTTGGGTAACTCGCCAGAGCGCACCCGTCCGACTTGGACAGCCAACCGGGGGCACGATAGACAAGCATACCTGCCCGAGGCAGGTGCAAGAAATCGAACCGTCAGCTGCCGTTCACGCCACGCCCGGCGTCGGCCAACGACTCGGGAGTCCGCAGCAGCCCGCCCTCTGCACGACAGGTCGCGGCCGCGATATCCATCGCGCGAAGCAGCAGCGCACGCCACTCCTCCTGGTCACTCGGTGACGCGGTGACCAGCCCCTCGGAGACGGCCGCGAGCGTCGCGTCCCCCGCTCCGACGGTGTCGATCACCGCTCCGGGGAGCGAGGCGATCGGAGCGGAGACGATGCCGGCATCCGCGTCGATCGTGGCGCCGTCGGCGCCGGCCGTGGCCAGGACGGCCGCGGCGCCGAGCTCGCGAAGGCGCCGGCGCAGGGCGTCGAGGTCGCCGTCGTAGAGGATCGCCGCATCGTCCGCTCCCACCTTCACGATGGCGGCCGAGGCCGCGAGGCGTTCGAATCCGCGCACGAACTCGTCACGATCGCCGAGCATCCCCGTGCGGGGGTTGGGGTCGACGGCGATGCGGGCGTCGGTCACGGCCTCGAGCAGGGCGTCGACCTCTGACGGCACATCGAAGGGGAAGCAGCTGATCGCGACGAGTCCGGCCTCCGCGATCGCCTGGCGCGCATCAGCCGAGTAGCGGATGCTGCGCTTCTGGGCCGCCTCATTGAACACGTACTGCGGCTCACCGTTCGATGCGCGCTGCACGACGGCCCGCGAGGACCCCCGCGGCGCCTCGCTCGAGATCAGACGAACGCCGTGGTCGGACAGGTATTCGCGGATGTGCGCGCCGGCCTCATCCTCACCCACCATGGCGATCAGGGTCGTCGTCACACCCAGGCGTCGAAGCCCGACGGCGACGTTCAGTGCGGCACCGCCCACGAGTTCGCGCACCCCCGCATCGTCGCGGATCTCGTCGATCAGGGCATCGCCGATCACGACCACGGAGTCGGCGGGAGAAGTTTCGTTGCTCACTCGCCGACACTACCGCGGCATGGGGAGCCCGCGGCAATACCGCGATCCTCTCTCGCCCCGATGCCGATGAGCAGTACGGTGTGGCCATGAAGCCCCGACTCACCGGCGCTGCCGCGGCTCTCGTCCTCCTCATCGCTCTGACCGCGTGCAGCCCGCAGGCCGGCGGCGACGGTCCGGCGCCGAGCCCCACCGGAAGCAGCACGAGCGGGGCGGAGCAGACCGGCACGCCCTCCCCCTCCCCGACTCCGACCAGTGCGCCCGTCGCCCTCCCGACCGACTGCCGTGCGATCCTGTCCGACAGCGTCCTGGCCGAGCTCGGCAGCACTCCGCTCAACGACGCGGCGTTCGGTCCTTCCGGCGTCGGTGCCGATGGCACCCTCACCTGCATCTGGGCCGACCCCGGAGCCGACACGACGGGGCTCACGACGACGGTCTCGCGAATGAACCGCGGCCCCGCTCTCGACATGCTCAACGCCCTGGCCGACGACGAGGGATTCTCCTGCTTCACGCCCGACGGCGGCACCCGGTGCGAGAAGACCTGGCCGAACGAGCAGTACCCCGTGACCGACGGCCGCACGCTGTTCTGGCGGGAGGACGTGTTGATCGACACGCGCTACTCGAACCTGGCTCCGAGCGGCTACACCTCGAGCATCGTGGACCACGTCTTCGACTGACCCCGCCACACGATCCTCTGTCGACTGCACGACTTCTCGACGAGTGCACGGCTTGGCGACGTACGTATCCCGTGCGCTGGGTAGCTTCCCGTGCATTCGACCGATGAGCGCGACGACACCCGGGCACGAAGAAGGCCCCAGGGCGAACCCTGGGGCCTTCTCAGTCACTCAGTACTCAATCAGTTGTGTCGCGACTTCGTCGCTCGACAACTTCAATCGGCTCGGCCGGACGAGCAAGCTCGCCGGCTCTCGCCTCGATCAGTTGTAGGTACCGGGGGTGATGTCGTCGGTCGAGAACGCGTCGAAATCGACGTAGCCGAAGTCGCCGTCCGCGTACGCGCCGTCGGATGCGAAGATCCGGTTCGGGTAGCGCTCGCTCTTGGCTTCCTCGGTGGCCTCGACCGTGACGTCGCGGTACTTCGAGAGACCGGTTCCGGCGGGGATGAGCTTACCGATGATGACGTTCTCCTTGAGACCGACCAGCGGGTCGCGCTTGCCCTGCATCGCAGCCTCGGTGAGCACGCGGGTCGTCTCCTGGAAGGAGGCGGCCGACAGCCACGACTCGGTCGCGAGCGACGCCTTCGTGATACCCATCAGCTCCGGACGGCCGGACGCGGGGCGCTTGCCCTCTGCCACGGCCTCGCGGTTGATCGACTGGTAGCGCTTGAGGTCGACCATCTCACCCGGGAGCAGGGTCGTGTCGGCGTGATCGACGACGGTGACCTTGCGGAGCATCTGACGGACGATGACCTCGATGTGCTTGTCGTGGATCGGCACACCCTGCGAGCGGTACACGCCCTGGACGCCGCCGACGAGGTAACGCTGCACCTCGCGAGCACCCATGACACGCATGATCTCCTTGGGGTCGAGCGTGCCCACCAGGATCGGCTGACCGACCGTGACGTGCTGGCCGTCCTCGACGAGAAGCGTCGCACGCTTCAGCACCGGGTAGATGACGGGCTCGTCACCGCTGTCGGGCGTGAGGATGACCTTCTTGCCCTTGTCGGTCTCGTCGATCGCGATGCGGCCGTCGGCCTCGGCGATCGGCGACGCGCCCTTGGGGGTACGCGCCTCGAAGAGCTCCTGCACGCGGGGCAGACCCTGCGTGATGTCATCCGCCGATGCCGAACCACCCGTGTGGAAGGTACGCATCGTCAGCTGGGTACCGGGCTCACCGATCGACTGGGCCGCGATGATGCCGACGGCCTCGCCGATGTCGACGGTCTTGCCGGTCGCGAGCGAGCGGCCGTAGCACTGCGCGCAGACACCGACGGCGGAGTCGCAGGTCAGGACCGAGCGCACCTTGATGCTCTCGACACCCAGCGCGACGAGCTTGTCGATCAGCACGTCACCCACGTCGTCGCCGGCCGAGGCGAGAACCTCGCCCTTGCTGTCGACCACGTCGGAGGCCAGGGTACGAGCGAACACCGAGTTCTCGACGTTCGCGTCGCGCACCAGCTCGCCCTGCGAGTTCGGAGCGGCGATCGGGAGCTCGAGGCCCTTCGACGTGCCGCAGTCCTCTTCGCGGATGATGACGTCCTGCGAGACATCCACCAGACGACGGGTCAGGTAACCCGAGTCGGCGGTACGCAGAGCGGTGTCGGCCAGCCCCTTACGGGTACCGTGCGTCGCGATGAAGTACTCCGCCACCGACAGACCCTCGCGGTACGAGGAGATGATCGGACGCGGGATGATCTCACCCTTGGGGTTGTTCACCAGACCACGCATACCGGCGATGTTCCGGATCTGCAGCCAGTTACCACGAGCACCCGACGACACCATGCGGTTGATGGTGTTGTCCTCGGGGAAGTTCGCCTTCATGGCGGCCTGCACCTCGTCGGTCGCCTCGGTCCAGATCTTGATGAGCTCCTGGCGACGCTCCGAGTCGGTCGTCAGACCCTTCTCGTACTGCGACTGGACCTTCGCGGCCTGCTTCTCGTAGCCGGCGACGATCTCCGCCTTGTTCGGCGGGGTCAGGATGTCGCTCAGGGCGACGGTCACACCGGAGCGCGTTGCCCAGTAGAAACCGGCATCCTTGATGCGGTCCAGCGACGCAGCCGTCTCGACCTTGGGGTACTCCTCGGCCAGCTTGTTGACGATCTGCGACAGCTTGTTCTTGTCAGCCTGCTCGCGGACGAACGGGTAGCCCTTGGGCAGCGTGTCGTTGAAGATCGCCTGACCCAGCGAGGCGTCGACCAGACCGTGGCGCTCGTAGCCCTCGGGAGCTTCGCCCTCGAGGAACGTCAGACCCGGGATGCGGATGCGGATCTTCGCCTGCAGGTCGAGGGTGCCCTCGTCCTTGGCCAGGATCGCCTCGCCCACCGAGCCGAACGCGCGGCCCTCACCGGCTGCCCCCGCCTTGACCGTGGTCAGGTGGTGGAGACCGATGATCATGTCCTGCGAAGGCAGGGTGACCGGACGTCCGTCAGACGGCTTCAGGATGTTGTTCGACGCGAGCATCAGCACGCGGGCCTCGGCCTGAGCCTCGACCGACAGCGGCAGGTGGACAGCCATCTGGTCACCGTCGAAGTCGGCGTTGAACGCCGCGCAGACGAGCGGGTGCAGCTGGATGGCCTTGCCCTCGACGAGCTGAGGCTCGAACGCCTGGATGCCCAGACGGTGCAGGGTGGGTGCACGGTTGAGCAGCACCGGACGCTCGCGGATGATCTCCTCGAGCACGTCCCAGACCTCGGGACGGGTGCGCTCGACGGCGCGCTTGGCGGCCTTGATGTTCTGCGAGTGACCGAGGTCGATCAGACGCTTGATGACGAACGGCTTGAAGAGCTCCAGAGCCATCTGCTTGGGCAGACCGCACTGGTGCAGCTTCAGCTGCGGGCCGACGATGATGACCGAACGACCCGAGTAGTCGACACGCTTGCCGAGCAGGTTCTGGCGGAAACGACCCTGCTTACCCTTCAGCATGTCGCTGAGGGACTTCAGGGCACGGTTGCCGGTACCGGTGACGGGGCGACCACGGCGACCGTTGTCGAACAGGGCGTCGACGGCCTCCTGCAGCATGCGCTTCTCGTTGTTGACGATGATCTCGGGGGCACCGAGGTCGATCAGACGACGAAGACGGTTGTTGCGGTTGATCACGCGGCGGTACAGGTCGTTCAGGTCGGAGGTGGCGAAACGGCCACCGTCGAGCTGGACCATCGGGCGCAGCTCCGGCGGGATCACCGGGACGACGTCGAGGACCATCGCGGCCGGGCTCATGCCGGTCTCGAGGAACGAGCTGACGACCTTGAGGCGCTTGATCGCACGGATCTTGCGCTGGCCCTTGCCCTCGGAGATCTGCAGACGCAGGTTCTCCGCCTCGGCGACGAGGTCGAACGCCGCGAGGCGACGCTGGATCGACTCGGCGCCCATGTAGGCCTCGAAGTACTGACCGAACCGGTCCTGCAGCTCGTGGAAGACGTCATCCTCCGGGCGGAGCGCCCCGACCTCGAGGGTGCGGAAGTCTTCCCACACGCGCTCGAGCTTGGCGATCTGCTCGTCGGCACCCTTGCGGATGAGGGACATCTCCTTCTCGGCGGCGTCCTTCACCTTCTTCTTGGCGTCGGCCTTGGCACCCTCTGCCTCGAGAGCAGCGAGCTCCTCCTCCAGCTTGGCCAGGCGCTCCGCGATCTTGGAATCACGGCGGTCGCCGAGCGTCTTCAGCTCGAGACGGATGTTGTTCTCCTGCGTCCCCAGGTCGCGGTGACGAGCATCCTCGTCGACCGAGATGACCATGTAGGCGGCGAAGTAGATGACCTTCTCGAGGTCCTTCGGCGCCATGTCGAGCAGGTAGCCGAGACGCGAGGGCACGCCCTTGAAGTACCAGATGTGGGTGACGGGAGCGGCGAGCTCGATGTGACCCATGCGCTCACGACGGACGGAGCTCTTGGTGACCTCCACGCCGCAGCGCTCGCAGACGATGCCCTTGAAGCGGACACGCTTGTACTTGCCGCAGGCGCACTCCCAGTCGCGGGACGGGCCGAAGATCTGCTCTCCGAAGAGACCATCCTTCTCCGGCTTCAGGGTGCGGTAGTTGATGGTTTCGGGCTTCTTGACCTCGCCGTAGGACCACGCGCGGATGTGGTCTGCGGTCGCCAGGCCGATGCGAAGCTCATCGAAAGTTGTGGACTCGAGCACTAGTTCTCCTGTGTCGGAAATTCTTTTTGAGAAGTCTGCTTCGGTGGACCCGGGAGTATGCGTCCCGGGTCCACCGAAGGATTAGATCTCGTCGATCGAGGCGGCCTCGAAGCGGCTGGAGATGTTGATACCGAGCTCTTCTGCGGCGCGGAACGCCTCATCGTCGGTGTCGCGGAGGTTCACCAGCGTGCCGTCGGCCGAGAGGACCTCGACGTTCAGGCAGAGCGACTGCATCTCCTTCATGAGCACCTTGAAGGACTCGGGGATGCCGGGCTCCTGGATGTTCTCGCCCTTGACGATCGCCTCGTACACCTTGACGCGGCCGAGGATGTCGTCGGACTTGATCGTGAGGAGCTCCTGGAGCGCGTATGCGGCGCCGTAGGCCTCGAGGGCCCACACCTCCATCTCACCGAAGCGCTGTCCACCGAACTGCGCCTTACCACCGAGCGGCTGCTGGGTGATCATCGAGTACGGACCCGTGGAACGTGCGTGGATCTTGTCGTCGACCAGGTGGTGCAGCTTCAGGATGTACATGTAGCCGACCGAGATCGGGGCCGGGAACGGCTCGCCGGAGCGGCCGTCGAACATCTGGGCCTTTCCGGTGGAGTCGATCAGACGGACGCCGTCGCGGGTCGGGGTGGTCGCGTCGAGGAGACCGGCGATCTCCTCCTCGCTCGCACCGTCGAACACCGGGGTGGCGACCTTCGTGCCGGGAGCCGCCTCGAAGGCCTGCTCCGGCAGGCGAGTGGCCCACTCCGGGGTGCCCTCGACCTTCCAGCCCTGCTTCGCGATCCACCCGAGGTGGGTCTCGAGCACCTGACCGAAGTTCATTCGACCGGGGATGCCCAGCGGGTTCAGGACGATGTCGACCGGGGTGCCGTCCGCCATGAACGGCATGTCCTCGATCGGGAGGATCTTCGCGATGACACCCTTGTTGCCGTGACGACCGGCGAGCTTGTCACCCTCGGTGATCTTGCGCTTCTGGGCGATGTAGACCACGACGCGGCGGTTGACGCCCGAGCCGAGCTCGTCGTCGCCGTCCTCGGCGTTGAACTCCTTGACGGCGATGATCGTGCCCTGCTCGCCGTGAGGCACCTTCAGGGACGTGTCGCGGACTTCGCGGCTCTTCTCGTTGAAGATCGCGCGGAGCAGACGCTCCTCGGCCGACAGCTCGGTCTCACCCTTCGGCGTGACCTTGCCGACGAGGATGTCGCCGGGGCGGACCTCGGCGCCGATGCGGATGATGCCGCGCTCGTCCAGGTCCTTCAGCAGCTCCGGGCTGACGTTGGGGAGGTCACGGGTGATCTCCTCCTTGCCGAGCTTGGTGTCGCGCGCATCGACCTCGTACTCCTCGATGTGGATCGAGGAGAGGGTGTCGTCCTTCACCAGGTCCTGGCTCAGGATGATCGCGTCCTCGAAGTTGTAGCCCTCCCACGTCATGAACGCGACGAGGAGGTTCTTTCCGAGGGCCAGCTCACCGTTCTCGGTGGCGGGGCCATCGGCGATGACCTCTCCGACCTCGACGCGCTCACCGGCGTTGACGACGACCTTCTGGTTGTACGACGTGCCCTGGTTGGAGCGGTCGAACTTGCGCAGGTGGTACTCCTGCGTCCCGCCCTCGTCGAGCATGACGACGACGCGGTCTGCGGAGACCTCGGAGACGACACCGGCCTTCTCGGCGGTGAGCACGTCACCGGCGTCGATGGCCGTGTAGCCCTCCATACCGGTTCCGACGAGGGGCGAGTCGCTGCGCAGCAGCGGCACAGCCTGACGCTGCATGTTGGCACCCATGAGGGCGCGCTGTGCGTCGTCGTGCTCGAGGAACGGCACGAGCGAGGTCGCGACCGACACCATCTGGCGCGGGGAGACGTCGATGTAGCCGATCTCCTCGGGGACGAACAGGTCGACCTCGCCGCTGCCGCCCTTGGGGCGGGCCAGGACGTGGCTCTCGCGGAAGCGACCCTTGGCATCGAGCGGGGCGTTGGCCTGCGCGATGTTGAAGTCGACCTCTTCGGAAGCCGTCAGGTAGTCGATCTGATCGGTGACGACGCCACCGGTGACCTTGCGGTACGGGGTCTCGATGAAACCGAACGAGTTGATGCGCGCGAACGTCGCGAGCGCACCGATCAGGCCGATGTTGGGGCCTTCCGGGGTCTCGATCGGGCACATGCGGCCGTAGTGCGAGGGGTGGACGTCACGGACCTCGACACCGGCGCGGTCACGCGAGAGACCACCGGGGCCGAGCGCGGAGAGACGACGCTTGTTCGTCAGACCTGCGAGCGGGTTGTTCTGGTCCATGAACTGCGACAGCTGCGACGTTCCGAAGAACTCCTTGATCGCGGCGACGACGGGGCGCACGTTGATCAGGGTCTGCGGCGTGATCGCCTCGATGTCCTGCGTGGTCATGCGCTCGCGGACCACGCGCTCCATGCGGGACAGACCGGTGCGGACCTGGTTCTGGATCAGCTCGCCGACCGCGCGGATGCGACGGTTGCCGAAGTTGTCGATGTCGTCGGTCGCGAGACGGATCTCGGCCTTCTTGCCACCGCGGATGCCCGTGAAGGTCTCCTCGGTGCCCGCGTGCAGACGCACGAGGTACTTGATCGTGGCCACGATGTCCTCGACGGTGAGCACCGACGAGTTCAGCGGCTGGTCCAGGCCCAGCTTGTGGTTGATCTTGTAGCGACCGACCTTGGCCAGGTCGTAGCGCTTCGGGTTGAAGTAGAAGTTGTCGAGCAGCGCGCGCGCGGCCTCGGCGGCGACCTGCTCGCCCGGACGGAGCTTGCGGTAGATGTCGCGGAGCGCATCTTCCTTCGTGACGATCGTGTCCTTCGCGAGCGTCTCCTCGATCGAGGTGTAGCCGGCGAACTCGGCGAGGATCTCCTCGCTGGTCATGCCGAGCGCCTTGAGGAAGACCGTGACCGACTGCTTGCGCTTGCGGTCGACGCGCACGCCGACCTGGTCGCGCTTGTCGATCTCGAACTCGAGCCATGCGCCACGGCTCGGGATGACGCGCGCCGACACGATGTCCTTGTCGGACGTCTTGTCGGGAGTCTTGTCGAAGTAGACACCCGGCGAGCGCACGAGCTGCGAGACGACGACGCGCTCGGAGCCGTTGATGATGAACGTGCCCTTGTCGGTCTGCAGCGGGAAGTCGCCCATGAAGACCGTCTGGGTCTTGATCTCACCCGTGAGGTGGTTCATGAACTCGGCCTCGACGTACAGCGGAGCGGCGTAGGTCTTGCCACGCTCCTTGCACTCCTCGATCGAGTACTTCTCCGGCTCGAGGTAGGGGTTCGTGAACGACAGCTGCATCGTCTCGCCGAGATCCTCGATCGGAGAGATCTCCTCGAAGATCTCGCCCAGACCGCTGTTCTCGTTGACGTCGGTGCGCCCCTGCTTCTTGGCCTCGGCCACGCGCGCCTTCCAGGCGTCGTTGCCGACCAGCCAACCGAAGGACTCGGTCTGCAGGGCGAGAAGGTCAGGGACCGTCAGCGTGTCGGAGATCTTGGCGAACGAAAGACGGGAAGCTCCGCGTCCGTTCTTGGTGGTGGTGGATGTGGATGCGTTGCGAGCAGCAGCCAAGGGAATAACCTCCGTGAGCCCCGCAGGGCTTCTCGATTCCTTTGTCGTCAGGTGGAGTGTGCGCTCAGAAGCTCAACGAAATGCCGACCACCATATGAGGGCATGGAGAAGCGAGCGCAACTACTAACTATACGCACGATTGTGCGACATGGCAAGCGCAGTCCTTGACCATTCTTTGAAGCTGGGGTATGAGCCCCCGGCTGCCGGGCGGAAGCGCGTCCACCCGGGGGGCCGACACGCCAGATGGAGGACCGGATGCCCTCCCGCGTCCGACATCTGGCGTGTCGGCGGGCAGGTGAGCTGCGAGCCCACGCCGAGACCCGCGTTCCGCGCCGAGACCCGCGTTCCGCGCCGAGACCCGCGTTCCACGCCGCGACCCGCGTTCCGCGCCGAGACCCACGTTTCCGCGCCGCGACCCAGGTTCCACGCCGCGACCCATCGTCGCGGACATGGGCGGCGATGGGTCTCGGCGGGCGGAGTGGGTCTCGACGAGCCGACGGCCCTCAGGACGCGATGCCCAACTCGTTGCCGGGGATCGACGCCAGCAGCCGCCGCGTGTACGGGTCGCGCGGATTGGTGAAGATCTCCTCCGAGGTCGCCGCCTCCACGAGCTTGCCGTCTTTCATGACGCACACGTAGTCGCTGATCAGCCGCACCACCGCGAGATCGTGCGAGATGAAGAGGTAGCTGAGCCCGTACTCCCGCTGCAGGTCGCCGAGCAGGGTCAGGATCTGATCCTGCACCAGCACGTCGAGCGCGGACACGGGTTCGTCGCACACGATCAGATCCGGCGAGAGGGCGAGCGCCCGGGCGATCGCGACGCGCTGCCGCTGTCCACCCGAGAGCTCGGACGGATACCGCCGCAGCATCGACTGCGGCAGGGCCACGTCGTCGAGCAGTTGCCGCACGCGCGTACGCCGTTCCGCTCCGCTCCCCCGCTTGTAGAACTCCAGCGGCTCGGCGATCAGGCGCTCGATCGTGAACATCGGATTCAGGCTCGAGTACGGATCCTGGAAGATCGGCTGCACCTGCTGACGGAAGTCCTTCGTCTCCGCCCGGCTCAGCGACGAGATGTCCTTGCCCTCGTAGCGGATCAGCCCGCTCGTCGGCTCGATCACCTTCAGCAGCATCCGCGCGGTCGTGGTCTTGCCCGAGCCGGACTCCCCCACGATCGCGACCGTCTCCCCGCGCGGGATCACCAGCGACACATCATCCACGGCGACGAAGTCCTCGCCGCGGCCCCGCACCGGATACACCTTGGTGAGGTTCTCGATCTCGACGATGTTGTCGGCCGGGACCGCCTCGGCGACGGCGTCGGCCTCCGATGCCCGCTCCTGCACCTGGAACGCCTCCGGCCGCAGGCGCGCCGCGGCGACCGACGGCGCGGCCTTCACGAGCGACTGGGTGTACGGATGCTGCGGATCCTCCAGGATCTGCCGCGCGTCTCCCTGCTCCACGACCTTGCCGCGGTGCATCACGATCACCCGCTCGGCCCGCTCGGCGGCGAGCCCGAGGTCGTGGGTGATGAGCAGCACGGCCGTGCCCAGCTCGCGCGTCATCTGCCCGATCTGGTCGAGGATGGTCTGCTGCACCGTGACGTCGAGCGCGCTCGTGGGTTCGTCCGCGATCAGCAGGCGCGGCTTGCACGCCAGTCCGATCGCGATGAGCGCACGCTGCCGCATGCCGCCGGAGAACTCGTGCGGATACTGCTTCGCGCGCCGCGCCGGATCGGGAAGCCCCGCAGCGGTCAGCGCCTCGACCACCTTCGACTGCACGTTCTGCCGGGTGGCGAGACCGTGTGCGAGCAGCGTCTCCGCGACCTGTGTGCCGATCTTCGCGACCGGGTTCAGGTTCGACATCGGGTCCTGCGGCACGAGGCCGATGTCGCGACCGCGGATCATGCGCAGCTCGTGCTCCGGCGCGTGGGAGATCTCCTTCCCGTCGAGACGGATGCTGCCCGACGCGACCTTCCCTCCACCGGCGAGCAGCCCGATGATGGCCATGGCCGTCGTGGATTTGCCCGAACCGGACTCCCCCACGATCGCCACGGTCTCGCCCGGTCGGATCTCGAGGTCCACTCCCTCGACCGCGTGCACGACGCCGTCCATGGTGGCGAAATCCACGGCGAGTCCCTGGACCGACAGCAGCGGCTCGGTCGACATCTGATTCTCCTTCGCGGCGCGCATCGCGCCGTCATCCCGCGCGTTCATCGTGCCCTCGTCCGGGGATCCATCGCCTCACGCAGCGCCTCGCCCAGCAGGGTGAAGCCGAGCGCGGTGACCGCGATGCAGATACCGGGGAGGAACGCCAGCCACGGCGCGATCGCGAGCTCGGCCTGCGCGTAGGTGAGCATGCGCCCCCACTCGGCCGTCGCGGGGCCGCCGCCGCCGAGTCCGAGGAACGACAGCGCGGCCGCATCGATCACGGCCGTCGCGAGCGTGAGGGTTCCCTGCACGATCACGGGACCGATGGCGTTCGGCAGCACGTGCGACATCGTGATCTTGCCGCGACCGAGTCCCAGCGTCTGTGCCGAGAGCACATAGTCGCTCGAGCGCTGCTGCAGCATCGACGCGCGCAGCAGCCTCGCGAAGATCGGCACCTGCGACGCCCCGATCGCGATCATCACCGCGAACGGGGTCTGCCCGAGGATCGCGGCGATCGACACCGCGAGCAGCAGGTTCGGCACCGAGAGGATGATGTCGACGATGCGCATGATGAGCGTGTCGACCCAGCCGCCAAACGTGCCGGCGAGCAGCCCGAGGATCATGCCGCCGACCAGTCCCATCGCGGTGGAGATGACACCGATCATGAGCGACGCCTGCGCGCCCCAGATGAGTTTGGAGAGCACGTCGCCGCCGAAGCGGTCGAGTCCGAGCGGGAACTCCGGCAGCTCGCCCGGTCCGGGGATGTGCGTCGGCGTGATGAACTTCGCACCGGGAAGCGCCGTCTCCGGGTAGGGCGCGAGCAGCGGCGCGAGGGCTGCGACCAGCAGGAACGCCAGCACGATGACGGCGCCGATCCACGCCGTCGGATTACGGCGCAGACGACGGAAGACGTCGCTCCAGAATCCGCCGGAACCGCTCTTCAGGTCGGCCTGGGCGATGGCGACGGTGTCGATGCTGCCGCCGCTCTCCGCCGACGGGCCCTGGGCGGGCGGGAGTGCGATGCTCATGCGACCGCCTCCTTTCGGACGATGGGGAGGGACATCACTGCACCCTCACTCTCGGGTCGATGAAGCTGTAGGAGACATCGACCGCCAGGTTGATCAGCGCGTACGCGATCGCGATGAAGATGATGAATCCCTGGAGCACAGGGAAGTCCCTGGTGAAGATCGCCCTCGCGAGGAACGAGCCGATTCCGGGGAACGCGAACACCGTCTCGGTGAGCACCGCCCCGGAGATCAGGAGTCCGGTCTGGAGTCCGATCGTCGTGATCACCGGGAGCATCGCGTTGCGCAGGATGAACCTGTTGCGCAGCGTCGGGGATCCGACGCCCTTCGCCCGACCGGTGCGAACGTAGTCCGCGTTCTGCACCTCCAGGACGCTGGCCCTGGTGATGCGGACGATGATGGCGAGCGGGATGGTGCCCAGGGCGAGTGCGGGCAGCACCAGATGCAGGATCGCATCCCATGCCGCATCGAACTCGCCGGTGATGATGCCGTCCCACACGTAGAACCCGGTGGGATGTGTCGCATCTATTCGAGGGTCCTGGCGCCCGTCGGACGGCAGCCATCCGAGCTGCACCGCGAACACGTACTTCAGGATGAACGCCAGGAAGAACACCGGGATGGTGATGCCGATGAGGCTCAGCACGACCGAGGCGTGATCGGTGAACTTGCCGTGGCGGCGGGCGGCCCAGTACCCGAGCGGGATGCCGATCCCGATCGCGAAGATGAGCGCCATCACGCTCAGCTCGAGGGTGGCGGGGAAACGGCGGAGGAACTCCTCCGTCACCGGCCGGTTGGTCTGGATCGAGGTGCCGAAGTCACCTTGGAGGAGACGTCCGATCCAGATGAAGTACTGCTCGATGAGCGGCTTGTCGAAGCCGTAGAGCTCGTTGACCCTGGCGACGGCCTCCGGTGTGGCCTTCTCGCCGAGGAGGGCGACCGCGGGGCCGCCGGGAAGGGCCCTGACCCAGGCGAACAGCAGGATGCTGAGCCCGAACAGGGTGGGGATGAGGAACAGCAGTCGCCTGCCGATGGTGCGCAGCAAAAGAGATCTCCGTCGATCGGGCGGGGTCCTTCGTCTCGCTCCGCTCGCTCAGGAACCGGATCGGGGTGGGGTCACCCTGACCCGGTTCCTGAGCGAGGAGCGGAGCGACGAGACGAAGGACGCCGGTCGGTCAGGCCTACTTGGTGAGGACGATGTCCGTGAAGACCTCGTCGTTCACCGGGCTGGCCGGGTAGCTCTCCACGCGCGGGTCGAACGCCAGAGTCGGTGCCGGGTGCGCCAGCGGGACTCCGGGGATGAACTGCGCGACCATCTCGTTGATCTCCTCGTACAGCGCGGTCTGGTCCTCGAGCTTCGAGACGCCGCGCGCCTCGTTCAGCTTCTGGAACAGCTCCGGGTTGTCGAAGCCCCACTCGGAGCTCTGCTGTCCGAAGAAGACGCCGACGAAGTTGTCGGTGTCGTTGTAGTCACCGGTCCAGCCGAGCAGGTGGATGCCGTGGTCCGAGGTGCCGGTGGTGCGGTCGAGGTACTCGACCCACTCCTCCGAGACCGGGGTGGTCTCGACGCCGACCTCGGACAGCTGCGACGACAGCACCGTGAAGATCTGCTCGGGGTCCGGCATGTACGGACGCGAGACATTGACCGGGTAGTTGAAGGTGAGCTTCAGCGGGTTCGCCTCGGTGTAGCCCGCCTCGGCCAGCAGCGACTTGGCCTTCTCGGGGTCGTAGTCGTAGGTCGTGACATCGGGGTTGTAGCCGTTGACGACCTCGGGGACGAACTCGATCGCCTTCTGCGTGCCCTCCGGGAGCACCTGGCTGATCAGCGCATCCTTGTCGACCGCGTACGACAGGGCTTCGCGGACCTTCGGGTCCTGCAGCTCCGGGACCGTCTGGTTGAAGGCGAGGTAGAGGATCGTGAACGGCGGGCGCGACACCATGGTGAAGCCGTCGTCCTCGAGTGCCTTGGTGTCCGCCGGGCCCACGAGGTCGTAGCCGTCGATGGAGCCGGACTCGAGCGCCTGCCGGCGAGCGGTCGGGTCATCGATCGTGCGGAAGATGATCTCGTCGATCTGGCCCTTCTCACCCCAGTAGCCGTCGTAGGTCTTGAGCGTGACCTGCTCGCCCGGTGCCCACTCGTCGAAGGCGTAGGGGCCGGTGCCGACCGGGTGACCCATGGCGTACTCGGACAGCTGCGGGGCCTCGGCCGAACCGCTGACCTCGTCTGCACCGAACTCCTGCATCGCCGACGGGCTCTGCATCGCGAACGACGGGAGCGAGAGCGAGGCGACGAAACCGGCGAACGGCTTGTTCAGATCGATCGTCACCGAGTAGTCGCCATCCGGGGTGCACGACTTGTACACGGCGTCGGCCGCGTTGGAGGCGTATCCCTTGAAGAGCTTGTTGTAGTAATACCCGAATGCCTCGGAGGCGGCGAGGCCGGTCCAGTTGAACCAGCGGTCGAAGTTGACGCACACGGCCTCCGCGTTGAACGGCGTGCCGTCCTGGAAGGTCACGTCCTCCTTCAGCGCGAAGGTGTGGGACATGCCGTCCTCCGACGACTCCCACGACTCGGCGAGGAGCGGGGCGGGGTCGGCGGTGCCGGGTTCGGTGCCGACGAGACCCTCGAAGATCTGACGCGAGACGCGGAAGCTCTCGCCGTCCTGTGCGAAGGCGGGGTCGAGGCTGGCCGGGTCCGACGACGCGGCGAAGACGAACGTCCCGTCCACATCGCCCGAGCCTTCGGAGCCTTCGTCCCCTCGTTCGCTGGCGACGCACCCGGCGAGGGCGAGAGCTGCGATCGTGGCTCCGGTTACGGCGATGAGTCCTCGCCGACGCTTGACTGATTGGTGCATTGTATGACCTTCCCTGTCGGGCGCTTCGTTGCGCGTTCCCGAGGCCGCTTCGCCTCGGGGACGGTGATCCCTCGAACGTACCCAGCAGATCCTCAGATACCAAACGGATCCAGGTTGCAATCCGATATCGGCGTGAGCGACGCCGATCCGGTAGTGTCCAGATCGTGCCCGACTCCACCCCGCTCGCCGTCTGTTTCGGCGAGGGCATGGTCGCCCTCGTCGCCGCCACCGCAGGTCCGCTGGAGGATTGCCGCACGTTCCATCGCTCGCTCGCGGGCGCGGAATGGAACACCGCGATCGCCCTGGCATCCGCCGGCATCCGCACGTCCGTCGTCTCCCGGGTCGGCGACGACGGCTTCGGTCGCTTCCTCACCGCCGAGCTGCGCGCTCACGGCGTCGACGACACCGCCGTCGAGATCGATCGCGAGGCACCGACAGGGCTGTACGTGAAGGAGCTCGCCGCTCGCCCCGACGGTGCTGTCGACGGGACCATGCATTATTACCGCGCCGGTTCCGCCGCCGCGGCCCTCTCGCCGCAGACCCTGACGACACCGGTGGTATCGGCCCTCCTCGCCGAGGCCGCACTCGTGCACACATCCGGGATCACGCCCGCGCTGTCGCCGTCAGCACTCGCCGCGCAGGAGGCGCTGTTCACGGAGCGGATCCCCGACAGGCTGCTCAGCTTCGATCTGAACTGGCGCCCTGCGCTCTGGCGTGGCCGCGAGGCGGAAGGCCGGAGGATCGTCTCCGAGTTCGCCGGCCGCGCCGACATCTTCTTCTGCACCCGCCCGGACGCGGAAGCGGTGTTCGGCACGAGCGATCCGCAGCAGCTGCGCGCGCGCTTCCCCGGGCCGCGGTACCTGCTCGTCACCGATTCGAGCGGAGCCGTCGCCTTCGACGGTGCGGAGACCGCCGAGAGCGAGGCACTCGACGCCCCGGTGGTGGAGACCATCGGAGCGGGAGACGCGTTCGCGGCCGGCTTCCTCGCCGGGGTCCTGACCGGCCTCTCGCTCACGGGGAGCCTCGCCCGAGGACACCGCATCGCGACGCGCGCTCTGGTGAGCACCCGCGACCACGTGGACTGAGGCACATCGCCCCGGGCGGAGAACTCGCCGCGGGGAGGATCGCGTGCGCGCGCATCCCGCCCGACAACAGGAAGAGCTCCGCCCCGGCGTCAGGTGCGGCGGCGCGTGGGCACCGCGTCGTGCGTCCGCTGGAGCGAGACGGCGACCGGTTCGCCACGGTGTTGCACCACACGCACGAAGAGCACGTCGACGAGGGCGAGCTGGGCGATGCGACTGGACATCGCAGCCATCCGGAACGGGGATTCGTGCGCATGGGTGAGCAGCACGACATCCGCCGCCAGCGCCAGCGGCGACTCCCCGGCGCTGGTGACCGCGACCGCCAGAGCCCCGGCATCGCGCGCGACCTCGAGCGCACGCAGCGTCTCGGAGGTCTCCCCGCCGTGGGAGAACGCGATCGCCACATCGTCCGCCGTCCGCAGCGATGCCGTCGTGACCGCGAGGTGCGGGTCGGGCGAGTGCGAGACCGAGCACCCGATGCGCGACAGCTTCAACTGCAGATCCTGCGCTGTGAGCGATGAGGCGGCCTGTCCGAACAGGTCGATGTGCCGGGCGTCGACCACCGCGCGGGCCACCCGGTCGAGCGCCACGGCGTCGATGGCGAGTGCGGTCTTCTCGATCGCGTCGATCTCCTGTGCGGCGAGCTTGGCGGCGATCGCCGTCGGCCCGTCGTCCGGGTCGATCGCCGTGGTGTCCAGCCCGAATCGCGCCTGCTGCGCCTGGGCGAGCGTGATCGCGCGCGCGACCGCGACCCGGAGCTCCCGATAGCCGCTGTATCCGAGCCCCTGGGCGTAGCGGGCGACCGTCGACAGCGACGTGTGGCAGAGCTGGGCGAGATCGTTGATCGCGAGGTCGACGACGAGCGTCGGGTCGCCCAGGATCGTCTCTGCGACGCGCGCCTCGGCGACGCTCACCTTGGGAAGTGAGCGTCGCACCCGAGCGAGAACGTCATCGTCCATGGAGAGGTCCTGTCTCAGCCGGCGCTGGTCATCCTCTGCGACACGGAGAGACCTCCCAGAAGTGCTTCGCGCGCCACCTGGGCACCGAGCCTACTGGCTGCGGCCACCTCGACGGTCGGCAGCGGCAGCGGCGTCGTCGTCGGAAGACCGACGTTGACGACCACGGCACCCGGATCGCGCACGGCTGCGCGTTCGACGAGAGCGCGCTGCGCCGCATCCGTGTCGGGCCTGTCGATCAGCAGCACCGTCGTTCCTGCAGCCGCGGCGACCTCGTCGAGCACGCAGTCCTGTTCGGACATCGGCGCGGATGCCACGTCGAGGCGCACGCGCAGGCCGTCCTCCGCGAGCGCTTTCGCGACGTACGCGCCGGCACTGTCGACGGCCAGCGTCGAACGGCGGCGCGCGTCGATCACGGCGAGCTCGGTGGCCGCTTCCGGGGCTTCGCCGGAGACGGTCACCATGCGACGCACGATGTCAGCGGCATCGAAGTCGTCGGTCGGCTCCTGATCGCTGTCGGCGACAGCACGCAGCTTGGCCGCGAGCGCCGCGACGCGTCGTGCCGCCTCCTCGACACGTTCCCGCGGCAGCGACCCGTCGCGCAGCGCCGCGACGATCCCGTCACGCGCCGCGTGGAAATCCTGCTCGTCCTGATCGGGAAGTGCGGCGTCGCCCGGGTTGGTCGGGTTCCCGATGCAGAGAAGGTCTGCTCCGGCGGCGAGTGCCAGAGCTGCTCCCCCGCCGAGTCCGACCGTCTCGCGGATGGCCGCCATGTCGAGGGCATCCGTGATGATGACGCCGTCGTAGCCCCAGTCGCGCAGCATGCCGAGCACGCGAGGGTTGAGGGTCGCAGGCTGCGCGCCCCACGCGGGCACCACGATGTGCGCGGTCATGACCGCATCCACCCCGGCGTCGACCGCTGCGCGGAACGGCTCCAGGTGGACGCGCTCGAATTCCTCGATGTCGAGTGTGATCTCCGGGAGCGAGTGGTGCGAATCCATGTGCGTGTCGCCATGACCGGGGAAGTGCTTGACGCACGCTGCGACAGCCGCATCCTGGATGCCGTCGATGGTCGCCACCACGTGACGGGAGACGAGCGCCTCGTCGTCACCGAACGCGCGGACGCCGATCACCGGGTTGCGGGGGGCGGTGTTGACGTCGGCGACCGGACCGAGCACCACGTTGGCGCCGACCGCGCGCACGCGCCTGGCGAGCTCCGCCCCGGTCTTCTCGGTCGCGACCAGGTCATCGAGGAGCCCCAGCTGGGCGGCTCCCGGCACGGTCGAACCGGTGGCGGACTCGAGTCGGGTGACACTGCCGCCCTCCTCGTCGATCCCGATCAGGGCGTCGGGGTTCGCGTCGAGGATCGCGGCACTGAGGGCCGGCAGTCCTTCACCGACGTTCTGCCCGAAGTACACGACTCCGGCCAGTCCGTCGCGCAGTTCGTCGCGCAGCCACTCCGGCGCCTCGGTGCCGAAGAAGCCCGGCCACAGCACGCCGTTCGCGAGGCGTTCGAGCTCGTCGGTCATCCCTTCACCGCTCCTGCCACCATGCCGGAGGCGAGCTTGCGCTGCACCAGCACGAAGAAGATCATGACCGGGACGGTGATGATGGTCGATGCCGCCATGATGCTGCCCCAGTCGTTGGAGTGCAGACCGAAGAACGACTTCAGACCGATCGAGACGGTGTACTGGTCGGTCTGGGCGCCGAGGATCGTCATCGCGAAGATGAACTCGTTCCACGCCGTGATGAAGCTGAAGATGCTGGTCGCGACGAGGCCGGGCATGACGAGCGGCAGCAGGACCGAGCGGAACATACGCCACCAGCTCGCGCCGTCGATGTACGCGGCCTCTTCGAGCTCGACCGGGACGGCGGCGACGAAGCCGCGCAGCATCCAGATACCGAAGGCGAGCGACAGGGCCACGTAGACGACCATCAGGCCCAGGATGCTGTTGAGCAGGCCGAGGCTCTTGACCTGGAGGAACAGCGGGATCACGAGCGCCTCGAGCGGCACCATCTGCACGATGAGGATCATCATCAGGATCGTGGTGCGGAACTTGAACTTGAAACGCGCGACCGCGACCGCGGCGAGCAGACACACGAGCGCGCTGACGAGAACCGTCACGAGGGCCACGATCGCGGAGTTGCGCAGGTAGGTGCCGAAGCCGCCGTCGGTGAGGACGAAGGCGAAGTTGTCCCACGTGAACTCCTGCGGGATCAGCGACTGCCCACCGCTGGAGGCCTTGCCGTCGAACGCGCTGGAGACCATCCAGTACACGGGGAACAGCGTGAAGATCAGGACCGCGGCGACCGCGATGCCGGTTCCGATGCGGGAGCGGAGCCTGGGGCGCGGGTTCACAGCTCGTCCTCCTTCATGAGGGAGCGGATGTAGACGATCGTGATGCCGATCAGGACGAGGGTGAGCAGCACGGCGAGAGCCGCACCGAAGCCGTAGCGGTTCTGGCCGAAGGACTCCACGTAGGACCAGACGCCGAGGTTCAGCACCTGACGATTGCCACCGCCACCGCCGGGCATCAGGTACACCTGCGCGAAGACCTTGAAGTCCCAGATGGTCGAGAGGATGATCACGACCGAGAAGACGGGCTTGAGCGTGGGGAAGATGATCTTCCAGAACCGACGCCAGGCGCCGGCTCCGTCGAGGGCTGCGGCCTCGAGCATCTCCTTCGAGACGCCGAGCAGGCCCGCGAGCACCGTGATCGCCACGAACGGGAAGCCGTGGTGCACCACGTTGAGGAGCACGATGGCATAGAAGGACCACTGGTTCGTGAACCAGTTGACCGGGTCGTCCATGAGGCCGAGGTCGCGCAGCACGGCATTGAAGATGCCGCGGTCGGCATCGAAGATGAAGGTCCAGACGTACGTGCCGGTCACAGCGGGCATCGCCCACGCGACCATGATGCAGCTGGAGACGATGACGCGCCAGGTGGTACCAAGGCGTGCCAGCAGCAGGGCGACGAGTGTGCCGACCGCTACGGTGACGAAGACCGCCACGGCGGCGAAGCCGACCGTGTTGGGCAGCACCACCGTCCACAGTGTCGGATTGGTGAGCGCCTCGACGTAGTTGTCGAGACCGATCCAGTTGTTCTCCCCGGTGTTGATCTCGCGCAGACCGTAGTCCTGCAGCGAGTAGATGAACACCTGGATGAGCGGCCAGAGCATGAGCACCGCGAGGATGGCCAGCCCGGGCGCGAGAAGGAGCCAGGGGCGGGCCGCGACGACCGAGAGTCCGCGTCGCTTCCGGCCGCCGGCCACGGAGGCGGAGGTGGACTCCGCCTTCGTGGCCGGCAGTGGCGCTTGCACCATCGACATGGAAGGAATGCTTCCTTACTTCTGGTTGAGCAGATCGGTCATCTCGGCAGCGGCGTCCTTCGTCGCGGTCGCGACGTCCTTCTGCCCGCTGAGGATGGCCTGGATCATGGAGTTGGTCGTCTTCTTCGCCTGCACGGCGCCGAAGTTCGGGGTGACCGGGACGGATGCTCCGCCGTCGACCATCTGCTCGGCGAACGGTGCGACGAGCGGGTCGGTCGAGGCCAGGGCCTCTTCCATCGCGGACTGGACGCCCGGGAAGTAGCCGGTCTCGTTCGACCACTGCTCGGCGAACTCGCCGGTGCTCATGAGCTTGACGAACTCCCATGCGAGGTCGGCGTTCTTGGTCGTGTTGAAGACCGAGAGGTGCGATCCGCCGAGCACGGACGGAGCGATGCCGCCGTCCTCGCCCGGGATGACCGCAGCGCCGATCTTGCCCTCGAGGTCGGGGTTCGCCTCGATGAGCGACTTCGGCGTCCAGGAGCCGGAGAGCATCATGGCGACGTTGCCCTGCGTGAACGCGTCACGGAGGTCGGTCTCCTTCCAGGTGGTGGCACCTGCGGAGGAGAAGCCGTGCACGGTGGCCAGGCCCGTGTAGAACTCGATGCCCGCCTGCGACTCGGTGCTGTCGAGCTCGCTCGTCCAGGTCTTGCCGTCGAGCGTCGCGACCTCGCCGCCGGCGCCCCAGACCCAGGGGTAGACCTGGAACTCGGCGTCACCCGGAACGGGGAAGGGCAGCATGTCGGGCTTGGCGGCCTTGATGGCCTCGCCAGCGGCGACGATGTCGTCCCACGTCTTCGGGGCCTCGAGTCCGAGCTCCTCGAACACGTCGGCGCGGTAGACGAGCGAGCGGACACCGGCGTACCACGGCATGCCGTAGAGCTCTTCGTCGTAGGTGCCGGCGACGGCGAGGCCCTCGACCAGGTCGTCGCGGAGACCCTTCTCCGCATCGACGTACTCGTCGAGCGGGAGGAGCGCGCCGGCGTCGGCGAACTCCGCGGTCCAGGTGGTGCCGGTCTCGGCGATGTCGGGAGTCGTGCCACCGGCGATGGAGGTCACGAAGCGGTCGTGGGCGTCGGCCCACTGGATCTCCTCGATGGTGACCGTCGCGCCGGTCTCCTTCTCGAAGGCCTCGGAGACCTTGTCGTAGAAGGCCGAGGCGTCGGGGTTGGTGCCCTTCATGATCCAGACGGTGAGCTCCTGGCCCTCGCCGTCGGTGGAGGCGGTGTCGCCGCCGCCGGCGCAGCCGGCAAGGGCGAGCGTGGCCACGGCGCCGAGCGCCACAGCCGGAAGAATGCGCTTGTGCATTGCGGGGATCTCCTCTTTGAAAAGTCCTGGCAAGCATCGGGTACTCACCGGGGGTTAGGAAAAAGTATCCACGACTAACTAATTCCCTGCAAGTTCCTCTCACAATCGTCATGCGGCCGTAACATCAACTTCCGCAGGTAGGCTCACCGGATGGTTCGCCGCACCCCTGACAAGGATCGTTCGACGGTCGCCCGCCACGCGACGCTCGCCACACCCGGACCGGCCAGAGGGTTCCTCAAGATCGCCGGCATCTCCGTGGCCGTCGTGCTCGTCGCCGCGATCGCGGTCGCCGCGTTCGTCGTGATCGACTACTTCAACCGCTTCAACGACGGCGCCGTCGCCCTCGAAGACGCTCCCGAGGTGGAACCCCCCTCGATCGGCGCCTACCCCGGCGAGTTCAGCATGCTCATCATCGGGACGGACGAATGCGGTGATGTCTCGACCGGGCTGCTCGGTGCGCGCTGCACGAACACCGACGGCGGGATCCTGAACGACGTGAATCTGCTGGTGCACGTGTCGGCGGAACCGCGCAACGTCACCGTCGTCTCCCTGCCACGCGATCTGATGGTCCCGACCCCGGAGTGCACGAGAGAGGACGGCTCGATCGCTTCGGAGACGACCAAGAGCCAGATCAACTCGGTCTTCCAGCGCGCCGGGATGTCGTGCGTCGCGAAGACGGTCACGGAGCTGACCGGCGTGGAGATCCCCTTCGCCGCGAAGATCGACTTCGACGGTGTGATGGAGATCACCGACGCGGTCGGCGGCGTCGAGGTGTGCATCGGCGGCAACGGCATCCGCGACGAGCACACGTCCATCGACTGGGAACCCGGACCCCGCACCGTCTCGGGCTACGAGGCGCTCCAGTTCATCCGCACACGGCACGGTGTCGGCGACGGCAGCGACATGGCGCGGGTGTCGAACCAGCAGCAGTACATGTCGCGGCTGGTGAAGAAGATCATGAGCGACGAGGTGCTCTCCGATCCGGGCAAGGTGCTCGCCCTCGCCGACACGATCGTCGACAACATCGATCCCAGTCAGGAGCTGGGCAATCCCGTCCGCCTCGCTCAGCTCGCCCTCTCGATCAAGGATGTGCCGTTCTCGGACTTCGTGTTCCTGCAGTACCCCGTGTTCCCCGACCCCGACGACGACGACCGCGTGATCCCCGACCGGGACGCCGCGGAGAGCATCTGGACGGCGCTGGCGGCAGGCCAACCCGTGCAGCTCACGGGAGACGTCACCAACAACGGCGGCGTCGAGCTCGTCGATCCCGCTCCGGGAACCGAGGTGGAGACACCGGCCACCGATGCCCCCGCCACCGAGGGGGCGACACCCGAGACGCCGGCGCCGCGTGCGACGCTCGACCCGAACATCTCCGGTCAGACGGTCGACCAGGAGACCTGCGCCAACGGCAAGCAGCGCTGAGCCGCACCGCCAGCGCGTAGGCTCGTGCCATGGGCCGGATGCGATCGCGAGACACCGAGCATCCCCAGGCCCGCCTGGACCACGGCGGCATCGCGAGCATCGTGCCGTCGGAGTTCACGAGCGGCTTCGAGCTCGTCGTCGACGGCACCCCGCAATCGCACGTCGACCTCGACGACCCGACCCACCTGCACTTCGAGTACATCGTCCGCATGGGGGCGGTGATCGACCAGCTCGCGCCAGGCCCCCTGACCGCCGTGCACCTCGGTGCGGGCGCATTGACCATCCCCCGCTACATCGAGGCGACCCGCCCCGGCTCGCGACAGCAGGTGATCGAGCTCGAAGCCCCGCTCGCCCAGCTGGTGCGCGAGCACCTGCCGCTGCCGAAGGGCGCCTCCATCCGCATCCGGATCGGGGACGCGCGCGAAGGTGTCCAGCGGCTGCCCAGCGCGCTGCACGCGAGCTGCGACCTCGTCGTCTCCGACGTCTATTCGGGCGCGCAGACGCCGGCCCACCTCACCAGCGTCGAGTTCTACCGCGAACTCGCCACGCTGCTCGGTCCGGGAGGCGTGCTGCTGGTCAACGTCGCCGACGGCCCCGGTCTCGCCTTCGCCCGTCGCCAGGCGGCGACGATCGCGGAGGTGCTCCCCGAGATCGGCATCCTCGCCGACACCCAGGTGCTCAAGGGGCGCCGGTTCGGGAACCTCGTCGTCGCGGCTTCCGCCTCTCCCCTGCCGACCGAATGGCTGCCTCGGATGCTGGCTGCAGGCCCCCACCCCGCCAAGATCGCGCAGGGCGCCGAGGCGGAGGCCTTCCTCCAGGGCTCCCGGATCGTGACCGACGCGGACGCGGTCGCCTCACCGCGCCCCGACGCCTCCCTCTTCCTGCGCTGAGCGCGCCGGCGGATGCCGCCTGGGCCCTCCGCGGACGCCCCGTCGAGGACCGGCTCGATTCCTTCGGCGTGTCACTCGACGGGGATGCGCCGACCAGGGCGCGCCGCCCCCACGACCGTGCAGACGGAAGGCACACTGGATGGGGACGCTGCGGAAGGAGAGCAATGAGTTTCATCCGGGGATACGACCAGGAGACCCTCCGCGAGGTGGTCGATCTCGACGAATGCGCGGCGCGTCTCGCGGAGATCGAGTCGCAGCGCAGCCTGCCCGCCCTGCTGGAGCGCGTGTGGCTGCTGAAGGTGCTCGGCAGGCTCGATGAGGCGCTCGCACTGGCCGACGAGACGGTGCGCCAGGCGCGGATGGCCGGCACCCGCAAGGATGTGCTGCGTGCGCGTGTGCTGCACGCGACGATCCTGCAGTTCCGCGGTGCCCATGCGGCCGCCGAACAGGAGCTCGCGACGTGCGCGACCGAGGCCGAGGGGCAGCGATGGCTGTCGATCGCGGCCTTCGCCTATCAGCACCACGGCAAGAACGCCTACGACGCCGAGGACTACGAGACCGCACGTGACAGCTTCAAGCAGTCGCTGTTCCTGCGGCGCGAATCCGGCGCGGAGGACCGCGAACTCGAGACCGCACTCCTGGCGATCGAGGCGGCCGAACGCCGTCGTCCGTCACAGCTCGTCGCCGGTTGACCCCGCCTTCGACCGCGATGTCGGTCGCATGCCTTAACCTGAGCGCATGGCGGAACTTGACCGTGTGCGCGTCTGGGGCGAAGCACTGATCACGCTGCATCTCGATGACAGCTGGTCCTTCGGCTTCGACCATGCCAAGCGTCGGGCCGGGCAGTGCGACTACACGAAGAAGCGCATCACGGTGTCGCGCTACCTCGCCGCGCGCTTCGACGACGACGAGATCCATCAGGTGCTGCTGCACGAGGTCGCCCACGCCCTCGCGGGGCACGCCGCGGCGCACGGTCCGGCATGGAAGCGCGTCGCCCGCGACCTGGGCTACGTCGGCGGAACGACGCATCACGGCGAGACGGCAGTGGAGCTGGCCCCGTGGGTGGGCAGCTGTCCCGCCGGCCACGTGACCTACCGGCACCGCCGCCCGACGAGGGCCACGTCGTGCGCGCGTTGCTCGCGCACCTTCGACGCCAGGCACCTGTTCGCCTGGACGCGCCGCGAGATCTCGACCGACGCACGCCTCGCGGCGCAGATGCCGCGCTGAACGCGCCTCAGTCGTTCGACTCGTCGCTGCTCTCCGCCTCGGACGCCGCTCCCGCGGTGTCGCCCGCGCCCGCGGTACTGCGGCGCCGACGCAGCAGCGCCGCGATCGCGCGCCAGCCGACGAGGAACACCCCGAGCACGATCGTCGCGACGATGATGAACGGCACCTCGGCCGTGTCGCCGCTGAGCACACGGATCAGCATGCCTCCCGCGACCGTCACCACCCAGACCACCGCGCCCCAGAGGACCGACCACGGTCTGCGCGGTCTTCCCGGCAGCAGTGCCGCGACGAGATGCCCCAGGAGCAGGGCGATCAGGAAGGGCCAGGCGGTGAGCAGGAATCCGGCGGGGTTCTCGTCGTGGGATGCTCGACCGATCGCGGCGAAGATCAGCACGAGCACGACGTCGACGATGACAGCGGGAAGGTACCTCATGACACGACCATACGTCTCCCGAGCCGTGGCGGCGCCTGCCCCGCGGCATCGGGAGGAGATCTCCGTTTCGGGAAGATGCTGCGCCGACACGCATCCGCCCGTCCGGGAGAAGTCCACCTGAGCGCGACGAGCGCCGTGCTCACGCGAAACGCGTGAAGAACCCGTCGCGCAGGACCGGGACGACGTCGACCGCATCATGCACGGCGGCATCGGACACCGTGGTCGGCACGAGCCCCGCGGCCTCGATGCGCGCGGTCGCCCCGACGCCGACCGCGAGCTCGCGACCGGATCCGCTCGCACCGATCATGTGCCGCACCGCGCCGCGGAGGGCACGGAATCCTTCCGCGGCGACCGCGGCATCCGGAGCCGTGTGATCGATGCCGCGATCCGAGAGCGCCAGGATGATCGCCCCCGCGCCGAGCTGATCCTCGACCGCGAATCGCAGCGTCCCCGCGGCGTCGAGTTCGCCCGCCGCGATGACCGCGACCGAGGTCCGTGCCTGCCGCCGCTCCTGGATGGTCTGGACCGCGCGCGCGACCGAGGTGGCGTTGCGGATGCCGCCGACGATCACCGTCGCGTTCGACGAAGCCGCGGCGGCCACGGCCGCGCCGTTGTGCGACCACCCCTCGGCTGCAGCCAGTGCGACCTCGGCGCCGGAGTCGACGGCATCGATCACCGTGGACGAGAGCCGCAGCACATCCACCACCACGACGACGTCGGACGGGGCGAGACGGGCGAGGCCCGCGGTGCCCCAGTCGAGACGGACCTGATACGTGGACTGATCGAACGGCGACGGCATCCGACCAGCCTAGAGGCGTCAGTCGGCCGCGAGAGCCTCGACCGGAGCCACCCTGGTCGCCAGGCGGGTGGGCGTCGCCGCTGCGACCAACGTGAGGACCGCTGTGGCCACGACGATGATCACCACGGGGACCAACGGGACCTGCGGGGCCACGAGCCCGGCGGGGGTGAACTCCGGCAGCGTCGGCACCGAACCGAGCAGCGACTGCGCGGCGATCCAGCCGTACACGATGCCCAGCACGAGCCCCGTCAGCGTCGCCGCCACCGTGATGTGCGTGGCCTCGAGCAGCACCATCCGTCGCACCTGCCGATTCGACAGGCCGATTGACCGCAGCAGCCCGAGCTCGCGGCGGCGCTGCACCACACCGATCGTGAGCAGGTTGATGAGCCCGACGGCCGCGATGACGGCGGAGACGGCGACGAGCACCATCATCACGGCGGCGAAGGCGTCCATGGGAGCGAAGAACTCCTCGGGCACCTCACCCGTGACCTGACTCATCATCAGACGCTTGGCCGACTCGAGTGCCACGGCGAACATCGTCACCAGCGTCACGCCCATCACCACGCCGATCGCCATGCGGGAAGAGCGCTCCGGATAGCGCAGCGCATTCTCGGCCGCGAGTCGCGCGGTGGCACTCGACCCGAACATCCGGCCGACCAGGCGCAGCACCGGCGGCATGAACAGCACGGAGCCGAGGGCGAGACCCGTGAACGAGAGCACACCTCCGAAGAAGGCGACGACGACGCCGAGCGGCGTCATGAGTCCGACCAGCACCCCGCCGGCGAGGAGCACGGCACCCGCGATCAGCAGCACCCAGGCGCCGATGTGCCGACCCGGCTTGCCCGAGACCTCGTCGTGGGTGCGCTCGACCGATCCGCCCAGCGCCTGCAGCGGGGTCACCGAGAGCACGCGCCGTGAGCCGGCCCAGGCCGCCGCCCACGTGGTGAGGGCGACGCCGATGGCCGGGAGCGCGATGAACGGCTGCGCGAGGGAGAAGCCCGCGGGAGCGTTGTCGATCAGCTGCGCCCCGACCTGCACCCCGATGACGGACAGCAGGAGTCCGGCGAGAAGACCGATCGCGGCGCCGAGCAGCCCGACGACGAGTCCCTGCTTGCCGACCTGCGCCCGCTGCGCCCGCGCCGTCGCGCCGATCAGGCGCATGAGCGCGATCTGACGCGTACGCCCGGCGATGATGGTCGAGAACGTGTTCGCGGTGACGATCGCGGCGACGTACATCGCCACGACGGTCAGCAGCACCGAGAGCAGGGCGACGACGAAGGCGAGCGTGCCGCTGTCGCCGATGAAGGGGTCGGCCTGCAGCACCGCGCCGATGTAGGCGGTGATCTCGACGAGGAGCACGCCGAAGGCGGCCGACAGCGCGGCGACGAGGATGCTGGCGCCCATGCCTCGGTCGCGCAGCCAGGCCAGACGGGGTCCGGTCGCCCGCGTCTCGGGGACGACCAAGGCGGCGGCGGTCATGCCGCCACCTCCGCGGCGAGCATGTACGCGGAGATCTCCTCCGCCGTCTGCCGTGGGTGATCGGCGACGATGCGTCCGTCGCCCAGGTAGAGCACGCGGTCGGCGTGGCTCGCGGCGATCGCGTCATGGGTGACCATCGCGATGGACTGTCCGTGCTCGCGGCTCGCAGTGGCGAGCAGTCGCAGCACCTCGCGCCCCGTCTTCGAGTCGAGGTTGCCCGTGGGCTCGTCGGCGAACACCAGGTCGGGCGCGGTGGCGAGGGCCCGGGCGATCGCCACGCGCTGCTGCTGCCCGCCCGACAACTGGTGCGGGCGATGGTTCAGACGCGACCCGAGTCCGAGCGTCTCGATGAGTCCGTCGATGCGGGCACGTTCGATCGCGCTCGGTCGACGACCGTCGAGTTCGAACGGCAGCATGATGTTGCCGAGCGCATCGAGCGTCGGCACGAGGTTGAAGGCCTGGAAGATGAAGCCGACGCGACGACGACGCAGGATCGTCAGGTCGATGTCGCCGAGGCCGGTGATCTCGGTGTCCCCGATCCAGGCGCGTCCCTCCGTCGGGCTGTCGAGCCCGGCCATGATGTGCATGAGCGTGGACTTGCCCGAACCGGACGGACCCATGATCGCGGTGAACTGCCCACGGCGGATGCCCACGCTGACATCGTCGAGTGCGCGGACGGCGCCCTCGCCGGAGCCGTAGGTCTTCTTGAGGTGCTGGACGCGGGCGGCGAGTCCCAGGTCGGTGGTCGTGATCTCCATGCCTTCGACGCTATTTCCGTCGACCCGTGCGGGGCATCGCCCGACGGGATCATCCGCGTACATCGCAAGGATGATCCGCTTCACACCCAGGCGTCCCGACCTCACCGGAATCTTGGGATTCCATGACGACATGGTCGCCTCGGCCACCGACACCGCGACCGGATCGCTCAGATGAGACCGTGCTCGAAGGCGAAGACCACCAGCTGCACGCGGTCGCGCAGCGAGAGCTTGCTGAGGATGCGGCTGATGTGGGTCTTCACCGTCGCCTCGCTGAGGTACTCCCGGCCGGCGATCTCGGCGTTCGACAGCCCCCTCGCGGCGAGCGCGAAGATCTCGCGCTCCCGGTCCGTGAGTTCGGCGTACTGGGCGGGCACGGGCTTCGGCGCTTCGGCGAAGTGCGCGAACAGGTCACGGGTCGCGGACGCCGCGATCACACTCGACCCCGAATGCACCGTGCGGATCGCCGCGAGCAGGAACTCCGGATCGGCGTCCTTGAGCAGGAAGCCGCTCGCTCCCTGCCGGATGGCCCGCGCCGCCGCCTCGTCGAGGTCGAAGGTCGTGAGCATGACGATGCGCGGCGGCTCCGGTCTCGTCAGGATCTCCGCGGTCGCGGTGAGTCCGTCCATGACCGGCATCCGGATGTCCATCAGGACCACATCGGGACGGGTCGTGCGCACGAGGTCGAGCGCCTCCTTGCCGTTGCCGGCCTCTCCGACCACTTCGAGGTCGGGCTGGGACGCGATGAGCATCCGGATTCCGGCGCGGAAGAGCGCCTGGTCGTCGACGAGCACGACTCTGATCATTCGGAGACTCCGATCGGGAGCGTGGCGTGGACGACGAACTGTGCCCCGCGGCGCTCGGCTTGCAGACTACCGCCGACGAGCTGCGCACGCTCGCGCATGCCGATCACCCCGTGCCCGCCCGGAGCGACCGCCCCCTCACCTCGCACCGTGTTCCGCACGTCGACGTCGACGCGGTCGGGAAGCCACGCGAGGTGCACGTCGACCGCGCCGTCTCCGTGCCGGATCGCGTTCGTCAGTGCCTCCTGCAGGATGCGGTACACCGCGAGCTGGATGGCGGCGGGCGGCTCCCCCGGCGGCATCGGGTCGACCGTGACTCGAGGCTCGATGCCGGCCTGCCGCACCTGGGCGAACAGCGCCTCGAGGTCGGCGAGCGTCGGTTGCGGGCCGTCCCCCTGCCGGTGCCGCAGCTGCGTGAGCAGCATCCGCACGTCGCTCAACGCCCCGCGGGCCGTCTGCGCGATCGTCCCGAGAGCCTCGGTCGCGATCTCGGGTTTCACGGCGGCGGCGTAGCGGGCACCATCGGCCTGGGCGATGACGACGGCCAGGGAGTGTGCGACGACGTCGTGCATGTCGCGTGCGATGCGCACCCGCTCCTGCTCCTCGGCAGCGAGCGACTCGGCCTGGAGCTGAGCCGATCGGGTCTGCCGAGCACGCAGCACGACCCGCCAGAGCAGGCCGCACACCCAGGCGAACCCGAGGGCCATCACGGAGAGCGCGAGGAGCAGCGTGCCGATGCTGAGCATCTCCCAGCCGCTGCCGGAGCCGAGGCTCACCCCGTTCACGAACACCATGTAGAGCGCCGCGATGAGGCCGCCGCCGAGCGCCGAGGCGAACCCCCACCAGAGCACGCGCCTACTGCCCCAGGCGGCGGTGGCATACAGAACGAGCAGGATCGCGAAGTCGACGGGCAGCGGACCGAACCCCGCCAGCATCTGCACCACGGCGCCGACCCATGCCGCGGCGAGCGCCAATCCCGGTGCGAGTCGTCCGATCGCGACCCCGCCGAACATCAGCACGCTCGCGATGACCGTGGCGACGATGGCCACACTGCCGATCGGGGTGGTCGTCGTGCCGTAGAAGACGACCGATATCGGCGCGAGGACGAGGAAGAGCAGCGCCGCCCCGACGATGTCGAGAGCCAGCGCCGTGCGGGAGAGCGGGCGGATCACTCCCCCACGCTACGCGAGGGTCCCGGTACCGGCATCCGTCGCAGGATGTATCCCTGCGGCGTCACGCCCTCGCGATGATCTCGCCGTGCGGTACCAGGAACCAGCCGTCGCCGTCGTCGGCCCAGCGCTTCCACGCGTCGCTGATCTCCCGCAGGGCGGCGGCGTCCGCCATCCCGCCGTCGAGCAGCTGGCGGGTGAGCGCGGATTCGAGGATGCGGTCGGCCCACATCCCACCCCACCACGCGCGCTCCTCGGCAGACGCGTAGCACCAGGTGGATGCGGTCGCCGTGGTCTCCTCGAAGCCCGCGGCCCGTGCCCACGACAGCAGCCGACGCCCGGCATCCGGCTCGCCGCCGTTGGCCTGCGCGGCCGCGCGGTACAGGGCGAGCCAACGGTCGAGTTCCGGGAGCACGGGGAACCAGAGGAAGCCGGCGTAGTCGGCGTCACGGGCGGCGACGACCCCACCGGGAACCGTCACACGACGCATCTCACGGAGCGCCTGCACCGGGTCGCCGACGTGCTGGAGCACCTGGTGGGCATGCACGACGTCGAACGAGTCGTCGGGGAAGCTCAGCGCGTGCACGTCCTCGACGGAGAACGAGAGGTTCGTGAGACCGCGCTCGGCTGCGAGCGTGCGCGAGAGCGACAGGGCGTTCTCGTCGATCTCGGTGGCGGTGACATGGGCGACGACTCCCGCGAAGTCGACCGTGATGCTGCCGGGGCCCGCACCGACGTCGAGGAGGCGCGTGGTGTCCGCGAGGTGCGGGCGAAGGTACTCCGCGGAGTTCGCGATATCGCGCACGTTGTGCGAGCGGAGGACGGATTCGTGGTGTCCATGCGTGTACGAGGCCATGCGCTTCAGTCTGGCACCGTGCGAGAGGACTCCTCGTCGGATGACGGCGCCGTCGCGCCGTCTCGATCAGGGCAGCTCGGTGATCAGTGCAGTTCGGCGACCATGCGCCGGATCGCCTCCCGGTCGGGCTTGCCGGAGGACAGGACCTCGATCTCATCGACCAGGATCAGGCGCGCAGGACGCGCGTGCTTGCCCAGCTCCTCCTCGACGGCGTCGCGGGCATGCACGAGCTGCTCGGATTCGCTGCGACGCAGCACCTCGCCGCGCGCGGCGACGATCACGGAGGCCTCGCCCCAGCGCTCGTCCTCCACGCCGACGACGACGGCCTCGTGCAGGCCTGCGATCCGGCGGACGATCCGCTCCACGCGGTCGAGCGAGATGTTGATCCCACCGGAGACGATCACGTTGTCGGCGCGCCCGTGCACCCGCACGACCCCGTCCTCGACGAGGCCCAGATCCCCGGTGCGATACCAGCGGATCCCGTGCTCGTCCCGCACGAAGGTGCGCGCGGTGAGCGACCCGTCTCCCAGATACCCCTCGGCGAGCATGGGACCGGCGATGCGCAGTTCGCCGTCGACCGTGCGCACGCCCACGGTGTCGAGCGGCACGCCGTCGTACACGCAGCCGCCGCTGGTCTCCGTCGAACCATAGGTGCGCACCAGGCGTGCGCCGAGGTCGGCGGCCCGCTCCCGCAACGGCTCCGGCAGCGCCTGGCCCCCCACGAGGATCGCCCGATACGCGGTCAGCGCCGCACGCACGGCGGTGTCGTCCGCGGCATCGAGCAGGGTCGCGACCTGCGCCGGCACGAGCGAGGTGTACAGCTCGGGGATCCCGGTGTCCCCGCCCGGTGACGGTCGCAGCATCGCCAGGGTCGCCTCCGCGAAGGACATCGGCGAGAATCGCCCCTCGATCGTCGTCGGGTGCGTGCCCGCCAGGATCGAGCGCACCACCACCTGGAGGCCGGCGACGTACCCGGCCGGCAGCGCGAGCAGCCAACGCCCGCTGCCGATCCGCGCCGCCGTGGCCTCGGCGCTCGCCCGCAGCGCCTCTGCGCTGAGCGCGACCCGCTTCGGGATGCCGCTGGAGCCGGACGTCGCGATCACGGCGGCGAGGCCGTCCGCCACGTTCTCGGGAGCACCGCCCACCATCCCGAGCCCCAGCGCCGGGCCGCCGTCGAGAGCACGCTGTAGAGCTTCCCGCAGCAGAACCGGATCTTCGGCATCCGTGGGGATCAGGGCGGTCATGCGCGTCTCCGACTCGGTGGGACCAGGGACTCAGTAGTGCCAGGGGAAGGACGACCAGTCGGCGTCGCGCTTCTCGAGGAACGAGTCGCGTCCCTCGACGGCTTCGTCGGTGCCGTATGCGAGGCGTGTGGCCTCACCGGCGAAGACCTGCTGCCCGACCAGTCCATCGTCGACCGCGTTGAAGGCGAACTTCAGCATGCGGATCGCGGTCGGCGACTTGGTCAGCACGGTGCGCGCCATCTTCAGCGCCTCGCGCTCGAGCTCGGTGTGCGGCACCACGCGGTTCACGGCGCCCATCTCATAGGCGCGCTGTGCCGAGTACTCCTCGGCGAGGAAGAACACCTCGCGGGCGATCTTCTGCCCGGTCTGGCGGGCCATGTACGCGGAGCCGTACCCGGCGTCGAAGCTGCCGACATCGGCATCCGTCTGCTTGAAGCGGGCCTCTTCCGCCGAGGCGATCGTGAGGTCGCACACCACGTGCAGGGAGTGCCCGCCTCCGGCCGCCCATCCGGGGACGACCGCGATGACGACCTTCGGCATGAAGCGGATGAGCCGCTGCACCTCGAGGATGTGCAGGCGACCGACCGCCGCCCGGCTCGCGCCGTCGACGATCGCCGTCTCCGCGTCGGAGTACTTGTATCCGTCACGGCCGCGGATGCGCTGGTCCCCGCCGGAGCAGAACGCCCAGCCGCCGTCTTTCGGACTCGGGCCGTTCCCCGTGAGCAGCACCGCGCCGATGCGGGCGTCCTGGCGCGCGATGTCGAGCGCGCGGTAGAGCTCGTCGACCGTGTGCGGACGGAACGCGTTGCGCACCTCCGGTCGGTTGAAGGCGATGCGCGCGACGCCGCCGTCGTGCGAGACGTGCGCGGTGATGTCGGTGTAGTCCTCGGCACCGGGCGCGAGCACCCATTCGGCCGGGTCGAAGAGATCGGAGACGGATGCGGTGGTCACGGCATCCAGCCTATTCCTCGCCGTCTCCCCGCGAGGGAGGAAGCGCCGCCCCGAGGGGACGGCGCTTCCTCGGCCGGTGCGGTCAGACGCGTGGCGCGCGAGCGGTCTTGATCCACCCGTCGACGATGTCCCACACGACGCCTGCCGCGATCCCGAATCCGAGCAGGACGGCGAGGATGCGGAACACCCCGCCCTCACCGGCCGATTCGGCCTGTCCCGCGGCGAAGCCCTCTCCGCCCGCCGCCGTGAGGTGCGCGAGGAACGCCGGGTTGACGAGGTCGCCGCCCAGCAGCAGCACGAGCACCCATCCGAGGAACGCCAGCGCGAGGATCGTGTTCGCCACGGCCAACCCCGTGCTCCACCTCCCCCTGCGGAAGAGCACGACCGCGAACACGGCCTCAGCGACGATGAGGAGGAACAGCACACCGATCCCCCACGGCCAGAGCTGCGGGTCGAGGATCGGCAGCGCTTCGCCGTCCACCGACACGAAGCCGCGGAAGCGGTCCCAGAGCAGGGCACCGACGGCGATCCCGAGGAAGACCAACGACGCGATCAGCTCGCTCCGGCCGGCACCGTTCTGCGTCGGCTCGGGGAGCTGGTCGAGATCCCACTCCTCGATCGCGGTCGCGCTGTTGGAGCGTTCGAGGATGACGAAGACGAGGGTGGTCCAGAAGCAGAGATGGAGGATCGCCCCTCCGGTCGCGAGGATCGACGTGGAGATGATCTCCCCCACGGGCGCCCCGGAGATGGTCTGTCCCACCGCGACACCACCGAGAACGCAGACGGGGACGATGGCCAGCAGCAGCTTCAGCAGCCGCCACCAGGTCAGGTAGAAACGCGGCCCGATGAGGTACAGCGGGCGGTCCGCGTATCCCGCCGCAAGAGCGCCGGGATCTCCGAGCTCAGTGAGCACCGCGCGCTCGGCAGCCTCCGGCGCTTCGCCCTGATCGAGCCGCGCCTCGATCGCATCGGCGATGGAGGCTTCCAGCTCGGCGCGGACGTCGGCTTGGGTCTCGGGGCGGAGGCTGCGGATCGTGGCGCTGATGTAGCGCTCGGTGAGTGGGGTCGTCGCGGTCATGTCAGTTCTCCTCTGAGGTGAGGGACGCGATCGCCGTGGTGAGCGAGCGCCATTCGTCGGTGAGGGTGTCGGCGAGGCGGGCGCCGGCATCCGAGGTGCGGTAGAACTTGCGAGGTCTGGCCTCGTCGGTGTTCCACTCGCTCGTGAGGTACTCCTGCTTCTCGAGCCGTCGAAGCAGCGGGTACAGGGTGTTGGCATCCGTCGCGAAGCCGCGCTTCTCGAGTTGTTCGAGCAGCGAGTAGCCATAGCCCGGCGTACGCAGCAGCTGCAGGCAGGCCAGCACCACGGTGCCTCGCCGCAGTTCCTGCAGGTGCGTGTCCAGCGTCTCGTTCATGTCGATCACATTACTGTGCATCACACACCATTGTCAATCACACATTTATGCGCGATCCAAGAACCGGACGGGAAGTAGCGTGGAGGCATGACGCTCGAGATCACGCGTATCGACCCGTTCGACTCCGATGCAGTGGACGCCTGGTGGGACGCCTACGCCACCGCCGAGCGGGCCGACCGCGGACCCGACGTGCCGGTGTGGTCCCGGGAGGAGACCCGGAGCGAGATGCAGCAGGAGTCGCGGGTGATCGAACGCCGCCCTTTCCTGCTGCGCGACGGCGGCACGATCGTGGGAGCAGCAGGTCTCGCGCTCCCCCTCAAGGACAACACGCACGTCGCGCACGTCGTCGTCCACGTGCCGCCTGCCCACCGACGGCGAGGGATCGGCTCCGCCGCTCTCGCCTTCCTCGAAGCGGAAGCCGCCGATGCCGGACGCACCACCGCGCAGGGCGACACCTCGTGGCGCTACGAGCTCGGATCCGACGGCGCGGGGGCGCCCGGTCGCGAGTTCGCCCGCCGGCACGGCTATGCGCTCGCGCTCGGCGATGTGCAGAACAGGCTCGCCCTCCCCTTCGACCCGGCCGTGCTCGACCGGCTCGATGCCGACGCCGCCGAGGCGATCAGCGGGTACACGATCCGGAGCTGGGTCGGACCCGTCCCGGATGACGTCGTCGAAGGCTGGGCCATCCTCGACGCCTCGATCGACACCGAAGCCCCCAGCGGCGAGCTCGACATCGAGCCCGCGAAGCCGGACGTCGAGAGCATCCGCGAGAACGAAGCGCTCCTCGTCCGGCAGAATCGCCTCTCGATCGGCACGATCGCTCTGACCCCGGCGGGTGAGGCCGCCGCGTACACGCAGCTGGTCGTGTCCGGCGACGACGGCAACGCCTACCAGTGGGGCACACTCGTGCGCGCGGCCGACCGCGGGCACCGCCTCGGCACCGCCGTCAAGACCGCCAACCTCCGGATGCTGCTGCGCGAGGCTTCGCACGCCCGCGCCGTGTACACCTACAACGCGGAATCGAACATCCACATGCTCGCCGTCAACACGCTTCTCGGCTTCGTGCCGACCGAGCGGATGGGCGAGTTGCAGAAGCGCCTCGCCTGAACCGCCGCAGGCCCCCACCCGCATCGCCCGCAAGAAGGAACCACCGGCCGCGCAAATTGCATACCTCCCCGATTCGACGAACTTCCTCGTAAACCAGGGAATCCGAACGCATCTCCGGCAAAAAGTCTGACAGAATCAGAGAAGTTTCCATGGCGGATCGGAGAGGCATCGATGGCTGACCTGTACCGGCTCCCCCGCCCCGCGTTCGACTCCGAACTCGTCCCGCTCCTGTTCGAGATCGAACGCCTCAGAGCCGATGCCGACGCCGGGACGACGCATCGGGAGATCGTCGACGAGCTGCACCTGCTGTTCGACTTGGTGATGAGCGTCATCTCCGCCCGCATCGAGGGAAACCACACGACCGTCTATGAAGCCGTCGAGACCATAGGCGGCGGAATCCGGTTCGACGATCACCTCAGCGAGATCTCCCACATCGTCGAGACCGTGCGCCACCTCGACACCCTGGACCCCGCGCTCCCTCTCACCCATGGACTGATCCGAGACCTGCACGCCCGCACCGTGAGTGGCCTGATCCGCGAAGGCGACCCCACGCCAGGGGCATACCGCGAGCAGGAGGTCGCGATCTCCGGCTCGGGCCACGTTCCTCCGTCCTGGGTCGCGGTGCACGCTGAGATGACCGACCTGCTCGACTTCGCGAACGGCGACCGACCGCTGCACGAGCAGATGATGCAGATCGCGCTCGCTCACCATCGTTTCGTCTGGATCCACCCTTTCCGCAACGGCAACGGCCGCGTCTCCCGCCTCTTCACCTACGCGATGCTGCGCAAGACGGTGTTCACCACGCGCGGCCGCAGCGCGCTGAATCCCGCCGCGGTCTTCGGCAACAACCGATCGGCGTACATCGCCGCACTCGAATCGGCTGATGCCCTGGACGAGAAGGGAACCGTCTCGTGGATCACCTTCTTCGCCAGAGGCATTCGAGACGACCTCGCACGACTCGTCCGGTTGCAGGATCAGGAATTCGTCGGCTCGGCTCTCGTGGGTCCGGCGCTTTCCCAGCTCACGCGCGAAGGAATCCTGAGTCACGCAGACGAGACGGTGCTTCGCGCGGTTCTCGCCGCCGGAGTCGTGAAGGCCGGCGATCTCGAATCGGTGATCCCCGGCACCGCCTCGCAACGCTCGCGGGTCATCCGCGCACTCCTCGACCGTGGGCTGCTGCGTCAAGCGGAAGACGGCCCCCGCTTCTACCTGCTCTCATTGAGCCGAGGACCACTTGCTTCACGTCTCATCCGACGCCTGAACGAACTGGGGCATCTCCCCAAGATCCTGGAGAACGACTGACATGATCCCGCCGCTCGCAGACCTGCTCGACTCGGCCAGGGTCGTCGCCCTGCCGATGCACAGTCGCTTCCGCGGCGTCGACGTGCGGGAGGCCCTGCTCTTCGAAGGTCCGCAGGGGTGGGCGGAATTCTCTCCGTTCACCGAATACGACGACGCCGAGGCCGCCACCTGGCTCGCAGCCGCGATCGACTTCGCGTGGCAGGAGCAGCCGACTCCACTGCGCGACCGCATCGGGGTGAACGCCACGGTGCCGGCGATCGAAGCCGCCCGCGTGCCCGAGCTGCTGGCGCGGTTCCCCGGATGCCGTACGGCCAAGGTCAAGGTCGCCGAGCCGGGTCAGACACTGGCCGACGACGTATCGCGGGTCCGCGCCGTCCGCGAGGCGATGGGTCCGGAGGGACGCATCCGCATCGATGCGAACGGCGCCTGGAACGTGGATGAGGCCGAGCACGCCGTGCACGCGCTGGGCGAGTACGACCTGGAGTACGTGGAGCAGCCGTGCGCGACCGTGCCGGAGCTGGCGGATCTCCGCAGACGCGTGAAGTACATGGGTATCCCTGTCGCCGCCGACGAGAGCGTGCGCAAGTCCTCCGACCCGCTCGCGGTTGCCCGCGCGGGTGCCGCCGACCTCCTCGTGATCAAGGCGCAGCCGCTCGGCGGCATCACGCACGCGCTGCAGATCGTCACGGCGGCGGGGCTCCCTGTCGTCGTCTCGAGTGCGCTGGACACCGCGATCGGCCTGTCCCAGGGAGCGGCCCTCGCGGCCGCCCTCCCGACACTCGACTACGACTGCGGGCTCGGCACGGCCTCGCTGTTCCTCGACGATGTGGCCGACCGGCGCCCGGTCGACGGCTCGATCCCGGTCGGCCGCGTCACGCCCGATCCGGAAGCGCTCACCCGTCTCACCGCCTCGGACGAGCGCCGGGAGTGGTGGTCCGCCCGCCTCGCCCGCTGCCACTACGAGCTGACGGTCGCCGCCGGCTGACCCGGAGCTACGGCACCGTCGGCAGCGCGCCGACCTGCCGGAACCGCGGATGAGCCCAGACGAAGACGGTGACCAGCATCATGATCGCCGCGCCGATGATGATCGGCAGCGTCGGCCACACGCCGTAGAGCGTGGTGCCGAGGGTCGGCGCGACGACGAAAGTGAGCCCGGTGGTGGCCCCGATGAGCCCGGCGAGTCCGCCCTGCTCGTCGCGGCGGACGAGCAGAGTGGGGCCCGCCGTGTATCCCGGCATGGCCGTACCGAGGCCCAGCCCGATGATCAGGATCGCCGCGAACAGCGCCACCGCACCGAGGTCGAAGACGAGAAGGGCGAACCCCGCTGAGGCGGTGAGACCGCCGACGCGGAGCAGGGTGGGCGGCGTCCATCCGCTCCGCGGCACGATGACGGCCTGCGCCGTGACCATGCCCACGCCGGCCGCGAGCAGCGCACCCCCGGTGACCAGACCGGTCTGCGCGGCGGCGAGATGCAGCCGGTCCTGCACGATGAAGCCGGTGATGACCTGGATGAAGCCCAGCGCGGTGAACATCCCGAACCCGGCGACCAGGAACGGCCAGACGCGCGTGTCGAACGGACGCACCCTCGCCGGCTTCTCGATCAGCTCGATGCTCATCTCGCGGCGCAGCCGGAACGCCACGACGCTCAACCCCGCCAGCAGCAGGAATGGCACCACGATCAGCGGCGTGAGGAGGCCGAACGCCGAGAGGACTCCGCCGACCACGGACCCCGCGATCATCGCGATGCCCTGGACCGCTCCGACTCCGGCCATCCCCTTCACCCTGGCCTGCTCATCCGGCGTCACATCGGCGATGTACGCCTGCGCGGTCGGTGGCACGGCGGCGAGCGCGGTTCCGAAGCCGATCCCGCGGAGAAGGACGAAGAGCAGGAAGAGCACCGTTCCGCCGATCATGCCGTTCATGCCCCAGAAGGCGGTGAGGGCGAACAGCGCCATCGTCACGACCGCGAGCGCGAAGGCGAGGACCAGCACCGGCTTGCGGCCCCACGACTGCGACCGTCGCCCCCAGAACTGACTGGTCAGTACGATCATCACCGCGGCGACGCTGATCGTGACCCCGATCTGCCATTCGGCGAGCCCGACCTCGCGCGAGAGCGGCGCGATGATCGGGTTCAGCGTCATCTGGGCGAGGTAGGCGAGGAACACCGCCCCGAGCAGGAGGGGCACCTGCGAATGCGGTGCTGCCGGCGCCGTGGGCACGGAGGCGGTGTCGGGGCTGGTCATCGGGGGACTCCTGTCGTTCCTGTGGTCTCATCGCCGTCGACGTGCGGTCGGCCGCGGGCGCCGTCCCCTGCCAGCTCGTGCTCGATCCCCACGAGGACCACCCGCAGCTTCCCTTGGAACCAGTCGAACGGACCGGCGGTGATGGCGAGGATCATCTCCTCGTGCACCTGAGCCGCGATGCTGTCCGGCGCTTCTGCGGAGGGCGTTCGCCACTGCTTCTCGAGCACCTCGCGCACCCGGCCGTTTTGTGCCGCGATCGGCGCATCGAGAATCTCGACGCCGCGCCTGCTGTCGGCCGTGAGGTCGAACACGAGGTCGACGGCGAGCACGGCGGCACGAGCGGTGAACCCGCGCTCCACCAGGGCGGTGCCCACTCGATCCGACAGCATCACGATCGACCAGGGCACCACGCCTCTGGTCAGCTCGATGACCGCCCCCGGGTGCTGCTCCCACAGCCGCCAGGCGGCGACCGCCCAGCGCTCGAGCAGGGGACGCCATTCGCCTTCCAGATCCGGCCACTCCGCGGTGCGGACCACCCGATCCAAGCCGAGGCGCACCAGCTCGTCGCGGTTGCTCGCGTGCCGGTAGAGCGTCGCCTGCCCGACCCCCAGCTTCTCCGCGACGGCAGCGAAGGTCAGCTCGTGGAAGCCGACGGCGATCACGGCCGTCGCGATCGCCTCGGCATCCACCACCGGCGGTCGTCCGGGGCGTCTTCGGGGCGTTGGCCGGCCATCGGCGGGAGTTAGGGTCACCTCACAAGATTATGAGAGAGGACTCTCGAAATCAAGGCGTCGCCGCGCCGCTCACCTCGCCGCCCCTCCGAGCACCTCGGCGAGATGACGCGTCGCGAGGGCGGCACTGCGCGGGCCGTGATCACCGGTGGTGCCGAAGATCGTCAGGATCTCAGCGTCGCTCTCCCCGTCGGCGCCGAACCAGTGCGGTGTCCGCGTGTCGAACTCGGCGACCTCCCCGGCCTCGAGCATCACATCGCTGTCGCCCACCACGAGTCGGATGCGGCCGGTGAGCACGTACATCCACGACGACCCCTCATGCGAGGTGAGCTTCGGCTCCGAGGCGTCGCGGGGCACGATGATCTTCCACGCATGCCGCTCCCCCGGCTGGCGGGTCAGGGCCACCACGGTCCGACCGTTGACGCGTCGCGGACGAAGCCGCACTCGAGGGTCGCCGGTCTCGGGAGCACCGACGAGATCATCGAGCGACACCCGGTACATCCGCGCGAGAGGCAGCAGGAGCTCGAGACTCGGGCGCCGCTGTCCGGTCTCCAGCCGCGAGAGCGTGCTCTTCGAGATGCCCGTGGACCTGGCCACCGCGTCGAGCGTCGCCCCCCGGCGTGCGCGCAGCGCCTGCAGCCGCGGGCCGACCTGCTCCAGCGTCGCATCCACGACCGCCTCGTGTTCATCCCTGGCTTCGTGTCCATCCGTGGCCTCATGTTCATCCCTGGCCTCGTGTTCATCCATGGCCTCATGACACCACAGCCGTCCCTGTTTCAGCAAAGCGAGTTGCCGTTCCGGCATGTCGAGATCGATGCTGAACACATGACGGAGATCACCACCCGCACCCCGCTCCGCTCGGGAACAGCCGGGCTCGCCCTCAGCGTCCTGGTCGCTTCCCTCGGGACCAGCGCCGCCAACGTGGCGCTCCCGACGATCGCCAAGGACCTGGGCGGCACGTTCGCGCAGACGCAGTGGGTAGCGCTCGGCTACCTGCTGGCGATGACGGCGACGAGCCTCACCGTCGGGCACCTCGGCGACCTGCTCGGGCGGAGGCGCATCCTGTGGATCGGCATCGCCGTCTTCACCGGCGCCGCCGCGCTCTGCGCGTTCGCTCCGACCCTGGGGATGCTGATCGGCGCGCGCACGCTGCAGGGCGTCGGCGCGGCCGTGATGATGGCACTCCCCCTGGCCCGTGCCCGCGACGTGGTGGCGCCGGAACGCCTTGGGCGGGTCATGGGCCTGCTGGGGACGACAGCAGCGATCGGAACCGCCTCCGGCCCCGCACTCGGCGGCCTCCTCCTCACGGCGGCCGGGTGGCCGGCGATCTTCGCCGCCATGGTGCCGCTCGGCATGCTCGCCGCGACCCTGATCGGCATGACCCGTCGCGATGCGGGCGTCACCGGCAGCGGCGGACGCCGGTTCGACATCGGCGGTGTCCTGCTGCTCACGGTGGCCGTCGCCCTCTACACGCTCGGCGTGACCGCACCCGGCTCCGGAGAGTCCTGGCCGACGCTGCCGCTTCTCGGCGGAGCCGTCGTCGCGGCCGCCCTGTTCGGGCTCCGGGAGGCGCGCGCTTCGCATGCCCTTCTGCCGCCCACGCTGCTTCGCACCCGCAGCGTCTCGATCGGCGCGATCCTCAACCTCATCGTCGGCACGGTCATGATGAGCACCCTCGTGGTCGGGCCGTTCTTCCTCGCCGGCGGCCTGCACCTCGCCCCCGCGGCGATCGGGGCCACCATGGCGGCCGGCCCGCTCGCCTCGATCTGCACGGGGGTCCTCGCCGGTCGCGCGGTCGATCGGTACGGCACGCGACCCATGACAACGTCCGGACTCGCCGCCATGATCGTCGGGGCACTCGCCCTCGCGCTGCTGCCCGCCTGGTGGGGGCTCCCCGGATACATCACGGGCACCGTACTGCTGGCCCCCGGCTACCAGCTGTTCCTCGCCGCCAACAACACCGGGGTCCTCCGCTCGACGCCCGCCGAGCACCGCGGTGTGGCGTCGGGACTGCTCGGCCTCTCCCGCAATCTGGGGCTCGTCACGGGCGCCTCCGTCGTGGCCGCTCTCTTCGCCGCGGCGGCGGGGGCGCCCGACATCATCGCCGCATCCCCGGACGCACTCGCCTCGGCATTGCGGACGACCTTCCTCGTGACGGCAGCGCTCCTCGCCGCCGCCGCTGCGCTCTCCCTCGCGGCGGTGCCCGAGAGCTCGGGCACCCGGGCGAAGACCGTGGGGACGTCTGCGGAGACTACGGCTCGATGAGCAGCTGCACCAGACGACCAAGCTCCTCGCCGCCGGAGTGCCGCAGCTGGGCGTCGTCCTGCCCGGCCATCGCCCCGCGCACGGTCATGCCCTCCCAGATGATCATGAGCATGCGCGCCGCCGTCTCCGCAGGCAGGCGCAGCCGCAGCAGACCGGCCGTGACGATGTCGTCGACGATCTGCGCGATGCTCGAGACCATCTCGCGTTCCTGTGCGAGGTACGCTTCGCCGAACTTCGCGTCGCGCAGCGCGCGGATGCGGATCTCGCTCAGCAGCATCACGCCGAGGCGGTCGTCGCCGCCGAGCTCCATGATCTGCTGCACCAGGTCGATCGGATCGCATCCCTCGACCAGGGCGCCGGCGGCGGTCAACTCCTCGACACGAGTGCGCACCGCATTCACGCGCACCTCGGAGACGCTGGCGGCGAGCATGAGGAAAAGCTCGTCCTTGGATTCGAAGTTCGAGTAGAAGGCACCGCGGGTGAAACCGGCGCGCTCGCAGACGGCCTCGACCGACGCGCCGTCGAGCCCGACCTCGGCGAAGACCTGCGCGGCCGCCTCGAGCAGTCGGGCGCGCGTGTTCTCGCGACTGCGGGTTGCGGGTGTCGACATCGAAACCTCCTGACCCTTCACTCTCGCACGATTCACACCCCGCACACAGGCTTGGCCGGGCGGGTCACCTTACGATACATCTATGTATTGGATACACCTGTGTATCCACCCCGCACCCCTCGGAGGAACGCGTGTCCACACTCCTGTCCTCGCTCGGACGCTGGTCGTTCCGGCACCCGTGGCGAGTCCTCGTGTCCTGGCTGCTCGCGCTCGGCATCGCCGGCGCCGGAGCACTCGTCCTTGGCGCGGGAACCGACAACACGTTCTCCATCCCCGGCACCGAGTCCCAAGCGGGTCTCGAGCAGCTCTCGCGCTCCTTCCCGCAGGTGAGCGGCACGAACGCGCAGTTCATCGTGGTCGCCGCGGACGGCGACGAGATCACGGATGACGACTATCGCGAGCACATCGAGGATGCCGTCACCCAGCTCGACGACCTCGACGGCGTGCTCGCCGCCACCTCGCCGTACGACGAGATGGTCAAGGGCATGATCAACGACGACGACACGGCCGCGATCGTGCGTGTGCAGTTCGACGGCGAGTCGACCGATGTCTCCGATGACACGAAGGATGCGCTGCGCACGGTCGTGAGCGACCTGGACTCCGAGCTCCCCGACGGCTCGCAGACCTCACTCGGCGGCGACCTCTTCGCCATCTCGATCCCCGGCGTCACCCTCACCGAGGCGGTCGGGCTCCTCATCGCGCTCCTCGTGCTCATCGTCACGTTCCGCTCGTTCGTCGTGGCGGGGCTCCCCCTGCTCACCGCGATCCTCGGCGTGGGCATCTCGATGGCCGGCATCTTCACCGCGACCGCGTTCGCGACCGTCTCCTCGACCACCCCGCTGCTGGCGCTCATGCTCGGGCTCGCGGTCGGCATCGACTATGCGCTGTTCATCATGGCGCGACATCAGGATCAGGTGCGCGACGGCGTGGATCCCGAGGAGTCGGCGTCCCGCGCTGTCGGCACGGCCGGCTCGGCCGTCGTGTTCGCCGGTGTCACGGTGCTCATCGCGCTGATCGGCCTCGGCTTCGCGGGCATCCCGTTCCTGACGACCATGGGCATCGCCGCCTCCGCCGCGGTGGCCGTCGCCGTCGCGATCGCCGTCACCCTCACCCCTGCCCTGCTCGGATTCATGAAGGGCAGGGTCGTCGGCCGCCCGAAGAAGGTCAAGGCGCCGAAGACGAAGAAGAACGCCGACGGTTCGACCGACGAATCCGCCCCGTCGGAGCCCGCCGCTCCGGTCAAGGGCAGCGCCCGCTGGGTCGGCGGCGTCATGAAGCACCCGGTGCTGGTCTCGCTCGCCGTCGTCCTCGGACTCGGGATCGTGGCCGTCCCCGCGCTGAGCCTCGACCTCGCACTGCCGAACGCCGGAGTGCTGCCGAAGGACTCCGAGGCCCGTCAGAACTACGACCTGGTGGGTGAGGAGTTCGGGCCCGGTTTCAACGGCCCGCTCATCCTCACCGGCACGATCGTCACCTCCACCGACCCGCTCACCCTGATGGAGGACCTCGGGGACGCGGTGGCGGAGGTCCCCGGCGTCAAGGAGGTCGCCCTCGCGACCCCGAACGAGACCGCCGACACCGGCATCGTGCAGATCATCCCGGAGACCGCCCCCGACGACCCGGCGACCGCCGACCTGGTGCGAGAGCTGCGCAGCCACCACGACGAATGGCTCGACGAGTTCGGGATCGATCTGAAGGTCACCGGCTTCACGGCCGTCGGCATCGACATCTCCGACCAGCTCGGCAACGCGCTGCTGCCCTTCGGCATCTTCGTGATCGGCCTCTCGCTGATCCTGTTGACCATCGTGTTCCGCTCGCTCTGGGTGCCGATCACCGCGGCTCTCGGCTACCTGCTCTCGATCGTCGCCGCCTTCGGCGTAGTCGGGGCCGTGTTCGAGTGGGGCTGGTTCGCCGATCTGCTGCACGTCGCCAAAGTCGGGCCGATCATCAGCTTCATGCCGATCATCCTGATGGGCGTGCTGTTCGGCCTCGCCATGGACTACCAGGTGTTCCTGGTGTCCCGCATGCGAGAGGACTTCGTGCACGACAAGGATGCGACGAGCCCGAACCGCGCCACCCGGCGAGCCGCCGCCCTCCGCGCGGTGCGCAGCGGCTTCACCGGCTCGGCGAAGGTCGTCACCGCGGCTGGACTCATCATGTTCGCGGTGTTCGTCGCATTCGTGCCCGAGGGTGACTCATCGCTCAAGCCGATCGCCCTCGGCCTCGCCGCCGGCATCGCATTCGACGCTTTCCTGGTGCGGATGACGCTGATCCCCGCCCTCATGGCGATCCTCGGCGAGCGCGCCTGGGAGCTCCCGCGCTGGCTGGAGAAGATCCTCCCCCGCGTCGATGTCGAGGGCGAGGCGGTCGAACGCGAACGCCATCTGGCCGGATGGCCGGGCGACGGATCGATCGTCGCCGCCGACGACCTCGAGATCAGCGCCGACGCGCCGCTCGTCGATGGCCTGTCGATGCGGGTCCCCGAAGGTGGAGCGGTGATCGCGGCCGGGGGCGACCTGCGCAGCCGTCGAGCTCTGGCCCTGACGATCGCGGGACGCCTGATGCCCACCGACGGAAAGCTCCGCGTCGCCGGACATCTGCTCCCCGGACGTGCGGCCTGGGTGCGCTCGCACGTCGGCTGCGTGCTGGTCGACGACGCGGATGCCGCACTCGGCGACCTCGCCGAAGCCCTGCGGGGCAGGTCGCAGTTCGTCGTGATCGACGGCATCGACCGCCTGACCGGCGGGCAGCGGGACCAGGCCACCGCGATGCTGCGCGATGCCGCGGCCTCCCGGACGCTCGCGGTCTTCGCCACCGCCTCCGATGCCGGCTCGGCACGGACCACCCTCGCCGAGGCCGGATGGCCCGACGCACAGACTCTCGACACGCGTGCTCCTCGCCGGAGCGCCGCAGAATCCACCGAGGTGACCGCATGACCCTCCCCATCGAGCGCGCGCGCTCCCGCAAGCCCATCACGTGGCTGACCATCCTCGGCGTGCTGCTGCTGCCGGCGGCGGTCGGCGGCATCCTGGTCGCGGCCCTGCAGAACCCGACGGAGCGCCTCGACTCCATGACCGCCGCCATCGTCAACCTCGACGAGCCCGTGACCATCGACGGCCAGCTGACCCCGCTCGGGCGCCAGCTCGCGTCGGGACTCGTCGAGGGCTCCGACGACCTGGACTCGAACCTCACCTGGGTGATCTCCAACGAGGACGACGCCGCAGACGGTCTCGCGGACGGCTCCTACCAGGCCGTCATCACGATCCCCGAGGAATTCTCGGCTGCCGCCACCTCGGCCGGCACGGCGATCGCCGACGGCGGGGGCGACCCCGAGCAGGCGACCATCACCGTGACGACCCCGGAGGACGGGCTCGTCGCCGACGACCTCATCACGGGGCAGATCGCCGATGTCGCGGCATCGACGATGGGCACGATGCTCTCCGAGGCGACGACCGAGAACATCCTCGTCGGTTTCACCACGATCGGCGACCAGATCGGCGAAGCGGCTGACGGTGCGGTGAAGCTCGCGAACGGCGCGCGTGATGCCGCGACCGGTGCTGCCGCGATCCCCGAGGGTGCCACGAAGCTGGCCGCCGGTGCAGGGGAGCTTGGGGCGGGGGCATCCTCTCTGGCATCGGGACTCGACACGATCGCGGGCAAGACCCGTGAGGCCGCGGCCGGCGCCGGGGCGATCGGGGCTGGCCTCACCGATGGCGGAGCGCAGCTGCAGCAGAACGTCGGCGGCACCCAGCAGCTCGTCGGCGCGGTCCAGGGCGCTTCCGCATCGGCACAGTCCGCAGCGGGCGGTTCCCTTGCTCTGGCGGGGCGGCTCGGCACCCTCGCGGCCACGGCGTGCACTCCCCCGGTCGCAGACCAGGCGCAGTGCGACCTGTTGAGGTCCCTCGCCGCCGATGCGGGCGCGGTGGCGAAGGATGCCGGCACGGCATCCGGCGTCCTGAACGACGCCACGGTCGCAGGTGGGATCGCTGCGCTGCCCGGCACCTTCAGCACGCTGGCGTCCAGCATGTCCCAGGCGGGCGCCGGCGCGACGCAGCTCGCCGGCGGACTCACCCAGCTCGCCGACCAGGGCATCGGCGCATCCGCCACCGGGGCTCGCGGCCTGGCATCCGGTGCGACCCAGCTGTCCGACGGTGCGACCGCCCTCGCCGACGGCACCACCGAGCTGGCGACAGGGCTCGACACCCTGGCGACCGGCACGGGCGACCTCGCGGGTGGGTTGCGCACGGCCGCCGATTCCCTCCCCTCGTTCAGCGACAGCGAGTCGACCTCGCTCGCCTCGGTCATCGCCGACCCCGTGTCGTCGAACTCGTCGAACTCGTCGACGAACACGATCTTCGGCCCGACCGCGATCCCGCTGCTCGCCGCCGTCGTGCTGTGGTTCGGCGGACTCGCGACGTTCGTGGTGATGCGCGCCCACACCGCCCGCACCCTCACCTCTCGCCGGTCGTCGGCGACGTTGACGCTGAGGGCGTTCGCTCCCGCCGCACTCATCGGTGCCGGACAGGGCCTCCTGGTGTCGCTGATCGTGCAGATCGTGGCGAGCTACGATGCCGCGACGTGGTGGGCGTTCGCCGGGACCGCGGTGCTCGCCGGCGTGGCGTTCGCCGCCGTGAACCAGGCGCTCGTCGCCCTGTTCGGCGGCGTCGGACGCTGGATCTCGGCCCTCGTCGGGGTACTCGCTGTCGCGACCGGCCTGATCTCGACCGTGCCCGACTGGCTCGCCGGCATCGGCGCAGCCCTCCCGACGGCTCCGGCCTTCGCCGGCTTGATCGCGGGCAGCGGTTCCGCGGTGGCCGCCCTGGTGGTGTGGGGTGTGCTGTCGCTCGTGGCCACGACGCTCGCCGTCACGCTGCGGCGGACGACCTCGGCCAAGGCGGTCCTCGCCGCGGCCTGACGCTGCTTCCACATCCGCCAAAACGGAGATCATCCTCTTCCGGCCCGGCGCGTCGACACAAGACGCTCCGGGCCGGAAGTGTTTCGTCTCCGTTCTCGCACCGACCCCGCCACGCCCTAGGCTCTCGACATGCGTCGACCGTTCATGGACACCCCGGAACAGCTCGCGAGCCTGGACGGGCAGCAGTACCTCGTGCTCCGGCCCACCGCGAGCGTCGCTGCGTCCTATCGGCAGGTCCAGGATGCCGCCCTCACGCGTCTCGGCACCCCGCTGCGGCATCCCCACACCGAGCACGTCACCCTCCGCGGCTTCTTCGAGCCGGAGCGGCGCGACGAACTCACGGCGCTGATCCGCGAGTGGGCGGCCCGGCAGCCTCCGATCGACCTGGTGGCCGAAGCCGTCGATGAGTTCGCCGCGCCCTGGCAGATCCTGATCGTCCGACTCGCCCGCAGCGCATCGCTCGTATCGGCATACGCGACGTTGACGGCCGCACTGGATCCCACGGACTTCCGCCGCCTCGGTGAGCTGTCTCTCGACGACTGGACATTCCACCTCTCCGTGCTCTACGGCAAGACGCTCGCTGCCGCCGACTGGACCTCGTTCGCCCGAGCCGAGTCCCGCCCCCTCAGCCCGCAGCCCACAGAGGTCGTCACCGAGGCCGAACTCGTCTGGTACCAGGACGGCATCGAGCACGCCGAGATCCTGCCCCTGGGCGGCTGACTCGTCCTGCCGCCCACCTGCCGCGCCTCACCTGCCCTCACCTGCCCTCACCTGCCGAAGCGGAGACCATCCGCTCCCGGCCCGGCGCGTCGGCACCGGACGCGCCAGGCCGGGGGAGTCTCGTCTCTGTTTTCGCACCGAAGTCTTCGCACCGAGGTTCTCGCACGAGCCATGCTCGCTGCCTCTCGGCGGCGGACGCACGAGACCCGTCCGCGCGGATCGTGCCGCGGACGGGTCTCGATGTCGTTCCCCGGAGGGGGTCAGCTCAGGCCGGAGTATGCGTGCAGGCCCTTGAAGAACACGTTCACGATCGTGAAGTTGAAGATCACGGCCGAGAAGCCGACGATCGCCAGCCACGCCGAGGGGTTTCCCCGCCAGCCACGGGTCGCCCTGGCGTGGATGTATCCGGCGTAGATGACCCAGATCACGAAGGTCCAGGTCTCCTTGACGTCGAAGCCCCAGAAACGGCTCCAGGCGTAGTACGCCCAGATCGACCCGGCGATGAGCGTGAAGGTCCAGAGGATGAACCCGATGATCGTGAACATGTACGCCAGGCTCTCCAGGCGCACCGAATTCGGGAAGGTTCGGAGGAAGCCGGGACCGGTCTTCGTCGCACCCTCGCCGAGGAGACGCTCGCGGCGCGACTGCATGAGCTGGATCACCGAGAGCGCGAAAGCGAGTGCGAAGAACGCGGTCGCGAGCGAGGCTACGAACACGTGGATGACGAGCCACACGCTCTTCAGCGGGTCCATCAGCGGCGAGACCTCGACGTAGAAGTTCGTCGCCCCGAGGCCGAGCAGCACCACGACGAGGCCTGTGATGAAGGTGCCGAGGAAACGCAGGTCGATGCGGGTGAGGACCACGAGGTACACCGCGATGATGAGCAGCGTACCCATCATCGCGAATTCGTAGAGGTTGGCCCAGGGGACACGTCCGGCCGCGATGCCGCGTGTGACGGCTGCGGCGAGGTGGAACAGGAATCCGAGCACCGTGAGCGAGGTGCCGATCCGCGCCATCACGAAGCGCTGCGGCGGTGCGTCGGTGGCGGAACCACCGGCGGACGCGGTGGTCGCTCCCCCGCCCGCGCCGACGAGCACCGATTCCCGGACGGTCTGCGCGTCGGCCGTCACCTGCGAGCGCCGCGCGAGATCGAAGGCGTAGGCCACGAAGGCCGCCGCGTAGATCGCGATCGCCGTCCAGAGCAGGATCGGCGAGATCACATTGAGCTCGAGCATGGTGTCAGTCTACTTTCCGGGTGTCGGCCGCCGGGGTCTCCGGTTCGGCGGATTCGTCCGCGGTCTCGTCTGTGGCGGGGCGGGTCGTGGTCCCGCCCGCGGCGTCGAGCAGTCGGGCGTGATCGGCGACGAGATCTTCCACGGCGGCGGCCAGGGTCGGGTCCTCACCTCGGGCGAGCGCGGCGTACTCGAGTGCGATCTCGCCGTCGTGCGCCGTGGCCTTGACCCACACGCGTCGACGCGGCACGAACAGCGCGATCATGAGACCGCCGAGTGCGAGCAACGCGAAGCCGAGGACCCATACGCCGGACTCGTCGCGGTGGATCTGCAGCGAGGCGAAGCGCTTCACGGACTCCGAGGCATCCGTCGCGCCGGGCGGGGACTCGTCTTCGAACGTCACCGAGCCGAGTCCGTTCGGCAGCTGCGCCGTCTGGCCGGGGGCGAGCTCGATCGACTCGACGTCGGTGCTGCGGCCGGTGAGCTTGGTCATGCCGGTGGTGTCGAGCACGTAGACCGAACGCGGCACACCTTCGTTGATCCCGAGGTCGCCCGTGTACACGTCGAGCGTGAGGGTCGGGTTGGTGAGATCGCCGTAGGCGGAGAAGAACGCACCGCTCTCGAGCACACCGGTGGTCGGGTAGAAGAACCCGACCAGGCCCACCTGCTCTGCCAGTCCGTCCGGCACCTTGAGCACGCCGAGGGAGGTCATGTTGTTGTCCTGCGGGAGGAACGGCGTGCTGTTGGTGAACACGACGTTGCCCTCGGGGTCGCGCACGGTCACGGTCGGCGCGTAGCCGTTGCCGAGCAGGAACACGTCGTCGTCGGCGACCGCGAGCGGCTCGTTGACCTTGACGGCGCCCGTACGCTCCTCGCCGTTCTCCTGCACCGTGACGTTGGCCGAGAAGTCGCCGGCCTGACCCGAGCCCGGTTCTCCGAACGGCTGGTAGGTCACGTCGAACGAGTCGAGGCGCATCGAGTACGGGGCGAAGGCGTCGTCGCCGACGAAGCGGCCGCGGTTCATCGAGTCGTAATCGAGGAGCGTGTTCGCGAACGTCTCCCCTTCCACCAGCACGCGCTGCCCGGTGTACGAGAACCCCCCGCCGACACCGACCGTGACCAGGACGCCCACGAGCGCGAGGTGGAAGAGCAGGTTGCCGGTCTCGCGCCAGTAGCCGCGTTCGGCGGATACGGAGAACGTGCGTCCGCGGTCGTAACGCTCGACGCGGTAGCCGAGCGCTTTGAGCTGCTTCGTCGCGATGTCGATCGACGCGGCGGCCTCGGCTTCGGCATCTCCGGTCTTGGTGCCCGACTCGACGGAGGGGTCGCGCGTGATCGAACGGTAGTCCTCGAGCCGCTGCAGTCGCGCGGGGGTGCGCGGGGGGCGCGCCCGCAGCGCCTTGGCGTGGTGCTTGATGCGCGGGATCACGCAGCCGACGAGCGAGGCGAACAGCAACAGGTAGATCGCCGAGAACCACGGCGACAGGTACACGTCGAACATCTTCAGCCCGTCGAGCACGGGGAAGAGGTCGGGGTTGTCGCGCTCCCACTGCGTGACGCCGTTGGGGTCGGCCATCCGCTGCGGGAAGATCGAGCCGGGGATCGCCGCGATCGCGAGCACGAGCAGCAGGACCAGCGCGGTGCGCATCGAGGTCAGCTGACGCCAGCCCCACCGCAACCAGCCGACGAACCCGAGCCGCGGCTGGGTGATCGAGTCATCGCCATCGACATGGTCGGACGGGCGGAGCGGATCGCTGGAGTCGCCTCTCGCGGCGCCCTTGTTCTTCGTCATGGCCTTCTCGGTGCGGTTGGGGTCGTACTCGATGT
>NZ_PCOY01000023.1 GCF_002979475.1 Microbacterium sp. MYb62 | reverse complement strand
CGCGGTGATAGCCCCCGAGAGCCGGTGGTACCCCTCCATCCCGCGGGCCAGGACCAGCAGATGCTCGCCCGCGGGATCGGCGGAACCCCGCTGGGGTGCGGGCAGGTCGAGGGAGAGCTCTGCTCCGAACACCGTCTGCAGCGGGCTCTTCATGAGATCGGCCACCTCGGCGAAGCGTGCGGCGCCGTAGAAGCCGTCGTGGTCGGTGAGGGCGAGGGCGGTCAGGCCGAGACGGTCGGCCTCGACGAGAAGATCTTCGGGGGAGGAGGCGCCGTCGAGGAACGAATACGACGAGTGGGCGTGCAGCTCGGCGTAGGGGACCGCATCCTCGGGGCGGGGAACGGCAGGGGGAGGAGTGCGCTTGCGGCGATGACTCACCGGCCCCGGATCCGTCCGCTGCCCCCTGGGCTCGGAGCCTGGCGGCATCGGAGGGGACTCCTCGCCGCTGAGGGTGCGCTCCAGCTCGTTCCAGGACAACGGTGGGTTGTGCCAGCCCATCAGCGATACCTCCCCTCGGCCCACCAGCGCTCGCCGGTGTGGAAGACCAGCCAGGCGCGATCGTGGTCGTCGACGATCTGCAGCCGATGCCCTCTCTTCCCGCCGCCGGCCGTCCAGCGACGTTCGTGCACCGGCCAGGGGCCCGCCCACGCCTGGACGGCCGCCCCGTCGATGCGGGCGGGATCGCTCGAGAGCGCTCCGCGCTCATCGACGCTGATCATGCTCTCGTCCGCGGCGAGCACGCCGATGGGGCGCGGGGGCAGGAACACCTCGGCGGGCAGCGGATCGGGCAGGCTTCCCGGCCAGGGGGAGCCGGGGTCGCGCGGGGGGACCGCGCGCTCTCCCCAGGGGGTGAGCACCTGGCGGTCGGCGAGCCAGCGCCCGCCCGCGACGGCGGCGGTGAGCACGCCCTGATGGCCCAGCATGGTCTGCACGCGCGAGACCGCGTGGTGCAGGCGCTCATCGGTGCCGGATCCGAACAGTCCCGGCTGATGATGCGCGGCATCGTCGACGGCGGCGGGGACGATGCGCACCGCCACGATGCCCCCGAACGCCCGTGCCTCGTCGACCGGATCCTTCGCGGACTGCGCGGCCAGGGCCTCCAGCTGCCAGCGCACCCGGTCGACGAGGTCGGAGGCGTCGAAGCACGTCGGATGCAGCCAGGAGCGGGAGAAGACCACGCCGTTGTCGTCGGTCAGATCGATCCGCACCTCCGTGCAGACGAGTGAGGCGTCCCCGAGAGCGAGGATCACCGCATCCGCCGTCTGCCGCACCGCGAAGGCCACTTGATCCGTTCCCCCCAGCGGGGAGTCGAACTCGATGCTGCGCACCAGCTCCGGATCGGGCGGGCGCGGCGTCAGCGGGCGGGAGTCGGCGCCCGCGGCGAGTGCGTGCAGGCGCGCGCCGTGCTCGCCGAAGCGGTCGCGCACGTCGAGCGGGGCGAGGGCGGTGAACTCGCCGAGGGTGCGCACTCCGAGCCGGATGAGAAGGGCGGCGATCTGCTCGTCGCGCAGCACCTGCACGGGGTACGGGGCCAGGAACTCCCGAGCTCGGCCCGGCGGCACGACGGTGCAGGCGGTGGAGCCCCGCGCGGCGATCTCGGCGGTGAACGGGCCGTCGGCGACACCGACGCGCACCTCGGGGAATCCGGCCTCCGCGAGGACGCCGATGAGTGCCTCGGCCGCCTCCGCCTCCCCTCCGTGATAGCGGGAGATGCCCCGGGCGCGGAGGATCGCGAGTCCAGGGCGCAGCAGCGTGACCCCGGGGGCATGCTTCTCTATGAGGTGCAGCACGGGGAGGAAGGCGCGTTCGTCTCGGTCGGGGTCGTGGGGGAGCACTCGCAGCGAGGAGAGGTGTCCCTGCGCGACGCGGCGACGCTGTCCGGTGCGCACGCCGTGCTCCCGGGCGGATGCGGTGCAGGCGACGATCGTGTTCGCCTGCACCAGAGCGGTGGGCGGATGCGGGGGTGCGCTGCCGAGGGCCGCCCGCATCGGCCAGTCGGGGAACCACAGCACGAGCACGCGGAGCGGGCTGTTCATCCGGCTTCCGCCCATCGCAGGAGCTCCGGCGGTGCGGACTCGCCCGGAACCGCGGTCTCCGAGAAGAGCGGGGGCAGCGCGGTGAGCTCGGCTCCGACGGCCTCGATGGCGCCGTGTCCTCCCGGCAGATGCACGCGTACGCTCGACGGGCGCGGACTGTGCCGCGTCTGGGCCGTCACCGTCACCGTGCAGTCGGAGAGCAGCCCCCAGCCGGCGCCGAGGCCGTGCCAATGCGGGTCGTGAAGGCGTATCGTCCCCTCGCTCTGGGGCCAGCGCTCGGCGCCGGGCGACTCGGTGACCAGGAGCGTGCATCCGCGGTCACGCAGACGCGCGCTCAGCCGGGCGACATCGGCGTCTCGTGCCCGTGTGCCGGGGGCGACGACGATCAGGGGCACCACCTCGGCCAGGGCGGAGGTGGCCGCGAGCCAGCGGTCTCCGGGGGAGGGCACGAGGATCAGGCGTGCGAGGTCGATGCCGAACGCCGCGGCCGCTTCGATGCCGAGCGTCGGCATGCCGACCACGGCGCACCAGAGTCCCTTCTGCGATGCCGCACTGAGCAGTGCGAGCACGAGGCTCGGCGAGGGGGAGACGGTGTACGAGGTGCCGGTCTGCAGGCCTTCTTCCGGCAGGAGGGCCGAGAAGGCGGGATCGAGCGGGAGCAGAGAGTGCTCGCTGCGACGCCGCTGCATCCGGCTGATCTCGCGGCGCAGTCGCAGCACTTCTCCTGCGCGGGAGTCGCCCGCCGGAGAGAGCGAGGCGACTGCATCGAGCCCGATCACCCTGCATCCTTTCTCGAAGATATATTCTAATATACCAAGTCGTGTGAATGACGATAGTTCGTACATCGGACATCGCCCAGGGTTGTCCACAGGGGGTCGGAACGCGCTTCGCCGATCTTCTACCCTGCGGGGATGGACATGCGGCTCGCCCTCATCGCTCTCGTGCACGTCGCGCTGGTCGGCGTCGGGGCATGGCTGATCGTGATCGACGCCCGCACGCATCGCCTCCCGAATCGCATCGTGCTGCCGACGCTCGGCTCGCTGCTCGTGCTCATCGGGATCGACGCGCTCGCCGCGGGGCAGACGGCGGCGTCGATCCGCGCCCTCCTCGGCATGGTGATCCTCGGTGGCTTCTATGCGATGCTGCGGGCGATCAGCCGCGCGGGAATGGGCGGGGGAGACGTGAAGCTCGCCGCCGTCATCGGCCTCGTGCTGGGCTGGCACGGCTGGCAGGCGCTCGCGATCGGCGCGGCATCGGCCTTCGTGCTGGGGGCCATGTACGCACTCGTGCTCATCGTGCTGCGAAGAGCCGACGGATCCACTCGCGTCGCCTTCGGGCCGTGGATGATCGCCGGTGCCCTGATCGGTGTCGTCCTCGGGTGAATCCGCACGCCTCGCACCGATACCGTGACGACGGGTCTACCCTGAGGCACATGGCACTCGCGCGACTTCACGGCGGCCCGCTCGACGGGCAGATCATCCCTCTCGGCGACGCGGACGACAAGCTGATCGTCCCTTACAGCGAGACCCAGGTGGTGTACAACCGCCGAGGCGGTCCGCAGAACACCGGCCCCGACGATGGACCCACCGAGGTCGACTACTGGTTCGAAGAGTCTCTCGAGGACCTCACGCTCGACGATGACTGAGCCGTCCCGCACGGTCGAGGTCGAGCGCAAGTACGACGTCGATCTCGAGACGCCGTTGCCGCGGTGGGAGGCGATCCCCGGCGTCGATGCCGTCAGCTCCGGCGAGGCCCGCATACTCGACGCCCGGTACTTCGACACCGCGGAGGGTGAGCTCTCGCGGGCGGGGGTCGCTCTGCGTCGTCGCACCGGCGGCCCCGATGAGGGCTGGCATGTGAAGGGACCCCGGCAGGGCGACGGACGACTCGAGCTCGGCTGGCCGCTGGGTGACGGCGACCAGCTCCCGTCCGCCGTCGCCGCCACCGTCTCCGAGTGGACGAGCGCACCGCTCACCCCGCTCGCCCGCATCGAGAACGACCGCACCGCCTATCTGCTCACCGGCCCGGACGGGGTCGTCGCCGAGTTCGTCGACGACCGGGTGCGGGCGACCGACCTGCGGCAGAACATACGGCGCGAATGGCGTGAATGGGAGATGGAGCTCGGCCCCGCCGCGCCGTCCGATGACGCGGGACGCGCCGCGTTCTTCGACGCCGTGGAGCAGGCGGTCCTCGCAGCCGGGGGCCGTGAATCGGCGTCCGGCTCGAAGCTCGCTCGCGCACTCGGCTTCTAGGCGAGACCGCGGTCGCGCGCAACCCCTTCCCCCGGGGCGGTGCGCAGTGCTTGAGTGACACCATGAGCCGACCGCCTGTGCTTCGATCGCTGCAGACGATCGTCCCCGACACCGTTCTCGTCCAGGAGCAGGTGCGTGACGTGTTCGCGCAGCAGCCCGACCTGGGAAGGCTGGCTCAGCGCATCGTCTCGACATCGTTCAACGTCTCGGGCATCGACACCCGGCACACCGTGATCGATGAGCTCTCGCTGGATTCCGACACGACCGATCCCGTCTTCTTCGACCGGCGGACGGGGAGGCTGCTCGCCCCCGGCACGAAAGCACGCAACGACCTCTACGCCCGGGAGGCCGCGAAGCTCTTCATCGAGGCCGCGCGACGATCGATCGACGCGGACCCCGACCTCGAGCCCGCCGATGTGACGCACGTCATCACGGTCTCCTGCACCGGGTTCCACGCCCCGGGGCCGGAGTACGAGATCGTGCGTGCGCTCGGACTGTCCGACGCGGTGCAGCGCTTCCACCTCGGCTTCATGGGCTGCTACGCCTCGATGCCGGCGCTGCGCGCGGCGAGCCAGTTCTGCGCGGCGGACGAGAACGCGGTCGTCCTGGTCGTGAGCGTCGAGCTGTGCACGCTGCATCTGCGTTCCTCGGAGAACCTCGACACGATCGTCGCCTCGTCCCTGTTCGCCGATGGCGCGGCCGCCGGAATCGTCACGGCGCGCGATCTTCCCTCTCCCTCGACCGGGCTGCGCCTGGACCGCTTCCACACCGCGATCGCGCCGGAGGGCGAGAAGGACATGGCCTGGACGATCGGCGACACCGGCTTCGAGATGATCCTCTCCACCGCCGTTCCGCAGATCATCGGCGAGACGATCATCGATGCGCTGCGTCCCCTGTACGCCGCGGAGGACGACCTGGCTGCAGCCTTCGCGGACGAGAGGGTGGGAGCGGCGGTGCAGCACTGGGCCATCCATCCCGGCGGGCGCAGCATCCTCGACAAGGTGCAGGAGCGGATGCGGCTCAGCGACGCGCAGCTGCATCCGGCCAGGGAGGTGCTGCGGGAGAACGGCAACATGTCCAGCGCCACGGTGCTGTTCGTCCTCAAGCGCATCCTGGAGGAGGAGGGGGCCGAGGCTGGGGAGAGGGTCTCCGCGATGGCATTCGGTCCGGGGCTGACGGCGGAGAGCGCGCTGATGACCGTCGTCGGGCCGCATCGGTCATGAGCCGGGCTCTCTCCGCACGCGAAGTCGACACCCTCGAACTGATGGACGATCCGCATGCCGACGCACGGCTGCTGGCGCGGACCTATGGGCGGTTCGGCCTCGTGAATGCGTTGGTCTCCCGGCCGGGAATGCTCTATCGCCGTGATATCCGTCCCCGGGCGGATCGGGCTGGTCGGCTGCGGATCCTCGACGTCGGTGCGGGCGGAGGCGACCTCTGCCGTCTGCTGGCCCAGCGGCTGCGACGCGACGGACTCGAGGCCGACATCACCGCGCTCGATGCCGACGATCGCGCGATCCGGTGGGCGTCAGCGCACGACCGCGGGGCCGGCATCCGCTATCGCCGTGCGCTGACCAGCGACCTGGTGGCGGCGGGGGAGACGTTCGACGTCGTGCTGTCCAACCACGTGCTGCACCACCTTGACGACGCCGAGCTGCAGGTCGTGCTCGGCGACTCCGTGCGGCTCGTCGCGCCCGGTGGACTGGTGTCGCACCACGACATCGCCCGGAGCCGCACCGCCCATGCGCTCTTCGCCGTGGCCACCTGGCCGATCTCCGGGACTCTCCTCGCGGACTCGTTCATCCGCGAGGACGGCCTCATCAGCATCCGCCGCTCGTACACGGTCTCCGAGCTCGCGACGATCGCCCCCGCCGGCTGGCTCGTCCGCGGGGGTGTGCCGGCCCGTCTGGAACTGCGATGGGAGAGGGATCGTGCCCGACCATGAGGTGCTGATCGTCGGCGCGGGCCCGGTCGGTCTGCTGCTGGCGTGTCTGCTGCGTCAGGAAGGGGTGCGGGCGGTCGTGTGCGAGCGCCGCACGGACGCCGACGACCGGACCAGGGCGATCGGCATCCACCGGCCGGGGATCGATGCGCTGGATGCCGCCGGGATCGGTGCCGATGTGCGGGCGGAGGCGCTGCGCCTGGAGGGCGGAGAGGTGCGGAGTCGACGCCGGACCGTCGCGACGCTGACCTTCGCGCCGGAGCGCCCGGTCCTGATACTTCCGCAGCCGCGGACCGCCGCCCTGCTCCGCGCGCGTCTGCGGACGCTCGCCGCCGACACCCTGATCGCCGGATGCACCGTGCGGGAGGTGCGGGATGACGGTGACGCCGTGCGGGTCGTGGCGGAGAGCGCGAACGGACGTCGCGAGCACACGGCGTCGGTCGTGGTCGTCGCGGATGGCGTCCGGAGCGGTCTCCGCGGCGATCTCGACGCCGGGTGGCGCCGCCGGGCGGGACGGGCCTCGTACTCGATGCTCGATGTGGTGGATGCCGCGCCCGGGGTGCGGGCGGTCCTGCACCTCGAGTCGGGCGGCCTCGTCGAGTCGTTCCCCTTGCCCGGGGGTCGGCGGCGGTGGGTCGTGCGAGAGGGCGTGCGAGAGATCCGCACCGCCGACGGCTTCGGCACCGCGATCGAGGAGCGCACGGGGATCCGCATCGACCTCCCGCCCGGGGCGGTGCCGACCTCTTTCGTCGCCGCTCAGCACGGGGCGACCCGGGTGCACCGGGGGCGCGTGGTGCTGCTCGGCGATGCCGCGCATGAGATCAGCCCGATCGGCGGGCAGGGCATGAACCTCGGCTGGGCGGATGCCGTGCGTCTCGCAGCCGAGATCGTGCGATCGCTGCCGAAGGGGACTCCGGATCTCGCGACGTACGACCGGCGGGTGCGCCGGTCGGCTGCGCGCGCGCAGCGCCGCTCCGCGTTCTACATGTCGATGGGTGCTCCGGCGCCCGGCGCGGTCGTGCGCAGCAGGGAACTGCTGGTGCGCGCACTCGGGTCGGCGCCTCTGCGTGGATGGACGGCGGGGCTCCTCACGATGCGCGGCCTCTGATCGGGGCCGCAGACGCACGAGGGCCCGGTCCGCCGCAGCGGACCGGGCCCTCGTGAGGAGTCTCGATCAGAAGTTGATCATGTGGCCGGCGAGGCCGTGGAAGCCCTCCTGCAGCGCCTCCGACAGCGTCGGGTGCGTGTGCACGTTGCGGGCAAGCTCCAGAGCCGTGAGGTCCCACTTCTGCGCCAGCGTCAGCTCCGGCAGGAGCTCCGAGACGTCGGGTCCGATCATGTGGGCGCCGATGAGCTCGAGGTGCTCGGCGTCGGCGATCAGCTTGACGAAGCCGACCGGCTCGCCCAGGCCGTGCGCCTTTCCGTTGGCCATGAACGGGAAGGTCGCGACCTTGATCTCGCGCCCTTCATCCTTGGCCTGCTGTTCGGTGAGACCGAACGAGGCGACCTGCGGCGAGCAGAACGTCGCGCGCGGCATCATGCGGTAGTCGCCGAGCGTCTGGGTCTCCGCGCCGCCGATGGTCTCGGCGGCCACGACGCCCTGCGCCTCGGCCACGTGGGCGAGCTGCAGCTTGGCGGTCACATCGCCGATCGCGTAGATGCCCTCGACGTTGGTGCGCATGTGGTCGTCGATGTCGATCGCGCCGCGCTCGGTCAGCTTCACGCCGGTGTTCTCGAGACCGAAGCCCTCGACGTTCGGGGCGAACCCGACCGACATGAGCACCTTGCCGGCGTCGATCGACGACTGCTGCCCGTCCTTGCCGGTGTAGGTGACGGTCACGGAGGAGCCGTTGTCGACGACGGACTCGACCTTGGTGGAAGTGAGGATGTCGACGCCGTAGTTCTTGTACTGCTTCGTGATCTCCTTCGACACGTCTGCGTCCTCGTTGGGGAGCGCACGGTCGAGGAACTCGATGATGGTGACCTTGACGCCGTAGTTCGTCAGGACGTACGCGAACTCCATGCCGATGGCGCCCGCGCCGACGATGACGATCGACTCCGGCAGCTCGCGGGTCATGATCTGCTCTTCGTAGGTCACGACGTTCTCGCTGAGCGTCACGCCCGGAAGGAGACGGACCCGAGAGCCGGTGGCGATGATGACGTTGTCGAACGTGACCTCTTCGGTGGAGCCGTCCGCCTTGGCGACCGAGATCGCCTTGGGGCCGGTGAAGGTGCCGCGACCGTTGTACTCGGTCACCTTGTTCTTCTTCATCAGGAAGTGGATGCCCTTGACGCGGCCCTCCGCGACCTCGCGGCTGCGGTCGAACGCCTTGCCGAAGTCGATCGTGAACTCGCCGGAGATCCCGAAGAACTCCGCCTTGTGGTTCAGGGTGTGTGCGAGCTCCGCGTTCTTCAGGAGCGCTTTGGAGGGGATGCAGCCGACGTTGAGGCAGACACCGCCCCAGTACTTCTCCTCGATGATGGCGGTGGAGAGACCGAGCTGCGCGCTGCGAACCGCAGCGACGTATCCGCCAGGACCTGCACCAAGGATGACGACGTCGTAATGTGGCATGCCTTAAGCCTATCGCTCGGAGGACGGGTCGGAATCGGTTGCCGGAGGGGTCTTCTGCCCGCGCATGCTGTACCAGAGCATCAGCGCCACGATCACGAGGATGCCCCCGATCGAGATCCCCCAGATCCATGCGGATGCGCCGGGGCCGGAGTCGGCGTCGGCGGGAGCCGGCGTGTCGCTGGGTGCGGGTGCGGCGGTCTGCTCCGTGGTGGGTGCAGTCGTCGTCGGCGCGGTGCTGGGCTGCTCGGTGGCTTCGCCGTCGCCGACGGTCACGGTGAAGGTGTACTCGCCGGACGTGGGGTGCCCGTCGCTGGAGACGACCTTCCAGATCACGTGATAGGCGCCGGCGGGTCCCGACCCCCGCAGCGGCTGGGTGACGATCGCGCCGTCGACCGTCGCCGCGCCGTCGGTGACCGGGTTGCCGTCCGGGTCGGTCACCACCACCTCGGTGGCGCCCTCACCGCCGATCAGCTTCGCGCTGAAGGTGAGCGTCAGCTCGGCGGGAACGACCTCGACCGACTCGTCGGCCGCCGGTGACGACGACACGAGGGCGTCGTGGGCCGAGGCGGAGAGAGGGGAGAGGAGGACGAGGAACGCGGCGAGCAGTGTCGCGGCGACGGCGATCGGAGCGGCTGGGCGGCGCAGGGCTGTGGTCTTCACGACTCCACCCTATGAATACCCGGTATGCGATGGCTGAGTATGAAAGCGGCCTCCCGCGAGCGGCTCGGCATCCGTTAGTCTGGACAACCAGGAGGGCACAGTGACTGACAGCGACAGCCGACCGGCCGGAGAAGCCGCTATCCACCGTTCCGGTGAGCAGAGACACGACGTTACGCAGACGTTCGGACATGATTCCGATCTGTCGTTCGTGCCGTTCGGGGTGGAACTCACCGATGTCGAGCAGAGCGCGATCGCGGCTCTGCCCGCAGGATCGGCCCTGCTGCTGGTCCGTTCCGGCGCTCTCGCCGGTGCGCGCTACCTCCTCGACACCGATGTGACGACCGTCGGTCGTCACCCCGAGGCCGACATCTTCTTCGACGATGTGACCGTCTCCCGTCGTCACGCGGAGATCACCCGCACCGGGTCGACGTTCGAGATCATCGATCAGCGTTCCTTGAACGGGACCTACGTCAACGGCGAACGCGTCGACCGCAGCATGCTCGTCGACGGCTCCGAGCTCCGCGTCGGAAAGTTCCGTCTGAACTTCTTCGCTTCTCCGCACGACCGCGGGGCGGCGAACGCCTGATGGCGGCTTCCCCCGCCCGCGAACGCTCTGCGTCCGCGGGCCTGCTGAGTATCGGTCAGGTGCTCGCGAGGCTCACCCCGGAATTCCCCGACCTGACCTCCAGCAAGCTGCGTTTCCTCGAGGTGCAGGGCATCGTCAGCCCCTCTCGCACCGACTCGGGATACCGCAAGTTCTCCGCGGCGGACATCGAGCGCCTCCGGCTCGGGCTCACCCTGCAGCGGGATCACTATCTGCCCTTGAGCGTCATCCGTGAACAGCTCGACGAGGCCGATGCGGGCGGCGAGACGACCTCGCTCCTGCCGCCGCCTTCGATCACACCCGCGCCGCGGCGCTACCGTCGCGACGAGCTCCTCGCCGCCGCGGGTGCCGGGCCGCAGCTCCTCAACGATGCGATCAGCACGGGCGTCATCACCGCCCAGGAGAGCTACCAGGAGACGACCGTCACGCTGCTGCGCGGCCTGGTCGCGCTGGACAGGCATGGCATCGAACCGCGGCACCTGCGTTCGCTGCGTCAGGGGGCGGAGCGCGAGGTCGCCCTCATCGAATCCGCCATGTCCTCGCTGCTGCGTCGGACGGATGCCACCTCTCGCGCCAAGGCCAGCGAACTGGCCCCCGAACTCGCCACGCGGATCGACGAGGTGCGCTCGCTCTTCGTCAAGGATGCGCTCTCGCGCGTGCTTTCGTAACGAACTGATTGCGACACACCTTCGCCGTCCCACGGATGTGATTGCCGGTGCCCAGGCACTGCTCTACCGTGGAAGATAACCGTTCCAGAGAGGATTTCAGATGAATGCGGATGAGCTCACAGGCGACCCGCGGTTCGTACCCGAACTCCTCTTCACGGACGGTCTCCCGGCCATGGATGACGAGGTCGGCTACCGCGGTGCGGTCGCCGCTCGTGCCGCCGGCATCACCTACCGTCAGCTGGACTACTGGGCGCGTACCGAGCTGGTCGAGCCCACCGTCCGTGGCGCGAGCGGCTCGGGATCGCAGCGTCTCTACGGCTTCCGCGACATCCTCGTCCTCAAGCTCGTGAAGAGCCTCCTCGACACGGGCATCTCGCTGCAGCAGATCCGCACCGCGGTCGAAGAACTGCGCCGTGCCGGCATCCGTGATCTCGCCGGGACCACGCTCATGAGCGATGGCGCCTCGGTCTATCTCTGCACCTCGAACGACGAGGTCATCGACCTCGTGAGCCGCGGCCAGGGCGTTTTCGGCATCGCTGTCGGCAAGGTCCTCCGCGAGGTGGAGTCGACGCTGGTCGCTTTCGACGCGACCGCTCCCGATCCTGTCGATGAGCTCTCCGCTCGTCGGACCAAGCGCTCCGCCTGACGCGCGTCCCGCGCCGACAGAAAACGGCCGTCCTCGATGAGGACGGCCGTTTCGCTGTGCGCGACGGGAGGGTCAGCTCTGGGGGCCGCTCTCGGGGACGGCGATGCGTCCGGTGCGGATGATCCGGTCGAGCAGCTGATCGAAGTCGGCGGCGAGTTCCTGAGCGGAGTCTCCGGGCCAGATGTGCAGAGGCTTGGCAGCGCCCTGAGCCTGCTGCAGCGACGTGCGCTCCGGCAGCTGAGGGGAGAGCACGAGGGGCCCGAACATGTCGCGCAGCTCCTTGATGCGGAACTGGTGCTCGATGGACTGCGGGCGCACACGGTTCACGACGATGCCGAGCGGCTGAAGCCGCGGCGACAGACCGCGGCGGATCTCTTCGATGGCACGGAGGGCGCGATCGGCGGCGGCGACGGAGAAGAGGCCGGGTTCGGTGACGACCATGACACGGTCGCTCGCCGCCCAGGCCGTGCGGGTCAGCGCGTTCAGCGAGGGCGCGCAGTCGACGAGGACGAGGTCGTAGTCGGCCTCGACGGACGCGAGTGCCTCTTCGAGCTTCCACACGTCGCGGACGCTGGGGTGCGGCCCGTCGAAGTTGATCGCGGAGGGGCTGCCGATGAGCACATCGATCGTTCCGGGGTGCACCTTCGCCCAGCCGCTGGAGGTGATCGCCTGACGGACGACCTTCTCCTTCGGGTTCGCCAGGACGTCGGCGATGTTGAGTCGTCCGGCCACCTGGATGTCCATCCCGGTGGAGACGTCGGACTGCGGGTCGAGGTCGACGACGAGAGTCCGGACTCCTCGGGCGAAAGCCGCTGAGGCCAGCCCGAGTGTCACGGTCGTCTTGCCGACGCCCCCCTTGAGAGAGCTGACGCTGAGTACGTGCACGGACACCACGTTACCTTCCCCTAGGCTGGGGGAACACTCAGCCCCGCCCCATGTGCATCGAAAACGCTGCGCATCGAGCTCCCAGAGGTGTGCATGTTCCAGAAGATCCTTGTGGCGAACCGCGGCGAGATCGCGATCCGTGCCTTCCGTGCGGCGGTCGAAGTGGGGGCGCGCACCGTTGCGGTGTTCCCGCACGAGGACCGCGGCTCCGTGCATCGACTCAAAGCCGATGAGGCCTACGAGATCGGTGAGCGCGGGCATCCCGTGCGCGCGTACCTGAACGTCGACGAGATCATCCGCGTCGCGCTCGAGTCGGGCGCGGATGCGATCTACCCCGGGTACGGGTTCCTCTCCGAGAACCCCGAGCTGGCGGAGAAGGCCGCGGCGAACGGCATCGTCTTCATCGGCCCGCCCTCGAACGTGCTCGAGATGGCGGGCAACAAGGTCGAGGCGAAGCGCCATGCGATCAAGGCGGGTGTTCCCGTCCTCCGCTCCACGGAGGCATCGGACGACGTCGACGCCCTCGTGGCGCAGGCTGAGGACATCGGGTTCCCTCTGTTCGCCAAGGCGGTCGCGGGCGGCGGCGGGCGTGGGATGCGCCGCGTCGAGACGTTCGGCGATCTGGCCCCGGCCCTGGCGGAGGCCATGCGCGAGGCCTCCAGCGCGTTCGGGGATGCCCGCATGTTCCTCGAGCAGGCGGTCGTGCGTCCGCGGCACATCGAGGTGCAGATCCTCGCCGACAAGACGGGGGAGACGGTGCATCTGTTCGAGCGCGACTGCTCGGTGCAGCGGCGCCATCAGAAGGTCGTCGAGATCGCTCCGGCGCCGAACCTCGACGACAGCATCCGCACCGCGCTGCACGGCTATGCGGTCGCGTTCGCGCGTTCCATCGGCTACGAGAACGCCGGGACGGTCGAGTTCCTGCTCGAGACAGCGGGGGAGCGGACCGGGGAGGTCGTCTTCATCGAGATGAACCCGCGCATCCAGGTCGAGCACACCGTGACGGAAGAGGTCACTGACGTCGACCTGGTGCAGAGCCAGATGCGGATCGCCTCCGGTCAGACCCTCTCCGACCTCGGCCTGCAGCAGGAGAACCTGCACCTGCGGGGAGCCGCACTGCAGTGCCGCATCACGACAGAGGACCCGACACAGGGCTTCCGACCCGACACCGGCAAGATCACGACCTATCGTTCTCCCGGTGGTGCCGGGATCCGCCTGGACGGCGGCACGGTGCACCAGGGCGCGCAGATCAGCCCCCACTTCGATTCCATGCTGGCGAAGCTCACCTGCCGGGGGCGGGATTTCCCCGCGGCCGTCGCCCGCGCGCGCCGCGCTCTCGCCGAGTTCCGCATCCGGGGCGTCTCGACCAACATCCCCTTCCTCCAGGCGCTCCTGGAGGACGACGCCTTCATCGCGGGCGACGTCAGCACGTCGTTCATCGACGAGCGCCCGGAGCTGCTGCGCGGTCGCGTCTCGAAGGACCGCGGCACGAAGCTCCTGAACTGGCTGGTCGACGTCACGGTGAACAAGCCGCACGGCGCCCACCCCGGCGTCGTCGACGCGGCCGTCAAGCTGCCGACGGTCGACCTGAGCGCCGAGCCGGCAGCGGGTTCGCGCCAGCGGCTCCTCGAGCTCGGACCGGAGGGCTTCGCCCGCAGCCTGCGTGCGCAGACCGCGCTGGCGATCACCGACACGACGTTCCGCGATGCGCACCAGTCCCTCCTGGCGACACGCGTCCGCACGAAGGATCTGGTCGCCGCGGCTCCGTATCTCGCCCGACTGACCCCCGGCCTGCTCTCGGTGGAGGCCTGGGGCGGCGCGACCTACGACGTCGCGCTGCGCTTCCTCGGCGAAGATCCGTGGGAGCGCCTCGACAGGCTGCGCGCGGCGCTGCCGAACGTCGCGATCCAGATGCTGCTGCGGGGACGCAACACGGTCGGCTACACGCCGTACCCGACGGCAGTGACCGAGGCGTTCGTCGCGGAGGCAGCTGCCAGCGGGGTCGACATCTTCCGCATCTTCGATGCTCTCAACGATGTGGAGCAGATGCGTCCGGCGATCGAGGCCGTCCGCAACACGGGTACCGCGGTCGCCGAGGTCGCGCTCTGCTACACCGGAGATCTGCTCGACCCTGCGGAGGACCTCTACACCCTCGACTACTACCTGGGCCTCGCGGACCAGATCGTCGACGCGGGCGCGCACATCATCGCCATCAAGGACATGGCGGGCCTGCTGCGTCCGGCCGCGGCCGCCCGACTGGTCACGGCGCTGCGCGAGCGCTTCGACCTCCCGGTGCATCTGCACACGCACGACACCCCCGGTGGCCAGCTCGCGACGCTTCTCGCCGCCAGCGCGGCCGGTGTGGACGCGGTGGACGCCGCTTCGGCGCCGCTCTCCGGAACCACGAGCCAGCCCTCGCTGTCCTCCCTCGTCGCGGCGCTGGCGCATACCGACCGAGACAGCGGCATCTCCCTCGGCGCCGTCTCCGACCTCGAGCCGTACTGGGAGGCCGTGCGTCGCCAGTACGCGCCGTTCGAGTCGGGTCTGCCCGGTCCCACGGGGCGCGTCTACCACCACGAGATCCCGGGCGGACAGCTGTCGAACCTCCGTCAGCAGGCGAAGGCGCTCGGCCTCGCCGACGACTTCGAGCTCATCGAGGACATGTACGCCGCGGCCGACCGTATCCTCGGCCGTGTGCCCAAGGTGACGCCCTCGTCGAAGGTCGTCGGCGATCTGGCTCTCCATCTGGCTGCGGTGAAGGCGGATCCGGCCGACTTCGAAGCGAATCCCGAGAAGTACGACGTGCCCGATTCCGTCGTGGGCTTCATGGCGGGAGAACTCGGCGATCTTCCTGGCGGATGGCCGGAGCCCTTCCGGACCAAGGTTCTCGCGGGGCGGTCGGTGCGCACCGGTCTCACCGCGATCACCGCGGACGATGAGGCGGCACTCGCGGGCACCAGCGCGGAACGGCGGACGCGTCTCAACACGCTGCTGTTCCCCGCACCCAGTGCGGAGTTCGCCGAGCGGCGTGAGCTGTTCGGCGACCTGTCGGTGCTCGACACGAGCGACTACCTGTACGGACTCGTGGCCGGGCAGGAGCACCGGATCGAGATCGATCGCGGCGTGCGACTGTACGTCGGCCTCGAGGCCATCGGCGATGCCGACGACAAGGGCATGCGCACGGTCATGACGACTCTGAACGGTCAGCTCCGTCCGGTGTTCGTGCGCGACCGCTCCATCACGGTCGATGCGCACGAGGTCGAGAAGGCCGACACGTCCGTTCCCGGCCAGGTGGCCGCTCCGTTCTCCGGTGTCGTCACCCTGAAGGCTGAAGTCGGGGCGACCGTCCGGGCGGGCGAGCCGGTCGCATCCATCGAGGCCATGAAGATGGAGGCGGCCATCACCGCTCCCGTCGACGGCGTCGTCGAACGCCACGCGATCGCGGAGACGCAGCAGGTGGATGCCGGAGATCTTTTGGTCGTCATCCGTCCCGCGCACTAATCTTGTGCGGGCGAGGGCCGCGCATCCTGTGCGCACCCGAGGCTCGCGCAGGCTTGGAGCGACATCGTGACACCGAAGAACACCACTGGCCCCGAGGAGAACCCGTTGGGGGTGCTCGACGAAGCCGCGTCCCTGGACACGGCAGGCATCGGTATCCTCGGCGGAACCGCCCAGGTCAGCGTGACCCTGCCCAGAGACGAGGACGATGACCTCGCCGATGACGGAGTCGTGGAGGGCGAGGTCATCGGCGATCTCGTCGTCGACCCGCCCCTCGCTGCGGAGTCGAAGCCGGCGTCGCCGTCGAAGTCGCGCCCGAAAGCGGCTCCTGTTCCGCGCCCCGTCTCGGCGAAGAAGTCGGCGAAGCCCGCGCTCGACGACGCGACCCCGGCTCCGAGGACGATCGTGGAGCCGCCCGCGGTGACCGGCGTGATCGAGGAGAACCCGATGGCCGAGCCGATCGTGATCGATGTGACAGCGCTCGCATCCGTCCGCGACGACGACGTCGTCGATGCCGTCGTCGTGGAACCCGCCGTCGTGGAACCTGTCTTCGTGGAACCTGTCTTCGTGGAACCTGTCGTCGCGGAACCCGTCGTCGATGCCGTCGAGGAGACGGCGCCCGAGACGGCGCCCGAGACGGCCGACGAGGCGCGTGACGCTGCGCAGGAGCGGGCAGCGGAGCAGGCCGCCGCGGCCCGGTTCCTCGCCAAAGCTCATTCCGAGATCGAGACGGCGCCCCCCGCCCCGGCATCCGCCGGGCGGACCTCCGTCGAGAAGGAGACCACTACCGTGTCCACACCCGAAGAGAGGTCCGTCGTGCCGCAGCCGGCCCGGGCGGCAGCCCGTACGGACGTGACGCTCACCTCGAAGCGCCTGGACGATCTGAGCGAGTCCTCGCGCGAGTCCGCCGACCTGCTGACCGCCGATCGGCTGCTCGACCCGCACCGCGTCGCGAAGCCGGAACCCGAGGGGGCCTGGAGCCACTTCCTTTATGCCGTGTCCGGACGACGGATCAACATCGGCGACGGTCGTCGTGCGCGCGAGCGCAAGGCTCTTTCGGCACGCATCGCGGCGCCGCTCGCCGGTGGCGCGCGCTTCGTCCCCGTCCTCTCCCGCAAGGGCGGCGTCGGCAAGACCACGATCACCGCGCTGCTCGGCATGGCACTCGCCGATGCCCGCGAGGACCGGGTGATCGCCGTCGACGCCAATCCGGATCGCGGCACGCTCGCCGAGCGCATCGTCCGGCCGCACCACAGCAAGTCGGTGCGCGATCTCGTCCGCATCCACGACGACGTCAAGGGCTATCACGACATCTCCGCCATCGTGGCGCGTGACGCGACCCGCCTCGACGTCCTCGCCTCCGACGCGGACCCGCGCATCGCCGAGGCCTTCAGCGACAGCGACTACCGCGACGTCGCCGGGGTCGCCGCGCATTACTACTCGCTGGTCCTGACCGACACGGGAACCGGGATCGTGCACTCCGTGATGTCGGCGACCCTCGACCTCGCGGATCAGATCGTGATCGTCTCCGGCCTCAGCGTCGACGAGGCCCGGTTGGCTTCCGAGACGCTCACCTGGCTCGAGACGAACGGCTACGCGGAACAGGCGCGCGAGGCGATCGTCGTCCTCAACCAGTCGACGCCGGGCACACCGCTCGTGCGTCTGAACGAGCTGCAGTCGCATTTCGCCACGAGGGCGCGCAGCGTCGTCCGCGTCCCCTACGACCCCCAGATCGCCGGTGGAGGAACGATCGTGTTCGCCAATCTCCTCCCGGAGACCCGCATCGCCGCGCGTGAACTGGCGGCGCTGCTGGTCGAGGGCCTGCGGGCCAGGGCCGCCTGATGGCGGTCCGCGAGATCCGCATCTTCGGCGACCCCGTTCTGCGGACGGTGTGCGATCCCATCCAGGAGATCGACGACGGAGTACGTGCCCTGGTCGCCGACCTGATCGACACCGTAGAGCTCCCGGGACGTGCGGGAGTCGCCGCACCGCAGATCGGCGTCGCGCTGCGAGCCTTCAGCTACAACATCGACGGCGACATCGGCTATGTGCTCAACCCCGTCCTCACAGAGGTCCGCGGTGAGCCGGTCCCGACAGGGGAGGGTTGCCTCTCCGTCCCCGGCCTGTGGCACGACGCACAGCGCCACCCGTGGGCACGTGTCGAAGGCATCGACCTCGACGGCAACGCGGTCGTGCTCGAGGGTGAGGGGCTGCTCGCCCAGGCTCTGCAGCACGAGACCGACCACCTCGACGGCAAGCTCTTCCTGACGAGGCTGGATCCGGAGACCCGCAAGACGGCCATGCGCGAGGTCCGCGAGAGCGCCTGGTTCTGACGCCGCGAACCGGTTCTGCATACGAAGAAGGGCCCCGCTCAAGCGGGGCCCTTCTTCGTATGTCGGAGTGTCAGCCTCCGATGGGGACGTTCGTCGTCGCGACGGGCTCGTCGTAGATCGCGGCGATCTCATCGGCGAAATCGTTCATGATGATGTTGCGCTTGATCGAGAGCTTCGGCGTCAGGTGGCCGGAGGCCTCCGTCCACTCGGAGTCGAGGATCGTGAACTTCCGGATCGACTCGGCGCGCGAGACTCGCGCGTTCGCGGCATCCACGGCTCGCTGCACCTCGGCGCGCACGGCGTCGTTCTTCGACGCGTCCTCGAGAGACATCGTGGCCTCGAGCCCGTTGTTCGCGAGCCATGTCGGGAGCATCTCCGGGTCGAGGGTGACGAGTGCGGAGATGAACGGCCGCTGGTCGCCCACGACGACGACCTGGCCGATGATCGGGTTGGCGCGGATCGGGTCCTCGAGCGCGGCGGGAGCGACGTTCTTGCCGCCGGCCGTGACGATGATCTCCTTCTTGCGCCCGGTGATCGTGAGGAAGCCCTCGGAGTCGAAGCTGCCGATGTCGCCGGTGTGGAACCAGCCGCCTTCGCTGAACGCCTCGGCCGTCGCCTCCGGGTTGTTCCAGTACTCCTTGAAGACGTTGATGCCACGGACCTCGATCTCACCGTCGTCGGCGAGGCGGACGCCGACGCCTGGGAGTGCGGGGCCGACCGTGCCGATCTTGGACTTGTCCGCCAGGTTCACGGTGGCCGGAGCCGTCGTCTCGGTCAGGCCGTAGCCCTCGAGGATGACCACGCCGAGGCTGTGGAAGAAGTGGCCGAGGCGCGAGCCGAGAGGTGCGGAACCGGAGACGGCGTACACGACGTTGCCGCCCATCGCCTCGCGGAGCTTGCTGTACACCAGCTTGTTGAACAGGGCGAACTTGAGCTTCATCCCGAAGGGGATCTTCTGGCCCGCTTCGAGCAGCTTGGAGTGCTCGAAGGCGACGTCGGCCGCCGCGCGGAAGATCTTGCCCTTCCCGCCTGCTTCGGCCTTCTGCTCCGCCGAGTTGTAGACCTTCTCGAACACGCGGGGGACCGCGAGGAGGAAGGTGGGCTTGAAAGAGCCGAGCGCCGGGAGGAGCTGGCGCGTGTCGGGCTGATGCCCGGTGCGCACTCCCGCGTGGATGTCGAGGATCGAGATGAACCGGGCGAACACGTGCGCGGTCGTGATGAAGAGGAGGGTGGAGGCCCCGGGGGTCTGGACGACCTCATCCAGCGCCTTGGCCGAGTTGCGGGACAGCTCGACGAAGTTGCTGTGCGTGAGCACGCATCCCTTCGGGCGCCCCGTGGAGCCGGATGTGTAGATGAGGGTGGCGATGTCGGAGCCGATGGCGAGGCTGCGGCGGCGCTCGATCTCGGCGTCCGTCACCGAAGCGCCCTGGGTGGAGAGCGTGTCGATCGCGCCCAGGTGCAGCTGCCACACCTCTCGGATCAGCGGCAGGTCCCCGCGGACCTCGTCGACGCGCGCGAAGTGCTCCGGCGATTCCACGATGAGGGCGATCGCCCCGGAGTCCTCGAGGATCCACTGGATCTGGGAGGGGGAGCTGGTCTCGTAGATCGGCACCATCACCGCACCGGCGTAGAAGAGTGCGAAGTCGACGAGTGTCCATTCGTACGTCGTGCGTGCGAGGAAGCCGACCTTCTCGCCGGGCTGGATGCCCGCGGCGGCGAAGCCCTTCGCCAGAGCGACGACGGCCGTCTGGAAGTCGGCGGCGGAGATGTCGCGCCAGCCGTCTCCCTCGGGGACGGAGAACAGCGCACGATCCGGGGTGGCCTCGACGCGCTTCACCAGGAGGTCGGCGACGTTCGCGTCGGGGTCGGCGGGGACGATCGCAGGGACTTCAAACTGGACCACGGCAGCTCCTTCGGTACCGGTCGGGCACGGACTTGGATTCGAGTCTAGGGCATGGAACCGAGTCGCGTCCGAGGTGAAACTGGGTCGCGGGTGCGGGGAGCGCGAGAAGATGACTCCGGTGGATGCCGGGCGCGGCGCTAGACTTCACCACGATGTTCTACTGGCTGATGAAGTACGTGGTGATCGGCCCCGTGGTCAAGGCGGTCTTCCGCCCCTGGATCGTGGGGCGGAAGAACGTGCCTGCGAACGGTGCGGCGATCCTCGCGAGCAACCATCTGTCGTTCGCCGACTCCATCTTCCTGCCGCTGGTGATCGACCGATCGATGTCCTTCCTCGCGAAGAGCGACTACTTCACCGGTCGCGGCCTCAAGGGCTGGGCGACGAAGTTCTTCATGAAGGCGACGGGACAGATCCCGATCGACCGGTCGGGAGGCAAGGCTTCCGAGGCGTCCCTGAACACCGGTCTCCAGGTGCTCGGCGGCGGCGACCTGCTCGGGATCTACCCCGAAGGCACGCGGAGTCCCGACGGCAAGCTCTACCGAGGTCGGACGGGCATCGCGAGGATGGCGTTGGAGGCGAAGGTCCCGGTGGTGCCGGTGATCATGGTCGACACCGACACGGCGATGCCGATCGGCCGACGGTTGCCCCGGATCGTGCGCGTCGGGATCGTGATCGGGGAACCGCTGGACTTCTCCCGCTATGCCGGGATGGAGAACGATCGCTACATCCTGCGCTCGGTCACCGACGAGATCATGGTCGCGCTGCAGCGACTGGGCGAGCAGAAGTACGAGGACGTCTACGCGTCGACGGTCAAGGACCGCATCCCTGCCCGCGTCACATAGCCTTCGCACGGATCTCGGCGGTACCGGCGACCACTAGGCTGGAACGCATGCTCCCGCACCACATCGAAGCCCTTGATGCATGGCGCTCGCTTCCCATCAAGCAGCAGCCGCAGTGGCCTGACGCGGACCGCGTCGCCGACGTCTCCCGGCAGATCGCCGCCCTCCCGCCGCTGGTCTTCGCGGGTGAGGTCGACAACCTCCGCGATCGTCTCGCTCGCGCGGCGTCCGGCCAGGCTTTCCTCCTTCAGGGGGGCGACTGCGCCGAGACGTTCGCCGGCGCGACAGCGGAGCAGATCCGCAACCGGATCAAGACCGTGCTGCAGATGGCGGTCGTGCTGACCTACGGCGCATCGATGCCCATCGTCAAGATGGGGCGCATGGCCGGTCAGTTCGCGAAGCCGCGCTCGAGCGACACCGAGACGCGGGGCGACGTCACCCTGCCCGCCTACCGCGGGGACATCGTGAACGGCTACGACTTCACCGAGGGCTCGCGGACCGCCGACCCCGGCCGCCTGCTCCAGGGCTACCACACGGCGGCGTCGACGCTGAACCTGATCCGCGCTTTCACTCAGGGCGGGTTCGCCGATCTCCGCGAGGTGCACTCGTGGAACAAGGGCTTCGCGCAGAACCCCGCCAACCAGCGTTACGAGCGCATGGCTGCCGAGATCGACCGCGCCATCAAGTTCATGGAGGCTGCCGGCGCCGATTTCGACGAGCTCAAGCGCGTCGAGTTCTTCACCGGTCATGAGGGTCTGCTCATGGACTACGAACGGCCGATGACGCGCATCGACTCGCGCACGGACACCCCGTACAACACGTCCGCGCACTTCCTCTGGGTCGGGGAGCGCACGCGCGAGCTCGATGGCGCGCACGTCGACTACTTCTCCAAGATCCGCAACCCCATCGGTGTGAAGCTGGGGCCGACGACCACGCCCGAGACGGCGCTCGCCCTGATCGACAAGCTCGACCCCGAGCGCGAGCCCGGGCGGCTCACCTTCATCACCCGGATGGGTGCCGGCAAGATCCGCGATGCACTCCCGCCGCTGCTGGAAGCGGTCCGCGACTCGGGCGCGCAGCCGCTGTGGGTCACGGATCCGATGCACGGCAACGGCATCACGACCCCGACCGGATACAAGACACGTCGCTTCGACGATGTCGTCGACGAGGTGCGCGGCTTTTTCGAGGCGCATCGGGCGGTCGGCACGTTCCCCGGCGGCATCCACGTCGAGCTCACCGGTGACGATGTCACCGAGTGCCTCGGCGGCTCCGAGCAGATCGACGAGGCGGCGCTGGCGACGCGCTACGAGAGCCTGTGCGACCCTCGCCTGAATCACATGCAGTCGTTGGAACTCGCGTTCCTGGTGGCCGAGGAGCTCGAGAAGCGCTGACGCCCCTCCATCGAGACGGAAGAGCCGCCCTCCGGGATTCACCGGGAGGGCGGCTCTTCCGTCGTCCGTGCGAACGCGGCCGGGCAGCCAGCTGAGCCGCTCAGCTGGAACGCCGCTCAGCCGCTCAGCCGCTCAGCCGCTCAGCTGGATCGAGAGGTTGACGGTGCCGCCGCGCGGGAGCGACTTGTCCGCTCCGGGATCCTGTCCCGTCACCTTGGCCATCTCCGCGAAGCCCGGGAGGTCGCCCCAGGCGGCGTAGGTCGACTTGAAGCCCTTGTCGGCGAGGATCTTCTTGGCATCGTTCAGAGTCTTGCCGGAGACATCGGGAACGGGGAAGAGCTCCGGTCCCTTCGAGACGATCAGCTGCACGGTGTCGCCAGGACGCCAGTTGCCTTCCTCCGCGCGGTCGACGACGCCGATGACCACGTCCTTCGCGACGTTCTCGCTGAAGGTGTACTGCGGCTCGTTCGAGGGGACGAGCTCCTTCTCCGTGAGGGCGGCGTTCGCCTCGTCGACCGTCATCCCCGAGACGTCGGGGAAGGCGCCCACCGAGACGTACAGCTCGACGGAATCATCCTCGAAGACCTCGCAGCCGTCACCGCAGATGTAGGTCTCGCCGCCGGATCTCGGGGTGACGTAGGCGTTGATGACGATGCCGCTGTCGGCGTCGGAGAAGAGTCGGAGGGAATCGTCCGCGACGTTGACGTTGAGGCTCGAGAGATAGTCGCGGGCGTCCTGCTCCGTGCGCCCGTTCAGGGCATCGAGCGTGTGGCTGGCGGGACCGGCGGAGACGATCACCGTGACGGGGGCGCCCTTGTCGAGGCGCGCCCCCTCCTCCGGATCGGTCTCGATCACGGTCCCCGCCGGGATGTCGATCGAGAACTCGTCCTCCTGCGCCGGCACGAAGCCGGCGTCGGTCAGGGCTGCGGCGGCCTCGTCGTATGTGCCTCCCGCGACGGAGGGCACGGCGATGAGCGAGCCGGGACCGGAGCCGAACCACCATCCCACGCCGCCCGCCAGCACGGCGAGCAGCAGGACGAGCGTGAGGAGGAAGGCGCCGCGGGCGCGCCGCTTGGAGGCGCGTCGGCGCAGCAGTGTCGCGTTGTCGATGGCCGTCGGCACCGGCGCGGTGGGATCGGCGATGACCATGGTGCCCGGCATCACCTTGGTGAGGTCTCCGGAGTCTCCGTGGCTGTGCTGCGGGGCCGTGGCTCTGGCCGCAGTCGGGGTGATGCCGAGGTCGCGCTCGATCTCGCGCAGGCGCTCGAGCATCTGCTGCGCGTCGTCCGGGCGTTCGTCGGGCGACTTCTCGGTGGCCCAGAGCACGAGCTCGTCGAGCTGCTCCGGGACGGCGGGGTTGCGCACACTCGGACGCGGCACCGACTCCGTGGCGTGCTGGAAGGCGATCTGCATGGGCTGTTCGCCCTTGTAGGGCTGCTCGCCGACCAGCATCTCGTACAGCATGATGCCGAGTGCGTAGATGTCGCTCCGGGCATCGGCAGTGCCGCGGGTGACGAGTTCGGGCGCGAGGTAGGCGATCGTCCCGAGCAGCTGCTGCCCGGTCGCCGTGTTCGCGGTCGTCGCTCTGGCCAGGCCGAAGTCGCCGATCTTGATGCGCCCGTCCTCGGCGAGGAGCACGTTCTCCGGCTTCACGTCGCGATGCACGATGCCGGCACGGTGCGCGGCCGAGAGGCCGGCCAGGATCGCATCCATGATGGTGATCGTCTGCGGGATCGTCAGCCGCTTCTGCTCGCGGAGCAGCTCGCGCAACGTGATGCCGGGGAGATACTCCATCACGAGGTAGGCGAGTTCGCCGTCCTGCCCCTGGTCGAAGACATTGACCACGTGCGGATCCGCGAGGCGGGCCGCAGCCCTGGCCTCCTGGATGAAGCGGCTCTGGAAGGCGGAGTCGTCGCTGAGATGCGCGTGCATCACCTTGAGGGCGATGCGTCGTTCGAGGCGGAGGTCGGTGGCGACGTAGACCGTGGCCATCCCGCCGCGGGCGATCCGCGCGCGTACCCGGTATCGGCCGTCGACAAGCCGCCCGATGAGGGGGTCGGCCTGCTGATTGGTCGTCACGTCAGAATTCTATGGAGAACTGCCTGAAAGACAGGGGAGCGGCTCACCTCTCGAGCCTTCGGGTTTTTCCGGATGTCGTCAGCTGTAGAGCGCGAGCCAGGCATAAGCTTGCGTCTCCCACTGTCCGTACCTGTCCGGATACGCCGAGATCTGTACCGTCTGCGCGGCGGCGGTGAAGGGCATGCTCTCCCATCCGGAGATGTCGAGCAGCCCGCGCGTGGTCTGCCCGTTCGGGTCGTTCTGACCCCCGTAGAACACGCGCGTGCTCCGGTCCGCGTCCATGATCTGGGCAGGCGTTCCCCATCCCGTGCTCGGACGCTGCTGGAAGATGCCGAGCGAATCGCGGTCACCCCCGTCGAGGTTGCGCAGTCCCGACTCGACCATGCCGGTCGCGAGGGCGAGGGCGATCGCGCGATCGGAGACGCCGAGTTCACGACCGATACGGATGATGAGGGCAGCGTTGCCGGCCTGCTCCGTCGTGAGCATCGCGGTCAGCTGTCCACCCGTCGATTCCGGCGTGGCTGCGGGTGCCGGAGCCGGTGCACCGTGCACGGCGAGCGTCTGACCGGGGTAGATGATCGACGACGCGCTCAGCCCGTTCAACGCGAAGAGCGTCTGCGTCGTCGTGCCGTACTTCTGCGCGATGCCGAAGAGCGTGTCGCCTGCCACCACGGTATGGGATGCGGAGGCGGACGGCGTGGCCGTGGCGGTGGGCGCCGCTGCGACCGGGGCGGGCGCTGACGGCGCGGATCCGGCGATGGCCAGGTTCTGTCCGGGGAAGATCACCGAGGCGCGTGTGAGGCCGTTCGCGGACAGCACGGCATCGACCGTGGTTCCGTACTTCCGGGCGATGGCGAACACGGTGTCGCCGGCGACGACCGCGTGCGTCGCCGAGGACGGCGCGGCAGGAGGAGCGGCGACGGCAGCCGGTGCGGCGGCGGGCGCGGCAGCGGGCGCCTGAAGCGTGAGAGTCTGCCCCGGATAGATCACCGAGCGCCAGGAGAGGCCGTTCCAGGTCAGGACGTCGACGGTGCGCAGACCGAATCGGGCGGCGACTCCCGCGACGGTGTCGCCCGGCTGGACCACATGACTCGGGGGAGCGGCTTCTGCGGGGACCACGCGGACGGGGGCGGTCCGCTGGCGTTCGATCGGCTTCATGTCCGTCGAGGATGCGGCGGCGGGAGCGGAGGAGAGTGTGGCGGCGAGGGCGCCGAGCACGACTGCGGGCACTCCGAGTTGCAGGTTTCGCGTTCGACGCGTGGCGGTCTTGAGTGTCAAGGCATGCCCCCTTTTCGAGTTTTTCACGCTGACACGGATGTAAACAGAAGTCAACAGGAGTGACAGAAGTGAAAGTTGTGACTGGAGCGCCGACATGCGTCGCACACGCGGAGGTGAGATAGTGGGCAACGTGTCTGAGAACGTTGCTGGAACCCCTGCCGCTGCTGCTGCCGAGTGGCTGACGATGCCCGACCTGGTCGAGGCGCTCGATGTGCCCCTCGGCCGCGTCCGTCGTCTGATCGACGATCACTACCTCGTCGGATCCCGCCGCGACGGCGTCTTCGCGGTGCCTGCGGTGTTCATCGTCGACGGGCACCCGCTGAGTTCGCTGCGCGGGACGATCATCGTCCTCCAGGACGCCGGGTTCTCCGACGACGAGCTGATCGATTGGCTCCTGTCCGAGGAGGAGACCCTCGGACGGTCGCCGATCGATGCGCTGCTCGCCGGGCACAAGAGCGCGGTCCGCAGGCTCGCGCGCACGCTCGCCTGAGCGCGTCCCGTCAGGCTGATCGCACGGTGGCCGCGCGTCCGAGTTCGCGCAGCTCGCCGACGGCCGCGTTGTCGAGCCGTGCGCCCGACAGCGCGCGGTCCGCTTCCCGTGCGTAATCGGCGATCATCGTCTCCACGCGATCCAGGGCACCGGAGCCGGTGATGGTGGCCTGCAGGAACGACACCTGCTGAGGCGTCAGCTCGGGGTCGCCGAGCATCTCGTCCAGGAGGTTTCTGGCGGAGGGGTCCAGGCTTTCTCTGGTGAGAGCGACGAGAACCGTGCGCTTGCCCTCGCGCAGGTCGTCCCCGGTCGGCTTGCCCGTGACCGATGCGTCGCCGAACACTCCGAGCACGTCGTCGCGCAGCTGGAAGGCCATGCCGATCGGATGTCCGAAACGTCGCAGTGCCGATATCTGATCCTCGTCCGCTCCGCCCAGGGCCGCGCCGAGGACCAAGGGCTGCTCGATGCTGTACCTCGCGGATTTGAGTGAGGCCACGCGCAGCGCCCGCTCCGCATGGAGATGCCCGTCGTTGACGCTCCATGCCGATTCTTCGGCGATGTCGAGGAACTGGCCGGTGGTCACATCCCGCCGCATCTTGGCGTACTCCGCGCGTACGACGCGTGCGTGCGGCTGCCCGTCCAGCGCGGACTCGAGCAGGTCATCGCTCCACGCGACGAGAAGATCACCGAGAAGGATCGCGGCGGCTCGGCCGAAGGCATCGGCATCTCCCGACCAGCCGGCTTCGCGGTGGGACGCCTCGAGCGCACGATGGGCGGCAGGACGGCCACGGCGCGTGTCGGAGTTGTCGATCAGATCGTCGTGGACGAGCGCGGCCGACTGGAAGATCTCGAGTGCCGTGCAGACGTCCCACAGGGGATCCGTCTCCGTCGCATCGCGATCGTCGAACCGGGCGACGGCTCGCCAGCCGGCATGGCAGAACCGGGCGCGGAGGCGCTTCCCGCCATCGAGCATGCCGACAGCGGCATCGAGGAAGGCCGCGGCATCCGGGCCGTACTCGGTGGATTCATCGCGCATCCGCGCGAGGAATCGCTCGAGGTGTGCGGCGACGGCGTCGGGGACGGGGGAGGGGGACGGCACGACTCCCAGCATACGTAAAGCAAGGGGACGTCGAACTGCTAGCCCCCAGCGCCTCGGCGAGCGTAGAATGGAAGGCACGATACCCGAGGGGGACGAAATGCCACTCTCCGAACAGGAGCAGCGTCTGCTCGACGAGATGGAACGCCATCTCCTTCACAATGATGCCGACGTCGTGACCGCGCCGTCAGGCGACCGCGCTTTGAGCTACCGCAATCTGGTCTACGGCGCGCTCCTCCTGCTCGCCGGTGTCGGCGGTCTCGTCGCCGGGGTCATCCTCGGCGGCGTATGGGGCATCGTCGTCGGCGTCGTCGGCTTCGCCGCGATGCTCGCCGGCGTCATGGTCGCCGTCACCCCGGTGCGACGATCGAGCCCGGCCGAGCCGCGCGAGCACTCGACGGCCAAGCGGCAGGATTCCGCGTCGTTCATGGATCGTATGAACGATCGATGGGATCGCCGCCAGGACGGTCACTGACCTTCCTCACCGCACTTCACGAAGAGCCCGGATGCTGAGCATCCGGGCTCTTCTCATTAGCGGCTGACGCTCGACGGCGCTCCGGCGCCCTGCGTCCTCCACTTTCCCTCCACCTTTCTCCACCGCGGAATTCCGCGGTATTTTTGCGCGCCATCTGACCGTCAAGCGCGATTCACCGTGATTGATCGTAGGTATGTGGAGGAAAGTGGAGTAAAGTGGGGTACACCTCGAAGTTGGCCGGACACAGAGGGGGTGATGGCCGATGTTGCTGGGTACGCACTCACCGAAGCTGGACGACAAAGGACGGGTCATCCTTCCTGCGAAGTTCCGCGAAGACCTCGGCGGCGGCATCGTCGTCACCCGAGGCCAGGAGCGCTGCCTCTACGTGTTCAGCACGGCCGAGTTCGAGTCGATGCACGAGCGGATCCGTCAGGCGCCGCTCGCCAACAAGCAGGCGCGTGACTTCATGCGACTGTTCCTCTCCGGTGCGAGTGCGGAGATGCCCGACAGCCAGAACCGCATCACCATCCCCGCGCACCTGCGTCAATACGCCGGGCTGCAGAAGGAACTCATCGTCACCGGAGTCGGCGCCCATGCCGAGATCTGGGATGCCGAGAGCTGGAACGCCTACCTCGCCGCCGGTGAGGAGACCTACTCAGACCTCGAGCAGGAGGTGATTCCGGGACTCTTCTGACCACGGCTGTGATGCCCCGCCGCTCCCGCCCCGACACACTTCCCCGGTGCCGGGTCGAGAAGCGGAGGGGGATCAGAGCCGAAGGTCACCCCGAGAAAGATCATGAACCTCCGAGACATACACACCCCCGTCCTGCTCGACCGCTGCGTCGAACTGCTCGCTCCCGCCCTCCAGGCGGACGGAGCGGTGCTCGTCGATGCCACTCTCGGCATGGGCGGCCACTCCGAGGCTCTGCTCACGCGCTTCCCGAACATCCGCCTCGTCGGACTCGACCGGGACACGGATGCCCTGCGCATCGCAGGGGAGCGGCTCGCCCGCTTCCGGGACCGCGTCACTCTCGTGCACACCGTGTATGACGAGATCGGCCTGCATGCACAGGGCGCCGCCGGTATCCTCTTCGACCTCGGGGTCTCCTCCCTGCAGCTGGATGAGGCGGAGCGCGGGTTCGCGTACTCCAAAGATGCTCCGCTCGACATGCGGATGGATCAGACCAAAGGCATCACGGCAGCGGATGTGATCGCCACCTACAACGAGGGAAACCTCCGTCGCATCTTCGAACGCTACGGCGAGGAGAAGCTCGCCGGTCGCTACGCGCGCTTCATCATCGAGGCGCGGCAGAAGCAGCCGATCACGCGTTCCGGTGAGCTCGTCGAGATCCTCATCGCGGCGACACCCGCCGCCGCGCAGCGGGCAGGGCACCCTGCCAAGCGCGTGTTCCAGGCGCTGCGCATCGAGGTGAACACCGAGCTCAACGTGCTCGCGGACGCGATCCCGTCGGCGATGGATGCCCTCGGCGTCGGCGGACGCATCGTGGTGATGTCGTACCAGTCGCTCGAGGACCGTCTCGTGAAGCAGGCGTTCGCCGCGGCATCCGCGTCGACCGCCCCGGCCGGGCTCCCGGTCGAGCTCCCCGAGCACGCCCCCCGATTCCGCATCCTGACGAAGGGTGCGGAACTGGCCGATGACGAAGAACGCGCGCGCAACCCGCGGGCGATCCCGGTGCGACTGCGCGCCGCTGAGAAGGTCCGGGAGAGCGCATGAGTCTCAACGCCGTCGTCCGCAAGCCGGTACAGCCGGTCGCCCCCGACAAGAAGCCGCAGCGCAAGCTGCAGCCTGTCACGCGTCCTGCCGTCCGCCGCAAGCCCAAGCTCGCCTACGCTCTCGCGGCGCTCGGCGGCGCCCTCGCGATCGGGGCCGCGCAGATCGCCCTGTCCCTCGCGATCACCCAGGACTCGTTCACGCTCGCGAGCCTCTCGTCGCAGCAGCGCGAACTGAATCTCCAGACCCACGCGCTCCAGGAAGAGCTCACCGGTCTGAGCTCGCCACAGGTGCTCGCGAGCAGCGCCGCCGGACTCGGAATGGTCGTCGCGGGCTCGCCGTCGTATCTGCGCCTCAGCGACGGAGCCGTCTTCGGTACCGGCGCCGGTGCCGACTGGACCTCGACCGTGAACCCGGACGGCGTCGGCGCGGTGAGCAACTCGCTGATCACCGAGCCCCCGCCTCCGCCGGCGGAGACGGACGGCGCGGTCACGGAGCAGACCACGCAGGACCTGCCGCCGGCCATCACCGACGGACTCCCCAGCCCCACCACGCACTGACACCCACGACTGACGGAGAGATCCCATGACGACACGAGCCACCCGCGGACCGCGGCGACGCACCGTCGTCGCCCTCGCCGTCATCCTGTCCGTGCTGGCCGCCTTCGTGGTGCGGCTCGTCGACATCCAGGTGGTGAGCGCCGACGAGCACGTCTCCGAGTCGCTCGAGCACCTCGGCGGAGGGAACACGATCGCCGGTCAGCGCGGATCGATCCTCGACGCCGACGGCACGGTCCTCGCCTCGAGCGTGCTCGTCTACGACGCCCAGCTCAGCCCGCAGGTGATCATGCTCCTCGAGGAGAAGGAACCGAAGCTGCCGTGGGCTGAAGCCTCCGACAAGATCGCGGCCATCACCGGACAGACCGGTGACGAGGTGCGGGCGCTCGTATCGAACGCGCTTGCGGAGAACTCCAACAGCCAGTACGTGGAACTCAAGCGCGGTCTCAACACGGAGCAGTACATCCAGCTCCGCGAACTCGGCATCTCCTCCTACCTGAGCATGCCCGCGCGTGAGACGCGGGTGTACCCGAACGGCGCGGTGGCGGGCAACATCCTCGGCTTCCTCGACAACTCGGGGGAAGCGCAGGCGGGCGTGGAGCAGTTGGACGACGCGTGCCTTGCTCCGGTCAACGGCCAGCAGACCTTCCGCCGCGGCAAGGACGGGGTCGTGATCCCCGGGAGCGAACGCACGGTCGAGGCCGTGAACGGCGGTTCCGTGCAGCTCACGCTCAACAGCGACCTCAACTGGTACCTGCAGCAGATGATCGCCGAAGAGGCGCAGAAGCAGGGCGCGAAAGGCGGCACCGTCACCGTCGTGGAGGTGAACACCGGGAAGATCCGTGCGGCGGCCGAGTGGCCGGCGCTGGACCCCAACGATCTCGACGCCTCCACCCCGGCGACCAGGGCCAGCCAGATCTTCCACCACGACTTCGAGCCCGGATCGACCTTCAAGGCCATCACCGCGGCTGCGGCCATCGAGGGCGCCGGTCTGACCCCGCTCAGTACCGTCAGCGCGGCCTCCCGCGAGAAGTTCCCGAACGGCGCCGTCGTGAACGACGCCTTCAGCCACCCCGCGTACAACTACACCCTCGCTGGCGGACTCATCGACTCTTCGAACGTCGCGCTGTCGAAGTTCGGCACGATGGTGAGCCCCGAGGTCCGCTACGACTATCTGGAGAGGTTCGGCGTCGGCGAGAAGACGCTCGACTTCCCCTCCGAGGTCGGCGGCATCCTGCACCCCGTCAGCGACTGGGACAGCCAGTCGCTCTACACGACGACCTTCGGGCAGTACTTCACCGTCACCGCGGCACAGCTGGCCGGGGCGTATCAGGCGATCGCGAACGGCGGCGAGAAGATCGATCTCTCGCTGGTCGAGTCGTGCACGGGCGCCGACGGCAGCGTCACCACGCCGGCCGAACCGGGACGCGAGCAGATCATCCAGGAGCAGACGGCCGCCGAGCTCACGCGGATGCTGGAGAACGTGGCCGTGCAGGGCGGCAACGCCGAGCGCATCCAGGTTCCGGGCTACCGCGTGACCAGCAAGACCGGTACGGCGCAGGTCTCGGACGGCAACGGCGGCTACAAGGCGGGGGTGTACTACACGAGCATGGTGGGCTTCGCGCCGGTCGACGATCCGCAGTACGTCGTCGTGGTCACCCTGGACGAGCCGACTAAGGTTGTATCGTCCGCGGCCACCGCATCCGCCTTCCAGAAGGCGATGACGCAGGTGATGAAAACGTATCGCGTGATGCCGTCCTCTGTCCCGATGGACGAGCTCCTTCCCAAGTTCGGATAGTCGGCGAGAGCCGCGCATGGAGATGACATGATCGCCCTGACGCTCGCTGAGATCACCGCCGCAATCGGCGGTGATCTGCGCGTGGCCGGAGAAGACACGGCCGAGACCGTGGTCGACGGACTGGTCGACACCGACTCCCGCACGATGGTCCCCGGATCGATCTTCGTGGCCAAGCCCGGCGCCGAGACCGACGGACACCGATTCGTGGGTTCCGCGGCGCAGTCCGGGGCCGTGCTGGCGATCGTGGAGCATCCGGTCGACGTGGCCATCAGCCAGATCGTCGTGCCGGATGCGGTCGTCGCACTCGCGGACCTGGCCAGAGAGGTCGTCGCCAGGGTGCGCGCCGGCGGGCGGCTCCGCATCGTGGGCATCACCGGATCGAACGGCAAGACGACGACCAAGAACTTCCTCGCACGCATCCTGGAGGACGAGGGCGAGACCGTCGCCCCAGTCAAGTCCTTCAACAACGAGGTCGGCGCTCCCGTCACCATGCTGCGCGTGACCGAGACCACCCGGTTCCTCGTGAGCGAGTTCGGAGCCGCGGCCCCCGGCAGCATCGCCCACCTCGCGGGACTGGTGGAGCCCGACGTCGTCGTCGTGCTGATGGTCGGCATGGCGCACGCCGGCGGATTCGGCGGTATCGAGGCCACGGCCAAGGCGAAGGCGGAGCTCGTCGAGGCCGCCCGCGTGCCCGGCACCGCCGTCCTCAACATCGACGACCCTCGGGTCGCCGCCATGCAGGCGCTCGCGAACTCCCGCGGTCTGCGCGTGGTCGGCTTCGGGCAGGGACCGTCAGCCGACGTGCGCGCGCAGGACATCGAGGTGTCCGCCGCCGGCACCACCTGCATCATCGAGGTCGACGACGAGCGGCTTCCCCTTCGCCTGCGCGTCCTCGGCGCGCACCACGTGTCCAACGCGCTGGCGGCGATCGCCGCGGCCTCCGTGCTCGGTGTCGCGCCTGCAGACGCCGTCGCCAGACTGGAGACCGTGGAGATCGCCGAGCGGTGGCGTATGCAGCCCCTCGGCAGCGATCGGGTGCGGATCATCAACGACGCCTACAACGCCAGCCCGGACTCGATGGCGGCCGCCCTGCGCACCCTCGCACAGATCACCGGCCCCGAGGAGCGCACCGTCGCGGTGCTCGGCGCGATGAGCGAGCTCGGAGAGAGCGCGGGTGAGGAGCACGACCGCATCGGGCTGCTCGCCGTGCGTCTCAACATCCAGCGCATCGTGGTCGTCGGTCCCGAAGCGCGGCGCCTCTATCTCGCTGCCGTCGGCGAGGGGTCCTGGGACAGCGAAGCCGTGCATCTGCCCGACCAGGACGCGGCGTTCGAGTACCTGCGCACCGAACTCCGTGACGGCGACCGTGTGCTCGTGAAGTCATCCAATTCCGTGGGCCTCCGGCATCTCGGCGATCGTCTGGGAGAATTGTTCTCGTGAGGTCACTCATCATGTCGGCGGCGATCTCGCTCGCCTTCACCCTGTTCCTGACCCCCGTCTTCCTCCGGCTCTTCCGGAAGTGGGGCTGGGGGCAAGTCATCCGCACCCCGGAATCGGTGCACAACCCGAGCCATGAAGCCAAGCGCGGGACGCCCACGATGGGGGGTGTCATCTTCATCCTCGGCTCGATCGTCGGCTACTTCACCGGAGTGTTCGTGAGCGGCGAGGTGCCGGCGCTCTCCGCTCTCCTCGTGATCTGGCTGATGGTCGGATTCGGAGCCGTCGGGTTCATCGACGACTACATGAAGGTGCGCAGCCAGCGCAGCCTCGGGCTGTCGGGCTGGCGCAAGGTGATCGGCCAGCTGCTGGTCATCATCCCGTTCGGCATCGTGGCGCTGAGCTTCCCGAACAAGTGGGGCCAGACACCCGCGAGCGCGTCGATCTCGTTGTTCCGCGACATCACCTGGCTCAACCTGTTCGCCTTCGGTGTCGTCCTCGGTTGGATCCTCTACCTGGCGTGGATCTCGATCATCGGCGTCGCCACCTCGAACAGCGTGAACCTGACCGACGGTCTCGACGGCCTCGCCGCGGGCGCGGGCGTCATCGTCGTCGGCGCCTACAGCCTGATCGCGTTCTGGCAGTTCAAGCAGCCGTGCATCGGTGGCGACCCGGATGCCCTCGGCGGGTGCTACGAAGTCCGCGATCCGTTCAACCTCGCCATCATCGCGGCATCGGTCGCGGCCGCGCTCATCGGCTTCCTGTGGTGGAACGCGCCCAAGGCGAAGGTCTTCATGGGCGACGTGGGATCGATGGCGATCGGCGGTGTCATCACGGCGATGGCGATCCTGACCCGCACCGAGCTCCTGCTTCTCGTGATGGCGGGCGTCTTCGTGCTGTCGTCCGGTTCGGTGATCCTGCAGCGGGCGTACTTCAAGCTCACGCGCGGCAAGCGGCTGTTCCTGATGAGTCCGTTCCATCACCATCTGGAGATGCGCGGCTGGTCCGAGGTCACGATCGTGGTGCGCATGTGGATCATCGCCGGACTGCTGGCCGTCTCGGCCGTGGGGCTGTTCTACGTGGAATGGCTCACCCGTGTCGACTGATCGGCTCGCAGGACTCACGAGCTGGAACGCTGACTGGAGCGGCCTGCGCGTCGCCGTGCTCGGTCTCTCCGTGACCGGGTTCTCCGTCGCGGACACGCTCACCGAACTCGGTGCCGACGTCCTGGTGCTCAGCGAATCCGCCGACGAGGAGTACGCACGCCTGCTCCCGGTCATCGGCGCCCGTCTCGAACTGGGTTCGCTCGCCGAGATCCCGGCCACGCTCGTCGACTTCCTCCCCGACGTCCTCATCGCGTCGCCCGGGTTCGCGCCGGCCCATCCGCTCATCCGCTGGGCGCAGGAATCCGGCATCGCCATCTGGGGAGACGTCGAACTCGCCTGGCGGGTGCGGGACAAGGTCGTCCGCCCCGACGGAACGCCGGCGGACTGGGTACTCATCACGGGGACGAACGGGAAGACGACGACGACCCAGCTGACGGCGACGCTGCTCGTCGAGGGCGGTCTGCGTGCTGCTCCGTGCGGCAACATCGGCGTCCCCGTCCTCGATGCGGTGCGCGATCCGTCCGGCTTCGATGTGCTGGTCGTCGAGCTCTCCAGCCATCAGCTCTGGTATCTCGGCCAGTCCCGCCCCGAGGGCGAGCTCTCTCCGTACGCGGCGGTCTGCCTCAACCTCGCGGACGACCACCTCGTGTGGCACGGCAGTGCGCAGGCCTACCGTGACGCGAAGGCCGTTGTGTACCGGAACACCCGCGTCGCCTGCGTCTACAACAAGGCGGACGAGGCCACCCGGCGGATGGTCGAGGAAGCGGAGGTCGTCGAAGGTGCTCGGGCGATCGGCTTCGATCTCGGCATCCCCGGGCCCAGCGACATCGGCGTGGTGGAGGGGCTGATCGTCGATCGGGCGTTCCTCGACGATCGCGCACGCAGCGCCCTCGAGTTGACGACCGTCGCCGAACTCGACGCCGCGGGACTCGCCGCGCCTCATATCGTGCAGAACATCCTCGCCGCGAGCGCTCTCGCGCGCTCCCTCGGCGTCGAACCGGAAGCCATCCGCACCGCACTGCAGTCGTTCCACCTCGATGCTCATCGCATCCAGGTCATCGCCCGGCATGCCGGCATCACGTGGGTCGACGACTCCAAGGCCACCAACCCGCATGCCGCAGCTTCGTCGCTGCGCGCCTACCCGGGAGCCGTGTGGGTGGTCGGGGGCGATCTGAAGGGCGTCGACATCGCCGACCTCGTCGCCGACGTCGGGACGACCGCACGAGCAGCCGTCGTGATCGGTGTCGAGCGCGACGCCGTCGTCACGGCATTCCGGCGACACGCGCCCGGGGTGCCGGTGTTCGAGGTGGATGCTGGCGAGACTGAACAGGTCATGAACCGTGTCGTGGAGATCGCCGCGGGGATCGTCGAAGACGAGGGCACAGTCCTGCTGGCCCCGGCGGCGGCATCCTTCGACCAGTTCTCCAGCTATGCGGATCGAGGCCATCGCTTCGCCGAGGCGGTGCGGGACTGGATCGATCGGGGGAGTGCCGATGACGCAGGTATCCCGCCCTCCGCGCTCTGAGTCGGGCGGTCTCGCAGCCAGGGTCTCTCTCGGGCGCCGGTTCACACCGGTGTCGACGGAGTTCCTGCTCATCGCGTCGACCGCTCTGCTGCTCACTCTGTTCGGTCTCGTCATGGTGCTCTCGGCCACGAGCGCGACCGCCGTCGCCAAGGGCGTGAACCCGATGGACGGCGTTCTCCGCCAGGGCGTGTTCGCGCTCCTCGGCATCCCGCTGATGTTCCTGATCAGCCGCCTGCCCATCGCGTTCCTGAAGAAGATGGCGTGGCCGGCGCTGTTCGGCGCCGTCGCGCTGCAGATGCTCGTCTTCACCCCGTTGGGCATCGCCGACGGCGGAAACCGGAACTGGATCAAGATCGCCGGTTTCACGCTGCAGCCCTCCGAATTCCTCAAGCTCACGCTCGCCCTGTGGATCGCCGCCGTGCTGCTCCGCAAGCGCACGATGCTCGGCACCTGGCATCACGTCTTCATCCCGGTGATCCCGGTCGGCGCGCTCGCGATCGGCACCGTTCTCGCCGGAAAAGACCTCGGTACCGCGATGGTGCTCGTGCTCATCCTCCTCGGTTGCCTGTTCTTCTCCGGCGTCAAGCTGCGTCTGTTCATCATCCCGGTGGTGCTCGGCGTGGCCGCCGTGCTCGCCTACGCCCTGTCGAGCCCGGACCGGATGCGGCGCATCACGGCGACGTGCGACAACATGGCGCTGTACTACACGGACTGCTATCAGTCGATCCACGGGATCTGGGGGATGGCTTCCGGCGGCATCTTCGGCCTCGGCCTCGGCAACTCGCAGGAGAAGTACGGCTGGCTGCCCGCCGCGGGCAACGACTTCATCTTCGCGATCGTCGGGGAAGAGCTGGGCCTGATCGGGTGCATCGTGGTGCTCGCACTGTTCACGTTCTTCACGGTCGGGGCCTTCCATATCATCCGCAAGACGCCCGATCCCTTCATCCGCGTCGCTGCGGGCGGCATCACGGTGTGGATCGTCGGCCAGGCGGTACTGAACATCGGCGTGGTCATCGGCCTCTTCCCGGTGATGGGAGTCCCGCTGCCGTTCATGTCGCAGGGGGGTACCGCACTGCTCGCCGTGCTCATCGCGTGCGGGGTGCTGCTCGCTTTCGCCCGCACGATTCCCGTCACCGAGAAGCAGCCAGCTGAGCGGGGTAGGGTCGCCAGGTGACCTCGTATCTCCTCGCCGGCGGTGGCACCGCCGGCCATGTGAACCCCCTGCTCGCCGTCGCCGACGGACTTCGCGATCGGGATGCCGATGCGTCCGTCCTCGTGCTCGGCACGGCGGAGGGATTGGAGTCCCGGCTCGTGCCCGAGCGCGGCTACGAGCTCCTCATCGTCGACAAGGTGCCTTTCCCTCGTCGGCCGAATCGGCAAGCTCTCGCGTTCCCCGCACGCTTCCGCCGTGCGATCGCCCAGGTGCGCGACCACATCCGCCGCCACGGCATCGACGTCGTCGTCGGGTTCGGCGGCTACGCCTCCGCGCCGGCGTACGTCGCGGCGCGCCGCGAGGGTGTGCCGTTCGTGGTGCACGAGGCCAATGCGAAGCCGGGCCTCGCGAACGTGCTGGGCGCACGCAGGGCCGCCGCGGTGGGTGTCGCATTCGAAGGCACTCCGCTCCGCGGGGGCGAGGTGGTCGGCATGCCTCTTCGTCAGGAGGTGATCGCCCTCGACCGCGCCGCATCGCGCGCGGAGGCGGCGGAGTACTTCGGGCTCGATGCCGAGCGACCCGTCCTTCTCGTCTTCGGCGGCTCGCTGGGCGCACAGCGGCTCAACGAGGCGCTCGCGGACTCCTGGCGCGACATCCTCGACGCCGGGTGGCAGCTGTTGCACGTGACGGGGGAGCGCAGCGATCTCGCCGATCCCGGCGTCGTGGGATATTCTCTGCATCGCTACGTCGACCGGATGGATCTCGCCTTCGCGCTGGCCGACCTGATCGTCTCCCGTTCCGGTGCGGCGACCGTGAGCGAGATCAGCGCGCTGGGGATCCCCGCGCTCTACGTGCCGTACTCGGTGGGAAACGGCGAGCAGCGGCTCAATGCCGCGTCCGCGGTCGCTGCGGGAGCCGCTGAGCTCCTCGACGACGCGACGTTCGACGGCGACGCCGTGCGGCGCATCGTCGTCCCGCTGCTCGGAGACAAGGAGCGGATCGCACGCATGGCGGCGGCGGCCGAGACGGCCGGAACCCGCAGCGGCACGGCGAACGTGATCACGCTCATCGACCGCGCGCTCGTCGCGGCCTGACCCGGCCGACGAGACCGAAGAAAAGTAGACTGAAGCGGAAATGATCAGACCCGACCTCTCCCTCCCCATTCCCGAGACGATCACCTCCGCGCACTTCATCGGCATCGGCGGGTCCGGCATGAGCGGACTCGCGAAGATGTTCCTCGACGCCGGCATCCGCGTCTCGGGCAGCGATCGCGCCGACAGTGACAACCTGCGCGCACTGGCCGCAGCCGGAGCGACAGTGCACGTCGGGCACGACGCTGCGCACCTCGGCGATGCCGACACGGTCGTGCACACCGGCGCGATCTGGCCGGAGAACCCCGAGTTCGTGACGGCGAAGGCGCGAGGGCTCCACGTCATCCACCGCTCCCAGGCGCTGCACTGGCTGATCGGGACGCGGCGGCTCGTCTCAGTGGCCGGAGCGCACGGCAAGACGACCTCGACCGGCATGATCGTCACCGGACTGCGTGATCTCGGGGCCGACCCGCACTTCGTCAACGGCGGGGTCATCGAGCAGCTCGGCGCGTCGAGCGCGACGGGTACGGGCGACCTGTTCGTCGTCGAGGCCGACGAGTCCGACGGCACCTTCCTGCTCTACGACACCGCGGTGGCGCTGATCACCAACGTCGATCCCGATCATCTCGATCACTACGGATCGGACGAGGCCTTCCACGCGGCGTTCGTGCAGTTCGCCGACGCCGCGACCGAGGCGGTCGTGATCTCCAGCGATGATGCCGGCGCGCTTCGCGTCGGCGCAGGGCTCTCGCACCCGAACGTGCTCACGTTCGGCCAGGCGGAGGACGCCGACGTGCGGGTCATCGACATCGTCACCTCCGGCCCCGTCTCTGCGACGCTGAGGCACGAGGGGGAGCAGGCCCGGATGCAGCTCGCCGTCCCCGGGGTGCACAACGCGATCAACGCGGCAGGTGCGGTCACCGTTCTGCGCGCGCTCGGCTACCCGCTCGCCGATGCGGTGCGCGCCGTCGAGGGATTCGCCGGCACCGTCCGCCGTCTGGAGCAGCACGGTGTCGAGCGCGGGGTGACCGTGTACGACGACTACTCGCACCACCCGACCGAGGTACGTGCCGCCCTCGAGGCGATGCGCAGCATCGCGGGCTCGGGGCGGATCATCGCGATCCAGCAGCCGCACACGTACTCCCGTACACAGCACATGTATCAGGAATTCGCTGACGTGCTCGAGGAGTTCGCAGATCACACCGTGATGCTGGATGTCTACGGTGCGCGGGAAGACCCCGTTCCCGGCGTCACCGGTGAGCTGGTGAGCGGAGCGTTCCGCGACCCCGCGCGTGTGCACTACGTCGAGGACTGGCAGCAGGCGGCCGACTACACGGCCACCGTCGCGCGTGAAGGCGACTTCGTCGTCACGCTCGGCTGCGGCAACGTCTACCAGATCATCCCGCAGGTCTTGGATTCACTGCGTCGGACCGACGAGGCGTAGCCGATGCGCCGGCCCGCTCCGCTTCCGACCACCCCGGAGAGTTCGGGGGAGAAGGATGCCGCGCCGACGGTGAAGGCGCGTCAGAGACGCGATGCCGCCGCCGAGGAGTTCTCGACGACGGAAGGTCCGGCGCCGGACGGTGCCGCACCCGATGGGGGTCCGGACGGCGTGTCTGCCGAGGACCCGCAGCCGACGTCGACCAGGGACGTCTGGCGCGCCGCGCGCGCGAGACGCAAGGCGCTGAGGGCCGAGATCCGGCGCTTCACCCAGCGCTCCCGACGTCGAAGGATCATCTGGCTGAGCAGCATCGGCGCCGCCGTCCTGCTGGTCGGCGGAAGTGTCGCCGCCGCGTACAGCCCGCTCTTCGCCGTGCAGAAGATCACGGTCGCCGGAGCCACGAGTCTCGATCCCGCCGCGATCGAGGCTGCTCTCGACGACCAGCTCGGCACCCCGCTGGCCCTCGTGGACACGAGCGAGGTGAAGGCCGCGCTGCTGGCGTTTCCGCTCATCGAGACCTACGCGCTCGAGGCGCGCCCTCCGCACGATCTCACCGTGCGCATCGTGGAGCGCACCCCTGTCGGCGTGATCAGGTCGGACGCCGGGTACACCCTGGTGGACGCGGCCGGTGTCGCGCTTTCGACCACGTCCGATCAGCCCGCGGGGCAGCCGGTGATCGATGCCGCGGGTGGCGTGGATACGGCGGCATTCCGGAGCGTGGGGCTCGTGGTGCGGTCTCTCCCCGCCGATGTCCGCACCGTGCTCACCGGTGTCCGTGCGACCACGGCGGACGATGTGACCCTCACCCTCAGCAGCGGGCTGACGGTGGTCTGGGGGAGCGCGGAGGAGTCCGCGCTCAAGGCTGTCGCGCTCTCGACGACGATGCTCGCGAACCCCGGAGCCGGGTCGATCGACGTCACTTCCCCTGACGTGGCCGTCGTCGGCTGACGGCTTTCACGGAGAATGGCGCGACACGCCCATGTCTTCGCGCGCGCGCGGCCAGGCGGCGCTTACCGTCAATCAAAGAGAACGCAATACCGGGAAATACTTTACACCTCTAGTTGAGGTTTAAGGTTCACCCATTTCCAGGCTTTACTAATCGGAGGCCGGCCATGAGCCAGAACCAGAACTACCTCGCCGTGATCAAGGTCGTCGGCGTCGGCGGTGGCGGCGTCAACGCCGTGAACCGCATGATCGATCTCGGTCTCCGTGGAGTCGAGTTCATCGCCGTCAACACCGACGCGCAGGCGCTCCTCATGAGCGATGCCGACGTGAAGCTCGACGTGGGCCGCGAGCTCACTCGCGGCCTCGGTGCCGGAGCGGATCCGGAGGTGGGTCGCCGTGCGGCGGAAGACCACGCCGAAGAGATCGAGCAGGCACTGACCGGAGCGGACATGGTCTTCGTGACCGCCGGAGAAGGTGGAGGAACCGGAACCGGTGGCGCTCCCGTCGTCGCCCGGATCGCGAAGTCGATCGGCGCCCTGACCATCGGTGTCGTGACCAAGCCCTTCTCGTTCGAAGGGCGTCGCCGCCAGAGCCAGGCCGAGGCCGGCGTCGCCAAGCTCAAGGAAGAAGTCGACACCCTCATCGTGGTGCCGAACGATCGTCTCCTCGAGATCAGCGATCGCGGCATCTCGATGATCGAAGCGTTCGCGACCGCCGACCAGGTGCTCCTCGCCGGTGTCCAGGGCATCACCGACCTCATCACGACCCCGGGTCTCATCAACCTCGACTTCGCCGACGTCAAGTCGGTCATGCAGGGCGCGGGCTCGGCCCTCATGGGCATCGGCTCTGCGCGCGGAGCCGATCGTGCGATCAAGGCCGCCGAGCTCGCCGTCGAGTCTCCGCTCCTGGAGGCGAGCATCGAAGGTGCGCACGGTGTGCTGCTCTCGATCCAGGGTGGCTCGAACCTCGGCATCTTCGAGATCCACGATGCCGCCGACCTGGTGAAGGAAGCCGCGCACCCCGAGGCGAACATCATCTTCGGTACGGTCATCGACGACACGCTCGGCGACGAGGTCAGGGTGACCGTGATCGCCGCGGGCTTCGACGGCGGAGAGCCCTCGCTGCGACTGGACCCCATGGTCGTGTCCCGGCCGTCGACCGCGACCCTTCCCGAGGTCGAGGTCGCTGAGGAGGTCGAGACGGTGAACGAGCCCGCGAAGCCCGAGCCCGCTCAGCCGCGTGTCCAGACGACCAGCATCGAGCCGGCGTTCGCGGACGACGACATCGACATCCCCGAATTCCTGAAGTGACCCCCGGGGGCGACGCCGCGATGCCCTCGGGCCTCGCCGCGCGGCTGTCGGCGATCGATGAACAGATCGCCGACGCCGCGCGGACGGCGGGCCGCGAACCGGAGGAGATCACTCGGATCGTGGTGACGAAGTTCCACCCGGCGGAGCTTGTGCGCGAACTCCACGGGCTCGGTGTCCGAGACGTCGGGGAGAACCGTCAGCAGGAGTTGTCCGCCAAGCAGTCCGCGCTGTCATCCCTCGACCTGCGCTGGCACTTCATCGGCCAGGGGCAGACCAACAAAGCTGCGGCGATCCGCCGAAGCGCGGACGTCGTGCACTCGGTCGATCGCGACCGATTCGCTGATGCGCTGCATCGGGCGGCGGACGACGACGATCGACTCGACGTGCTCGTGCAGGTCAACCTCACCGACGACCCGGGCCGCGGGGGAGCAGTACCCGCGGATGCCGTCTCCCTCGCGGAGCACATCCTGGCCCTGCCGTCGCTGCGTCTGCGCGGCGTGATGGCCGTCGCGCCCCTCGATGAGGACCCCGCGTCCGCCTTCGCCCGTCTCCGGGAGGTGGCCGAACGCGTCCGTACGGTCGAGCCCTCCGCCTCGTGGATCTCCGCGGGGATGACGGGAGACTTCGCCGAGGCGATCGCCGCCGGCGCGACACACCTGCGGATCGGCTCCGCAATCACCGGCCCTCGACCCGACCGGGGTTAACCTGTGAAAAGACCAGCCCCAAACGTTCGAACCGGAGGACACGATGGGTAACCCGCTGAAGAAGACCATGGTGTATCTCGGCCTCGCCGACGAGGAAGAGGTCTACGAGGAGGAGACGCAGGCACCTGCCCGCGCTCACCGTGAACGCGACCGCGATCGTGACCGCGAGGAGCCGGCCCCGGCCCCCGTCACCCCGCTGCGTCGCCCCGTCGCCGTCCGCCAGCCGTCTGCAGGAGCCGTGAACGAGATTCTCACCGTCCACCCGAAGCAGTACCGCGACGCGCAGCTGATCGCGGAGAGCTTCCGCGAAGGCGTCCCGGTCATCATCAACCTCTCGCAGATGAGCGATGCCGACGCGCGTCGTCTCATCGACTTCGCGAGCGGTCTGTCCCTGGGCCTCTACGGCCGCATCGAACGCGTGACCTCGAAGGTGTTCCTGCTCTCGCCGGAGAACATCGCGGTCTCGGGTCACGGGGGCATCGCACACGCAGACGCCGAGTCTGCGGGCTTCGACCAGTCGTAGCCCGTGCAGCTGGTCTCGGTCATAGCGAGCATCGTCCATCTGGTGCTCCTGCTGTATGTCTTCGTGCTGTTCGCACGCCTGATCCTGGACTACATCCCGATGTTCAATCGGGAATGGCGTCCGAAGGGATTCGGACTGGTCGCCGCTGAGGCGGTCTACACGCTCACCGATCCGCCTATCCGGTTCTTCCGGCGGATCATCCCGCCCCTGCGGATCGGCTCGCTGTCCCTCGACTTCGGGTTCGCGCTCACGCTGTTGGTCGTCCTGATCCTGATGAATGTCGTCGGGCTGTTCATGCGCTGAACTCCGGGCGAAACCCCCGATGGTGACCTGCCGAGTTCGCGCACTCTGGGTGTCGTGACATCGCGGCGCCAATGTGCGGGGGCTATGCTGGCACCCAGGTGCGCGCCCCGGGTTCGCGCCACATCACGACCACGCCATACATCGGTACTGGCAATCGAACTCATCGAAAGAGGAGCCACCCATGGCACTTACCCCGGATGACGTCGTCACCAAGCAGTTCCAGCACGTCCGCTTCAAGGACGGCTTCGACCCGGACGAGGTGGACGACTTCCTCGACGAGATCGTCATCGAGTGGCGCAAGGCCCTCGAGGAGAACGTCGAACTGAAGGCCAAGCTGGCCGCGTACGAGTCCGGTGCTGCTCCTGAAGCCGCCGCTCCCGCCGCTGTCGAGGCTCCGGCTCCCGCCGCCCCGGTCGCCGAGGCTCCGGCCGAGCCCGCTCCGACCGGCTCCGCGACCGCGACCGCCGGCATCATCGAGCTCGCACAGCGTCTGCACGACGAGCACGTCGCCGAGGGCGAGGCGAAGCGCAACGCGCTCATCGCCGAGGCCGAGACCGAGGTCGCTCGAATCCGCACCGAGGCCGAGGCCAAGCAGCGCGAGGAGTCCGCACGTCTGGAGCGCGAGCGCAACACGCTCGAGGCTCGCATCACCGAGCTTCGCAACTTCGAGCGCGACTACCGCTCGCAGCTGCGCGGCTACATCGAGGGCCAGCTCCGCGAGCTCGACGAGAAGTCGACCTCCACGGACTCGACGCCCGTTTCCGCGATCGGTCTGTAAGGCGCCCTCTTGTCAGGACGCCGTCCCTTTCGTCGGTCGGCGGCCGGTGCGGTCGTTGCGATTCTCGCAGCGCTCGTACTGGCCGCCGACCAGTTTGTGAAGTACCTCACGATCGAGAACCTCCCGTATCAGGAGCCGGTTCCCGTCCTCGGAGAGTTCCTTCAGCTGTACTACGTCCGCAACCCCGGTGCGGCGTTCTCACTCGGATCCGAGGTCACCTGGATCTTCACGATCGCTCTCGCGGTCGTCGCCTGCGTGATCGTCTGGAAGGCGTTCGGGCTCAAGTCGCGGCTGTGGGCCGTCGTTCTCGGCTGCCTGCTCGGCGGCGTGCTCGGCAACCTCAGCGATCGCCTCTTCCGCGAGCCCGGTTTCCCGGTGGGACATGTCGTCGACATGATCTCGATGCCGTGGATGATGCCGGCGATCTTCAACGTCGCCGACATCTTCATCGTGACGGGAATGATCTCCGTCGCGCTGCTGGTCGTCTTCGGACTGCGCTTCGACGGGACGCGCGAGCGCGACCACGCCGTGGTCGAGACCGAGGAAGAAGCCGAAGCGGCGGCCGTGGCCGCCATGGCCGACACGGAGACGGATGCGGAGTCGCTCGACGCGGATGACGCGGCGGTGGATGCCGTCGGCGCAGAGCTTTCGATCGACGATGATGCGCCCTCGGAGGGTGCGGCTCCCGCATCCGAAGGACGCTGACCGTGGAGTCCCGGTCTCTGCCGGTGCCCGATGGCTTGGACGGCACTCGCGTCGATGCGGCTTTGGCGAAGCTCATGGGCTTCTCCCGTACCTTCGCCGCCGAAGTCGCCGCAGCAGGCGGTGTGCGGTTGGACGGCGTGACGCTCGACAAATCCGATCGCCTCCGCGGCGGCGGCTGGCTCGATGTGGAATGGCAGCCGAAGGAAGCGCCGAAGATCATTCCGATTGCGGTGCCCGAACTCGGCATCGTGTACGACGACGACGACATCGTCGTGGTCGACAAGCCCACCGGCGTCGCGGCGCATCCCTCGGTCGGTTGGGAGGGTCCGACGGTCGTCGGCGCTCTCGCGGCCGCAGGATTCCGGGTCGCCACCAGCGGTGCTCCCGAACGTCAGGGGGTCGTGCATCGGCTCGATGTCGGCACCAGTGGTCTGATGGTCGTCGCGAAATCCGAACACGCCTATACGGTGCTGAAACAGGCGTTCAAGGACCGTACGGTCGAGAAGATCTACCACGCTGTCGTGCAGGGGCATCCGGACCCCCTCGCGGGGACGATCGACGCGCCGATCGGGCGCCACCCGAACCACTCCTGGAAGTTCGCGGTGGTCCCCGACGGCAAGCCGTCGGTCACGCACTACGAGACACTCGAGGCGTTTCCCGGCGCGTCGCTCCTCGAGATCCACCTCGAGACAGGGCGCACGCATCAGATCCGCGTGCACATGGCGGCCCACCGGCATCCTTGCGTCGGCGACCCACTCTACGGCGCGGACCCGACCATGTCGGCTCGGCTCGGGCTCACGCGGCAATGGCTGCACGCGCACCGGCTGGCGTTCGCCCACCCCGCGACGGGGGATTGGGTGCAGTTCGAGTCGCCGTACCCGGAGGACTTCCGACACGCGCTGGACGTGCTCCGCGGGGAGTAGTCCGCGCTTCTCCGGTGCGATGTCGGTGATGTGCGCAACACTGAGCGCATGACCATCGAGGTTCGCCCCGCCACCGTGTTCGACGACGTCGCGACGCTCGTCGGGCCGAAGAAGCCGACGTCGAACGTGTGCTTCTGCCTGAGCTACCGCATCGGCAGCAAAGAGAACGTGGCGCTGAAGGGGCAGGCCCGTGCCGACCGCGTGCGCGAGCTGTGCCACCAGGACCCACCGCCCGGGGTGATCGCCTATCTCGACGACGAACCGGTCGGCTGGGCGGCAGTGCATCCGCGCAGTGAGACGAGTTTCGCCCGCAATCGACTCATCCCGCACATCGACGACCTGGATGTGTGGTCGCTGTGGTGTTTCCGGGTGCGCCCCGGGCATCGTAAGCAGGGCATCTCGCACGCGTTGATCCAGGGAGCGGTCGACTACGCGAAGGAGCGCGGCGCCCCGGCGATAGAGGGATACCCGGTCGACAACAGCGGTGAGAAGGTGAATCTGACGATGGCGTACGTCGGCACGAGGTCGCTGTTCGAAAGCGCGGGATTCTTGAAGGCGGCCGACACCGGTTCCGTGCTCGACGGATTTCCTCGGGTTCTGATGCGGCTCGACCTGGGGGCATCGCGGAAGTCGTCGAAGAAAGCGTGAACCGTTTTCGTGAATCGTCCCAATACTCAGTGTGAGCACGGACAGCGAGATCATCCAGCGGTCGCTCGAAGAGCCCGGAGTCTTCTCCGAGATCTTCGAGCGGCACGTCCGACCCGTCGGCGGCTACATCCGGCGACGGGTCGGAGCAGACGCCGTCGACGACGTTCTGAGCGAGACGTTTCTCATCGCCTTCCGACGGCGTTCATCGTTCGATCTCCGGACGGAGTCGGCGCGGCCCTGGCTACTCGGTATCGCGACCAAGGTGGTGAAGAGCCATCGGGCTGCGGAAGCGCGACAGTGGCGGGCATTCGAGGCGTCGGCATCAGCGGAGGAGGTCGCGGTGGAGATTCCTCAGGTCGCCTCCGATTCGCGGATCGACGCCGACGCCGCTCTCCGTGCCCTGGCCCCGCGAATCGCCGCCCTCGCGGCAAAGGAACGGGACACGCTGCTGCTGCATGCGTGGGGTGATCTCACCTATGCGCAGATCGCCGTTGCACTGGGTGTCCCGGTCGGAACCGTTCGGTCGCGGCTGAATCGCGTTCGTCGCAAGCTCGCGCCGCCCGGCTCACACGGATCAGCCCGATTGACATGGATGGCGAAGGAGGAGAGCGATGCCGCTTATGGAACGAGTTCGTGAGATCGGGGTGGACGAGTCCCGCGTCGACGATGACACCGTGCTCACGGCGCGTCGGGCGCTGATGAGGGAGATGGCGCGGAGTGCGCGTCCGGAGCGCACGCTTCGTTCGCGACGGCGGACCTGGACCGGGGTCGGCATCGGGGGGCTCGTCGCCGGGGCCGCGGTGACCGCGATCGTGGCCGGCTCCGTGCTCGCGCCGCCGGCCGCGCCCGATGCCGCAGCGGCGGAAGTGCTGGAGCGGGCATCCGCCGTGACGTTCGATGCGACGGACACGACACTCGTCGCCGGGCAGTATCTGCGGATCGAGACCGTCGGTGAGCATCTCCAGTTTTGGCGAGCCGACTGGGCCGATGACGACGACGAGAACACGATGCCGTTCAACGCCTCCCGAGGCGGCAGCGACGCTGCCGTGCTCGTCCGCGACACGCGAGTGCTGTACATCCCGGCCGACCGGTCCGGTGATTGGTTCTACGACTGGGGGCGCGCCGAGGCCGTCGAGTCCTTCGGAGCACGTGGTGCGGATGCGGTACGGGAATGGTCCTCTTCGCCCGGGGCCCAGATGCGCGAAGGCGACACGATCGAGACGCTCCCGGGGGGAGAGTTCGTCGCCGTCGGCGGTGACGAACCTCCGACGCCCTATCTGGCGGACCGATACCGCCCGCACTATGCCGTGATGCCGAGAGAACCCCGGGAGTTGCTCGAGTGGCTTCGCACGCCGTCGGGGATGTCAGGCGAGGAAGCGGACCGGTGGCTCGTGGCGAGCCTCAGCGACCCGTCGGCGATAAACCTGATGCCGGCCGACCTGCGTTCCGCGTTCTTCCTCGCGATCGCCCTGATCCCGGGATTCGAAGTGCTCGGCGATGATGGTGCGGCGGCGACGCTGCAGTACGTGGTCCCCGGTCACCGCACGACGACGATCGTGATCGACACCGCTCAGGGTCTCGTCTCCTCGATCGCGGAGAGCTACGGAACCGGCGGTCCCGCAGGCGACACCCTCGACTCCGTCACCACCGTGCACACGTCGGTCGTGGACTCGGCGCCACGACCCTGACGACCCTGCGAAGCGCCCCGGCACCGACGTCCGGTGTCGGGGCCTCGCCGTAGACTCGAAGGCATGGCATCCGACTCCTTCGTCCACCTGCATGTGCACAGCGAATACTCCATGCTGGACGGTGCGGCGAAGATAAACGCGATGACCCAGGCGGCCGCCGAGTACGGCATGCCGGCCATCGCGGTGACCGACCACGGCAACACGTTCGCGGCGTTCGAGTTCTACAACGCGGCGCGGAACGCGGGCATCAAGCCCATCATCGGGCTCGAGGCGTACATGACCCCGGGCACGCACCGCAGCGACAAGACGCGTGTGCAGTGGGGGTCACCCGACCAGAAGAGCGACGACGTCTCCGGCTCGGGTGCGTACACCCACATGACGATGTGGAGCCAGAGCACCGAGGGCATGCACAACCTCTTCCGGATCAGTTCCCGGTCGAGCACGGAGGGCTACTACTTCAAGCCCCGCATGGACCGCGAGCTGCTCCAGACCTACGGCAAGGGGATCATCGCGACGACGGGATGCCCATCAGGCGAGGTGCAGACCAGGCTCCGGCTCGGCCAGTACGACGCGGCGCGGGCGGCAGCGGCGGAGTTCCAGGACATCTTCGGCAAGGAGAACTACTTCGCCGAGATCATGGACCACGGTCTCTCCATCGAGCGACGGGTGATGACCGACCTGCTCCGCCTCGCGAAAGACCTGAACATCCCGCTCGTCGCCACCAACGACTCGCACTACACGCATCAGCATGAGGCCGATGCGCACGAGGCGCTGCTGTGCGTGCAGTCGGGATCGACCATGGACGACCCGAACCGCTTCAAGTTCGACGGCGACGGGTACTACATCAAGACGGCTGCCGAGATGCGGCAGCTGTTCCGCGACCACCCTGAGGCCTGCGACAACACCCTGCTGATCGCCGAGCGCTGCGAGGTCGAGTTCGACACCTCGGCGAACTACATGCCGCGGTTCCCCGTGCCGGACGGCGAGACGGAGGACAGCTGGCTCATCAAAGAGGTCGAGACGGGCCTCCACTACCGCTACCCCGGCGGCATCCCGGACAAGGTGCGCAAGCAGGCCGAGTACGAGACCGGCATCATCCTGCAGATGGGATTCCCCGGGTACTTCCTCGTCGTCGCCGACTTCATCAACTGGGCCAAGGACAACGGCATCCGTGTCGGCCCCGGGCGTGGCTCGGGTGCCGGATCCATGGTCGCCTACGCGATGAAGATCACCGACCTCGACCCGCTCGAGCACGGCCTGATCTTCGAGCGATTCCTCAACCCCGACCGCGTCTCGATGCCCGACTTCGACGTCGACTTCGATGACCGGCGCCGCGGCGAGGTCATCGACTACGTCACGGAGAAGTACGGGTCGGAGCGCGTCGCACAGATCGTCACCTACGGAACGATCAAGTCGAAGCAGGCGCTGAAAGACGCCGGCCGTGTGCTCGGCTTCCCGTTCAGCATGGGGGAGCGGCTCACCAAGGCGATGCCGCCGCCCGTGATGGGCAAGGACATGCCCCTCGACGGCATGTTCGACTCGGCGCACCCCCGCTACAAGGAAGCCAGCGAGTTCCGCGCGCTGATCGACACCGACCCCGAGGCGAAGACCGTCTTCGACCGCGCGCTCGGGCTCGAGGGGCTGAAACGCCAGTGGGGTGTGCACGCCGCCGGTGTGATCATGTCGTCCGATCCGCTGCTCGACATCATCCCGATCATGAAGCGCGAGCAGGACGGCCAGATCGTCACGCAGTTCGACTACCCGTCGTGCGAGTCGCTCGGTCTGATCAAGATGGACTTCCTGGGGCTCCGCAACCTCACGATCATCTCGGACGCGCTCGACAACATCCGTACCAACCGCGGCGAAGAGCTCGACCTCGAGCACCTCGGTCTCGACGATCCCGGGGTGTATCAGCTGCTCGCGCGCGGTGACACCCTCGGCGTCTTCCAGCTCGACAGCCCGCCGCTGCGCTCCCTCATGCGCCTGATGAAGCCCGACAACTTCGGCGACATCTCGGCACTCATCGCGCTGTACCGACCGGGTCCGATGGGCGCGAACTCGCACACCAACTACGCGCTGCGAAAGAACGGCGTGCAGGAGATCACGCCGATCCATCCGGAGCTGGAAGCACCGCTCGCCGAGATCCTCGAGGAGTCCTACGGGCTCATCATCTACCAGGAGCAGGTCATGGCGATCGCCCAGGCGGTCGCCGGGTTCAGCCTCGGACAGGCCGACATCCTGCGTCGAGCGATGGGAAAGAAGAAGAAGTCCGAGCTCGACAAGCAGTACGAGGGCTTCGCGGGCGGCATGAAGGAGCGCGGCTTCGGTGAGGCCGCGGTCAAGGCGCTGTGGGACATCTTGCTGCCCTTCTCGGATTACGCCTTCAACAAAGCCCACTCGGCCGCGTACGGTCTCGTGTCATATTGGACGGCCTACCTCAAGGCGCACTATCCCGCCGAGTACATGGCAGCACTGCTCACCAGCGTCGGCGACTCCAAAGACAAGATGGCGCTGTATCTGAACGAGTGCCGCCGCATGGGCATCAAGGTGCTGCCGCCCGATGTGTCGGACTCGATCAACTTCTTCGCGGCCGTCGGCGACGACATCCGCTTCGGCCTCGGAGCGGTGCGCAACGTCGGCAGCAACGTCGTCGAGGGCATCGTGCAGGCGCGCAAGGATGAGCGCTTCACCTCGTTCCACCACTTCCTCGACAAGGTGCCGCTGCACGTCTCGAACAAGCGCACCGTCGAGTCGCTGATCAAGGCCGGTGCGTTCGACTCGATGGGAGATTCCCGCCGAGCGCTCATGGAGGTGCACGAGGACGCGGTCGAGGCCGCGGTCGACCGCAAGCGCAACGAGGCCCAGGGCGCCATCGGATTCGACTTCGACAGCCTCTACGACGGCATGGAAGAGGCGGCGCCTGCGAAGGTGCCCGCCCGGCCGGAATGGGTCAAGAAGGACAAGCTCGCATTCGAGCGGGAGATGCTCGGTCTCTACGTGTCCGACCACCCTCTCGCCGGTCTGGAGGTCCCGCTCGCGAAGCACGCATCGATCTCGATCCACGACCTCAACAACTCCGAGGACATGCAGGACGGCGACCAGGTGACGGTGGCCGGACTCGTGACCAGTGTGCAGCATCGCGTCGCGAAGGCCAGTGGAAACCCCTACGGCATGATCACCGTCGAGGACTTCAACGGCGAGGTGACCGTGATGTTCATGGGGAAGACGTACACCGAGTTCCAGCACACGCTGCAGCAGGACGCCATCCTCGCGGTGCGCGGGCGCGTCTCCCGTCGCGATGACGGACTCAACCTCCATGCGCAGTCGGCGTTCGCGCCCGATGTCGGTTCCTTCGATGCCGCGGGACCGCTGTCCCTCGTGCTCGCCGAGCAGCGCGCCACCGAGCGCGTGATGATGGAGCTCGCCGAAGTGCTACGCCGCCACAACGGCGACACCGAGGTGCTGCTCCGCGTGCACCGTGGCGGCACCGCGAAGGTCTTCGAGGTGCCGATGCCGGTCAAGGTCTCCGCAGACCTGTTCGGTGACCTCAAGTCACTGCTCGGACCCACCTGTCTGGGGTGAGCGGGTAGGATCGTGAGCCGTCGGCAGCACGACGAATCCCCCCGTCGAGCACGTGACGAAAGGACCACCCATGAGCACGGATCTCCCTGAAGTTGAGCCCGAGGACACGGTCTTCAGCGACGACGACGGCGTCCTGTACGACGAGGAGGTCACCCCCGAGTTCGGGATCCTCGGGTTCACGCTGCGCGAACTGCTCATCGTCGGCGTCTGGCTGCTGTCCTTCGTGTTCTCTTTCTTCCCGGTGATCGGCCACCTGTCGCTGTGGGCAGTCGGCATCGAGTGGATCCTGCCCGTCGCCCTCCCGACTGTCGCCGTATTCCTGCTCGTGCTGCGTCGCTTCTCGCCGGACGGCATCCGCCGGGTCGGTTCGCTGGGCATCGACCAGTTCGCCTCCGTGGCGTTCTCCGTGTCCGCCGTGGTCTGGGCCGGGAGTCTCTGGCTCGCGATCTCCACGCTCATCTCCACCGGGCACTGGGGCCTCCCGTGGAACGGCGTCGCGATGGGCGTCACGTCGCTCGCGCTCGTCGTCCTCACGGTGTTCGCCCCGATCATCCCCGGGCTGAAGGAGGACTTCCACGGTCGCCTCGTCACTCTCGCCCACCGCAACGCGAATCCGGTGCGCCCCGTCATCCCGCGCCCGGAGCCCGTCGCCGAAGCTCCCGTCGCCGATGAGGCATCGGTCGACGATCGAACCGACGTCGCGGGGGACAGCGCTGCGCTCCCGCTCGTCGTCGATGTCGACATCGAGACATCGGGTAGGCAGGCCACCGACGAGATCGCCCGGCTCGACCTGGCGGAACAGGTGCCCCTCACCGCGCACGCCTCCGGCGGAGACATCGGAACCGAACCGGCAGTCTCCGGAGAGGAGTACGTTCCCGCCTACTCGCGGCGCTCCCGAGGGCAGGAGCCGGAGATCGTCTCGGACACCGGAAGCATCGAGTCCCTGTTGGAGACCGCAGCGACCTACGAGACGGCCGTCGTCGCCGACGACTCCGAACCTCCCGTCGTGGAAGGGCTCGCCGAGGTCGAGGCAGACGTCGCCATGGACCAGCGTGGGGCTGCCGCCGCTCAGCCGTTCTGGATCCTCGCACCGTCCGAGCGCGACGTCCATGACGAGCGCGGGGAGGCGCTCTTCCGCATCGGTCCGAACGCCTGGGCCCTCGTGATCGAGGACCGTGGGGGTGCGTTCGTCATCCGCCATGACGACGGACGGATCGGGTATCTCCACGACATCTCCGACATCACGAAGGGCTGAAATGCGCACGATCGACCTGCGAGGGCGGGAGCTCTCGCCCTCAGACATGCTCGCCGCCGTGCCTCGGGCCAGCCAGGCACGTGCCGAGGCGCTCGACACCGCCGCACGCATCGTCGAGGACGTACGTGTGCACGGGGAGGTCGCGCTGCGGGAACAGGCCGAGCAGTTCGACCGCGTCACGGGTCACGATGTCCGCGTTCCGGCCGAGCACATCGCCTCGGCTCTGGCCGAACTCGCTCCCGAGGTGCGGAGTGCTCTCGAGGAAGCGATCCGTCGGGTGCGTCTCGCCTCGGCCGCGCAGGTTCCCGCCACGCAGGTCACCCGCATCGGGGAAGGCGCGGTCATCACGCAGCGCTGGCAGCCCGTGCACCGCGTGGGGGTCTACATCCCCGGAGGCAAGGCCGTCTATCCGTCGAGCGTGATCATGAACGTCGTTCCCGCGCAGATCGCCGGTGTCACACAGATCGCGCTGGCATCACCGCCGCAGGCCGATCAGGACGGGCGGATCCACCCGACGATCCTCGCGGCCGCCGCGCTGCTGGGCGTGACCGAGGTGTATGCGATGGGTGGCGCCGGAGCGATCGGCGCCCTGGCGTACGGCGTGCCGACGCTCGACCTCGATCCGGTGGATGTCGTCTCCGGCCCGGGAAACAACTATGTGGCGTCCGCCAAGCGTGCCGTCGCCGGTGTCGTCGGCACGGACTCGGAGGCGGGGGCGACAGAGATCCTCGTCGTCGCCGACGCCGCGGCGGATCCGCGCCTCATCGCCGCCGACCTGGTCAGCCAGGCCGAGCACGACGAGCAGGCGTCAGCCGTGCTGGTCACCGACGCGGTCGAGCTCGCCGCGCAGGTCGCCGCCGAGGTGGAGCGCATCACCGCGATCACGCGACACAGCGCTCGAGTCGCCGCGGCCCTCTCAGGCCCCCAGTCGGCGATCGTCCTCGTCGATGGCAGGGACATGGCCACCGCCTTCAGCAACGCCTACGCGCCGGAGCACCTCGAACTGCACCTCGTCGACGCCGAGGAAGCCGCAGCCGCCTTCACGAGCGCCGGCGCCGTGTTCGTCGGCGATCAGACGCCGGTGAGTCTGGGCGACTACATGGCGGGAAGCAACCACGTGCTGCCGACCGGGGGACAGGCGCGCTACGCCCCGGGGCTCGGGTCCTATACGTTCCTCCGTCCACAGCAGGTGATCTCCTACGACAGGGCCGCGCTGGCGGCCGTGCGCGCAGGGGTCGTCGCCCTCGCCGACACCGAGGTGCTCCCCGCACACGGTGAGGCGATCGAGGCGCGGTTCACCGCGTAGGATCGGTCAGATGCACTGCCCCTTCTGTCGACACCCCGACTCCCGCGTCATCGATTCGCGCACCAGCGACGACGGGCTCTCGATCAGACGGCGCCGCCAGTGCCCGGAGTGCGGCGGCCGTTTCACGACCACGGAGACGGCGAGCCTCAACGTCATCAAGCGGTCCGGGGTGATGGAGCCGTTCAGTCGCGAGAAGGTCATCACCGGTGTGCGCAAGGCCTGCCAGGGGCGTCCGGTCACGGAAGGCGATCTCGCCGTTCTCGCCCAGCGCGTGGAAGAGGCGGTTCGGCAGACAGGCGTCTCGCAGCTCGACACCAACGAGATCGGTCTCGCGATCCTCGGCCCCCTGCGCGAGCTCGACGAGGTCGCGTTCCTGCGGTTCGCCAGCGTCTACCAGGCGTTCGACTCGCTCGAGGACTTCGAGGCCGCGATCACCGATCTGCGCGCGGACCACACGAAGCGGGAGGCCGAGGACCGGTAATCTGGCAGGGATGTATCCGCTGCTCTTCCGCGCTGTCCTCTCGCGCTTCGACCCCGAGTTCGCCCACCATGCCGGGATGGCGGTGATCCGCGTCCTCGGTGCACCGCCGTTCGCTGCGGCGACGCGTGCGTTCACCCGTCCCGACCCGTCTCTGCGCGTCGAGGCTCTCGGGCTCACGTTCCCCTCCCCGTTCGGCATCGCTGCGGGCTTCGACAAGAACGCGGTCGGTGTGCGTGGTCTGGCCGCACTCGGCTTCGGGCACGTGGAGGTCGGCACCGTGACGGCGATCCCCCAGGAGGGAAACCCGAAGCCGCGTCTCTTCCGCCTGATCGCCGATCGGGCGGTCATCAACCGGATGGGCTTCAACAACGCCGGAGCGGATGCGGCGGCACGCCGTCTCGCCCGTCTTCGTCGGGGTGCGCCGGACACGGTGATCGGCGTGAACATCGGGAAGAGCCGGGTGGTGGACGTCGAGAACGCGACGGCCGACTACGTGGCCTCCGCGATCCGCCTCGCCCCGCTGGCGGACTATCTGGCAGTGAACGTGTCGTCTCCGAACACGCCGGGACTTCGCGGTCTGCAGGCCGTCGAGACGCTCGCGCCACTGCTTCGTGCGGTCAGGGAGGCATCGGGAGCCACACCGTTGCTCGTCAAGATCGCGCCCGATCTTCCTGATCAGGAGATCGCGGCGATCGCACAGATGGCGGTGGACGAAGGCCTCGCCGGGATCATCGCGCACAACACCACGATCAGCCGAGACGGTCTGCTCACGGACGCCGCGACCGTCGAGGCTGCAGGTGCGGGTGGTCTTTCCGGTGCGCCGCTGAAGAAGCGGTCCCTCGAGGTGCTCCGTGCCGTGCGCGACGCCGTGCCCGCCGACTTCTGCGTGATCGCGGTGGGCGGCGTCGAGACTCCCGCCGATGTGCAGGAACGTCTGGACGCCGGAGCCACCCTCGTGCAGGGGTACACCGCGTTCCTCTACCGCGGGCCCTTCTGGGGCCGCGAGATCAACAGAGGACTGGTCAGTCGGGGTACTGCCCTCGCTTGACCTGCGGCTTGGGCAGGCGCATGAAACGCATCTGCAGCGCGCGCATCGCGGCGTACCAGCCGAGGCCGCGCTCGAGGCGCTCCTTGCCGAACTTGGCTGCCGCCTTGCGCTTGACCCGCATGCTGAGCAGGACCATGCCGCCGATCGCGATCACCAGGTACCCCATCATCACGATGTAGGCGTAGAACGAGATGGCCGTGTTCGCCGGCACGAGCGAGGCGAGGATGACCAGAACCATGACACCCATCACGAACTCGGCCGGGTGCCAGCCCGCATCCACGTAGTCGCGGACCCAGCGCCGCTGCGGCCCCTTGTCGCGGACAGGAAGATACTTCTCCTCGCCGGCGGCCATGCCGGCCTGCGCGCGGGCGCGACGTTCGTTGAGGTCGGCCTTGGCAGCCGCCTTCGCCTCCTTGGTGTTGGCGACCAGGGGGCGGCGTCGCGCCGCCTCCTGCTCCGCGCGGGTCGGCGTCGCGCGCCCCTTGCCGACGCCAGGCGTCTCGGGAGCATCGTCGTTCGTCGAAGGGGTAGCAGGGGTAGTGGCCACGGAATTCCTCGGTTCGCTGCGGGGGATCGCCTTAAGATTACTCGCATGACCTCTCCTCTTCCTCCCCGCGAGTCCGATGCCGCCGTCCTCGAAGCCGTGGCGACCGGGCTCCCGTCCGCGCTTTCGGACCTCGGCCACCTCGTGCGCATCCCCGGGATGGCCTGGCCGGCGTTCGATCAGACGCAGCTGGAGCGCAGTGCGGAAGCCGTCGCGGCGCTCGCTTCGGACACCGGGATCTTCGACGAGGTCCGCGTGCTGCGCGCCGCGATCCCCGGTACCGACGAGCAGGGACAGCCGGCGGTCCTCGCCACGAGGGCGGCCCGCAACGGCAAGCCGACCATCCTCCTCTACGCACACCACGACGTGCAGCCTCCCGGTGACGACGCCCTGTGGGAGACCCCGCCCTTCGAGCCCACGGTGCGAGACGGACGCCTCTACGGGCGTGGTGCCGCAGATGACAAGGCCGGGATCATGGCCCACATCGCCTCGATCAGAGCGGTGAGCGAGACGCTCGGCGACGACCTCGACCTCGGCATCGCCATGTTCATCGAGGGGGAGGAGGAGTACGGATCGCGCTCCTTCGCGCAGTTCCTCTCCGACAACAAGGAGGCGTTGCGCGCGGATGCCATCGTCGTCGCCGACTCCGGGAACTGGGATTCCGTGACCCCGGGCCTCACCGTCTCCCTTCGCGGCAACGCGCGGTTCACGATGCGTGTGCGCACCTTGGATCACGCGTCTCACTCGGGGATGTTCGGCGGTGCCGTGCCGGATGCGATGATGGCCACGGTCACCCTGCTGTCGACATTGTGGAACGCGGACGGCTCCGTCGCCGTCGCGGGCATGACAGAGCGTGACTCTCCGACGCCCGAGTACACCGAGGAGACCCTCCGGAACGAGGCGGGCCTCCTCGCCGGAACATCGCCGATCGGCGACGGGACCATCCTCAGCCGGATCTGGAACAAGCCGGCGGTCACCGTGATCGGCATCGACGCCACGAGTGTCGCTGCGGCATCCAACACCCTCCTTCCGGAGGTCACCGTGGTGATCAGCGCGCGCGTCGCACCAGGACAGACCGGGCAGGACGCGTACGACGCGCTCGAGAGCCATCTTCGCGCCCATGCGCCGTTCGGTGCGGAGCTCACCTTCGCCGATGTCGATCTCGGCGACGGCTTCCTCGTCGACACCAGCGGTTGGGCGGTGTCGCTGACGCGGGACGCCATGCGCGACGGATACGGGGTGCCGCCGGTCGACCTCGGAGTGGGAGGGTCGATTCCGTTCATCGCCGATCTGGTGCGGGAGTTCCCCGAGGCGCAGATCCTCGTCACCGGAGTGGAGGATCCGTTCTCGCGTGCCCACAGCCCGAACGAGTCGCTGCACCTCGACACCTTCCGCCACGCCGTGGCGACCGAGGCTTTGCTGCTCGCGCGGATGAATGCCGCCGAACTCTGAGCCTCACAGGATCCGCGGCGGTAGAATCGTCCGAGAAGCCGTGCACCTGCGGCCCGTCACAAGGAGCGACATGAGCGACACCACACTCTCCCCAGAGACCATCCGCGCACACGGCGTCACCCTGACCGACGCTGCCGCCACGAAGGTGAAGAACCTCCTCGAGCAGGAGGGACGCGACGATCTCCGTCTGCGCGTCGCCGTGCAGCCCGGCGGATGCTCGGGCCTGATCTACCAGCTGTACTTCGACGAGCGCTACCTCGAGGGCGACGAGACCGTCGACTTCGACGGCGTCGAGGTCATCATCGACAACATGAGCGTCCCGTACCTCGACGGTGCGGCGATCGACTTCAAGGACACGATCTCCGAGCAGGGGTTCACGATCGACAACCCCAACGCAGCGGGCAGCTGCGCGTGCGGCGACAGCTTCCACTGATCTTCGCTCTGCCGATCCGGCCGCCGTCACCACTGGTGACGGCGGCCGTTCCGCTTCCGGAACCTGCGTGGTTGGCATGAATCAGGTGTGAGGTTGCCCTAGACTTGGGTGTGCTCTGTTCGCGATCTGAAAGGTGCATCGTGCCCTCGAAACGCAGCCTTCGTTGGGCCGCCCTCCCTGTGGGAGTTGCGGCAGCCTTGGCCCTGGCGGGATGTACTCCCACTGAGCTGAACGGCTTTCTTCCGGGCTTCGTGGAGGGTGGCCCCGCAGCCACCAATCAGACCGAGCGTGTCTCTTCGCTCTGGGTGAACTCCTGGATCGTCCTGCTCGCCGTCGGCATCATCACCTGGGGCCTCATGGCCTGGGCGGCGATCGCCTACCGCCGTCGCAAGGGTCAGACCGGTCTGCCGGTGCAGATGCGGTACAACATGCCGATCGAGATCTTCTACACGATCGTGCCGCTCATCCTGGTGCTGGGCATGTTCTTCTTCACCGCTCGCGACCAGACGGCGATCGAGGCGAAGTGGGACGAGCCCGACGTCGAGATCACCGCGATCGCCAAGCAGTGGGCGTGGGACTTCCAGTACGACGGTGAGGAGAAGGACAACTCCGACGCCGTGTGGACCATGGGCATCCAGGCCCAGCCCGACAAGGACGGCAACATCGACCAGGCGCAGCTGCCGACGCTGGTGCTGCCGGTCGACCAGAAGGTCACGATCCACCTGCAGTCGCGTGACGTCATCCACTCCTTCTGGATCATCGACTTCCTGTACAAGAAGGACATGTTCATCGGGAAGGACAACTCCTGGTCGTTCATCCCGACCCGCGAAGGCGAGTACGCCGGCAAGTGCGCCGAGCTCTGCGGTGAGTATCACTCGATGATGCTCTTCAACGTGAAGGTCGTCTCGCAGGACGAGTACGACGACTACCTCGCGTCCCTCGAGGAAGAGGGCAACACGGGCGACATCACCGACGCCTACGACCGTCTCTCGAACTTCCCGGGCACGACCCCGAAGACCGACACCGAGGAAGGAGGGGAGTAAGTCATGTCGACCACAGAAGCTCCCCGTACCGACGAGACCCCCCGGTCGCGTCCCAGCACACTGCCCGCCCGCCAGGCCGCTCTCATGAGCTCCTCGCGTGTGGAGCAGAAGGGCAACATCGTCGTCAAGTGGATCACGTCCACGGACCACAAGACGATCGGGTACATGTACCTGATCGCCTCGGTGATGTTCTTCCTCCTCGGCGGTGTGATGGCGCTCGTCATCCGTGCCGAGCTGTTCGCGCCGGGAATGCAGATCATCCCGACGAAGGAGCAGTACAACCAGCTGTTCACGATGCACGGCACGATCATGCTGCTGATGTTCGCGACGCCGCTGTTCGCGGGCTTCGCCAACGCCATCCTGCCGCTGCAGATCGGTGCTCCCGATGTCGCGTTCCCGCGTCTGAACGCCTTCGCGTTCTGGCTCTTCCTCTTCGGCTCGACGATCGCGGTCGCCGGCTTCCTCACCCCGCAGGGTGCGGCATCCTTCGGGTGGTTCGCCTATCAGCCACTGGCGGGAGCGTCGTTCTCGCCGGGCGCCGGTGGAAACCTCTGGATGGTCGGTCTCGGCATCTCCGGATTCGGAACCATCCTCGGTGCGGTGAACTTCATCACGACGATCATCACCATGCGTGCCCCCGGCATGACCATGTGGCGCATGCCGATCTTCTCGTGGAACACGCTCATCACGAGCCTGCTCATCCTGATGGCGTTCCCGGTTCTCGCCGCGGCCATCTTCGCTGCCGCGGCGGACCGTATCCTGGGTGCGCACATCTACGACCCGGCCAACGGTGGCGTCCTGCTCTGGCAGCACTTGTTCTGGTTCTTCGGTCACCCCGAGGTGTACATCATCGCACTGCCGTTCTTCGGCATCGTCTCCGAGATCTTCCCGGTGTTCAGCCGCAAGCCGATCTTCGGGTACAAGACCCTGGTCTACGCGACGATCGCGATCGCGGCACTTTCGGTCGCGGTGTGGGCGCACCACATGTACGTCACCGGCTCGGTGCTGCTGCCGTTCTTCGCGCTCATGACGATGCTCATCGCGGTGCCGACGGGTGTGAAGATCTTCAACTGGATCGGCACGCTCTGGCGAGGCTCGGTGACCTTCGAGACCCCGATGGTGTTCGCCCTCGGCTTCCTCGTGTCGTTCGTCTTCGGTGGTCTGACGGGTGTGATCCTCGCGGCCCCGCCGCTGGACTTCGCGCTGTCCGACTCGTACTTCGTCGTCGCACACTTCCACTACGTCGTGTTCGGCACGGTCGTGTTCGCGATGTTCGCCGGCTTCTACTTCTGGTGGCCGAAGTGGACGGGGCGCATGCTGAACGAGCGTCTGGGTTACGTGCACTTCTGGTTGCTGTTCATCGGCTTCCACATGACGTTCCTGATCCAGCACTGGCTGGGCGTCGACGGCATGGTCCGTCGTTACGCGGACTACTCGGCGGCGGACGGCTGGACCTGGCAGAACCAGGTCTCCACGATCGGTGCGATCATCCTCGGCGCCTCGATGCTGCCGTTCTTCCTGAACGTGTGGATCACGGCGCGCAAGGCACCGAAGGTCACGGTCAACGACCCCTGGGGCTACGGCGCGTCGCTGGAGTGGGCGACGTCCTGCCCGCCGCCGCGACACAACTTCACGTCGATCCCGCGCATCCGCAGCGAGCGCCCCGCATTCGACCTGAACCACCCGGAAGCCGCCGAGTTCGCGACCACGGCTCCCGGCGAGCGAGAGGCCCACTAAGTCATGCGCGACAACGTCATTCTCTGGTGGATCCTGACGGCGTTCTTCGCCCTCGTCGGTGTGATCTACACCGGCTGGCACATCCTGGCCACGCCGTCCGACAACTTCGCGGAGCGGATCGAGTGGGTCGGCACGGTAGCGCTGTTCTTCGCGGCCTTCATGGCAGCCATGATCGCGTTCTATCTCGACCGCACGCACAAGGCGCAGCGGGGTGAACTGCCCGAGGACATCCTGACCGCGGACATCGATGACGGCGATCCGGAGCTCGGTGAGTTCAGCCCGTGGTCCTGGTGGCCCATCGTGCTCGCGGCCTCGGCCGGCGTCTTCGTCGTGGGTCTCGCGGTCGGACACTTCCTCCTCCCGATCGGCCTCGCGATCTTCGTCGTCGCGATCGTCGGCTGGGTCTACGAGTACTACCGCGGCAACTTCGCCCGCTGAGACGGCGGTATCGAAGAAGGCCCCCGGATTCGTCCGGGGGCCTTCTTCGTGTGCGGAGAGTGTCGATCAGGCGCGGGTGCGGATGCGTGCGATGCCGGTCAGCGGATCCACGGGGCGGTGATGGACGCCATCGGCGTCTTCGACCGCGTACCCTTCGCGGACCCAGTACTCGAAGCCGCCGATCATCTCTCGGACCTGATATCCGAGACGGGCGAACTCGAGCGCACCCTTCGCGCCGGCGTTGCACCCGGGGCTCCAGCAGTAGACGACGACGTCGGCGCTCTCCGGAACCTCGACGGGGGCGCGGGTGGCGATCTCGCTGTAATGCATGTGCACGGCCCCTGCGACGCGCCCTTGGGCCCAGGCCTCGTCGGAGCGCACGTCGACGACCACGACATTCTCACCGGCCTTGAGCGCGGCATGAACGTCGCTGGGGTCGGTCTCGTAGGTCAGCTTGGCCGCGTAGAAGTCGGTGCGATCGATCATGCTCCCAGCCTAGGAGCGACGGTGCGTGGCCCCCAGCGGATTCCTGTCGGTCAGCGTCCGATTGCCGTCGATCAGAGGGTCGCAGTCATCTGGACGCGAGGGCCGTGCGCGAAGAGTCCGAGGGCCGTCTCGACGTGCACGAGCCCGCGGAGCAACGGAGTTTCAGGTTCGCTCTCGACGAAGCCGCATGAGGCGTAGAAGGGTGCGTTCCAGGGCACATCGACATAGGTGCGAAGCGTGATCTCGCTATGACCACGACGCCGGGCCTCAGCGAGTGCAGCCTCGACGAGCCGGCGACCGATGCCACGGCGCCCGTAGGCGGGGAGGACGGAGAGCTGTTCGAGATGTGCATGCCCGTCGATCTCCATGACGTGAACGAATCCGACCACCCCCGGTACCGCATCATCCTCGTCGCCGAGGGATTCTGCCACGAGAACGAAGCCCGGTGCGGATGTGCGTTCGTGGGGGGATGTCGGGGGAGGCCAGTCGACGGCACGGAAGCGGTCGATGAGCAGGGCGTCTGCGGCAACCTCGATCTGCTCGGTGACCTCATCGTCTTCCGGGGTGGCCGAACGCACGGAGATGTCCATGATCAGCTGGTGACCGCGGCGATCGCCTCGATCTCCACGAGTTGATGGTCGTAGCCGAGCACGGTGACGCCCAGAAGGGTGCTGGGGACGTCATGAGAGCCGAAAGCCGCGTGGACCACATCCCAGGCCGTGACGAGGTCAGCTTGCGCGGAGGAGGCCACCAGTACCCTCGTGCTGATGACGTCGGTTAAGGTCGCGCCGGCGAGGGAAGCGGCGCGGATCAGCTGGACGGCGGATGACATGGTTGGATCCTCTCATTCAGGACTTAACGATGAAGGCCCCGTCCGCATGGACGAGGCCTTCATCAGTGGGGGAGTGGCGACTACTCGCCGTCCTCCGACTTCTTGCGAGGCTTCTTGACCGGCTCGGTCGCGATGACCGTGCTGGGGGTGTTCGGCGTCTCGTCGACGTGCGTCTCATCGACCGTGAGCGGGGCATCCGGGAAGCCGGCACGCTCGTGAGCGCCCTGGATCTCCGCGGCCTCGGTCTCGTCGTTGTGCGCCGTGACGTGGTGCTGGTGCGCGTCTGCCGCCTCCACCTCGGCCTGCGTGAGCGGCGCGAGGCGGTCTTCGAAGAACCAGCGGGAGATCGAG
>NZ_PCOY01000022.1 GCF_002979475.1 Microbacterium sp. MYb62 | reverse complement strand
CCCCCCCCCCCGGAGGTCGGCGCATCCGAACCCGGTGCTCACGCCACCGCGGTGCTGAGGCTGCGCTGCTCGATCAGCGGGCAGGCGAACACGTCGCGCTCGCCGAGTCCGACGCGGTTGATGTAACGCACCACGATCGCGTACGAGGCGAACAACCCCACCTGCGTGTACGGCACGTCATGCGCCCGGCAGTACTCCGCGATGAGTGGAGCCGCGCGGCGCAGGTGCGGGCGCGGCATCGACGGGAACAGGTGGTGCTCGACCTGATAGTTCAAACCGCCCATCGCGATGTCGAGGAAGCGACCGCCGCGGACGTTCCGACTCATCAGCACCTGGCGTCGGAGGAAGTCCAGGGTCATGTCCCGGGGAACGACCGGCATCCCCTTGTGGTTGGGCGCGAACGCGATGCCCATGTAGAAGCCGAACAGCCCGAGCTGCACCGCGAGGAAGACGAACGCGATCCCCGGGGAGAGCACGATGAACACCAGCACCAGGTAGCCGATCATGCGGATGCTGAGGAACGCGATCTCCGCCCATCGCCGTTCGAGGCGGCCGCGGACCACCACGCGGCGGACGCTGGACGCGTGCAGCGACAGTCCCTCGAAGAGCAGGATCGGGAAGAACAGCACCCCCTGGTGTCCGCGCAACCAGCTGATGGTCGCGCCCTGGTGTCTGGCCGCCGCCTCTGGCGAGACCGCGATCACCGGGAGCTCGATGTCGGGGTCGGACCCGAGCTTGTTCGGATTGGCGTGGTGGCGCGTGTGCTTGTGCTGCCACCAGCCGTAGCTCATGCCGACGAGGAGGTCGCCGAGGATGAGGCTGATCCAGTCGTTCCAGCGTCCGGACACGAAGATCTGCCGGTGCGCGGCATCGTGCCCCAGGAAGGCGATCTGCGTGAACACGATCGCCAGGACCGCGGCGGTGAACAGCTGCCACCAGGTGTCGCCGATCCAGATGAAGGCGAGCACGCACACGCCCACCGCGACGGGAGCGGCGATCAGCTTCGTCCAGTAGTAGCCGTATCGGCGGTGCAGCAGTCCGCGCCCGCGGACCTGCTGCGCCAGCTCGGTGAAGGTGCTCGACGGTCGGGGTGCGCTGTCGCGCGGACGCGTGCGAATGGTCGGACGGATGCCGTCCATGATGACCTCTTCTCCGGCGCCGACCGCTGCGGCGGCACCGTGTTCCACGACCCGTCGTCATCGATTCCCGGTCGTCGTCGGAGGCGGCCCTCGGAGACGAGGGGTTCGACGTCAACGCTACGCCGCGAACCTGCGTGCGCTCACAGGCGGGAGTGCCTCTTCTTCGAACGCTGTGCGCGCGCGTCCGTCCCCACTGTGCGGGACGAGCCGCCGGGATGATGGCCGATGCCGCTTCGCGAGTCCACCCCGGCGTGAGCAACACGAGCCGTGCGCGCCTCCTCGCCCGACGGATCTCCCGGTCGTCCCACCGGATGCGATACATTGCAGTGTAGGTAGAACTTCAGGCTCTACTGCGGTTACGTGCTCGAGTGGAGGACATGTGGCACTCTCAGGCGGACCCCTCGAACGCCGATCGATGAGCGACGAGGCGTACACCCGGTTGCAGGATGCGATCATCAGCGGTGAGCTGCGCCCCGGCGAGCGTCTGCGTGACTACGAGCTCGCGGAGCGCCTCGGCACGTCGAAGACCCCGATCCGTCATGCCCTCGACCGCCTGGCCGACCACGGGCTCGTCGAGATGCAGCGCAACCGGTACACCCGGGTCGCGCCGATCGATCTCGATCAGGTCCGCAACGCGGTCGACCTCTTCGGCGACATCTGGATCGGCTCGGTACGTCATGTCATGCCGCTGATCCAGGATGACGACATCGTCTATCTCACCGAACTCGCCGACGAGATGTGCTCATCGATCAAGGCCCACGACGTCGCGGGTTTCGGCATCGCACTCCGTGCCACCGCCACCGGGTTCGCGCGCATCGAGGGCAACGATGCGCGTGCCGTCATCATCGAGCGCCTCGGACCGCAGATCCGGCGGTTCAGTCAGCATGCGCGAGATGCGTTCGACTGGGATGTCGTCGAGGCGTTCGTCATCTCGCTCCGCGAGGCGATGCTCGACCGCGATGCCGTGAAGACCAGGGCCGTCCTCGTCACGTTCTTCGACGAGGTGCTTCCCGGCATCATCGATCGCGCGGAGCAACAGGAGCGCGGCCGCTCCGATATCGCCGAATAGAAGCTCGCGCTCGCGGCCCGCCGCATCCCGCCGTTCACGAAGATGGATACCTATATCGGTCTCGGCGAGTGAACGAAGCGCCAACTTGTATTGACACCTTCGTGAGAAACGCCTGCGGACGCGGGTGCGGGTTCGAGACTGGGCTCCGGGCATGGACATCACCATGCCCGCGAACCTCAGTCATCGGAGAAGAAATGCCCTCGTTCCGTAAACGCGCTGTCGTCGTGGCCGCCGTGGCCGCCGCGGCCACGTGTCTCGTGCCCACCCTGGCTGTCGTGCCCGCAGCGGCCGCCGAGGAGACGAATCCCGTCAAGACTCTCGTCGTCGGCATCGACGGGGCGTCGTTCGACTTCCTCGCCGGCGCGGACATGCCGAATCTCGACGCCCTGATGGCGCGGGGCATGGTCTCATCGAGCAACCTCTACGGTTCGCCGATGGCCGGCACCATCTCGGGGCCGGGGTGGTCGACCATCGCGACGGGCGTCTGGCCCGACAAGCACGGCGTCGTCGACAACAACTTCACGGCGCCGCGATACGACCTGTATCCGGACTACCTCACGCGTATCGAGGCCGCACAGCCGGCGCGGTCGACCGCGGTCGTTGCCACGTGGGCGCCGATCGCGACGACGATCTTCGGCTCCGCGGTGGACTCCCGCGTGCGGGGAGGGAACGATGCCGGAACGACCGCGAGGGCGGTCGAGACCATCGCGGGTGGCGCGGACGACGTGTTCGTGCACCTCGACGAGGTCGACGGCGCCGGTCACAGCACGGGAACCAACGGCGCCGCCTACAACCGTGCGCTGGCGAAGGCCGACGGGGAGATCGGTCAGATCCTCGCGGCAGTCGATGCCCGTCCGGCCGACGAGGAGTGGCTGATCGTCGTGACGGCGGATCACGGTCACACCCCGACCGGAGGACACGGCGGAAGCAGCCCGGCAGAGCGCAAGGTGTTCGTGGTCGCCGCGGGTCCCGGGATCGAGCCCGGAGTGCGCCACGACGTCAAGGTCTCCGACATCGCGCCGACCGTGCTCTCCGCCGTCGGCATCGCAGCGGACCCGGCATGGAACCTCGACGGCACGGCGGCGGCCGTGCTCGCTCCCGACGACTTCGATGCGCTGCGTCCGTCGTTGCAGACCAGGGCGGATGAGACCCGCCCGGGCGCTGGCGTCCTGGGGTGGACGCACGCGACACCGGAGGGGTGGACGATCGACAACTCCCGCATGCCGGCCGGTGGCGTGAAGGAATGGGCGGGCTGGTCGTTCGCGACCGACGACTTCTGGACCAATGTCGAGCTCGGGCAGCGGCGTGAGACCGCGGTGCGAGCCCGCGACGTCTTCGCCGTCGCCGACTCCGACGAGTGGGATGACAAGGCGCACGCTGCCGGTGCATTCGACTCGACCCTCGTCAGCCCCGCCTACCCGCTCACGGGAGCGAGCGCGGCGACGCTGTCATATGCGACCAACTACGTCATCGACGGTCCGCAGTCAGCCGAGGTGCTGGTCAGCTTCGACGGCGGGGAGCCGCAGTCGCTGAAGGCCTATTCCGCCGACACCAACGCGAACGAGGCGCTCGCCTTCGACGTGCCTGCCGGGGCGAGGACGGCGCAGTTCCGCTTCCACTACACGGGGACCAACAGCGCGTTCTGGGTGATCGATCGCGTCGCTCTCGGTCAGGCACAGGCGCCGGTCGACACGCAGAAGCCCGTCGCCACTCTCGTCGCCCCGACCACGGCGGGACCGATGCCGGCGCTGCAGTTGCAGGTGCAGGCATCCGACGACGTCGCGCTGAAGCGCATCGTCGCCAACATCTACAAGGACGGAAAGCTCGTCACGAGCACGCAGTCCGCGATGAACGGTGCGACCAGCGGCGTCCACCAGGCCACGATCACGCTCCCCGACGGTGCCTACACGGTGAAGTACAACGCCGAGGACGCGGCAGGGAACATCGCGCAGACGGGTGTGTTCTCCTTCGCCATCGATGGGACTCCGCCCACCGCGACGGTCAAGGACGGGGCTTCCTTCACGGCGGGATCCGCGGGGACGTACGACCTCGTGAGCTACAAGCTGTTCGACGCGGGCAAGGTCTCGCTCGTCACGATCAACGGCGTCGCGAAGGACCTCGCCGACAACACCTGGTCGGACGTGAACTTCATGAAGCCGGGTGTCTTCGGCGCCGTGAGCGGGCAGAACACGATGATCGTCCAGGACGTGGCCGGGAACACCGCGACCGTCACGTTCACCCTGAACTGACAATCCTTCCCGCGGGTGGCGCCGTGATCCGGCACCTCCCGCGGGGCAGGTCTTCCGTTCGCAGGACCCCATGTGCGGCAGATCCACAGGAACCGCAAAGGGTCGTCTTCTATCCTTGGAGATCCCAAGGGGAGTACTCCGATACGGTCGGGTCGTCATTACGGATGCACGTCGCATCCCGGGCCACCGGTTCCTGTTTCAAGGAATGGAGAAGACTTTGGCGGTACCGTCGTACCCCGAGTCTGGAGTCCTCATTTGGATATCACCCCGCTGATCTGGATCATCACGATCGCGATCACGATCGCCTTCTTCGTCTACGAGTTCTTCGCCCACGTGCGCACGCCGCATGAGCCGACGATCGCGGAGTCGGCACGCTGGTCGATCTTCTACATCAGCCTCGCGCTGCTGTTCGGCGTCGGCATCGGCGTCTTCTCCGGCTGGACGTTCGGTGGCGAGTACTTCGCCGGCTATCTGACCGAGAAGGCGCTGTCGATCGACAACCTCTTCGTGTTCCTCATCGTGATGACCGGCTTCGCCGTGCCGAAGATCTACCAGCAGAAGGTGCTGATGATCGGCATCGTGATCGCGCTGATCCTGCGAGGAATCTTCATCGCCGTCGGCGCGACGCTCATCGAGAACTTCTCGGCGATCTTCTACGTGTTCGGCGCGCTGCTGCTCGTGCTCGCCTATCGTCAGGCATTCAGCAACCACGAGAGCAACCCGGCGAACGGGCGGTTCATGACGTTCGTGCGTCGGCACCTGCCGGTCAGTGACGAGTACAACGGAGACAAGCTGACGGTCGTGAAGAACGGCAAGCGCTTCGTCACCCCGATGCTCCTCACGATCATCGCGATCGGGTTCATCGACCTCGTCTTCGCCGTCGACTCGATCCCGGCGATCTACGGCCTCACCGACCAGGCCTACATCGTCTTCACCGCGAACGCCTTCGCGCTGATGGGTCTGCGCCAGCTGTACTTCCTCATCGGCGGACTCCTCGAGCGCCTCGTCTACCTCGCGCAGGGCCTCGCGGTCATCCTTGCCTTCATCGGCGTCAAGCTCGTCCTGCACGCGCTGCACGTCAACGAGGTGCCGTTCATCAACGGTGGCCAAGGCGTGGAATGGGCCCCCGAGATCCCGATCTGGTTCTCGCTGCTGTTCATCGGCGCCACCATCGCGGTGGCCACGGTGGCGAGCCTCATCAAGACCCGCCGTGCGCCGGAAGCCGTCGGCACCTCCACCGGCACCACTCCTACCGACACCACCCCCACCATCACTCACAAGGAGCACTCTTGAGCGCGCAGCGCTGTTCTGACTCTTCGGACTCTGACAGTACGAGCGCCCGGTTCACACCGGGCGCTCACCCCACCGCAGAGGAGGTCGCCCGCTGATGGGCGACCTGCTCTGGAACATCGCCCTCGTCTTCGCGTTCGTGCTGATCGGCGGTGTCTTCGCCGCCACGGAGATGGCGCTGGTCACGCTGCGCGAGAGTCAGATCAATGCGATCGGTCAACGCGGCCGTCGCGGCGCGAAGGTCGCCGCCCTGGCACGCAACCCCAACACCTTCCTCTCGGCCGTGCAGATCGGCGTGACCGTCGCCGGCTTCGCGTCGGCGGCATACGGTGCGACGTCGATCGCGCCGTCGCTGGCGCCGGTGCTCGAATCGTGGGGCCTGGCACCCGCGCTCGCGCTCACCATCGCGACGCTCGTGCTCACGCTCGTGATCGCGTACCTGTCGCTGGTGCTCGGCGAGCTCGTGCCCAAGCGGCTCGCGATCCAGCGCAACGCGCAGTTCGCCTACGCGGTCGCGCCCGCCCTCAACGGGTTCGCGACGGTGATGCGTCCGGTGATCTGGCTGCTCTCCGTGTCGACGAACGCCCTCGTGCGTCTGCTCGGCGGGGACCCGCACAAGACGAGCGACGAGATGACCGACGAGGAGGTTCGCGACATCGTCGCGAGCCACCAGGGACTGCCCGACGACGAGCGACGCATCCTCGATGACGTGCTCTCCCTCCGTGGTCGGCAGGTCAGCGAGGTCATGCGCCCGCGGCCGGAGGTCGTCGCCCTCGACGAGGCTGCGAGCGTCGGCGAGGTGCTCGCGCAGGTGCGTGACCTTCCGTTCTCGCGATACCCGGTCTCGGAGACCTCGATCGACGACATCACCGGGTTCGTCCACGTCCGTGATCTGTTCGAAGCCGCAGCCGACGATCCCGCGCGTCTGCTGAGCGCGCTCATGCGCGACATTCCGTACATCCCCTCGACGGCCCGTGTGCTGCCGACCCTGACCAGGATGAGGGCCGAGGGGCATCACATCGCGGTGGTCGTCGACGAGTACGGCGGCACCGACGGTCTGGTCACCCTGGAAGACCTCGTCGAGGAGGTCGTGGGCGAGATCTTCGACGAGTACGACGCCGAGGTCTTCATCTCGGCGGACGACGGGCTCGACGGGCGCCTCAACCTGCAGGACTTCGAGGAGGCCACCGGGCTGGCGATGCCGCGCGGTTCATCGGACACGATCGCCGGATTCGTCACCGAGCAGCTGGGTCGTCTCGCGGTCGTCGGCGACGTGGTCGAGGTGCCCGGCGCGACCATCCAGGTCGCGGAGCTGGACAGACGACGGATCTCCCGCGTGCGGGTCATGACGGATCCGGCCGTCGAACCGGAGGTGTGACCGCCCGACGCGGCCGTCAGGCCCTGGGCACCTCGGTGCCCAGGGCGCCGAGTCCTTCGGTGAGGATATCGACCAGCAGACGCGCGTACCGGCCGTCGGGGTCGAGGTCGGGGTCGAAGACGGTGATCGAGGCGCCGACGGCGTGCGGCGCGAGTTCCCGGAGCAGCGCCGTGAGCTCTGCTGCCCCGATCCCGCCGGGGTCGGGGCTGTCGACGGCGGGCATGATGGCGGCGTCGAGCACATCGACATCGACTTGGAGCCAGTAGGCGGACCCGGCCACGGCGGCGGACGCGGCGCCGACCGCTGCGGCACCGAGGGAGAGGACATCGGAGGCGGGCGTCACCCTGCCGAGGACGCTGCGCACCTCCGCCAGGTCTTCGTCGTCGGCGCGGTGGCCGATGTGTGCGGTCCGCTCGGCGGGGAAGTAGGGTCCGAGTCCATCGATGTCGGCGATCTCCGGCCAGTGCCTGCCGATCGCGGCCGCCAAGGCCTCTCCGGCCACGGCCGCGCATTCGTCGCTGTTGCCGGGATGGCGGAAGTCGGTGTGGCCGTCGACGTGAACGAGCCCGATGCCGCCGCGGTTCACGGTCGCGAGGCCCGCGCCGAGCAGGATCGCGCAGTCGCCTCCGATCACCAGTGGCGCGTCGCCGTCGTCGAGCACCTTCCCGATCCGCGTCGCGAGGCGCCGGGAGTGGTCGATCGTCGCGTCCTGGTTCCGCACCCGGCCGGCCGGTCTCGTCTGGTCGTCGTCGACATAACGGCCGGCGAGGACGACGCCGGAGTCGGTGGCGCCGAGCTCGGCGAAGCGTGCGAAGAGACCGGCCTCGCGCAGGGCCTCCGGCGCTTTCGCCGCTCCGGGAACGCTGCCGGGTTCCGGGGGACGGAGGCCGAGGTTGGAAGGGGCCGAGAGCAGTGTGATCATGCGCCCATCCTGCAGTGGGGGTCGGACATCCGGTCCCAGGTCAGACGCGGAATCGCACACCCGTGAGGGTCTCGGCCGCCGCCCACAGTGCGGATCCGGTCGCCGGTGCGCGTACCGCGTCTGTCGCGGCCACCCGCACCGGCGCTCCGCGGAGCTCGAGCAGCCCGCCCGGTCCCCAGTAATCGCCGTCGACGACGTCCGCGGCGGTGGCCGCATGCACGACCGGCAGCGCGCCGCCGTCCTTGCCCTGCACGAGAACGCGACTCGGTGCGGCGAGGGCGCGGAGGAATGCGGGCACCTCGGCGAGGCCGGAACGCCGAGGGCTGAGCGGGTCGACGGCATACCCGGGGTGCGCGCAGGCCGCGATACGGGAGGAGCCCTTCCACCGTCGGGCGAGTTCGAACGCGAAGGTCATCGCCGCCGCCTTCGACCGTCCGTACTGGGCGAGCGAGGAGCCGCGCCAGGGGGCATCGACGCGTGCGGGGTCGAGATGCGCGTAGCGGTGCGTGATCGAACCGACGACGACCACACGCGCATCCGTCGCGAGGGACGGCGCGAGCTGCGCGACCAGGGCGAAATGCCCGAGGAAGTTCGTGCCCATCATCAGGTCGAACCCGTCGTCCGTGCGCGCTGCACGGTCGGCGGCCTTGACCCCGGCGTTGCAGATGATCGCGTCGAGTCGTTCGTCGAGGCCGGATGCCGCCGTGGCGATGCTCGGGAGAGCGCCGAGGTCGAGGGGGAGGATGCGGAGGTCGGCGTCCGGCACCCGGCTCCTGATCGCGGAGACCGCCGCATCGGCGCGCTCGGGGGAGCGGCAGCCGAGGAGCACCCGTGCGCCGCGCGCAGCGAGCTGCTCCGCGCACCAGTACCCGATTCCCGCGTTCGCCCCGGTGACGAGGGTCGTGCGGCCGCGAAGGTCGCGTGTCCGGCGTGGGGCATCCATTCCCCCAACCTAGAGGGACCGGACTCCGGTGGCGTCAATGATCGTGGTGATCGTCGACGTCGTCCTCGAGGAGCATCCCGACCGACGTCGCGCACGCATCGCCCCGCCAGGCCTCGATCCCCTCGCGCACCGCGAAGGCGGCGATCACGAGTCCGGCGACGGCGTCGGCCCACCACCAGCCGAGCAGGGAGTTGGCGACCAGGCCGACCAGCACGGCGGCGGAGAGGTAGGTGCAGATGAGCGTCTGCTTCGAATCGGCGACCGCCGTGGCCGATCCGAGCTCTCGACCCGCGCGACGTTCGGCGAACGACAGGAAGGGCATGACCGCGACGCTCACGGCGGTCAGGATGATGCCGATCGTGCTGTGCTCCGGGCGCTCCGCGGTGATCAGGGCCGTGACGGATGTCGCCGTGACGTAGATCGCGAGGGCGAAGAAGGCCACGGCGATCACCCGCAGGGTCGGCTTCTCCCAGCGCTCGGGGTCGCGGCGCGTGAACTGCCAGGCGACGGCGGCGGCGGACAGGACCTCGATCGTGGAGTCCAGTCCGAAGCCGATCAGCGCTGCCGAGGAGGCGACGGATCCGGCGGCGATCGCGATGACCGCCTCGATCAGGTTGTACCCGATCGTGATGCCGACGATGAGGCGGATGCGGCGGTGGAGGACGTCACGGCGCTGCGCGGTCGCTGTGGCGGTCATCAGCAGGTGCATCCTTCACCCGAGCAGCAGTCCGGCTCGACGATGAGCGTGACCCGCATGAGCATGTCGAGAGCGGGCGCGAGATGGCGGTCCGCCAGTCGGTAGCTGCTGCGGCGGCCGTCGGGGACGCTCTCGACGAGTCCGCACCCGCGCAGGCATGCGAGGTGGTTCGACATCGCCTGGCGCGAGACGCCGAGGGCGTCGGCGAGGTCGGCGGGGTAGCGCGGTGCTTCTCGCAGCGCGAGCAGGACCCCGGCGCGAGTGGGATCGGACAGCGCATGTCCGAGTCGGGCGACGGCGGCCGTGTGGGTCAGGGAGGCGAGTGCGGTGGTCACGGCTTCACTGTACAGAAAATGGTGAATTCAAGAAACCCTGAATTAAGGAACGGGTGGGGAGCGCGATCACCTGTCGTGCTCCCCGCCGGGTGGGTCAGCGGATCGCGTAGACAGCGCTGCCGACGATGACGGCGATGATGGTGGTCCAGCCGATGATGGCCAGCGCCTGCCAGAACAGGATGCGTCCCTTGGCGATACCGGATGCGGCGAGCATCGTGGCGGTGAACTGCGTCGGCAGCACGAGAGGACCCAGCAGGCTCACTCCGGGGACGCCGTAGCGGTCGAAGGCGCGCTGGAACTTCTCCCACCGACCGGTGTTGCGGCCGGAGTCGGCGGAGTCGGCGGAACCAGAGGCCTCCGCGCCGGTTCCGCCACCGACGACGGCGACCCGGCGCGCCTTCGAGCGATTGACCACGCTCCGCCTGGCGCCCGAGCTCACCAGCACCAGCACCGCGACGCACAGGAAGTTGCCGACGATCGCGGCGATGGCGGCGACCACCGGCGGGATGCCGCCGATGATGCCGATGCTGACGGCGCCCTCGCCCTCGATGAAGGGGATCGCGCCGGCGAGGGCGACGATGAGCGGCTGCACGAGTTCGGGCACCTGGGCGACCAGGTCCTGGAAGGTCTCGATGAGGTTCATGGGATGCTCCCGGATGTCGATGCGAACGGAGTCTCCGCCGCGATGACTCCAGTCCAGCCGACACTCGTCCGCGGCGGCAGTGTCGGGCCGTCACCGCTTTCCGGGTGGATCGCACGCGGCATCCGTGACATCTGTCACGCCCGTATCGTGGGGAGCGTGAGCAGCAGCGCCGAGCCCGTCGCCCCCGTCGAACCGAGTCCGGGCGCGCGTCAGCTCTCCCGAGGCATCACGGCGACGTGGTGGTACACGGTGACCGCCGTGATGTTCCTGCAGCTCATGCTGGTCTTCGCATGGACGGGAATCGTCGCCGCGCATGATCTGCGTGGCCTCCTGATCCTCGCGACGGCGGGTGGTGGCCTGCTGTGGTGCGCCTCGACGGTGATGCTCCTCTTCGACTACCGCCACCGCGTCGATGCCGAGCCCGGCGTCCGCTGGAGGCGGATCGCCGTTCCGCTCCTCGTCGCCGCCGCATACGGCATCGCGGCGGGGTCGCTCGTCGGGAGCTGGCAGCTCGTGGCGATGCCGATGGTGCAATCGGTGGTGCTTCTGAACTGGCCGCGCGGCATCCGCGTCCGCGTCGTCGTGGCGGGCACGCTCCTCCTCCTGGTGCTGACCGTCATCGACTCGTCCTCGGGTGCTTTCGGATCGGCGTTCCCGTGGTGGGCGGCCATGATCTACACGATGCTCTTCCCCGCGATGACGGTGAGCTCGCTGTGGTGGTGGGATGTGCTCGTCACCCTCGACCGCGCTCGCGCGTCCGAGGCGAAGCTCGCCGCGACACAGGAGCGTCTGAGAGTGGCGACCGACGTGCACGACCTGCAGGGCCACCACCTGCAGGTCATCGCGCTGCAGCTGGAACTCGCCGAGCGCCTGCTGCCGGCCGACGCCGATGCCGGGATGGAGCAGCTCCGCGCCGCACGGGTCAGCGTCGACGAGGCGCGACAGGGGACGAGAGACCTGGCGACACGATTCCGCTCGGTGCCGCTGGGGGATGAACTCGCCAACGCCCGCGACCTGCTCACGGCGGCGGGCCTCGATGTGGAGGCGACGATCGATGCGGAGGCGAACGCCGCACCGGCATCTGCTCTCGGCCCCGTGATCAGGGAGACGACCACGAACGTGCTGCGCCACGGCGGCGGCCGTCGCGCGCGCCTCGTGCTCACACGGATTCCGGATGCGTGGCGCTACGAGATCGCGAACGACGCGGTGCCCGGCGTCCAGGTCGAGCATGACGGCTCCGGACTGGAGGGTGTGCGGCGGCGGATCGACGAGGCCGACGGCTCGCTGGAGGTGCGGCGTGACGCGGAGGAGTTCGTGGTCGTCGTGACGGTTCCCGCGCGGACGGAGGGGACACGATGATCCGGGTGCTGCTCGCCGACGACGAGGCGATGATCCGATCCGCGCTCGCCGCGCTGCTGCGGCTGGAGGACGACATCGAGGTCATCGCGGAATGCGCGGACGGCGAGCAGGCCGTCGCCGAGGCGCTGCGCCTGCAACCCGACGTGTGCCTGCTCGACCTCGAGATGCCCGGGCTCGACGGTGTGCAGGTGGCCGAGAAGCTGAACAGGGCTATCGCGACGCGCTGCGTGGTCGTCACCCGTCATGCGCGCCCCGGCGTGCTGCGTCGGGCCCTGGCATCCGGTGTGTCCGGTTTCCTGCCGAAGTCCCGCGGGGCGGACGAGGTCGCTGCGGTGATCCGTCGGGTCGCCGCCGGTGCGCGCTATGTCGACCCGGAGATCGCGGCCGATGCGCTCAGCGACGAGCGCTCGCCGCTCACCGACCGCGAGCTCGACGTGCTGCGTGCCGGTCGACGGGGCGAGACGACGGGGCAGATCGCGCGAGCCCTCGCCCTCGCTCCCGGCACGGTGCGCAACCACATCTCGGTCATCCTCGGGAAACTCGCCGTCGCCACCCGGCAGCAGGCCGTGCTCATCGCCGAGGAGCGTGGATGGATCTGACTGCCGATATGCTGGCAGGCATGGGAATCATATGCGCCGCGCCCATGATGGCGTGCACCTACGCGATCCGCGACCGCCGCGCCTGACGGCGCGCTCGCTCTTCGCACGCATCTGCGCGCCGTCCACCGAGATGTCATCGCACCTCGGGACGGGCAGCATCGACTGACGCCTCTTCCGCGTCCTCCCCTCCTTCGAGGTGCTCCGATTCTTCTTCTGGAGCGCACTCATGCCTCGTTCAATCCATGGCGGCCGTCACGAACTCGGCCAGAACTTCCTCACCCATCGTCCGACCCTCACCCGGATCACTGCGCTCGTGCAGCGCACATCGGGGTCGATCCTCGAACTCGGCTGCGGTGACGGCGCCTTGACCCGTGTGCTCGCGGAACTGGGTCGACCGCTCACGGCGATCGACGTCGACGAACACCGCGTGCACCGGCTGCGGAGATCGCTTCCCGGCGTGCGTGTCGAGGTCGCCGACGCGACGCGCCATCCGCTCGATGCCGAGGTCGTCGTCGGCAACATCCCGTTCCATGTGACGACGCCGATCCTTCGCCGCCTGCTGTCGCGGGGGCGGTGGAACGAGGCGGTGCTGCTGACGCAATGGGAGGTGGCGCGCAAGCGCGCCGGTGTCGGGGGTGGCACGATGATGACGGCGCAGTCCGCGCCGTGGTTCGAGTTCGCCCTCGAAGGGCGCGTTCCGGCCTGGGGTTTCGCGCCGCAGCCCAGCGTGGACGGCGGCGTGCTGTCGATCACCCGCCGAGGCTCACCGCTCGTGCCCGCGTCGGATCGGCAGGCGTACGAGGCGTTCGCCCGCGCGATGTTCACGGGGCGGGGTTCCACCCTGCCTGCGGTGGTGGCAGGTGCGGCGCGCATCCCGATGCCGCGCGCTCGGCAGGCGGTGGCCGCGGCTGGAGCGGCCGACCGGCGGCTTCCGCGTGATCTGCGTCCGGAGCACTGGGCGGCGCTCTGGAGGCAGGTCGGTTCGCGGTGACCCGCGGAACCGTCGCGCAGCCTCTTCGCGTCGACGGTCTCGTCGGGGTCATGCGGATCGTGCCCGCCCCGTGGTCAGCGCGTTCCGAGCTGCGCGAGAACCTCCCGCAGCCGGACCGCGAACGCCGCCGGGTGGTCGACGAATCCGGTGTGGTCGCCGGGGAAGCGGACCGGCTCGATGCCGAGCTGCGCGCCGAGCGCCGTCGTCGTGCGCTCGCAGAGCTGATCGACCGATTCTTCGCCGATGCCGAGTGCGAGGTGGCCGGCGCGTGCGCGAAGCGCTTCGACATCGGGTTCCCAGCGCACGCTCGCCGGCAGTTCGTACCGGAACCAGAACTGCTCGTCGGCGTGGCTCTGCGGGTCGACCTCGCCGCCGAACCACTGGATGAGCATCTCCTCCGGCATCGGGATGTTCGCCTGTGCGAAGAACAGGCGCCACGCGCCGATCCGATCACCCGAGAGGGCTGCCGTCATGAGCTCGTCGGTCCGGCGGCGCTGCGCGATGCGGTCGGGGAGAAGTTCGAGGAGCGGCGGCTCGTGCGCGATGACCGTGGGGGCGAGATCGGCGTGCGTCTGCGCGAGCGCCAGGCTGGTCACGGCGCCGCCGCTCGAGCCGAAGACGGTCGCGGGGCCGCGGTCGACGTGCTCGATGAGCGCGGCGAGGTCGGCGGCGCGCCGCTCGGGCGTCGAGCCCTGGGAGCGGTCAGGCAGGACGCTCCGCTTGATCCCGCGCGGGTCGGTGGTCAGCACGGTGTGCTCGGCGGCGAGCTCGTCCGCGAACGGGGCGAAGGCGTCGGCGTCCATGGGGGCGCCGATCAGGACGAGCAGCGGTCCGTCGCCGCGGAGTTCGTAGTGCAGTCGCGCGTCGGGGAGATCGAGTGCGGACGTCGTCGTGCTCATGGGGTGCTCCTTGTCCTCGGCGGTCAGACCATGACGGATCGTGATGATCCGTCGTCGTCCGCCGAACGTGTCCAGGCATCCAGGTTCGCCCCGACGGGCATCGCGACGCCAACACCTTCTGATTCTCGATTGACGCGTCCCTGTTGTGAATCGGGTATAACGAAGGCATGGCCGATGAGCTGGAACACCGTCTGCTGCGGCACTTCGTGGCGGTGGCGGAGGAGCTGCACTTCAGCCGCGCCGCCCACCGGCTCTTCATCGCCCAGCAGGCTCTGAGCCGTGACGTCCGCCGCCTGGAGGATCGGCTCGGGGTGCCGCTGTTGAGCCGCTCCACGCGCAGCGTCGAGCTGACCGAGGCCGGGCGTCGGTTGCTGCCGCGGGCGAAGGAGATGCTCGCGCTGCACGACCTCGCGCTGAAGGAGGTCCTCGAGGAGGAGCCGCTGATCGTCGACGTCGTCGACCCCGCCCTGACGCCCGCGATCGTGCTGGACGCGGCCCGGCACCGCGCACCGGATCGGGAGTTCTTCGCGCGCTTCGGCGCTCCCGGCGGCCCGGTCCCGTCCGGTCCGTCCTCGGACGTGGTCTTCGACCGTCTGGCCAGGGCTTCGGCCGGGGTCTCCTCCCAGCTCGTGCGGTACGAACCTCTGGCCGTGCTGATACTCGAGGGGCATCCACTGGCTGATCGCGATGCGGTGCCGTTCGAGGCCTTGCGGGAGACCAGGGTGTGTTCCCGCGCCGGCGCGCAGGTCACGCCGGGGTGGCTGGATGCCACCGCCCAGCTGCTCGCTCCGTTCGGCATCGACCCCGCCATCGGGCATCCGATCGTGCCAGGAGGGGAGGAGCTCGCGCAGCATCTGCGCCTGCGCAGCGCCCCCATCCTCACGCTCGTGTCGCAGCCGCCGGTCGACGGCGCGGTGATTCGTCCCGTCGTCGATCCGGTCCCTCTGTTCCCCTGGGCGATGGTCTGGCGCTCCGGCCTCGCGCACCCGGCCCTGCAGGAGTTGCGAGCGACGGCCGCCGTGTTGTCGGAGGAGCGCGGCTGGCTCGAGATGCCGGACGACGCGTGGGTACCGTCGCCGGAGAGCCGAGGGTTGTCGGCCCCGTGAGAAGAAAACGTGAAGGCGATCCGCCCGAACGAGGAATACCCAGTGTGAGCACAGACAGCGACATCATCCGCCGGTCGGAGCGCGCGCCGCAGGACTTCGCCGAGGTGTTCGATCGGCATGCGGTCTCCGTGGAGGCTTTCCTGCGGCGGCGTCTCGGCGCCGACGCGGCGGAGGACGCGCTGAGCGAGACCTTCCTCATCGCCTTCCGCCGGCGCGGATCGTTCGATCACGCCTGGGAATCGGCGCGGCCCTGGTTGCTCGGTATCGCCTCGAGGGTCGCCGCGCGGCACCGGACGACCGAGGCCAAGCATTGGCGAGCGGTCGCCGCATCCGCGGGGGCCGGCGAGCACTCCACCGGTGGCGGCATCGACGAGGCCGGTGGCCGGGTGGATGCGGCGGCGGCGATCAGGGAACTGGCGCCGCGCATCGCGGCGCTGTCGGCACGCGACCGCGAGACGCTGCTGCTCCATGCCTGGGGTGGCCTCTCGCACGACGAGATCGCGCAGGCTCTGGGCGTGCCCGTCGGCACGGTCGGGTCCCGGCTCAATCGGGTGCGACGGAAACTCGCACCTCCGGGATCGCAGGTCACTCGGCTCACCTGGATCGGAAAGGAGATCGAAGATGGACGTGTCGGAACTCGTGCGTGAGATCGAGAGCGCACCGGACGGAAACGCTCCCGAGAGGATCAGTCGATCACGGGCGCGGCTGGTCTCGGCGATCGCCGATCAGCGGAAGAGCCGTGTGCGACGCCGATGGGTCTGGGGTGGATCCGCGGTCATCGGGACGGTGTCCGCCGCTGCCGTCGTGGCGACGATCGTGATCGCCGGCGCGGTGGCACCGGTCGCCCCACCGCCGGCCTCGGCGGCGGCCGTCGCCGTGCTGAACGGCGCAGCGGACCTCGTGGTCGACGGCCTCGATCCGGTCCTCGCTCCGGGTCAGTACCTTCGGATCCGCGAGACGTACGACGTCGTATCGCTGTGGGACGCCGATGCCGACTCCGGGACGGCGCCGGAGGACGAGGGCATCGCCGGGTTCAACACGTCCGCACTGCCCACCTCGGAGGGGGCCGTGCACACGCGAGGGATCCGAGATCTGTACGTGCCGGGCGACCGCTCGGAGGACTGGATCCTCGACGACCGTTTCGTGAACGAGGTCGTCGACGTGTTCGGCGACCCCGCGACTCTTCCCGCCTACGAGCGCATGGTGAAGGTCGCTCCCGAGCGGGACGCCGACCCCGGCGGGATCGAACGGCTTCCCGGTGGGTTGCAGACGTGGGATCCGGAGTACGCCGACGACGATGCGTACTACGACCCGTTCCGTGAGTTCTACGACGAGATGCCTCGTGATCCCGCCGCGTTGCTCGGCTGGTACCGCGAGCACCTGAGCACGTCGGACGAGGACTCGTATCTGTTCTCGGCGATCGGTCGCTACCTGAGCACCGACCTCATGCCCGCCGACCTCCGTGCCGCCTCGCTGCGGGTGCTGGGTCTGCTCGGCGGCGTCGAGGTGGAACGCACCGAGGGTGCCGTCACCACGCTGGTGCTGCGGACGGACATCGGCGAAGGGTCGGGATTCGGCGATCTGCTGGTGTCGGCGATCGACATCGACACCGCCACCGGTCGCATCGTGGGCATCCGTGAGTCGTACCCGCACCGGTCGACGGAACTGCTGCCCGCCGGCCTGCCCTGGGCCGGCTGGGTCATCGAGGTGAGCGTGGTCGACGAGGCCCCGCAGCCCTGAGAGCGCGCCGCTGTCCGAGGGCGGGGGTAGCCTCGACGCATGTCCGCCTTCGCCACGCTCACGTCGCCGGTCGGGATGATCGGCGTCGTGAGCGACGGTGCGGCGATCACCCGCGTCGCCTGGCGATCCACTCCGCCCGAGGGAAGCATCGTCTTCTCAGACCCGGCGGCCGAACCGCTGCTCGCCGAGGCGCTCGCGCAGCTGCGCGCCTACTTCGCAGGCGCGCTGCGTCGGTTCGACCTGCCGGTCGACCTCGGCGATCAGACCGTGGCGACGCGGGCTGTTCTCACGGCGCTGCACGAAACCGTCGGGCACGGCGAGACGATCACCTACGGCGGGCTCGCCGCCCGCAGCGGCACCGAGGTGCCGGCCAGGGGGATCGGTTCGATCATGGGCGCGAACCCCGTCCCGCTGATCGTGCCCTGTCACCGCGTGGTCGCCGGAGACGGACTCGGCGGGTATTCCGGTGGGGACGCCGGGCACGGGCTCGAGACCAAACGCTGGCTGCTGGAGCACGAAGGGGCGCTTCCGACCTCGCTGTTCTGAGGGGGAGTGTGCGGCATCCGTCATCCCGTCATCTCCACCGGGAACACCCTGCGAGAATGGACGTGCCGAGTCCCGAGCCGAGGAGCCAACGTGCAGTTCATCTCCACCCGCGGCGGCATGCAGCCGCAGTCGTTCAGCGAGACGCTGCTGGAGGGCCTCGCGCCCGACGGCGGGCTGGCGGTGCCCGAGGTCATGCCGAGCGTCGATGCCGAGACGCTCGAGCGCTGGCGAGCGTTGACGTACCCGCAGCTGGCGGCGGAGGTGCTGGGCCTCTTCGCGACGGACGTCCCCCGCGCCGACCTGGCGCGGATGACGGATGCTGCCTACGCCGACTTCCCCGATGGCGTGGTGCCGCTGCGGGCGATCGACGACGAGTTGACCCTGGTCGGCCTCTCCGAAGGCCCGACGCTCGCCTTCAAGGACATGGCCATGCAGTTCCTCGGCCAGGTGCTCGAGTACACGCTGGAGCGCAACGACGCGGTGCTCAACATCCTCGGCGCCACCTCGGGCGACACCGGGTCGGCAGCCGAGCACGCGCTGCGGGGCAAGGCGCGGGTCGCGGTGTTCATGCTGTCGCCGCAGGGGCGCATGAGCGCGTTCCAGCGGGCGCAGATGTTCTCACTCGACGACGCGAACGTGCACAACATCGCGGTCGAGGGCGTCTTCGACGACTGCCAGAACCTCGTGAAGAAGCTCGCCGGAGACCTCGAGTTCAAGCGGTCCCAGCACCTGGGCGCGGTGAACTCCATCAACCTCGCGCGCATCACGGCGCAGACCGTCTACTACTTCTGGGCCTGGTTGCGGGCGACCGACGCCGGCGGCTGGACCGAGCTGTCGTTCACCGTGCCGTCCGGGAACTTCGGCAACATCCTCTCCGGGTTCTTCGCGAAGCAGATGGGGCTTCCGATCCGCCGCCTCGTGCTCGCGGCCAACGAGAACAACGTGCTCGACGAGTTCTTCCGCAGCGGCGTCTACCGCCCCCGCAGCGCCGCCCAGACGCTCGCGACCTCGAGCCCCTCGATGGACATCTCCAAGGCGTCGAACCTGGAGCGCTTCATCTTCGAGCTGGTCGACCGAGACCCCGCCCGCGTCGTCGGCGCCTGGGACGACCTCGAGGCGCAGGGATACTTCGACTTCTCCGCCGAGCAGGAGCGCTTCCTCGAGGAGTTCGGCATCGTCAGCGGCACCTCGACGCACGAGGATCGGCTGGCGACCATCCGCTCGGTGTACGAGGCGACGGGCGAGGTCATCGACCCGCACACGGCCGACGGCGTCAAGGTCGCGCGCGAGTACGTCGAGCCCGGCGTGCCGATGCTGGTGCTCGAGACCGCCAAGCCGGAGAAGTTCGCCGAGACGATCCACGAGGCGATCGGCGTCGAGCTCGGCTACGCACCGGAGCTGCAGGAGATGCTCGATGCGCCGCAGCACGTGACCGAGATGGCCGACGACGAGCACGCGCTGCGCGCCTTCATCGAGACGAACGCGCTGCACTGACCCTGCAGTCGCCGAGACCCACGCTCGAACCGAGACCCATTCCTGCCGACGTCGGCGGGGATGGGTTTCGGCGTTGATGGTGTGTCTCGATGCCATGATCATCCGTGTGCGATGTGCACATCCCGGAGTGATGTTCGTGCGATATGCACATGTCGTGGGAGAAGACCGCGTCGATACTCTGGCGCACAACCCGCTCCCTCCTCCCGAAGGATCCTCATGGCACGCACGGCGCACGCAGACGACTTCGCGCTCTCCCGAGTGACTCCCGAGGCCCGCAGACCCTGGTTCGGAATCGCCGTGCAGCGATTCGGGCAGGTCTCGGCGCTCTCCCAGTTCCTCCTCGGCGCGACCCTCGGTTACAGCATGACCTTCGGCGAGGCCGTCCTCGCCTTCCTGTTCGGCTCGCTCATCCTCGAGGTGATCATGTGCGTGGTCGGCTTCATCGGCCAGCGCGAGGGCCTCAACACCGCACTCCTCGCACGGTGGACCGGCTTCGGCGAGATCGGCGCCTCCCTGGTCGGACTCGCGATCGGCATCAGCCTGATCGGCTGGTTCGGTATCCAGTCGGCCATCTCGGCGCAGTCGCTCGACGCCCTCATGCCCGGTGCCCTGCCGGTCTGGGCCTGGAGCCTCATCTTCGGTCTCGCCGTCACCGCGATCGTCGCCTTCGGGTTCGTCGGGATGCAGTGGCTCGCGAACATCACGGTTCCGCTGTTCCTCATCCTCGTCGGCTGGTCGGTCATCTCAGAGCTCACCCGGCACGACATCGGCGAACTGCTCACCGGCCCGGCCCCTGGGCCCACCATGAGCGTCTGGGCGGGTACCGGCATCGTCGCGGGCGGCCTCATCGTCGGCGCGATCATCACCGGTGACATGACCCGCTTCAACCGCTCGCGTGCCGACGTGATCAAGCAGACCGTCGTCGGCGTCTCGCTCGGCGAGTTCGTGATCGGCCTCGCCGGCGTGCTGCTCGCGCATGCGGCCGCCAGCGGCGACATCGTCGCCATCGTGACCTCGTCGGTCGGCTTCATCGGGCTGTTCATCGTCCTGACGGGGACGCTGAAGATCAACGACTGGAACCTGTACTCCTCCACCCTGGGCCTGGTGAACTTCATCTCCACCGCGTTCGGGAAGAACCTGCACCGCGTCACCACGACGATCGTGCTCGGCGTCGTCGGGTCGGTGCTCGCCGCGGTCGGCATCCTCGGCCAGTTCACCGAGTTCCTGATCGTGCTGAGCGTCGCGTTCCCGCCGATCGCCGGCATCATGGTCGCCGAGTACTACGTGGTCCGCCGCTGGCGTCCCGACCTCGACGCCACCCGCGAGGCGGGCACGCTCCCGGCGACCGCTCCGCGCATCGTCCCGGCGACGATCGTCGTGTGGCTGGTCTCCGCACTCGTCGGCTACTTCGTCACGTGGGGCATCCCGTCGCTGCTCAGCCTCTTCCTCTCGATGGTGCTGTACATCGTGGCGGGCAAGCTCGGCTGGGTGCGCGGCGTCGGAGTCGCGACCACGCGGCAGGCCGCCCCGGTCGAAGAGACAGCAGCGGCCTGAGCCGCCCGAGACAGACACCCCTCCCAGGAAAGCGAGAATCATGCACATCGGCATCGACGTCGGCGGCACCAACACCGACGCCGTCCTCATGGACGGCACCCGCACGCTGGCAGGGGTGAAGCACTCGACCACCCCCGACGTCACCAGCGGCATCATCCAGGCGATCGAGGACCTGCGGGCCGGTCACGCGTTCGAGGGCGTCGACATCGATGCCGTCATGATCGGCACGACGCACTTCATCAACGCGCTCGTACAGGCGAGCCGTCTCGCCCCTGTCGCGGCGCTCCGTCTCGGCCTCCCCGCCACGCGCGCCCTGCCGCCGCTGATCGACTGGCCGGAGGTCCTGGTCGAGGCGACGCAGGCCCGCAGCTACCTCGCGCACGGTGGCTACGAGTTCGACGGCCGACCGATCTCGCCGCTCGACCCGGACGAGATCAGGGCGCACGCCGAGGACATGAAGGCGCACGGCATCCGCTCGGTGGCGATCTCCTCGGTGTTCAGCCCGGTGAACCACGACCTCGAGGTGCGGGCGGCCGAGATCGTCGCCGAGGTGCTGGGAGCGGATGCCGCGATCTCGCTCTCGCACGAGATCGGACGCATCGGCCTGCTGGAGCGCGAGAACGCGACGATCATTAACGCCGCGCTGCGTGAACTCGCGTCCGAGATCGTCGACGGGCTCACCTCGGCCGTGCGGGCCCAGGGCATCGAAGCGCCGATCTTCCTCAGCCAGAACGACGGCACGCTCATGGATGAGGAATACGTGCGCCGCTACCCGGTCGCGACGTTCGCCTCGGGGCCGACCAACTCGATGCGCGGCGCCGCCGCCACGAGCGGTCTCGACGACTGCGCCGTGATCGATGTGGGCGGCACGACGGCCGACATCGGACTGCTGATCAACGGCTTCCCGCGCGAGACGGCGAACGAGGTCAAGGTCGCCGGCATCCGCACCAACTTCCGGATGCCCGATGTGCTCTCGCTCGGCATCGGCGGCGGCAGCATCGTCGACGAGGAGACAGCCGAGGTCGGACCGGCATCGGTCGGGTACAAGCTGACGACGGAGGCTCTGGTCTTCGGCGGCTCGACCCTCACCGCCACCGACATCGCGGTCGCCGCAGGTCGCGCACAGGTGGGTGACGCCGGCAAGGTCGCGCACCTCGACCCGGTGTTCGTCGAGCGGGTGCTCGCCCGCATCGCCGAGCGCGTGTCCGAGGCCGTCGACCGGATGCGCACCTCGCCGGAGCCCATCGCGGTGGTCGCGGTCGGCGGCGGATCCATCCTGCTCCCGGACGAGCTGCCGCTGTTCGGTACCGTGCACCGTCCCGAGAACTATGCGGTCGCGAACGCGATCGGCGCCTCGATCGCGCAGGTGGGCGGCGAGATCGACAAGGTGTACGCGATCGAGCCCGGTCGTCGCGACGAGACCCTCGCCGAGGTGCGGGCGGAGGCGGTCGACAAGGCGATCGCCGCCGGCGCCAAGCCGTCGACCGTGTCGATCATCGACTTCGACGAGGTGCCGATCCCGTACCTCCCCGGCAACGCCACACGCATCCGCGTGAAGGCGGTCGGCGACCTCGACATGGCGGTGTGACATGAGCTGGACCATCACCCCCGCACACATCGACGGACTCGCCCGCGGTGCCGCCGTGCTCGGCACCGGCGGCGGAGGGGACCCCTACATCGGTGCCCTCCTCGCTCGTCAGGCGCTCACTTCCGGCGACGTCACGGTCGTCGGACTCGACGAGGTCCCCGACGACGCGCTCGTGCTGTTCGTCGCGATGATGGGAGCGCCGACCGTCATGGTCGAGAAGCTCCCGAGTCTCGCCGAGGTGATCGAGCCGGTCAAGGCGCTCAGCATCCATCTCGGCCGCCCCGTCACCCACATCGCCTGCGCGGAGGTGGGCGGGGTGAACTCGACGATCCCGATCGCCGCAGCCGCGGCGCTCGGACTGCCGCTGGTCGACGCCGACGGCATGGGGCGTGCATTCCCCGAGCTGCAGATGGTGCTCCCGACGCTGTACGGCGTCACGGCCTCGCCTCTCGCATTCAGCGACGAGAAGGGCAACACCGGTGTCCTGCAGACGGCAGACAACTCGTGGACCGAGCGCATCGCTCGCGTGGCCTGCGTCGAGATGGGCTGCTCGGTCATGATCTCCGGCTTCTCCATGTCCGGCACCGCCGCGCGGGAATCGCTGGTCTCGGGCTCGCTGTCCCGCTGCATCGAGATCGGGAAGCGCATCGCCACGGCGCGCGAGGCGAAGACCGATCCGGTGGATGCCGTCGTCGACCTCCTCGGGGGGCGTGAGCTGTTCGACGGCAAGGTCGTCGACGTGCATCGGGCCACGACCACCGGCTTCGCGCGCGGACGTGCGCGCATCGCTGGAGACGCCGGAGCGACGCTGACCCTGCAGTTCCAGAACGAGCATCTGGTGGCCGAGGCCGATGGCGCGGTCCTCGCGACCACCCCCGACCTCATCATGGTGCTCGACGGCGAGTCCGGGGAGCCCATCACGACCGAGGGCCTGCGCTACGGGCAGCGGGTGCGGGTGATCGCGGCGCCGGCCGATGAGCGCTGGCACTCGGAGGCGGCGCTCGCGATGGTCGGCCCCGGCTATTTCGGCTACGACATGGCGGCACACCGTTTCGACGGCAGCATCTCGACCGGGACCGTCTCGACCGGAGCCGCGGCATGAGCTGGCAACTCACCGCGGCCGATCTCCCCGACCTCGCCCGCGGCGCGACGCTCCTCGGCACCGGTGGCGGAGGCGATCCGTACATCGGCAAGATGCTGGTCGAGCGCGTGCTGGGGGAGGGGAGCATCACGATCCTCGACCCGGACGAGCTCGCCGACGACCTGTTCGTGATCCCGACCGCGCAGATGGGCGCGCCGACCGTGATGATCGAGAAGATCCCCGCCGGCACCGAGCCCACTCTCGCGCTGCGCACGCTCGAGGAGCACCTCGGACGGAAAGCCGATGCGACGATGCCGATCGAGTGCGGCGGCATCAACTCGATGATCCCCCTCATCGTCGCCGCCGAGACGGGTCTGCCCGTGGTCGACGCCGACGGCATGGGGCGCGCGTTCCCCGAGCTGTCGATGGAGACCTTCGCGGTGTACGGCGTGCACGGCTCCCCGCTCGCGCTCGCCGGAGAACGCGGGGAGAAGGTCGTGATCGACACGGGCGACGACGACCGGCAGATGGAATGGCTCGCCCGCGGCATCACGATCCGTCTCGGCGGCGTCGGGCACATCGCCGAGTACGCGATGACCGGAGCCGACGTCCGACGCACCGCCGTTCCCCGCACGATCTCGATGGCCCTCGCGCTCGGCCGCGCCATCAGGGTCGCCCGTGAGGAGCACCACTCGCCGTTCGAGGCGATCGCCCAGACGCTCTCGACCACCCTCTACCCGCACCTGCGCGAGCTCTGCGTCGGCAAGGTCATCGACGTCGAGCGGCGCACCACCGAGGGCTTCGCCAAGGGGCGTGCCGTCATCGCACCGCTCGGGGCGGACGAGGGCGACACGTTCGAGATCTCGTTCCAGAACGAGAACCTCATCGCCCGGCGCGGGGAGACGCTGGTGGCGATCGTGCCCGACCTCATCTGCGTGGTCGATCACGAGACGGCCGAGCCGATCACGACGGAAGGGCTCCGCTACGGACAGCGCGTGCGGGTGCTCGGCATCTCCACGCCCGAGATGATGCGCACTCCGGAAGCCCTCTCCGCTTTCGGTCCCTCGGCGTTCGGCCTCGCGTCCGAGTTCGTCCCCGTCGAGACGCTCGCCGCCTCCGAAGGCGTTTCTCCCTAGGCTGGAGCGCATGATGCTGCAGCGCGACGACCTCACGGCGCTCGCCCGCGGCTATGCCCTGCTCGGCTCCGGTGGGGGCGGCTCGACGACGATGCTCGAACTGATGCTCGCCGGTGCCGGGGACTGGCCCATCGAGGTCACGCCGATCTCGTCGCTCGACCCGGCCACGCCCTGCCTCGGCGTCGCCTTCGTCGGGTCGACGATGCTGCTCGGGGAGAAGCTTCCGGGACTGGAGCCGTTCTCCCGGCTCCTCAGTGCGGTCGAACGATGGATCGGACATCCGGTGCCCGCGGTCTGCTCCCTCGAAGGGGGCGGCATGAACGGCCTGGCACCGCTGACCCTTGCCGGGACGCACGTCGTGGTCGACGCGGACTGCACGGGGCGCGCCCTGCCGGGGCTCGATCAGATGTCGCTCTTCGTGGATCGGATACCCGGTCTCGTCTTCGCGTGCGACACCGGTGCCGACGGGGTCGCACTCGTCGAGGCGCACCGGGCGATCGACGCCGAGAGGGTCGTGCGCTCGGCGGTCATCCAAGCCGGTGGGGTCGGCTGCGCCGTGCTGGGCGGCTTCACCGTCGGCGACCTGAGGGAGCATGCGATCGGCGGCCACCTCGCGCACGCGCTCGAACTGGGCAGGGCCTACCTGGCGTCCGCCGCCGCACCCCTCCCGCTCCTGGCGGATGCCCTGGGCGCGGAACTGCTGGCCGAGGGGCGGATCGTTTCGGTCGCTCCGTCTGCGCGGGATCCTCATGTCAACGCGGTCGAGATCAGCGGGCTCGCCGGAGCGGTGCACCGGGTCGTCAGCCGTTCCGAGACGCTGGCCGTGCTCACCGACGGTCGGCTCGTGGCATCCGCGCCGACGATCATCGTCGTCGTCGACGCGGTGTCGCGCGAGATCCTCGAGGCCACGGAGCTGCGGTTGGCGCGCAACGTCGCGGTGCTCGCCATCCCCGCACCGGAATGGTGGAACGCCCGGCCCGATCGGCGCGCGAAGGTAATCCCCTCCGCATACGGCCTCGACGATCTGGACGCGGCGTGAACGAGACATTGCAGCTGCGTGCGCTGCTCGCCCACGCCGAGAACGGCGGCCTGCGGCGGGTCGCCGGGCCGGCGGACACGGCGTGGGTCGCGGTCGCGGTCGGAGCGGGAGAAACCGAGCTGACCGAGAGCGGCCCCGACCGGCTGGCGATCGTCACGTCGGCGGCTCCGACGTCGACCTGGCAGCAGGACGCGTTGCTGCGTCGGCTGCGCGATCGCGGGTACACCGGACTGGCGCTCTCCGGCGCCGCGGCGTTCGACGCGGGGGCTCTGCGCCTCGCGGACCGGATCGGCCTGTGCCTGCTCGACGTCGAGCGCCCCATCCAGCTCGCGAAAGCCTGCTGGATGCTGATCGAGGCCCGCGACGCCCTGACGCTGAGTCAGGTACGCAAGGTCGCGCAGTCCTTCGAGTACGCCGCCGACGACCTCGCCGACCTGCTGGGGCACATCGCCGCGAACCTCGGCGTCGGTGCCGCACTGATCGACTCGTCCGGGGTGCTGCAGGAAGCGGGTGCGCATCTCGACGAGCGCCTGCACGCCGCGATCGGCTTCGACTCGTGGCTCGATCGCGCGAGGGTGGGCACCGCGTCGGCTGCATCGGTACGCGTGGACAGCCCAGGGCGCAGCGGTCTGCGACTCGTGCTCTTCGGGCAGGGACTCGGCGAGGCGCAGCTGCTGTCGCTCTCCGTCGCCGCCGAGGTGGCGATGCCCGCGGTGGCGGCGCGCATCCTGATCGACGAGGTGGCGGCCGTGAACGACGTCGCGGTGTCCTCCGGGCTGCTGCGGGACTTCGTCGATCTGCACGGGGCTGCAGACGCCGATGTCGAGCGGCGGATGCTCGAGCGGGGCTGGCGCACGGGCGGTCATCACCTGGGATTCCGGATGGTGGCGAGAGGCCGACTCGATTCCTTCTCGCTGCTGCGGTCGGTCAGCGCGGGACTCAGCGCGATCGACGGCGAAGCGCATGCGACGACCGCCGGTCGTGGCCTGAGCGGCTGGCTGACATTCCCGGAGCCGCCGGACCCCGATCGCGTGGAGCGTGCGGTCGCCTCGCTTCGCGATCTGCATCTCGGCGTGCTGCGCGACTTCGCGGTCGCGACCGGAGTCGGCTCGCTGCAGGGAGGATCGGAGGGCCTCGCCACGACCCTCGACGAGGCGGGCGATGCGGCGCGGATCGCGGCATCGCGCTCGACGACGGGATGGTTCGTGCGTGTCGACAGCCTCGGTCTGGAGCAGCTCCTGCTGGCGTGGACCGGGAACGACACGTTCGTCCCTGCGGCCGAGTCGCTCCTCGCCCCGCTGCGGGAGGGAGGAGGCGAGCTGCTCGCGACGCTCTCCGCGTACCTCGACCACGAGTCGGGCATCGCCGCGACCGCAGCCGCGCTCGGTCTGCACCGCAACACCGTGACGGTGCGGATCCGCCGGGTGCAGGAACTTCTCGGGATCGACATGACCGACCCCGAGGCGCGTCTCGCCCTGCACCTCGCCTGCCGTGCGGTGCAGCCGCGCTGACCCGATCCCGGCTCAGTCCTCCGGGTCGCCGTGCAGCATCCACGGGATGCCGAAGCGGTCGATCAGCATCCCGAAGAGGCCGCCCCATGGCGGCACATCGAGCGGCATCGTGATCGTCGCGCCGTCCGACAGCCTCGCCCACACAGCGCGGGTGGTGTCCTGCGTGTTGCCGCTCAGCGACACCGAGAAGCCCTGCGGCTTCTCGTACGGCATCCCATCGGGAGAATCGGAGGCCATCAGCACCAGCCCATCCGGAGCATCCAGTTGGGCATGCATCACGAGGTCCTTCTGGCTCGGATCCTGCACCATGTCGGGGAACTCCCCGAAGGTGTTGATGACGAGCTCGCCGCCGAGGACGCTCTGATAGAACTCCATCGCCTGGCGGGCTTCGGTGCGGAAGGAGAGGTACGGGTTGAGAGCAGGCATGAGGACTCCAGGAATGGGTGAGAGGTGTCACGACCGGCACCGCTGACGCTCAGTCTGCGCCGCGCCCGGCGGGTCCGCAAGAGGGAGGGAGCGTCAGACCGGGAGCGCCTTGACCGCGGCGGTGAGCACCTGCGGGACGGTGGGCACGCCGGTCGCGCGGAAGACCTCGGCACCGTCGGAGTCACGGATGATCACGGTCGGGGTGAATGCGATGGCGAGCTCTTCGGCGGCATCCGGATCCTGTGCGACGTCGATCTCGGTGACCGTCGCATCCGGGAGGAATCGCGCGGCCTCGGCGAGTACCGTCCGCGTCCGTGCACAGGCACCGCAGAACGACGATGACACCAGGGTCAGCTCCATGCGCTCCTCCTCGGATTAGCGTCGTCTCCGGGGTGCAACCGTCGAGCATGCCGACCTGTTCCCCGGGGCGCTACCCGCGGTCGAGGCCGAACGTGCGCTTCACCAGCGCCTGCACATCCCGGTCGAGGCCGTCGATGCGGGAGCCGACCGCATCGATGCGAGTGTTGACGGCGTCGAATCGTGCATCGACGGCCTCGAAGCGCTGGATCATCTCCCTGCGCAGCCCGCCGATCTCCACATCGATCTTCGTCTCCAGCCCGCCGATCTCCACATCGATCTTCGTCTCCACTGCGCCGATCTTCGTCTCGATCTTCGTCTCCACTGCGCCGATCTTCGTCTCGACCGCACCGATCTCGGCGCGGAGCACGCGGACGAAGAGGGTCGAGACCGCGGTGAGCATGCCGAACATCAGCGCGATGACAGCGCCGATCATGGTCCAGATCTGCGGCTCGGTCACGGTGATCACGCTCTCATTCTCGTCGGCCGATTCCATCCTGCCAAGGGCGGGAACGCGGTTGCAGTGAGTGGGGAGAACCCTGTTCTTGAGCGCTCTGTGGAGGGGAACTCGAAGTGGTCAGCTCGCGGCGAGCCACTCGGTGAAAGTCTGCCGACCGAGGTCCGCATCCGGGCCGGGGAGAGCGTGCCCGGCCCGCATCCCCGCCATCTGCGGACCCGGAACGTTCAGCGCCGGTACCCATCCGCGGTACCCCTCGCGCCGGGCGAACGCGCGCACCATCTCCGCCAGCCGTTCCTCGCGAGGACCGGCGAGGTCGCGCACGCGACCCTGCGGCACTCCTGAGGCGAGAGTCGCGAGGCGCTCGCCCACCTCCCCGGCCGCCACGGGCTGCGTGCGGGCGTTCGGGGCGACGTGCAGCGGGCCCAGCTTCGCGCGCGCGAACATCTGGCCGGCGAACTCGTGGAACTGCGTCGCCCTCAGAATGGTCCAGGGCACGCGCGACGCCTCGACGATCTTCTCCTGGGCGACCTTTCCGGCGTAGTAGTCGTAGGGGATGCGATCGATCCCGACGATCGACAGCAGAACGACGTGCCCGACGCCCGCATCCGCTGCCGCCGACACGAGGTTCCCGGTCGCGGCGGTGAAGAACTCGACCGCCGCGCTCGCCTTGAGCGTCTCGACGCTCGCGACGTCGATCACGGCGTCGGCTCCCGCCAGGGCGTAGTCCAGGCCCTGCCCGGTGACCAGGTCGACCCCCTGCGACCGGCTGAGGACGACCGCCTCGTGCCCCGCCGCCCGCACCGCCTCGACGGTGGGTCGACCGACGGTTCCGGTTCCTCCTGCCACGGCGATCCTCATGTGCTGCCCCTTCGTCTCGGTACATCCTTCTCCTTCGCGGATCGGACGAGCAAGCGCAGGCGAAGATGCGGGCGACGAGGCTCGGTACGATGTCGACTGTGACCACATCGACCGTGCGCTCGGGCATCGCCGAACGGCTTTCGCAGATGATCCGGATCCCGACGGTCTCGGCCGAGCTCGACGAACGCGGCACGGCTCCGTTCGAGGCGTTCGTGGCACTGATCGCCGAGCTGTATCCGCTCACCCACGCGAAGCTCCACCTCGAACGGCACACCGACTTCGGGCTCCTGTTCCACTGGGCGGGAAGCGGTGCGGCATCCGGAGGACCTGTGGTGCTGATGGCGCACTACGACGTCGTCCCGGTCGACGAGAGCGACGACTGGACCCATCCGCCCTTCGCGGGGGTGATCGCCGACGGCTCGGTCTACGGGCGCGGCGCCCTGGACGACAAGGGGCCTCTGATCGTGGTCTTCGAGGCGGTCGAGAATCTGCTCGCCGACGGCTTCGTCCCTCCTCGTGACGTGTACCTCTCCTTCGGCGGCAACGAGGAGACCTACGGTCGCGCGGCCGAGGAGATCGCCCGGGTGCTGCGCGATCGCGGCATCGTGCCATGGCTCGTCGTCGACGAGGGGGGCGCCGTCGTCGATGCACCCCTGCCCTTCGTCCCCGGCCGCGCGGCGATGATCGGCGTCGGCGAGAAGGGCGTGATGACGGTGAGGCTGTCGGCGCGCGGGGAGGGCGGACACGCATCGGCACCGCCGTCGCTGACGGCGGTACGGCGCGTCGCCAGGGCGGTCGACCGACTCGGCCCGAGGACTTTCCGTCCCCGTGCCTCGAAGGCGATCCTCCGGATGCTGTCGCAGCTGTCGGCGCAGACGTCAGGGCCCGCCCGCCACCTGCTGCGGCTCCTCGCATCGACGCCGCTGCTGACCGCCCAGGTCTTCGCCGCGCTCGGCGGGGAGCCGGCGGCACTCGTCCGCACCACGGTCGCGCCCACCATGCAGACCGGCGGCACGGCGGCGAACGTGCTGCCCTCGCAGGCCTCTGCCACGGTCAACCTGCGCATCGCGCTGGGCGAGACGACGCAGCAGACCGTCTACCGTGTGCGGCGACGCATCCGCGACCCGCTGATCGCCGTCGAGGTGGTCGAGGCCAGCGAGCCGTCGCCGGAGTCGCCCACCGACAACGCCCCGTTCGCGCTGCTCGCCGCCGCGCTCGAGGTGTCCCATCCCGGCGTCCCCGCCGTGCCCTACGTGATGATGGCGGCCACCGACTCGCGGCACTTCCACCGGTTCTCGCCCGCCGTGTACCGCTTCGCGCCGTTGGACATGTCGAACGCGCAGCGCGCGTCGATCCACGGGGTCGACGAGAGCGTCGAGATCGCCGCCCTGGAGCGCGGGGAGCGATTCCATCGCGCGCTCCTCGAACGGCTAGGGTGATCTCACCCTCCTCCTGCCTCGCGCGGGAGAATCCGGACAAGAAGCAGGAGACGCGATGACGCGCACCCGCACGTTGGGCACCCTCGCCGTCGTCGTCGGCTTCCTCGCCTTCGTGGAGTTCACCAGCGGTGTGCTGCAGGGGTACTACACGCCCATGCTCACCGACATCGCCCGCAACCTCGGCATCCACGACGCCGACGTGAACTGGCTGGAGGGCACGCAGCTGATGCTGTCGGCGCTCGTCGTGCCGGCCTTCGCGAAGCTCGGCGACATGGTCGGCCACAAGCGGATGCTGCTGATCTCGACCGCGGTCACGGCGGCGGCGGCCCTGGTGCTGCCGTTCACCGACTCCTTCGGCGTCTTCCTCGCGGCCTGGGCGCTGATGGGCTTCTACGTCGTCTGGCTCCCGCTCGAGATCGCCCTGATCTGGTCCCGCTCGCGGCGGATGGAGGGGCGCTCCTCGATCACGGCGAAGGCGGCCGGACTCCTCGTCGCCGCCCTCGAAGGCGGCGCGATCATCGGCGCGCTCGTGGGTGGGGCTCTCATCGACGTGCTGCCGCTGACGATCGTCCTGCTGGTGCCCGCCGTGCTCATCGTCATCTGCTTCTTCGTGATCCTGTTCGGGGTCAAGGAGTCGCCGGAGCCCACCGGCGGCATCTTCGACACGGTCGGGCTCGTGCTGATCTCCCTCGCCCTGGTCTGCTTCACCGGCGGTCTCAGCCTGCTCCGCCTGGAGGGCGGCCTGACGAACCCGTGGTCGTGGGCCGTGGTGGTGCTCGGCGTCCTGCTGGTGATCCCCTTCGTGTTCTGGGAGCTGCGCTGCGACGATCCGCTGATCGACGTGCGCATGTTCCGCTCTCCCGCGCTCGGCCCTGTCTTCCTGACCGCCGGGCTCTTCGGCGTCAGCGTGCTCGGTGCGCAGGCGCCGCTGTCGACGTTCGCCCGCACTGATCCGTCGGTGTACGGCTACGGGCTCGGCACGAGCGGATTCGCGACCTCGCTGATCATCGGCGTCTACCTCATCGCCATGATCGCCGGAGCGCTGCTGTTCCCGACGGTGGCACGGGCGGCCACGCCGCGGCTGACGCTGATGGGCGCCTCGGTGCTGGTCGGTATCGGCTTCCTCCTCTTCCTGCCGTTCCACGACACCTACGCGCAGGTCATCACGAACATGGTCGTCGTCGGCCTGGGCTCGGGCGCACTGGTCGCCGCTCTTCCTGCTGCGGCCGCATCCGCGGCCCCCGCGTCGCAGACCGGAGTCGCGACCGGTCTCACCAACTCCGTCAAGACGGTCGGAGGGGCGATCGCCTCGTGCGTGTTCGGCATCGCGCTGCTGCACGGCGTGACCAGCGCGGCCGGAGGCGCCGAGGGGACCGCGGGCTCGCTCGCCGGCTACTTCACGGTGTGGATCGTCTGCGGAGTCACGGCGCTCGCCGCCGCCGTGATCCTCGTCTTCGTCCCCAAGAACGCCTTCACCGATCGTTCGGTCGAGGTCGAGGCCGCTCCGGCGATCTGACCGGCAGCCGGGACCCGATCAGTCGCGGGCCGTCTGGAGGATCGTCCAGAGCTCGGCTCTGGCGGGGAACGTCGACAGGTCGACATCGAGCAGGGCGCCGGCCTGGGCGATCCGGGAACGGAGCGTGTGTCGGTGGACGCCGAGGGCGGCGGCGGCGGACTCGGCCCTGGCGTCGTGTTCCAGCCAGGTGCGCAGGGAGTGCTCGAGGTCGGCGCCGGTGCGGGCGTCGTGCTCGCGCACCGGGGAGAGGCGCGATTCGGCGACCAGGCGGGCCTCGTCGGTCGCGAGCGCGGAAAGGATGCTCGAGCCGACCGTGTCGGCGTACCGTGCGGCACCGTGCGTCCCCTGCTGGCGCAGCGCCGTGAGAGCCTGCGCATGCGCCCGGGCGAACGTGTCGTAGTTCTCGGGCTCGGAGACGCCGATGCGGATGCCGAACCGTGTGGCCACCTCGTCGAGCAGCGGATCGTCCTCGGCGGAGACGCACATCGTGAGGCCGTCCTCCGATTCGGCGAGGAACACGGCGGTCCCGTGCTCGGTGCGATGCCGCTCCCACCAGTCGGAGACGGGCCCCACCTGGGCGTCGCCCGCGACGGCCACCACCACCGGTGCGGGGGGCAGGCCGCCCAGTACCCGCCTGGCGAGGGTGGGATCGTCGGTGAGAAGCGATCCGAGCAGCTGGGTGTGGAGGCGTCGACGGCTGCGGGCGAGCTGCTCGCTCTGCTCCATCGCGAGGCCGGCCATGGCGATGACCGAGGTCACGACCGACCGTGCCTCCGGGTCGAGCGTGTCGACGGCCACGGCGATCACCCCGCGCAGATGTCCGCCCCGGCCGACGGTGAACAGCATGAACGAGTGCTCCTCGATGCGGAGAGACTGTCCGGCTTCGAGTCCACGGTCGAGGATCTCCCGCACACGTTCGCCGAGCTCTTCGAGAACGCGCCGGGCCACTCCGTCACGAGGGTGGGAGAGGAACAGCGCCCCCGCGGCATCGAACATCCCGGCCCAGACGTCGAGTCTGCGGCCCAGCTCGGCGACTGTCGCATCGAGACCCCGCGGCCGGAGCGCCGCCAGCGCGAGGGCGCGCTGCGAGTCCAGCGCCCAGGAGCGGCGAGCGTACGCCTGGGCGGCGATGGCTTCGGAGTGCGCGCGGGCCACCGCGATGAAGGGCGTGCGGTAAGGGACCTCGAAAAGCGGCATCCCGTGATCGGCACAGGCGACGACGAGTTCCTCGGGGATGCCGGAGCGGTGCACCTCGGTGCCGAAGCCGAGGCCGAGCACGCCGCGGTCGGCCAGGCGTCCGACGTAGGTGTCGATGCCGACGGCCTCGTCGAACTGCGTTCCGGTGGTCAGCAGCGCCAGGTCTTCCGAGAGGAACGGGGTGGGATCGGCGAGATCGGAGCTGTGCACCCAGCGCAGGGGACGGTCGAGCGCTCCCGGCGGCATGGCGGCCTCGCGGGAGATGAGGGCGAGGCCGAGATCGCGGCGTCGCAGCAGGGCGCGCAACGTCGGCTGGGCGGTGACAGCCACGGCGACCTCCATCTTTGTACATGCGGGCGAAATGCTTCTCCAGATTGTACAGAGCGGTGAGTGCAGACGCGTCCTCCGTCGCCGTACGCTCGCGAACATGGCACTCCTCGACACCGCAGCCCCCGCAGTCCCCCTCGGCGGACCCGACCTCCCGCAGGAGCGTCGCCTGGTCACGGACCTTCCCGGCCCCCGCTCGGCCGAGATCCTCGCGCGCAAGGCGGATGCCGTGGCCGCGGGCGTCGGTCACACCGTGCCGATCGCCGCCGTCGCGGCCGGCGGAGGAGTCATCGTGGATGCCGACGGGAACTCGCTGATCGACCTCGGCTCGGGCATCGCGGTGACCACGGTCGGCAACGCGCACCCCAAGGTCGCCGCAGCCGTCGCGGCGCAGGCCGCGCAGTTCACGCACACCTGCTTCATGGTCTCGCCGTACGAGTCCTACGTCGGCGTCGCCGAAGCGCTCAACCGCGTCACTCCGGGTGACTTCGCGAAGAAGAGCGCTCTGTTCAACTCCGGTGCCGAGGCCGTCGAGAACGCCATCAAGATCGCCCGCAAGCACACCGGTCGCCAGGCGGTCGTCGCCTTCGACCACGGCTACCACGGCCGCACGAACCTGACCATGGCGCTCACCGCCAAGTCGATGCCGTACAAGAGCGGGTTCGGACCGTTCGCTCCCGAGGTCTACCGGGCGCCGATGTCGTACCCCTTCCGCGACGGGCTCGAAGGTCGTGAGGCTGCGGCCCGCGTCATCCTGCAGCTCGAGAAGCAGATCGGCGCCGACAACCTGGCCGCGGTCATCATCGAGCCCATCCAGGGCGAGGGCGGTTTCATCGTCCCGGCCGACGGCTTCCTCCCGGCGATTGTCGACTGGTGCCGCGCGAACGGCGTCGTCTTCATCGCCGACGAGGTGCAGACCGGGTTCGCCCGCACCGGGCGCATGTTCGCGAGCGAGATCTTCGGCATCGAGCCCGACCTGATCACGACGGCCAAGGGCATCGCCGGCGGACTTCCGCTCGCCGCCGTGACCGGCCGTGCCGAGATCATGGACGCCTCGCACTCCGGCGGCCTCGGCGGCACCTACGGCGGCAACCCGATCGCCTGCGCCGCAGCTCTCGCCTCGATCGACGTGTTCGAGAACGACGGCGTGATCGAGCGGGCACGCGAGATCGGCACGATCCTCACCGAGCGGCTCACCGCGATCCAGCAGGACGACCCCCGCGTCGGCGACGTCCGCGGCCACGGCGCGATGATCGCCGCCGAGTTCGTCGACCCCGAGACCAAGGCGCCGAACGCCGCCCTCACGGCAGCCGTCGCCAGGGCGTGCATCGCGCAGGGCGTCGTCGTCCTCACCTGCGGCACCTACGGCAACGTCATCCGCTTCCTCCCTCCGCTCTCGATCGGCGACGAACTGCTGAACGAAGGAATCGACATCGTGGCCGCGGCTCTCGCCGCGACCGAGTAACGTGCAGGCCGCGCTCCCGCGTGGCCTGACCCCCTGTCCGGTCGCGACCCCAATCGGGGGATTTCGGGTCGCGACCGGCACTACTTCACCCAACGAAGGAGTTGCAGATGTCTGAGATCACCCGCGACGTGCTGATCATCGGCGCCGGAGCAGCAGGGCTCACGGCCGCGAACGACCTGCGCAAGGCCGGTCTGTCGGTCGCTGTGCTGGAAGCGCGCGACCGCGTCGGCGGTCGCCTCTGGACCGACGTCATCGACGGAGCCATGCTCGAGATCGGCGGCCAGTGGGTCTCGCCCGATCAGGACGCGCTCAAGGACACGATCGAGGAGCTGGGGCTCGAGACCTACAGCCGCTATCGCGAGGGCGACAGCGTCTACGTCGGGCCCGATGGAAAGGTGCACCGCTTCACAGGCGAGATGTTCCCCGTCGCCCCCGAGACCGAAGCGGAGATCGCTCGGATCACCGACATCCTCGACGCCCTGGTCGCCGAGATCGACCCGGACCGCCCCTGGGCGCACCCGAGCGCCGAGGACTGGGACTCCATCACCTGGGACGCCTGGCTGCGCCAGCAGACCGACGACGACGAGGCCGTGCGCAACCTGGCCTTCGCCACGGGGTCCGCGATGCTCACCAAGCCCACGCACTCGTTCTCGCTGCTGCAGTCGCTGCTGATGGCGGCATCCGCCGGCTCCTATTCGAACCTCGTCGACGCCGACTTCATCCTCGACAAGCGCGTCGTCGGCGGCCTGCAGCAGGTGCCGCTGCGCCTGGCCGAGCGCCTGGGTGACGACGTGCTGCTGAACCAGCCCGTCCGCAGCCTCGAGTGGTCGGATGCGGGGGTCGTCGCCACCACCGACGAGCTCACGGTCCGCGCCCGCCACGCGATCCTCGCGCACGCACCCGTGCTCTACAGTCGCATCTCGTTCGTCCCGCCGCTCCCGCGTCGTCAGCACCAGCTGCACCAGCACCTCTCGATGGGATTCGTCATCAAGGTGCACGCGGTCTACGACCGGCCGTTCTGGCGCGAGCAGGGCCTCAGCGGCACCGCGTTCAGCCCGTACGAGCTCTCGCACGAGGCCTACGACAACACGAACCACGGCGATGAGCGCGGCACCCTGGTCGGCTTCGTCTCCGATGCCAACGCCGACGGCGTGTTCGAGCTGTCCGCCGAGGAGCGCAAGGAGCGCATCCTCGAGTCGCTGTCGCACTACTACGGCCCGGAGGCGAAGAATCCGGTCGTCTACTACGAGAGCGACTGGGGCAGCGAGGAGTGGACGCGCGGTGCCTACGCCGCGAGCTTCGACATGGGCGGACTGCACCGCTACGGCGCCGACCTGCGCACCGCGGTCGGCCCGATCCACTTCGCCTGCAGCGACATGGCGGGCGCCGGGTACCAGCACGTCGACGGCGCGATCCGGATGGGACGCCTCGTCGCCTCGAACATCGTCGACGCGAGTCGCGAAGCCGGCGCTGTCGAGAGCGGCAGCTGATGACCGGCTCGGTCGTCGTGGGATACACGGCGACGGATGCGGGAGCGGATGCCGCGGCGCTCGGTGCGCGGCTCGCCCGCAGTCTCGGTGCGACGCTGCACCTGGTGATCGTGCTGCCGAACGAGGGCACGCGCAACGCCGCGGTCCCGCCGGAGCGCGCCTACGAGGAGCACATCAGGGCGCAGGCGAAGAAGTGGCTGGGCGATGCGGTCGTCCGGCTGCCGCAGGAGTTGACCCGCAGCGGTCATGTGCGCTTCTCCGAATCGTTCGCCGAGGGGCTGATCGCCGCCGGCGAGGAATTCGGTGCCCGCGTGATCGTGATCGGCGCAGCGGGCGGGGGCATCTTCGGACGTCACCGTCTCGGCAGCGTCGCGTCGGAGCTGCTGCACTCCTCGACCATCCCGGTGGCGCTGGCACCCGTGGGCACGGCGCAGCAGGACGACCACGTCATCCCGCGCGTCACGGTCGCCGTCGGCTCCCGCCCCGGTGCCGAGGCCCTGCTCGACGAGGCGGTGGCCCTCGCCGGCGACAGCCACGTCGACCTCCGACTCGTGTCCCTCGTGCCGTTCGACGTGCCGCCCGGTCTCGACACCGGCGCGATCCGCACGGTCGGTGACGAGCATGCGCAGGAGGTCCTCGCAGTGGCGACCGAGCTGCTGCCGGACGGTCGCACCGCCGCGGTCGAGAGAGCACCCGGCGACTCCGTGGAGGACGCCGTCGCGCATCTCTCCTGGCTCCCCGGCGAAGTCGTCCTCGTCGGCTCCAGTCGGCTGGCCCAGCCCCGCCGCCTGTTCCTGGGCTCCACGGCAGCGAAGATGCTGCACGAGCTGCCCGTCCCCATGATCGTCGTCCCGCGCACCCGCAACGAAGCAGGAGAACGCTGATGAGCAGCACCAACCGGGCGACGGAGCCCGAATCCGGTGTCACGACCGGCATCTCCACCAAGGGCCTGAGCGCCGGAACGGTCGGCCTCATCGGCGCGGTCGTGATCGGCATCTCGTGCATCGCCCCCGCCTACACGTTCACGGCCGCTGTCGGGCCCGTCGCCTCGACGGTCGGGTCGCAGATCCCCGCGATCATCCTGGTCGGCTTCATCCCGATGCTCCTGGTCGCCTTCGGGTACCGGGAGCTCAACAACCGGATGCCCGACTCGGGAACGTCGTTCACCTGGGCGGCACGCGCCTTCGGCCCGTGGGTGGGCTGGATGGCGGGCTGGGGTCTGGTCGTCGCCACGATCCTGGTGCTCTCCAATCTCGCCGGCATCGCGGTCGACTTCCTCTTCCTGCTGATCTCGCAGATCACCGGCAATCCGGACATCGCCAGCCTCGCGAGCGTCACCTGGATCAACATCGGGGTGTGTCTGCTGTTCATGCTCGGGGCGACGTGGATCTCGTACCGCGACATGCAGACGACCCAGAAGCTGCAGTACTGGCTCGTGAGCTTCCAGATCATCGTGCTGCTCTTCTTCGCGGGCGCGGCGATCGTGCAGGCCGTCAGCGGAAACGGATTCGACTACCAGCCGTTCGACCTGAACTGGTTCAACCCGTTCGCGATCTCGTCGTTCAGCGCCGTGGCCGCCGGCCTCTCGCTCTCGATCTTCATCTTCTGGGGCTGGGACGTCACGCTCACGATGAACGAGGAGACCAAGGATCCGGAGAAGACTCCCGGCCGGGCCGCCACCGTCACTGTGCTCATGATCGTCTCGCTCTACCTGCTCCTCGCGGTCGCGATGATCATGTTCGCGGGCGTCGGCACGGGGGCGCTGGGCCTCGGCAACGAGGACATCCAGGAGAACGTGTTCTTCCACCTCTCCGGCCCCATCCTCGGCCCGCTCGCCTTCCTCGTCTCGCTCGCGGTGCTGACCAGCTCGGCGTCGTCGCTGCAGTCCACGTTCGTGGGTCCGGCGCGCACCCTGCTGGCGATGGGTCACTACGGCGCCCTGCCCAAATCGTTCGCGAAGGTCAGCCCGCGGTTCTTCACGCCGGGGTACGCGACCATCGTCTCCGCCATCGTGGCATCGGCCTTCTACGCCGTGATGCGCATCGTGAGCGAGGACACGCTGTGGGACACCATCCTCACGCTCGGCATGATGATCTGCTTCTACTACGGGATCACCGCCTTCGCGTGCGTCTGGTACTTCCGCAAGCAGTGGTTCGACTCGACGCGGAACTTCTTCTTCACGTTCCTGTTCCCGCTCGTCGGCGGCGCGATCCTCGCGGTGCTGTTCTTCACCACACTGATCGACTCGATGGATCCGGCCTACGGCTCGGGCTCGCAGATCGGCGGAGTCGGCATCGTCTTCATCCTCGGCATGCTGATCATCGTCGTCGGCATCGTCGTCATGATCTGGAACGCGGTTCGACGGCCTGCGTTCTTCCGCGGACAGACGCTGGGCATCGACGCACCGCCCAGCCGTCGCAAGCGCTCCTAGCCCTCCTCACAGAAAGAGAATCATGAGCACTCAGACCGAACAGGCGCTCCTGGACAGCATCCCCACCGGCCTCTTCATCGGCGGCCGGTGGATCGACGGCGAGAACGGCGGCACCTTCGACGTGCAGGATCCCGCGACCGGTTCCGTGATCCGGACCATCGCGGACGCGACGCCGGGCGACGGTGTCCGCGCCCTCGACGCCGCGGTGGCCGCGCAGGACGGGTGGGCCGCGACGGCGCCGCGCGTGCGCAGCGAGATCCTCCGCCGGGCGTTCGATCTGGTGCAGGAGCACAAGGAGGATCTCGCGCTGCTCATGACGCTCGAGATGGGCAAGCCGCTCGCCGAGGCGCGCGGAGAGGTCGGCTACGGTGGCGAGTTCCTGCGCTGGTTCAGCGAGGAAGCCGTGCGCATCAGCGGTCGGTACGGGATCAACCCCGAGGGCACCGGCCACATGGTCGTGTCGCAGCGTCCGGTCGGCCCGTCGTTCTTCGTGACGCCGTGGAACTTCCCGTTCGCGATGGCCACGCGCAAGATCGCGCCCGCCCTCGCCGCCGGCTGCACCGTCGTGATCAAGCCCCCGGCACTCACTCCGCTGACGACGATGTTCTTCGTGTCCCTGCTCGAGAAGGCGGGTCTCCCCGCCGGCGTCGTGAACGTCGTGCAGACATCGAAGTCGAGCGCACTGTCGGCGCCGATCATCGCCGACCCGCGTCTGCGCAAGCTGTCCTTCACCGGGTCGACCGAGGTCGGCCGCAAGCTCATCGCCCAGGCCGCTGAGGGCGTGCTGCGCGTGTCGATGGAGCTCGGCGGCAACGCCCCGTTCGTGGTGTTCGACGACGCCGACCTCGACAAGGCCGTGGACGGTGCGCTCGCCGCGAAGTTCCGCAACATCGGGCAGGCGTGCACCGCCGCGAACCGCTTCATCGTGCACAAGGACGTCGCCGCCGAGTTCGGGCGTCGCGTGACCGAGCGCGTCAACGGCATGAAGATCGGCCGTGGCACCGAGGAGGGTGTCGCGATCGGTCCGCTCATCGACGCGAACGCCGTCGCGAAGGCGGGCGAGCTCGTCGATGACGCGGTCGGCCGCGGTGCGACCCTGCTCGCCGGAGGCAAGGCAGTCGAGGGCACGGGCACGTTCTACGAGCCCACCGTCCTCACCGACGTCGTCGCCGGGAGCGCGATCCTCCGTGAGGAGATCTTCGGCCCGGTGCTCGCGATCGCGACGTTCGAGACCGAGGACGAGGCCGTGCGCCTCGCCAACGACACCGAGTACGGACTCGTCTCCTACGTCTTCACCGAGAACCTCCAGCGCGGCCAGCGGATGATCGACAAGCTCGAGACCGGCATGATGGGTCTCAACGTGGGCGTGGTCTCCAACGCGGCCGCGCCCTTCGGCGGCGTCAAGCAGTCCGGCGTCGGCCGCGAGGGCGGGCTCGAGGGCATCCACGAGTACCTGTCCACCAAGTACACGCTGATCCCGGTCTCCTGATTCCGGTGCGGGGCCCGCGTCGTCGGACCCCGCACCACCACACACGAGAGGACATGTCATGACCGACTACGCCGTCATCAACCCCGCCACCGGAGAGACGCTGGCGTCTTTCGACACCTTCACGGACGCCCAGATCGACGAGGCCGTCGCCGCGGCCGATGCGGCGCACCGCGAGTGGTCCCGTTCCTCGACGGTCGCCGAGCGTGCCGCCCTGGTCCGCCGTGCGGCCGAGCTGCACCGCGAGCGTCGTGAGGAGCTCGCCGACATCTTCGTGCGTGAGATGGGCAAGCCCCGTGAAGCCGCGCTCGGAGAGGTCGACTTCGCCGCCGACATCGCCGAGTACTACGCCGACCAGGCGGAGGCGATCATGGCCGACCAGCCGATCGCGATCATGGGGGAGGGGTCGGCCGTCATCCGCCGCTCTTCGCTCGGCCCGCTCGTCGGCATCATGCCGTGGAACTTCCCGGCCTACCAGATCGTGCGTTTCGCGGCGCCGAACCTGATCGTGGGCAACACGATCCTGCTCAAGCCTGCACCGCAGTGCCCGGAGTCGTCGACCGCGATCGAGAAGATCTATCACGACGCCGGCTTCCCGAAGGGCGCCTACCAGAACGTGCTCGCCACGAACGAGCAGATCGCGACGATGATCGCCGACCCCCGGGTGCAGGGCGTCTCGCTCACCGGCTCGGAGCGCGCTGGAGCCGCAGTCGCCGAGATCGCCGGACGGCACCTCAAGAAGGTCGCGCTCGAGCTCGGCGGGTCCGACCCGTTCATCGTGCTCTCGACCGACGACCTCGATGCCACCGTCCAGGCCGGCGTCGATGCGCGCCTCGACAACAACGGCCAGGCCTGCAACGGCGCCAAGCGCTTCATCGTCGTCGACGGGCTGTACGACGCGTTCGTCGAGAAGTTCACGCAGAAGATGGCGGACGTCGAGGCGACGGATCCCATGCTCGACGACACGGTCCTCGGGCCGGTGTCGTCCGAGACCGCTGCGGTCAACCTGCAGAAGCAGGTCGACCAGGCCGTCGAGCAGGGCGCGACGCTGCTCACCGGTGGCACCCGCGATGGCGCGTTCTTCGCGCCGACCGTGCTCGCCGACGTCACACCGGAGATGAACGTCTATCACGAGGAGCTCTTCGGTCCGGCTGCGGTCGTCTACCGGGTGGCGGATGAGGACGCGGCGGTCGCACTCGCGAACGACACGACCTTCGGCCTCGGCTCCTATGTCTTCACGACCGATGCCGCGCAGGCTGAGCGCGTGGCCGACAAGATCGAGGCCGGCATGGTCTACGTCAACCTGGTGCTGGCCGACAGCCCGGAGCTGCCGTTCGGCGGGATCAAGCGCAGCGGCACCGCCCGTGAGCTCGGCCACCTCGCCGCCGACGAGTTCGTCAACAAGAAGCTCATCCGCATCGGCTGAGTCCCACGGATTCCGTTCCGGTCACACTTTCTGTCGCTCGCCGCGGCTGCAGCAGACGGAAACTGCGCCCGGAACGGAATCTCGTGCCCACGGACACCCGCGTGGGAGACAATGGCGGCATGAGCGCGCACACCGACCCCATCGAGACGCTGACCTCCGACCAGAGCTGGGAGCGGCTCGGCACCCAGGAGCTGGGGCGATTGGTCACCCACGTCGGCGACACGATCGACATCTTCCCCGTGAACTACGTGGTCGACGGCGACGGGATCCTGTTCCGCACCGCCCCGGGCAGCAAGCTGTTCGAGCTGACGGTGAACACCGACGTGCTGTTCGAGGTCGACGACCACACCGACACCGATGCCTGGAGCGTGATCATCCGTGGACACGCGACCGCTCTGGAGGCGGACGCCGACGTGCACCGTGCGGATGCCGCGGGCCTTCGTCCCTGGATCCCCACGCTCAAGCGCGTCTACGTCCGCATCGCACCGGCCTCGGTCTCGGGACGGGCGTTCCGTCGCAGCCCGGAGCCGGAGCGGGACGGCGCGCAGGAGTACTGAACCGCCCTCCCGGCCGGGGGCCGCCGACGCGCCTCGTCCCCTGCCCCGGGCGTAGGGTCGAAGTATGGCCAACGTCGCTGAGAACATCGTCAAGACTCTGCACGCCAACGGGATCAACCGTGTCTACGGCATTCCGGGGGACTCGCTGAACGGCTTCACGGACGCGCTGCGCAAGGACGGCACGATCCGCTGGGTGCACGTGCGGCACGAGGAGGCCGCCGCTTTCGCCGCCGCGGCCGATGCCGCCACGACCGGCGAGCTCGCTGTCGTCGCCGGATCCTGCGGCCCGGGCAACCTGCACCTCATCAACGGCCTGTACGACGCGAATCGTTCGCGCGTCCCCGTGCTCGCGATCGCCGCGCACATCCCCACCACCGAGATCGGCACGGGCTACTTCCAGGAGACGCATCCGCAGGATCTCTTCCGCGAGTGCAGCGTCTACGTCGAGTATGTCGCCGACCCGAAGCAGATGCCGAGGCTGCTGGAGATCGCCATGCGCGCCGCCGTGGAGCAGCGCGGCGTCGCCGTGCTCGTGATCCCCGGGGACGTCGCCCTCGCCGACATCGCCGACGACCGTGCCGTCGTGATCGAGCGTGCCCGCCCCGTGGTCGTGCCCAACGGTGCGGAGCTCGAGAAGGCAGCGACGCTGCTGAACGCGGCGAAGAAGGTCACGATCCTCGCCGGTGCCGGTGTCGAAGGCGCGCACGACGAGGTGATCGCGCTCGCCGACAAACTGGGCGCGCCCATCGTGCACGCGCTCCGTGGCAAGGAGTTCATCGAATACGACAACCCCTTCGACGTCGGGATGACGGGGCTTCTCGGCTTCGCCTCCGGCTTCCGCGCCATGGAGGCTGCCGATGCCCTGCTGGTGCTGGGCAGCGACTTCCCGTACGAGCAGTTCTACCCCGACAACGCCAAGACGATCCAGGTCGACATCCGCGGTGCACAGCTCGGCAAGCGGCATCCGCTCGATCTGGGCCTGGTCGGCGATGTGCGGGCCACGGCCGAGGCGCTGTTGCCACGCGTGGCGCGGAAGGAGGACCGCGGCCACCTCGATGACGCCACCGCGCACTACCGCAAGACGAGGAAGAAGCTCGACGAGCTGGCGGTGCCGGCGAAGGGCAAGCGTCCCATCCACCCGCAGTACCTCGCCCGGCTCCTGGACGAGTATGCGACGGACGACGCGATATTCACCGCCGACGTGGGGTCGCCGACCGTGTGGGCGGCGCGCTACCTCTCGATGACCGAGAACCGTCGTCTGATCGGCTCGTTCACCCACGGTTCCATGGCGAACGCGCTCATGCACGGCATCGGAGCGCAGGTCGCGCACCCGGGCCGACAGGTCGTCGCGCTGGCCGGCGACGGCGGACTGTCGATGATGCTCGGCGAGCTGCTCACCCTGACGCAGAACAAGCTGCCGGTGAAGACGATCGTGGTCAACAACTCGTCGCTGAACTTCGTCGAACTCGAGATGAAGGCCGCCGGGTTCGTCACGTACGGGACCGGGCTGGAGAACCCGAGCTTCGCCGCGATCGCCGAGGCGATGGGGATCTTCGCGCGCCGGGTGGAGCGCAGCGAAGACCTCCCGGATGCCGTGCGCGAGGTGCTCGCCCACGACGGTCCCGCCCTGCTCGACGTGGTCACCGAGCGGCAGGAGCTGTCCATGCCGCCGGCGATCGAGGCCGCGCAGGTCAAGGGCTTCGCGCTCTACGCGATCCGGACGGTCATGTCCGGGCGCGGTGACGAGCTCCTCGACCTCGCGAAGGCGAACTGGCGCCAGCTCTTCTGAGCGGGCGCTCAGCTCTCCAGATGCGCGCGGACCTCGGCGGCCTCGCCGTGTCGACCGAGCGCCTCGAACACGTTGCCGAGCTCGAGGGCGGCCACCTGCAGCAGTGGCGGGTGGCCGGCGGCGTGCTCGATCGCGCTGCGGTAGACGGGTACGGCGTCGGCTGAGCGGTCGTTGCCCGCGAGCACCCGCGCGGCGAACAGCTCGGAGCCTCCGGCGGAGCCCAGGTCACCGATCGCCGCGAAGCCGTCGGCCGCGGTGAGCGCGGCCGACACCGCCTCATCGACACGGCCGAGCTCGGCCAGGGCACGTGCGCGCGAGTCGGTCACGTCGGCGAGCAGCCACTCGGCCTCGTGCTGCTGTGCGAGCGCTGCGACCTCGTCGAAGAGGCCGAACGCGCGCTCGTCGCCGCGCCCGCCGTAGGCCTGACCGAGGCTGTGCAGCACCTCGGTCAGCGCGCCGACGGCGTCGGGGGCGCGCCGCACGATCTCGGCCGCCGACTCGAGCAGAGAGATCGCGTCGTCGTGCTCATCGAAGCGGGCGAGGATCTTGGCCTGCTCCGTCATCGACATCGCCTGATCCGCGTGCTCCTCGGCCTGGCCGAACAGCTCGGAGGCGTAGCCGTGCGCGCCGACCGACTGACCGAACTCGCCGGCCGCGCTCAGGGCTCGTGCCAGCATCGACGCCGTCATGGCGCGAGAGCCGGCCGGGATCTCGGCCTCCTCCTCGCGCTGCAGCACGTCGCCGAAGAGCTCCGCGGCCTCTTCCGCATCGCCGACGCGCAGCATGACGCGGGCGAGGCGGAAGTCGACGCCGGTCGTGTCGCCACCGGCTTCACCGCCCAGCCGTGCGGCGAGACGGTAACGGGAGACCGCCTTCTCGGGCTCGTCGGCATCTTCCCAGAGGGCGCCCGCGAGCAGGTGGGCGTCGCCGAGTGCACGGGTCGCGCCGAGTTCGGCGAGCAGTCGACAGGCCTCGTCGGCGTCGGTCGCGCCCTCGACATAGGTGCTGCCGCCGCCGCGCACGCGGGCGCGGGTCTGCAGCGCCTGTGCCCGGTGGCCGGTGCTGAGGTCGTCCTGCGAGAGGAAGCGGTCCAGCAGCGCGCTCCCGGCCTCGAGGTCGCCCTTGCTCAGCACGGCCGAGATCGCCAGCAGCGTCGTGGTGTTCGCCAGCCGGGTGTCCTCGGCTTCGGTGAACGACCGGGCGGCCACCTCGGCGTGATCCAGGGCGGCATCCGGCTCGCCAGACTGCAGGTGCAGGGCGGCGCGGCTGATCGCGAGGTCGCCTCGAGTCCAGGCGGGGAGCCCGTCCGAAGCGGCGATCTCCTCCTCCAGCGCGGCGGTCGTCTCGGGTGTGTTCAGACCGAAGGTGGCGAGACCGATGCGCTCCTCGAGCTCGGCCTGCACGTCTCGTCCGGCCGCCCTCAGCGCGGCGACGCGCTCGGGCAGCAGTTGCAGGGCTTCGTCGGCGCGGTCGAGCGCGATGAGGATGCCCAGGCGCATCGAGAGCAGCTGGGCGCGCTTCGCGGGGTCTTCGACCTCGAGGGCACGGGGCAGGGCGTCGAGCGTCTCGTGCTCCGCCCCGAACTGCGCGAGCTGCATGGCGCGTTCGAACCATGCGTCCGCATCGACCGGCGTGAGCGAGGGGACGGGGGCGACGAACGCGTCCGAACGGATCGGCACGTCGTACTGCTCGCCCGCGAGCGCCCGCATCCGCTCCAGGCTGCGCGCATGACCGTCGGTGCCGTCGCGACCGTCGAATCCGGCGCCGATGCGCTCCGCTGCCGTCCATGCGGACGCGGCGAGTTCGGATGCGCTCCAGGGGCCTTCGTGCGCGCCGAAGAACGCCACGAGGGCGGGCGCGTCCGCACCGCGCACCGGGGTGTCGCCGTGGCCTGCGGCCGTGACCCGGTCCAACGCGACGGCGAGGGCGGCGAGTGCTGCGAAGTGCGCGTCGACGTTCAGCCCGTCGTGCGCGAGCCAGGCGATGTGCTTCTCGACCAGCGCGAGGGCGCGGGCCTCGTTGCCGGTGAGGGCGGCGAACACGATGTTGTTGGCGACGATGCGCAGGTTGTCGGGGTTGTCCTTCGCCAGCCGGTAGCTGCGCAGGTGCGCGGTCTTCGCCTCGTCGAGGCGTCCGGCGCGCAGGTAGGGGAGCAGCACGCGCGACAGGGCGTGCTCCGGCTCCTCGCCGCAGGAGAAGCCGCCCTCGATCATCTCCTCGACGAGCACGATCGCCTCGGCTTCGCGGTCGGTGTCCGCGAAGAAGCCGGCGATCTGGCTGCGTCCGCAGGCATCGCAGTGACTGTGGTCGTCGCGTGGTGTGCCCTCCAACTGCGCCCGCAGCTTCTCGGCTTCATCCATGCGTCCGGCATCCCAGGCGTCCTCGAAGCGGGCGGTGAGCACGCCGCTGACGCCGAGGCCCGCCGCGCGGTAGTGCGACTCCATGTCGTCGAGCACGGCAGCGATCTGGTCCTGCGAGAACGCGGGGGAGGACCGCAGCGACGATGCCATCCACTTGAACTGCCACATCAGGTCGGCGCCGCCGTTGTCGAGGTCGGCGGGGAAACGCTGCGGGTCGGCGTCGTGATGGGCGAGGCACCAGGCGAACGAGTTGAGCATGACGTCGGTCGCGCCGTTCATGTTGGCCGACGCGGTCTGCCGCATGCGCGCCTCGTATTCCAGGCGCTCGTCGCCGATCTCGACGGCCAGGGCCACGGCTTCGGAGACGAGGGCCTGCTCAGCGTGCCCCCACGGCGTGCGGTCGATCTCCTCGATCAGCTGCTGGAAGCGCTTCTTCGGACGTGCCATGGACGGAACCTTTCGGTGAGGTGTCAGCGGGCGTCGCCGAAGGGGATGGTGTCCCCCTCCAGGCCGGCCGAGAGCGAGACGAGGTCGGCGAGCGCGCTGGTCATCAGCGCCCGGTCGGCGTCGGCGAGCGGATGGTGCCCGGCGAGGAGTGCCTGGATGTAGAGGAGCTGCACCGTGCGGGCAAAGACGGCCTCGTCCTGCACGCGCACGAGGGCGCGGACGACCCGGTTCGACCAGTTCAGGCAGAGACGTGCGCTCAGGTCGTCCTCTCGTGCCGAGGACAGCGTCTTGTCGATGCGGTCGAGCACGCCGCCCCACAGTGCGCCGGTGATGCCCTTGGTGCGTCCGCGATCGATCGCGCGCAGCACCTCGGGGTCGGCCACGTAGAGCCCGGCCAGGTCGGGACGGTCGATGGACCGGACCACGACGGCGCAGTCGGAGGCGGCGAGAACGGCCCCCGCACGCGCCTCCAGGGCCACCGCGGCGTCGCGGTCGTCGAGGGGAGGCGGGTCGAGGCGGTCGAGTTCGCCCGTGACGTCCACCTGCTCGACCGTGACGTGCGGGTAGAGGTCGGGCAGCATCCGGACCAGGTCGGCGTCGTAGAGATATCCGCCGTTCACGAGCACCTCGTCGGCGGGGGAGATGCCGGCGACCTGTCGGAACTCGTCCACGGTCTGCGCATAGCGGACGTGCGAGTACCGCTCGACGAGATCACCGATCCGCAGTGTGCCGTGCGTGGTCTCGACGGTCAGCCAGCGGGAGATGAAGCGGGCCAGTTCCTCGTCATGGCGCACCAGCGACTTGAGTCCGACCTCGTGCACCGCGACGAACTGCGCGAGGCGGTGCGGTTCGCGCAGTCCCAGTTCGAGCACCCAGCGGCGGATGCCGGCACCCAGCTGTTCGCGCACGCGTTCGAGCGCCGCGTCCTCGACCAGCGATTCCCTGCTCGCGGTGGGGGCGAGACCGGTGGAGTCGATCACGGCGCGCACGAAGAACGCCCAGTCGGGGAGCACGTCGTCGACGCGCTCGGAGAGCAGCATGCGACCCAGGTACATGCGCGTCGCCTGGCGTGCGCCGGGAGGCGGGGCGTAAGGCAGGACGTACGCGAGGCCGCGGGTGCCGGTGGCCGGTTCGTTCAGCTCGATCACGTCGAGAGGAGCGGCGCCGAGCAGATCCCTCCCGTACTCCAGGGCCCGCTCGGGGTCCTGGGCGGCATCGAGGAACGGGGGGTCCCTGGTGATGTCGATGTCGCCGGCGGTCGTGTCGACGGTCACTCGCACCGGGAGGAACTCGCCGAAGGTCGTCGCCAGCTCGTGCACGGCAGCCGGGCGCAGCAGCTCATCGGCGTCGAATCGCGGCACGAGGTGCACGCTGGTGCCGATCGGCAGCTCCTCGTCGATCTCGGCGACCTGGAAGGTGCCGTCCGCGCTGCCCGTCCACTCGACCGAAGCGCCTCCCCGCGCACTGCGCGAGCGGATCACGATCGTGTCCGCGACCATGAAGCAGCTGAGCAGGCCGATTCCGAACTGCCCGAGGTAGTCGCTGCGGGGGAGGTCGAAGATGTCGCGCTTGGAGCTGCGGCCGACGGTCGCCAGCAGGTCGGCGACCTCCGTCGCGGTGAGACCGACGCCGTCGTCGCGCAGCACGAACTCGCCGGTCTCCGCGGTCAGGGGAGTGATCCGGATGCGTCCGCCCCCGCCGTCCACCTCGCGGCGGGCGGTGATCGCATCCCGGGCGTTCTGCAGCAGCTCCCGCAGATACACCCGGGGGCTGGAGTAGATGTGCCTGCTGAGCAGATCCACGACACCGCGCAGGTCCACCTGGAACTGCTGCACATCAGCGCTCACCGGCGCTCCCTCCTGCTGCATACGCTCGCTGAGCCTAACAAGAACACGCGTTCGCGATCCCGGTTCGGCGCCACCGGATCGATGCCGTATGCTTGTGGGGCAGTTGTTTTCTGCATTCTTTCGCCATGCCTGGGGCCACGCGCCGCGGGATCGTGACAGGGTGGAGAAGACACCCCGAGGCCTCCAGGTCTCTAGGGCGGTAGCTCAATTGGCAGAGCAGCGGTCTCCAAAACCGCAGGTTGCAGGTTCGATTCCTGTCCGCCCTGCGCGTCAGCGCAACGCTGACACACGAAAGGTACATTCAGGATGGATCAGGACGAACCGCGCGGCGAGGTCGTCGCGGCCGGCGCCACCCGCGAGAAGAGGGGCAACCCCTTCTCCCGGTTCTTCGGGAGCATCGCCCTGTTCATCCGCCAGGTCATCGCCGAGCTCCGCAAGGTCGTCACCCCGACTCGCAAGGAGCTGTTCAAGTTCACCGGGGTGGTGCTCGTCTTCGTTCTGATCGTGATGGGAATCGTCTACGGTCTGGACTTCGCCTTCGGGCTCATGACGCACTGGGTGTTCGGGATCCCTGACCCTCGCTGATGACGCCCGCGGCTCGCGCCGCAGCTATGGAGAAGAAGCAACGTGTCTGAACGATATTCCGACGACGCCGACTGGGCGACCGCTGCAGAGCAGTCCAGCGAAGAGGACGAAGCCCAGGAGGGCAACGTCCTCGCCGAGGAAGAGCTCTCGGTCACCTCGGCTGAGCACGTCGCCGTCCACGTCGAAGGCGAAGACGACGAAGACGACGGCACGGAAGACATCGACATCGACATCGACGACCCGGAGGCGGACGCGATCGTGAACGACGCTCTCAACCTGGACGAAGCGGCTGAGTCTGAGGCTGCCGCTGAGGTCCTCAACGAATCTGTGGCCGAAGAGGCCGCCGACCTCGACGCGGCTGCGGCCGAAGAGGTCACCCCCTACGACGGTCCCGACCTCGGTGCTGATGACGCGCAGGGCGGCGAGGACTCCTCCGCCGACGAAGACGACGAGGACGCGGAGGAAGACCCGTACGAGGCCTTCCGCCTCGACCTCCGCATGCTCCCGGGCAAGTGGTACGTCATCCACTCATACGCCGGTTTCGAGCGCAAGGTGAAGGCCAACATCGAGCAGCGCAAGTCGACGCTCGAGGTCGAGGACGAGATCTACCAGGTCGAGGTCCCGATGGAAGACGTGGTCGAGATCAAGAACGGCCAGCGCAAGATGGTCACCCGCGTGCGCATCCCCGGCTACGTGCTGGTGCGCATGGAGCTCACGGAAGACACCTGGTCGGTCGTGCGTCACACCCCGGGTGTCACCGGCTTCGTGGGCAACGCCCACAACCCGACGCCGCTGCGCTTCGAGGAGGCCTTCAACATGCTGAAGTCGCTCGTCGAGGTCAAGGACGTCCCCACGGCCAAGAACATCGCGTCGAAGGGCGGCGTCGCCGTCGCTCGTCCGCTCCCGGCCGAGGTCGACTTCGAGGTCGGCGAGACCATCACGATCAAGGAGGGCTCGTTCGCGGGTCTTCCCGGTTCGATCAGCGAGATCAAGCCCGAGAGCGGCAAGCTCACGGTCCTCGTCTCGCTCTTCGAGCGTGAGACCCCGGTCGAGCTGTCGTTCGACCAGGTCACCAAGATGGTCTGACACATATCTCACGAGAACGGCCGCCCCTTTCGGGGCGGCCGTTCTCGCGTTGTGCCGGCGTCGTGCGTCGATTCGGTTCCGGTCGCACTTGGTGTCGCTCAATCGTGCTTTGGGCGGCCGCAATCGCGACCGGAGTGGGGGCGGAGCGATGCGAGACGATCACCCGGCGTGCTGTGCGGCCCAATGCGGGCTCTGGATGAGTCCGAGCAGGTTGCCGAACGGATCGCTGACCGACGCCGACCACCAGCCCTCCCCGCGCTGCGTGATCGGGTCGAACGCGGTGGCGCCGAGATCGAGGAGCCTGGCTACCTCGGCGCGGATGTCGTCGACGTGCATGCTCACGAGTGCGCCACCGGGCTGCGCCAGCGCGGGGCGGAAGCGGGCATCCATCAGGGCGAACTCGTCCTCGTCGTCGCCGAACCGCCACTCCGCGTACTGCGTCGGTCCCTGCTCCGGACGGGTGAAGTAGGGAGGCGAGTCGAAGACGGCGGTGTACCAGGCGACGGCGGCGGGCATGTCCTCGGCGACGAGGTTGAGATTGGCGAGACCACGGAACATCGGATTCTCCTTCTGTGTGGGGGTGTTTCTTCTATGCTTTCGGGTGAAGTGATCACCTACTGATCACTTCAGAAAAGAGATTCCGATCCGCGCCGACCGCCTCATCCAGGCGCTTCTGCTGCTGCAGGGCAGAGCGCACATCACGGCCGCCGAGCTCGCCGCCGAGCTCGAGGTCTCGGTGCCGACTGCGCGCCGCGATCTCGAGGCGCTGGCGATGTCGGGCGTGCCGATCTATCCGAGCCGGGGCAGGGGTGGGGGATGGAGGCTCATCGGCGGCGCGCGCACCGACCTCACCGGGCTCACACAGGGCGAGGTGAGCTCGCTGCTCGTGGCGCTGAGTCAGAGCGGCGCGGCGACCCCCGAGCGGATCGCCGCGATACGCAAGCTCATCCGCGCGGTGCCCGAGCCGTTCCGGGAGGGGGCGCAGCGTGTCGCCGCCACGACGGTGCGCGAGGCCCCCTGGGGGGCGACGGAGACCGACGCGGTGCCGCCCGCGGTCGCGGAGCTGCAGCGGGCGATCGCGGGCGGCTTCCGGGTCGAGCTGCGTTACGACGGTGCGTCCGCCGGGGCCGCATTCGAGGCGGTGCCGGTGATGGTCGGCAGCCGAGGGGCGCGCTGGTACCTGATCGCCGCACCCGTGATCGCGGAGACGGATGTGGCCGACGGGGCCGCGCTGCGCACGTATCGAGCGGATCGGATCCTCGACGTCCGCGTGCTGTCGTCCCGTGGTTCGGTCGCGGCGGGCTTCGACCACTCGCGGGTGTGGTCGGAGATGGTGGAGCGCGTCGAGGAGATGCGAGGGTCGGTGCGGGCCGTGGTCGGTGTCGAACCCTGGGCGGTGAAGGCGCTGCGCGATCGGTTCGGTGTGCAGGCCCGGATGCTCGCGGATGCGCCGGACGGCGAGGGGCGCGTGCGGATGGAGATCAGCGCGCACCGCGTCGACGCCCTCGCCGAGCAGCTCGCCGGGTGGACGGGGGCGGCGGAGGTCATCGAACCTGCCGCCGTGCGCGTCGCCCTCCGGCAGCTCGGTGAGCGGATCGTGTCCCGGTACCGCGACGCCGGGCACGGTCCGCAGGAGTCCTCCTGATCGGGTAGACTTGTGTGGTTTGTGCGGCGCTTCGGCGTGCGCAGAGACGACCACGTTCCGGAAACGCCGGATCCGTGGGAGAAGCGGATGCTCCGGCATCCGATTCGATGAAAGGAAAGAGAATGGCACCGAAGAAGAAGGTGACCGGCCTGATCAAGCTTCAGATCAACGCCGGTGCAGCTAACCCGGCGCCGCCGATCGGCCCCGCGCTCGGTCAGCATGGCGTCAACATCATGGAGTTCTGCAAGGCGTACAACGCCGCGACCGAGTCGCAGCGCGGCAACGTCATCCCCGTCGAGATCACCGTCTACGAGGACCGCAGCTTCACGTTCGTCCTGAAGACCCCGCCGGCGGCGGAGCTCATCAAGAAGGCCGCGGGCGTCCCCAAGGGTTCCGCGACCCCGCACACCGTCAAGGTCGCGAAGATCACCAAGGACCAGGTCCGCCAGATCGCCGAGACCAAGCAGGCCGACCTGAACGCGAACGACATCGAGGCCGCCTCGAAGATCATCGCCGGCACCGCCCGTTCCATGGGCATCACGGTCGAGGGCTGAGGAGAATAATCATGGCTACCAAGTCCAAGGCTTACAAGGCTGCCGCCGAGAAGATCGAGGCAGACCGTTTCTACACCCCGACCGAGGCCGTCGCCCTCGCGAAGGAGACCGGCTCCTCGAAGTTCGACTCGACCGTCGAGGTCGCGCTGAAGCTCGCCGTCGATCCCCGCAAGGCGGACCAGATGGTGCGCGGCACCGTCATCCTGCCCCACGGCACCGGTAAGACCGCCCGCGTCATCGTCTTCGCCACCGGCCCCGCGGCCGAGGCAGCGATCGCCGCAGGTGCAGATGAGGTCGGCGGCGCCGAGCTCATCCAGAAGGTCGCCGATGGCTGGACCAACTTCGATGCCGCCGTCTCCACCCCGGAGCTCATGGGCCAGGTCGGTCGTCTCGGAAAGGTGCTCGGACCGCGTGGTCTGATGCCGAACCCGAAGACCGGCACCGTGACCCCGAACCCGGCCAAGGCCGTCGAGGAGATCAAGGGCGGAAAGATCGAGTTCCGCGTCGACAAGCACGCCAACGTGCACTTCGTCGTCGGCAAGGCATCCTTCACCGCAGAGCAGCTCGACGAGAACATCGGCGCAGCGCTCGAGGAGATCGTCCGCCTCAAGCCGTCGAGCTCGAAGGGCCGCTACATCCAGAAGGGTGCGGTGTCGACCACGTTCGGCCCCGGCATCCCGCTGGACGTCAACGCCATCTGAGTCTGACTCCCGAAACGCCCCCGGTCCGCCCGGGGGCGTTTCTGCGTTCTCCGAGGCGTCGCGAAACGAAACGTCATCGGATGCGGCGAACCGCCGCGCCCCGCGTACTGTGGGTGAGTTCCCGCGACGGTCGCGTAAACTCGCACCGCGCTTCACACCCCAGGAGGGTTCATGTCCCGTCGTCTCATCGCCGTCACCGCACTCGTCGTCGCCGCTGCAGCGCTCACGGCCTGCAGCGGATCGAGCACACCCGCGAGCACCTCGGACACCGGCGGGAGCTCCGACTTCGGTCTCGTGCAGGACGGAACGCTCACGGTCGCGACCGAGGGAACCTACCGTCCCTTCAGCTTCCACGGCGACGGCGGCTCGGGTGACCTCACCGGCTTCGACGTCGAGATCATCCAGGCGGTGGCCGACAAGCTGGGCCTCGAGGTGAAGTTCCAGGAGACGCAGTGGGATGCGATCTTCGCCGGACTCGATGCCGGGCGCTTCGACGTCATCGCGAACCAGGTGTCGATCAACGACGAGCGCGAAGAGAAGTACCTCTTCAGCACGCCGTACACGGTCTCGCCCGGCGTGATCGTCGTCGCCGAAGACGACGACTCGATCTCGTCGTTCGACGACCTCGACGGCAAGACCACCGCGCAGTCGCTCACGAGCAACTGGTACGAGCTGGCGACCGAATCCGGCGCGAAGGTCGAGGCGGTCGAGGGCTGGGCGCAGGCCGTCGAGCTGCTGCGTCAGGGACGCGTGGATGCGACCGTGAACGACAAGCTGACCTTCCTCGACTACGAGACAACCAACAGCCCGACCGGGCTCAAGATCGCGGCAGAGACCGATGAGGCGGGCGAGCAGGCCTTCGTGTTCACGAAGGACAAGGAAGCGCTCGTCGACGCTGTCGACGGCGCGCTCGAGGAGCTCCGCGCCGACGGGACTCTCGCGGAGATCAGCGAGAAGTACTTCGGCGAAGACGTCACGAAGTAGTCGATGGAGAGCCCCTGGCAGCTGTTCTTCGATTCGCTCGGGCCGATCGCCTGGGCGGGTCTGACGGCGACGGTGCCTCTGGCGCTGCTCTCGTTCGTCCTGGGGCTCGTCATCGCGGTGGGCGTCGCGCTGATGCGGATATCGGTGCACCCGGTCGTGTCGGGCGTCGCACGGTTCTACATCTCGGTGATCCGCGGCACGCCGATGCTCGTGCAGCTGTTCGTGATCTTCTACGGCATGCCGTCGATCGGGATCACGCTCGACCCATGGCCGAGTGCGATCATCGCCCTGTCGCTCAACGTCGGCGGCTACGGCGCCGAGGTCGTGCGTGCGGCGATCCTCTCGGTCTCGAAGGGGCAGTGGGAGGCGGCGTACACGGTCGGCATGAACCGCACCCGCACGCTCACCCGCATCATCCTGCCGCAGGCGGCGCGCGTGTCGGTGCCTCCGCTGTCGAACACATTCATCTCGCTCGTCAAGGACACGTCCCTCACCTCGCTGATCCTGGTGACGGAGCTGTTCAAGGTGGCGCAGCAGATCGCGGCGACGACGCTCGAGTTCATGGTCGTCTATCTCGCCGCAGCACTGGTCTACTGGGTGTTCTGCCTGGTGCTGTCGTTCGGCCAGAGCGCCCTCGAGAGGAGGCTCGACAGTCGTGTCGCCCACTGACAACACCTCCGACGCACTTCTCACCGCCCGCGGGCTGCGCAAGAGCTTCGGTGACAACGAGGTCCTCCGCGGCATCGACCTGACGCTGCACCGGGGCGAGGTCGTCGTGCTCATCGGCCCCAGCGGTTCCGGCAAGACCACGGTGCTGCGCGCGCTCAACGGCCTCGAGACACCGGATGCCGGGACGATCGTGGTCGCCGGCGGGCCCGACCTCGACTTCGCCCCGGAGGCGAAGCCCTCGGCCCGGGTGCAGAAGCAGAAGCGCCTCGCGCTCCGTGACCGCTCAGCGATGGTGTTCCAGCACCACAACCTGTTTCCTCATCTGACGGTCCTCGAGAACGTGATCGAGGGCCCGTGGCGGGTGCAGGGGCGTCCGAAGAACGAGGTCGTGTCCGAGGCGCTCGCGCTGCTCGACCGGGTCGGCCTGGGGGACAAGGCGCACGCGCGTCCTCATCAGCTCTCGGGGGGCCAGCAGCAGCGTGTGGGTATCGTGCGGGCGCTCGCCCTCAAGCCCGATCTGCTGCTGTTCGATGAGCCGACCAGCGCGCTCGACCCCGAGCTGGTGGGCGAGGTGCTCCTCGTGATCAAGGAACTCGCGGACGAGAACTGGACGATGGCGGTCGTGACCCACGAGCTGAGCTTCGCGCGAGAGGCGGCCGACCACGTGCTGTTCATGGACGGCGGGGTGGTCGTGGAACAGGGGCCGCCGGCCGAGCTCTTCAGCGCGCCGAAGCATGAGCGCACGCAGCGGTTCCTCACGCGCATCATGCGACCGCTCGACGGCGCCTGATCCTGCTCCCTCCTCGCCTTGCGTGCGGATCGGTGGCAGGATGCCCTCGTGGGAACCATCGACGACTACCTGTCAGGGCTCACTCCGGCGGATCGTGCGGCGATCGACCGGGTCTACGCGGTCGCGCGTCAGGAGGTGCCTGACGCGGAGCAGGGCAAGGGCTATGGGATGCCCGCGCTCGTGCACGGCGGCAAGGCACTCCTCTCGGTGATGCGCGCCAAGAAGCACATCGGCATCTACCCGTTCAGCCCGGATGCGGTCTCCGCGGTCGCCGGCCTCCTGGAGCGGCATCCCGGTGTCAGCGTCGACAAGGGGACGATCCGGTTCCAGCCTGAGCATCCGATCCCGAGCGATGTGCTCGAAGCTCTCGTCCGCGCCCGGCTCTCCCAGATCGACGGGGCTTGACGCCGTCAGGCCCCCAGGACCGGCGCGACCAGGCTGATCGCGATCGCGATCATCACCACGGCGATCACGGCGTCGAGGATGCGCCACGACCGCGGTGTGCGTAGCCAACGGCCCAGGTAGCGGGCGCCGAACCCGAGCGCTGTGAACCACAGGAGGCTGGCGGCGATGGCCCCGCCCGCGAAGAGCCAGCGCTCGTCGCCGTGGGTGGCTGCGATCGAGCCGAGCATCAGCACGGTGTCGAGGTACACGTGTGGGTTGAGCCAGGTGAGCGCGAGCGTGGTCAGGATCACGGGCGCCAGACGTGTGCGGGTCCGGGTGGTGGTAGAGGTCTCCGCGGCGATGGATCCCGAGCCGGGGGAGTCTGCGGTGTCGACGTCGAGCTCCTTACCACCGCGCCATGCCCGTCGCGCTGCCAGGATGCCGTAGGTCAACAGGAACAGCGCCCCTGCCCAGCGGGCGACGACCACCAGCCAAGGCGCGGCGGAGAGGACGAAGCCGAGCCCGGCGACGCCCGCGGCGATCAGCGCCGCGTCGGAGAGCGCGCAGATGATCACGACGGCGAGGACGTGCTCCCGACGGATCCCCTGACGCAGCACGAAGACGTTCTGCGCGCCGATCGCGACGATGAGGGAGAGGCCGAGTCCGAGGCCGGCGAGAACGGTGAGCATGGATTCAGCTTAGGAATGGGAGAAGATGAAAGGAAGCGAAGATTCCTACCGGGACATTAGGATCGCTAATGTGCGCATCGATCCGGAGCTGGCGACGACTCTCGCCGCGATCATCGACGAGGGGACGCTGGACGCCGCCTCGAAGCGGTTGCAGATCACTCCCTCCGCGGTGAGTCAGCGGCTGAAGACACTCGAGCAGCAACTCGGTCGCATCCTGGTGGTGCGCACGAAGCCCGCGCGGTTGACGGAAGCGGGAGAAGCGGTCGTGCGTCTGGCGAGGCAGGTCGCCCTTCTCGAACACGATGCGCTCGTCGGTGTGGGGATCGATGACGCCGGGGCCACGCGTCGCATCAGCATCCCCCTCGCGGTGAACGCCGACTCGATGGCGACGTGGTTCCTGGCCCCTCTCGCACGGCTCTCGGCTCGCCACGACGTCGACTTCGACCTGCACCGCGACGATCAGAACTTCACCGCGCGTCTGCTGGAGTCCGGCACCGTGATGGCGGCCGTCACGAGCGAGGAGGCGCCGGTCTCCGGATGCTCGGTGTCTCCTCTGGGCGTGCTCGAGTACCGGGCGATGGCCGAGCCGGGATTCGTGCAGCGCTGGTTCGCGGACGGGGTGACCGCGACCGCCCTGGCTGCGGCGCCGTTCGTCGACTTCGATCGAAGGGACACTCTGCAGCACGAGTGGCTCCGAGCGATGGCCGTCGGGCAGGAAGGAGTGCCGCGCCACTACGTCCCGGCATCGCACGACTACGCCCTCGCCGTCGGGCACGGGCTCGGGTGGGGCATGGTGCCGCTGCTGCAGGAGGCGCCCGGCCTGGTCCCCCTGGGCGGACCGGCCCTTCGCGTGCAGCTCTTCTGGCAGCAGTGGAATCTGCGGTCCGAGCTGCTCGACACGATCGCCGGGGAGATCGCCGCCGAGGCGCGTCGTGTGCTCGGCGCGTCGGTCAGTCGTCCGCGTTCGCACCCGGCGTCACGCCGGAAGCGAGGGCGTGCAGAAGCCGGGTGAGGCTCCCGATGTCGGTGAGGCTCCAGTCCTCGAGCGTGCGAAGCAGTCGGCCTTCCTGCGGCAGTCTGGCCGCAGCGAGCCGCTCCTCGCCCTGTGGGGTGAGCTGCAGCAGGAACGAGCGGCCATCGGAGGGGTCGGGCGAACGTCCGATCAGCCCGAGGTCCTCCAGCTCGCGCACCGTGCGGCTGACCTGGCCCTTGTCCATGAGCATCCGCTCGGACAGGGTCGACACCGTCACGCGTTCGCAGCGCGCGATCGTGGTGAAGATCTTGTAGGCGCCGGGGAGCAGGCCGGGGCTCACTCGATTCGCGTTCTCCGTGATCACGCGACGGAAGTGCGTGATCAGCTCGCCGAACTCCGCCTCGAGGGCGCGGACCGCCGCGGCCCGCGCCTCCGGGGTGTCGGTGACGTGGTCAGCGTCGGACATCGGATGCCGTATCGCCGTGGTCTCCCGTACGTTCGGGCACCGCCACGGCGCCGGTCGTCGGCGCTCCCGACATCGCCGTCGCATCGGCGATCGCGACGTCGGCGGCATCGTCCACCGTGCCGTCGACGGACTTCTTCTCGGCAGCATCCGCCTGGGCGCGTTCGCTCGTCGTCATCGTCGTGAGCGGGCGGTTCGGCAGGAACAGGATCGCGATGAGGCTGATCACGGCCAGCGGGATGCCGATCAGGAACGCGTGGGAGATCGCCTGCGCGTAGAAGTCCTCGATGATCGAGCGCACGGGCTCCGGGAGGAGCCGGACCTCGGGCAAGGTGCCGCTGGAGAGCTGCGCGGCGACCTCGGCGCCCTTGTCGCCGAGCTGCGCGATCGCGGCGCCGATGCGTTCCTTGCCGTCGCTGAACAGCCCGGTGAGGCTGTTCGCGAGCACGGCGCCCATGACCGAGACGCCGACCGTGCCACCCAGGCTCCGGAAGAAGGTCACGCCCGAGCTCGCGACACCCATCTCGCTGGGCTTCGCGACGTTCTGCACGATGAGCACGAGGTTCTGCATCGTCATGCCGACGCCGGCGCCCATCACGAACATGTAGATCGAGACCAGGACGAAGTTCGTGTCGTAGTGCAGCGTCGACAGCATCACGGAACCGGCGATCAGCAGCACGGAGCCGAGGATCAGGTAGCCCTTCCACTTGCCGAAGCGGGTGACGAGCTGGCCGATGACCATGGAAGAGATCAGCAGACCGGCCATCATCGGCAGCGTCATGAGCCCGGCCTCGGTCGGCGTGGCGCCGCGGGAGAGCTGCATGTACTGAGCGAGGTACACCGAGGTGCCGAACATCGCGACGCCGATGGAGATGGAGGCGAGCACCGACAGTGTGAATGTGCGGCCGCGGAAGAGCGTGAGCGGGATGAGCGGCTCGCGCACCTTGAGCTCGACGATGACGAAGGCGATGGCCGAGACGATCGCGCCGCCCACCATGAGCACCGTCTCGGTGCTCCACCAGTCGAAGGCGGAGCCGGCGTTGGTGATCCAGATGAGGATCAGCGAGACGGCGGCGGACAGCAGCACGATGCCGACGTAGTCGATCGAGACCTTTCGGGTGCGCTCGGTGCTGATGTGCAGTGTCTTCTGCAGGATGATCAGTGCGGCCACGGCGAAGGGGAGCGCGACGAAGAAGTTCCAGCGCCAGTTCGCGACGTCGGTGATCCATCCGCCGAGCAGCGGACCGCCCACGGTGGCGACGGCCATCACGGCGCCGAACAGGCCCATGTAGCGGCCGCGCTCACGCGGGCTGATGATGTCGGCCATGATGACCTGGCTGAGGGCGGCGAGCCCGCCGCCGCCGATGCCCTGGATGGCGCGGAAGGCGATGAGAGTGTTCGTGTCCTGCGCGAAACCTGCCGCGGCCGTAGCCCCCACGAAGATCACGATCGCGATCTGGATCAGCAGCTTGCGGTTGAACAGGTCGGCGAGCTTGCCCCAGATCGGGGTGGAGATCGCCGTGGTGAGGAGGGTCGCGGTGATGACCCAGGTGTAGGCGGCCTGGTCGCCACCGAGGTCGTGCACGATGACGGGCATCGAGGTGGAGACCACCGTGGTGGCGATCATCGAGACGAACATGCCGAGCAGGAGGCCGGTGAGGGCTTCGAGCACCTGGCGATGCGTCATCTTGACGGGGGAATCCGTGGTCATGCGTGACCTTTCGCAGAGTGTGTGGAGATGCTGCGACAGCTCTGGCGCGCGCAAGATGGTTGAACTGCGTCAACTATACTCCGGTCGTTGATATACGTCAACGATTTCAGGAGAGGTTTCGGGTCTGCGCGGGATGAGCGAATGTCCTGCGCGAAATCGCCTTGTTCTGCGGGTGGGGCAAGGAGAGGATGGCGCAAACGCGCGGATGCGGGTCGTTGAGGGGCGACTGGAGCACAGGCATTCCCGTGGTTCACGAATTCCTGAGGGGGAAGCGACATGGCAACCAAGGCAACCCAGCGCAAGATCCTGGCGGTACTGGCGGGCGGGCTCGTGCTCGGTGTCGGTACCGCGGTGACACTCGCCGTCTGGAACGATTCCGAGTTCGCGAACGGCACGTTCACCGCCGGGGCGTTCAACCTGGAGGGATCGACCGACGGCAGCGCCTACGCCGACCACGACTCCGCCGGCACCGCGGCGACGCTCGCCTTCACCCTGCCGGCGGGCCTCGTGGGCAACATGTCGCCGACGAGCTCCGTGTACGCGGGGTTCTGGGTGCGCCTCGGCGTCGGCACCACGAGCGGGGCGGACCTCGTCGCCGACGGCGCGACCGCCGACCCCGCGGCGAGCTCGAACTCCGAGCACCTCTCCTACTCGATCTACCAGCTCGCACCGGGCGCGACCTGCGACGCGGCGTCGGCGACGGGGACGCCGATCGCCACCGGCACGACACTCGAAGCGCAGACCGGTGTGACCACGGTGCCGCTCACGGCCGGGGCGACGGCGACCGATCCGGGCACGGCCGTGCAGCTGTGCTTCAAGGTGACGGCGGACGCCGCGCTCGAACCGAGCCTAGTGACCAACGCCACGTGGAAGTTCACGGCGACGTCGACGAACTGAGCATGCGATGGTCACCCGCAGCGAAGCGCGGGAGAGGCGGCGGCTGCGCTCCCGTCGGCTGAGAGCCGTCCTCGCGGGCGGGCTCGTGTTCGGCATCGGCATGGCGGCGACCCTCGCCGCGTGGAACGATTCCGAGTTCGGATCCGCGAACTTCACCGCCGGCAGGTTCGACATCGTCGGCGCCACCGACGGGACGACGTTCTCGAGCCACGCGACGACGGGAGCCGCCGCTGCGTTGAACTTCCAGCTCGCCCCCACCGCCATGGCGCCGGGGAACTCCACGTATGCGCTGTTCAGTGTGAAGACCGCCAACCCCTCGGTCGCGGGGACACTGCAGCTGAGTGCGGGAACGCCCGGGGGTACGGGTCTCGCGACGTATCTGACGTATGGCGTCCGCACGATCGCCGGCACCACCTGCAATGCGACCACCTACGGGGCGGGCACCGCGGTCGTCGCAGACGGATCCGCGCTGACGGCGGGCGGTTCGGCGACGCAGGTCGTGACGGCGAACGGCGGGGCGCAGGTCAACTACTGCTTCGCGGTCACACTCCCGACGACGGCACCCAACGCCGCGCAGGGGCTGACGATGACGCAGACCTGGCAGATCCAGGGGACATCGTCGTAACAGGAGCGGACGGCAGGGAGGAGGACGAGATGACGACCCCGGCGACACGGCGGAGCCTACGGGAAACGGGCTCGGCGTCGGACGCGATCGATCGGCACCCGGTCGCCGTCCCCGCGCGTGCGCGGTTTCGACCGGGACGGATCATCGGCGACGCACTGCTCTGGCTCGCCGCCGCGGCCGGCGCGGTCTGCATCCTGCTCGTCGTGCTCGCCGTCACCGCGCAGATCACGCTCATCATGTTTCGCACGGGCTCGATGTCGCCGACGATCCCTGCGGGCTCCGTCGCCGTGGTGCAGCGTGTCCCCGCCAGCGAGATCGAGGTCGGCGACATCGTGACGGTCGACCGTGAGGGAGAGCTGCCGGTCACCCACCGAGTCACCACGATCGCCGCCGGCACGAGAGCGGACGAGCGCATCATCACTATGCGCGGCGATGCGAACGCCGCGGACGACCCGTTCCCGTACCCGGTGTCATCTGTACGGACCGTGCTGTTCTCCATCCCCGGCATCGCCATGATCGTCGCAGGCATGGGCAACCCGGTGGTTCTCGGATCGCTGACCATTGCGGCCACGGCGCTGGTCGTCTGGGCCTTCTGGCCACGCGGGCAGCGCCGCTCCGGACACGATGTCGAGGGGACCGGGCCATGAGACGCGCGCTCGCCGCCCTGCTTCTCGCGGCCGTCGCGGTCGCGATGCCGTCAGCCGTGTGGGCGGCGCCGACGACTCAGGTCATCCAAGGGGCGGTTCTGCGCCTCGTCTCCGTCGCGGACTGGGCGGCGGCCGGCAGCCTGCTTCCAGGGCAGCCCGTCGAGTGGGATGTCGCGGTGAGCGCGGACGCGCCGGATCCGGGAGTCGTGCAGATCGCGGTCAGCGCGACGGGTGATGCGCAGCTGCTCCTCGATGTCTCGATGTGCCGTCAGGCCTGGACAGCCGGCGGGTGCCCTGGGGGTGCGACCGAACTGCGCACGGGCTGGAGCATCCCGCGCGACGGGGAGGAGATCCCTCTGACGCAGATCGCCGACACCGAGACGGCGCACCTCCGGCTCGCCATCTTCCTGGATCCGGCGGACGGGACCGGCAGTACCGACGTCCGCGTGCTCGCGCAGGGTGCGGGGGAGAGCGTGTCCGTCGGGTCGGACGGCGGGCTCGCGACGACGGGGTCACCGCTCGGCGTGCCCTGGGCGGTCGGTGCCGGGACCGTGCTCGTCGTCGGGGGAACGGCGCTGGTGCTCCTCCGTCGCCGACGTGCGGGGTCCACGGCGGAGGGTGCGAGATGAGGCGTCACGCGCGTGCACGCATCCTCGCCGGTGCGGTCGGTCTCGCGGTGCTCGTCGGAATCGCGACATCGCCCGCCGTGCAGATGACCGACGCCGCCTTCACCGACAGCGAGTACGCCGCGGGGTCCTTCACCGCGTCGACGCTGGCGAGCCCCGTGGTCACCTCCTGCACGGTGACGAGCTTCCTGGGGACGTTCACCGGCTTCACGATCAGCTGGACGTCGCCCTATCTGAAAGCGCAGCAGCGATTCTCCATCAACAACGTCGTCGTGGACAACACCAATGTCACGCAGAGCGGGTCGGGTCCGTACACCTACACGTCCACCATCAGCTCGGGTTTGCTGAACACCCTGTTGGGGAGTCTCCTCGGATCGACCAACGCGGTGAAGGTCGAGACCGTCTACTCCGGAACATCGTGGGTGTCTCCGGCGGCGACGCGCTCGTTGTCGGTCGGCGGGCTCCTGGGGCTCGGCGGCAACAACACCTGCACCTGAGGAGTGCCGCCGCCTCGGCGGCGTGTCAGTCGGCGAGTGCCAGCGCGCGGAAGGCGTCGCGTTCGCGGAGCTGCTCGCGGCGGCTGGCCGCGGCATCCATCACCTTGCTCGGGATCTGCTGACCGGTGGTGCGTCGGTACAGCTCGTCGATGAGGTCGGTGGCGAGTCCGACGAGCTTCGCGATCTCGCGGTCGTCGCGGTCGATCCACACGCAGCGCGGTTCATCGTGGATCGGGGCGAAGTCGACGTGCTCCTCCCACACGAACAGCGTCCGCTCGGCGCCGAGCACGTGCTGCTGCCACCACACCTGACGGAGGTACGTGCGAGGGATGCCGCGGAACGCCTTGTTCGTGGTCTTGATCTCGGCGAGCTTCACGCGCCCGTCGGGGTCCACCGCGATGCCGTCGGGGGTGGCGAGGTGGCGGTGTTCGACCTCGGCCCGGAACAGGGCGGAGGAGGGGAGGATGCCGTGTGTCGCCGCAACCCAGGCTGCGATCTCGGGCTCGCGCCGCCGCCCGTGATCGGTGTACGCGTTGCCGCCGAATCGGGGTCCGCCGCCGAGTTTCGAGTCCGCCGCCCGGGCGATCGAGCGCTCGGAGGTGAGTCCTGCGACGTCGGTGGCGGTGATCCCGCGCGAGCGCGCTCGCAACCATGCGACGCGGTCGCGGGAGTCCGCGACGATGCGTGCAGAGAGTTCCGGGGTCACCCTTCGACCCTAACCCCGCCCGCCGACCCTTCCTCCCTCCCGCACCGCAGCGGTGATCCTCCGGTCCGTCCACCCGTGCTGGAGGAGGTCTGTCCGC
>NZ_PCOY01000021.1 GCF_002979475.1 Microbacterium sp. MYb62 | reverse complement strand
GCGGGGGCGGGTCTGCGCTCGCGCAGCTCGGGGATGAGCTCGGCGAAGCGACGGCCGATCGGTTTGGCGGCGCCGTCCTGATCGACCAGGCCGAGCGTGTACTCCAGCTCGGGGAAGTCGGCGAGGCTGCGGCTCACGTCGTGCGAGCACCACCAGGTCACGCCCCACAGGTTCTCGGTGCGGGCGACCGACCGCAGCGTCGCCTCGAGGAAGTCGGGCGTCTGCTCGGGCGTCAGGCAGTTCGACGGGGCGCCGACCTCCTGCAGCCAGATGGGCTTCGCGGGATCGGTGGCGAAGCCGCGCGCGAGCTCGATCATGTACTCGGCATGCCGGTCGGACGCCACGGAGCGGCCGCCGTACCTCTGGGCGGTGCCGTTGAAGATCCAGGAGTGCACGGTCGTGATGTCGCCCAGGCGCGAGGCGAGAGCAGGGGTGAAGCCGTGGCCGTCCATGTACCAGGCGGCGTCGTACTCGCTGTGCACATGCTGCTGCGCGGGGGCGGACGCCTGCGCGGCATCCAGCAGCGTCGTGATCCAGTTCGCGGCCTCTGCCTCGCTGACCGGCCACGGAGAGGGGTGCGTCTGCGCCGAGAACTGGTTGGTCTCGTTGCCGAGCGTGAAGCCCAGGAAGTTGGAGGCGCCACCGAGCCGTTCGCCGAGTCGGGTCACGAGGTCCGCCTGACCGCTGAGCGCGTCGGGGTGCGTGAACATGTTCTTGTCGTGCCACGTGAACAGCCACGAGGGGATGAAGTCGAAGCTCGAGAGGTGGCCCTGGATCACATCGACGCTCGCGTCGAGCCCGAACTCGGCGGCGACATCGACCACGGCCCGCACGTCGTCGACGGCCTCTTCGCGGATCAGCGTGCGGTTCGGCTGGAGGACCGTCCACAGCGGGAAGATCCGCAGGTGGTCGAGACCGAGGTCGGCGAGGGCGGCGAAATCACGGCGCACCTCGTCGAGATCCAGCGACATCCACGCGTGCATCCACTGGGAGCGCGGGGTGTAGTTGGCGCCGAAGCGCAGCGGGGCGGCGGAGATGGTCATCGCTGTCCTTTCCGGGACCGACGGTGGGGGAGCGGCGTCCGACGGGGCTGGACCCCGGGAGCGCCGTTATGGCATGCTATGGTCACTATATCGTTTTAGTAGGGGTTGTCACAGCGACTCGAACGAGACGCCGCAGCCTGGATCACTTCGAAGGAGAATGTCCATGAAGATCCGCACCAGTGTCGCCGCAGGCATCGCGGTGGCCACAGCATTCGCGCTCACCGCCTGCACGGGCGGAGCCTCGACCTCCGGCGGATCCGCCGCGGACGGGGAGGTCGGGGGAGAGATCTCGTTCCAGACCTGGTCGCTCAAGAACGACAAGTTCACGCCCTACTTCGAGGGCGTCATCGACGCGTTCGAAGAGGAGAACCCCGGCACCACGGTGAAGTGGATCGACCAGCCCGCCGACGGGTACGAGGACAAGATCCTGCAGCAGGCCGAGTCCGGCGAGCTGCCCGACGTCATCAACCTCCCACCCGAGTACGCCTATTCGCTCGCCTCTGCAGACCAGCTGCTCGACCTCGGCAGCGCCTCGAAGGTCATCGGCGACTATGTCGACGGCGGCGTCGAGGCCTACACGTACGACGGCATCGACGGCTCCTTCGGGTTCCCGTGGTACCTCGGCACCGAGCTCAACTACTGGAACAAGGCACTGCTCGCGCAGGGCGGGGTCACCGAGACGCCGCAGACCTTCGAGGAGACGATGGATGCGGCCGAGCAGCTCGCCGCCGCCGGCATCCAGACCATCTCCGACGTGCCGAGTCCTAAATCGCTCCAGACCATGGTGTCCGACGGCGGCGGTACGCAGGACGTGTACAAGGACGGGAAGTTCGTGTTCAACACTCCTGAGGCCGTCGCGATCGTCGAGCGCTACGCCGAGCTCTACAAGGCAGGGGCCATCTCGCCCGAGGCGCTGCAGAACGCCGGCACCGCCAACGCCAACATCAACAACTTCAACAAGGGCACCGTCGCCTGGGCGACCGCCGGGCCCAACTACATCGACAAGGACATCGCGGTCAACGCGCCGACGCTGCTCCCCGACGTCGACGTGACCAACGGCTTCGGCAACCCGCCGCTGTTCGTGCAGGGCATCAGCGTCTCGGCCACCTCCGACAACGCCGCCACCGCGCTGGCCTTCGCCGAGTTCCTGACCAACACCGACAACCAGATCGAGTTCGTGAAGCTCGCCACCGGCTTCTTCCCCGGTACCAAGGCCGCGAACGAAGATCCCTCGGTCTTCGCGGAGACCGCCCAGAACGAGATGCAGGCCACGGCCAACGACCTCGCCGCCTCGCAGATGAACGACGCCAGGATGCTCGGCGCCCCGCAGTTCACCGAAGCCATGGAGACCTACGCCAAGCAGCAGATCGCGCTCGCGGTCAAGGGCGACATCTCGGCCCAGGAGGCACTGGACAAGGCCGTCGAGTACGCGGAGCAGAACGTCGTCGGCTGAGCCGGCGACGCGGAGATGAAGGGGGTGGATGCCTCATGAGACGACAGCGCTGGTACACGCCGTACCTGCTCGTACTGCCCGGCGTGATCTGGGTGTTCGTGTTCGCCCTCTGGCCGTTCCTGAACACGATCGTCCTCGCGTTCACGGACGCCCGCCCCCTTCGTCCCGCCCAGTTCGTCGGGCTCGACAACTTCTCGAAGATGCTCAGCGACGACCGGTTCAGCTACGCGCTGACGACGTCGCTGGTCTACGTGGTGGTGTGCGTGCCGCTGCTCACCTTCCTGCCGCTGCTGCTCGCGCTCCTCGTGCACAGCAAGATCCCGGCGATCGGGTTCTTCCGCACGACCTTCTACTTCCCGGTCATCGCCTCGGCGGTCGTCGTCGCGATCGTGTGGGAGTTCCTCTTCTCCGGCAGCGGCACGATCAACTCGGCACTGAGCTTCTTCGGGCTGATCGATCGACCGGTGGAGTTCCTCTCCGACCGGTGGCTCCTGATCGGCTGCGCCATCGGGCTCACCGTGTGGAAGGGGCTCGGCTACTACATGGTCGTGTACCTCGCCGCCCTCGGGAACGTCGGTCGTGAGCTGCACGAGGCGGCCGCGATGGACGGCGCCGGGCGCTGGCGTCGCTTCTGGTCGGTCACCGTCCCCGGCGTCCGCGGTCCGATGATGCTGGTGTCGGTGCTCGTGTGCGTCGGCGCGATGCGCGTGTTCACCGAGCTGTACGTGCTCTCGGGCGGCTCCGGCGGCCCCGGAGGTCAGGCCATGAGCATGGTGATGCTCATCCAGTCGATGGGCAAGGGGCTCAACGGCCAGGTCGGCTACGCGTCGGCCATCTCGCTCGTGCTGTTCCTGCTGACGCTGATCCCCCTGGCGATCGTCGGCATCGCGAACAACGGCGACACCATCAAGGAGGCCCTCGCGGGACGACGTGCGGCCAAGGATGCGAAGCTCGCCAGGCTCGCCGCCGCCGAGGAGGCCATGCGATGACGACGCGCGCGATGACCACGCAGGACAGCACTCCTCGGGAGCGGCGCGATCGCCCGTACCGCACGCGAGGATCCGCCGACATCATGAAGCCGTCGCTCGGTGGTCTGATCGGCAAGTACGCCCTCCTCCTCGGTGTGCTCGCCATCATGGTGTTCCCGTTCCTGTGGCAGATGTCCACGTCGTTCAAGGGAGCGACCGAGAACATCTACGACTTCCCGCCCTCGCTGATCCCGCAGGCGCCGACGCTCGACAACTACGCCGAGGTGTTCCGCACGATCCCGGTGCTCGACTACGCGTGGCACTCGCTGCTCGTGGGCGTCGGCACCGTGCTCACCAACGTGGTCTTCGCCACGATCGGCGGCTATGCGCTGGGCACCATGAAGTTCCGCGGCAAGTGGATCATCCTCGCGATCTTCTTCTCCACACTGCTGCTCCCCGGAGAGGTCACGCTGACCAGCCAGTACCTCACGGTCAAGTCCCTCGGCCTCGCGAACACCCTGTGGGGCGTGTTCCTGCCCGGGGCGATCGCCGCGATCAACGTGCTGCTGATGATGGCCGCGTGCCGCATGATCCCACCGGACACGCTGGATGCCGCGACGATCGACGGCGCCAACACGATGCAACGCCTCCGGCACATCGTGTGGCCGAACGTCCGCGGCATGGTCTCGGTCGTCGCCCTGTTCGCGTTCATCGGAGCGTGGGACGACTTCCTCTGGCCGCTGGTGGTGCTGTCCGATCCGGCGAACTACACACTCACCGTCGGCATGCAGTATCTGAGCTCGAACTTCGCCGCGAATCCCCGGGTGATCGCGGCCGGGACCATGATCGCCCTCGTCCCGATCATCCTGCTGTTCGCCGTGCTGCAGAAGCAGTTCTTCAAGGGCGTCGAAGAGGGAAGCGTCAAGGGGTGACCGCGACGTACGACACCGAGGACGGCGACGGCCACCGCCCCTGGCTCGCGATCCCCCAGCCGACGACCGTGCGGCTTTCGGGCGAGGCGTGGGTGCCCTCCGCGGTCAGGGTCACGGCCGACGATCCGACCCTCGCCCGTGAGGCGATGCGGTTGACGGGCGAGCTCGCTGCCCTCGGCATCCCCCGCGGCGAAGGGCCGGTCATCCGGCTGTCGCGCGACGGCCAGACCGGCGAATCCTTCCAGATCGAGGTCGGCATCGACATCGACGTACGCGCCGGCTCCGCCGCCGGGGCGTTCCGGGCGACGCGACAGCTGCTGCACAACCTGCGAGCGCAGGGACGGGTGCCGCACGGGCACGTGTCGTCGGAGCCGGTGGTCGCGGAACGCGGCTTCCACCTCGATGCCGCCCGCAAGCATTTCCCCGCCGCGTGGATCATCGACCTGCTGCACGCGCTCGCCGACGTCGGCATCACCACGTTCCAGTGGCACATCTCCGAGAACGAGGGCTTCCGCATCGGCTCGGAGGCCTTCCCCGAGATCGTCTCGACGGCGCACATCACCCGTGCCGAGGCCGCCGCGGTCGCGGACGCCGCCGCCGACCTGCACATCGACCTCGTGCCCTCGCTCGACATGCCGGGACACCTGCGCCACGCGCTCGCCGCGCATCCGGAGCACCGCCTGCCGACCGCCGGCGGGCTGCCGACCGACCATGCGCTCGACATCACCCGCCCCGAGGCGGTCGCGTTCGCCCGGGCCCTGATCGACGACGTCGCCGTGCTGTTCCCGCGAAGCACGCGGTGGCACCTCGGCGGCGACGAGTTCGTCGACTTCGCGCGTATCGACGAGTATCCCGCGCTCGCGGCCGCCGCCGGAGAACTCCACGGCCCGAGCGGCACCGGGTTCGACCTGCTGACGGGCTTCGTGAACGACATCGCCGCGCACCTTCGCGCGAAGGGATTCGCTCCGCGGGTGTGGAACGACGGGATGCTCCGCAGCGACGCGGTCGCGCTCGACCCGGACCTCGTGCTCACGTGGTGGACGAACTGGCACGCCGAGATGCGGCCGCTCGCCGCAACTGTCGAGTCGGCCAACCCGCTCGTGAACTTCCACGACGCGCTGTTCTACTACGTCCTCGGCGAGAAGGCGGGCTACATCTACCCGACGAGTCAGCGCATCTGGGAGGCCGACTGGCATCCCGGTCTGTTCCCCGCGCTGCCGGGCGGGATCCGCCAGGAGATCGAGCCGCCCTACCCGGCGCAGCTCGTCGGGGTCTCGTTCTCGGTCTGGTCGGACGATGCGGCTGCCCAGACCCCGGAGGAGGTCGCCGAAGGCATCCGCCGACCGTTGCGAGCGATGGCCGAGCGTGCGTGGAACGGCGGGAGCGCGCTCTCGCACGACGAGTTCTGCGAGATCGACGCGGCGCTCGGTGTCGCAACGACCCCGGCGCGATCAGCCGGGTAGCGTCGACCTCGTCTGCGCCGAGCACTACCCTCACCCCATGACCACCCACCGTCGAGCCCGGAGACCCACCCATGCATGACGACACCTCGCTCACCGTCGGCCGCGTCAAGCGCGTCCTCGAAGAGCGCATCCGCCCGGCGATCCACTCGGCTTCCGTGCCGCTGGACGTCGAGATCCACGAGCTTCCCGGCGAGCCGATCGCTCCGGCGGAAGGACTCGCCCTCGACTTCGCGCCCGGTACGGTCGGCGCCCCCTGGGGGGCGGCGTGGGGGACGACGTGGTTCAAGCTCACCGGACGGGTGCCCGCGGAATGGGCGGGTCGTCGTGTCGAAGCGCTCATCGACCTCGGCTTCGACGTCAACATGACCGGCTTCCAGTGTGAGGCCCTGGCCTACCGGCCCGACGGCGGCGGTTCCGCTCCGATCCCGGTGAAGAGCATCAACCCGCGCAACCAGTGGGTCCCGATCACCGAGACGGCGGAGGGCGACGAACCTGTCGAGCTGTACCTCGAGGCGGCGTCCAACCCGGTGCTGCTCGACTACCACCCCTTCCTGCCCACGCAGGAGGGCGACATCCTCACCTCGTCGAAGGAGCCGCTCTACCGCGCGCGGCGGATGGACCTGGCCGTGTTCGAGCAGGAGGTCTTCGACCTGTCGCTCGACCTCGAGGTGCTGTTCGAGCTGCAGGCCGAGCTGCCGGCGACCTCGCCGCGCCGCATGCGCATCCTGCAGGCCATGGACGACGCGCTCGACGTGCTCGATCTGCAGCACATCGTGGCGACCGCTCCCGATGCCCGCGCCCGCCTCGCAGACGTGCTTGCCGCTCCCGCCGAGGCGAGCGCGCACCGCATCTCGGCCGTCGGCCACGCGCACATCGACTCGGCGTGGCTGTGGCCCGTGCGCGAGACGATCCGCAAGGTCGCGCGCACCACCTCGTCGATGACCGCGCTGCTCGAGGAGCAGCCGGAGTTCCAGTACGGGATGTCCAGCGCGCAGCAGTACGCCTGGATCAAGGAGCACCGCCCCGAGGTGTGGGAGCGGGTCAAGGCCGCGGTCGCCGCCGGGCGCTTCCTGCCGCTGGGTGGAATGTGGGTCGAGTCCGACACCGTGATGCCGACGGGAGAGTCGCTCGTGCGGCAGTTCTCGCACGGGCAGCGGTTCTTCGAGCGCGAGTTCGGCATCCGCTCGAAGGGCGTCTGGCTGCCGGACAGCTTCGGGTACTCGCCCGCCCTGCCGCAGCTGATGCGCCGCGCCGGGTTCGAGTGGTTCTTCACGCAGAAGATCTCGTGGAATCAGCAGAACGTCTTCCCGCACCACTCGTTCCTGTGGGAGGGCATCGACGGCTCGCAGGTGTTCACGCACTTCCCGTCGATGGACACCTACAACTCGCAGTTGAGCGGCATGGAGGTCGCGAAGGCCTCCCGCCAGTTCAAGGAGAACCGGCTCAGCTCGCGGTCGATCGCCCCGGTCGGCTGGGGTGACGGCGGTGGCGGCACGACCCGTGAGATGACGGGCAAGGCCGAGCGCCTGCGCGACCTCGAGGGCAGCGCGCAGGTCGTGTGGGAGCATCCTGATGTCTTCTTCGACGCCGCCAAGGCCGAGCTGCCGCATCCCGCCGTCTGGGTCGGCGAGCTGTACCTCGAGCTGCACCGTGGCACGCTCACCAGCCAGCACGCCACGAAGGCGCTGCACCGCTGGGCCGAGCACGCGCTGATCGAGGCCGAGCTGTGGGCCGCGACCGATGCCGTGCGCACCGGTGCCGAATATCCGCAGGCCGAGTTCGACCGGCTGTGGCAGACCGTGTTGCTGCACGAGTTCCACGACATCCTGCCGGGCACGTCCATCGCGTGGGTGCATCGTGAGGCCGTGGCGGTGCTGTCGGACGTGCTGTCGGACGCGGAGGACATCTCGGTGGCCGCCCGTCGCTCGCTGGCCGGAGAAGGCGACCGCGAGCTGCGGTTCGAGCCGACGTCGGTCGGTCGCGGCCGCGCCCTCGGGGCGGCCTTCGTCGCCGAGCCCACGGCGGCGCCGGTGTCGCTCACGGAGGAAGACGGTGGCTGGCGACTGGAGAACGAGCTCGTCTCGGTGCTCGTCTCAGCCGAGGGCCTGATCGTCTCGGCGATCGACAAGGCCACCGGGCGCGAGGCCGTGGCCGCTGGCAAGGCAGCGAACCTGTTCCAGTTGCACCAGGACTTCCCCAACATGTGGGATGCGTGGGACATCGACCGGTACTACCGCAACAGCGTGGTCGACCTCACCGCGGTGTCGTCGATTGAGGCGACGGTCGTGAACGGCGTCGCGCAGATCGTGGTGGTGCGTCCGTTCTCGGAGTCGACCATCTCGCAGACGATCATTCTCGCACCGGATTCGCGGACCGTGCTGCTGCGCAACGAGGTCGACTGGCACGAGACCGAGAAGCTGCTCAAGCTCGCCTTCCCGCTCGACATCCAGGCCGCGCACACCGACGCCGAGACGCAGTTCGGGTACCAGTCGCGCGTGACACACACGAACACCAGCTGGGAGGCGGCGAAGTTCGAGACCTCGATGCACCGCTTCGTGCTGGTGCGCGAGCAGGACTTCGGTGTCGCCCTCGTGAACGACTCGATCTACGGCTATGACACTTCGCGCGAGGTGACCGACGACGCGGTGGCGACGACGGTGCGACTCTCGCTGCTGCGAGCTCCGCGGTTCCCCGACCCCGACACGGACCACGGCCATCACGAGATCGAGGTCGGCTTCGTGATCGGCGCGGACGCCGCGACCGCCACGGCCGAGGGCATCCGGATCAACTCCCTTCCGAGCGTCGTGCGCGGTGCGCGCGAGGTCGAACCGCTGGTGTCCGTCGAGGGCGAGGGCATCGTGGTCTCGGCGGTCAAGCTCGCCGACGACGGCTCCGGCGACGTGATCGTGCGCGTGTACGAGGCGCTCGGGCGACGGGCGACCGGCGAGCTGTCGGTCGGATTCGAGCACCGCGAGGTGCGCGAGGTGAGCCTGATCGAAGACGACATCGACGAGGCGCGGACCGGCGGCGAGCTGCGGCTGCGGCCGTTCGAGGTGCGGACGCTGCGCGTCGCGCGCTGAGACCGAGGCACGGGATCAGGCGGAGACGCGGGATCAGGCCGAACGCACGCGTGCGTGCCTGATCCCGCGTGCATGCCTGATCTCTCGCGTCAGGACGACATGGGCGCCTGCCTGTTGTGGCGACCGGCCGACCGGGTGGACGATGGCGGGATGGTGAGCATCGAGGATGTGCGCACGATCGCCCTCGCCTTCCCCGGCGCGGAGGAGGCGGTGAGCGGCCACACCGGGGCGGCGTCCTGGCGGCTGAAGAGCGGTCAGTTCGCGTGGCTCCGGGGTCCGAGCGCGACGGACCTGCGCCAGCTCGCCGAGCTCGGACGGGAGTGGCCGGAGGGCGACGTGCTCGCGGTGCGCGTCGCCGATCTCGGTGAGAAGGAGGCGCTGCTGGCGGCCGAGCCCGTGGCGCTGTTCACGATCCCGCACTTCGACGGGTACCCGGGGTTGCTGGTGCGTCTCGGTGTCGTCGATCGTGAACGGCTGGCCGAGATCATCACGGACGCCTGGTTGGTGCGGGCGCCTGCTCGGGTAGCGAAGGAGTGGCTGGAGCAGGGGCTCGGCTGATCACGCCGCGATGAGGAACGGCCGCGCCGCGTCGAGGAACGCGCGCGGGTCGTCGGCCCATAGTCGGATGCGGTCGACCCGATGCACCCCGCCCTTGGGGCCGAGCCCGGGGAGCCGGATCGCGACCGGTCTCTCGAGTTCGATCTCGATGTTGGTTTCGTCCTGCATCCGCTCGGCGTACTCCCCGCCGGTGATCCGAGGCTGCTTGGGCTCGTCGACCCGACGCGCGATGCCGACCGAAGCGATGTCGGACCACCGGATGGACACGTCCAGCTCGAGCCCGTTGCGCACGCGGATGCCCTCGGGGCCGACCGTGTGCGGACGCATGAGCATCGCGCAGAGCAAGCCGACCATCCACGTGACACCCCAGATGCCCAGGATCAGCAGGGGGATACGCACGGCCGGCCAGGGGTGGACGATCAGATCGAGGATGGGGATCTCCACCGCGGAGAGGCCGATGAAGATGAACAGCACCGTGAGCACCGGCCGGTGATAGCCGACACCGGTGCCGCCCTCAGGGACCGCGGGTCGGCGGGCGATCGCTCGCGCGATGCTCGAGTAGACGCGGAGTTCGGCGATCCACGCCCGGTGCAGAGCGTTGAGGATACGCGCTCCGCGCGTCGGCGTGCCCGCGATGCCGTGCACCTGTCCGGTCATGGTGTGTTCCGGGATTCGGCGCTCGCCGCCGCGACGAGACTCTCCAGGTGTGCCGCGAGAGCCGACACTCCGCGCTCGACCGCGGCGCGATCCTCGGGCGCGATCGCCTGCACGAGGGTCGCATCGAGTCGGGCGTGCTCCTCCTGCATCCGCGTCATCGTCTCGACGGCCGTGGGGGTCAGCTCGACGAGCACGGCACGCCGATCGGTGGGGTGCGGCGTGCGACGGACGTGACCGGACGCCTCGAGCGCATCGACGAGCCCCGTGATGTTGCGGGGTGTGACCTCGCAGAGCCGGGCGAGCGCCTGCTGGGTGGAGGCCCCGGCGTGCTGCAGCACCCACAGCAGGTGCACGCGTGCCGGAGTGAGCCCGGTGCCCTCGAAGGCGCGCGCCATGTCCTTCTGGAAGAGATCCGAGATCTGGAGGAGACGGTCGACGAGCAGGGGTTCCATGATCGTGAGTATACGACACTGTTACCTCACTTCACTAAATGAGGCGAAGCGAGATTACTGGATCGCCATCGCATCGTCGACTACAACGGGAACATGACCTCAGACGTGACAGGCATCGGCGGCCTCTTCTTCCGCAGCAGGGAGCCGGAGGCGAGAGCCACCTGGTACCAGGAGCATCTGGGGATCAGCGCCGGCCACACCGGTATCTGGCAGCAGGAGGCGGGCATGACCGTGTTCGCGCCGTTTCCCGCCGACAGCGACTACTTCGCCGCCGACCAGCAGTTCATGCTGAATCTGCGTGTCTCCGACATCGAACAGCTCGCCGCGCGCCTGGAATCCGAGGGCATCCCGGTGGAACGTCGCGACGAATGGAACACCGACGAGTACGGAACCTTCGCCCGCATCCACGACCCGGAAGGACTCGCCATCGAACTGTGGCAGCCGCCGGCAGACCCCACCCGACCAGCAGCGTCCTGACCCGGTAGCGGGGAGAGGGCGATCAGGCCGGATCGAGGCGCAGCACGTCGGGCGACTCGCCGCCCGTGAGGTCGTCGGCGATGCGGAGGCTGCGCGCCAGGTCATCGAGTGCGCCGACCAGCGTGCCGAAGCGCTCCTTGTCGCTGCACACCGCGGTCAGGGTGACCAGGTGCGTCCCCGTGTCCCAGGTGTACGTCGCGAACGGCGGTGACGCGGGAGACGGCGGCATCGGCACGAGCAGCTTCTCGCCCACGCCGAGGCGCGTGGGGAACGACTCCGTGTCGTCGTAGTCCATCGGCATCGACGCGCGCGCGATCCGTACGTCCGGCGTCAGCACCTGCGCGGTCGCCATGGCCACGACCAGCTCGGGATCCGCCTTCCACGTCCACACCAGCACGCGTCCGTCCGCCCGCTTCATCAGCATCGGCGCCGCCTGGCTCATCGCCCACGCGCCGAACTTCGACCCTGGCCGCTCTGTCGCTCCCACCGCTGCGTTCACCTGGCCCAGCAGCATCCGGATCGCCGCCTTGCGATGCCGGCGGCCCTTCCACCCGAGCGAATCCGTCACGGGAATCCACAGCAGGGGATCGGCGTCGGCAGTCAGTCGCATGGCTCCACGCTAACGGCTGAGCCTGAGGGATGCCCGGTACGCCTCGGCCGTGTGATCAGGGCCCTCCGGTAGAGTGGCCAGCGCCCGACCAGGGCTTTCCCTTGGCCGCCACATCGTAAGGCAGCATGTCTGTGACCTCCTCCGACGATCCGATCGATCCGTCGAGCGGCCCCGCCGCCGAAACCACGCCCCGTTCGTTGAAGATCGTGATCGGCTGCGACACGTTCGCGCCCGACATCAACGGTGCCGCACGCTTCGCCGAGCGCCTCGCCGCCGGCCTCGTGCAGCGCGGACACGACGTGCACGTCGTCGCGCCGAACCAGGCCTACCGTCGCGCACAGCCGCACACCGAGGTCATCGAGGGAGAGCCGATGACCCTGCACCGGCTGCCGTCGGTGCGCTGGGCTCCGCACGACTGGTTGCGGTTCGTGTGGCCGTGGCGTTCGAAGCCCTACGCCCGCAAGGTCATCGACCAGGTGCAGCCGGATGTCGTGCACATCCAGTCGCACATCGTGATCGGCCGCGGCCTCGCACACATCGCGCACGAGCGCGGCATCCCGGTCATCGCGACCAACCACGTCATGGCCGAGAACATCCTCGACCACACGACCATGCCGAAGTTCATCGACGACATGGTGCTCAAGTTCGCCTGGGCCGACGCCAAGCGCACCTTCGACCTGACCCGCGCGATCACCACCCCCACGCGCCGCGCGGCCGACTTCCTCGAGAAGACCGTCGAGGTTCAGGGCGTCATCCCCGTCAGCTGCGGTATCGATCGCACCCAGTACACCCCGGTGGTCGCCCCGCGCGAGAAGAACCGGATCATCTTCGTCGGTCGGCTCACCGCCGAGAAGCAGGTCGAGGTCATCCTCAAGGCGATGACGAAACTCGACCCGGCGCTCGAGACGACGTTCGACATCGTCGGCGGTGGCGACCAGCGCAAACAGCTCGAGCACCTGACCGCACAGCTCGGACTGGCCGACCGTGTCACGTTCCACGGCCGGACGAGCGATGAGGAGCTCCGCGCGCTGCTGTCGCGGGCGAGCCTGTTCGTGATCGCCTCCATCGCCGAGCTGCAGTCCATCGCGACCATGGAGGCGATGGCCTCGGCGCTGCCGATCGTCGCCGCGGATGCCGTCGCCCTCCCGCACCTCGTGCACGACGGCGAGAACGGGTACCTGTTCGAGCCGGGGAACGTCGACGAGCTCGCCGCGCGCCTGACCGACGTGCTCACCGCAGAACCCGCGGAATACGAGCGGATGCAGCGGGCCTCGCTCGACGGCGTCGCGATCCACGACATCAACCGCACCCTCGACACCTTCGAGGCGCTGTACCGCGACGAGCCGCTGCCAGAGTAGCCCGCCATGCACAGTATTCCCCTCGGATCACGGCGCCGCGACGCGTCAGTGCCGGAGTAGCCCGCCATGCACAGTATCCCCCTCGGATCACGGCGCCGCGACGCGTCAGTGCCGGAGTAGCCCGCCATGCATATCGTCTTCTTCGGCGATCAGCACCTCGACTCCCTCGGGGGAGCGCAGGTGTCGATGCGGCTCCAGCGGGAGTTCCTCGAACGCGCCGGTCACACCGTCACGGTCGTCGCGCCGAAGATGCACGGGTCGCGCACATCGTCCGGATCCCACGGCGGGGCGTACATCGACCTGCCCTCGATGCCGATCACCGTCGACCGCGAGTACTCGATGAGCTGGCCGGGACGTGCGACCGACCGCTTCCTCGACCGTGCGATGACCCGTCGGCCCCCGGTCGATCTGGTGCATGTGCAGGCCGACTTCTGGGGCGCGTTCATCGGGCACCGGTACGCCGAGCGTCACGGCATCCCCGTCGTGCACACGATGCACAACCGCGTCGACGTGGGCATCGCGGCGGTCACCCCGCTCCATCGCCCCGTGCTCGCCGCACTGAACGCATGGCGCCGCGTCGCGATGCGCGGCATCGGCACTCGGGTCGCGGGCGCCGACGGCTGGGCGTTCCTGCGCGGGATCGCGGCCGGAGCCTCCGCCGTCACGGCCCCCTCGACGCACTTCGCCCGACGACTCGAGCAGCACCAGGTCTTCCCCCGCGTCGACGTGATCTGGAACGGCATCGACGACGACCTCCGTGCGCAGACCGTCGCGGACGGCCCCGCCGAGCGCGCACCCGGTCGGCCGCGCTTCGTCTGGCTGGGACGGATGAGTCCCGAGAAGCGACTGCTGCCCTTCCTCGAGGCGTTCGTCGCCGCGGACGTCGATGCGGACCTCGAGATCATCGGCGGTGGTGCCCAGCGCGCTGTTGCCGAGAAGATCGTCCGCGGACGCGACGGCGTGCGCTTCGCCGGACGGCTCACCTACCCGCAGACCCTGGCGCGGATCCACGCCGCCGACGCGCTCGTGCAGACGTCGATCGGCTTCGAGACCCAGGGCATGACGCCTTTCGAGGCGGCCACGCTCGGAACGCCGTCGGTGATCTGCGACCCCGACATCGCCGCAGAGCTCGGCGGGGGACTCTGGGCCGTACCCGACGTCGACCCCGTGTTGTCGGGACGGCAGCTCGAGACCCGGCGGGCCGCGGCGCTCGCGGAGACCCTGCGGCAGGCGGCATCCGACATCGCCGCGGGCACGGCGCCGACCCCGCTTCCCGAGGTCGCCGACGCGTTCCGACAGTCATCGCGCACGGCGGCGATGGTCGAGGTCTACGCGCGGGTGCTCGCCGCGCGCTGAGCCCTCTCCGCACTCGTGGCGCCCGTGACGGCCGGGTGCCGAAGTGTCAGACGAGCCAGTAGAACGCGAGCATCGACACGAAGGCGGAGGCGTACCCCAGGAGCCCGGTTCCGGCGATGCCGATCGCGATGCCCGAGAGCAGATGCGGGGCGGGGCGACGCGCGGCGATCACGCCCAGCACCAGCGCGACGGCGTAGGCGACGAACGCGATCACGCCGACGACGTTGTCGATCAGGAGACCGGTGTCGAACCCGTAGCTGATGGAGTAGAGGAACGGTCTGGCCAGCGCGGGCACGAAAGCGATCGCGAAGGTGACGAGCGCGATCACGAAGGCGACCCGCCCGAGAGGGTTGCCGGCGCGCGCCGCCGGAGCGGCCGGCGCGAACGCAGGATACCCCGCCGCGGGATACGCGTCGGCGGGATTCGGCTGGGCGGGATTCGGCTGGGCGGGATTCGGCTGGGCGGGATTCGAAGTGGCGGGCGCCGGCGCGCCGTGGCCGCCGGACACCGTGCTCGGGAACGCATGCGGGGAAGCGGCCGGAGCGGGGGCCGCGGGGTACTGCGGGGCGCCGGGATACTGCGGTGCGCCGGCGTACTGCGGCTCGGCGGGCAAGTGCTGTGCGGGTGGATGCTGCGCCGGGGGATGCGGTGCCGGTGGATGCTGTGCCGGCGCGGGAGGAGCGGGCGGCGTCGTCTGCGGTTCGGACGTCGGAACAGGAGGCTGCTGGGGCTCGCTCATGACGACGAGCGTAGCCTCCCTCGGCCGACACGAAGGGGAATCGCGGAATGCCCGCGTCGCGTCGTCAGCTCTGCGCGCCGCTGAACACGAGGGTGCCGCCGAGACCGATCATCATCACACCGCCGGTCCCGGACAGCGTCGACATGCGGCGGGGGGAGCGGGCGAACCACGAGCGGGCGGTTCCCGCGGCCAGCGCCCAGACGCTGTCGCAGGCGAGAGCGAGCGCCTGGAAGATGAGCCCGAGCAGGAGCAGTTGCGCCCACACGGGACCGGCGGAGGGGGCGACGAACTGCGGCAGCACGGCGACGAAGAACGCGATGGTCTTCGGGTTGGTCGCGCCGACGACGAAGCCCTGACGCAGCAGCTTCCCCGCGGAGGCCGGAGTGCGACCGGCATCCGGTGCGTGGTCGTGCCGGTGCCGGATCGCCTGCACGCCGAGCCACACGAGGTAGGCGGCGCCGACGATCTTGATGATCGTGAAGGCGACGACCGACGACGCCACGATCGCACCGACTCCGAACGCCACGGCGAGGACAGCCGGCACGGTGCCGAGGGCGTTCCCCACCACGCTGAGCACTCCGGCGCGGCGGCCGAGGGAGAGCGAGCGACCGATCACGAACAGCACGCTCGGGCCGGGGATGATGATGATCACCACCGACGTGACGGCGAAGGCGACGAGGTTGTCGAGCGGGATCATGAGCCGACGATACACCTCGGTGCGGAGGCGTGCTCAGCGATATCCGTGTCCGGACTCGGCCTGCTGGGTGACGTCGCGTCCGGCGACGCGGCTCCAGTCGGTCGGGGTGCGGCGGTAGCCGTCGCGGCGGAGTTCGACGATGGTGGCGACAGTCGCCCACGCGGCGAGGGCGATGAGTGCGATGACGAGTATCATGGCAGAAACGCTACGTTCGATGTTGAACCGCCACGAGTGGCAGAATAGACTATCGACGTATGAAAACTGCCAATCGGGAGTGTATATGAAGACGGTCGCCTGCGTGATCCAGGACGGGTTCGCCCCCTTCGAGTTCGGTGTGGCGTGCGAGGCGTTCGGTCTCGACCGTGCCGACGACGGCGTGCCGAACTTCGACTTCCGCATCGTCGCCCCGGTGCCGGGGGTCGTGAAGTCGAAGATCGGCTTCTCGGTCAACGTCGAACACGACCTGTCCTTCGCGTACGAGGCCGACCTCGTGGTCTTCTGCCCGGTTCCCCGGGAGCGCTGGGCGGACATCGACCCGCTGCTGCTCGATCTCGCCCGGCAGGCGGTCGCTCGCGATGCCTGGGTGATGAGCGTCTGCAGCGGGTCCTTCATCCTCGGCGCCGCCGGGGTGCTCGACGGCCGACGTGCGACCACGCACTGGATGTATGCGCACACGATGGCCGCCATGTATCCGCAGATCGACATCGACCCCGACGTCCTCTTCGTGCAGGACGGCAAGATCATCACCAGCGCGGGCACGGCGGCCGGGATCGACGCGTGCCTGCACCTGCTCCGGCAGGAGGTGGGTGCCGAGCTCACCAATCGCATCGCGCGCCGCATGGTCGTTCCCCCGCAGCGCGACGGCGGACAGGCGCAGTTCATCGATCGACCGATCCCCGTGGTCCCCACCGACTCGCTCGCCGCCGTCGCCGACTGGGCGGTGGAGCACTTGCGCGACGATCTCGGCGTCGATCAGCTCGCCGCCAGGGCGCTGATGTCGCCGCGCACGTTCGCGCGCCGCTTCAAGGCCGAGTACGGTGCGACGCCGGCCGCGTGGCTCGCGCGCCAGCGCATCATCCACGCGCAGCGGATGCTGGAGCGCACCGACCTCCCGCTCGAGCACATCGCCGACGAGTGCGGGTTCGGGTCGGCGGCCGTGCTCCGGCAGAACTTCGCCAGGGTGCTCGGGCTCACCCCGACAGCCTACCGTGCGCGGTTCTCGTGCGCCGAGGAGTCGGCGGTTCCGGCGGCCTGAGCCGGAATCGCGCTCGCTTCCTATCGCATTGCGGAATCCGTCTTCCATCGAGGGTGGACGTGTGCGATCACGGGTGTTACAGTCGGTCCCAGCTCGGGCCTCACCAGGGGCTTTCGGGCAGACAAAGCACACCTAGCGGTTCGACGTATATCTCGTGGAACGGCCCGATCCGGGCCTGACCCGATAAGCCGTATCACTGCGACGACAGCAAGGAAGCTTTTCGTCATGAACCGTATCGCCGTGCCCGGAAACGGGCCGCAGCCGACTCCCGCCGAGTACCTCGCCCGCGCGGTCGCCATCGCGACCGACAACGTGCGCAACGCCGGAGGGCCGTTCGGGGCCATCGTCGTCACCGCCGACGGGCAGGTCTTCGAAGGGGTGAATCGGGTGACCGCAGATCTCGACCCCTCGGCGCACGCCGAGGTCACCGCCATCCGGAACGCGTGTCAGGGTCTCGGAACCTTCGACCTCCGCGGCGCCGTGCTCTACACCAGTTGCGAACCGTGCCCGATGTGCCTCGCGACATCGCTGTGGGCCCGGATCGATCGCGTCTACTTCGCCGCCGACCGCGACGACGCCGCGGACGCCGGATTCGACGACGCGGTGTTCTACCGCTACTTCGAGGGCGACGCGGAGGACCGTGCGATCATGCCGGTCGCACAGGAGGTGCTGCCGCCTGCGCAGCGCATCGCCCCCTTCACCGAGTGGAGCACCACGGCCACTCGCATCGACTACTGACCGACCGAACGACTGGAGCCGAAGATGTCTTCACCTGTGTCGCCGCCCGAGGAATCCGAAGGCGGAGCAGTACGACCGGCGGTCCATCCGCCGCTGGCCACCGGCGCGACGACCACGGTCGACGCCGAGCCCAAGAACGCGTTCGACCGATTCTTCGAGATCACGCAGCGCGGATCCACCGTCGGGCGTGAGATCCGCGGCGGCGTCGTCACCTTCGTGACCATGGCGTACATCGTGATCCTCAACCCGTTGATCCTGGGCGGCGTCGACGACGTCGCGGGCAACGCCCTGGACGGCGCGCAGATCGGTGCCGCCACCGGCCTCACCGCCGGCGTCATGACGATCATGTTCGGCCTCGTCGCCCGGTTGCCGTTCGCGCTCGCCGCAGGACTCGGGATCAACTCGTTCCTCGCGGTCTCGGTGGTCGGCCAGGTCACCTGGCCCGAGGCGATGGGGCTCGTCGTCATCAACGGCGTGCTCATCGTGCTCTTCGGCGCCACCGGCATCCGGACCGCGATCTTCAACGCGGTGCCGCAGGCGCTCAAGGCGGCGATCACCGTCGGCATCGGACTCTTCATCGCCTTCATCGGCTTCGTCGACTCCGGCTTCGTCAACCGCACCCCCGGCGGCCCGCCCGTGCAACTCGGCGACGGCGGCTCGATCACCTCGGTGCCGACGTTGGTCTTCCTGTTCGGGCTGCTCGTCATCGGCGTCCTGGTCGCACGCCGGGTGCCCGGTGGCATCCTGATCGGCATCGTCGCGGCGACCGTCGTCGCGATCGTGGCGCAGTCGATCCTCAAGCTCGGCCCGAGCTTCGAGGATCCGAACGGCTGGCACATGACCATCCCCGAGATCCCCGCCTCGTTCGTGACGATCCCGGACTTCGGGCTGATCGGTCAGTTCGACCTGTTCGGCTCGTTCGGCCGGATCGGCGCGCTGGCCGCCACGATGCTGGTGTTCACGCTGGTCTTCTCGAACTTCTTCGACGCGATGGGCACGATGACGGGGCTCGCGAAGAACGCCGGACTCGCCTACAAGGACGGCACGTTCCCGCGACTGCGCTCCGCGTTCGTCGTCGAGGGCTTCGGTGCCGTCGCCGGCGGCATGACCTCGACCTCGTCGAACACGGTCTACGTCGACAGCGCCGCGGGCATCGGCGAGGGTGCCCGCACCGGGCTGTCCTCCGTCGTCGTCGGCGTGCTGTTCCTGCTGTCGATGTTCTTCACACCGCTCACGCTCGTGGTGCCGATCGAGGTCGGATCCGCCGCGCTGGTCGTGGTGGGAGCGATGATGATGGGCCAGATCAAGGAGATCAAGTTCACGAACTTCGCCGTCGCTCTGCCCGCGTTCCTCACGATCGTCACGATGCCGCTCACCTACTCGATCGCCAACGGCATCGGTGTGGGATTCATCGCCTGGACCCTGGTGAACGCCCTGTCCGGCCGGGCCCGCAAGGTGCACTGGCTGATGTGGATCGTCGCCGTCGGCTTCATGCTCTACTTCGTCCGCGGGCCGATCGAGGTTCTGCTCGCCGGGTGATCCGGGAGGCAGAAGAGCCCTCCACGGCACCGCCCATCACGCATAGACTCACCTCACTCGGAGATCACTGTGAATGACATCGTCGTCAACGTCAACGGTCAGCGTCGTCCCCTCTCGGGCACCGCCGCCCATGCGACCGCGCTCGACTGGCTGCGCGATACCGGACTGTCCGGCAGCAAGGAGGGCTGCGCCGAGGGCGAATGCGGGGCGTGCGCGATGCTGCTCGCGACGCCGACGCCCGAGGGCGGCACCGCGTGGACGCCGGTGAACGCCTGCCTCGTCCCGGTCTATGCGCTGAACGGGCAGGAGATCGTCACTGCGGAGGGGCTCGGCGGCCCCGATTCGCTCCACCCGGTGCAGGAGAAGCTGGCCGAGGCCGGCGGATCGCAATGCGGCTACTGCACCCCCGGCTTCGTCTGCAGCATGGCAGGGGAGTACTACCGGGAAGACCGGGTAGCGCCGCACGAGGTGTCGGATGCCGACGGCGACTGCCCTGTCCACGAGGGCGAGCACGACGGAGAACACGGCCCGAACGGCTTCGACCTGCATGCCCTCAGCGGCAACCTCTGCCGCTGCACCGGCTACCGGCCGATCCGCGACGCCGCCTACACGCTGGGCGAGCCGGAGCGGAGCGACCCGCTCCGGCAGCGGCTGGCCGACCCGGCACCGGCGGCCGTGCGGACGGACGTCGAAGTGGGCGGGTCGCGCTTCCTGCGCCCCGTCACGCTCGACGAGACTCTGCGCATCGTCCGCGACGAGCCCGAAGCCCAGCTCGTCGCCGGCTCTACCGACTGGGGCGTCGAGGTGAACATCCGCGGGCGTCGGGCCCCGTTCGTCGTCGCTGTCGAGCAGCTCGAGGAGCTGCGCACCCTCCGCGTCGCCGACGACGAGATCGAGATCGGCGCCGCGCTCTCCCTGTCGGAGGTCGAGAAGCTCCTCGACGGCACGGTGCCGCTCCTCGCGCAGCTGTTCCCGCAGTTCGCGTCGCGACTGATCCGCAACCGCGGCACCCTCGGCGGCAACCTCGGAACCGGCTCGCCCATCGGCGACGCCCCGCCCGCGCTGCTCGCCCTCGGCGCCAGGCTCGTCCTCGTCTCGGCGCCGCCGGGCGGATCAGGGATCGTCGAGCGCGAGGTCGAGCTGTCCGAGTACTTCACCGGCTACCGGCAGACCGTGCGCCGTCCCGATGAACTCATCCGCGCCATCCGCATCCCGCGGCCGCTGGCCGCGGTCACGGCCTTCCACAAGATCGCCAAGCGCCGCTTCGACGACATCTCCAGCGTCGCGATCGCGTTCGCCCTCGATATCGACGGCGGCGTCGTGACCGCCGCGAAGATCGGACTCGGCGGCGTGGCCGCCACGCCGCTGCGCGCCCGCGCGACCGAGGAGGCCCTGATCGGCCAGCCGTGGAACGTCGCCACCGTGCGCGCGGCCTCCGAGGTCCTCGGGTCGGAGGGGACCCCGATGTCCGACCACCGCGCGAGCGCCGACTACCGTGCGCTCATGCTCAACACCGCGCTGCTCAAGCTGTACAGCGCGACCGTCATCGAATCGAAAGAGGTGTCGGCATGAGTGCTCTCGCCGATCGCCCGGACGGCGCCGTCGTCGGTACCCGTGCCGCCCATGAGAGCGCCGCCCTGCACGTCACCGGTGCGGCCATGTACACCGACGACGTCGCCGTGCGCACCGCGGGCGTGCTCACCGCCTGGCCGGTGCAGTCCACCAACGCGCACGCGAAGGTCACCGTCGACGTCTCCGGAGCGTACGACGTGCCCGGCGTCGTCCGGGTGCTCACCGCCGAGGACGTCCCCGGCGTCAACGATGCCGGCATCAAGCACGACGAGCCGCTGTTCCCCAGCGAGTCCCGGTTCTACGGGCACGCCCTCGTCTGGGTGCTCGGCGAGACGCAGGAGGCTGCGCGTCTCGGCGCCGAGGCGGTGAAGGTCGACTACGAACCGCTGCCGTCGTTGATCACCGTGCGTGACGCGATCGACGCGGGCTCCTTCCAGGGGATCGCGCGCACGGTCGAGCGCGGCGATGCGGCATCCGCCCTGGCCTCGGCTGCCCGTGTCTTCGAGGGCGTCACCGAATTCGGCGGCCAGGAGCACTTCTATCTGGAGACGCACGCCTCGTTCGCGGTCCGCGACACCGAGGGCGGCTACTTCGTGCAGTGCTCCACGCAGCATCCTTCCGAGACGCAGGAGATCGTCGCGCACGTTCTCGGCATCCGCTCGAACGAGGTCACGGTCCAGTGCCTGCGCATGGGGGGCGGCTTCGGCGGCAAGGAGATGCAGCCGCACGGGTTCGCCGCGATCGCGGCCCTCGGTGCCAAGCTCACCGGGCGCCCGGTGCGGCTGCGGCTGAACCGCACGCAGGACATCACGATGACCGGCAAGCGGCATCCGTTCCTCATCGAGTGGAAGGTCGGCTTCGACGCCGACGGGATGCTGCAGGGACTCGAGGCCGTGCTCACGTGCGACGGGGGCTGGAGCCTCGACCTGTCCGAGCCGGTGCTGGGCAGGGCACTCTGCCACATCGACAACGCGTACTGGATCCCGAACATGCACGCGCACGGCCGGATCGCGAAGACGAACAAGGCGTCGAACACCGCGTACCGCGGCTTCGGCGGGCCGCAGGGGGTGTTCCTCATCGAGGACATCCTGGGCCGGGTCGCCCCGGCGCTCGGCATCGATCCGATCGAGCTGCGCCAGCGCAACTTCTACCGTCGAGGGCAGAGCACGCCGTACGGCCAGCTCGTCAAGGACGCCGATCGGATGGGCGCCATCTGGGGGCAGCTGCGTGAGGAGGCGGACGTCGACGGGCGCCGGGCCGAGATCGATGCGTTCAACGCGCGCAGCCCGCACCTCAAGCGCGCGCTCGCGATGACGCCCATCAAGTTCGGCATCTCGTTCAACTTCGCGGCCTTCAACCAGGCCGGCGCCCTCGTGCACGTGTACAAGGACGGCTCGGTGCTGATCAATCACGGCGGCACCGAGATGGGACAGGGTCTGCACACCAAGATGATGCAGGTCGCCGCGACAGCCCTCGGCCTCGAGCTGCACCAGGTGCGCCTGGCGCCCACCCGCACCGACAAGGTGCCGAACACCTCGGCCACCGCGGCATCCTCCGGCAGCGACCTCAACGGCGGCGCCGTGAAGAACGCCTGCGAGCAGATCCGGGAGCGGATGGCGGCGGTCGCCGGGCGCCTGCTCGGCGTGGACGAGCGGGACGTGCGCTTCTCGGGAGGGTTCGTGACGGGCCTGGGCAACAGGGAGGGACGACTCACGTTCGCCGAGGTGGCGAACGCCGCCTACCTCCAGCGGGTCCAGCTCTTCGCGGCGGGGTACTACCGCACCGAGGGGCTGCACTGGAATCCCGACATCATGCAGGGCTCCCCGTTCAAGTACTTCTCCTACGGCAGTGCGGCGACCGAGGTCGAGGTCGACGAATTCACCGGCGCCTACACGGTGCGCCGCGTGGACATCATCCACGACGTCGGGGACTCGCTGTCGCCCCTGCTCGACATCGGGCAGATCGAGGGCGCCTACGTCCAGGGCGTCGGCTGGCTGACCCTGGAAGAGCTTCGCTGGGACGAGAGCGACGGGCCGCACCGCGGCCGCCTGCAGACCCAGTCGGCGTCGACGTACAAGCTGCCGAGCTTCTCGGAGATGCCCGCAGAGTTCTCGGTCCGGCTTTTCGAGAACGCCAGGGAGGACGGTGCCGTGTACGGCTCGAAGGCCGTCGGCGAGCCGCCGTTCATGCTCGCCTTCAGCGCCCGCGAGGCGATCCGTCAGGCCGTGGCCGAGTTCGGTCCGGCGGGCCACTCGGTCGAGCTCGCCTCCCCGGCGACGCCCGAGGCCGTGTTCTGGGCGGTCCGTGCGGCGCAGCAGGCGGCGGATGCCGAGGGTGCGGCGGAACCTGAGCTCGTCGGCGCCGGCTGAGCCGCCGCCGAGGAGGAGCGACATGGACTGGCTCGACGCACTGCAGGCGCTGCGGGCGGCCCGCACGCCGGCGGTGATCGTCACGCTGGCCCTGGTGCGCGGCCACGCGCCCCGCAACGGCGGCGCGAAGATGGTGGTGGCACCCGGCGCGGTGTTCGGCACCGTCGGGGGCGGCAACCTCGAGGCGACCGCGGTCGACCGCGCGCGAGCGATGCTCAGCGCCGGCGTCGCCGAGCCGGAGGTGCTGACGCTGACCCTCAGCGATAAGGCGGTCACCGAATACGGCGTGCAGTGCTGTGGAGGAGAGGTCACGATGATGCTCGAACCGATTCGCGTGACGCCCGGCATCGCCGTCTTCGGCATCGGGCACGTGGGGCTGGAACTCGCGCGGATCCTCGCCCGCCATGAGGTCGATCTGCACCTGATCGATTCACGGCACGAGATGCTGGCGGCGGAGCGGATCGGCGTGCCCGGCGAATCGGGGGTGTTCGCGGACGCGGTCGCGCGCGTGCACGTCACGCATGCGCCGGTGCCGGAATCGGCGCTGGCAGGTCTCCCCGCGGGCTCGCATGTGTTGGTGATGACCCACGATCACGTCGAGGATCTCGCCGTGATCGACATGTCGCTGCGTCTGCCGCCGGGGCCGGAAGGGCTGGCCTCGATCGGGCTCATCGGCTCGGCGTCGAAGTGGGCGCGCTTCCGCAAGAAGCTCGGCGAACTGGGGCACGCAGAGAGCGAGCTCGCCAGGGTGACGACGCCGATCGGCATCCCCGAGGTCGGGGGGAAGCAGCCGGCCGTGATCGCGGTGAGCGTCGCCGCCCGTCTCCTGCAGCTGATCGACGAGGCGGCGACGGTCGAGGGGAGCCGGGACTGAGGGTCGGGCGCGCTCAGGGAGCCTTGGGGAACAGGATGCGCATCGCCCGGAGGTAGCTCCCGGACCGATCCGCCCCGGTCGGCATGGAGAGGTCGGGGTCGATGTTCACGATCGGATGCCCCGTGTCGCGTTCCGCCCCGGTCGGCATGGAGAGGTCGGGGTCGATGTTCACGATCGGATGCCCCGTGTCGCGTTCCTTCTCGTCGGCGTTCTTCGGTGCGATGTCCGTGGTCACGCGATCTCCCTCCTCTTCAACTTCCATGATTCGGAAACGAAACTCTGCTTTACGGAAAGAGTAGCCGGGATCCGGTTTCGGCGTCAAGGAAGACGACTCCGAGGGGAGGTGGATGCGACGGGTCAGTCAGCCCAGTGCGCCGGCACCGGAAGGGCGCGATAGTCGAGGTCGACCGCGTCCGGGGCGATGGATGCCGTGCAATACAGGAGCGACTGCGTCGGGTACCCGTGGGGGCGGTTGTCGCGGATGATCGCGCGGTCGTCCTCGGGGGAGAGGCGCGCCGATTCTGCGAGCAGCGCGACCCAGTCGCCCGCCCAGTCGAGGCTGTCGGAGGTGGCGCCGAGTGCCCGGAACTCGGGCAGCCAGGTGGCGATCCGCGCCGTGGCGTCATCGTCGAGGTCGTCGTGCGCGATCATGTGCGTGCCCGCGTCGATCGGCGTCTCCACCAGGCGTTCGCCGTCCCAGCTGCGCACGCGTGCCCCCTCGGGGCCCACTTCGACGAGGTTGAAGCCGTGCATCGGCAGCGTCCCCTCCGGGGAGCGTCCGCTCACGGACTCGAGGGCGAGGCTGCCGCGGGAGAGGGCCAGCTCGGCGGGAAGGTCGACCACGTCTGCCCGGTTCAGCAGCACCGCCAGTCGGCGCGCGGCCGGGTTCATCGCGAGCCAGGCGCCGCCCGCGCGGCGGTCGCGCACGCCGATCACGCCCGGATGGGTCTCGGGCCACCACTCGCCGAGGGCGTCCCACTCGCGTTCCGGGTCCTCATCGCGGACGGCGAGGAGCCGAGCCGTTCCCGCCTCTGCCACATCGATCACGACCGTGCACACCGGATCAGTCTAGAAGTTGGCAGAATCGACCGTGTGAACATCGTCGTCGGAGTATCGGGCGGCATCGCCGCGTACAAGACGGTGCACCTCGTGCGCCTGCTCATGAAGGGCGGGCACGAAGTGACCGTGGTGCCCACCGCGGACGCGCTGCGCTTCGTCGGCCTGCCGACCTGGGAGGCGATCAGTCGTCATCCCGTGACCACGAGCGTGCACGATGACGTGGCGAAGGTGCGTCATGTCGCACTCGGGCAGGGGGCGGACCTCGTAGTGGTCGCTCCGGCCACGGCCAACACGATCGCGAAGATGGCCGCGGGGCTCGCCGACGACCTTCTCGGAACCACGCTGCTCGCCACCGAGGCCCCGGTGATCATCGCCCCCGCGATGCACGCGGAGATGTGGCGGCACCCGGCCACCCGGGCGAACATCGCCACGCTGCAGGCGCGCGGTGTGCGGCTCGTCGGTCCGGCGGACGGCGAGCTCGCCGGTGGGGACAGCGGCCCTGGCCGCATGTCGGAGCCGGAGGAGATCGCCGCCGCCGTGTTCGCCGCTCTCGCCCCCCGCGACCTCGAGGGCGTGCGGATCGCGATCTCGGCGGGCGGCACCCGCGAGCCCCTCGACCCGGTGCGGTTCCTCGGCAACCGCTCCAGCGGGCGGCAGGGAGTCGCGCTCGCCGCAGAGGCGGCGGCGCGCGGGGCCGAGGTCACCCTCGTCGCCGCGAACATCTCCGGCGACGTCCTCGACCAGGCGCGGCATCCGTCCGTCCGCATCGTCCCGGTCGGGACGGCGGCGGAACTCGGGGCGGCGATGGCGGACGCGGCGGCATCCGCCGACGTGCTCATGATGGCAGCGGCGGTCGCCGACTACCGCCCCGGCGAGGTGTCGGATCGCAAGCTCACCAAGGAGGGCGGGGGACTGGCGAGCATCGAGCTCATCCAGAACGACGACATCGTCGCGGGGCTGGTCGAGGCCAGGGCGCAGGGCCAGCTCGTCATCGCCTTCGCTGCGGAGACGCCGGCGACGGCGGGGGATGAGCGCGAACTCCTGGAGCGCGCTCGCCGCAAGCAGGCCCGCAAGGGTGTGGATCTGCTCGTCGTGAACGAGGTGGGCTGGGATCGCGGATTCGAGAGCGCGGAGAACGCCGTGCTCGTCCTCGGCCCGGCGGGCGCGGTCGTCGCGACGTCCACGGGATCGAAGCGCGCGGTCGCTGCCGCCGTATGGGACGCCGTCATCGCCGCGCGCTGAATCCGGGGTGCGGAACAGGGGCCTCGTCGACGGCACCTCTTCGCTGGCGCTGTCGACAAGCGCGGTCTAGACTTTCGAACTGCAGAAGCAAACTTTCGCAGAACGGAAATCGGCTGATGAATACTCTGATTGTGCCCTCGTCGCCCGGGAGTGGCCCCGGGATCGCCCCCGAGCTCGCGCGCTCCTGGCTGCTCGTCGCGGCGACCCAGCCGGCGACCTTCGACGAGGCCGCGCGCTCCTCGGCGGACGCCGTCGTGCTCGACATCGAGGACGCGGTCGACGCGAGTCGCAAGGCGGAGGCGCGCGACGACGTGGGCCGCTGGCTACGGGAGGGCGGGAGCGCCTGGGTGCGTGTCAACGACGTCACCAGCGACCACTGGGCCTCCGACCTGGAGGTGCTGCGGGCGGCGCCGGGGCTGCGCGGCGTGATGCTCGCGAAGACCGAGCACGGCAGTCAGGTCACCGACACGTTCCACCGCCTCGGCGGCGGGGTGCCCGTCGTCGCGCTCGTCGAGTCCGCTCTCGGCATCGAGAACGCCACGGAGATCGCCCGCGCCGAGGGTGCGTTCCGGCTGGCCTTCGGCAGCGGCGACTTCCGCCGCGACACCGGGATGTCGGCCGATCGCGAGGCGATGGCCTACCCCCGCGCCCGCCTGGTGGTCGCGAGTCGCTGCGGCGATCTCCCCGGACCCATCGACGGGCCGACCGTCGGCACGAGCCATCCCGTGCTGCGCGAGCAGTCGGCGATCACCGTGTCGATGGGGATGACGGGGAAGCTGTGCCTCTCGACCGACCAGACCTCCGTGGTCAACGAGGTCATCAGCCCGACCCGCACCGATGTCGAATGGGCGCACTCCTTCCTCGAAGACTTCGACGCCCGTGGACGCATCGTGCGCGATGGCAGCGACCTGCCGCGCCTCGGGCGCGCACGCAAGATCATGCAACTGGCCGAAGCGTTCGACGTGCACCTCGTCCTGCGCTGAACTCCGACCCGCTCTCGCCAGCCCCACCTCCTGACCGACGCCCCGACCACCTGACCGACGCCCCGACCACCTGGACCCCCCTGACCGGCCCCCGAATGGAGAACGACATGACGACCCTGACGATCGGCGACACCGCCCCGACATTCACCCTGAACGACGCCGACGGAACGGCCACGGCTCTCGCCGACCACCGCGGCCGCAAGGTCGTGGTGTACTTCTACCCGAAGGCGGCGACGCCCGGCTGCACGACCGAAGCCTGCGACTTCCGCGACAGCCTCTCGGCGCTCGCGGCAGCCGGATACGCGGTGATCGGCATCTCGCCAGACACGGTCGAGGAGGTCCGGTCCTTCGCCGCCGCCGAGAGCCTGACATTCCCTCTGCTCGCCGACACCGACGCCGCCGTGGCGAAGGCCTGGGGTGCCTGGGGGGAGAAGACGATCGGGGACCGGACGTTCGACGGCGTCATCCGCTCGACGTTCGTGCTGGATGCCGACGGCGTCGTGCAGCGCGCCGAGTACGGCGTCGAGGCGGAGGGCCACGTGGCTCGTCTCCGCGCCGAACTGGATGTCTGAGAACCCTTGACATGCGGATCAGCCCGACGCACAATAGTTGCACATGCTGAAATAACAGTTCCGGCATACGGAAAGCAGTAGCTCTCGAACGAGAAACGAGAGAGGTTCCGTATCACCCTACGCGCCGGATGCCAGCATGTTCTTGAGGATCGAAGATGTTGCTCGAGGAGTTCAACTCCCGCACCCGCGATGCTGCGATCGGCATCGCGAAGCCCGCTCTGGACATTTCCCGCTGGTACGACGCGCTCGTGGACGGCCGGCCGTACGCCTCTGTCGAGGCGCTGACGGCTGCCGCCATGACCGTCGCCGCACCGCTCACCGAAGAGGAGCTCGACGCCGCCCTGGCGCACCACCCCCGCATCGGCGAGCGAGCGCAGGGCGACAGCGCCGAGGCGGCGCACGCCCGGAGCGAGCAGGCCGGGGTCGACGCGTCGGCCGCCGAAGCTCTCGCCGAGGGCAACCGCGCCTACGAGGAGAAGTTCGACCGGGTCTTCCTCGTCCGCGCGGCCGGTCGCTCGGCAGAAGACATCCTCGCCCTGCTCCGGCAGCGCCTCGCCCACACTCCTGCGCAGGAGCTGGTCGTGATCGACCAGCAGCTGCGCGAGATCGCCGCCCTGCGCCTCGCCGGCGCCATCGAGACTGAAGGAGCACGCGCATGAGCGTCTCTCACGTGACCACCCACATCCTGGACACATCGATCGGGCGCCCAGCGCCCGGCGTCGCCGTCGCACTCGAAGCCCGCGACGGCGATGGATGGGTCGGGATCGGTACGGGCTTCACCGATGCTGACGGACGGGTGAAAGAACTGGGCCCCGATCGGCTGGAGAGCGGCGCCTACCGCCTCCGGTTCGACACCGGGACCTACTTCGCCGGCATCGACACGGACACCTTCTTCCCGGAGGTGGTGCTGACCTTCCTGGTCGACGCCGAGCAGGAGCACTATCACGTGCCGCTGCTGCTCAGTCCGTTCGCATATTCCACTTACCGAGGAAGCTGAGTAGTGAAATGACCGACATCATCCTGGGCAAGAACCAGTACGGCAAAGCCGAGGTTCGCGTCGTCCGCGTCACCCGCGACACCGCCCGCCACGAGATCGAGGATCTCAACGTCACCTCGCAGCTGCGCGGCGACTTCGCCAGTGCGCACTTCGACGGGAACAACGAGAACGTCGTCGCCACCGACACGCAGAAGAACACCGTGTACGCCTTCGCCAAGGACGGCGTGGGAAGTCCGGAGGAGTTCCTGCTCCGACTCGGACGCCACTTCACCGGAGAGTTCGACTGGGTCACCGGAGGCCGCTGGGAGGCCGAGCAGTACACCTGGGAGCGCATCCCCGTCGCCGGAGAGGGGCACGACCACTCGTTCGTGCGCGGCGGCACCGAGACCCGCACGGCGCTCGTGCAGATCGACGGCGAGGAGACGACCGTCATCGCCGGCCTGAAGGACCTCAAGGTCCTCAAGTCCACCGAGAGCGGATTCGTCGGCTACCCCAAGGACAGGTACACGACGCTGCAGGAGACCACGGACCGCATCCTCGCCACCTCCGTCACCGCGAAGTGGCGCTACGGACACAACGACATCGACTTCAACGAGGTCTACGCCGACGTCCGTCGCATCCTGCTCGAGGCCTTCACGGCGAACTACTCCTACGCGCTGCAGAACACCCTGCACGACATGGCCGCGGCCGTGCTCGAGGCGCACCCGGAGATCGAGGAGGTGCGCTTCTCGACACCGAACAGCCACCACTTCGTCGTCGACCTCTCGCCGTTCGGGCTGGAGAACCCCAACGAGGTCTTTTACGCGGCCGACCGCCCGTACGGACTGATCGAGGCCTCGTTCCTGCGCGACGGAGCGGATGCCGATCACCGCGCCTGGGACGGCGTCGCCGGCTTCTGCTGATCCGCGGCACCGACCACCGCGACACCTGACAGCGATCCACGGATCGCCCACCGTGTGTCGGCCTCGTGCCGACGCATCGGGGTGGGCCCGGCTCCCGACGCACCGAGCCCACCCCACCCCTGGTCGAGGCTGCCCTCGACCCCTCGAACCCCCATCAGAAAGCACACCCCGACTGCGGGTCATGGACGAGGAGGTCCACCGATGTTCGCCGTACGCAAGCCCCGAAAGACCCGGACGGAATCGAACCGCCCGGAAGACGAGCGCCTGGGCGCAGGGACCGCTTTCACTTTCGGTCTCCAACACGTCCTGACGATGTACGGCGGCATCATCGCTCCGCCGCTGATCATCGGTGCGGCCGCCGGGCTCAACTCGACCGAGGTGGGCGTGCTGATCGCGGCCTGCCTGTTCATGGGCGGTCTCGCGACCCTCCTGCAGACCCTCGGGCTGCCGTTCTTCGGCTCCCAGCTGCCGCTCGTGCAGGGGGTCTCGTTCGCGGGCGTCGCCACCATGCTCGCGATCGTCAACCAGGGCGGCGGTCTCTCCGCCGTGTTCGGGGCCGTCATCGTCGCCTCGCTGATCGGCCTGGTGATCGCCCCGTTCTTCGCGCAGATCGTGCGCTTCTTCCCGCCGGTCGTGACGGGAACCGTGATCACCATGATCGGACTCTCGCTCGTGCCGGTCGCCGCGCGCTGGATCACCGGCGCGAACCCCGAGGCCGAGAACTATGCGGACCCGGTGTTCGTGGGCATCGCCGGATTCACGCTGCTCGTGATCATGCTCCTCAGCAAGCTCGGCAACGCGACGATCTCGCGGCTGTCGATCCTGCTCGCGATGGTGATCGGCACGGTCTTCGCCGCGATCATCGGCAAGGCCGACTTCTCGAAGGTGTTCGAGGGGCCCGTCTTCGCGTTCCCGACCCCGTTCGCCTTCGGCGTGCCGACCTTCGACCTGGCGGCGATCGTGTCGATGACGATCGTCGTGCTGGTGATCCTCACCGAGACCACGGCCGACATCATCGCGGTGGCCGAGATCACCGGATCGAAGGTCGACCGCAAGCGCATCGCCGCCGGCCTCCGTGCCGACATGGTCTCGAGCGCCATCTCCCCGATCTTCAACTCGTTCACGCAGAGCGCCTTCGCCCAGAACGTGGGTCTGGTGGCCGTGACGAAGATCAAGAGCCGCTACGCGGTCGCCGCCGGTGGGGTGATCCTCATCATCCTCGGCCTGCTGCCGGTGCTCGGTCGCGTGGTCGCCGCCGTGCCGACCGCCGTCCTGGGTGGCGCGGGGCTGGTGCTGTTCGGCACCGTCACCGCCTCCGGCATCCGCACGCTCGCGAAGGTCAAGTACGACGGCAACATGAACCTCATCATCGTCGCGGCCTCGCTGTCGTTCGGTGTGCTGCCCGAGGTCAACCACGACATCTACATGAACTTCCCGACGTGGTTCCAGGTCATCTTCGGATCGGGCATCAGCTCGGCGGCCATCATGGCGATCCTGCTGAACCTCGTGTTCAACCACTTCACGAAGGGGACACCGGAAGACCCCTCGGTGTTCGCGGCGAGCCCCGTGCGGGCCGTGAAGACCGACGTCATCCGCACGCTCCGCAAGGAGCGGGTCAGCCTCGACCCCCGAAAGGCATTCCGGCGGCCGCGACCGTGAGGCTCGCGACGTTCGCCTCCGGCGGCAGCTGGGCCATGAAGAGCACCGCGCGCGCGGCATCCACCACATCGAAGGTGGGTTCCGTGCGCCGCGTGCCGTCGGCCTGCAGAGCGCCGTCGCCCACACCGAGTCGGTCCATGATCTCGGTCCTGGCGTTGCCGATGTCGATCTGCCCGGCGGAGATGCCGTGAGGGCGGCCGTCGAGATCGAGGGACTTCGTCAGGCCCGTGATCGCGTGCTTGCTCACCGTGTACGCCACGGAGAGCGGCCGCGGCACGTGTGCCGAGATGGAGCCGTTGTTGATGATGCGGCCGCCCGAGGGGCGCTGCGCGATCATGGTGCGCATCGCGGCGCCCGCGCAGAGCAGTGCGCCGGTCACGTTGACGTCGAGCGTCGCCTGCCAGTCGGTGGGCGAGATCTCGGCCGCGGAGGCCGCGGGGCCGAAGACGCCGGCGTTGTTGAACAGCACGTCCACCCGGCCCCACTCGGCCACGACGGTGTCGAAGAGAGCGTCGACCTGGTCGGCGCTCGTGACGTCGGCCGGCACGACCAGCGCACGCGGGTGCCCTCCCGCGGTCTCGCGGAGGGCGTCCTCGCGACGGCCGACGAGGGCCACGCGGAATCCGGCTTCCAGCAGGGCCTGCGCGGTCGCGCGACCGATTCCCGAACCTGCCCCCGTCACGACGGCGATGCGTGCGTCCACGTCTGATCCTCCCGATTCCCGATCTCACCCCCATCTAACAAGAAAGGCCGAACCGTGACCGACAATCGCGCCTCCGCCCCTGACGTCGACCTCGACCCCGAGGAGACCGCAGAGTGGCTCGAATCCCTGGACGCCCTGATCGCCGAACGCGGCAGCGAGCGGGGTGAGCGCATCGTCCGGACACTGGTCGACCGCGCCGGGCTCGCCTCCACGCCGATCGCGACGACCGACTACGTCAACACGATCGCCGCGGCCGACGAGCCCGCATACCCCGGCGATGAGGAGCTCGAACGGCGCGCCCGCGCCTGGATGCGCTGGAACGCCGCGGTCATGGTGCACCGCGCGCAGCGGCCGGGCATCGGCGTGGGCGGACACATCTCCACCTATGCCGGGGCGGCCACGCTCTACGAGGTCGGCTTCCACCACTTCTTCCGCGGTAAGGACCACCCGGGCGGCGGCGACCAGGTCTACTTCCAGGGCCACGCCTCTCCCGGTATGTACGCGCGGGCCTTCCTCGAAGGGCGGCTCACCGAGGAGGACCTCGACGGCTTCCGTCAGGAGAAGTCCCGGGAGGGGCACGCGCTGCCGTCGTACCCGCATCCGCGCCTGATGCCCGACTTCTGGGAGTTCCCGACGGTGTCGATGGGCATCGGTCCGATGAACGCGATCTATCAGGCGCAGTCGAACCGCTACCTGCAGGGGCGTGGGCTCACGGACACCTCGGAGCAGCACGTGTGGGCGTTCCTGGGCGACGGCGAGATGGACGAGCCGGAGTCGCGGGGCCTGCTGCAGCTCGCCGCGAACGACGGGCTCGACAACCTGACCTTCGTCGTGAACTGCAACCTGCAGCGCCTCGACGGCCCCGTGCGCGGCAACGGGAAGATCATCCAGGAGCTCGAGGGCTTCTTCCGCGGTGCGGGCTGGAACGTGATCAAGGTGATCTGGGGGCGCGAGTGGGACGACCTGCTCGAGCGCGACGTCGACGGCGCGCTCGTCGACGTGATGAACACCACGCTCGACGGCGACTACCAGACCTACAAAGCCGAGTCCGGCGGGTTCATCCGCGAGAACTTCTTCGGACGTGACCCGCGCACGCGCACCCTGGTCGACGGCCACACGGACGAGCAGATCTGGGGTCTCAAGCGCGGCGGCCACGACTACCGCAAGGTGTTCGCCGCGTACCAGCAGTCGCTCGCGCACAACGGCAAGCCGACGGTCATCCTCGTCAAGACGGTCAAGGGCTACGGCCTCGGACCGCGCTTCGAGGCGCGCAACGCCACGCACCAGATGAAGAAGCTGACGCTGCAGGACCTCAAGGACTTCCGCGACCACCTGCGGGTGCCGATCACGGATGCGCAGCTGGAGGCCGCTCCGTACGAGCCGCCGTACTACCACCCGGGAGCAGATGCCCCTGAGATCGCGTACCTGTTGGATCGGCGCCGTGCGCTCGGCGGATTCGTCCCGGAGCGTCGGGCCGCGCACGCGCCGATCACGCTGCCGGATCCTCGGGCGTACGAGGTCGCGGCGCGCGGCTCCGGCACGCAGCAGGCGGCCACGACCATGGCCTTCGTGCGCGTGCTCAAGGACCTCATGCGCGATCCCGAGTTCGGGAAGCGCATCGTGCCGATCATCCCCGACGAGGCACGCACGTTCGGGATGGACGCGTTCTTCCCGACCGCGAAGATCTACAACCCGAAGGGACAGCAGTATCTCTCGGTCGACCGCGACATCGTGCTGTCCTACAAGGAGGCGACCTCCGGCCAGATCGTGCACGCCGGGATCAACGAGGCCGGATCGGTCGCCGCATTCACCGCTGCGGGCACCGCCTATGCGACCCACGGGGTTCCGCTCATCCCGGTGTACGTGTTCTATTCGATGTTCGGGTTCCAACGCACGGGCGACTCCCTGTGGGCCGCCGCCGACCAGATGACCAGGGGCTTCCTGATCTCGGCGACTGCCGGGCGCACCACGCTCACCGGTGAGGGCCTGCAGCACGCCGACGGTCACTCCCCGCTGCTCGCCGCCACCAACCCCGCTGTCGTGACCTACGACCCCGCGTTCGGGTACGAGATCGGCCACATCGTGCGCGCCGGGATCGAGCGGATGTACGGTGAGGACTCCGAGGACCGCAATCGCATCTACAACCTCATGGTCTACAACGAGCCGATCGTGCAGCCCGCGGAGCCCGAGGGCGTCGACGTGGACGGCATCCTCGGCGGCATCCACCGGATCTCGGCTGTCGAGGCCCCGCGGGCGCACCTGCTCGCCTCGGGCATCGGTGTGACCTGGGCACAGGAGGCACAGCGCCTCCTGGCCGACGACTGGGGAGTCGCATCCGACGTCTGGTCCGTGACCTCGTGGACCGAGCTGCGCCGCGATGCGGTCGCCGCGGAGGAGCACGCGTTCCTGTATCCGGAGGAGCCGCAGCGGACGCCGTTCCTCGTGCAGCAGCTCGCGGCGGCGCACGGCCCGATCGTCGCGGTCAGCGATTACGCGAAGGATCTGCCCGACCAGGTGCGGCAGTTCGTGGACAACGACTGGGCGACGCTCGGTGCCGACGGCTTCGGATTCTCCGACACCAGGGCCGCCGCGCGACGGTTCTTCAAGATCGACGGCCCTTCGGTCGTCGTGCGCACCCTGCAACTGCTCGCCGCACGGGGAGACGTGGATGCCGCGGTCCCCGCTCGGGCGGCGGAGAAGTATCGGCTGCTCGATGTGAACGCCGGCGCCAGCGGCTCCGACGCGGAGTGACGAAAGCGCCCCGGCCGCCGAGTCTTCTCGGGGCCGGGGCGCGGACGTGCGTCTCCGTCGGGTGTGCGATCAGTCGTCGAGCTCGGCGACGATCGCCTCCGCCGCCTTGCGCAGGAGGGGGACGGCGCGCTCGCCGAAGGCTTCGTCCACGCGGGACACCGGTCCGGAGACCGAGACGGCGGTGGGGGTCGGCGCGTTCGGCACGGCCATCGAGAAGCACCGGACGCCGATCTCCTGCTCCTGGTCGTCGACCGCGTAGCCGCGCTCGCGGATCAGCTCGAGTTCGGCGAGCAGGGCGTCGACCGTGCCGATGCTGTGCTCGGTCGGTGTCGGCATCCCCGCCCTGGCCACGATCCCGCGCACGGTCTCGTCCGGCAGCTGCGAGAGGATCGCCTTGCCGACGCCGGTGTCGTGCAGGTGCGCGCGCCGGCCGACCTCGGTGAACATGCGCATCGAGTGCAGCGAGGGCACCTGTGCGACGTAGACGACCATGTCGCCGTCGAGGACGGCCATGTTGGCGCTCTCTCCGAGTGCGTCGACGAGTCCCTTGAGCTGGGGGCGGGCGAGCGCGCCGAACTGCTTCGACGCGCCTTCGCCGATGCGGATCAGCCGCGGCCCGAGCGCGTAGCGCCGGTTCGGCAGCTGGCGCGCGTAGCCCAGGGAGACGAGGGTGCGCAGCAGCCGGTGGATGGTCGGGAGGGGGAGGTCGGTGGATGCGGCGAGCTCGCTCAGCGTCACATCCCCACCGGCATCCGTCACCAGCTCGAGGAGCTCGAAGACGCGCTCCACGGACTGCACGCCGGATCCGGCGCTTTTCGCTGTCTTGCTCTCAGCCATTGCTCTCCCATGCTCGCGGTTCATTCCATCATGCGAGAGGTCCATGTCGAAACGCCCCGCCGAAGCTTGCGCCTCACTTGCGCCGAACTTCCATAAAGTAGACAATAGAATCCACGATACGAAAACGTGAGAGATTTGAAGAGGCACACGGTGTGGCTCGCGGAGGCGCGGGGGTGCACCTCGATGAGGAGGAATCATGGCGAATCCCGGACCGGGGAACTCGATCACCCTGCGGATCGACGCACCGTCGAAGTTCAGTGTCACCAGTGAGCTCGCCGCGGCCGCGGCCGGCGCGGGGGCGGCCGTCACCGCTCTCGACGTGGCGGAGTCGCATCACTCGACGATCGTCGTCGACCTGACCTGCGACACGACCGGCGAAAGCCACGCCGACGAGGTGCGCGCGGCCATCGACGCGCTCGACGGCGTCAGCGTGCGCGTCAGCAGCGACCGCACCTTCCTGATGCACCTCGGAGGCAAGCTCGAGGTCGTGCCGCGCGTGCGCCTGCGCAACCGCGACGACCTCTCCCGTGCCTACACGCCGGGCGTCGCCCGCGTCTGCATGGCGATCGCCGAGGACAAGTCCAAGGCCCGCCAGCTCACCGTCAAGCGCAACACCATCGCGGTCGTCACCGACGGCACCGCCGTGCTCGGCCTCGGCGACATCGGCCCGGAGGCCGCGCTCCCCGTCATGGAAGGCAAAGCGGCCCTCTTCAAGCAGTTCGCCGACGTCGACGCCTGGCCCGTGTGCCTCGACACCAAGGACACCGAGGAGATCATCCGCATCGTCAAGGCGATCGCGCCCGTCTACGGAGGGATCAATCTCGAGGACATCGCGGCGCCGCGCTGCTTCGAGATCGAGGCGCGCCTGCGCGAAGAGCTCGACATCCCCGTGTTCCACGACGATCAGCACGGCACCGCGATCGTGACGCTCGCCGCGCTGCAGAACGCGCTCAAGGTCGTCGGCAAGAAGATCGAAGACGTGCGCATCGTCCTCTCCGGGGTCGGCGCGGCCGGCAACGCGATCGTGCAGCTGCTGCTCGCCGAGGGCGCGCACGACATCGTGGCCTGCGGCCGCGACGGCGCGATCCACCGCGGCGCCGGGTACACCGACGCGCACCGGACGGAGATCGCCGCCACCACCAACCCGCGCGACTTCCGCGGCACCCTCAAAGAGGCGATGGTCGACGCCGACGTGTTCATCGGCGTCAGCGCGCCCCATGTGCTGGACGAAGCCGACATCGCCGCGATGGCCGACGACGCGATCGTCTTCGCCATGGCGAACCCGACGCCGGAGGTCGACCCGATCGTCGCGTCGAAGCACGCCGCCGTCGTCGCCACCGGCCGCAGCGACTTCCCCAATCAGATCAACAACGTGCTCGCCTTCCCCGGCTTCTTCCGAGGCCTCCTCGACGCCGGTGTCTCCGACATCACGCCGCCTATGCTGGTCGCAGCTGCCGAGGCCATCGCATCCCGCGTGAGCGAGGACGAACTCAATGCGAGCTTCATCATCCCGAGCGTGTTCGATCCTCTGGTGGCCGGCGCGGTCGCCGAGGCGATCGTCCGCGTCGCCGGAACCACCGCCTCGAGCAAGGAGTGACCGTCGTGTCCGCCATCGTCACCACCCCGTCCATGATCGCCCGCGTCGCCGAGATCCTCACCCCCGAGGCGCTCGACTTCCTCACGAAGCTGCATGAGCGCTTCGCCGCCACCCGCGACGAACTGCTCGCCGCGAGGGTCGAAGATCGCGCCGCCGCCGCCGCAGGAGGTGGACTCGACTTCCTGGCCGAGACCGCCGACATCCGAGAGGGCGACTGGCGGGTCGCCGAGGCGCCGGAGGCGCTGCGCGACCGCCGGGTCGAGATCACCGGCCCCGCGACGCCGGCCAAGATGGCCATCAACGCGCTGAACTCCGGCGCGAAGGTCTGGCTCGCCGACCTCGAGGATGCCTCGACCCCGCACTGGTTCAACGTCGTCGACGCGCAGGTCAACCTGCGCGACGCCGCACGCGGAACCCTCTCGCACACCTCGCCCGAGGGCAAGGAGTACCGCCTGCGCACGGATGCGCCCCTCGCCGTCGTCGTGGTCCGCCCGCGCGGCTGGCACATGGCCGAGCGGCACATCGAGATCGACGGGGCACCCGCCGTCGGCGCACTCGTCGACTTCGGTCTGCACTTCTTCCACAACGCGAAGGTGCTGGCCGAGGCCGGTCAGGGGCCGTTCTACTACCTGCCGAAGATGGAGTCCCGCCTCGAGGCACGGCTGTGGAACGACGTGTTCACGTTCGCCGAGCAGGAGATCGGGATCCCGCACGGCACGGTCCGCGCGACCATGCTCATCGAGACGATCCCGGCGGCCTTCCAGATGGAGGAGATGCTCTACGAGCTGCGGGAGCACGCCTCCGGCCTCAACGCCGGCCGCTGGGACTACCTCTTCAGCATCATCAAGTACTTCCGCGACGCGGGAGAGCGTTTCGTCCTCCCCGACCGCGCCAGCATCGTGATGACGGCCCCTTTCATGCGCGCCTACACCGAGCTGCTCGTGAGCACCTGCCACCGCCGAGGCGCCTTCGCGATGGGAGGCATGGCCGCGTTCATCCCGAACCGCCGCGACCCCGAGGTCACCGAGGCGGCGATCGCCAAGGTGCGCGCCGACAAGACGCGCGAGGCGAACGACGGCTTCGACGGCTCATGGGTCGCGCACCCCGACCTGGTGCCGATCTGCCGCGAGGTGTTCGACGCGGTGCTCGGCGACAAGCCGAATCAGCTCGACAGCCTGCGCGACGACGTGCGGGTGACGGCGGAGCAGCTGCTGGACATCGCCTCGGCGGACGGCGACGCGACCGAGGCGGGGCTGCGGGCGAACCTCTACGTCGCCGTGGCCTACACCGCGGTCTGGCTGTCGGGCAACGGCGCGGTCGCGATCCACAACCTGATGGAAGACGCGGCGACGGCCGAGATCTCGCGTTCGCAGGTCTGGCAGCAGGTGCGCAACCACACGGTTCTCGCCGACACCGGCAACACCGTCACGCCCGAGCTCGTCGAGACGCTGCTCGGCGAGGAGGTCGAGCGCCTGCGTGGCGAGGTCGATCCCGCCGCGTTCGCCGCCCACTACGCGCCGGCCGCCCGTCTGGTGCGGCAGCTGTGCCTCGATGACGAGTACGTCGACTTCCTCACCACGCCCGCGTACGAGCTGGTGGACTGATGGCGGCCCTTTCGGAACAGGACCTCGCCGACATCGACGCCCGGCTCGCCGGGACCGACACGCTGCTCGCGACCGAGTACCCGGGGGATGACGGCACCCGGCAGCCGGTGCACACGCTGTACGTGCCGGCCGACCGCTTCACACCAGAGCTGCCGGCCGTGTTCGCAGCCCAGGCGGCTGCCGCCGTCGAGGCGTTCGGCGGCACGGCGGCCCTCGCCGAAGCGGTCGGGCTCGGGCATCTCGCCGGCGAGCTCGCACCGCTCGTCGACGCGAAGCTCGTCGCCGAGCCCCTGGAAGACCTGCGCCTCGACTTCGAGGACGGCTACGGCGCGCGACCGGATGCGGAGGAGGACGCGGATGCGGTGCTCGCCGCCGAACGTGTGGCCGCGGCGGTGGCCGCCGGGGTCGCGCCGCCGTTCATCGGCATCCGGTTCAAGTGCTTCGAGGCGCCCACGCGGCGTCGGGGCATCCGCACGCTCGATCTCTTCCTGAGCACGCTCGCATCGAAGGGCCCGCTGCCCGACGGCCTCGTGCTCACCCTGCCCAAGGTCACCACGGTCGAACAGGTCGAGGCGATGGTCTCGCTGTGCGAGCGCTTCGAAGCCGTGCTCGGACTGCCGGATGGCCGGCTGCGCTTCGAGGTGCAGATGGAGACGCCGCAACTGATCATCGCCGCCGACGGCTCGGTGCCGGTGGCGACGCTGCTGCACCGGGCGAACGGCCGGGTCTCGGCACTGCACTACGGCACCTACGACTACAGCGCCTCGCTGCAGATCGCCGCCGCGTACCAGTCGATGGAGCACCCGGCAGCCGACTACGCCAAGCAGGTCTGTCAGGTCGCGGTCGCCGAGACCGGCGTGCGGCTCTCCGACGGATCGACGAACGTGATCCCGGTGGGCGAGCCGGAGCACGTGCTCGCCGCATGGCAGCTGCATGCCCGACTGGTGCGCCGTTCGCTCGAGCGCGGGTACTACCAGGGGTGGGATCTGGCGGCCGAGCAACTGCCCACCCGGTATCTCGCGACGTATGCGTTCTACCGAGAGGGGTTCGCCGCCGCGGCGCGACGCCTCGACAACTATCTGCACGGCGGCGACGCGTCGATCATGGACGAGCCGGCGACGGCCCGAGCGCTCGCGCGCTTCGTCGTGCGCGGCCTGGAGTGCGGAGCCGTCACCGCCGAGGAAGTACGCTCCGCCACGCACGCGGAGCCGGCGGAGCTGACCCGCCTCGCCCACCCGAAACTCATCACCGAGGAGGCCTGATGTCCTACTACACCCCGGCCGGAGGGCTGCCCCCGCAGTCCGACCTGCTCACCGATCGCGCGGTCGTCAAGCTCGCGTACACGTTCATCCCGAAGGGGGTGCTGCGTGACATCGTCACCAGCAGCCTCCCGGGCTTCACGAACAGTCGAGCGTGGATCATCGCGCGGCCGACCCCGAGCTCCGCGACGACGTTCTCGCAGCTGATCGTCGAGATCGCCCCCGGCGGAGGTGCCGCGAAGCCGGAGCCGGAGTCGGGCGTCGAGGGCGTGGTGTTCGTCACGACGGGCAGCCTCACGCTCACGCTCGACGGGGAAAGGCACGTGCTCGACGAGGGCGGCTACGCCTTCCTCGCGCCCGGTGCCTCGTGGTCGCTCGCGAACGAGGGCGAGGAACTCACCAGCTTCCATTGGATCCGCAAGGCCTACGAGTGGCTCGACGGCGTGGACGCTCCGGCCTCCTTCGTCACGAGCGACAAGGACGTGGCGCCGGTCTCGATGCCCGACACCGACGACGTGTGGGCCACGACCCGCTTCTCCGACGCCTCCGACATGGCACACGACATGCAGGTCAACATCGTCACGTTCCAGCCGGGCGGATCCATCCCCTTCGCTGAGACGCACGTCATGGAGCACGGCCTGTTCGTGCTGCAGGGCAAGGGCGTCTATCGCCTGAACGACGACTGGGTCGAGGTCGAGGCGGGCGACTACATGCTGCTGCGGGCGTTTTGCCCGCAGGCCTGCTACGCGGGCGGGCCGGAGCCCTTCCGCTACCTCCTGTACAAGGACATGAACCGGCAGATCCGCCTCACCTGAGCCCGGAGCCGTAATTCGGAGTCCGACGGAGGCGTCGTCCCACACCGCGGGACGACGCCTCCGTCGTGTGTGCGGCCGTTGACACGTCGAGCCGTGCCGCGTACTGTTTTCATTAACAGGAATCTTTCTTCCACAATCCGAAATCAAGGACGATCATGAGCTACACCGTCAACGCCTCGATCCTGCTGACCGAGCTGCCCGTCCTCGAGCGCCCTGCGGCGGCCAAGGCTGCCGGCTTCGACGCGGTCGAGTTCTGGTGGCCGTTCGCCACCGCCGTCCCCGCGCAGGTCGAGGTCGACGGCTTCGTCGCCGCGATCCAGGACGCGGGCGTGCAGCTCACCGGGCTGAACTTCTTCGCGGGGGACATGCCGGGCGGCGACCGCGGCCTGGTGTCGTGGATCGGCCGCGAAGACGAGTTCCGCGCGAACGTCGACGTGGTCGTCAGTATCGGCGAGCGCCTCGGCACGCGCGCGTTCAACGCGCTCTACGGCAACCGCATCGACGGCGCCGACGCGCAGGCCCAGGATGACCTGGCCGTGCAGAACCTGACGTTCGCCGCCGCAGCGGTCGCGAAGATCGGCGGCATCGTGCTCCTCGAGCCCGTCTCCGGCATGGACACCTACCCGCTGAAGACCGCCGCAGACGCGCTCGCCATCATCCAGCGCGTCACGCACGAGCACGGCGTCGACAACGTGCGCCTGCTCGCCGACTTCTACCACCTGGCCGTGAACGGCGACGACGTCGCCACCGTCATCGCCGGGCACGCGGCGGAGTTCGGCCACATCCAGATCGCCGACGCCCCGGGGCGCGGCGAGCCCGGCACGGGCGACCTTCCGCTCGCGGAGTGGATCGCCGCGGCGCAGGCCGGCGGCTACTCCGGCCCCATCGGCCTCGAGTACAAAGCCACCCAGAGCGACCCGTTCGCCTGGATCACTCACTGACATCCCCCCGCGAAGGAGCGACGACATGACCAGCATCGCCATCATCGGCCTCGGCATCATGGGACTTCCCATGGCGAAGAACCTCGTCAAGGCCGGTCACGACGTGACCGGGTACAACCGCAGCCAGGAGCCCATCGACAAGCTCGTCGAAGCCGGCGGTACGGGGGCTGCCAGCATCGCGGACGCCGTGAAGGACGCCGACGTCATCATCACCATGGTCCCCGACTCGCCCGACGTCGAAGGCGTCGTGCGCGGTGAGGACGGCGTCTTCGCCCACGCCAAGGCCGGCGCGCTCTGGATCGACAACTCCTCCATCCGCCCCGACGTCGCCAAGACGCTCGCCGAAGAGGCGGTCGCCGCCGGATTCGGTGCGGTCGACGCCCCCGTCTCGGGCGGGGAACAGGGCGCGATCGACGGCGCCCTGTCGATCATGGTCGGCGGTGCTCCCGAGCACTTCGCCGCCGCCGAGCCCGTCCTGAACGCGATCGGCAAGACCATCGTGCACGTCGGACCCGCCGGTGCCGGACAGACCGTCAAGGCGGCCAACCAGCTCATCGTCGCGGTCAACATCCAGGCGCTCGCCGAGGCCGTCACGTTCCTCGAGGCGTTCGGCGTCGACACCGACGCCGCTCTCACCGTGCTCGGCGGAGGCCTCGCCGGGTCGAAGGTCCTCGACCAGAAGGGGCAGAAGATGCTGAACCGCGACTTCGCCCCCGGATTCCGTCTCGCCCTCCACAACAAGGATCTCGGCATCGTCACCGCGGCCGCACGCTCCGTCGGGGTCACCGTCCCCCTCGGCGCGGCCGTCGCCCAGCTCGTGAACGCCCTCGTCGCCCGCGGCGACGGTGGGCTCGACCACTCCGGGCTCTTCAAGCTCACCACCGAGCTCTCCGGTCGCGACTGAGCGACCCCGCACACTTCCAAGGAGACATCATGACCCGTATGCGCGCCGTCGACGCGATCGTCCAGATCCTGGTGAAGGAGGGCGCCGCCGAGGCGTTCGGCCTTCCCGGTGCCGCCATCAACCCCCTCTACGCCGCGATGCGCGAGCACGGCGGAGTGCGCCACACACTCGCCCGTCACGTTGAGGGCGCCTCGCACATGGCCGACGGCTACAGCCGTACCGGCGACGGCCGCATCGGCGTGTGCATCGGCACCTCAGGGCCGGCCGGCACCGACATGATCACCGGCCTCTACGCCGCGATCGCCGACTCCATCCCGATCCTCTGCATCACCGGGCAGGCTCCGGTCGCGAAGCTCGACAAGGAGGACTTCCAGGCCGTCGACATCGCCTCGATCGCGAAGCCGGTCACGAAGTTCACCAAGACCGTCCTGGAAGCGGCGCAGGTGCCCGGTGTCTTCCAGTCGGCGTTCCAGATCATGCGCTCCGGTCGTCCCGGCCCTGTGCTGATCGACCTCCCGTTCGATGTGCAGATGGGGGAGATCGAGTTCGACATCGAGACCTATGAGCCGCTGCCCGTCGCGAAGCCCGCCGCCACCCGCGCGCAGGCGGAGAAGGTGCTGGACTTGCTCACGGCATCCGCGCACCCGGTGATCGTCGCGGGCGGTGGCGTGGTCAACTCCGGCGCCTCCGACAAGCTCGTCGAGCTGGCGGAGACGCTGGGCGTGCCCGTGGTCCCGACCCTGATGGGCTGGGGCGCGATCGCCGACGACCACCCGCTCGCAGCCGGTCTCGTCGGCATCCAGACCTCGCAGCGCTACGGCAACGCGACCTTCCTCGAGTCCGACTTCGTGCTGGGCATCGGCAACCGCTGGGCCAACCGCCACACCGGCGGTCTCGACACCTATCGCAAGGGCCGGACCTTCGTGCACGTCGACATCGAGCCCACCCAGATCGGTCGTGTGTTCGCGCCCGACTACGGCGTGGTCTCCGACGCCGGCGCCTTCATCGACGCGCTGCTCGAGGTCGCCCGCGAGCGGGTCGCCGCGCTCCCGGACTATCTCGGCTGGGCGGAGGAGTGCCGGGCGCGCAAGGCGAAGCTCCAGCGCAAGACCAACTTCGACGATGTGCCCATGAAGCCGCACCGCGTGTACCAGGAGATGCTCGCGTCGTTCGGCCGGGACACCACCTACGTCACGACGATCGGCCTCTCGCAGATCGCCGGCGCGCAGCTGCTGCACGTCTACGGCGCCCGCCAGTGGATCAACGCCGGCCAGGCCGGCCCCCTCGGCTGGACCCTGCCCGCCGCCCTCGGCGTCGTGCGCGGCAAGCCGGAGCAGCAGGTGGTCGCACTCAGCGGCGACTACGACTTCCAGTTCATGATCGAGGAGCTCGCCGTGGGCGCGCAGCACAAGCTGCCGTACATCCACGTCGTGGTGAACAACAGCTACCTCGGACTGATCCGACAGTCGCAGCGCGCGTTCGAGATGGACTACGAGGTCTCGCTGGCCTTCGACAACATCAACACCCCGCAGGACTCGACGAGCATCGCGACGGGCTACGGAGTCGATCATGTCAAGGTCGCCGAGGGGCTGGGCTGCAAGGCGATCCGTGTGGAGCGTCCGGAAGACCTCGCCGCGGCCTTCGCCGAGGCCGAGCATCTGAAGAACGAGTTCCAGGTGCCCGTGGTCGTCGAGGTCATCCTCGAGCGCGTCACGAACATCGCGATGGGTGCCGACCTCGACACCATGAACGAGTTCGAAGACCTCGCTCTCACCGCTGCCGACGCGCCGCAGGCCGTCTCCGCGCTGCTGGACTGATCCGGGTGACGGGACGTTCATGCGCATCCTGATCGCCTCGGACAAGTTCAAGGGCTCCGCCACGGGAGCCGAGGTGGCGGAGTCGCTCGGTGACGGCATCCGGAGAGTGATCCCGGATGCCGTCATCGAGGCGGTGCCCGTCGCGGATGGCGGCGAGGGCACGGTCGACGCGGCCGTCGCGAGCGGCTTCGAGCCCGTGACCGTCGAGGTCACCGGTCCCGTCGGTGATCCGGTGTCCGCCCGTTTCGCCGTGCGGGGTGCCGAGGCGATCATCGAGATGGCGGCAGCCAGTGGTCTCGACCTCCTCCCGCACGGGGAGAAGGCGCCGCTGACCGCGACCAGTCGCGGCACGGGCGAGCTGATGGCCGCCGCTCTCGATCGCGGCTGCACGACGATCGTGCTCGGCGTCGGCGGCAGTGCCTGCACCGACGGGGGAGCCGGGATGCTGCAGGCGCTCGGCGTCTCGCTGCGGGCGGCCGACGGGCCTGTCCCCGCCGGCGGCGTCGCACTCGCCGACCTGGTGTCGGTGGACGTCTCCGGCCTCGACCCGCGGCTCCCCGGCGCAGCGGTCGTGCTGGCGAGCGACGTCGACAATCCTCTCCTGGGAGACCGGGGGGCCGCTGCGGTGTTCGCACCGCAGAAGGGGGCGAGCGCCGACGATGTCGCCGCCCTCGAGGCGGCCCTCTCCCGGTTCGCGGAGCTCCTGGAGGCAGACCCCGGCGTCCGGCCGTCCGCGGAGGCTCCCGGCGCCGGAGCGGCCGGGGGCGTGGGGTATGCCGCGCTCGCCGTGCTCGGCGCCTCGCGTGAGCCCGGCATCGAGGTCGTCCAGCGGCTCACGGGACTCGCCGACCGACTCGTCGGCGTCGACCTCGTCATCACGGGAGAGGGCAGCCTCGATGACCAGAGCCTCGGGGGCAAGACGCCGCTCGGTGTCGCGGCGGCGGCGCGCGCGGCCGGAGTGCCGGTGGTGGCCGTGTGCGGACGCTCGACGCTCTCCGACGACCAGGTGCGGGATGCCGGCTTCCGCCACGTCTATGCGCTCAGCGCGCTCGAACCCGACCCGGCATCGAGCATCGCGAATGCGAAGGCGCTGCTCGTCGATGTGGGGGCGCGCATCGCGCGCGACCGTTTCCGCCCGGCTCTCCCGGAGCATTGACACCACGCATCCCGTGTGGTGAACTTTCTTTAGTTGAAAATTAGATTCCATAATACGGAATCATCTACCCGAACATCTTCTTACCTGACAGAGCTGTCAAGGAAGGGCATCGATGTCCACCGAAGAGTACGTCCACGTTCCGAGTCGGGCCTCCGAAGGCCTCGACGAAGCCCCCTCCATCACCATCGCCGTGCAGGCGGGTGTCAGCCCGCGCCTGTACAACAGCGACCTCGCCCCGACGACCCGCGAAGGTCGGCACTGGGGTGCGTACAGCATCTTCGCTCTGTGGGCCAACGATGTGCACAGCCTCGGCAACTACGCCTTCGCGATCGGCCTGTTCGCCCTGGGTCTCAGCGGCGGTGCGATCCTGGGCGCCCTCGCCTTCGGCGCCCTGTTCCTGTTCCTCCTGCTCACGCTCTCCGGCTTCATGGGGGAGAAGACGGGCGTCCCGTTCCCCGTCATGAGCCGCATCGCCTTCGGCGTGCACGGTGCGCAGATCCCCGGACTGCTGCGCGGCATCGTGGCCATCGCCTGGTTCGGCGTGCAGACGTTCCTCGCGGCGCAGGTGCTGCAGGTCGTCATCATCGCGATCGCCCCGGCCGCGGTATCCCTCCAGGCCGGTTCCTTCCTCGGCCTCTCCGCGCTCGGCTGGATCAGCTTCCTCGTGCTGTGGGCCGTGCAGGTCGTCATCGTCAGCTACGGCATGGAGATGATCCGCAAGTACGAGGCCTTCGCCGGACCCGTCATCCTCGGCACCTTCGTCGCGCTCGCGGTGTGGGTGCTCGTGCAGAGCGGCTTCCAGATCAACTGGGCGCCGCAGGGTACCGCCGAGGGCGGAGAGCTCTGGTTGAAGATGCTCGGCGCCGCCTCGCTCTGGGTCGCGATCTACGGCACCTTCGTGCTGAACTTCTGCGACTTCACCCGCGGTGCGAAGTCCCGCAAGGCGATCGTCCGCGGCAACTTCTGGGGCATCCCGATCAACATGCTGTTCTTCGGCATCATCGTCGTGGTGCTCGCGGGTGGCACGTTCGAGATCGCCGGTCAGGTCATCTCGTCGCCGGCCGACGTCGTCGCCGCGATCCCGAACACGTTCCTGCTGGTCCTGGCCTCGCTCGCACTGATCGCCCTGACCATCGCGGTGAACCTGATGGCCAACTTCGTCGCCCCGACCTACGCCTTCACGAACCTGTTCCCGCGGCACCTGAACTTCCGCAAGGCCGCGATCCTCTCGGCGGTGATCGGCCTCGTCATCACCCCGTGGAACCTGTACAACTCGCCGATCGTCATCAACGTGTTCCTCGGCGGCCTCGGTGCCCTGCTCGGCCCGCTCTTCGGCATCATCATGGTCGACTACTGGATCATCAAGAAGCAGCAGATCAACGTGCCGGCGCTCTACTCGACCTCCCCGGTCGCGGAGTACGCGTACTCCCGCGGATTCAACCCGCGCGCGATCATCGCCCTGGTGGTGTCCGGCGGCATCTCGCTGCTGTTCACGTTCCTGCCGCTCTTCGAGGCGGTGCGCGACTTCTCCTGGTTCTTCGCGGCCGGGCTCGCGGCGATCGTCTACGGCGTGATCGCCGACCGACGAGGACCGTTCCACGACGTCGAGGCCGGCGACATCGCCGTCACCCCCACCCACTGACAGGAAGGCACCGACATGCGCATCCTCGTCGCGAACGTGAACACCACCGAGACGATGACCGAGGGCATCGCGGAGGCCGCCCGCGCGGTCGCCTCGCCCGGCACCGAGATCGTCGGGCTCACCCCCGACTTCGGCGCCGAGTCGTGCGAGGGCAACTTCGAGAGCTACCTCGCCGCGATCGCCGTGATGGACAAGGTCGTCCGCTACCCGGGCGAGTACGACGCCGTGATCCAGGCCGGCTACGGCGAGCACGGGCGTGAAGGGCTGCAGGAGCTGCTCACCGTGCCGGTGGTCGACATCACCGAGGCCGCGGCGTCCACCGCCATGTACCTCGGGCGCTCGTACTCCGTCGTCACGACGCTCGACCGCACCGTGCCGCTGATCGAGGACCGCCTGATCCTCGCCGGGCTCCACGACCGGTGCGCCTCGGTGCGCTCCTCCGGCCTCGGTGTGCTCGAGCTCGAGTCCGACCCCGAGCGGGCGATCGAGGCGATCGCCGCCGAGGCGCAGCGCGCCGTCGAGGTCGACCGCGCCGAGGTGATCGTGCTCGGCTGCGGCGGCATGGCGGAGCTCAAGGACCGCGTCGTCGAGCTGTGCGGTGTGCCCGTGGTCGACGGTGTCCAGGCCGCCGTCGCCGTCGCGGAAGGACTCGTGCGGCTCGGTCTGCGCACCTCGAAGGTGCGCACCTACGCGCCGCCGCGCCCCAAGCGCGTCACCGGATTCGGACCCACCGCGCGCTGAGTCGCGCATCATCGATACAGAGACACCGCGGGCACGGCCGGCGGCAGAAGGGAAGCGACATGTCGCAGGAGATCGGACACGAGGATGCGGGAGCGGTGTCGCTCGACCCGACGGGCGAGCACTACGACCTGGTGATCCGTGGTGAGCGCGTGCTGACCACGGCGGGGATCCGTCCGCGCGAGGTCGGTGTGCGGGGCGGTGTGATCGTCGCGATGCAGCCGCTGGGCAACAACCTCGACGGCGCCGAGATCATCGAGCTCGCCGCCGACGAGACGCTGATCCCCGGACTCGTCGACACGCACGTGCACGTCAACGAGCCCGGCCGCACGGAGTGGGAGGGCTTCGCCTCCGCCACGCGGGCTGCCGCAGCCGGCGGTGTGACCACGATCGTCGACATGCCTCTGAACAGCATCCCGCCGACCGTGAACGTCGAGGCGCTGAACATCAAGCGCGAGGCCGCGCAGGGCCAGACCCACGTCGACGTGGGCTTCTGGGGCGGCGCGGTGCCCGGCAACACGGCCGACCTGCGCCCCCTGCACGACGCCGGGGTGTTCGGCTTCAAGAGCTTCCTGCTGCACTCCGGAGTGGACGAGTTCCCGCCGCTGAACGCCGACGAGCTCGAAGAGAACATGCGCGAGCTGAAGAACTTCGACTCCGTGATGATCGTGCACGCCGAGGACTCGCGCGCCATCGACCGTGCTCCGCAGCCCGAGGGTGACGACTACAGCAAGTTCCTGGCCTCGAGACCGCGTGGTGCCGAGAACCTGGCGATCGCCGAGGTCATCGAGCGTGCCCGGTGGACCGGCGGCCGCGCGCACATCCTGCACCTGTCGTCATCGGATGCGCTCCCCATGCTGCGCTCGGCGAAGCACGACGGCCTGAAGCTCACGGTCGAGACCTGCCCGCACTACCTGACGCTCACCGCGGAGGAGATCCCGCACGGCGCCACGCAGTTCAAGTGCTGCCCGCCGATCCGCGAGGCCGGCAACCGGGAGCAGCTGTGGGAGGGGCTGGAGGACGGGACGATCGACTTCATCGTGTCGGACCACTCCCCGTCGACACTCGATCTGAAGGACCTCGAGAACGGCGACTTCGCGGTGGCCTGGGGCGGGGTCGCCTCGCTGCAGCTCGGCCTGTCGCTGATCTGGACCGAGGCACGCCAGCGCGGTCTCGCCCTCGAGACCGTCGTGGCGTGGATGAGCGAGAAGCCGGCGCAGTTCGCAGGCCTCACCGGCAAGGGGCGCATCGCCCCCGGCTACGACGCCGACTTCTCGGTGTTCGCCGCCGACGACGCCTACGTCGTCGACGTCGCCAAGCTGCACCACAAGAACCCGCTCACGCCGTACCACGGCAAGGCGCTGGCGGGGGTGGTGCGGAAGACGTGGCTGCACGGAGAGGTGATCGACTTCGAGACGCCGCGCGGGCGTCTGCTGCGTCGCGGCATGACGGACTGAGCGCGGCTCCTGCCGACGGGCCTACGCTGGTCTCGTCGGGCATCTTTTGGTAAAGTTGAGTCACAACCACTCAACTTTCATTCGGCGCTCCTCTCGGGGAGTGTCGAAGAGACCAGAAGGAGCATCTCCAGGAGGAGCACATGACCACCCCGCAGACCGGTTCTCAGAACCAAGACCAGCAGTCCGCCCTCGAGCAGTTCGGCATCAACCTCACCGACCGTGCGCGTCAGGGCAAGCTCGACCCCGTGATCGGCCGTGACAGCGAGATCCGTCGTGTCAGCCAGGTGCTCACCCGTCGCACGAAGAACAACCCCGTGCTGATCGGTGAGCCCGGCGTCGGCAAGACGGCCGTCGTCGAAGGGCTCGCCCAGCGCATCGTCGCCGGTGACGTCGCCGAATCCCTCAAGGACAAGGAGCTGGTCACCCTCGACATCTCCGCCCTCGTGGCCGGCGCCATGTACCGCGGGCAGTTCGAGGAGCGGCTGAAGCAGGTCCTCAAGGAGATCACCGAGTCCGACGGGCAGGTCATCACGTTCATCGACGAGCTGCACGTGCTGATGGGCGCCGGTGGCGGAGAGGGGTCGGTCGCGGCCTCCAACATGCTCAAGCCGATGCTGGCGCGTGGTGAGCTGCGGCTGATCGGCGCGACCACCCTCAACGAGTACCGCGAGTTCATCGAGAAGGATGCCGCGCTCGAGCGCCGCTTCCAGCAGGTCTACGTCGGCGAGCCCACGGTCGAGGACACGATCGCGATCCTCCGCGGCCTCAAAGGGCGCTATGAGGCGCACCACGGCGTCACGATCTCCGACAGCGCCCTCGTCGCGGCGGCCGCGCTGTCGAGTCGGTACCTTCCCGCACGCCAGCTGCCGGACAAGGCGATCGACCTGATCGACGAGTCGATGTCGCGGCTCAAGATGGAGATCGACTCGTCGCCGGTCGAGATCGACCAGCTCAAGCGCCAGGTCGACCGGATGAAGCTCGAAGAGCTCGCCCTCAAGCGGGAGAAGGACGCCGCCTCCAAGGAGCGTCTCAGCACCCTCCGGGAGCAGCTGGTCGAGATGGAGCGGGAACTCGCGGGTCTCGAAGCGCGCTGGGCGCGCGAGCGTCAGGGTCTGAACCGCGTCGGTGAGCTGAAGAAGCAGCTCGACGACGCGATCACCCAACGCGACCTCGCCATGCGCAACGCCGACTACACGAAGGCCTCGAAGCTGGAGTACGAGACCATCAAGCGCCTGGAGCGCGACATCGCCGAGGCCGAGCAGGCCGAGGCCGCGACGCCCGCGGAACCCCGCATGGTCAACGAGCAGGTCACCGACGAGGACATCGCCGCCGTGATCGCCGCGTGGACCGGCATCCCCGTCGGCCGTCTGCTGCAGGGGGAGAGTGAGAAGCTGCTGCACCTGGAGAACGAGCTCGGCAAGCGCCTGATCGGCCAGAAGGATGCCGTTAAGGCGGTGTCGGATGCGGTGCGTCGTTCCCGTGCCGGGATCAGCGATCCGGGTCGGCCGACCGGCTCGTTCCTGTTCCTCGGCCCGACCGGAGTCGGCAAGACCGAGCTGGCCAAGGCGCTGGCGGAGTTCCTGTTCGACGACGAGCACGCCATGGTGCGCATCGACATGTCGGAGTACGGCGAGAAGCACTCGGTGTCGCGACTCGTCGGCGCCCCTCCCGGGTACGTCGGTTACGAGCAGGGCGGTCAGCTGACCGAGGCCGTGCGGCGTCGTCCGTACAGCGTGATCCTGCTCGACGAGGTCGAGAAGGCGCACCCCGAGGTGTTCGACGTGCTGCTGCAGGTGCTCGACGACGGCCGCCTGACCGACGGGCAGGGGCGCACGGTCGACTTCTCGAACGTGATCCTGATCCTCACGTCGAACCTGGGATCGCCGATCCTCATCGACCCGGTGCTCGCACCCGACGAGAAGCGGGACCAGGTGATGGCGCTCGTGCGTCAGGCGTTCCGTCCGGAGTTCCTGAACCGGCTCGACGACATCGTGATGTTCTCGGCCCTCAGCGAAGACGATCTCGCGCAGATCGTCGAGCTGTCGATCGACCAGCTGCACAAGCGGTTGAAGGACCGCCGGCTCACGCTCGCGGTCACTCCGGGGGCCCGGTCGTGGCTCGCCGAGCGCGGGTACGACCCGATGTTCGGCGCCAGGCCGCTGCGCCGCCTCATTCAGAGCGAGGTGCAGAACAAGTTGGCCACCGCGCTGCTGTCCGGCGGCGTGCGCGATGGCGACACGGTCCGGGTGGACGTGGGCGCCGACGGGATGGGCCTCGCGCTCACCTCGACGACGCCTGAGCCCGAGCCGGAGGTCGACGATGACGACGTCATCGAGGCCGAGCTGCTCGACTGAGTCGTCGATCGCCCGACCGGCAGATCCGCAGAAACACGAAGGGATGCTTCCGCCTAGTGGAAGCATCCCTTCGTCATATGAAAATACTCGTTGACGACGCCTCGTCGTGGTGATAGACCTGTGTACACCCCGATGGCGGGGATCCTGGATCAGCAGACAGGACAACACTGAGCTGACCCCCTGTGGGGTCGGCCCTCGACTCCACTCCTATGGACGGGAGTCTCCTCATGTCGCAGCGCACCGCCAGAGTGTGGGTGAAGAACCCCCTCGGGATCTACACGGGAACCACCGCGGATGCCGCGGGCGGTCTCGTGGTCGCCGGCGATCGCATCGCGGAGCTGATCCCCGCGGGCGGAACCCCCGCCGAGCCCGTCGACGAGGTCGTCGACGCCTCGCGGCACGTCGTCATCCCGGGCCTGATCAACACGCACCACCACTTCTACCAGACGCTCACCCGCGCCTGGACGCCGGTGGTCAGCGCCGAGCTCTTCCCGTGGCTCAGGGGCCTGTACGGCGTATGGGCGGGTCTCACGCCGCGCGACCTCGAGCTCGCGACGACCGCGGCGCTCGCCGAGCTGCTGCTCTCGGGCTGCACCACCGCCGCCGATCATCACTACCTGTTCCCGGAGGGACTGGAAGAGGGCATTGACGTGCAGGTCGACGTCGTCCGCACCCTCGGCATGCGCGCGACGCTGACCCGCGGATCGATGTCGCTCGGCGAGGAGGACGGCGGGCTCCCGCCGCAGCGGACGGTGCAGGACCCCGACGTGATCCTCGCCGACAGCGAGCGACTCATCGCCGAGTACCACGAGCGTGGCGACGGCGCCTTCGTGCAGATCGCCCTCGCCCCGTGCTCGCCGTTCTCGGTGACCACGGGCGTGATGCGTGACACCGCCGCACTCGCCGAGAGCCTCGATGTGCGGCTGCACACGCACCTCGCCGAGACGCTCGACGAGGAGGACTTCTGCCGTGAGATGTTCGGCCTGCGCACGGTCGACTACCTCGAGAGCGTCGGCTGGCTGTCGGATCGCACCTGGCTCGCGCACGGCATCCACTTCGACGACGCCGAGATCGTGCGTCTGGGCGCGGCGGGCACCTCCGTCTCGCACTGCGCGACGTCGAACATGCGACTCGCGTCCGGCATCGCTCGCGCCATCGAGCTCGAGCAGGCGGGCGCGCCCGTCGGACTCGGCGTCGACGGGTCGGCGTCGAACGACGGCTCGAACATGATCCAGGAAGTGCGCCAGGCGCTCTACCTGCAGCGACTGCGCTACGGCGCGGCCGCCGTCACACCCGAGCGTGCACTCGGCTGGGCCACGGCAGGCTCGGCGCGCGCACTCGGACGCGCCGACATCGGGGTGCTCGCACCGGGCGCGCAGGCGGATCTCGCCATGTTCACCCTCGACGAGCTGCGCTTCTCCGGCAGCCACGATCCGGTCGCCGCCCTCCTCCTGTGCGGCGCCGAGCGCGCCGACAAGGTGATGGTCGGCGGGCGATGGCGCGTGCTCGACGGTCAGATCGTCGGACTCGACGTCCCCCAACTCATCGCCCACCACAGCGAGGCGGCACGGAAGCTCCTCGCCCGACACTCCTGAAGCATCCACACACCCCTACGACACGCCTGCGACACCCCTACGACGAAGAGGTCGAAATGAACAAGCACAAGATCGCCGCACGCCCCGAAGACGAGCGCCTGCCGCTCGGGGTCACGATCGCCTACGGCATCCAGCACGTCCTCACGATGTACGGCGGCATCATCGCGCCGCCGTTGATCATCGGCTCGATGGCCGGCCTGAACGGGTCCGAGATCGGCGTCCTCATCACCGCCTGCCTCTTCATGGGCGGTCTCGCGACGATCCTGCAGACCGTCGGCATCCCGTTGTTCGGGTCCCAACTCCCGCTCGTGCAGGGTGTCTCCTTCGCCGGAGTGGCGACCATGGGTGCGATCGTGACGAGCGGCGGCGGGCTGCCGGCGATCTTCGGATCGGTGATCGTGGCGTCCGTGATCGGACTGCTCATCGCGCCGGTCTTCGCGACGATCATCCGCTTCTTCCCGCCGGTCGTGACCGGAGCCGTGATCACGACGATCGGTCTGACCCTGCTGCCGGTGGCCGCCGGCTGGGCGATGGGCGGCAACAGCAGCGCCCCGGACTACGGTGCCCCGGAGAATCTGCTACTCGCCGCGATCACGTTCCTGATCGTGCTGGCACTCAGCAAGGTCAGCATCGGCGTGATCTCCCGGCTGTCCATCCTGCTGGCGATCGTGGTCGGCACGATCGTCGCCGCTCTCCTCGGCAGGGTCGACTTCAGCACCGTGGGCGACGGCCCGATCTTCGCCCTGCCCAGCCCGTTCGCGTTCGGAATGCCGACGTTCGAGATCGCCGCCATCATCTCGATGTTCATCGTGATCCTGGTGACGCTCACCGAGACCACGGCCGACATCCTCGCGGTCGGGGAGATCGTCGGCACCAAGGTCGACTCGAAGCGCATCGCCGCGGGCCTGCGGGCCGACATGCTCTCGAGCGCGGTCTCGCCCGTGTTCGGCTCGTTCACCCAGTCGGCGTTCGCGCAGAACGTCGGTCTGGTCGCGATCACCGGTGTGAAGAGCAGGTTCGTCGTCACCGCCGGTGGTGTGGTGCTCGTCCTGCTCGGGCTGCTCCCCGTGCTCGGCCGCGTCGTGGCCGCCGTGCCGGCCCCCGTGCTCGGCGGCGCCGGGATCGTGCTGTTCGGCAGCGTGGCGGCGAGCGGCATCCGCACTCTCGCGAAGGTCGACTACCGGGGCAACATGAACCTCATCATCGTGGCCTCCGCGATCGGGATCGGCATGCTCCCCATCGCGGCGCCGACCATCTACGACCAGATGCCGGCCTGGTTCACGACGATCTTCCACTCGGGCATCAGCTCGGCCGCAGTCACCGCGATCCTGCTCAACCTGCTGTTCAACCACCTCGGGAAGAAGCCCGGCAAGGACGCCTCGGTGTTCGCGGCGGCGCCGACGCGCAACATCCCGGTGGCGTATCTCGACGCGTTCGAGGACGGCGACTCCATCGTCGACGGCAAGATCGTCGACAAGCACGGCAACGAGGTGAAGGCCGAGCCCTCCGGCCAGTGAGCGCTCGGGGTACTGAGCCCTCGGGGCACTGAGCTCTCGGGGCGCTGGGCCCCGGGCGGAATGCGGGCGCCGGTCAGCGGGAGGCTGCAGCGAGTGCCCCGCCGGTGAGCGATTCCTCGTCGCGCACGATCGCTGCTGGAGTGCCCGTGAAGATGAGGCGCCCTCCCTCCGATCCTGCGCCGGGGCCGATGTCGATGACATGATCCGCCCTGGCCACGACGCGCAGGTTGTGCTCGACGACGACCAGCGTCGCCCCCTCGTCGAGGAGGTCGTCGAAGAGACGGTTGATGGTGTCGACGTCGGTGGGGTGCAGGCCCGACGTCGGCTCGTCGAGGATGATGCGGTCGGCCGGGTCGCGTTGCGGGTCGCTGAGGTGCCGGGCGAGCAGCAGTCGCTGCTTCTCACCTCCTGACAGGGTGTCGAGCGAGCGGCCCACCGGGATGTAGCCGAGGCCGGTGCGCTGCACCCAATCGAGCGCGGCGACCACGTCGGAGTGCGCGGAGAAGAGGGCGCTGACCTCCTCCGGAGTCGACGCCAGCACATCGGCGATCGAGGCACCCTCGATCTGCACGCCGAGCGCGGTCGGGTTGAAGCGCAGCCCTCCGCAGGCATCGCAGGGGAGGGAGACGTCGTCGAGGAACGCGAGCTCGGTCGTGATGTGCCCGCGCCCGCGGCAGGTGGGGCAGGCGCCGCGGGAGTTGAAGCTGAACCAGGACGCGTCGAGGTCGGAGGCGGCGGCGAACACCTCGCGCACGGTGTCGGCGATGCGGAGGATGCTCAGCGTCGTCGACCGGACACCGCCGCGCAGCGGGTCCTGCCCGACGACAGTGAACTCCGGGTGCTGACGCCGCAGCTCCACGGTCGCGAACGAGCTCTTGCCGGAACCCGCGACCCCGGTGACGGCGGTGAGCACCCCGAGGGGGATGTCGACGTCGAATCCACGGAGGTTGTGGGAGCGGGCATCCCGCACGGTGATGCGACCCGACGGATCCCGCGCCGTCTCGCGGATCGTCAACGGCTCGGCGAGCACACGCCCGGTGAGGGTGGCGCTGCCGGGCAGCTCCGCGGGCGTCCCGGTGAACTGCACGACGCCTCCGGCCGCGCCCGCGCCCGGACCGAGGTCGACGACGTGGTCGGCGACCGCGATCACCTGGGGGTGGTGCTCGACCACGAGGATCGTGTTGCCGGCATCGCGCAGCCGCTGCAGCAGCGCCACGAGACGCAGGATGTCGGACGGGTGCAGCCCCGTGCTCGGCTCGTCGAACACGTAGGTCACGTCGGTGAGGGCGCTGCCGAGATGGCGCACGATCTTGACGCGCTGCGCCTCGCCCCCGGACAGGGTGGCCGATTCGCGATCGAGGGTGAGGTAGCCGAGGCCGACCGAGAGCAGGGCGTCGAGCACATGGCGGATGCCCTCGACCGCCGGCGCCACGCGCGGGTCGTCGAATCCGTCGAGCAGCGCATGCAGCTCGGACACGGGCATGCGCATCCACTCGACGATCGAGCGCCCGTCGATGAGGCTCGCGCGCGCCGCCTCGTTGACCCGTGCGCCGTGGCAGTCCGGGCAGGTGTGATGGGTCACGAGCCGGTCGAGCTCTTCGCGCACCGAGGCCGACATCTTCACCGGGCGCTGCTTGAGGAACATGTCGCGCATGCGGGTGATGACCCCGTCGAATCGGGCGCTCTGCGGGAACCGCGGGTCGGGATCGTCGAGTTTGAGCTCATCGGCGTAGAGGAAGAGGTCCATCTCCTCGGCCGTGTAGTCCTTGAGGGGCTTCTCTCGGTCGAACAGCCCGCAGTACGCGAAGCGCTTCCACCGGTACACGCCCGGACGGAACAGGCTGAATCGCACCGGTCCCTCGTCGATGCTCTTCTCGGGATCGATCAGCGCCTCGATATCGATGTCGTACACCGTGCCGAGCCCCTCGCAGGTCGGGCACATGCCGGATGGATCGTTGAACGAGTAGGCGGGGGAATAGCCGGCCGAGGGCTCGCCGACGCGCGAGAACACGAGGCGCACGAGCGAGGCCAGATCGGTCGCGGTCGCCACGGTCGAGCGCGCGTTGCCCGTGAACCGGCGCTGGTCGATCAGCGCCGTGAAGGTCAAGCCGTCCATGGCCTGCACATCGGGCGCGGGCATCTGCGGGAGGCGTGCGCGGATGAAGGTCGAGTAGGAGTCGTTGACGAGCCGCTGCGCCTCGGCGGCGATCGTGTCGAGCACGAGGGAGGATTTGCCGGAGCCGGAGACGCCGGTGAAAACGGTCAGCAGCTTCTTGGGAACGTCGACCGAGACGTCGCGGAGGTTGTTCGTCCGCGCACCCGTGATGCGGAGAAGGTCCATCCGCACACGCTAACGGGGCCCCCGGACACTCCGGAGGCCCCGTTCGGAGAGCGCGTGGGTCAGGCGCTGAGGACGACCGTCTCGGCGATCGGACGACGCACGCGCGGGGCGACCTCGCGCTCCTGCAGCACCTCGGGCAGAGCCTCGATGTCGCCGAACTCGCCGACGGCGACGACTGTGAACGGGACGAAGCGGGGCTCGAGGTCGGCGAACTCGCGGACGACCTCGGGGTCGAAGCCGCTCATCTGGTGGACGACCAGGCCGTCGTGGTGGGCCTGGAACGAGAAATGGGCCACGGCCTGGCCGAGGTCGTAGAGCGCGTGGGTGATCGGGGTGCCGGCCGCGTCGGCCGTCTCGGCGATCGCGACCACGAGCACGGCGGCGTTGCCCGCCCAAGCCTGGTTGAATCCCATCAGCGCGTCGACGACCTGCGCGTGCAGCGCCGTGCCACGACGGGCGACGATGAAGCGCCAGGGCTGCGAGTTGCTGGCGGAGGGGCTCCACCGCGCGGCCTCGAGGGCGGTGGCGAGCTTGGCCTCGTCGATCGGGCTCTGCGCGTCGAAGGCGCGGGGGCTCCAGCGGCCGGCGAGGACGTCGAGGACCGGGTGCTCGGTCGGGGCGGTGCGGTCGATCACGGGAGTGCTCACGGAAGTGCCTTTCGGAAGGAGTCGATCGGACTCCTTCGTCCGCGTACACGGGGGCCAACAGATGCATGTGAATGCATATTCCCGATACGCCGTTGTTCTTTCGCTCCTGTCGATCCGGGCTGTTCAGACCGGGAGGTTGTGCGAGGCCGCGTCGGCGAGTGCGCTGCGCACCGCGCGGATCGACGGGGCGGCGGCGGAGACTCTCCGCGCGGAGGAGAAGATCTCGCGCCGCGGCTCGTGGGGGAGGGATGCCAGGTCGACGGTCGGGGTGTCGCCCGCCCAGACGAGCTCCGGCAGGAGTCCCACCGCGAGTCCGGCGTGGATCAGACGCACGTGCGCGGTGAGGTCGGCGATCTCGAACCGCACGTCGGGCTCGAACCCCGCGGTGCGGCAGAGCTGCTCCGCCCAGGCGCGCGAGGCGGTGCCGGCGGGTTCGAGCACCCAGGGCTCCTCGCGGGTCGACCACAGCTCCGCGAGGGCCTCCGCGTGCCGAGCGGCTCCGGGGCGTCGGGCGAGCGCGATCGCGTCGTGTGCGAGCACCACCCGGTCGAGGTCGGCGTGGATCGGACGGGTGCGCCCCGGGTACTGCTCGGCGAGGATCAGGTCGAAGTCGCGGCTCGACACTCCCACGAGCCCGGTCTCGGGGTCGCACTCGGTGACCTCGACCCGCAGCGCCGGGTGCCGCTCCTTGAGGGCGTCGAGGGCTCGCGGAAGGAGCGAGTGCGCCGTCGACTGGAACACGGCGATGCGCACGGTGCCCGTCACCTCGGTGAGCGATTCGGCGACCGCGACCTCGGCGTGCTCGAGCTGATCGAGGATGCCGATGGCCTCGGCGACCAGCACATTTCCCTGCGGTGTGAACTGCACCCCGCGCCCCACTCGACGCAGCAGCGGCACGCCCACGTCGCGCTCCAGAGCGCTCAGCTGCTGCGACACCGAGGCCTTGCTGTAGGACAGGGCATCGGCCACGGCCGACAGCGTTCCACGGCGCGAGAGCTCGACGAGCATCCGCAGGCGGTTCACGTCGAGCACAGCCGCATCCTTCGTTCAGTCTGAGTGAACAGAATTCACGCAAATCGGTTGATAGACGGAGCCTACCGAGCGGCAGGACAATGATCCAGTCGCACACGAAACCCCGGTGTGCGCCTGCCCTGGAAGGTTCCCGTCCATGACTGTCATCGCTGACACCACCCCCCGCACCGAAGACGTCGCAGCCCTCGTGCAGCGCTGGCTCGTCGAGAGTGAGACCCACCCCGTCGAGCCGGCGGCCCAGCGCCTGTCCGAGGTGCTCAAGGACCCGAACGGACTCGCGTTCACGGTCGGCTTCGTCGACGGCGTGATGCGTCCGGAAGACCTGCGCGTCGCGGGCCGGAAACTCTCCGAGCTGAGCGACATCACCCCGGCGCTGCTGCCCGGCTACCTGCGCGCCGCGATCAAGACCGGTGGCTTCTGGGCGCCGAAGCTGCCCGGCGTCGTCGTGCCGATCTCGCGGCGCGTGCTGCGCGCCATGGTCGGGCACCTCGTGCTCGACGCCACGCCCTCCAAGCTCGGCCCCGCGATCGCGAAGCTGCGCAAGGGCGGCAACCGTCTCAACCTCAACCTCCTCGGCGAGGCCGTGCTCGGTGAGCGCGAAGCCGGGCACCGGCTGCAGGGCACCCGTGACTTCCTCGCCCGCGACGACGTCGACTACGTGTCGATCAAGGTGTCCAGCGTCGTGAGCCAGCTGTCGATGTGGTCTTTCGACGAGGCCGTGGCCGACGTCGTCGAGAAGCTCACCCCGCTCTACCAGCTTGCCGCCAAGGCCGAAGCCCAGGGCAAGGCCAAGTTCATCAACCTCGACATGGAGGAGTACCGCGACCTCGACCTGACGATCGCGGCCTTCACGAGCATCCTCGACCAGCCGGGGCTGGAGAACCTCGAAGCCGGCATCGTGCTGCAGGCCTACCTGCCCGACGCCCTCGGCGCCATGCAGCATCTGCAGGAGTGGGCGGCCGCCCGCCGCGCGAAGGGCGGAGCGCCGATCAAGGTGCGCGTCGTCAAGGGCGCGAACCTGGCGATGGAAGAGGTCGACGCCGCGATCCACGGCTGGCCGCTCGCCACCTACGGCACCAAGCAGGACTCCGACACCAACTACAAGCGGGTGCTGGACTGGGCGATGACCCCGGAGCGACTGGATGCGGTGCGCATCGGCGTCGCGGGACACAACCTGTTCGACATCGCCTACACCTGGCTGCTCGCACAGGCACGCGGGGTCGCCGACCCCACGGGGGCGGGCCCCCTCGTCGAGTACGAGATGCTGCTGGGCATGGCGACGGGTCAGGCCGAGGCGGTCCGCAAGGACGTCGGCCGCCTGCTGCTCTATACACCGGTCGTCAACCCGGCCGAGTTCGACGTGGCGATCGCGTACCTCGTGCGCCGCCTCGAAGAGAACGCCAGCCCCGAGAACTTCATGTCGGCGGTGTTCGAACTCGCCTCGAACCCGACGCTCCTCACCCGGGAGCGGGAGCGCTTCGAGCGCTCGCTCGCCGCACTCGCGACCGATGAGCCGCAGTTCGTCCCGGCGGCCCACCGCGTGCAGGACCGTACCGCGCCGGTCCCGGACGGCACCACCACCGGCTTCGAGAACCAGGCCGACACCGATCCGGCCATCGCCGCGAACCGCACGTGGGGGCGCGAGATCCTCGGCCGCTCGGTGGGATCGACGCTCGGCCTCGACACCATCGCGATCGCCAAGGTCGAGACGGATGCCGAACTCGACGGCATCTTCACCGCTGCGACCGCCGCGGCCGAGAAGTGGGCGGCGCTGCCGGCCGCCGACCGCGCCGCCGTGCTGCACCGCGCCGGAGACGAGCTCGCCGCGCGCCGCGGCCAGCTCATCGAGATCATGGCCCATGAGGCGGGCAAGACCATCGCCGAGGCCGACCCCGAGATCAGCGAGGCCATCGACTTCGCCCACTACTACGCGGAGCGCGCGAAGGACCTCGAGACCGTCTCCGGCGCCGAGTTCGTGCCCTCGAAGGTCACCGTGGTCACGCCACCGTGGAACTTCCCGGTCGCCATCCCCGCCGGCGGTGTGCTCGCGGGTCTGGCCTCGGGCTCAGCCGTGATCATCAAACCCGCCAAGCTCACGCAGCGCTGCGGTGCCGTGATGGTCGAGGCGCTGTGGGCCGCCGGCGTGCCGCGCGACCTGCTCGCGCTCGTCGATCTGGCGTCGCGCGACCTCGGCACGCGCCTCGTCGCAGGGCCCGCGGTGGATCGCGTGATCCTCACGGGGGCGTACGAGACGGCACAGCTGTTCCGCTCGTTCCGCTCCGACCTGCCGCTGCTCGCCGAGACCAGCGGCAAGAACGCGATCATCGTGACCCCCTCCGCCGACCTCGACCTCGCGGCCGCCGATGTGGCCCGCAGCGCGTTCGGACACGCGGGGCAGAAGTGCTCCGCGGCGTCGCTCGCGATCCTCGTCGGGTCGGTCGCCGACTCGAAGCGGTTCGAGCGCCAGCTGGTGGATGCCGTGACGTCGATGCGCGTCGGCCTGCCGGACGACCCGGCCACCCAGATGGGGCCGATCATCGAGCCCGCGAACGGCAAGCTGCTCACCGCGCTCACGAAGCTCGAGAAGGGTGAGCGCTGGCTGGTCGAGCCGCGCAAGCTCGACGACGAGGGGAAGCAGTGGACGCCGGGTGTGAAGACCGGCGTGCGTGAAGGCTCCTACTTCCACCTGACCGAGTTCTTCGGCCCGGTGCTCGGCATCATGCACGCCAAGGACCTGGATGAGGCCCTGCGTCTGCAGAACGCGGTCGACTACGGCCTCACCGCCGGCATCCACTCGCTCGACTCCGACGAGGTCGCCACCTGGCTCGACCGCGTCGAGGCCGGCAACCTGTACGTGAACCGCGGCATCACCGGCGCGATCGTGCAGCGTCAGCCGTTCGGCGGATGGAAGCGCTCGGCCGTCGGGGCGGGAGCCAAGGCCGGAGGGCCGAACTACCTCTTCGGTCTCGGCGAGTGGACGCCGTCGGGGCTTCCGGTCGCCGCTCCCGACGCGGCCGTCGTACCCGCGGTCGGTGCGCTGCTGGACGCTGCCGCAGCCGAGGTCGACGCGGTCGAAGCCGACTGGCTGCGCCGTGCCGCGGCATCCGACGAGCGCGCCTGGGTCGACGAGTTCGGCGCGGTCAGCGACAAGTCCGGCCTCGGCGTCGAGCGCAACATCTTCCGCTACCGTCCGGTCGCGGTCGACGTGCGCATCGCCGAGCATGCTCCTCTGGTCGACGGCATCCGCGTCCTCGTCGCCGCCCTGCGCAGCGGCAGCCCGTTCACGGTGTCGGCTCCGGCGTTGCCCTCGCGCGTCGAGAAGGCTCTGCGGGCGCACGGCGTGACGGTGAAGCACGAGTCGGATGCGGCGTGGACCAAGCGCTATGCCAAGGCGGCGAACTCGTGGCACCGTGTGCGGCTGGTCGGCGGTGATGCCGCTGCTCTGCACGAGGCGCTCGACGGGAGTCCCGATGTGGCCGTCTGGTCGCACGCCGTGACCGGTGCCGGGCGCGTCGAGATCCTGCCGTTCCTGCACGAGCAGGCCGTGTCGATCACGAACCACCGCTTCGGCAACCCGACCACGCTGTCCGACGGCGTGATCTGACCCGAGGGTCCTCGCCGAGACGGTTCGCTGAGAAGAGAGAAGCCCCCTGCCCCGCGCGATGCGGAGGAGGGGGCTTTCTCGGTGTGTGGCGTCAGCCGCGCAGCGCCTCGGAGAGCTTGACCCGCGAGCCCATCCGCAGCAGCGAGTTCTCGTAGATCTTCGCGCCGATGACGATCGCGGCCACGCAGCTCGCGAGCAGGATCACCAGGCTCAGCAGCGGCTCCCACCACTGCGCCTCGCCGACGAACAGGCGCATCGGCATGCCGACCGGAGCCGAGAACGGCACGTACGACATGATCGTCAGCACCAGCGGGTTGTCGTTGAAGACGATGACCAGGATGTACGGCGCCATGATCAGCATCGTGATCGGGGTGGTCGTGGAGCCGATGTCCTCCTGGCGCGACACCATCGACGCGGCGGCCGCGAACATCGCCGCCAGCAGGATGAAGCCGAACAGGAAGAACACCGCGAACCAGATGATCGGCGCCCCGAGTGTCGTGAGCACCTCGCGCTGACCGGTGACGATCAGGCCGATCGTGGCCACCGCCGCGAGGGCGAGGATCTGCCCCATCGCCAGCACCGTGTTGCCGATCACCTTGCCGGCGAGAAGGGTGCGCGCCGGGATCGCCGACAGCAGCACCTCGACCACGCGGGTCTGCTTCTCCTCCACGACGCTCTGCGCGATCGTGCCGCCGAACGTCGCCGCGGCCATCATGAACACGAGGCCGAACGCGATCGCGATGAAGTACCGCAGCAGCGGATTGGTGGTGGCCGGCTCCAGGATCACGACCTCGGGAGAGATCGACAGGGCTGAGATGATCGAGCCGGGGGCATCCTGCAGCGCGATGATCGTGTAGCCCGACGGTCCGTCGCCCTCCAGCACCGCGGCGTCGACCTCGTCGTCGCGCACGAGCTTCTCGGCAGCAGCCTGATCGGCCACCTCGGTGACCTCGACGCCGGGGATGGCCGAGACGGCGGCTGCGGTCTGCGCGGTCGCGGCGACGGGGGTCGTGTCGGTGTTCTTGCTCGCGAAGCCGCCGAAGATGATCCCGGCGAGGGCGAGCACCAGCAGGATGCCGGTGGAGATCAGGAAGGCCTTGCTGCGCAGCTTCGATCCGATCTCGCGTTCGGCGACGAGCCAGATGCCGTTCGAGCTGCGAACGGGGGTGGGGGCGCTCACTGGATGACCTCCTTGAAGATCTGGGCGAGGGATGGATGCTTGGGGGCGAAGCTGGCGACATCGCCGCGTTGCACGGCGGACTGCAGCACACGCTGCGCGGTCTCGGGGCCGTCGGCGTCGAACAGCGCGTAGCCGCCCTCGAAGTCGACGACCGTCACCCCGGGCTCGGTGCGCAGCCAGCCGGCGTCTCCGGCGGAGACGAGTTCGTACCGGTCGCGGGCGTGCTGGGCGCGCAGCCCCTCGCGCGAACCGGCCGCACGGATCGTGCCGCCGGCGAGGATGACGAGGTCGTCGCACAGGCGCTCGACCACGTCGAGCTGGTGGGACGAGAACAGGATCGAGGCGCCCTTCGCCGCGCTGGACTGCAGGACACCCGCGACCACGTCGACCGCGAGCGGGTCGAGGCCGGAGAAGGGCTCGTCGAGGATCAGCACCTCCGGGTCGTGCACGAGCGAGGCGGCGATCTGCGCACGCTGCTGGTTTCCGAGCGAGAGCGACTCGATGGTGTCGTTCAGTCGTTCGCCGAGGCCGAGCTCGGTGAGCAGCTCCGTCGCCCGGTCCGTGGCCTCCTGCTTGCCGAAGCCGTGCAGGCGGGCGAGATAGACGATCTGCTCGAGCACCTTCATCTTCGGGTAGAGGCCGCGCTCCTCGGGCATGTAGCCGAAGCGGCGGCGGTCCTCGGCGGTGAGGGGCGTGCCGTCCAGATCGACGCGTCCGCCGTCCGAGGACAGCAATCCCAGCACGATCCGCATGGTGGTGGTCTTGCCGGCGCCGTTGCCGCCGACGAAGCCTGTCAGCCGCCCGGGGGCGACCGTGAAGGACACATCGTCGAGCACGCGCCGAGAGCCGTAGCTCTTGGTGATGCCGGAGAGTTCGAGCATTCCTGTCGTCATACCCTCACGCTACGGAGCAGGGCGCCTCCGGGGCATCCCCCCTGTGGCGGACCAGCCGGGATCAGCCGTCAGGCGGATGCCGGGGTCAGCGCCGGCCGGCGTGCAGGACCGTGCGGACCAGGAGGCCGGCGACGAGAGCCCAGAACGCGGCGCTGACGCCGAGGACGGCGATGCCGGATGCGGCCACCAGGAAGGTGACGACCGCGGGGATCCGCTCGCCAGGGTCGTCGATCGCCTGCTGCACGGATGAGCCGAACGCGGCGAACAGTGCGAGACCGGCGACCGCGGGGATCACGGCGGCGGGCGCGAGCACCACGAGAGCGGCGAAGGCGGCGGAGAACGCCGCGAGCACCAGGTACGACGCACCGGTCGAGACCCCGGCGACCCACCGTCGCTTCGGGTCGGGGTCGGCATCCGGTGAGGCGGCGAGCGCCGCGCTGATCGCCGCGAGGTTGATGGCGTGCCCGCCGGCGGTGGCTCCGAGCGCGGTGCCGAGGCCCGTCACGAGCATCGCCGGGCGCCACGGCACCTCATATCCGAAGCTGCGCATGATGGCGATGCCCGGCACGTTCTGCGAGGCCATCGTCACGATGAACAGCGGCAGTGCGAGGCCGACCAGGGCGCCGACCGTGAACGTCGGTGCCGTGAACTGCAGCTGCGGCAGCAGGAGTGCGGGGTCGAAGGACGCGCCCTCGCCGATCAGCGAGACCGCGACGACCACCGTCGCCGCGACGAAGGCGAGGGGCACCGCCCAGCGCGGCGCGAGGCGGGCGAACACCAGCCAGGTGAGCACGACCGGCACGACGCCCCACGGGTTCGCGACCATCCCGGTGATCGGGGCGAGGCACAGCGGGAGCAGGACTCCGGCGAGCATCGCCTGCGCGAGGGACGGGGGGATGCGGGCGATCAGTGCTCCGAGCGCCGGCCAGAGCGCCGTGAGCAGGATCAGCGCGGCCGTGACCAGGAAGGCGCCGACCGCGGCCGACCACCCGCCTTCCACGGTGCCGGTCGCGACGAGGAGCGCTGCGCCGGGAGTCGACCACGCGACCGTGATTGGCATCCGGTACCGCCAGGCGAGCACCACGCATGCGAGCCCCATGGTGAGGCTGACCGCGAGCAGGCCGCTCGCAGCCTGCTGCGCGTTCGCCCCGACGGCGTCGAGCCCGGTCAGCACGACCGCGAACGAGCTGGTGAATCCGACGAGTGCCGTCACCACCCCCGCCAGGATCGGGCGGGACAGGGGCGCGGCTTCGGGCATGGCTCCGAGGCTATCGCGAGCGGCAGCCTGCGGAGGTGATGCGCCTTACGCCCGAGCTGCCGCGTCGGGGGTGTGCGTCTGCTCCTGTTTCGTCCACGACAGCAGGTAGCGGTAATAGAGGCCGCGGCGGAGCTGCGCGCCGGGGAGCAGCTCTCCGGCGGTGGCGCGCATGTCTGCCACGCTCTCGGTCGGCTCGGTGGTGGGGACGCCGATGTCGCGGGACTCCCGGTGGATCATCGAGCCGAGCCGCGCCCACGGCAGCGCGAGGGCGGACAGGGTCCAGTCCGTGGGGGTCCGGTTCGCGGCGAGCCCGACGATCACCAACCGGCCGCCGGGCCGGAGCAGCGTCACGGCCTTCCTCAGAGAGGAGCGAGTCTCCATATGGTGGAGCGTCGCGACGAAGGTGATGACGTCGAATCGACGAGTGCCGGCGTCGTAGGTCGCGAAGTCGGCGGGAACGACCTCGGCGTTCGGCGTGGTCCGGAGCCGCGTGCGCGCACGCTCAGCCGTCGCCGGGTCGGGTTCCACGCCGGTCACGGTCCGGCATGACGGCGCGAACTTCTGTAGGAGCAGTCCCTCACCGCATCCGACGTCGAGGACATCGCCCGTGCGACCGGGGGAGGCGGCGCGGAGGACCCACGGGTGGTATGCCGTGTTGTGATTCCAGTACCCCTCCACCGCGTCACCCGCCTACGCGAGGCCCATGCGGTGCGCGAGGACCACCGCCTGCACCCGGTCGCGCGCGCCGAGCTTCTGCAGGATGCGGGACACATGCGTCTTCACCGTGGCCTCCCCGATGAACAGCGCCCGCGCGATCTCGGCATTGCTCCTGGCGTCGGCGAGCAGCGTCAGCACCTCGGCCTCGCGCTCGGTGAGTGGCTCCGCGAGGGAGATCTTCGGTATCGCGCTGCTCTCGACCGAGACCGCGCCGGGTGAGGCGGTGGAGGAGGCTCCGGGGGAGGCGGG
>NZ_PCOY01000020.1 GCF_002979475.1 Microbacterium sp. MYb62 | reverse complement strand
CGACGCTCCCCGCCCGCAGATGTGCGAGCAGGACGACTGCACCGGGAATGCGGATGGCGACATGGTTGCCTGCCATCGCCGCCGCCCCACCACGGACGCGGGAGGCCTGCGTGACCGCGTATCCGATCAGCGCCAGCGGAGAGCGCCGAGCGACGTGATCGGCCTCGCCGTCATGAGCCTCCACGACCTCGCCGGCGACCGGGCTCAGGATCGACCGTCCGAACCCGATGAAGGACTCCGGCTTCTCGGTTCCGAGAAACCTCGCAACGTTCAGAGGTGCGCTGCGTCCATCGGCCCCGACCGGCACGAAGTCGATCGCGTACGACGTGCCGAACAGCGTGGTGCCATGACTGGGGATGCGGGATGCCGGACTGTTCTGCGTGAGCCACCGCCCTGTGAAGGGCAGGGCCAGTGCGACCGCATCCCGCTCGGTCACACCGTCAGCTCGATGAGCGTGCGGGTCGTCCGGAGGTTGCGGGCCGTCCCTGCGACCCCGAGTGCACGATCCAGCACGGCCTTCGTGAGCTTGGTGGAATGCACACCGCCTTCGCCGTAGTCGATCCACAGATCGTTCCCGACCAGCGCGACACGCTCCTCCGGCCGCCGTCGCTGCTCGAGCGCCTCGATCGCCCCGGGGGAAGGCGCACCCTCGAGAAACATCGCGTGCACGAACTTCACGTCGCCCTCGGGAAAGGGCTGGGCGGACTCCGAGGACACCAACTGCTCATGGGAGCGGTGGATGACGGGCGTGTCCACACCGAACTCCGCATGGATCGCGAGGCGCACGGCAGCGCATGCGGCATCCGGATCCTTCGGCGTCGCGCAGATGATGTTGCCGCTGGCGATGTAGGTGGAGACGTCGGACAGGTCCGTCTCGGCCGCGAGGACCTCACGGAGACGCGCCATCGGGACACTGTTGCGGCCATTGACGTTCACGGCCCGCAGGAGCAGCGCACTGCCGGTCACGCGTTGGCGCTCTCGACCAGTTCCGCACCGGCGTGCACGAGTTCCGCCAGCGCCCTCTCGCTCGGCTCGGGCGCCACACCCGCCACGAGATCTGTCACGATGCGCACGTGGACGCCGTGCGCGATGGCGTCGAGCGCGGACGCACGGACGCAGTGATCCGTCGCGATGCCCACGATGTCCGCGCTGAGCACGCCCGCCGCCGTCAGGATCGTACCGACGGTCTCCCCCGCATCCGTCGTGCCCTCGAACATCGAGTACGCCGGCATGCCCTGCCCCTTGCGGATGTGATGCGTCACCGCATCCGTCACCAGTAGCGGATCGTACTCCGCTCCCTCGGTACCGGCGAAGCAATGCACCGGCCAGGAATCGACGAAGTCGGGGGTCTCGGCGAAATGCCCGCCGTTGTCCCCGTCGGGGTCGTGCCAGTCTCGTGAGGCGACGATCACCGTGTAGTCGGTCGCGTGCGCGGCGAGGAACGTGGTGACGGCCGCGGCCACCGCGTCGCCACCGGAGACGGCGAGAGCGCCGCCCTCGGTGAAATCGTTCTGCACGTCGACGATGAGAAGTGCTCTGCTCATACTCCGAGCGTACGCCGCGGGAACGGGAAAGGCCCCGTGATGTACTTCACATCACGGGGCCTTCGGAGCCGCTGCTCCCCCTGCGCCTGCGCTCAGGGCAGGACGATCTCGAACGCGGGATCCCCAGGGCTCAGCACCCCGAGGAGCTGCCGGAGCACCTCGACGTCGCCGCGTACCTCCACACCGTCGGAATCGAGGTCACCGCCCGCCAAGGCGATCAGCCGTGGCTTCGTGAGCGTCAGATGGAGCGCGGTGCCGTCGGCAGGCTCCCGCTCGACGTACACCAGCACCCCGTTGCGGAGGGTGAGATGGAAGCTGCGGGAGAGATCACTGAGCGTGACGTCGAAAGCGAGATCCAGCTCCCACGCTCGCGGGCCGTCGACAGTGATCGCCAGAGCGTCGAACAGCTGCTCAGGAGTGAGCTGAGCCTGGATGCCCGGCGCCGTCGTCACCGTAGGGGTGCCGAAGTTCCCCTCGCGGAGCTCGGTCGCCCCGGACAGGAAGAAGTTGCGCCAGGTGCCGTTCTCCGCGCCGTACCCCAGCTGTTCGAGCGTGTCGGCATAGAGCCCCCTCACCGCGGCGTGCGTCGGGTCGGTGAACACGGCGTGGTCGAGAAGCGTCGCCGCCCATCGATAGTCGCCCGAATCGAACGATGCCTGCGCGAGCTCGACGACCCGGCCGACGCCACCGAGTGCCTCCACGTAGCGGGTTGCCTGCTCCTTCGGCGGATGCGGCCACAACCGTGCCGGATTCCCGTCGAACCAGCCCATGTACCGCTGGTAGATCGCCTTCACGTTGTGACTGACCGACCCGTAATATCCGCGCGCGTGCCAGGCCTGTTCCAATGCCGGGGGCAGTTCGATGCTCTCTGCGATCTCCGCGCCCTGCAGCCCCTGGTTGATCATCCGCAGCGTCTGATCATGGAGGTAGCCGTAGAGGTCGCGCTGCAGGCCCAGGAACTCGAGGATCTCCGCGTTGCCCCACGTGGGCCAGTGATGCGAGGTGAAGACGACCTCGGCGTCAGGACCGAAGTGCTCGATCGCCTCGGTCAAGTACTTCGACCAGACATGCGGGTCACGGACGACGGCGCCACGCAGCGTGAGCAGATTGTGCAGCGTGTGAGTCGCGTTCTCCGCCATGCACAACGCCTTGTACCGCGGGAAGTAGAAGTGCATCTCACTCGGCGCCTCGGTTCCCGGCGCCATCTGGAACTCGATCTCCAGCCCGTCGACCGTGTGGGTCTGACCGGTCGTGGTGATCTCGAGGGTCGGCGCCAACAGCGTGGCCTCACCGGTCGATGTCGTCTGACCGAGACCCGCGCCGACGGCGCCCTTCGGCCCGCGGGCGAGCGCCGCTCCGTACATGTACCCGGCACGGCGACCCATCGCGGTGCCCGCGTACACGTTCTCCGCCACCGCGTGTTCGACCATTCCTTCCGGCACGATGATCTCGACCCCCGCATCGACCTGCTCCTGCGTGACGATGCCCTGCACGCCTCCGAAGTGATCGATGTGCGAATGCGTGTGGATCACCGCGCTGATCGGCCGGTCGCCGCGATGCCTGCGATAGAGAGCCATCGCTGCCGCGGCCGTCTCCTTGGAGATCAGCGGATCGATCACGATGACACCGGAGTCTCCTTCGACGAACGACATCACCGACAGGTCGAGTCCCCGGATCTGGTACAGCCCGGGAACGACCTCGAAGAGCCCGTGCTTCGCGACGAGCCTGCTCTGGCGCCACAGGCTCGGATTCACGGTGTCCGGCGCCTCACCCGCCAGGAAGTCGTAGGTGGATGCGTCCCACACCACTTCCCCCGCTGCGTCACGGATCGCCGGATCATCCAGCGTCCCGATGAAGCCCCGTTCCACTGCCGCGAAATCGCGTTCATCACCGAAGGGCAGATGTGCGAGCACCTCCGCGTGCTGCCTGATGATCGAGTCCGATGCGCCGTTCTGAGTCATGCTCTCCTCCAGGATCCCGCCTGTACCTGTACACGAGTGAGTCTTGCCCAGACGAGGACCCACGGCCAGGCCTTCGACGAGGACTCACCCGGGGGAGAAACAGAGAAGGCCCCCGGATAACCGGGGGCCTTCTCTGTTGTCGGAGCCGCTTGTCAGAATCGAACTGACGACCTTTTCATTACGAGTGAAATGCTCTGCCGACTGAGCTAAAGCGGCGTGCGACGCGTGAGCGGCGCGATCACCGATATTACCCTGTCTCGCGCTCGCTCGCGAATCGAGCCCGCCTCACTCGCAGCGGAGGCCGTCTTCGGGCACCACGTCATCGAGCAGGAACGCTTCGACGGCGTCATCGACGCAGGCGTTGCCCTTGTTGTAGCCCGTGTGCCCTTCGCCGACACGAGTGATGAGGACCCCCTCCTCGAGCTGCTTCGCCAACGATTCCGACCACTCATACGGCGTCGCCGGATCGTTGGTGGTGCCGACGACCAGGATGGGCCCGGCACCTTCTGCCGTGATCTCACCGCGAGTGCCCGTGGGCGGGTAGGGCCAGACCGAGCAGGAGTCGGGGCCGGTCCAGTACGGGGCGATCGTCGGGGCACCCTCCGCGATCTTCGCCTCGATCGCGGCTTCTGCCGCCGGGTCGTCCTCCACCGGGTAGTCCATGCAGTTGTAGGCGCGGAAGGCTTCGGAGGAGTTGTCGAGGTACACGCCGTTCTCACGGCCGTTGTAGAAGTCGGCGAGCAGGAATGCCGTGGTCGGGTCACCCTGCAGCGCCTCGTCGAGCGCCTGGGTCAGATAGTCCCAACTGCCTTCGGAGTAGAGCGCGGCGATGATGCCGGTCATCAGGGAGTCCGCGCCCATCAGACGCCCGTCACCATTCTTCAGGGGCGTGTTGTCGACGCTCGCCAGCAGCGCCCCCAGGTCGGCCATCGCCTCATCGACGGTGCCGTTGAACGGACAGCTGCCGGAATCGAGGCAGTTCTGCATGTAAGCGCGTAGCGCCGACTCGAAGCCGAGGGCCTGCGTCGCACCCACCTCGAGGCCGGGGACGGCCGGATCGATGGCACCGTCGAGCACCAGCCGTCCGGCCTTCTCGGGGTACAGCTTGGCGTAGGTCGCACCGAGGAACGTGCCGTAGGAGTAGCCGAGGTAGTTCAATTGCTTATCGCCCAGCACGGCACGGATCAGGTCCATGTCGCGGGCCGCGTCGACCGTGGTGATGTGCGGCAGGATGCCGTCGCTGTTCGCATCGCACGCCTCGGCGAAAGCCTTGTGCGATTCGAGGAGTTCGGCCTCCCACTCCGCGGTGCCGCGGGCGGCGGCCGGGATGCCGTAGAGGTAGTCGTCCATCTCGGGTGCGTCATAGCAGGTCACCGCGGTCGATGCCCCGACGCCCCGGGGGTCGAAGCCGACGACGTCGTAGTTCTCGATGATGTCGGCGCCGACGGCGAAGTCGAGGTTGTTCTGGACGAGATCGACGCCGCTGGAACCGGGGCCACCCGGGTTCATCAGCAGCGAGCCGACGGGGGTTCCCTCGGCGCGGTGCCGCACCACCGAGAGCGTGATCTCACCTTCACCGGGGTTCTCCCAGTCGAGAGGTGCCGTGACGTCGGTGCAGTCGAAGCCGACGCCGCACTCGCTCCACTCCAGCTCCTGGGAGTAGAACGGAAGCAGGTCTTCCGCGACACCCTCGGTGTCGGGGGCGTTGGTCGTCGACGGCCGCGAGGACTGCTCCGGGATCATCGCATACAGGCACCCGGAGAGGGCGACGGATGCCGCGGCCAGACAGGCGACGACGACGGCGGCGCGACGGAAGCGGGAAGTCGGTCGATTGTTCACGGTTTCCTCCCGCTCGTGATCGTCACGAGCAAGCTCTCCAGGGCGAGCAGTGGGGCGACGTTGCGCTCCAGCGACTGCCGCGTCTCGGCAAGATGGTCAAGTACGACAAGAGTACGGGCCTCGGACCAGGTGGATGCGAGCCCCGCCAACTCGTCACGCAGCTCGCTGTTGATCAAGTCGTCGCCGCGCCCGAACTGCAGCATCACGACGTCGCGGAACAGCGACTGCAGATCGGTGAGCACACGATCGATGCCGTCGCGCAGGCTGCGCGTGGCCCTCTTCTTCTGATCGTCTTCCAGCGCGGAGAGCTGCGTACGCAGCGCCGGCGGAACGGCCTGTCCTTCGGCGATGCCGATCGTGCGCAGCAGCGAAGCACGCTCCTGCGCGTCACGCTCGGCGGTGAGGGCCTTGGCGTCCTCGGTCGCGGCCTGGATGATGCGCCCCGCCACCTCGACCGCATCACCGACGCCGCGAACGCCGAGAACGGACCGGAGGGTCTCGTCGCGCCGACGCCGAGCCGCGTCGTCGGTGGCCAATCGCTGGGCCATGCCGATGTGGCGCTGCGCGTGCCGGGCTGCCTGCTCGGCGACGCGCTCGTCGACACCCGTGCGCAGGCTGATGAGCCTGGCGACATCGGCGACATCCGGCTCACGAAGCCGCAACGAGCGCACGCGGGAGCGGATCGTCGGCAGCAGGTCGGCCTCGCTGGGCGCACAGAGGATCCACACCGTCTGCTCCGGCGGCTCTTCGAGCGCCTTCAGGAGCACGTTGGAGGTGCGCTCGACCATGCGGTCGGCGTCTTCGACCACGATGACCCGGTACCGACCGGCGGAGGGCGCGAAGTAGGAGCGCTCCACGAGACCGCGCGCCTCGGCGATCGTGATGATGACCTTGTCGGTACGCAGCGCCGTGACGTCGGGATGGGTGCCCGCGAGCACCTGGCGCATCACGTTCTCGTCGTCAGGGCGATCGGCGACCAGCGCGGCCGCGAACGCATAGGCGAGAGTCGAACGTCCCGATCCGGGCGGGCCGGTGATCAGCCAGGCGTGCGACAGCGCAGCGGGGTCGGATGCCGCGGCACGGAGCGTGTCGACGGCGGCGTCCTGCCCCCACACGTCCGCCCACGGAAAGGGAGCGGGAACGGTCTGGGGCATGCCACTCAGCCTAATCGGGACCGCCGACGCCCGCGCACTGCCGACCGTTCAGGTCAGCCGAGCAGCGCAGCCACGCGCACGCGGATCCGTTCGGCGATCTCGTCCGGGGATGCCGCGGCGTCGAGCACGAGGAACCTGTCGGGCTCCGCCCCGGCGAGAGCGAGGTAGGCGTCACGGACGCGGCCGTGGAACTCCGCCTTCTCGGCCTCCAGCCGGTCGAACGGCTTGTCGGCGGAGTCGAGACGCGTGCGAGCTGCGGCCGGGTCGAGGTCGAGCAGCACCGTCAAGTCGGGAAGAGCGCCTTCGGCGGCCCAGAGCGACAGGTCGCGGATCTCGGTCGCGTCGAGCACCCGGCCGGCGCCCTGATAGGCAACCGACGAGTCGAGGTACCGGTCCTGCAGCACGATCTCGCCGCGGTCGAGCGCCGGCCGCACGACCGTCGCGACGTGATGCGCCCGGTCCGCCGCGTACAGCAGCGCCTCCGCACGCGGCGCGATGTCGCCACGGTGATGCAGCACGATGTCGCGGATCAGTTGACCGACCTCGGAACCCCCGGGCTCGCGCGTGCGCACCACGGTGCGCCCGGCGCCTTCGAGCCATCCTGCGAGCAGATTCGCCTGCGTGGTCTTGCCCGAACCGTCTCCACCTTCGAGGGTGATCCACACCCCGCGACCTGAGGTCACGAGTCCGCCTTCTCCGCTGCCTTCGCCGCCGCGTTGGCTGCACGAGTGGCCGCGGCCTTCTTCGCCGCCGCTGACCGTGCAGCAGACGTCGCCGCGGTGGACTTCTTCGCGGGAGCCTTCTTCGCTGCCGTCTTGGCCGTCGTGCTCTTGGCCGCGGCGGTCTTGGCTGCAGGCTTCTTGGCGGGAGCCTTCTTGGCGGGAGCCTTCTTCGCCGCGCCGCGCTTGGGAGCCGGGCCCTTCGCGCGCTTGTCGGCGAGCATCTGCACCGCGATCTCGAAAGTGATGTCCTCGACGGTCTGGCCGCGCGGGATGGTCACGTTCGTCTCGCCGTCGGTCACGTATGCACCGAAGCGGCCGTCGCGGATGCGGATCGGCTTGCCGCTGACCGGGTCCGCCTCGAACTCCGCGAGCGCGCTCGATGCTCGACGTCCGGCGCCGTACTTCGGCTGCGCATAGATCTCGAGCGCCTGCTCGAGCGTCACATCGAAGATCTGCGACTCGGACTCGAGCGAACGCGAGTCGGTCCCCTTCTTCAGGTACGGTCCGAACCGGCCGTTCTGCGCGGTGATCTCGTCGCCCGACTCCGGGTCGACGCCGACGACGCGCGGCAGGCTCAGCAGCTGCAGTGCGGTGTCGAGGTCGATCTCGTCGACCGACATCGAGCGGAAGAGCGAGGCGGTGCGCGGCTTGGGAGCCGTCTCCTTCTTCGCTCCGCGCTTCGGCTTCGGGGCTTCGACGACCTCACCGGTCGTCTCATCGACGGCGGCGTCTTCGGACACCGGGTCGTTCTCCTGCACGTACGGCCCGAAGCGACCGTCCTTGACGACGATGATCTTCCCGTTCTCCGGGTTCTCACCGAGCACCCTGTCACCCGCGACGGGCGCGTCGATGAGCTCCTGCGCCTTCTCGGAGGTCAGCTCGTCGGGCGCCAGATCTTCGGGCACGTTGACGATGCGCGGCTTGGCATCCGGGTTCTCGGGGTCGGAGACCTCGAGGTACGGGCCGTACTTGCCGAAGCGCAGCGTGGCGGTGTCGGTGATGGGCGTGGAGTTCAGCGCGCGGGCGTCGATCTCGCCGAGGTTGTCGACGACCTGACGGAGACCGACGTGTGAATCGGAGCCGAAGTAGAACGACTTGAGCCACTCGACGCGATTCTGCTCGCCGCGTGCGATGGTGTCGAGGTCGTCTTCGAGCGCGGCGGTGAAGTCGTAGTCGACGAGCTCGGCGAAATGCTCCTCGAGCAGGCGGACCACGCTGAATGCGAGCCACGTCGGCACGAGCGCCTGGCCCCGCTTGACCGCGTAGCCGCGATCGAGGATCGTCTCGGGGATCGAGGCGAACGTCGAGGGCCGGCCGATGCCCTTCTCTTCGAGCACCTTGACGAGCGATGCCTCGGTGTACCGCGGCTTCGGCGTGGTGCGGTGTCCCTTGGCCTCGGCATCCGACACGGCGAGCTGATCGCCGACCGCGACCGCAGGCAACGACTGATTCTCCGCGGCATCCGCGTCGCCGCGCTTCTCGTCGCGCCCCTCCTCGTAGGCCTCCAGGAAGCCCTTGAACGTATAGACGGTTCCGGATGCCGTGAACTCGGCCTTCTTCCCCGCGGCATCGACGGCGACGGTGACCGTGGTGGTCTCGTACTTGGCGTCGGACATCTGGCTGGCGACCGTGCGCTTCCAGATGAGGTCGTACAGGCGCTGCTCGTCACGATCGAGCTCGGAGGACAGCGACGCGGGCGTGCGGAAGTTGTCACCCGACGGACGGATGGCCTCGTGGGCCTCCTGCGCGTTCTTGCTCTTGGACTTGTACACCCGCGGCTTCAGCGGCACGGCGGCATCGCCGTAGAGCGCCACGGCCTGGCTCCGCGCCGCCTGCACCGCCTGGGTGCTCAGCGACGTGGAGTCCGTACGCATATAGGTGATGTAACCCTTCTCGTACAGCCGCTGGGCGACGCCCATCGCCTGCTTGGCTCCCATCGAGAGCTTGCGCCCCGCCTCCTGCTGCATCGTGGAGGTCGTGAACGGCGCGTAGGGGCTGCGGGTTCCGGGCTTCGCCTCGACCTTGGTGACGGTACCGGCGCCCACGGCGTCGATCGCTTCGGCGAGGGCGGCGGCCGTGGCCTCATCGAGGATGACGACGGCCTTCTTGAGCTTTCCGCTGTCATCGAAATCGGTGCCGCGCGCAAGCTGGCCGCCGTCGATGCGGACGAGGCGGATCTTGAACGACGTGCCGGTCGCTGCGGCGATCGCATCGACGTCCCAGTACTCGGCGGAGGTGAACGCCATGCGCTCACGCTCGCGGTCGACGATCAGGCGGGTCGCCGCGGACTGGACGCGTCCCGCCGAGATGCCGGTCTTGACCTTGTACCAGAGCACGGGCGAGACGTCCCAGCCGTAGAGACGGTCGAGTATGCGACGGGTCTCCTGCGCGTCGACGAGGTCGTGGTCGAGCTCGCGGGTGTTGCCGACCGCCGCCTGGATCGCGTCCTTCGTGATCTCGTGGAAGACCATGCGCTTGACCGGGACCTTGGGCTTCAGGGTCTCGAGCAGGTGCCAGGCGATCGCCTCACCCTCGCGGTCCTCATCAGTGGCGAGCAGGAGCTCGTCGGCGCTCTTCAGCGCGCGCTTGAGCTCGGCGACCGTCTTGGTCTTCCGATCGGAGACGACGTAGTACGGGTCGAACCCGTTGTCGATGTCGATGGAGTACTTCCCATAGGCCTGCTTGTCCGCAGCCGGGATGTCCTTCTTGTCAGCGAGGTCGCGGATATGGCCGACGGAGCTGAGCACCTCGTAGCCGTCGCCGAGGTATCCCTGAATAGACCGCATCTTCGTCGGGGACTCGACGATGACGAGCTTCTTGCCTTCAGCCAAGGGTGCGTCCTTTCTTCCGAAGCACACCATACACACCACTGTGTGGGGTCGTTCACAGTGAGCGAGGTCGCGCTGCCATCACTGTTCCTCGGGTGGCCCGGCACGGGCTCGGGAGACGGCTGCGAGTCCAGCGTACGCCGCCTGCACCTCCACGGTCGCCACCAAGCCCGCGACGGTGCATCCGGTGAGGGCGGCGCCGGCCGCCGCCGCGACCCGCGCGGCGAGTGCGCACGGGTCTTCCTCGGTGGGTACCGCACCGCTCGCGGCATCGGCTGCGGCGAGCGCCGCGGCATCGGCCGCACCCGCCGTCCGTTGCGCCGTCACCGCCGCCCCGCCGGCGGCCGCGAGCCCGAGAGACAGGACGCACGCGACGGCCAAGACCCCGGCCGCCATCGCCGAGCCCGCCATCACAGACCTCCGTCGAGCGCGCAGCTCGACGCGTGCAGCGGCAACCGTAGCAGCGACCCGACCGACACCTCGAGAGAGGCCGTGACGCACACCAGGTCACCCGACTGCGACGACGACATGCGTGCGCCGGAGACGGCCGTGCGCACGACACGCTCCGCGGCGTCCTGTCCTTCGCCCCGCCCGAGCAGACGAGCCGCGTCGGCCGAGGCATCCTGCAGCGACACCTGGCGGGATGCCGCGCCGAGTGCTCCCACTCCGAGCAGCAGCGTGAGCACGACAGCGGGAAGCGCGAGAGCGAGTTCCGCCGCGACCGACCCGCGCTCGTCGGCGCCGCGCGAAACACGAGAGCGCTCCCCCGTGGCGGGTCGGCCTCCGTGCCGTCTCCGGCGTCGCATCATGACACCGTCAGCGCCCGTCGCACGAGGTCGGTGAGGATGCCGCGGACCTCATCGGACCGCATGATCACCACCAGGAGTCCGGCGAAGGCGACGGCGGCCATGGTCGTGATGGCGTACTCCGCAGTGGCCGCTCCGGTGTCGTCGCCGAACAGGGTCGCCGCGCGACGCCGGTCCAGCCGGGGGATGTTGGTCATGGTGTTCCTTCTTTCTCTGGGATGCGTGCGCATCGGGTGGTCGGGGTCACAGCGGGTCGGTCACAGCGACAGCGGTGTCGAGGCGAGGACGCTGAGCAGGAGCGGCGCGACGCCGAGCAAGAGGAAGGCGGGCAGGGTGCAGACACCGAGCGGGAGCAGCAGACGGGTCGAGAGCTTCGCGGCCCGCAGGCGCCCCTGCACTCTGGCGGTGTGCCGTTCCTGGGCTGCGGATGCCCGAAGCAGCTCCGCCGCCGGCACTCCGGCCGCACGGGAGAGATCGAGGACGGCGCGGACGCGCTCCACGCTCCCCCCGGATGCGGAGCTGTCGGCGACGAGCTGCAGCGCCCGGTCGATGGAGGCCCCGCCGGCGAGCGCGACGGCGACGAGCTCCGCCCGCATACCGGGGGTCCCCGGCACCGGCCTCGCCTTTCGGAGCAGTCGCCCCGTCCACAGCCGCGCCGCCATCACGAGAAGCAGGCCGGCGACCACGCAGGCGGCGCCGAGCGGATTGCCGACGATGACGCCGACGGTGTCGAAGCCGAGGGCGAATCCGAGGAGCAGCCCGGCGAACGGCATCCAGAGGAGCAGCCGTGCCGTTCCCGCCGGCTCGGCGAGCGCGATGCGCACGTCGTCCGCCGCCGACGCCGCGTCCCGCAGGGTCTCGGCGATCATGCGGAGAACCTGGGCGAGCGGCGCTCCCACCGTCGTCGCGATCTCCCAGGCGGCGGCCAGATCGATCCACGCGCCGCCCTCAGCCTCGATGGAAGAGAGGAGGGGGACGCCGCGATCGGCCCGGTCGACCACCGCGATGGCGTGCGGATCGCCCGTGTCGGCGAGATGTCGCCACGCGACGAGCGGGACGGCACCGGCCTGGAGCAGCACGGCCAGCGTCTGCACCGATGTCGCGGCGTCCGATGCGCTCTCCCGGTCGCTCCGTCGCGCACGGCGAGACCCGCTCACCACGGCGCGACCTCTTCGATGTCGAGTCGGTCGCCTGAGATCACGAGCCGCCCGGCCTGATGGATACGACGTACACCCCCGGGAGCACGGTCGAGATGGAGCACGACCGTGAAAGCGCTGACCGCCTGCCTCGCGAGCGCGACCGCGTCCATCCCGGCGAGCGCGCCGAGTGCTTCGAGACGCGCCGGGACGTCTCGAAGGCCACTCGCGTGCAGCGTTCCCGCGCCGCCGTCGTGGCCGGTGTTGAGCGCGGTGAGCAGCTCGCGGACCTCTTCGCCGCGGCACTCGCCCACCACCAGTCGGTCGGGTCGCATCCGCAGGGATTCGCGCACCAGACGGGCGAGCGTGATGCCACCGGCGCCCTCGAGGTTCGACTGCCGTGCCTCGAGGGCGACGTGATGCGGATGGCGGGGCCGTAACTCCGCGACGTCTTCGATCGTGACGATGCGCTCGGTGGGGGGAACCTCGGACAGGAGGGCGGACAGCAGGGTGGTCTTGCCCGTTCCGGTGCCGCCGGTGATGAGGACGTTCGCCCTCTCGTCGACGAGGCCGAGGAGCCACCTCTGCTGGTGGGCGTCGAAGGCGCCGAGCGCCGCGAGCGATTCGAGGTCGGCGGCCCGCACACGGGGTATGCGGATGGAGAGCGCGGTGCCGGTGGTCGAGACCGGGGCGAGCACGGCATGCACCCGGATTCCGGAGTCGAGCCTGACGTCGACGCAGGGTGCCTGATCGTCGAGGTGACGCCCGCCGAGACCGACGAGAGCGACCGCGAGGTCGCGGACCTCACGCTCCGACGCCCGCCATCCCACCGCGGGCTCGGCTCCGCTGCCGCGGTCGAGGAACAGGCCGCCCGCCCCGTTCACGAACACATCGGTCACGGCATCGTCGATGTGGCCGAGGAGCGGACCGAAAGCGGGATCCATTCGCAGGGCCTCCGGAGCGGGCTCCGCAGCGGACGCGGCGAGCGCCGCTCCCCGGGGGTGGATGACGAAGGAATCGACCATACCCGCGACGGTAGGCGGGGGCTTCGGGGCGAGACGCCGGAATCATCCGGACGACGCAGGTGCTGTGCAGAAGCCGAGCAGTGCCGCCCCGGTGCAGGAGACGGAAGATTCCTCGGCGGAGGCGATCGGGAGCGCTCCCAAGAAAATGGGCGGCATCTCACGGGGGGAATGAGATGCCGCCCACGGCGGACCGCGATTGGGGGGAATCGGGCACGCCAAGGCCGGAATGAGATTTCGGCTGTCGTCGAGTGTACGCAAGGCGACCGTCCTGACAAAACCCGCGACACTACCGACTTTCGGCAGTATGCGACAAGGTGACGCGAGGATAGATTCACCCTGACCTGGTCGTCCCACCCCCACGACCACGCTCGCAAGACCCGTATGCCGCAAAGGAGCGCCTGCCGATGAGCAGCCAGATCGACCATCTTCTCGACGAGACCCGGAAGTTCCCGCCGTCGCAGGAATTCGTCGCCCAGACCATCTCGTCACCTGAACTGTACGAGCGCGCCGCTGCCGATCGTGAAGAATTCTGGGGCGAGCAGTCCCGGGACCTGGTGCACTGGCACAAGCCGTTCACGCAGATCCTCGACTGGAGCAACCCGCCCTTCGCGAAGTGGTTCGATGACGGCGAACTGAACGTGGCCTACAACTGCCTCGACCGTCACGTCGAGGCAGGAAACGGCGACCGCGTCGCCCTGCACTGGGAAGGGGAGCCCGGCGATTCTCGCCGCATCACCTACGCCGAACTCACCGACGAGGTCAAGCGTGTCGCGAACGTCCTCGAAGGCCTCGGCATCGGCCAGGGCGACCGCGTCGCGATCTATCTGCCCATGATCCCCGAGGCGATCGCCTCGATGCTCGCGGTCGCGCGGCTCGGCGCCATCCACTCGGTCGTCTTCGGCGGCTTCAGCGCCGACAGCCTGCGATCCCGTATCGACGATGCCGGCGCCAAGCTCGTGATCACGGCCGACGGCGGATACCGCAAGGGGCGCGTCTCGGCACTGAAGCCCGCCGTCGACCAGGCCCTCGCCGATCGTGGCGAAGGGGAACAGCAGACGGTCGAACACGTGCTGGTCGTCCGGCGCGGCGAGAACGAGGTCGATTGGACCGAGGGCCGCGACATCTGGTGGCACGAAGCCGTTCCCGCCGCATCCGCGGAGCACACCGCTCAGGCGTTCCCGGCCGAGAACCCGCTCTTCATCCTCTACACCTCCGGCACCACCGGGAAGCCGAAGGGCATCCTGCACACGTCCGGCGGTTACCTCACCCAGGCGGCGTACTCGCACAAGTACGTGTTCGACCTGCACCCGGAGACCGACGTGTTCTGGTGCACGGCCGACATCGGCTGGATCACGGGCCACAGCTACGTCACCTACGGGCCACTCGCGAACGGCGCGACCCAGGTGCTCTACGAAGGCACGCCGGATGCTCCGCACCCCGGTCGCTGGTGGGAGATCATCGAGAAGTACAAGGTCTCGATCTTCTACACGGCGCCGACCGCGATCCGCTCGTTCATGAAGATCGGCCGCAGCGTCCCGAAGAAGTTCGACCTGACCTCACTGCGACTGCTCGGCTCGGTGGGAGAGCCCATCAACCCCGAGGCCTGGATGTGGTACCGCGAGGTGATCGGCGCGAACAAGACGCCGATCGTCGACACCTGGTGGCAGACCGAGACCGGCGCGATCATGGTCTCCGCGCTGCCGGGCGTGACGGAGACGAAGCCCGGGTCTGCGCAGGTTCCTCTCCCCGGCATCTCGATCGACGTCGTCGACGAGAAGGGCGTCGAGGTCGGCAACGGCAACGGCGGGCTGCTCGTCATCACCGAACCGTGGCCGAGCATGCTGCGCGGCATCTGGGGCGACCCCGAGCGGTATCGCGAGACCTACTGGGAGAAGTTCGAGGACCAGGGCTACTACTTCGCCGGCGACGGCGCCCGACTCGACGAGGACGGCGACCTGTGGCTGCTCGGCCGCGTCGACGACGTCATGAACGTCTCGGGCCACCGTCTGTCGACCGCGGAGATCGAATCGTCGCTGGTCGCGCACGAGGCCACCGCCGAGGCCGCCGTCGTCGGCGCATCCGACGAGACGACCGGACAGGCCGTCGTCGCCTTCGTCATCATCAAGGAGAGCTACCTCGCCGAGCACGAGCCCGCGGGCCTCGCTCAGCAGCTGCGGCTGTGGGTCGGTGAGCAGATCGGCGCCATCGCCCGCCCTCGTGACGTCTACATCGTCGGGGAGCTGCCGAAGACCCGCTCGGGCAAGATCATGCGGCGCCTCCTGCGCGACGTGGCGGAGGGACGCGAGGTCGGCGACACCACGACGCTCGCCGACACCGCGGTGATGAGCATCATCTCGGCGCAGGTGAAGTAAGCACGAGGCAGGAAAGCAGAACGCGCCTCCCGACATCGGGAGGCGCGTTTCTCTTTCGTGCACGGCATCGGATGCCGCGACGCGGGCTCAGGCGAGGATGAAGGTGACCTCGACCTCGACGGGGCTGCCGAGCGGGAGCTCCGCGACGCCGACGGCCGCGCGGGCGTGGCGGCCGGCGTCACCGAAGATCTCGCCGAGCACCTCGCTCGACCCGTTGATCACGCCGGGCTGACCGGTGAAGGCGGCGGCAGAGGCGACGAAACCCCCAACGCGGAGCACTCCGGCGATACGGTCGACGCCACCGGCGGCATCCGCGGCCGCGGCGAGCGCGTTCAGGGCGCAGGTGCGCGCATAGGCCTTCGCGTCCTCTGCGGAGACCTGCGTGCCGACCTTGCCGACAGCCGGAAGAGCGCCGTCGACGAACGGAAGCTGACCCGACGTGTAGACGAGTCCGCCGTGCACGACCGCGGGGACGTACGCCGCGACCGGGGCGGCGACGGGCGGGAGCTCGATGCCGAGCTCGGCGAGGCGCGCGGCGACGCTCATGCCTGGCCGCCCTCGAACTGGCGGGCTGCCTGCTCCGCCGCGGCGAGGCCCACGTTCGCCGAGGCCTCCGACGTCACGGGGCGCTTCAGGTAGGCGACGAGACCACCCTCGGGGCCCTGCACGACCTGCACGAGCTCCCACCCCTGCTTGCCCCAGTTGTTGAGGATCGCGGCGGTGTTGTGGATCAGCAGCGGCGTTGTGAGGTACTCCCAGGTGGTCATGGCACTCCTGTCGATCGGGGCACGACACCGGGATTCCGGGGCGGGCTCGTCAAAGGTGGTATTCAGGGAACTCCCCTACGATCAAGCGTATGCCCCAAAAGAATCGCACGGTGAGAGGCGTGCTCGGCGGTCTCGTCGGGCTCGTCGGTCTCAGCGCCGTCGCCGGTCTCCTGGTCACTGCCAGCGTCACCCCCGTCCTGGCGATGACCGGCCTCGCAGGCACCAGCGCCCTCACCCTCTTCGATCGGCTCCCCGAGAGCCTCAACCCGGGTACGCCGATGGAGCAGTCGTCGATCTACGCGACCGCCCCGGACGGCTCGACGGTCGAACTCGCGTCGTTCTACGAACAGAATCGCATCCCGGTCACCTACGAGCAGGTCTCGCCGGTCCTGTACGACGCGATCCTCTCGAGCGAGGACAAGAACTTCTACAGCCACGGCGGTGTCAACGTCGGCGCCACGGTGAAGGCCCTCGTCGACAACGTGCGCGGCACCTCCAGCCGAGGCGCCTCGACGATCAGCCAGCAGTTCGTCAAGAACGTGCTGATCCAGAAGTGCGAGCAGGAAGTCGACACCGAGTCCGAGACGCATGCCGAGGACCTTCAGCAGTGCTGGAAGGACGCGACCAACGCGACCGGCAGCAAGGGCATCGAGCGCAAGCTCCAGGAGATGCGCTACGCGATCCAGATCGAGAAGGAGGTGCCGAAGAACGACATCCTCGTCGGCTACCTCAACATCGCCAACTTCGGTGGCACCGTTTACGGCATCGAGGCCGCGGCGAACTACTACTTCAACACGACGGCGGCGAACCTCACGGTCGCGCAGGCGGCGACGCTGGCCGGCATCGTCCAGAACCCCAACACGTATCGCATCGACAAGCCCGGGGGCACGGTGCCGAACGCCGAGGGGGTGATGGTGAACACCGCGGAGAGCGGCTACTCGCTCACCAAGGACCGCCGACACTACGTGCTCGGCCGCATGCTCGCCGATGGGAAGATCACGCAGGCCCAGTACGACGAGGCCGACGCGTCGGAGATCACCCCCACGCTGAACCCGCCGACGCAGGGCTGCGCCGCGGCAGGGACCAGCGCCTACTTCTGCCAGTACGTGAAGTCGATCGTGCTGAACGACGAGGCCTTCGGAACCAGCAGGCAGGACCGGGTCGACCTGCTTCGCCGCGGCGGCCTGAAGATCTACACCACTCTGGACTACCGCATCCAGGACCCCGCTGCGGCGACGATGACCGATATCGTTCCGGCCAACTACGACAACATGCACTTCGGCGCCGCGGGCGTCTCGATCGAGGTCGGAACGGGCAAGATCCGCTCGATGACGCAGAACACGCTCTTCACAGAGACGCCGACCGAGGACATGGCCTATACCGGCCTGGTGTTCGCGGGCGACAGACAGCACGGCAACTCGGACGGCTTCCAGGTCGGCTCGACCTACAAGCTGTTCACGCTGATCGACTGGCTCGAGAAGGGGCACTCGGTGCGCGAGGTCGTCAACGGCCGGGTCCAGACCAACATGAGGTTCACCTGCGGCGACGGCCGGATGGTCGCCGACACCAAGAAGATCGGCAACTTCGGCGGCGGACAGGGTTCCACCGACACGGTGTTGAACTTCACGAAGAACTCGCTCAACAGCGGCTACTTCGCCATGGCCTCCAAGCTCGACCTCTGTGACATCAACAAGGTCGCCGACCGCATGGGCGTGACACTCGGCACCGGCGAGAAGATCACGAAGGAGAACGTGCCCTCGAACGTGATCGGCTCGCAGGCCATCTCCCCGCTCGCGATGGCGAACGCCTACGCGACGGTGGCCAGCGGCGGCACCTACTGCACCCCCCGCGCGATCGAGCGCGTGGTCGGCGCCGACGGCAACGAACGGAAGCTCCCGGAGGCCTCGTGCACCCCGGGCGTCATCTCCCCCGAGGTCGCCGCGACGGCCGCCTTCGCCCTGCAGAGCGTGATGGGCCCGGGAGGCACCGGCCGCCAGGCCAACCCCAACGACGGCACCCCGCTGATCGGCAAGACCGGTACCCACGACGAGTGGTCGACCATGATGATCGAGTCCAGCACCAAGATCGCGACCGCGGTCTGGGCGGGTCGTTGGGAGGGCCAGGAGAACATCTACCGGAAGAGCTTCGAAGGTCGACTCCTCAACGAGATGCGATACCCGTTGGCCCGGGCCGCACAGGCGGCGGCGAACGCCGCCTACGGTGGAGATCCCTTCCCGCCGCCGGACAACAACCTCTCCCGCCAGGTGCTCTCGACGGTCCCGAGCGTCGTGGGCAAGACCGTGGAAGAGGCGACGGCGACGCTCGAGGGCGCAGGGTTCGAGGTCGTGGTCGGCGGAGCGGTCGACAGCGAGCTGGCGCCCGGGCTCGTGGCGGCGCAGGATCCGAGCGGTCAGGCCGCCGGAGGCGCGACGGTCACCCTCACGACCAGCAACGGGCAGGGAACGACCGTGCCCGCCAACCTGGTCGGCATGACGAGAGCCCAGGCGACGGCTGCTCTGGGCGGCGCCGGGTTCACATCGATCGATTTCGACAACTCCTGCAATCCACCGACATCGGTCGTGGGCAGCACCGACCCTGCCCCGGGCACGGCGACCAGCAAGGCCACGACCGTCAGCGTGACGTGCCAGTAGGCACACGCCAGACGGCACACCCGGCCCTCATCGCGCTCGGCGCGGTGGGGGCCGTCGGTGCTGCCGCCGCCGTCTGGGGCATCGGCATCGAGCGGTACCTGTTCACGGTGCGCGAGGCCACCGCGCCCTCGCTCCCCTCCGGCTCGGCTCCCCTGCGCATCCTGCACATCTCCGACGCGCACATGGCCCCGTGGCAGCACCGCAAGCAGGACTGGCTGGCGTCGCTCGCGGAGCTCAAGCCCGACCTCATCGTCAACACCGGCGACAATCTCGGGCACGAGAACGGCCTGGACGGCATCCGTCGCGCCTTCGCCCCGCTTGCCGGCATCCCCGGCGTCTTCGTCCACGGGTCGAACGACGTCGCCGCCCCGTCACCGCGCAACCCGCTGCGCTACTTCCTCGGACCGTCCAAGAAGAACCACAAGCCGGAACGCCTCGACACCGATGCGATGGACCGGTACTTCAGCGACGAGCTCGGCTGGACGGATCTGAACAATGCGGCCGCGCGGCTCACCGTCGCCGGCACCCAGGTCGACTTCTTCGGTGTGAACGACGCCCATCGGGACTGGGACCGTCTCGAGGTGCTCCCCGAAGCCATCGCCGGTCTGGGACCGCGCGATGCCGCGACCCCCGTGCTGGGTGTCACCCATGCGCCCTACCAGCGGGTGCTCAACGGGTTCATCGATCTCGGCGCCGACGCGATCCTCGGTGGTCACACCCACGGCGGGCAGGTCTGCCTCCCCGGGTACGGCGCCCTCGTGGCCAACTGCGACATCCCCCTCAAGCAGGCCAAGGGGCTGAGCACGTGGTCGCATGACGGGCGCTCGGTGCCGCTCAACGTCAGCGCGGGCTGCGGGCACTCCATCTACGCCCCGATGCGCTTCGCGTGCCGCCCCGAAGCGACCTTGCTCACGCTGACCGCACGACGCTGATCACCCTCTCGATTCGGCGCACGGAGCATTTCCCTGTAGACTCGGAGGGTTGCAAACGGGGTGTGGCGCAGCTTGGTAGCGCGCTTCGTTCGGGACGAAGAGGTCGCAGGTTCAAATCCTGTCACCCCGACCAGTGACACCGGAAGGCCGCCCTCAGGGGCGGCCTTCTCTGTTTCGACCGCTCGCCTCGCGATCCTCCCAGCGCCCATCTCCTAGGCTGGAGGCATCATGACCGCGCCCACTCTCGTCGCCTTCGATCTCGATGACACTCTCGCGCCGTCCAAGGGTCTAATCGACCCGCGGATCGCGACCCTGCTGCGCTCTCTCCTGCGCACGGTCGACGTCGCGATCATCTCCGGCGGCAACGAGGCGCAGTTCCGCTCGCAGGTGGTGGCCCGACTCGGCGACGCGGATGCCGCGGACCTCGCGCGACTGCACCTGCTGCCCACGTGCGGCACGCGCTACCTCCGCCACGACGGCACCGACTTCGCCTCCGTCTACGCTCACGACCTCAGCGACGAGGAGAAGCAGTCGGCGCTGACGGCGCTGCGCGAAGAGGCCGAGCGTCTCGGCCTCTGGGAGGCGGAACCGTGGGGCGAGATCCTCGAAGACCGCGGCTCGCAGATCACCTTCTCGGCTCTCGGACAGCGCGCCCCCCGCGAGGCGAAGCACGACTGGGATCCGACCGGAACCAAGCGCGCCGCGCTGCGCGACGCGGTGGCGGCGCGTCTCCCCGGGCTCGAGGTGCGCTCCGGCGGCTCCACCTCGATCGACATCACGCAGGCCGGCATCGACAAGGCCTTCGGCATGAGGCAGCTCGCCGCGCGCACCGGCATCCCCCTCACCGACATGCTCTTCTACGGCGACCGGCTCGATGAGGGCGGGAACGACTACCCGGTCCTCGCGATCGGGGTGCCCTCGGTGGCGGTCGTCGGATGGGAAGACACCGCCGACAAGCTCGACGCCCTGCTGCTCACGCTCTGATCTTCACGGTGTCGCGCCGCAGGAGGCCCGGCGACGGTCCTAGCATGGCGTCATGGATGCCCTGCAGATCGTCATCATCGTCGCCGCAGTCGCCAGCGCCGCCTGCTGGATCCTCTCCCTGATCACTCGCGACACCTCGTGGGTCGACCGCGCCTGGTCGATCGTCCCCGTGGCTTACGTGTGGGTCTTCGTCGCCGGATCGTTCGCGAACGGCGACGGCTCGGCCCGCGTGGTGCTGATGGGTGTGCTCGCGACCGCCTGGGGCGCCCGTCTGACCTTCAACTTCGCCCGCAAGGGCGGTTACACGGGCATGGAGGACTACCGATGGGCGATCCTGCGCACCCGAATGCGACCATGGCAGTTCCAGATCTTCAACGTGCTGTTCATCATCGGCTACCAGATGACGCTGCTCGTCCTCATCACACTGCCTGCAGCGCTCGCGGCGCAGAATCCGTCGGCCCTCACCGGGTGGGACGCGCTGTTCATCGCCGCGTTCCTCGGCTTCCTGGTCGGCGAGACGATCGCCGACCAGCAGCAGTGGGTCTTCCACCGACGTAAGGAGCAGGCGGGCGGCACGCTCGCACCCGGCTTCGCGACCTCGGGCCTGTTCCGGTACAGCCGCCATCCGAACTTCTTCTTCGAGCAGGCACAGTGGTGGGCCTTCTACGCCATCGGCGCGACTGCGGCCGTGGCCGGTGGCGCCGGGTTCGTGGGCGGCGTGCTGAATCCGACGATCGTCGGGCCCGCGCTGCTGACGGTGTTGTTCATCGGCTCGACCATCTTCACCGAGTCGATCACGGCGTCGAAGTACCCCGCGTACGCCGTGTACCGCCGCACGACCTCGATGCTCGTGCCGTGGCCTCCGCGCACGCGTGCGGTGGCCACGCAGTCCTGAGACCGCGAAGCCACCGCACGCGGGCGGACTCAGCGCGCGTGCGCCTCTGCGGCGGCGCGGTTCACCGGCACCAGGCGGGTCAGCTGCGTGACGTGCCCCGGCTCGAGCTCGGCGAGCGACGAGACGCCCAGCAGCCGCATGGTGCGCTCGATCTCACTGCGCAGGATCGCGATCGTGCGGTCGACGCCCTGGCGCCCGCCGGCCATCAGACCGTAGAGGTACGCACGACCGATCAGCGTGAAGTCCGCTCCGAGCGCCACGGCGGCGACGATGTCGGCGCCGTTCATGATGCCCGTGTCGATCATCACGGTGAAGTCGTCGCCGACGGCCTTGCGCACCTCGGGCAGCAGGTGGAACGGGATCGGGGCGCGGTCGAGCTGGCGTCCCCCGTGATTCGAGAGCACGATGCCGTCGACCCCCGCGTCGCGAAGACGCACGGAGTCCTCGATGTTCTGCACACCCTTGATGACGATCTTCCCCGGCCAGATGTCGCGGATGACAGCGAGGTCGTCATAGCTGATGGTCGGGTCCATCGCCGCGTCCAGGAGCTCGCCCACGGTGCCGCCGGTGGTGCTGAGCGACGCGAACTCGAGCTTGGGCGTGGTCAGGAAGTCGAACCACCACCAGGGCCGCGGAATCGCGTTGATGATCGTCCCGAGCGTGAGCTGCGGCGGGATGCTGAAGCCGTTGCGCTTGTCCCGCAGGCGAGCACCGGCGACCGGGGTGTCGACCGTGAACTGCAGGGTGTCGAAACCTGCGACCGCTGCCCGGCGGGTGAGCTCGTAGGAGATCTCGCGATCGCGCATGACGTAGAGCTGGAACCAGTTGCGCCCATGCGGGTTGGCGGCCTTCACGCCCTCGATCGAGGTGGTACCGAGCGTGGACAGGGTGAACGGGATGCCGGCGGCTGCGGCCGCGCCGGCACCGGCGACCTCGCCTTCGGTCTGCATGAGGCGCGTGAAGCCGGTGGGCGCGATTCCGAAGGGCAGCGCGGACGGTCCTCCCAGGATCTCGACGCTCGTGTCGACCGTCGGAGCGGGCCGCAGGATGCCGGGGTGGAACTCCACGTCCTGGAAAGCCTGGCGCGCTCGCGTGAGCGAGAGCTCGCCCTCCGCGGCGCCGTCGGTGTAGTCGAAGGCGGCCTTCGGCGTGCGGCGCTTCGCGATGAGACGCAGATCGTCGATCGTGAGTGCGCCCTCCAGCCTGCGCTTGCGCCCGTCGAGCTCGGGCTTCTTGAACTTCATGAGCTCGAGGAGCTCGACGGGGTTGGGGAGCTGGCGCTGCACCATGATGTGCCTCTCAGTTCTGGGGGTGGATGTCACGGGTGAGCCCCGCGGACGTGTAGTAGCCGGTGATGTGCGCGTGGACGAGGGTTCGCGCTGTCTCGACGTCGCCGGCGTCGATAGCGGCGACCACGGCGTGGTGCTCGGCGCGGAGCCGGACGGCCATCGCCTCCCAATCCGTGATCGCGGAAACCCCCGCCTGCACATAGGACTCGATCGAGGAACGCAGGCCCGCCATCATCGCGGCGATCACCGTGTTGCCGCTGGCTTCGGCGAGGGAGAGATGCAGCTCGGCATCGAGGGCGAGGAACTCCGCGGGTGCGAGGTCTGCGGCGTCCATCGCCCCGAGCAGGCGGTGCGCCCTGGTCGTGTCCCTGTCCGCAGCGGCGGCGATCGCGGCGACGACCGCATCTTCGAGCACCAGGCGGGTGCGGACGACGTCGTCCAGCGGGAAGCCCTGAGCGGCCACCTGCAGTCGCAGCAGCGCCGACATCCCGCCGGTCGGAGTGGCGATGACGATGGCACCCGACTGGGGACCGGAGCCGGTCGCGGTGCGGATGAGCCCCATCACCTCGAGCACGCGGAACGCCTCGCGCACGCTGGAGCGCCCGACACCGAGTTCGGTCGCCAGATCACGCTCGGACGGCAGTCGGTCGCCGGGGCCGAGGCGGCCGTCGAGGAGGTCGCGCTCGATGCGTTCGAGCACGAGTCGCCATGCACGCGCGGGCTGGTCGGCCATCGATCCTCCTGTGGTCTGACCACAGGCTAGCGCGAGTGGTCAGACCACGCAAACGAGCTGCGTTCTCCTGCATCGGACGGCGTTGCCCCAGGCAGCGTCAGGTCAGCCTCGAGAGCCCGCCCTCGACGCGCGCCGCAGAAACTCCTGCGGAGTCGTGCAACGGATACGGCGCCGGGGTGGCCGCGCGCCGGAGGCTCACCAGGAGAGCGGATGCGGGCCTAGCCCAGACGCCCGCCGGACTCCTCGAGGTAGCAGGTGCCGCAGAGGGACTCGTACGTGGTCACCTCGGGTGACGCCGATCCGATCGCCCCCTCATCGATCGCGACCTGATCGCCGTCGAAGACGAAGCGTCCGCCGACGACGCGGCCGTTGAACACGGCCTTCCGTCCGCACCGGCAGATCGTCTTGAGCTCCTCCAGCGAATGCGCGATGGCGAGCAGGCGCGCGGATCCCGGGAAAGCGTGCGTGAGGAAGTCGTTGCGGATGCCGTATGCGATCACCGGGATGCCGTCTTCCACCGCGATGCGGAAGAGGTCATCGACCTGGCGCGGCGTGAGGAACTGCGCCTCGTCGATGAGCAGGCAGGCGACGTCGTTCGGACCGTCGGGGAGCAGCTCGTCGTCCGAGGAATGCTGCATGCGTTCACGATACTCGGCGAAGAGCACGCGCGCATCATCCTCGGCCCCGACGAGGAAATCGACCTGTCGCGTGACGCCGAGTCGACTCTCGATCTCGGACGCCCCCTTGGTGTCGATCTCGGGCTTCGCGAGCAGGACGTGCTGCCCGCGCTCCTCGTAGTTGTACGCGGCCTGCAGCAGGGACGTCGACTTGCCGGAGTTCATCGCGCCGTAGCGGAAGTAGAGCTTCGCCACGGTAGGACCTCAGACGTTGATGCCGAGAGCGGCTGCGGTGGTCTCGGTCGACTGCTCCGCGAGCGCCGCGTCGTCGTTCAGCTTCTTCCCGAAGGTGGGGATCAGTGCCCGCAGCTCGGATTCCCACCCGGGGTACTCCGTCGGGAAGCACTTCTTGAGCAGATCGAGCATGATCGGGACGGCAGTGGATGCCCCCGGAGAGGCGCCGAGAAGACCGGCGATCGACCCGTCGGCCGCCGCGACGACCTCGGTGCCGAACTGCAGGATGCCACCCTTCTTCGGGTCCTTCTTCATGACCTGAGCACGCTGCCCCGCGTCGATGAGCGTCCAGTCCTCATCCTTCGCGGTCGGCATGAACGTGCGCAGGCTGTCGACCTTCTTGGCGTGGTTCTTCAGCAGCTCGCTGACGAGGTATGTGATGAGGTCGGGGTTCTTCACCGCGACCTGCAGCATCGGCAGCAGATTGTGCGTGCGCACCTGCGACACGATGTCGAGCATCGACCCGTTCTTCAGGAACTTCGGGCTGAACGTCGCGAACGGCCCGAACATGAGCGACGCCTCACCGTCGACGACACGCGTGTCGAGGTGGGGAACCGACATCGGCGGAGCGCCGACCGAGGCCTGCGAGTACACCTTCGCCTTGTGCTGGGAGACGACCGTCGGGTTCGTGGTCTTGAGGAACTGGCCGCCGATCGGGAAGACGCCGTAGCCCTTGATCTCGGGGATGCCGGAATTCTGCAAGAGCTTGAGCGCCCAGCCGCCCGCGCCGACGAACACGAAGCGCGCCTTGACCTCGTTGGGCGTGTGCCCGATGCGGTTGCGGTACTTGACCAGCCAGGTGCCGTCCTTCTGCTTCTTCAGACTGCGCACCTCGTGGTTCGTTCGCAGCGTGACGCCGGAGTCGGTGAGGTGGTCGAAGAGCTGGCGGGTCAGAGCACCGAAGTCGACGTCGGTGCCTGCGGGAACCCGCGTCGCGGCGAAGGGCTCACCCTTGCGACGCTGCTGCATGAGCAGGGGCGCCCAGGTGTTGATGACGCGGGAGTCTTCGCTGTACTCGATGCCGGCGAACAGCGGCTGCTTCTTCAGCACCTCGTAGCGGTTCTTGAGGTACGCGACGTCTTTCTCTCCGCGCACGAACGTCATGTGCGGGGTCGCATTGATGAAGGTCGACGGCGCGTCGAGCACACCCTTCTCCACCAGCGACGACCAGAACTGCCGGCTCTGCTGGAACTGCTCGTTGATCGACACCGCCTTGGCGGGGTCGAGGGGAGCATCACCCTGCTGCGGCATGTAGTTCAGCTCGCACAGTGCGGCGTGCCCCGTGCCGGCGTTGTTCCACGGGTTCGAGCTCTCCTGAGCCACCTCGGAGAGTCGCTCGAAGGCGACGATCTTCCACTCCGGCTGCAGCTCGTGCAGGAGAGTACCCAGGGTGGCGCTCATGATGCCACCGCCGATCAGGACGACATCGACGTTTTCAGTCACCGAACCAGTCTAGTTCGCGGGCGCGCCGCCGCAGACCATACGCAGGGTGCGCAGGCGGTGCGTTCAGCTCACGGGCGTGAGGCGCTCCGCGAGTACCTCGGCGATCTGCACAGCATTCAGTGCCGCCCCCTTGCGCAGGTTGTCGTTGCTGAGGAAGAGCACGAGGCCCTTGCCCTCGGGGGCCGACTGATCGGCCCGGATCCGACCGACGAAGCTCGGGTCCTTGCCAGCGGCCTGCAGCGGGGTGGGAACCTCGTCGAGCACGACGCCGGGAGCCGCGCTCAGGACCTCGCGCGCACGCTCGGGCGTGATCTCACGCGCGAACTCGACGTTGATCGAGAGCGAATGACCGGTGAAGACGGGAACGCGCACACAGGTGCCCGCGACGCGGAGCCCGGGGAGCTCGAGGATCTTGCGGCTCTCGTTGCGGAGCTTCTTCTCCTCGTCGGTCTCGTTGTCGCCGTCGTCGACCAGGTTGCCGGCGAAGGGGATCACGTCGAACGCGATCGGGGCGATGTATTTCTCGGGCTCGGGGAAGTCCACGGCGGAGCCGTCGTGCACCAGGCGGAGGGTGTCGCCCTGCGCGAGCACGCCCTCGACCTGACCGAGGAGCTCCTGCGCCCCGGCGAGACCCGAGCCGGAGACGGCCTGATAGGTCGACACGATCAGACGCTCGAGACCCGCCTCGGCGTGCAGCGCCTTCAGCACGGGCATCGCGGCCATCGTGGTGCAGTTCGGGTTCGCGATGATGCCCTTGGGGCGTTCGTCGATCGCGTGCGGATTGACCTCGCTGACCACGAGCGGAACTTCGGGGTCCATACGCCAGGCGCTGGAGTTGTCGACCACCACGGCACCGGCAGCGGCGAAACGCGGCGCGTAGGCGCGGCTCGCCGTGGCACCCGCCGAGAACAGGGCGATGTCGATGCCGGCGGCATCCGCGGTCTCGACGTCTTCCACGATGACGGTCGTGCCACCGAACTCGATCGCCGTGCCCGCGGAACGCGCCGAGGAGAACAGACGCAGGTCGCGGATCGGGAACGACCGCTCGGCGAGAATCTCGCGCATCACGGTGCCGACCTGGCCGGTGGCGCCGACGATGGCGACGGAGAGTCCTGATTCGGAGATGCGGGTCATGATGTTCCTTGGCGTCGTGCGGTACAGCGTACGAGGCTTCGGGCGCGGCGTCGGGATGCGGATGCTGCGCCTGGCGCCGGTGTCAGGGTTTCGGTGAGTCTACCGCGCTCGGATACCGGCTCGGGCCGCCGGCATCCGTGGCGTCGATCAGCGCCCGGTGCCGGCGTGGACCGTGGCCTCGGCGTCACCGTCGAGGCCGTACGCGGTGTGCACGGTGCGTGCTGCCTCGGTGAGATCGGTGTCGCGGAGCACGACCGAGATGCGGATCTCGGACGTCGAGATCATCTCGATGTTGATGCCCCCGGCGGACAGCGCCTCGAACAGCGTGGCGGAGACACCGGAATGCGTGCGCATGCCCGCACCCACGACCGACAGCTTGCCGATCTGGTCGTCGTGGATCAGGTTCTGGAACCCGACCTCCGTCTGGTCGCCGGCGAGGGCCTTGAGCGCCGCGGCGGCATCCGCCTTGGGAACCGTGAACGAGATGTCGGTACGACCGGTGGCCGACACGTTCTGCACGATCATGTCGACGTTCGCGCCGGATTTCGCGACGATCTTGAAGATCTCGGCGGCCTTGCCCGGCACGTCGGGCACACCCGCGACCGTGATCTTGGCCTGGCTGAAGTCGGTGGCGACACCGGCGACGATCGGTTCTTCCATGGCTGCTCCCTCGGCTTCGCGAGGGTTCTTCATGCCCTCGCCCAGAACGTATGTGCCCTCGGCCGACGAGAACGTCGAGCGGGCGTGAATGAGGACGCCGTGACGGCGTGCGTACTCGACGGCGCGGATGTAGAGCACCTTGGCGCCGTTGGCTGCGAGCTCGAGCATCTCCTCGCTGGAGACGTGATCGAGCTTCTGGGCCTTCGGGATCACGCGAGGATCGGCGGTGAAGATGCCGTCCACGTCGCTGTAGATCTCGCACACGTCGGCGTCGAGAGCGGCGGCCAGAGCGACGGCCGTGGTGTCGGAGCCGCCGCGTCCGAGCGTGGTGATGTCGCGGGTGTCGCGGTTGAACCCCTGGAATCCGGCGACGATCACGATCGCCCCCTCATCGAGCGCTTCGCGCAGACGCACGGGTGTCACATCGACGATGCGGGCGGCACCGTGCTGCGAGTCGGTGATCATGCCCGCCTGGCTGCCGGTGAACGACCGCGCCTCGAAACCCATCGAATGGATGGCCATGGCCAGCAGCGCCATGGAGATGCGCTCTCCGCTGGAGAGGAGCATGTCGAGCTCGCGCGGCGCAGGGATCGGTGCGACCTCGTTCGCGAGCTCCAGCAGCTCGTCGGTGGTGTCGCCCATCGCACTGACCGCCACGACGACGTCGTGACCGGCACGACGCGTGTCGACGATGCGCTTGGCGACGCGCTTGATGCTCTCTGCGTCGGCGACGGACGAGCCGCCGTACTTCTGCACGATGAGGGCCACGTTCACTCCCTGGGATGACGGGCGGATCCGCCCACGCTCATTCTACGATCGGCGCGTATGCCCCGTTGCGCATGTGTCGCGCCCCACTCTCCGTCGCGTACTTCCCTCGCGCCACTCCCCTCGCGCCGAGTGCACGGGGAGCTGCCGAGCGCACAGGATGTCCGCGTCGACAAAGCCGTGCACTCGACGGGAAGCCGTGCACTCGGTGAAGAAGAGGGGTCAGAGAGCGGGCGGGAGCGCGGTGGGCGAGACCGGACGGAGGCGGCCTCCGGTGGCGGCGAACCAGCAGCCGACGATGATCAGCGGGAAGCCGAGGAGCAGACCGGGAGTCAGCGGCTCGGCGAGGACGATCGCCCCCAGGATGATCGCGACCACCGGGTTCACGTAGGTGAACAACGGTGCGCGCACGGGGCCGACCTCGCGGATGAGCGCGAAGAACGCCAGGAACGCGACCGCCGTGCAGATCACGGCGAGAGCGAGGAGCGCGGCGATCGACGGCAACGTGGGGACCTCGTGCTGTGTGAGCAGGCCGATCGGGAGGTAGAAGATCCCGATCATCAACAGCGACAGGGTGATCGTGCCGAGGGAGGGGACATCGTTCAGCTTGCGCGCCACGATGAAAGGGGCGATGGCATACAGCACCGCGACCAGCAGCACCTCTCCAGCCGCGAGAAGGCTGACCTCGCCCCCGAAGAGCCCCGGCCCGGCAACCACGATCGCGACGCCGAGGAACCCGATGAGCAGGCCGATCCCCCTGGCGGGGCGGAGCACTCCGCGGTCGCCGCCGCCCAGCGCGATCAGTGCGGCGAACAGCGGAACGGTGGCCACGAGCAGGCCGGTCATGCCGGACGGCAGCGTCATCTCGGCGTGCCCGAGCAGCAGGAACGGCCCCGCCATCTCGACCGCTCCGAAAGCCAGCACCCATGGCCAGTGCTTCAGCGCGGCGCGGAGGGCTCCGCTGCGAATCGCGAACGGCAGCAGCAGCAGCGCGGCGATGAGCGTACGTCCGGCCACGATCGCCGGCGGCGAGAACGACTCCACCGCGACGCTGATGAACAGGTAAGGCACTCCCCACAGCAGCGCCATGGCTCCGAAGAGGAGCCAGCCGCGGCGCGAGAAGCCCGCGTTCGGGGTCACAGGATGCGCCGACCCTCGAAGGCACGACCGAGGGTGACCTCGTCGGCGTACTCCAGGTCGCCGCCGACGGGCAGCCCCGAGGCGAGTCGGGACACCGTGATCTGCATCGTCGTCAGCAGTCGGCTCAGGTAGCTGGCCGTCGCCTCGCCCTCGAGGTTCGGGTTGGTCGCGAGGATGACCTCCTGCACCGTCCCGTCGGCGAGACGCGTCATGAGCTGGGCGATGCGCAGGTCATCCGGCCCTATTCCCGCGATCGGGCTGATCGCGCCGCCGAGCACGTGGTAGAGCCCGCGGAACTCCCTGGTGCGCTCGATAGCCGCGACATCCTTCGCATCCTCGACCACGCAGATCAGTGCCTGGCTGCGCCGCGGGTCACGGCAGATGGCACAGCGCTCCTGCTCGGCGACGTTGCCGCAGATCTCGCAGAAGCGCACGCGGATGCGGATCTCGCTGAGCAGTTCGGCGAGACGCGCGACGTCGAACGTCGGCGTCTGCAGGATGTGGAAAGCGATCCGCTGGGCGGACTTCGGGCCGATGCCGGGGAGCCGACCGAACTCGTCGATCAGCTCCTGAACGATGCCGTCATACATCAGGAGAACCTCGTCGGGGGCTCGTAGGGCTCTTCGCGCAGGAACGTCGCGCCGAGCACCTGGCGGATCACGGCCTCACCGTAGCGCTGCACTCCCCCGGCGACGGGGGTGCGCTCGATGACGACCGGCGGAGCTGCTGCCGCACGCTGCACCTGTGGCGCCTGTGGTGCCTGCTGGACCTGTGGCGCCTGCGGTGCCGCTGGTGCGGGCGGAGCCTGCCGCGACACCGGCGGTTCGTACGACGGATCGTAGGGCGGCGCGTCGTCATACGCCGGAGCCTCGTCGTCGCCGGGGAGCGGCGGCTCATCACGGTCGATGGCGCCGTCGGACGGCGGAACCGGTGCGGATGCCGCGGCCTCGACCTCTTCGGGCTCGTCGTCGACCGGGAGCGGCGACGAGGGTGTCGGCGGAGTGCTCGGCGCCTCGTGCGCAGTGGGGATCGGCGCGACGGCCCACTCGGTCACCGCGGATGCGGATGCGCCACGGACCTGCGGACGAGGGGGGCTCGCTGACGCAGGCTCCGATGCGGGAGCGGCATCGGCGGGTGCCGAGGGGCCGGATGCCGGCTGACGCGGGGCGCCTCCTGCGGGCATCGGCGCGGGAAGGTATTTCACGCGCACGCCGAGCTCGTGCTCGATCGCGGACCGCAGGTGGTCGGACGGGCCGGATCCCGGGGTCGTTCCCTTGAACTTCGCGACATCGTGCTGACTGGTGAATCCGAGCGTCAGCACCTCGGTGTCGGTCACGTAGGCCAGCGGCTGCACGGCGGTGGCCAGCAGCCAGGAGGTGCGGCTGATGCCCTCGAGCCGCGTGAGCACGGCCGGCCAGGCGGCGCGGACACGCTCGAAGGTGACCGGCCCCTGTGGAGTCGCCTGCTCCGGGGACACGGCGCCGGGTGCGGCGATGGCGCTCTCGCCCGTGGCCTGCGCGACGACCGGGTCCGGCTCGCCAGGAGCAGGCTCGGGCGCAGAAGCAGGCTCGGGCGCAGAAGTCGACGCAGGCGCAGGCTCGGGCGCAGAAGTCGGCTCGGGTGCAGGAGTCGGTTCCGCACCCGCCGTCGTCGGGTGCGGCTGCGCCGGGCCGGCGGGCGCGGGTGCCGACACGACCGGAGCGGCGGGGGTGGGCGTCGCCGCCGCCGGACGAGCCGAAGACGCCGTACGCTCGACCGCCGGAGCCGCCGGAGCTGCCGGAGCAGCATCCGTCGCACCCGCGAGGACGCGCGCCACCATGAGCTCGAGATGCAGGCGCGGCGAGGTCGCTCCCGACATGTCGTCGAGCGCCGCGCTCACCACGTCGGCCGTGCGCGAGAGGCGTGCGGAGCCGAACGCATCGGCCTGGGCGCGCATGCGCTCCAGGTCGTCTTCGGCGATTCCGCGCAGCACCGCGGAGGCACCGGCGCCGACTGCGGCGATCACGATGAGGTCGCGCAGCCGCTCGAGCAGGTCGTCGACGAAGCGCCGAGGGTCCTGCCCCGTCTGCACCACGCGGTCGATCGCGGGGAAGGCGGCTGCCGCATCTCCCGCGGCGAGCGCGTCGACGATCTCGTCGAGCAGCGCGGCATGGGTGTAGCCGAGCAGAGAGACGGCGCGCGCGTAGCCGACCGTGACCGTCTCGGAGCCGGCAGGAGCATCGGATCCGGCGATCAGCTGGTCGAGCAGCGAAAGCGTGTCTCGGGGTGAGCCGCCACCGGCGCGGACGACGAGCGGAAGCACACCCTGCTCGACGATCACGCCTTCTTCGGCGCAGAGCTTGGCGACGTACTCGAGCATCGCCGCGGGCGGCACGAGCCGGAACGGGTAGTGATGCGTGCGCGAGCGGATCGTGCCGAGCACCTTCTCGGGCTCGGTGGTCGCGAAGATGAACTTGACGTGCTCCGGCGGCTCTTCGACGAGCTTGAGCAGCGCGTTGAACCCCTGCGGGGTGACCATGTGCGCCTCGTCGAGGATGAAGATCTTGAACCGGTCGCGGCTGGGGGCGAACGTCGCGCGCTCGCGCAGGTCGCGCGCGTCATCCACGCCGTTGTGGCTCGCCGCGTCGATCTCGACGACGTCGAGCGAACCACCGCCGGCGCGCGAGAGCTCGACACAGCTGGGGCAGACGCCGCAGGGCACGTCGGTCGGCCCCTCCGCGCAGTTCAGACAGCGCGCCAGGATGCGCGCGGAGGTGGTCTTGCCGCAGCCGCGAGGCCCGGAGAACAGATACGCGTGGCCGACCCGGTCGCCGCGAAGCGCCGTCATGAGCGGGTCGGTCACCTGGGACTGCCCGATCATCTCGCCGAACGTCTCGGGTCGGTAGCGGCGGTAGAGGGCTGTGGTCACCTCAACAGCCTACGGCGTGCCACGGACGTTCGGCGGGTCGGAGCCGTGTGCTCAATCGATCGTCTCGATCACCGGGATCGTCGTCGTGATCACGGGAACGGATGCCGACATGCGCGTGCCGTCCTCGCGGCGCGCATCGGCGAACTGACGCAGTGTCGGGCGACCGGGGATCAGCGGTCCCTGGTCGGCGAGCCGCACCACGACCTCGTCCTCCACGGTCGCGATGTACGCCGTGTCCCGCACGCTGAACGGCACCGGAGGGCCGCTGCGCACCTGCACCCGCAGCTCGTCCTTCGTCACCGTCACGTGCAGCGTCGATCCCTGCCACTGCAGCGGGAACGAGAGCGACGGCCACGCGGCCGGGAGCCGCGGATCGAAGCTCAGATCCCCCGCATAGTCGCGCATGCCTCCGAAGCCGCACACGAGCGCCGTCCACACGCCGCCCGCCGAGGCGACGTGCACACCGTCGGCCGCGTTGTGGTGCAGGTCGTGCAGGTCGACGAACAACGATTGCTCGAAGTACTTCTGCGCCAGATCCTGATACCCCACCTCGGCGGCGAGGATCGACTGCACGACCGCCGACAGCGTGGAGTCACCCGTGGTCAGCGGGTCGTAGTAGTCGAAGTCGGCCTTCTTCTCCTCCGGCGTGAAGTGATTGCCCTGCAGGAAGAGCGCGAGCACCACGTCGGCCTGCTTGAGAACCTGGAACCGGTAGATCACCAGCGGGTGGAAGTGCAGCAGCAGCGGGCGCTGCTCGGCGGGCGTGTTGGCGAGATCCCAGACCTCGCGCTCGAGGAACAGGGAATCCTGCGGATGGATGCCGAGACCGTCGCTGTACGGGATGTACATGGCCTCGGCGGCGCGCTCCCATGCCTCGGCCTCGCCGGGGCCGAGGCCCGTGCGGTCGACCAGTTTCACGTAGTCGTCGGGGAAGCTCTCCCGGATCTCGCGCACGACCTTCGCCGCGTAGCGGAGGTTGTAGCGGGCCATCACGTTCGTGTACAGGTTGTCGTTCACGACCGTCGTGTACTCGTCCGGACCGGTCACACCGTGGATGTGGAACGTCTCGATCCCATCCCCCGCACCGCTCTCCTCGACGAGGCGCGAGGCGCGCCAGAATCCGAGGGTCGCCCACAGCCGCGCCGTCTCGATCGCGATGTCCGCGCCCTCACGACGCAGGAACTCCTCGTCACCGGTCGCGCGTACGTACTTACCCAGGGCGAAGCTGATGTCCGCGTTGATGTGGTACTGCGCCGTTCCGGCGGCGTAGTACGCGGAGGCCTCTTCGCCGTTGATCGTGCGCCACGGGAAGAGCGCCCCCGCCTCGTTGAGCTGTGCGGCGCGTCGTCGTGCGGCGGGAAGCATCCCGACCCGCGCGCGCAGCGCGTTATAGGCCCACCGCGGCGTCGTGTAGGTGAGGAACGGGAGCACATAGATCTCGGTGTCCCAGAAGTAGTGTCCGCTGTACCCCGATCCGGAGACGCCCTTCGCGGGGACTCCGGCGCCGTCCGCACGCGCCGAGGCCTGGGCGAGCTGGAACAGGCACCAGCGCGTGGCCTGCTGCAGGTCGTCCCGTCCGCCGATCTGCACGTCGCTGCGCTCCCAGAACGCGTCGAGCCACGCACGCTGACGCCGGAACACGGTCTCGACGCCCTCATCGGCCGCGCGGTCGAGCGAGCGCCGGCAGCGGTCGACGAGCTCGCGCGGGGGCACGCCGCGGGACGTGTGATAGCTCACGAGCTTGGTGACCGTGATCGGGACGCCGGCCTTCGCCTGCACCCGGAACACGTTCTTCGCGATGTCGGGTTCGACGAGCGTGCGGGCGTTGTACTCGTTCTCGGTCTCGACCACGTGGTCGGCGACGACCGCGACCGTCATCCCCGAGTCCGCGACGCGGTACGACAGCGCCGAGCGCAGACCGTCCTGCCAGTGCTCGGCGGGCTCCAGCACGCGATCGGCGATCTTCTCGGCCTTGCGTGGATCGAACGCCGCGGCCTTCGTCCCGATCGGGGTGCCGGCGTAGACGCCCGCCCCGTCCTGCCGGTTGAGCAGTTGGCAGCTGATCGTGACCGGGGCGTCGGCGTTCTCCACGACGACCTCGAGCCGCAGGACGGCGAGGTGTCGCTCCTCGAAGCTCACGATGCGCTCGTCGCGCATGCGCACGCGCTTGCCGGACGGCGTCTCCCACACCACGTGGCGCTCGAGGACGCCGGTGCGCAGATCGAGCGTGCGCCGGTACTCCCGTACGTCGGCGTCGTCGAGCGAGATCGGCTCATCGTCGACGTAGACGCGCATCACCTTGGCGTCGGGGGCGTTGACGATGGTCTGCCCCACCTCCGCGAAGCCGTAGGCCTGCTCGGCGTGCCGGATCGGCCAGGTCTCGTGCAGCCCGTTGATGAAGGTGCCGTGCTCCTGAGCACCCCGGCCCTCGATGTGGTTGCCGCGCAGACCGAGGTAGCCGTTGCCGACGGAGAACAGCGTCTCGCCGACGCCCTCCTCCGAGTAATGGGTGTCGATCAGACGCCACGGGTCGACGGGATAGCGGTCGCGGTCGATCATGCGGACTCCGTGATGTCGGTGCGGGATGCGGGAACGAAGACGGCGAGGTCGTCGACGACGACGGTCGCGCCGGCGGCACGCAGGGCATCGGCGCCCGCACCGCGGTCGACGCCGACCACGGTCGCGAAGCCGGCTGCGGCGGCGGATGCGGCGCCGGAGGTGGCGTCCTCGACGGCGACGGCACGTGCCGGGTCGACCCCGAGCGCTGCAGCACCGGCGGCGAACATGTCGGCGGCCGGCTTGGACGCGAGCCCGTCACGCTCGGCCACGACGCCGTCGACCACGATCCGGAAGAAGGAGCGGATGCCGGCGGCCCCCAGGACCTCCTCGGCGTTCTTGGAGCTCGACACCACGCCGAGCGGGATACCGCTGGCATGCAGGCTCTCGACGAGAGCGAGCGAGCCGGGGTACGGCGCGATCCCCTGGCCACGCAGCGAGGCCGCGAACGCGGCGTTCTTGCGGTTGCCGATGCCGCAGATCGTCTCGGCCGACGGGTCGTCGTCGACCTCGCCCCAGGGCACCTCGACGTTGCGACTGTGCAGCAGGCTGGCGACGCCGTCATAGCGCTTCTTGCCGTCGACGTAGTCGTAGTAGTCGGCGTCGGTGTAGGGCGGTGTGATGCCCCATCGGGCGAACACGTCGTCGAACACGGCCTGCCAGGCGCGCATGTGCACCTCGGCGGTGGGTGTGAGCACGCCGTCGAGGTCGAAGAGCACGCCGTCGGCGTGGAACAGGTCGGGCAGTGCTTCTGGCACAGAGCCTCCAGGAGAAGGGCGATCGTCGGGCCGGCACCTCTCCGTGCCACTGTGCAAGCGTAATGCGGTGGCGCACCACGGGGTAACCCCCGCGAGAGGATCAGAGCAGTTCGGCGGTCTGCCTGGCGATCTGCAGCTCCTCGTCGGTCGGCACGACGAGCACCGTCACCGGCGAGACGTCCGTGGAGATGCGGCGGATACCGCGCTCGCGAGCCTCGTTGCGCGCCGGATCGATCTCCACACCCGCGAAGCCGAGCGTCGCCATCGCGGCCGCGCGCACCGGCGCCGCATTCTCGCCGACGCCTGCCGTGAAGGAGATGACGTCCACTCCCCCGAGCTGCGCGATATAGGCACCGGCATAGGCGCGCAGGCGGTGCACGTACACGTCGAACGCGAGCATCGCGGCGTCCTCGCCCGCGTCGACTCCCGCGAGGATGTCGCGCATGTCGCTGCGACCGGCGAGCCCGGCCAGTCCGCTGCGGGTGTTGAGCAGGGAGTCGAGGTCGTCGATCGAGAGCCCTGCACGGCGCGACAGATGCACGAGCGCCGCGGGGTCGATGTCACCGGAGCGTGTGCCCATCACCAGGCCTTCGAGCGGTGTGAGACCCATCGAGGTCTCCACCGAGCGGCCGCCGTCGATCGCGGTCACGGAGGCTCCGTTGCCCAGGTGGAACACGAGCTGCCTGAGCCCGCCGAGATCACGGCCGAGGAACGCCGCGGCCGCCTCACTCACGTACTGGTGACTCGTGCCGTGGAAGCCGTAGCGGCGAACCCGGTGCTCCGCGGCGAGCGCGGCGTCGATCGCATAGGTGTACGCGGCTGGCGGGAGCGTCTGGTGGAAGGCGGTGTCGAAGACCGCGACGTGCGGCACATCGTCGAACACGCCCCGCGCGGCGAGGATGCCGGCGAGGTTCGCGGGGTTGTGGAGGGGAGCGAGCACCGCGAGCTCGTCGATCTGCCGCTCCACGTCGGCGTCGATCAGGGTCGGAGCGTAGAAGCGCGCGCCGCCGTGGACCACGCGATGGCCGACGGCGGCCGGAGGGTGCTCCTCGAGCGAGGGGCCATGCGCGGCGAACTGCTCCCGCATCACCTCGAAGGCGGCGGCGTGATCGGCGATCGGACGTTCACCGCGGTACGTCGCGTCGAGCATCGTCGGCACGGCGTCCGCATCGATGTCGGGGCGGACGGTGTGCGTGACGGGGCTGACGTCCTGTCCGATGCGCTCGATCAGCCCGCTCGCCAGCAGGTGCTCCTGCTCGATGTCGATCAGGCTGTACTTCAGCGATGACGACCCGCTGTTGATGACCAGGATGGCGCTCATGCCTGCTCTCCCTGGGCCTGGATCGCCGTGATCGCGACCGTGTTGACGATGTCGTCGACGAGAGCGCCGCGGGACAGGTCGTTGATGGGCTTGTTGAGTCCCTGCAGCACGGGTCCGATGGCGACGGCGCCTGCCGAGCGCTGCACGGCCTTGTAGGTGTTGTTGCCCGTGTTGAGGTCGGGGAACACGAAGACGGTCGCCCGCCCTGCCACGGCCGAGTCCGGCAGCTTGGCCTTGGCGACGGCGGCATCCGCCGCCGCGTCGTACTGGATCGGTCCCTCGACCGGGAGCTGCGGAGCCCGCTCGCGCACGAGGGCGGTCGCCGCACGCACCTTGTCGACGTCGGCGCCGGTTCCGGACTCGCCCGTCGAGTACGAGAGCATGGCCACGCGTGGGTCGATGCCGAACTGGCGGGCGGTCTCCGCCGAGGAGATCGCGATGTCGGCGAGCTGCTCGCTCGTCGGATCGGGGATCACCGCGCAGTCGCCGTACACGAGCACGCGGTCGGCGAGCGCCATCAGGAACACGCTGGAGACCACGTTCACGCCCGGCTTGGTCTTGATGATCTCGAACGACGGGCGGATGGTGTGCGCGGTCGTGTGCGTGGCGCCGGAGACCATGCCGTCGGCGAGACCGAGATGCACCATCATCGTGCCGAAGTACGACACGTCGGTCACGGTGTCGGCGGCCTGCGCGAGCGTGATGCCCTTGTGTGCCCGCAGCCGCGCATACTCGGCGGCGAAGCGCTCCACCAGCGCGGGATCGGTCGGGCTGAGCACCTGGGCGACGGTGATGTCGACGCCGATCTCGGCCGCGCGCGCCCGGATCGACGCCTCGTCACCGAGGATCGTCAGGTCGGCCACCTCGCGGGCGAGCAGAGTGCTCGCGGCACGGAGGATGCGATCGTCGTCGCTCTCCGGAAGGACGATGCGGCGGCGGTCGGCGCGCGCCCGCTCGATGAGTCCATACTGGAACATGAGCGGGGTCACGACGTGCGCCTCGGCGAGCCCGAGCTGCTCGGTGAGCTCGGTGATGTCGACATGGGCTTGGAAGAGTCCCAGCGCACGGTCGTACCGCGTCCGGGAATCCGGAGAGATGCGGCCGCGGGTGCTCATCACGCGGACAGCCGTGTCGTAGGTGCCGAGGTCGGTCGTGATGATCGGCACCGACGAGGCGAACCCGTCGAGCAGCTGCACGATCGGCTCCGGCAGCGGGAACGGGCCGTTCAGGATGATGCCCGCGATGCGCGGGAAGGTTCCGGACGAATCGGCCAGCAGCGCGGCCAGCAGCACCTCGGTGCGGTCGGCGGGGATCACCACGACCGCCTCCTCGGTGAGTCGCGGCAGCACGTTCACCATCGACATGCCGGCGACGACGATCGTCAGCGCCTCCCTCGTCAGGCGATCGTCGTCGCCCTTGAGGAGTGTGCCGTCGACGGCGGCGAGGATGCCGCGGATCGACGGCGCGACCAGTGCGCGGTCCTCCGGGATCGCCCACACCGGGGTGGTCTCCGCGGGGAGTGCACCGTGCACGGCCTCGATGATGGCGTCGAGCGCCTCCGGGTCGGCCCTGTTCACGGCGACCGCGAACAGCTCTGCCCGCTCCTGCGCCAGCTCGGAGAGGGCGAGTGCCGCGATCTGCGCGATCGCGGCGGCGGGGCGCGCCGTCGTGGTGCCCAGCTGCTCGACCTGCCGCTGCTGGTCGCGGCCGCTCAGCACGAGCAGCACAGGGGCGGCGAGGTTGGCGGCGATCCTGGCGTTGTATCCGAGCTCAGCGGGGCTCGCGACATCGGTGTAGTCGCTGCCGATGATGACGACCGAGTCGCACTGCGCCTCGACCGCCTTGAACCGCGCGACGATCGTCGACAGCGCGGCCTCGGGGTCGGCGCGCACGTCGTCGTAGGTGACGCCGATGCAGTCCTCGTAGTCGAGGTGCACGCCGTCGTGCGCGAGCATCAGCTCGAGGATCTCGTCGCGCTCCGTGACCGACCGGGCGATCGGACGGAACACCCCCACCCGCGGCGACACGCGCATCAGGGCGTCGAGCGCCCCGAGGGCGATCGTCGACTTGCCGGTATGGCCTTCGGCCGAGGTGATGTAGATGCTCTGCGCCACGTCTTCAGCTTAGGCGCGGCGTCCGGGAACCCACCGAGGATGTCCCGGACAAATGCGGAGCATCATCCGCACGGCCCGGAGAGCGCATCGACGACTGCCGTGGCATCGGCCTGGAACCGTGAGTAGTAGTCGCGATCGGTGTTGATCTGCACACGGTGGATCGCGTGCGAGGGTTCCATCGTCGGCCAGTCGGGGAGGCGTGCCAGCCGCTCGAAGAACAGCGTCGTCGATGTCGCCGGGTCCATCCGCTGCTCGACGCTCCCCCACCACTCCTGTTGCTGGAACAGTCCGATGCTCGTCGTGCGCGACCCATCGGGGTTGGTGAATCCGCTCGTCTCCCAGTCGCCGTAGTCGATGTTGCGGAGGCTGCTCTCCCCCATCGCCGTCATCACACCGAGGATCTGCCCCTCACGGGCGAAGCCGAGCGCTCCGGCGGTGCGGACGATCGTCGCGGCGTTCTCGAGCTGCTCGCCGCTCCATCCCTCGATCCCCGCCGGAGGGAACGTCTGGGGATCGTCGATGCAGATCGGCGCCGGATCGCGGGCGAGCCCCAGCGGGATGAGCACGAACAGGCAGGTGGCGACCGCGACGGCGCCGGCGGACAGGAGGATGCGCTGCAGGATCTTCCGGCGCCGCAGCCGGATCGCTGCCTGCCGTCGCGCGCCGGGCTTCCGACGTCGCCGCGTGCTCTTCCGCCTCGCAGCAGGGCGCGCGGTCGCCGGCTTGCGCTTCGCCCGCGAAGTCGCCCGCCCGGCTCTCATGGCGCCAGAGCCCCGCGATCCGCTCGAGGACGCCGGCCGAGGAGTGCGGCGGCGCCGCCGCCGATGGCGCCGAACAGGTGTCCCTGCCAGGAGATGCCCTCGGCGGCACCGAAGACGCCGGCCAGCATCGAGCCCCCGTAGAGCGCGATGACGACGACCGCGATCACGGCGTACAGGATGCGGTGGGCGACGCGTCCCGGTGCGAAGACCCGCATCACGACGTAGCCGAAGTAGCCGAAGACGAGCCCGGAGGCGCCGACGGTGAGGGTTCCCGGGGCGTTCACGATCCAGGTGCCGATGCCGCCGACGATCGCGACGACAGCGGTGACTGTCCAGAATCTTCGGGTGCCCTCGACGGCGACGAGGCAGCCCAGCACGAGGAACGGCACCGAGTTCGCGATGAGGTGCTGCCAGTTCGCATGCAGGAGCGGACCGAGCACGATGCCGCCGAGTCCCGAGACGTCCCACGACCGCAGCCCGAAACCGGTGAAGGAGCCGGGGAGGACGGCATCGGCGAACTGCACGACCCACATCGCGACGAGCAGCAGCACCGGCGAGGCGAATCGGCCGAGCGGATGCTGCGCCTGCGGCGGCGGGGAGACGGTCACCGGACGATTGTCGCAGGTGCAGCCACGAGGGGCCTGTGCGTCGGGGCGGAATCCGCGAGGGCAAAGAAAATGACTCTCCGCGCACCCAGCAGAGCCCGGTTACCCTTGCTGCGTTTCCGCCCTGGGGGAATTGGCCTGGATGCCGCCACGCGGAGAGCCGTCAACCATTCTAGCCCGACGTCGACGGGTGCGAAGACACCGCCCTCCGGTTTGACAGACTGGGCAGGTCATGGATGCCCCCACCCTTCCGCTCTCGTCGTGGCGGTTCCGAGGCACCCTGCGCACGTATCAGGCCGAGGTGCTGGAGCGCATCGGTGCCGGCGCCGACGAGAAGATGCACATCGTCGCGCCACCAGGCTCCGGGAAGACGCTGCTCGGGCTGCTGCTCGCCGCACGCGAAGGCCATCGCACCCTGGTGCTGGCGCCGACGGTCACCATCCGGCAGCAATGGCTGCGCGCTGCCGAGGGCCTGGCTCCCGACGGGGCAGCGGTCTCGGAGGACCCGCACGCCCTCGGAGACCTCACCGTGCTCACCTATCAGCTCCTCAGCGTGACCGGCGACGGCGCGCCCTTCGAGGAGCTGGCCCGGCGCCGATGGGTCGCGGAGCTCACCGAAACCGGGCGCTCGGAAGCGGATGCCGCGACCTGGCTCGCCGTGCTCGAGGTCGACAATCCCGGCCGGTATCGGGCCGGGATCCGACGTCGCGTGCGCCGTGTGCGCCGCCGGTTCGCGCAGCAGCGCCCGGAGGAGCTCGCCGGGGTCCTGCATCCGAACGCGATCGCGCTCATCGATGCGATCGTCGACGCCGGGGTCCGCACGATCGTCCTCGACGAATGCCACCACCTGCTCGATCACTGGGCCCTGGTGGTGGCGTATCTGTCGGCTCGCATCCGGGCCACGGGAGAGTCGCCGATCGTGATCGGACTCACGGCGACGCTGCCCTCCGGAAGACGAGACCGAGTTCGAGAACTACTCGCAGCTGCTCGGCGACGTGGACTACGAGGTGCCCGCGCCCGCGGTCGTGAAGGAGGGGCATCTCGCGCCCTACCGCGACCAGGTCTGGTTCTCGGAGCCCGATCCCGCGGAAGCGGCGTTCATCCGGCGACACGAGTCGCTGTTGGAGGATCTCGTGCTGCGGGTGCTGTCCTCGCCGGATGGCCTCAGGTATCTGGAGGAGCAGCTGCAGCCCGAGGAGACGGCGGCCGACGCGCCTCCCCGCAGCCCGGAGCCCGACCCGGAGCCCGACCCGGAATTCGCGCGACGGGCGCGACTCGAACGTGCGCTGTCCGTCGACTTCGCGCTGACCCGCTCCGCCGGTGTGGTGCTCACGGCCGTCGCGCCCGCGCATCCGCTCGCCTCCCTGCTGCCGTCGACGCTGTTCGGGCGCTGCACGACCGACGACCTGCTCACCGTCCTCACCCGCTTCGCGCAGACACGCCTGTTCACGGACCCCGCCGCTCGGGGACAGTGGGAGTACGTGCGGCGAGCGCTCGCGGACTTCGGGTACCACCTCACCGACCGTGGCCTGCGGCGCGGGCGCAACCCGGTCGAGACCACCCTGACGTACTCGGCATCGAAGGATCGGGCGGCGATCGCCATCCTGCACCGTGAGCTGGAAGGCGACGCCGCCGCGCAGGTGCGAGCCGTGATCGTCACCGACTTCATCGAGCACGGCAACCACCGCGGCCTGGCAGGCGAGCCCGCCGGCGCCCTGCGTGTCTTCGAACTCCTCGCCGCCGACGAGGTCACCCGGGAGCTGCATCCGATCCTCCTCACCGCTCGGCACCTGCGGGTGCGCGCCGAGGATGCCCCCGCCCTCGCCGCACGCCTCCAGTCCCTGCTCGCGACAGACGTCACGGTCGTCGAGGCTCCGGGCGCCACCCGCGACCTCCAGGTGGCCGAAGCGGGTCGCAGCGGGCTGGTCGCGGCCGTCTCCGAGCTGATCCGGCTGGGCGTCGTGCGTGCGCTCGTGGGCACCAGAGGCCTGCTCGGCGAGGGGTGGGACTGCCCCTCGGTGAACACCCTCATCGACCTCACGGCGGTCGCGACCAGCACGGGCACCCAGCAGCTGCGCGGACGCACGCTGCGCCTCGATCCGGCGTGGCCCGGCAAGGTCGCCCACAACTGGTCGGTCGCCTGCCTCATCCCCTCCGGCGTCGAACTCGACAGCGACGTCGAGACGAAGCGCCTGCGGCGCCGACACGGACATCTCTGGGGTCTCAGCGCCGATGACGACACCCGGGTCGTCTCCGGACTCGAGCATGCGCTGCCCTCCGCCGCACTCACCGCGCTCGAGTCCGTCCTCGACAAGGTCGACGGCGCCACGGTCGCCCGGATCAACGACGAGACACTCCTCCATGCACGCACCAGGGCGCAGACCAGGATCGACTGGCGTATCGGTGAGCCGTGGGGGTCGCAGGAGCGCGAAGTGGTGTCGATCCGCACCGCCCCCGAGGCGCGGATGCTGCGGACCGGACCCGTCCTCGGCGCTGCCGTGCCCATGACCTTCGGGTTCAGCGCCGCCGGTATCGCCGCGGGGATGGTGGCGCTGGGCGCCGTCGGTGCCTTGTCCCTTCCGGTCGGTGCCGGGATCGGGGTCGCCGCGCTGGGTGCCACGCTCTCGACAGCGGTCCTGTACGGCTCGAGCGTGCTGCGGGCTCTGCGCAGACTCCGTGACCCCGCGTCCCTGTATGAGGGCGCCGCGGTCGCCGTCGCCCGGGGCCTGCACGACGCCGGACGCATCCGCGCGCTCGACTCCGCCGCCATCCAGGTGCGCAGTCACGGGGACGAGGAGTTCTGGATCGAGGTGGCGGGCACAGCCCCCGAGCGGCGTCTGATCGCGGACGCCGTGAAAGAGCTCTTCTCCTCCGCGGAGAGCCCCCGGTTCCTGCTCCGCGTCGACCAGGGGGTGTTCGACGGTTCGGGCCCCGTGCGCGACCGCATCCGCTCACTCGTCGATCGGGCGGTCCCCGGCCGTCGACTGCTTCCGGTCCCGAGGGCTCTCTCCCGCCGCCGGGCCGATGCCGAGGGATTCGCCGCGCGATGGCGGGAGGCGGTCGGCCACTGCGAGCTGCACGAGCTCCAGGGAACCAAGGGCCTCGCCCTGCTCCGGATCGCCCGGAGCACGCCGAGTCTGCTGGAGCACTCGGAGCCACGACGGAGGGTCTGGGGCTGAGCGTCCGCACCCCGCAGCCTCAGGGGAATCTGCCAGAGCGGCGCCCCCTTCGCAGGGTTACGATCAAGTAACGCGCACCGCAGCGCCGACTCGAGAGGGAACGCATGTCAGAGAACTCCCCCCTGACCCCGGTGATGATCGATGCCGAACGGTTCGCCGCCCAGACCTCCGCGATCCTCGGGTCGATCGGCCAGGTCATCGACGGCAAGCCGGACGCCGTGCGCAGCGCCCTCGTGTGCCTGCTGGCCGAGGGCCACCTGCTCATCGAGGATGTTCCCGGTGTCGGCAAGACGATGCTCGCCAGGGCCCTCGCCGCGAGCGTGGATGCGACGGTGCGCCGCATCCAGTTCACTCCGGATCTGCTCCCCGGCGACGTCACGGGGGTCTCGGTGTACAACCCCGTCGACCGGGAGTTCGAGTTCAAGCGCGGAGCGGTCTTCGCGCACATCGTGATCGCCGACGAGATCAACCGCTCCTCCCCCAAGACCCAGTCCGCGCTGCTCGAGGCCATGGAGGAGGGGCAGGTCACGGTCGACGGCGCCACCCACCTGCTGCCGGAGCCGTTCCTGGTCGTCGCGACCCAGAACCCCTTGGAGATGGAGGGGACGTACGCCCTTCCCGAAGCACAACGCGACCGTTTCATGATGCGCATCTCGATGGGGTACCCGGACGCCGCCGCCGAAGCGCTCATGCTCCGTCAACGCGACATCGTGAGCCCGCTCGCCGCGGTGTCCCCCGTCGCCGACGCGGCATCCATCGCCCAGCTCATCGCGTGGGCGCGTTCGGTGCACGTGGCACCGGCCCTGGAGGAGTACGCCGTCGCCCTCGCGCAGGCGACCCGCTCCGACCCGAACCTCCATCTCGGCGCGAGCCCCCGTGCCACACTGCAGCTGGTCAGGGCGGCGAAGGTGTGGGCCGCGCTCGACGGACGCGACTATGTGATCCCCGATGACATCACCGCCCTGCTCATCCCCGTCCTCGCGCACCGGCTGCTGCCCGCCCGGGGAGCCCACCGCGCTGGAGCGCAACCGGTCGAGGCCGCGCTCACCCAGATCGTCGAACGGGTGCGTGTGCCCGTCGCGACCCGAACCTGAGCTGGTCGCTGATGCGTCGACGCCGATCCCTCACCCGCCGCGGTACCGGTGCGCTCATCGCCGCACTCGGCTGCATGATCGCCGCGAACGTCCTCGGTGCCCGCGTCCTGCTCTACATGGCGGTCCTGCTGGCCGCGCTCACTCTCTTCTCGCTCCTCGCCGTGCGGCTTCCGCGCCGCTCGGGGACGGTGACGCGGCAGATCTCCACCGATCTGCTCACGGTGTCGGAGACGTCACGCGTGACCGTGCGATTCTCCCTGCGGGCCCTGCGCGTGCCGCGGGGACTGTGGCACGACGTGCTGCCCGATGCGGTGTCCGGAGACTCGGGCGGCGAGTATCCGCCGGAGACGGGCCAGCTCAGCTATCTGATCACCGGTGTCCGACGCGGCGTGTGGCCGCTGGGACCGTTGATGCTGCGCACCGTCGACCCGTTCGGCCTCGCGCAGCGCGAGCAGGCGTTCGGAGACACCCGGAGCGTCACCGTCGTCCCCGAGGTGTTCGCTCTCGCCCCGCTGGCGGTGCGGGTCGGAGCGGCGGGCGGGACGGCGCACACCTCGTCGACCCGCCTCGGGCAGGGCAGCGACAACCTCTCGCCGCGGGGGTACATCCCCGGTGACTCGATGCGCCGTATCCACTGGCGGGCGACCGCCCACCGCGGCCAGCTCATGGTGCGGCAGGAAGAGGAGGAATCGAGTCCCGACGCGGTGGTCGTGCTCGACCGCAGCAGCCGCCGCTGGGATGCCCCCGGAGCCGAGGCCGATCCCGCGTTCGAAGCCGCCGTGTCGCTCTGCGCCTCCTCGGCCGTCCATCTCGCTTCGGAGGGGTACAGCGTCGATGTCCTCGACAGCGCCGGCACCCTGCTCGGTGCCCTTCGTGGCCATGAGGACGACCGCGACGGCCTGCTGGTGGCACTCGCGATGGTCACGCCCCGAGGGGAGAGCCGGGATCTGACAGCGCTCATCGGCGGGACGCCTCCCGGTCCGCTGGTGTACATCACCGGGCGCCTGGATGAAGAGGATGCCGCGCTGCTGCGTCCGGCAGGGGCGGCGGCCCCGATGCTGTTCGGCACCGACCTGCTCCCCGGTGCCGCTGAGGCGTCCATCCCGCACGGATGGACGGTGGTGGCGCTCGGCCCCGATATCGCCGAGGCCTGGGAGGATGCCGTCTCGGCGCGGATCGGGGTCGGCGATGTTCCGCGCTGAGCACGCGCCGGCGACGTCGGCCGTCCCCGCACGGAAACCCCCGCGCTGGCACCGCGACCGCGAGGAGAGGACCGGCGTGCTCGCGCCGGGCGCACTGGCCGCGACGGCCGCCCTCGTCGCGATGTGGCCGTTCACGTCGGTCCTCGCTCCGGGTGCCTGGTCCCTCACCGTCCTCACCCTCGTCGTCGCCGTCGTGGGCACCGGGATGATCGTGCGTCATCTGCTTCGCCGGCGAGCCGGGTGGTTCCGGGACGCCACCGCCCTCCTCGTGCAGCTCGTCGTGGCGATCGCCGTCCTCACGCTGTTGGTGGCCGGCGACACCGCTCTCTTCGGGATCATCCCGACGTCGTCGTCGCTGACCCTGTTCGGCGCGCTCGGCGCTGCCGCCGTCGAGGCGATCGTGTTCGGCTCCGCGCCGCTCGACGCCTCCCCCGGGCTGACTGCCGCGATGGGTGCCGGCTTCGCCGTCGTCGCGATCGTCCTCGATCACCTCGTGGCGCACCGATCGGCAGTGCTCGCGATCGTGGTGACCGGAGTCGTCGGAGCCGTCCCGATGATCGTCACCCTGGGTGATACCAACGTCGTCTGGTTCGTGCTCTTCGGAGTCTTCGCCCTCGTTCTCTTCCGGTACACGGCACTCCAGCATCCGGAGTCTCCGCGCCGGTCCTCGACCTCGCTGGCCGTCGCCGTCGGAGCTGCGGCGCTGGTCACGACGGTGGCGATCGCCCCCGCCCTGCCCGTCGCCACCAACCTCGCCGGCACCGGAGTCGGCGTCACGGTCGACGCGTCACTCCGACTCGGCGACGATCTGCGACAGCCCAACCCCGTCGAGGTTCTGACGGTCGCGGCGAAGGGGGAGACCGCCCCCTACCTGCGTCTGACCACCCTCAGCCGTTTCGACGGCCGTGTCTGGCAGCCCGATGACGGTGAGCTGCAGTCCCAGGAAGACGGATTCGGCGCCCCGGAATGGGGCGAGGGCATCGCGACGGAGGAGCAGAACACGTCGATCCGCATCCTGCGGATGTCGAGCTCATGGCTTCCGGTCCCCTATCCCGCCACGGCGGTGCAGGGGCTGAGCGCATCGTGGCGGGTCTCTCCCGACAACCGCACGCTCTTCTCCCGCAGTGCCGACGCGGTCGGCAACGACTACACCGTCAGCTCCACGCGACTCATCCCCACGCTCGAGCAGATCCGTGCCATCGATGCCGCGGAACCGACCGTCGATCCCGATGCCGAGCCCGTGGAGCTGCCCGCCATCATCGCCGACCTCGCGGCCGAGGTCACCGCGGACGAGACCACCGACTACGACCGGCTCGTGACGCTGCAGAACTGGTTCCGTGCGCAGTTCGCGTATTCGTTGGAGACCCCGGTGGAAGAGGGCTTCGACGGCACCGGCGCCGAAGCCGTGGCCCAGTTCCTCGAGACGCGCTCCGGATACTGCGTGCACTTCGCCGGAGCCTTCGCGCTGATGGCCGAGAGCCTGGGCATGCAGGTTCGCATCGTCGTCGGCTACCTTCCCGGCTCGCTGTCCGACGAGAAGCGTGGCACCGAATCGGTCTTCTCCGTGACCAGCGATCAGCTGCATTCGTGGCCCGAGGTGCTGTTCCCCGGCGTGGGCTGGGTTCCGTTCGAGCCCACGGCCTCGCTGGGAGTGCCCACCGCCTTCCGTGCCGGCGTCACGCAGAGCGGCGGTCCGGGAAGCCCGTCGACGCCCGCCCCGACGACGGCCCCTCGGGCGGAGGAGACGTCCGGCCCCGAGGTCGATCGCGGCGATGCCGCGAACAGCCCGACCGGTGCGGACGATCTGCGCCGCCTCGATCCCACGCCCGTCGTCTTCACTGCTCTCGGCGCCGTGCTCCTGCTGCTGCTTCCCGCGCTCATCCGATTCGCCGAACGCCGCACCCGCCTGGGCCGAGCTCGGCGCGGGGACCCGGCGGCCGCATGGGCCGAGCTCCGCGACACCCTCATCGATCTGCAGTTGCCGGTGACCGATGCCGACACACCCCGTGTGCGCGCGTCGGGACTGGTGCGGGAGAACAACGTGGATCCGGCGGCGCTGCGCCGTCTGACGGATGCCGTCGAACAGGCGAACTATGCACGATCGGGCGAGGTCGCGTCCGATCTCGCCGAGCCGTTGCGCACCGTCCTCACGCAGCTGCGCGACAGCGTCGATCGGCCGACCAGGATGCGAGCGGCCCTGCTCCCGCGTTCGCTGTATGCGCCCCGGGCCGCCGAGCCCGGAGTGACGGTCTGAGCGGCCCGCCGGGGCCGCGCGGCCCCGTCCGGTCTCAGGTCGCGTGCACCGTGCAGGGCACGGCGTCGCAGGCGTCGCACACCACGAACTGCGATCGGCAGGAGAGATCAGGACAGTTCGCGGTGCGCTTGGTGGGCGCACCGCATCCGACGCATTCCCCGATGACCCTGGCGTGGTCGGAGAAGTCGACGGAGCCACGGCCGTCGAACACGTACAGCGAGCCGTCCCACAGGCCGTCGTCGCCGTACTTCTCGCCGTAGCGGACGATGCCGCCCTCGAGCTGGTACACCTCGCCGAAGCCGCGAGCCGTCATCAGGCTCGATAGCACCTCGCAGCGGATCCCCCCGGTGCAGTAGGTGACGACGGGCTTGCCCTTGAGGTCGTCGTAGGCACCCGAGTCGAGGAGCCGCACGAAGTCCCTGGTCGTCTCGGCGTCGGGCACGACCGCGCCGCGGAACCGTCCGATCTGCGCCTCCAGGGCATTCCGGCCGTCGAAGAACACCACCTCGTCGCCGCGTTCGTCGATCAGGCCGTGCAGCGCTTCGGGGGTCAGACGCGTGCCCCCACCGACGACGCCGTGCTCGTCGACGCGCAGCTCGCCCGGCGCGCCGAACGACACGATCTCGTCCCGCACCTTGACGCTCAGCTTCGGGAAGTCGACGCTCCGGCCGTCGGCATCCAGCCCGGTGCCCTCGCTCCACTTGATGTCGGCGTCGGCGAACGGGGCATACGAGCGGAAGGACCGCAGCCACTTCTTCAGCACCCCGATGTCGCCGCCGAGCGTGCCGTTCACGCCGTCCTTCGAGATGAGCAGACGTCCACGAAGACCGAACGCCTCGCCGAGGTCGCGTTGCCAGACGCGGATGGCCTCGGGGTCGGCGAGAGGCGTGAACGCATAGAAGAGGACGATCTTGGGTGTTGCCACCTAGGGATCCTACGTCGTCCACGCCCGCCCGCCTGAACACCCGCTGATGCGGCGCGAGGCCACTACTTCACGTCACGATTCATGAACACGGCCCCTCCCGTGAGAAGAGCGGCGAGCGTCCAGCCGGCGGCCACCAGCACAGCCAGAGTGCTGTCCAGACTGTCTTTCGGCATGATCCCCACGGCGGTCAGGTCGAACCGGAGAGCCGCGAGCATCGCAAGGAGCGGGAGGTAGACGGCCCCGCCCTTCCAGAACAGCGCCACGAGCATCGCCGCTCCCAAGGACAGCGAAGCGACGAACAGGGCCACGAGATGAGCCTGGACGACGACGCCGATCCCCATTCCCCACAGGCCCGCAACCGCGCCGAGCGCCAGCGTGGATCCGACCACCGACCACTCCATCGGAACACCGCCCAGGGTGACCATCAGCGCCGTGTGCCCGCCGACGACTCCCGCGAGCGCGACGAGCGCACCGCCGACGGCCGACGCGGGGATCCTGGCGAGGAAGACCGCCCGCCGAGGCTGCATCGTCAGACGCTGGGCGATGACACCATCCCGGCGGTCGATCGTATAGCGGAATGATCCGTAGACAGCCGCGAGGACCGCGCCGTACGTCGCGATCACGGCACCGAACGGCGCGGTCAGCTCGTCTCGCATGCCGGCAGGCGCATCCGCGATCTGCGGCGGGATGCTCGTCGCCAGAGTGAGCGCCATCACGAACGCGGCCGCCGCCACTCCGAGGAGGACGACGTCGCCCACGAAGCTCAGCGCCTGCGCGCGAAGGGCCCGACGGATCACCCGGTCCTCCGATGCCCACCGACCCACGCGATCGCAACCACCCCGACGGTCCACGCCAACCCGACGCCGACGGCAGGTAGGAACTCCAACAGCCGATCCTGATATCCGGGAACCCCCAGGGCCGCGATGGCCAATCCGGGCGAGAACTTCGCCACCTCCGGCGCTGTGCGCAGCAACCCGAACTCCACGACCATCGGGAAGACGAGAACGAGGATCGCGGTCGCGTAGTAGTTTCGGGTGATCCAGCCGATGGCTCCCCCGATGAGGGCGCCGAGAACCGCGCCGGCGAGCGCGCCCGCATAGGTGCTCCACGCGCTCTCGGTGAGAGCGAGCGCCAGGCCGTCCTGGAGAAGGAAGACGGAGACGCCCGCCGTCCACACCACGGAGACGCAGACGGTGAGCGCGACGGAGATGGCTGTTCCCGCGACGAGCTTGCCCCAGAACGCGCGACGGAAGCCGACTCCGGTGAGCGTCCTCTCCATCGAGTCGTAGTAGTACTCGCGCGTCACGGCGTACGCGCCGACGAAGGCCGCGGAGATGACGGACCAGGCGAGCGGCTCCAGAAGACGGGTGGTGGCCGCGGCGGAGTCGGCGCCGGTGAGATCGAGGCGCGAGCCATCGGAGAAGAGCACGAAGGCGGGCATGAGGACGGCGACGAGGTATACCGGCAGCACCGAGAGCCCGCTCACCGAACGCAGCATCTCGCTGCGGATCGCGTTCCTCATGCGGACGCCCCTCCCACGAGATCGAAGTACTTGCTCTCGAGCGAGTCGGCTTCCCCCGTGACGAGGTCGCTCAACGGGCCGGCGAAGAGCACACGCCGTTTGATCACGACGACCTCGTCCACGAACTGTTCCAGCTCCGCGAGCTGATGGCTGGCGACGAGCACGGTGCCACCACGTTCGGCATAGCCGCGGAGGAAAGTCCGAAGCCAGCGGATGCCATCGGGGTCGAGCCCGTTCGCCGGCTCGTCCAGGATGAGTGTTCGCGGTGACCCGATGAGGGCTGCGGCCAACCCGAGCCGCTGGGCCATCCCCGTCGAGAACGTCTTCACACGGCGACGGGCATCCGCCGTGAGCCCCACCTCCTCGAGCACCTCGTCGACGCGCCCACGGGGAGCGCCGGCCGCGAGTCGAGAGATCTCCAGGTGCCGCCTCGCCGAGATACCCACCTCGAAGCCGAATCCATCCATGTGGACGCCGACATGCGATGCGGGGTCATCCCAGGCGGAGAACGGCTCGCCATCGATCACGCACTCGCCGCTCGTCGGCTTGAGCAGGCCGACGAGCGCTCGCAGCGTCGTCGACTTCCCCGCGCCGTTCGGGCCCAGGAGGCCGACGACCGACCCACGCGGCACGACGAACGACAGCTCCTCGACCGCGGTCCGACGACCGTACTTCTTCGTGAGTGCTCGGACTTCAATGGCGTGGTCGTTCATCCTCATCCCTTTCCTCCCCTTCGCTCTGAAGGGTCGACAACGGCAGCGTCACTCCGGTCGCCCAGAGCATCTGCCACAGGTTTCTCTCGCCGATCTCGATGCGCGCCTGCCCCGTCGACGGCACACTCCCGCTCTCCGGGGAGACGTCCACCTCGGCGACGGCCACCGCGGGGACGGTCACGCCCTCCGCCGTCACGGGGAAGAGCGCGTCGAGAGGCACCGTCGTCGGCTCCGGTCGCTGAGGCCAGGCCGTTCCTCCGCCGACCTCCTCGTTCGCGAGGATGCCGCTGCTCAGCAGGACCACGGGGGCTCCCCCTGGCACGTCGGCCTCGGCACCCTCTCCCCCGTGCACGAGGAGAACCCGGTCACCCCGCGTGACGAAGCCGAGCGTCGCCGTCACCGGTACGGGGATGACGGCTCCTGCCACGGCGATGCTCGCGACGACTGCGGCGCTGACGGCGACGAATCGGAGCCGCGAGACACCCGATCGGAGCACCCGGTGCAGGGCCCTCGCGAGGAGCACCACGCCGACGAGGACGACGACGGATTCCAGCGCGACCACGAGGAGGCCGAGGACCGGGCCGCCGCCGGCGAGCACTCGATTCGCCCGGGCGACGGCGAACGACACCAAGACCACCGGAGCGATGAGGCTTGCCAGACCGAACGGCACGCTCCACCAAGCATCCAGGCTGCGGCTCATCCGCCGTCCCCCGAACAGGAATCGGGTGAGAAAAGTCCCGCCGTCGTGAATCGTTCGCACTCGGAGATTCGGCTCGTCGAGCGCGCTCATCAGCGCGATGTACCCGTCGAACCGCACGAACGGAATCAGATTGATCAGCACGATGGCGACGCAGGAGACGGCGAGGAGCAGCAGGGCGTGCTGGATCTCCGGGAGCGGAAGGACGAGCGCAACGATGAGCGCGAGGGCAGCGACGACGGCGTGCACCGCGGGTCCCGCCAAGGCGACCGCCGCGCGTTGCCGACGGTCCGGGAGACGCCAACCGTCCGTCACGTCGACGAAGAACGCGGGGGTGAGGTAGAAGAGCATGATGCCCGCGCGGCGAGGCCTGCCCCCGAACCTCGTGAGCGTGAGTCCGTGTGCGCTCTCGTGGAGCACCGTGATGAGCGAGAGGGCTGCCACGAGACCGATGAGGCTCACGAGGGGCACGGGCACGGTGAGGACGTCGCGCAGATCCCTCGCCTGAACCGTGGCGGCCAGAAGCCCCGCGCACAGCAGAACAGCGCCCGAGACCAGGGACGCCCGACGTGAGAACGGGACGATCAGACGGTCCAGTCGGCGGAAGATGCCCGGCGCACGAAGCGTCGCGACCTGCAGGGTGAACGGTGGCCGATAGGTCAGCCGGCCCGGCGGGAGCTTCGTGTCGCCGTCGAGGAGTCCGCTGGCGCGGAAGCGCTGCACGAGTCGAAGGAAGCTCTCCGAGGATTCGGATGCCGCGAACCGCCTGTGCAGATCGCGAAGCGCGGTTTCTCCGTCCATCGCGGTGAGCAGTTCGACGACCGTTGTCGAGACCCTCGATGAAGGCACGCCGTGCCGCATCGCGATCCATGCCGCTTCGTCCGCCGTTTCCTCGAAGGTGACGCCGGAAGCCAGGAGCGGGGACATGTCGGCCGTGAGCGGAGGCGTCGCTTGGGAGGCGCGTCGACGAGCGAAACTACTCCACGGCATCGTCATCCGCTGCTTTCCGGGGTCCCGCCGAGGTCTTCAGCAGGAGGATCTCCGCTCCGCTGTCCGTGCGAACGGGGAACACCGCCGGTTCGGCGAAACCGGCATCGACGAGCTCTCGCGAAAGGACCTCGGGGGTGAGCACTCGCAGACGGCTGGTGAACACCGTGACTTCGCCGCCGTCCACCAGATCGGAGGCGCGCACCCAATTCACGAGACGTGCTGCGCCGTCCTCTTCCATCTGCTGGGAGAAGAGGTAGATCTCATCTCCGTCGGGCCCGGGAACCACGATCTCCTCCTCTCTCGGCACCGTGAGGGTCGCAGCCGAGGAACCTGCCGCGACCGTGAAGGCGAAGACGCCTCCCGCGGCGAGGTGGCGATGCACGTTCGCGTAGAGACGCGACCGCCCCGCGCGGTCGAGCAGGGTGATCGACGTCGCGCCGACGATGACGAGCTCGTATCGCCGCCCCAGGGAGAAGTCGCGCATGTCCGCGACGACGCACTCCACCATCGAGTGGTCCGGCACCGCACGGCGCAGGTGGGCGAGCATGTCGTCGGAGAGGTCGATGGCGGTCACCCGTCTGCCGGACCGGACCAACGGAATCGTCAACCTCCCGCCCCCGGCGGCGACATCGAGGATCGGACCCTCGACATGTCTCGCGAGCGCCAGCACCTCCCTGATCTCGGCACGGTCGTGACCGACCAGTCGCTCGTAGAAGTCGGTGCCGGTCCCCGCGTACAGGTCCTGCTCCCGGGGCACGGCGCCGACACCATCGAGTCGCGCCGAAAGGGCTTCGGTGATCAAGTCAGGCATTTCACACATCGCCTCTCCGCAGGGGACAAAGGGGGTGCGGGCGCGTCCGGCGCGCCCGCACCCTTCGATCAGGTCGCGATCGCGGCAGCACCGCCGATGATGGCGATGATGTAGCTCGCGTGCTCCCACCATTCGAGCGGTGCGTCGATCTGTTCGAGTTCGAGGAACTCCAGCGTTCTCGTCTGCAATTCATACCTCCTGGGTCGAATCTGCGAATGCGATTCCTACGTCAGAGCGAGGATCCCGATGATCACGCCAACGGCGAATCCTCGCATGTAGTCATCGGCGTCATTCAGCGCTTCCATGGCCTCGAGTTCGGTGAACTCGAGCTTCGGCATCGTGCCTTGCATGCTTCCCTCCCTTCTCATTTCGGTTCTTCCCGCCGACGATCACGTGGCAGCGGCCGCGCCGATCCCGATGAGGACCAGAGCACTTCCCACACCTCTGTAGAAGCTCTCCCAACTGGGGGCCTCCATCTCGTCCAGTTCCTGGAAGTGGATCTGCGTCTCCACAGCGTTGTTCATTCAATTCACCTCCTTCGTGCCGATCATCGAAGGTCGGCGCGCATCGCCGACCGGCTGAGGGCTCCAGCAGGAATCGCGGAGCACATCACCGAAGTCATCCGCGACGAGACCGGGGAGCATCGGTTTGCGGTTTCCCCACGAGCTCTCCGTCGCCGCGGCGATGAGGCCGATGTCGTGAGCGGTCGGCGCCGGCGGACACGGAATCCCCCAGCGTTCGATGAGCGCCGCGACTCCGGTGGGCGGATCGAGAGGCAATGTCGAACCGGCCGTGGATCGCGCCCAGAAGTCGTCCAGGCTCGCTGCGTCGCCCCATCGCGTGTCTCCGGAGCGGATCCGACGCCAGACCGCGGCGATGACCGCCGCGGTGGCACTCATCTTGCGGATCCCCAGCACGAAGGCGACTTCGTTCGCCACATACCAATGACGGGCGCTGTAGGGGTCTGGGCCACGGAGCGCCGCGCTCCGCTGGGTGGCCGCGCTCAATCGTGCGAGGTGCAGCCTTCCCGCGGCCGAACCGTGATCGCGCGTGCCGGCCTCCAGGAGAGCCTTGCCGAGGGCGATCGCATCCCGGCGGCTCCTGGCGCTCCTCCGAGAACTCGTCGAGGCGCCTGCGAGACGGAGGAACGCCTCCAGCGCTCCCTCCCGGGCGGTCTCGCGCGAGAGAGTGACCAGGTTGCAGGGATCGATGAGGGCATGGCGCGGTCTCAGGGAACGCCCGACGATCAGTCGGTAGCCGCATTCGTTCCTGAGGATTCCGACGCTGTTCGTCTCCGATGACGTGCCGAGTGTCGTCGGCACGGCAACGATGTCCACGGGTGGCGGAGCATCGGGCAAGAGGGTCAACGCCGACCTCGAGGCGTGTCCGAGGGCGTAGTCGAACACCCGTCCGGGGACCAGCGCGAGCGCGGCGATCTTGCTCGCGTCGAGAACACTTCCTCCTCCGACCGCCACGATCAGTTCCGGCGGTCGACGAACGATCTCGCGCGCGATCGTGCGCACGACCGAGACATCGGCCGATGCCGCGTGCACCTTCATCGTCTTCACCGAGCACCCGGCGACGACAGGGACGGTGAGCGCCGCATCCACGATCACGAGCGTCTCGCGCCCCGCCGCGAGACGCGTCGTCATCTGTCGCGCGATGCCCTGGCCGTGCCAGAGCGTGGGGACCCGCCCGGCGAAGTCCGAGGTCACGCCGACACCGCCTGTCCCTGAGCCAGACCGGCGCGCACAGCCGTATCCAGCTCGAGAATCTCACTCGGGGTGAAACCGTATGCCGGAATCAGTTCGATGGAGCTGGGGCCGGGTTGCACCACGACGCCGTTGCCGGCGATGGCGGAGACGACTCGAAGCACGTCGGGACCGGAGAGAGGACTCCCGTCCTGATTGCGAAGCCCCAGGCCCAGGAAGCAGCCCTTCCCCGTGATCTCCGTGATCAGACCATCCGACTCCCATGACCTCACCAGGTGCGACAGGTCGATCGCCAGCGCCTGCGTCGTGGATTCCACGTCGATGCGTCGCAGTTCTTCGATGACGGCGACGATGGCCGCCGCGCAGGCCGGCGTCCCCGCCTGCGTCTCACCATGGACGAAGGTCCAACCGCCGCGCACGAACTCGGAGGCGACACGCGGTCCGACGAGGAGTGCCGAGGCACCCATCGCGCCATTCGTCAGCGCTTTCGAGAGAAGGAGGATGTCCGGTGCAGAGGCCCATCCGTCGGTGGCGAACATCTTTCCGGTGCGGCCGAAGCCCGTCGCCACCTCATCGGCGACGACGAGGAACCCGTACTCCTCGCGCAGGGCGAGGAGGCGAGAGATGAACGCGTCCGACAGCGCGTACGCACCACTGCCGAGAACGGGTTCGACGACGACCGAAGCCACTCTGGTCCCCTCCCGCTTCAGCAGTGTTTCCAGCTCTTCGCCGTCATCGTCGTGAGCGACATGTCTCACCGACCTGCGGTCGACGCCGTAGACGGATTGCAGGAGGTCGTCTCCGCTCAGCGCATGGCTGCCGTACATGGTGCCGTGATAACTGCCTCTCAGCCCGACGGCGAGCGAACGCGACGCGCTTCCCTTCTGCGACCAGTACTGTCTGGCGAGCTTCACCGCAGCGTCGTTCGCGGCCCCGCCCGAGGTGGAGAAGATGACTCTGCGGTATGTGGCCGGGTTCGCGAGCTCGATGAGAGCTTCAGCCGCGACCTCCGCATACCGGTGCGGTGCTCGGAAGAGCGTCAGGTAGGACGCATCGTGCGTCGCTCTGTTCACGGCCTCGGTCACCGCCGGATTGCCGAAGCCGAGAGGAACGTTCCACAGTCCGCTCGTCGCACACAGACGCGTGGATCCATCGGCGAACTCGATGCGGTTTCCCGTGGCGCCGACGGCGACTCGGTCTGGCGGGAATGTCGCGTCCGCGGGGAGCATCGAGGTCCACAGCGCGTGTGGAACGGTCACCTTCCGCCCCCATTCGTCGGGCACGAGGCTGAGACCCGCCTGCCGAAGTGGATGTCGAGCACGGTGACGGCTTCGTGGCACAGGGCCTCCGCTGCCGACCTGCGCGTGCCGAGTCGCCGCGCCAGGCGCTCGGCAGCGACCTCCGGTGTGCTGGAGCTCTGTGTCACGGCGACCACTTCGGCGGTCACCGGCGAGAGCGACTGGCGGCGCAGAGTCCTCGTGTCGGCGAGCATGAAGCCTTCAGCGGTCTCCAGCAGGAACGGATCCGCGGTGACCGGTTCGGCATCCGCGAGGTCATCGTCGGTGAGGGACCAGCCGAATCCGGAAATCTTGACGGCACCGTTCGCAAGGCGGAGCATCTTCATCAGATCCGTGGCGTCGAGGTAGCGCTCGATCCACTCACGACCTCGGTGGTCGGCCGCGAGCAGATCTCCGGGTGCTCGGTATCCCCACACCGCGGCACGTGGGAGAGGGACCGCGAGCACCGTCTGCAGGTCGTCGACGTCGCCGATGACCTCCCCCTGCACGCCGAGGCTGATCGCGCCGTCCGTACCCACCCTGATGGCGCGAGGGGTCTCGAGACCATCGGGATTCACCAGAGCGCGGCGATTCGCGAGGAGGACCCGGGGGTCGAGCAGGGCCGACGGAAAGACGCCCGTCCGGCGAGCGAGCTCCGCGTCGTCGACGAAGGCCCGGCAGCTCGGCTCGTCGACGAGGCACACCGCTGTGGGGCCGACGATCTGCACGAACGACGCGGCGATGTAGTCCTGGAGCTCGACGCCGCGTTCGCCGAAGAAGAGCTCGTCTCCGATCTCACGAAATCCGCCGCTGTAGGGGACGGCTCGAGCCGGGCCGTCATACGGTCCGCTCCCCACGGGCAGAAGAACCGCGTCTTCGGGTCCGGCCGCGCCGGTGATGCCGTCGGCGGCGGCTCCGCTGTCGAGGAGGAACACCCGCGAATACTCGTTCTGCTCTCCGGTGACCCATTCCCGGAGAGCCCGGGCGCCGACGACCTCCGGGTCGGATCCCTCGCCCCCGTCTTGCATCAGGCACCATCCCGTCGGTTCGCGGTGAGGTGGAGGCCGGCCGCCGCGAACCTCGCCTGGAGCTCGCGCACCACCGGGGCGACGCTGCCGACCCGCTGACCGGTCTCCGCAGCGAGCAGGGCCGATGCCGCAGCCTCGTCCGCCGTCGCGATGAGACATTCGGCCGCGCGTGCGGCGTCGATTCCGAGCCGGAAGCGTCTGCCGCGCGCCGCATCGATCAAGACGTACTCCTCACCGTCACCGGTGAGGAGGTACGGCGCGTCCGCGGAGACGGCTCCCGCGAGCGCGGGAAGGTCTTCGAGTGCTCGAACGAGGTGCCCGCCGAAGCCCGAGATGGCGGGACGGCTCGGGACACCGTCCCAATGACGCAGCAGATCGAGCGCACCCACGTACCTCGCGAGCCACGGCCGGTCGTCGAGGTCGGCCTCGAGCATCCCGCAGTCGACGATGCACGCGAACGCCCGCCCTCGCCCTGCCTCTTCGAGCGCACGGGCTTCGAGATCCGCGCGTTCATCGCCGGTCACGCCGAGGAGGAGGCCGTCCGGCCCGTCGCGGTACTCGCCGTCCCGGGTCATATGCACGCGTACGAGCGAGTCGCCCGCGGGGTCGGCACCGAGGAACGACGCGATCGAGTCGAGGAGCACGGCGTTGCTCAGCAGCTGATCGACGAAGACACCGGAGTCCCTCGCCATGTCGGCATCGCCGAGGAACGCAGCCACTCCCTCCGCGCGACCCTGCCGGATGACGGTGGGCGCGAGGATCGTGATGAACGGCGCCGCGACGTAGTCCTGCAATTCGTAGCTGCGTCTGTCGCCGAGCATCATCTCGTCACCCGGCTCGCGAAACCTCCCGTCGTATCCGACGACCCGCGGGTCGCGATGCAGGGCCGAGCCCGTCGGAGCGAACACGACATCGCCGGGTCCGGCCTGGCTCAGCACCTCCGCGACATGCTCCCCGGACTCGAGGAAGAACACCGCGCCCTCGAGGATCGCGCGTCTTCCGCTGACGTACTGCTCGAATGCCGTCGTGGTGCGGTGGTCGCTTCGTGGTGCCGTGACCGAGTTCGCGCGCATGCTCCCCCTCAGGACGTCGCATCCCCAGTGAAGGCTTTTCGTCCTCACATGAGGCTATCTGAGTCACATGTGACATGCAATATTCCACACATGCCTTGCATGCCCACCTCTCACAGCCCCTGTCACGTCGCACCCGGTCGATCGGATAGGATGGACAGGTTGTTCCTTGGTGACGTGTCCGAGCGGCCGAAGGAGCACGCTTGGAAAGCGTGTGTTGTGCAAGCAACCGCGGGTTCGAATCCCGCCGTCACCGCCAAACACGAGAAGAGCCTCCGCACCAGCGGAGGCTCTTCTCGTGTTGTCGGGCACGGGATCCGGGAGGAGCGAGCGCAGCGATCACTGGAATCCCGCCGCCACCGCCAGATCGGGAGCACTCCCCACGAACCGGCATCCAGCGTCTGCCAGATGATGTCGGCGACGCACAGACCGGATTCCGCGGCGAGCACGCGACGAGGAGCATCCACACCGATCGCCGTATCGGGCGGCGAGGACGACGTCAGCCGTCGAAGCGCACGCCGTAGATCTGTCCACCGGGAGCGGCGGGGAGGCGCGTCATGCCGAGTCGCTCGTAGAAGGCGGCGGCCCCCGCGTTGTCCGGGTCGATGCCCAGGTGCAGTCCGCGCACACCGCGGCCGGTCAGCTCGGCGAACAGCGTCCCCATGAGCTGACGCCCGAGCCCCTGCCCCTGGGTCTCCGCCAGCAGGTCGATGTGCAGATGTGCGGGGTGGCCGACCGTGTTCGGCTCGATCCCGGGCGCGCGGCTGTAGCCGTAGTCGATCATCCGGTCCTCCCGGCTGATGACCTCGGACGGCCGCGGATACCGCCCCTCGAGCGTCGGCCACCACTCATCGCGGAACCACGTGTAGAAGGCGTCGGTGTCATCGGTCGCGACGATGTAGCCGATCGTGCGCTCGTCGTCGCTCTCCACGACCCACGCCAGATCCGGATGCCGCTCGGCGTAGGGCACCGCGAACAGATCGCCCCACAGCGAGTCGTCGGAGAGGATGCCCGTCGCATCCGCTCCGGCATCCGCCGTCTTCACGCAGATGTCGTACAGCGCGGCACGGTCGGTGGGGCGGTACGGGCGGATGCGAGACACGACGACTCCTCGGGAGGGAACAGGTCTTGTCAGCCTATCGGCGCGTCAGCCGCGGACGTCGTCCGCTGCACCCACGGGAGCAGCCAGGCCGCGAGCACCAGGACCACACCGGCGCCGACGAGTGCTCCCCCGAGCGTATCGCTCGCCCAGTGCACCGAGAGGAACGTCCGCGAGAGCGCCATCGCGAGCACCCACGCGGCGCCGACGATCGCGACCCACACCCGCGGGAAGAGCACCCAGAGCACGAGGGCGATCGTCGCCGCGTTCGCGGTGTGCCCGGAGGGGAAGGAGCCGTAGTCGCTCACCACCAGCATGTCGTCCGGCCGTGCGCGACCGAAGAGCTGCTTGAGCACCTGGACAGCGCCCGCGCTGGCGGCGAAGCAGAGTGCGGCGAACACCGCACCACGCCACCGGCGCGCGATCACGAGCGCGAGGATCGCCAGCAGCGGCACTCCGAGGATGGCCACCCACCCGCCGCCGATCCAGTTCAGCACGAGGGCGAAGTCGACCATCCAGTCGGCGCGAGCGCCGGCGATCGTCTCATTCCACCAGTGGTCGAACCCGGGCGTCTCCGGGGAGGCGAACACCACCACGGCACCGAGCGCCGTCGCGAGCGCGAGGAGGCCCACCCCCCACCACAGCAGCATCCGCCTGTTCATCGTCCCATTCTGGCGGATCGGTCCTGAACGATCAGGGAGTGAGCATCCCGACCGTGCGCGGGCGCACCACGAACCACAGCGACAGGATGCCGATCGCAGCGCAGCCGACCATGACGGACGCCATGGTCGTCGCCGTGATGCCGGCGTCATGGGAGAGCCAGCCGACGACCGGCGAGATGAGTCCGGCGACGCCGAAGTTCGTCGCGCCGATGATGGATGCCGCGGTTCCGGCGGCCTTGCCGTGGCGGTCGAGCGCCAGCACCTGCACGTTGGGGAAGGTGAACCCGCACGCCGTCATGAAGACGAACAGGGGGATGACCGTGCCCCACAGCCCGAGTCCGAGCTGGTCGGTGACGATGATCGCCACTCCGGCGAGCAGCAGGACCGCAGTCGAGTAGGCCATGACCCACTGCGGCCCGAAGCGCGCGGCGAGCCGGGATGCGGTCTGCACGCCGACGACGACGCCGAGCGAGTTCACCGCGAACAGCAGGCCGTACTGCTGGGCGTCCAGTCCGTGCGTCACCTGGAACAGGAAGGGCGACGCCGAGAGGTAGGAGAACAGCCCGGAGAACGTCATGCCGCCGATCACGAGCACGCCGAGGAACACGCGGTCCGACAGCACCGACCGGTAGCGCTGCAGCATGGTGGCTCCGCCGCGGTCCTGTCGTCGGGCGACAGGCAGCGTCTCCGGGATGAACAGGACCGTCGACAGCAGCATCACCACGCCGTAGGCCGCGAGGACACCGAAGATCCCGCGCCAGGGCATGAGCGTCAGCAGCCAGGAGCCGATCAGGGGCGCGATCACCGGAGCCACACCCGACACCAGCGCGAGCCGCGAGAGCATCACGACCAGCCGACGTCCGCCGAACAGGTCGCGCACGATGGCCATGGCCACGACGCCACCGGCTGCGGCCCCGACACCCATGAGGACACGAGCCACGCTGAGCAGCGCGAGATCCGGCGCGAAGGCCGCGCCGACGCTGGCGAGCACGTGCAGCGCCGTGACCACGATCAGCGGCACCCGACGACCGACTTTGTCACTGAGCGGTCCGACCACGAGCTGGCCGAGCGCGAAGCCGATCATCGTGCCCGTGAGGGTCAACTGGATCGCGGCGGCGGTGGTCTGGAAGTCTTGTTCCAGCACCGGGAAGGCCGGGAGGTACAGGTCGATCGTGAACGGGCCGAGGGCCGTGAGCGCACCGAGCAGGATGATGTAGAGCGTCCGGCGGCCGAGGGAGATGGCGTCTCCCGGGTGCAGCATGATCGGCGCGGTCGCCGGGTTCGCGCCGAGGGTGCGGATCGCCCCGGTCGCGGTGGAGGTGCGGATGCTGCCGGTCGCGGTGCGTTCGGGCTGCGGCGCGGCGGCGTCGTCGTCGATGGGACGATCTTCCGGCGGCGCGACGGGGATGGAGTCAGTGCGGGGAGCGTCGGACACGACGTCCTTCCAGAGTTCGGGGAGATGCGCGGTCGAATCGATTCGGCCGGGGGAAGAGGCCATGCTACCGCCGACCTGCCCTCGTCCGTCCCGCCGTGCGACCGGAAACGCACCCCCGGAGCAGACCGGAGGTGCGTGTCGGATCCCGCGTCGTGGAGGTCAGCCCGCGATGCGGTCGAGTCCCTGTTCGAGGTCGGCGATCAGGTCGCTCACGTCCTCGATGCCGACCGAGAGGCGCACGATGTTCTCCGGCACGGCGAGCTCCGTGCCGCGCACCGACGCATGCGTCATGTCCGGCGGGTATCCGATGAGCGACTCGACTCCGCCCAGCGACTCGGCGAGCTGGAACAGCGAGGTGCTCTCGACGAAGGCCCGTGCCGCATCGGCGCCCGCAGCGAGGCCGAAGGACAGCATCCCTCCGAAGCCGCTCATCTGCTTCGCGGCGATCTCGTGTCCGGGGTGCGAGGGGAGCCCGGGGAAGAACACCTGCGCGAATTCGGGGCGCGCGGAGGCCCACTCGGCGATGGCCTGCGCGTTCTCGGAGTGCTGACGCATCCGCAGGGCGAGGGTCTTGATGCCGCGGGTGGTCAACCACGCGTCGAGGGGCGCGGAGACCGCGCCGACCGCGAACTGCTGGAACTTGATCTGGTCGAAGAAGCGGTCGTCTGCGAACACGACCGCGCCGCCGAGCACATCCGAGTGCCCGCCCAGGTACTTGGTCGTGGAGTGCACGACCAAGTCGGCCCCGAGCGCGAGCGGCTGCTGCAGCGCGGGCGAGGCGAAGGTGTTGTCCACGACCACGACCGCACCGGCCGCGTGCGCGATCTCGGTGATCAGCGCGATGTCGACGATCTTCAGCAGCGGATTGCTCGGCGTCTCCAACCACACGATCTTCGTCTCCGGACGGATCGCCGCACGGAGCACGTCGGCGTCGGAGAGTTCGACGGTCGTCGTTTCGATGCCCCACGGCGCCAGCACCTTGGTGAGCAGCCGGTACGTGCCGCCATAGACGTCGTTGCCGAGCAGCACGTGGTCCCCGGGCTTGAGGATGCCGCGCAGCAGCGCGTCCTCCGCCGCGAGCCCCGACGCGAACGAGAGCGCGCCCGCTCCCCCTTCGAGGGCCGCGATCTGCGTCTCGAGCGAGGAACGCGTCGGGTTGCCGGCACGGTTGTACTCGTATCCGGCACGCAGGCCGCCGACACTGTCCTGCACGTGCGTCGACGACTGGTAGATCGGCGGGATGATCGCCCCCGTGACCGGGTCGGGCGCTTGCCCTGCGTGGATGGCTCGGGTGGCGAAAGCGTGATCGGACATGCCTCTCAGCCTACGTCCGCCACTCACGCAGCGGCCCTCCCGTTACGCCCGGGGTCCGGTTTCCCGAGGGCACTCCTCAGTGCGACAGGTACGCCAGGAGATCCTGACGGGTCAGCACCGTGTGCGGTTTGCCGTCCTCCGTGACCAGCAGCGCATCGGCCTCGGCGAGCGCCGCCTTGGCCTGGGCGACGGAGGTGTGGATGCCGACGAGCGGAAGCCTCTCCCCCACGTGCGCGCCCACGGCATCGGTCGCATTCGCCTCGCCGCGGAACAACAGGTCGAGCAAGCCCTTCTCATCGACCGTGCCGACGACCTCGCCCATCATGACGGGCGGCTCGGCGCTGAGCACGACCAGTTGCGAGACGTCGTACTCGGTCATCATGCCGATCGCCTCCAGCACGGTGTCGGTCGGGTGAGCGTGCACGAGGTCGGGGATTCCCGCCCCCTGTCGGGACGGACGGGCCGCGAGCACGTCAGCGACGGTCTCGCCGTCGTCCACTTCGCTGAAGCCGTACGAGCGCATCCATCCGTCGTTGAAGATCTTGCCGAGGTACCCGCGACCGCCGTCGGGAAGCAGCACGACCATCACGGCATCCGCCGGCAGGTCCCGAGCCACCCGCAGTGCGCCGACGACGGCCATGCCACTCGATCCGCCCACGAGGATGCCCTCCTCACGAGCGAGTCGTCGGGTCATCGCGAAAGATTCGGCGTCGCCGACCGCCACGATCTCGTGCGGCACCGTCGGGTCGTATGCACCGGGCCAGATGTCTTCCCCCACGCCCTCGACGAGGTACGGGCGCCCGGTGCCCCCGCTGTAGACGCTGCCCTCGGGATCGACGCCGACGATGCGTACGCGGCCAGCGGAGATCTCGCGCAGATACCGCCCCGTGCCCGTGATCGTTCCGCCCGTGCCGACACCGGCCACGAAGTGGGTGACCTCGCCGTCGGTGTCGCGCCAGATCTCGGGGCCCGTCGTCTCGTAGTGGCTGCGCGGACCGTTCGGGTTCTCGTACTGGTTCGGCTTGAACGCCCCGGGGATATCACGGGCCAGTCGATCGCTCACGCTGTAGTACGACTCCGGGCTGTCGGGCGCGACCGACGTCGGGGTCACGACGACCTCGGCGCCGTAGGCGCGCAGCACGTCGATCTTGTCCTCGCCGACCTTGTCAGGCAGCACGAATACGCAGGTGTAGCCGCGCTGCTGGGCGACCAGCGCCAGGCCCACTCCGGTGTTACCACTGGTGGGTTCGACGATCGTGCCACCCGGCTTCAGGTCGCCCGAGGCCTCGGCGGCGTCGATGATCCGTGCGGCGATGCGGTCCTTCGACGAACCACCGGGGTTCAGGTACTCGAGCTTCACGAGCACCGTGCACGCGACGCCCTCGGTGACGTGCTGGAGCTTCACGAGGGGCGTGTCGCCGACGAGGTCGACGATCGAGTCTGCGTACTTCATGACTTCAGGGTAGACGCGCGGATGCCGCGACCGGGGCTGTGTTGCACCCGACCGCGGCATCCGTCCTCTCGAAAGGCCCCCGGTGTCTCTCGAAGCTCAGCCCTTCGTCGATCCGGCCAGCAGTCCGCGCACGAAGTAGCGCTGCAGGGCGAAGAACACGATCAGCGGCACGATGATCGAGACGAACGCGCCCGCGGTCAGCAGGTACCAGCCTTCGCCACGGCCGGTGATCTCGGCGAGCACCTTCGTGATCGGCGAGGCAGCACCGTCGGCGAACACCAGCGCCACGAGCAGGTCGTTCCAGACCCACAGGAACTGGAAGATCGCGACGGACGCGATCGCCGGCATCGTCAGAGGCAGCACCACGCGGAAGAAGATCTGTCCGCGGGATGCTCCGTCGACGCGAGCAGCCTCGATGATCTCTCCCGGGATCTCCGACATGAAGTTGTGCAGGAGGTAGATCGCCAGCGGCAGCGCGAACATCGTGTGCGCGATCCACACCTGGGCATAGCCGCCCGCGACATCGAGTCCCAGCGTCACCTGGACGCCGAACAGGTTGATCCCTCGTGAGAACGACGACAGCAGCGGGACCAGCGCCATCTGGATCGGAACGATCTGCAGCGCGAACACGAAGATGAACAGCGCGTTGCGCCCCTTGAACTCGATCCACGAGAACGCATACGCCGCCATCGCCGCGATCATCAGGGGGATGATCGTGGCCGGAATCGTGATCACGATCGAGTTGAAGAACGACTCCAGGATCGTCAGCTGGGTGGTGCCGGACTGCAGCACGGCTGCATAGTTGTCCAACGTCAGCTGGGGATCGGTGAAGACCGTCCACCAACCGGTCGTCTCGATCGCGTCCCTCTCCCGGAACGACGAGATGAATAGCCCGAGTGTCGGGATGGTCCATACGACGGCGATGACGATGGAGGCGACGGACGCCCACGGCCGACTGAGCCGCTTGCGCGCTCGTCCCGCCGAGGCCTCGAACCGTCCCGCGGTGGTGATCGCGCGAGTGCTTTCCCCGGTGTCTGACTTCACGGTGTCGGTCATCGGATCTCCCGCTGCTTCTTGATCTGGCGTGCGTTGTAGATGACGATCGGCAGCACCAGGATGAACAGGATGACCGAGAGCGCGGCACTGCGTCCGGCCTCGAACTTCGAGAACTGCGTGTACATCTCGTTCGCCAGCACGGACGTTCCGTAGTTTCCACCCGTCATGGTGCGGACGATGTCGAAGACCTTCAGCGAAGCGATCGAGATCGTCGTCAGCACGACGATGAGGGCCGGACGGATCGCCGGGATCGTCACCGACTTGAAGCGCTCCCAGGCATTCGCTCCGTCGAGCTCGGCGGCTTCGAGAAGCTCGGCCGGGACGCCCTTGATCGATGCCGAAAGCACGACCATCGCGAACCCGGTCTGCACCCAGATCAGCACGACGATGAGAGCGAAGTTGTTCCACGGCTCGTTCAACAGGAACTGCTGCGGCTCTCCCCCGAACCAGACGAGAATCTGGTTGAGCAGACCGATCTGCTCGAACTCGGGGCCGCGATAGGCGTACACGAACCGCCAGATGATGCTTGCGCCCACGAACGAGATCGCCATCGGCATGAAGACCAGCAGCTTGTAGATCTTCTCGCCGCGGGTCCGATCGATGAACACGGCGTAGGCCAGACCGATGATCGTCGAGAGCGTCGGGACGAGCAGCACCCAGACGATCGTGTTGATCACCGCCGTGACGCCGTCCGACTGGGTGAAGATCCAGAGGTAGTTCGCAAGGCCGACGAACTCGCGTCCCGTCGAGTTCCAGAATGACGAGTACACGGTCTGGATCGACGGGAGGATGAGGCCCGCCAGGAGCAGTAGCATCGCCGGGGCCATGAAGGCGACCAGTTGGATGAGATAGCCTGCGCCGTCGCGCGACCGATAGTCCAGGAAGAAGAACAGCGCGCCGACCACGACGGCGACTCCCATCGCCCAGTAGTACGAGTTGAAGAACCACATCACTGCGAGCGGGATGAGCAGGCACATCGCAAGGCGGATGCCGGTGTACAGGGCGCCCTTCCGGGGCGCGATATCGACGAGAAACAGGATCACCGCCACGACCACCGCGAATGCGATGACCACGGCGACGGCCTGGAGGATCGGCGGAAGTGACCCGATCCAGGTGAAGAACACAGTCGCGTTCATGGAATCCCCTTCATGATGCGGAGCTGATCAGCGATCGGCGCGCCGATGCGCCGACCGGGTGCGAGAAGGAGGGCCGCCCACCGGGGCGGCCCTCCTTCTGATCAGCTCGAAGGCCAGCCGGTCTGGATCTGCGTCAGCACATCATCGGTGGAGGTCCCGTTGATCCATGCGACCATGCCCTTCCAGAAGGTGCCGGAGCCGACAGCGCCGGGCATCTGGTCGGAGCCGTCGAAGCGGAACGTCACCGAGTCGTCCTGGAGCAGCTTGATCGACTCCTGCAGGATCGGGTCTTCGACCACGTCGAGGTCGACGCCCTTGTTCGCCGACGTCACGCCACCGAGAGCGAGGCGGCTGTTCGCCCACTCGGGGCTGGACAGGTACTCGAGCACCTTCTGCGTCGCCTCGGAGTCGCTGAACGCACCGACGATCTCGCCACCACCGGTGATGAGAGTCTCATCCGGGGTCTTGCTCGGCAGCAGGAATGCCCACACGTCACCGTCTTCAGCGACGTTCGTGTCGTCGGGGAAGAATCCCGAGAGGAACGACGCCTGGTGCGTCAGCGCGCACTCACCGCTGGCCACCTGAGGCGCCACATCACCGAACGCGGTGGAGTTGATCGAGCGCACGTCGCCGAAGCCGGCGTTGACGTACTCCGGGTTCAGAAGCAGCTCGCCGGTCGCATCGAACGCCGCCTTGATCTGCGGGTCGGTGAACGGGATCTCGTTCTTGACCCACTGGTCGTAGACGTCGGGACCCGCGTTGCGAAGCACGAGGTCCTCGATCCAGTCGGTCCCGGGCCACCCGGTCGCGACGCCGGACTCGAAGCCCGCACACCACGGAGCCGCACCGCTCTTCTCCTTGATGGTCTGGGTCAGCGTCAGCAGCTCGTCCCAACTGGTCGGCTCCTCGACACCCCACTCGTCGAACTTCGTCGGCGAGTACCAGACCCAGCCCTTCACGCTCGCCATCAGCGGCGCACCGTAGAACGTACCGTCGTACGTGCCGAAGTCGACCCATCCCTGGGTCCAGTACTCCTCGGCATTCTTCTTGACCGCTTCCGGAGCCGGCTTCAGCAGATCACGCGACGCATAGTCGGCGAACAGACCCGGCTGCGGGAAGATCGCGATGTCCGGGGGATTGCCACCCTGTGCACGGGTGCCGAGTTGCGTCTCGAAGTCCTGGCTGCCCTCGTACTTGATCTCGATGTCGTTCTCCTTCTCGAAATCCGCCCAGGACTCCGCGAGGAGGTCAGCTTCTCCCTCGACGATCGTGCCGTAGATCGTGACGGTGTTCTCATCGCCACCGCCACCGCCGCCTTCCGGTGCGCCGCCAGGGGCCCCGCATCCGGCGAGCGCGATACCCGCGACCCCCAGCAGGGCGATCGGCGCATAACGCCGGGAACGCTGTGACAGAGCCATGTGAATTCTCCTCTTCGAGTACAGGTTCCCGCCTCGTGCGACGCCACCCCGGGGCATCGTTAGGGAACCGATTCCAGGCCAACCTACTGGCCATCGGTATCCCCGCACAACACGTTAGGGTCACAAGCTCGCAACCTTTCCCGCTCGCCGTGCACCCCAGGTGGGAGCGCTCTCTCGCTCTCGACCTGGAACCGGTTCCTTTTTTCTGCGGCAACGACTACGCTGTGACCCGGCGCGCACCCCCCGCGCCGGGTCCACGCAGCCGCGTGATCAGGTCGAGGAGGACCGATGAGCACGATCGCGGACGTCGCGTCACGTGCCGGTGTATCGAAGGCCACAGCGAGCCGGGCACTGAGTGGACGTGGATACGTGTCGGAGGCGACCCGGCAGCGCGTCGCGGATGCCGCACGTGATCTCTCGTACGTCGCGCACTCGTCGGCGACGAGTCTGGCGACCGGACGGACCCAGACCGTCGGCGTCGTGATGCCCCCTGTGGACCGCTGGTTCTTCGCAGAGCTGCTCGCCGGCGTGCAGGAATCCCTGTTCGCGCTCGACTACGACCTGTCGCTGTACGGCGTCCCCGAGGGGTCGCAGACCAGAGAACGGCTGTTCGAGAACGTCCTCCCCGGGCGACGTTTCGACGGGATCATCGCGGTGGGCATCCAGCCGAGCGCGCAAGAGCTCGAACGATTGCAGCGCACAGGCCGCCCACTCGTGAGCGTGGGACCCTACAGCGAGGGCTCGAGCTCGGTGTCGATCGACGACACGGCAGCCGCACGCATCGCCACCGAGCACCTGATCGAGCTCGGGCACAGGGAGATCGCCTTCGTCGGCGGGGCGACGGATGCCACACAGCTGAGCTTCGGCGATGCCCGCCGCCTCGACGGGTATCACGGCGCGCTGAGGGCCGCTGGCCTCGCCGCGCATGCCCGTGTCGCCGGCGCCACCCCGACGATGCCCGGCGGCTATGCGGCTGCGGCGGGCATGCTCGGCGACCGACGGCGCCGGCCGACGGCCATCGTGGGTGTCTGCGACGAAGCCGCCATCGGTGCGATCATCGCGGCTCGACGCCTGGGCATCGCCGTGCCGACCGAACTCAGCGTCGTGGGCATCGACGACCACGAGCATGCCGACATGTTCGCCCTGACGACGATCGGGCAGTCGCCCCGCGAGCAGGGGCACGAAGCGGTGCGCCTTCTGACGCAGCGGATGGAACAACCCGACGCTGCGCTCGAACACGTCGCCGCGACATCCGCCCTCGTGGTGCGCAGCTCGACGGCCGCACCACGCTGACCATGCAGCATGCCGGAATGCTCAGCGACGAGGAACAGCCGGCAGATTTCCTGGAACACGGCGCCTGGAACAGGAGGTCTGGAACGGGAGGCCTGGAGCCCGACGCCTGGAACACGACGCCTGGAAAAGGCCGGGAACGGGCTGCCTGGAACGTGCCGGGAACGAACGAAGGCCCCGGGCGAACCCGGGGCCTTCGTCGTGAAACGCGTGAGCGTCGCGATTACTTGAGGGTAACCGTTGCGCCTGCCTCTTCGAGAGCAGCCTTGGCCTTCTCGGCGGTCTCCTTGTTGGCGCCCTCAAGGACGGCCTTCGGGGCACCGTCGACGACAGCCTTGGCCTCGCCGAGACCCAGCGAGGTGAGCTCGCGGACGGTCTTGATGACCTGGATCTTCTTGTCGCCAGCAGCCTCGAGGATGACGTCGAAGGAGTCCTTCTCTTCCTCAGCCTCAGCAGCGCCTGCGCCACCCGCAGCACCGGCGACGGCGACGGGAGCAGCAGCGGTGACCTCGAACTTCTCCTCGAACGCCTTCACGAACTCGTTGAGCTCGATGAGGGTCAGGCCGGCGAACTGCTCGAGCAGTTCCTCGGTGGAAAGCTTCGCCATGATGTATCTCCTAGATAGATGGGGTTTGTAGACGAGATCGCAGGTCGCTTACGCGGCCTCTGCGGTCTCCAGCTTTTCGCGAAGAGCATCGATGGTGGCGGCAGCCTTGCCCATCGTCGCCTTCATCATGCCCGCAGCCTTCGCCAGCAGAACCTCACGGCTCTCCAGCGCGGCGTACTTGTTGACCTCGTCCGCGGTGAGGGCGTTGCCCTCGAAGATGCCGGACTTGATCACGAGAAGCGGGTTGGCCTTGGCGAAGTCACGCAGAGCCTTGGCGGTGGCGACGAAGTCACCGTGCACGAACGCGACAGCCGACGGCCCCTTGAGGTCGTCGTCCAGCGCGGAGATGCCAGCCTTGTTGGCGGCGATCTTGGTCAGCGTGTTCTTCACCACGGCGTACTCAGCGTCCTGACGGATGCTGTTGCGCAGCTCCTTGAGCTGGGCAACCGTCAGACCGCGGTACTCGGTCAGCAGAACGGCAGTCGAGTTCTCGAATGACTTCGTGAGCTCGGCGACCGATGCATCCTTCTGCGCCATGGTCACTCCTTGGTGTGTACGAGGCGCCGCACGGTGGTGGGGCGCCGACCTGGACCACCTGCAAAGAGAAAAGCTCCGGCGCAAGCGCACGGAGCTTTGGAAAGTTCGTGTCCTGCGCGGGCCCCTGCTGTGCAGAGCTTCGATCCTGCGTGCTTGCGCACGCCTGATGACCAGCGGTCTTCGGTTCGAGGTAACTCTACCTCACCCACACCCGTCCCCCAAATCCTTCGCCCCTCCTCTCCCGCTCCCCTCCTCTCCCCTTCCCCTCCCCCTCCGACGAGTGCACGGGATCTCGACGAGTGCACGGGTTCCAGGCGCGAAGTTGCCGTGCACTCGGCGAGATCCCGTGCACCGGACGCGCGATCGGGGAGCGGGAAGGGTCAGGGAGGGGTGATGTGGAAGGACGCGAGGCGGGTGGCCAAGGTTGCGGGGGTTGCGATGTGCTCGGACCCCCACCGCGCGAAGCCCCATTGAGTTCGACCCCGGATCCAGTCCTCCCGCTGCTTCTCCGCCAACAGCACCTGCTCGAGTGTGCGCTCGGAGCGCAGCGCCTCATCGACGTATTTCGTCTTTCCGTCGAACTCGCCGAAGCTGCGGACATCCGCGAGCCCGAAGTCGACGAAATACTGCCTGCCGTCCGGCCCGTCGACCGGCACCTGCAGCTCGGGGTCTGCAAAGCCGAGTCTGCGCAACTGCAGTCGGCTCACGCTCTCGCCGGGAAGCTGCGCGCGCCCATCGGCGAACTCCGCCACCCACCGCGCCTGCCGGATTCCCCGGGCGCCTCCGGCCTCGCTCAGCCTCTCACCGAGTCCACGACGCCACGCGACGACAGCATCCAGATCCCACTCCCACTGCCGATCCGCCATCTGCCGTTCCGCCGCATCAGTCGCCGCGACGGCGGCGGGCACCGGCAGCGTACGGATGAGATCGAACACCGTTCGCGACAACGACGTGCAGCGGATGCCTCCGCGCACCGTGACATCAGAGCTCGGAAGAGGAGCGACATGACGGAACACATCGGGTGCACTCGAGATGCGCCTCGGCGTCGCCGTGGTCATGTGCACGCGGGCGAGCCGCATCGCGTAGAGCGGCAGCCCCCAGAGCACGGCGGCGGAGGCATGGGACATGACAGCCGGACCCCGTGCATCGCGCGCCACCGCGATGACATGCGCGTGGTGCCTCTGCTCCGGCCACAGTTTCTCCCGATCAGCCGAAGCAATGAACCATCCGCGACGGAAGGCGAAGAGCGCCCCCTCCCGCACCGCAGCGGTGATCCTCCGGTCCGTCCACCCGTGCTGGAGGAGGTCTGTCCGCGACCGGACGAGCTGGGCGAGGGCGGGCGAGGCGTGCGGCATGCCCCATGGTTCCTCTCCCCACTCCTCGATCCCCTTCTTTCCCGTCCTCCCTCCGTTTCCCTCCGTCCTTCCGCGAATGTGCAGGAGCAGTGGCACGCTCGTCGTGTGCACGGGATGTCGCCGAGTGGACGGCGTGCTCGCGTGCAGGCCCCGTGCACTCGACGAGGTCCCGTGCACACGACGAGCGTGCCACTGCTCCTGCACATTCGCGGAAGGACGGAGGGAAACGGAGGGAGGA
>NZ_PCOY01000002.1 GCF_002979475.1 Microbacterium sp. MYb62 | reverse complement strand
CTGTCGACCGCCTGGGCGACGAACTCCCGGGTGCTGCTCCTGTGCGGACAGATCCCGACGACCTCCTACGGGCGCGGCAACGGCGCCCTGCACGAGATCCCCGACCAGAGCGGCATCCTGCGCTCGCTCACCAAGTGGCACGCCCGCGCCCGCAGCACCGAGGAGATCCCCCGGCTGGTGCACGAGGCGATGCGGCAGCTGCGCTCCGGGCTTCCGCGCCCTGTCGCGCTGGAGATCGCGCCCGATCTGCTCTCCGCAGCGCGGGAGGCCCTGCTGGTCTCCACACCCGCCGCGCCCGCGCACGCACCACTCGACCCGGCGGCGATCGCCGTGATCGCCACGGCGCTCCGCGATGCCCGGCGACCGCTCATCTGGGCCGGCGGTGGAGCCCGCGGTGCCCGCGCGACCGAGGCCATCCTGCGCCTCTCGCGTCTGGTCGACGCTCCGGTGGCCATGTCGATCAACGGTCTCGGCGCGATCCCCGGCGATGACGAGCGGGCCGTCCCGCCGCTCGCCGGGCGCGCGCTCGCCGAGGAGGCCGATGTCGTGCTGGTGCTGGGCAGTCGCTTCATGAAGCTCGAACAGCAGGTGCCGGTCGCCGCGGGGGCCCGCGTGATCCTCGTGGATGCCGACCCCGAAGCGTTCCGCGAGCCGAGGCGTCCGTGGCTGTCGTTCCTCGCCGACGTCGGTGTCGCGGCGGCGGGGATCGCGGATCTTCTCGCGCAGGAGGACCCCGTCGAGCGGCGCGAAGCTCCGCGACGTGCCGCGTCCGCACGCGCCGACGCCGATGCGCGCCTGCACGCGCTCGAGCCGCAGCGGAGACTGCTCGACGCGATCAGACGGGCGCTCCCGGAGGACGGCATCATGGTCGGCGAGTACACGCAGATCTCCTATGCGGCACCGCTGTTCTTCCGCTTCCCGACGCCGGAGAGCAACATCACCCCCGGTTACCAGGGCACGCTCGGCTACGGGTACGCGACGGCACTCGGCGCGAGCGTCGGAGCGCCCGGCCGCCCCGTGGTGTCGGTCAACGGCGACGGCGGGTTCGGTTGGAACCTGTCGGAGCTCGCCACCGCACGGCATCACGGCATCCCCACGATCGCGATCGTGTTCGACGACGGGGAATACGGCAACGTCGCACGCGACCAGAAGGCGATGTTCGCCGGGAGGACGGCGGGCACCGCCCTCACCAACCCGGACTTCGTGGCTCTCGCCGACGCGTTCGGCGTCTCCGCCTCGCGCGCCGAGACTCCCGACGAGCTCGAGAGCGCGATCAGGGCGGCCATCGACGCCGGCGGCCCCGCGCTGATCCACGTCCCGGTCGGCCCGTTCGCCTCACCCTGGCCGTTCCTGCTGTGACGAGGCTCCCGACCGAGGCCGCACCTCCTGGCGGCCTCGGTCGGGCGAGGGGTCAGTCGACCAGGATGCGCATCGGATCCTCGATGATCGCGGCGAGCGCGGCCATCCACTGCGCCGCCACCGCGCCGTCCAGCACCCGGTGATCTCCGGACAGCGTCACCGACATGACGGTCGCGATCGCCAGACCGCCGTCACGGACCACCGGCTGCGGTGTCGCGGCTCCCACGGCGAGGATCGCGGACTGCGGCGGGTTGATGATCGCGGCGAACTCGTCGATACCGTACATCCCGAGGTTCGAGACCGTGATCGTCCCGCCGTCCAGATCTCCCGGTTGGATGCGTCCGCTGCGCACGCGCTCCACCACCGCGACGGTCTGGGCGGCGAGCGCACCGACCGAGAGGCTTCCGACGTCGTGGAGCACCGGGGTCATCAGCCCCCCGTCGAGAGCGACGGCGATGCCGACGTCGACCGTGCGGAATCTCCGGATCGCCCCGTCGATCCAGATCGCGTTCGCCTCGGGAACCGCGCGGTGCGCGAGGGCGACCGCCTTCACGATCAGATCGTTCACGGAGACGCGCGCGGTGCGGTCGCGGTTGACGTCCGCCCGCAGTGCCAGCAGTGCATCGATCTGCAGTCGTCTGGTCATGTAGAAGTGGGGCACGGACGACTTGCTCTCGGTGAGCCGTCGCGCGATCGTGCGCCGCATCGACGACGCCGGGATGTCCTCGTAGCCGCCGCGGCCCCCCGCGGTCACGGTGGCCGTGGCGACCACCGCGGTCGGGTCCGGCGCGGCGGCGACCGCAGGCGCCGAGGCGGCGGTCGTCGTCTCGGGCGGCGCGAGGACGGGGCTCGGGACCGGATCGGCGGTCGGGGCCGGCAGCCGGTCGAGGTCCCGTCGGACGATGCGCCCCTCGGGGCCGCTTCCCGCGACGGCGGCCAGGTCGATACCCCGCTCCGCGGCGAGGCGGCGGACCAGGGGCGTCGCGAGCCTCCGTCCGCCGATCGCCGGGAGGGACGACACCGGGGCGGAGGGCGGAGCGGGCGTCGGGGCGAGCGGTGCCGCGACCGGCTCCGCATCGGCTGACTCGGCAGCGCCGGGTTCCGCGGCAGCGCCGGGTTCCGCGGCAGCGCCGGGTTCCGATGCAGTGCCGGGTTCCGCGGCGATCCCCGCCTCGGACAGCAGGAGCGCGAGTTCCGCGTCCCCCTCCCCCGGGCCGAGGATCGCGACGATCGGCGAACCGACCGCGAGGTTGTCCCCCTCGGGGGCGAGGAGCCGCGCGATGCGACCCTCGAACTCGGAAGCGAACTCGACCACCGCCTTGTCGGTCTCGATCTCGGCGAGGGGATCGCCGACCGCGATCTGCGTGTCCTCCGTGACGAGCCACGTCTGGATGGCCGCTTCGAGGGCCCCGGCGAGGACCTCTGGCATGCGCACCAAGACGGCCATCAGCGCGCTCCGATCTCGCGGGCGATGCGCTCGAGCGCATGCACGATGTCGGACGTCTGGGCGATCGCGGCCGCCTCGAGGACCCGGGAGATGTTCGGTGATGCCTCCTGGCCGGTCACCCGCTCGATCGGATGGTCCAGCCAGTCGAACAGGCGCCGCTGCAGCTCGTCCGCCAGCCACCCGCCGTAGGAGGTGCCGATGGCTCCCTGCTCGACGATCAGCACGGCGCCGGTCTTGCGGACGCTCCGCTCGATCGTCGCCCAGTCGAGCGAGGCGCGATCCAGCCAGCGCAGATCGATCAGCTCGGCGTCGACACCCGATTCGGCGATCGCCTGCTCGGCCTTCCCGGTCATCGACAGGTAGCTGATCACCGTGACCTCGGACCCCTCGCGGCGCACCGCGGCCGTGCCCGGCGGGATGATGTAGTCCAGGTCGCCCTCCGGCACGCGATCGGCGGTGCCGTAGAGGTCGACGTGCTCGATCACGAGCACCGGATCGTTCAGGGCCAGTGCGGCGTTCATCAGCCCGACGTAGTCGGCAGCGGTCGACGGGGCCACGATGCGCCATCCGGGGCTCGTGGCGAAGATGCCGGCAGGGTCCATCAGGTGCTGCTCGCCGTAGCCGGTGCCCATCGCGATCTTGGTGCGCAGCACCAGCGGCACGTCGTTGTCGCCGCCGAACATGTGCCTGGTCTTGCCGATCTGGTTGAAGACCTGATCGGCGGCCACCCAGAGGAAGTCCGGGTACATGAACTCGACCACCGGACGGAATCGTCCGTCCAGGGCGAGGCCGCCCCCGATGCCGGCGAAGGCGTTCTCGCTGATCGGAGTGCCGAGGATCCGGTCCCCGTACTTGCGGACCAGGCCCTTCGTCGCCCCGTTCGTGCCGCCGTTGAGACGGTGCACGTCCTCACCGAGGACCACGATGCGCTCGTCCTCCTGCATCCGCCGGTCCATGACGCCGGCGACCGCGTCGATGAACTTCAGGTCGCGCCAGCCGCCGGTGTGCCGGATCGGATCCTGGGCGTCGAGGCCGTCGAGCTCGGAGCCGTCCCCGCGCAGCCCGTGGTTCACCGTGGCGGGGTCGGGCCAGAGGTTCGCCCGGATGCGCCGCTTGCCCGGCTCACCCGGAACAGGTTCGAGGAGCTCGGACGCGATACCGGTCAGCGCCGAGGCCGCCTGCTCCCGCATGCTGTCGGCCTCGGCGGGCGAGAGGATGCCGGCGCGGCCGAGTTCCCGCTCCATGCGGGCGATCGGGTCGCGATCGCGCCAGGAATCCTCCTCCTCCTTCGTGCGGTAGCCGAAGGCGCTGCCGGGGTAGGGGCCGTTCTGGTGGAAGTACCGGTACACCTCCGCCTCGATGACCGCCGGCCCTTCGCCGGAGCGCATGCGCTCCGAGGCTTCGAGCGTCGCCAGGTGCACGGCGAGCGGGTCCATGCCGTCCACCCGCCACCCGGGGATGCTGAAGCCCTGCCCGCGCACGGCGAGACGCTCGTCGGCGGAGGATTCACGCACGTGGGTCGACACGGCGTAGAGGTTGTTCTCGATGAAGAACCCGAGCGGGAGCTTCCACGCCGCCGCGATGTTCATGGCCTCGAGCACCGAGCCGATGTTCGCGGCACCGTCGCCGAAGTACGTCATCGTGAGGTCGCCGGTGCCGGACCGGCGTTGGGCGAGCGCGTTGCCGGCCGCGAACGGGACGCCGCCGCCGACGATGGCGTTGGTGCCCAGCGCACCGGCCTCGAGCAGCTGCAGGTGCAGCGATCCGCCACGCCCCTGCAGGTAGCCGGGGGCGAGTCCGAGGATCTCGGCGAGCGTGCGGTAGAGCACTTCCCGCACGTCCGGGGTGACCAGGGCCTGTGGATCCAATGCGCCGCCGCTGACGTGCCCGATCACCTTGGCGAGGAACTGGTGGTGGCCGCGATGCGACCCGTTGACCCCGTCCGCCGATCGCAGCGAGGCGATGGATCCGACCGCGCCGCCTTCCTGTCCGATGCTGGAGTGCGCGGGACCGTGCACCAGCGACTCGCCGGCGAGCTCCAGCACCGTCTCCTCGAACGCCCGCACCAGTCGGAGCTGTCCGAGCATCGTCAGCAGCAGCCCGGGGTCGGCCGCCTTCCAGTCCGCCGGGGTGCTCTGCAGCTCGATCCAGGGCACGTTCGTGTCCAGCCGCTTCCTCTTCGCCATGGGCCTCTCGTCTTTCTCGGAGTCGTCCTCGACCCCATGAATGAATCCAATTACGGACTTGTCGGGATCATTGTGCCCCAGATCTAGCGAATTGGCTATGCCACTGGATACAATCGAGCCATGACCTCCCCACCCCGGCCGGGGATCCCCGGCCTCCGCGGCACCGAGCACATCGGCTTCACCGTTCCCGACCTCGACGAGGCCGAGAGGTTCTTCGTCGACGTGATCGGGTGCGAGCTCGTCTACCGGCTCGGGCCCTTCGTCCACGAGGACGACGACTGGATGCGCGAGCGCATCAACGTGCATCCGCGGACGATCATGCGGGAGCTGCGGTTCTTCCGTTGCGGCCACGGACCGAACTTCGAGATCTTCCAGTTCGAGCCGGCGGACGGACAGAACCCGATCCCGCGCAACAGCGACATCGGCGGCCATCACCTCGCCTTCCAGGTCGATGACATCGACGCGGCGGCGGCGCATCTCCGGCGCCGCGGTGTGCGCGTGCTCGGAGACGCGCCCTGGGCGAGCTCCGGTCCCAGCGCAGGTCAGCGGTGGCAGTACTTCCTCTCGCCCTGGGGGATGCAGCTCGAGCTGGTGAGCTTCCCCGACGGCAAGGCGTACGAGGCGAGTTCGCCGGTGCGGCTGTGGCAGCCCGATCGGCCGGCCGAATGAGCGGGAAGCACGGCGAGGCGGCGATGCGCATCGCCGCCGAGCTGCGGCGATCGATCCTGGCCGGCGAGTACGAACCCGGCGACCGCGTGCGACAGGAGGAGCTCGCCGAACGGCTCGGCGCCAGCAGGGTGCCGGTGCGGGAGGCTCTGCGAACCCTGTCCGCGGAGGGTCTGGTCACGCTGGTCGCCAACACCGGCGCCTGGGTCTCCGAGCTGACGGCGGCGGAGTGCGACGAGCTGTATCGGATGCGCGAGCGCGTCGAGCCGCTCCTGCTCGAATACAACGTCCCCCTGCTGACGGCGGGCGACCTCGACCGGCTCGCGGATCTGGCGCAGCGGATGCGCACGGTCGGCGACGTGGAGGAGTTCCTCCGCCTGGACTGGGAATTCCACTCGCTCACCTACAGCCGCGCCACCACGAGCGTGCTCGACGCCACGGTGCAGCAGCTCTGGAACCGCACCCAGCACTACCGGCGGGCGTTCGTACGGCTTTCCGACCCGCGCGACGACCGGAGCATCCACCTCGAGCACGAGCTGCTGGTGGAGGCCCTGCGCCGTCTCGACGCCGAGGAAGCCGGCTCCGTGCTCCGCATCCACGTGCGTCGCACGCGCCTGGAACTGGGGCAGCGCCCCGAGGTCTTCACAAAGAACGGACGAGGAGGAGCAGCATGACGATCGCCACCGTCAACCCCGCCACCGGCGAGCTCATCGAGGAGTTCATCGCGCACGGCCCCGACGTGATCGATGCACGGCTGGCAGCCGCGACGGAGGCGCAGCGCGAACTCGCCCGCGCCTCGTTCGCCGAGCGCGCGGTCTGGATGAAGCGCGCCGCCGACATCCTCGACGACGACCAGGAGATGCTGGCGCGTCTGCTCACGCAGGAGATGGGCAAGACCGTCGCCTCCGCCCGTGCCGAGGTCGCCAAGTGCGCCTCCTCGCTGCGCTTCTACGCCGACCACGCCGAGGGGTACCTCGCACCGACGACGCTCGACGACCCGCAGGCCGCGGGGGCGGTGCGGGCCGGGACCGTCTACCGCCCGCTCGGCGTCGTGCTCGCCGTGATGCCCTGGAACTACCCGCTGTGGCAGGTCATCCGCTTCGCGGCGCCGGCGCTGATGGCCGGCAATGCCGGCCTGCTGAAGCACGCCTCGAACGTGCCGCAGTCGGCGCTCTACCTCGACACCCTGTTCGGACGGGCGGGGTTCCCGGAGGGTGCGTTCCGCACCCTGCTCATCCCGTCCGGTGCGGTGGAGGCGCTGCTCGCGGATCCCCGCATCGCCGCCGTCACCCTCACCGGCTCGGAGCCTGCAGGACGCGCGGTCGCCGCCACGGCGGCCGCGCACATCAAGAAGTCCGTGCTCGAACTCGGCGGCTCCGACCCCTTCATCGTGATGCCCAGCGCCGACCTCGACAGGGCGGTCGCGGTCGCGGTCACCGCACGCACGCAGAACAACGGCCAGTCCTGCATCGCGGGCAAGCGGTTCATCGTGCATGAGAGCATCCACGACGAGTTCCTCGAACGGTTCACCCGTGCGATGTCCGCGCTGGTGCTCGGGGACCCCGCGGAGGAGACCACCGACCTCGGCCCGCTCGCGACCGCGTCGGGACGCGAGGAGCTGGCCGCCCTGGTCGACGACGCGCGCGCCCGAGGGGCCGTCGTCCATACGGGCGGCAGCACTCCCCCCGGCGCCGGCTGGTTCTACCCCGCCACCGTGCTGAGCGGGATCACTCCCGAGATGCGACTCGCGACCGAAGAGGCCTTCGGCCCGGTGGCGACCGTGTGGTCCGCCACCGATGTCGACGACGCGATCCGGCTGGCCAACGCCACCGACTTCGGCCTCAGCTCCGCGGTGTGGACCGAGGACGAGGACGAGCGCGCCCGCTTCATCGACGAGATCGAGGCGGGGGCCGTGTTCATCAACGGCATGACCGCCTCCCATCCGGCGCTCCCCTTCGGAGGGATCAAGAACTCCGGCTTCGGACGCGAGCTCGCCGCCGAGGGCATCCGCGAGTTCTGCAATCTGAAGACCGTGTGGGTGGGGGCATCCCCGGCATGACGAAGGACCGCGACGGGAGGCGCTCGCCTCCTCGTCGCGGTCGGGGGGGATCGGATCAGGGGTGCGACGCCGCCGCGAGGTGCTGGGACATCACGTAGTGGTGGTGCAGGACCGCGACCTTGCCCGCCTCTTCATCGCGGTTGCGCATGGCGGCCACGATCGGATCGTGCAGCGCCGCCATCGCCGAGACCTCGGTGCTGCGCAGCCACCGCGGCGTCGTCTCCTCCTGGATCCAGGTGCGGTACTCGTAGTTGATGAGCGTGGCATGGACGCTCTCGAACAGCGAGGCCAGATAGGGATTGTGCGAGGCGCGGGCGACGGCGGCATGGAAGTTGGTGTCCGCGCTCATCCAGGCCGCGGTGTCACCGGCGGAGTCGCGCAGCTGCTGCAGAGCGAGCTCGCACTCGACGATCTCCTCTTCGAGGCACTCCTCGATGGCCCGGGTGATGCTCATCGTCTCGAGCCACAGGCGCAGATCAGCCAGGTGCTGCACCGAGCTCTGATTCAGCTCGAGCATGAGGTCGACCGACGCCGCCAGCCCGTCCTCCGGGCGACGGGTCACGTAGGCGCCGGAACCGCGACGCGACTCGACCAGACCCTTGGTGACGAGGATGCGGATCGCCTGGCTCACGGTCGGCCGGCTGGTCTGCAGCGCCTGGGCGAGATCGCGCTCCGAGGGCAGGCGCGCGCCCGCCTCGAGGTCTCGCGAGACGATCAGCTGCTGGATCTTCGAGGCGATGTCCTCGGCGGCGCTGCCGCTGTCGGACAGCGTCGGGACGATGCTCGCCATCGCCGTCATCAGCTGTTCGATGGACTCATCCTTGGATCTCACGTGTTCATCCCTCCCCGGCGGTATCCGGCCAGCGTATCCGTGAACGCCTCGACTCCGCGTGATATCGGCTGCGGCCCGGTGATCGTCAACGGAGCGCCCCCGACTCCCACACCGTGACGCCGCCGAGCAGCGTGAGGTCCGAGGTGATCAGATGGATGCGGTCAGCCGGCACGTCGAAGTAGTCCGCGGAGAGCACCGCGAGGTCGGCGAGCTTGCCCGGCTCCAGGCTTCCCCTGTCCTGCTCCTCGAACGTGCTCCAGGCCGCCTGCAGCGTGTAACCTCGCAGCGCCTCGAGCCGGGTGTGCAGGTTCTCCCCGCGCAGGGTCTCGGTGCCGCGCACGGTGAGGCCGGTGACGAACCACTCCAGGCTGACGAACGGGTTGTAGTTCGCGACGCGCATGGCGTCGGACCCCAGCGCGAGCGGGATCCCCGCGTCGAGGAGCGCGCGCACCGGCGGGGCGGCGGCGATCCGCTCCTGCCCCCATTGCGCGATCGCGGCCTCACCGGACAGCCGCATCAGGGACTGCATGCTCACCCCGGCCCCGAGACGGCGGAATCGGGGGATGTCCTCCACCTTCACCGGCTCGGCGTGCACCATCATCCAGCGCAGCCCGTCGATCGGATGCTGCTCGTGGACCTGCTCCCACACGCGCAGGGCGAGATCGTAGAAGTCGTCCGAGTGCACGTGCAGCTGCACCGTCCACCCGCGGGCGGCCGCGTCCGCGAGGATCTGGCGCATCTCCTGCTCCGCGCCCTCCGAGATGTCGCCGGAGATGCCGAACCGATCGTGGCTCCGCCACAGGATCACCTCCCCGAGACCGGCCACCCGCAGGATCCCGTCGCCGAACCCGGGCTGCTCGAATCGGATGTACCCGGCGAAGTCCGCCTGCTCCGTGCCGTCCTGGGTGGCGTGCTTGAACAGCCGGATGCGCGTCTTGAGCAGCCCGCGCCGCCAGGCCGCGTACATCGCGCCGTAGGACTCCGGACCGGAGTTGACGCCGCCGCCGTCGACGACGCCGGTCATGCCGAGGCGCGCGAACTCGGTCGACAGCGCCGCGGTGGAGGCCACCTGCTCCTCGAACGTCGGGGCCGGGAGTTGGCGATAGAACCAGCTCATCAGCGCGATGCCGAAGCCGCGGCCCGTGAGCGCGCCCGTCTCGTCCCGCTCGAAGTGCCCCACCCCCGCGGTGCGCTTCGCCTCGGCCTCGACCCGGGCGACGACCTCGTCGTCGAGCGCCATGCGCTGCATGGCGAGGGTGTTGAGCTGGGCGTACTCGTAGCGCGTCTGCACGTAGACCGGATGCTCCGGCGCGGCCGCATCCAGCTCCGCCCTGGTCGGCCCGCGCCCCTGCGGGAACTGGCCGTCGTGCCATCCGCCGACCACACGGATCCAGGTGCCGGCCGGCTGACGCTCCGCCTCCGCGCGGACCATCGCCAGCGCCTCGTCGAGGTCGTAGACGTTCTCCCAGCGCAGCTCGTCGTTCCAGGTGCGTCCCGCACGCAGAGCGTGGATGTGCCCGTCGATCAGCCCGGGGATCACCCGGCGCCCGCCCAGATCGACCACTGCGGTGGCGGGCCCGGCCAGCGCCTGGATCTGCGCGGTCGAGCCGACGGCCGCGATCCGGTCGCCGGTCACCGCGAGGGCCTCGGCCTCCTGCGGCGTCGAGGTGCCGTCGGCGAGGGTGGTGACCTTTCCGTTGACGAGGATGGTGTCGGGGTGCAGCAGCGGGCTCATGGGGTCCTTTTCGAGTTCGGCGAGGTCAGGCGACCGCGGAGGCGACGGGCAACGGGGGACGCGTGCCGTCATCGGCGACGAGGTGGCAGGCCACCTCGCTCGTGCGACCGCTGTCGCGGGTGACGGTGCGCAGTTCGGGTGCGGTCGTCCGGCACAGCTCGGTGGCCAGGGGGCACCGGGGATGGAAATGGCATCCGGACGGCGGATCCATCGGCGACGGGATCTCCCCCCGCAGCGGGATCCGCTCCCGCTCCCGCTGCTCGACGGGATCGGCCAGCGGCGCGGCCGCGAGCAGCACATCGGCGTACGGATGCAGGGGTCGCTCGAAGAGGTCGCGCCGGTCGGAGACCTCGACGATGCGTCCCAGATACATCACCGCGATCCGGTCGGCGAGATACTCGATCGCCGAGAGGTCGTGGCTGATGAACAGGCAGGCGAAGCCGAGGTCCTTCTGCAGATCGGCGATCAGGTTGAGCACGGAGGCCTGCACCGACACGTCGAGCGCCGAGGTCGGCTCGTCGGCCACCAGGAGGTCGGGGCCCGCCGCGAGCGCCCTGGCGAGGCTCACGCGCTGCCGCTGCCCCCCGGAGAGCTCGTGCGGGAAGCGCGCGGCGGTGTCCGGCCGCAGTCCGACCTGTTCCAGAAGCTCGTGCACCCGCTCCTCGACCTTCGCGGAGGGCACGATGCGGTGGATGCGCAGCGGCTCGGCGATCGCGCTGCCGACCGTGCCCCGGGGGTTGATCGAGGAGCCCGGGTCCTGGAACACGATGTTGAACCTCTTGCGGAGCCGCCGGAGCCGCCGCCGTGACAGCTTCGACATCGCGACGCCGTCGATCTCGACCTCGCCCGCGGTCGGCTTGATCAGCGACACGACCATCTTCCCGATCGTCGACTTGCCGGAGCCGGACTCTCCGACCAGCCCGACGATCTCGCCGCGGTGGATGGTGAGGTTCACGCCGTCGACGCTGCGCACGGTTCCGCCGTGCACGCGGTAGTGCTTGACGAGGTCCCGGACGACCAGGACCTCCGGGCGGTCGTCGGTGGTGTTGTCGGCCATGGGTCAGGCCCCTTTCTGCAGGAGAGCGCCGGACTGCGGATGCCAGCAGGACACCGAGTGCCCGGCGCCGTCCACGGGTTCGTGCACGGGCCGCGCCTCACGGCACAGGTCGGTGGCGAAGGCGCACCGGTCGGCGAACGAGCACGCGGTCGCGACGGCGCGCAGCACCGGCACGTTCCCGGAGATGCCGCGCAGGCGATCGGTGGTGGCATGCTGCCCGCGCTGCGGGACGGCTTCGAGCAGCCCGCGGGTGTACGGATGCGTCGGGTGCTCGAAGAGCTCGACGACCGGCGCCTGCTCGATGCTCTTGCCCGCGTACATCACCACGACGCGATCGGCGATGTCGGCGACGACCCCCATGTCGTGGGTGATGATGATGACCGCCATCCCCAGCCGGTCGCGGATCTCCTTCAGCGTCTCGATGATGCCGGCCTGCACGGTGACGTCGAGTGCCGTCGTCGGCTCGTCGGCGATGAGCAGCTGGGGGTCGCAGGCGATGGCCATCGCGATCATCACGCGCTGACGCATGCCGCCGGACAGTTGGTGCGGGTACACGCCGAGCCGCTCGCGGGCCGCGGGGATGCCCACGATCTCCAGCAGCTCGACGACCCGTTCCCGCGCGGCGCGCTTCGACATGCCGAGGTGCTTGCGCAGCGTCTCGGCGACCTGCGTGCCCACCGTCATCAGCGGGTTGAGCGCGGTCATCGGATCCTGGAAGATGTAGGCGATGTCGCGTCCGCGCAGTTCGCGCAGCTTCGACTCGGAGACGTCCAGCAGGTCGGTCCCCCGGTAGCGCACGCTGCCGGTCACGTCTGCGCCTTCGGCCTGCAGACCCAGCAGGGACAGCACACCGACGCTCTTTCCGCATCCCGACTCCCCCACGATCGCGAGGATCTCGCCCTCGCGCACCTCGTAGTCGAGCCGGTCGACGGCGACGACGGGTCCGGCCGCCGTGTCGAATGTGACACTCAGCCCTTCGACCTCGAGCACGTTCATCGTCTGCGTCCCTTCGGGTCCAGGGCGTCGCGCATCGCGTCGCCGAAGAGGTTGAATGCGAGGGTGATGAGGATGATGGTGAGTCCGGGGAAGACCGCCATCCACGGTCCGGTCTGCAGGAACGGCTGCGCGTTCGACAGCATGGTTCCCAGCGAAGGAGCCGGCGGGCGGATTCCGAGTCCGAGGAACGACAGCGCCGCCTCGCCCAGCACGGCGTGCGGGATCGACACCGTGATCTGCACGAGGAGGGCGCTCGAGGCGTTCGGCAGGATGTGCCGGAACAGCACGCGTCCGTCGCCCGCACCGGCCGCGACGGCGGACTGGACGAAGTCGAGTCCGCGCAACCGGAACACCTCGCCGCGGATCACGCGGGCGAATCCGGGGATGCCGCCGACGGCGAGGGCGATCATGGCGTTGGTGGCGCTCGGTCCCAGGATCGCGGCGAGCCCGACCGCGAGGATCAGGTTCGGGAACGCGAGCATGACGTCGAGGAAGCGCGCGATGGGCGAGTCGAGCTTCGGGTAGTAGCCGGCGATCAGTCCGAGCGGGACGCCGACGAGCGCGGCGAGGAGCACGGACAGCAGGCCGATCTGCACGGAGGCGCCGATGCCGTACATCACGCGCGAGAGCTGATCGCGGCCGAGTTCGTCGGTGCCGAACAGGTGGGCGAACGACGGGGGCTGCAGCAGCGCCCCGAAGTCGGTGGCCTCCGGCGAAGCCGGCGCGATGATCGGGGCGAGCACCCCGATCATCACCATGAGGATCGCGAGGATCAGCCCGACGAGTCCCGAAGGACGCTGCAGTGCGGTGCGCAGGACCCGCCAGCGCGCCGCCCGCTTCGCCCGCGCGGGTGCGACGGGGCGGGGAATGGGTGTGGTCAGGCTCATCAGTGGGCCTCTCCTCGAACGCGGATACGGGGATCGATGACCGAGTAGACGACGTCGGTCAGCAGGTTGATCAGGATGTATCCGGCCGCGACCACCAGGATGACCCCCTGGATCAACGGATAGTCGCGGGTGAAGATGGCATCGAGGGTGAGCTTGCCCAGGCCGGGGATCACGAACACCTGCTCGGTGACGACGGCACCGGAGATCAGGAAGCCCAGCTGGAGGCCGATGATCGTGACGACCGAGATGAGGCTGTTGCGCAGCGCGTGCCGGAACACGGTCTCCCCGGGCGCGAGCCCCTTGGCCTTGGCCGTGCGCATGTAGTCGGCGCTGAGCGATTCGAGCATGGCCGCTCTCGTCTGCCGGATGATCACGGCCGCCATGCCGGTGCCGAGGATGATCGACGGCATGATCATGTGCTCGAGGTTCTCGTAGACGCTCTCCGACATCGGGACGAAACCGGAGGCGGGGAGCCACCCGAGAACGACCGAGAACAGCAGGATCGCCATGAGGCCGAGCCAGAAGCTGGGGACGGACAGTCCCAGCAGGGCTGCGGCGTTGACGAGCCACTCGGCGGGCTTGCCCTGGCGCACCGCCGCCAGGATCCCGAACAGGATGCCGACGACGACCGCGACGATCATGGAGAGCAGCGCCAGCTCGACCGTGACCGGGAGGGCTCGACTGATCACCTCCGTCACAGGGACGCCGCTGGAGGTGGAGCGGCCGAGGTCGCCCTGGACCAGCTGTCCCAGATAGCGGACGAACTGCACGGGCAGCGGCTGATCCAGACCGTAGAGCTGGCGGATCGCCTCGATCGAGGCGGGGTCGCCGTCCTGCCCGGCCATCGCCGTCGCCGCGTCGCCGGGCAGTGCCCGGACGCCGAGGAACACGACGACGACGGCCAGCAGGAGCGTGATCAGCGCCTGGCCGGTGCGGTTGAGGATGAAGCCGATCATCCCTGCCCCGGCTCGGCTGCGGGCACGAGGCCCTCGGGGTCCCAGATCGGCTCTCCGCTGAGCAGTGTGAGCGCGGAGGTGATGTGCCGCACCTCCTCCACCGGAATGGTGAAGTAGTCCGCGGAGAGCACGGCGAGGTCGGCGAGCTGACCGGGGACGAGACGTCCGCGCAGGTCCTCCTCGTGTGTGAACCAGGAGCCGCCGTGGGTGTAGCCGCGCAGGGCCTCCTCCCGGCTGATCAGGTGCGGGGCGAGCAGCGTGGGCGTTCCCGTCACGGTCAGCCCCGTGAGGAACCACTCCAGGCTCGACCAGGGGTTGTACGAGGCGACGCGCATGGCGTCGGATCCGAGGGCGACCGGCACCCCCGCGTCGAGGATGTCACGGAGCTCGGGCGAGCGGGCGACGCGCTCCTCGCCCCACACCGCGATCGCCTCTTCGCCGTTCAGGCGCAGCAGCGACTGGAACATCATGCCGATCCCGAGCCGCTTCAGACGGGGGATGTCCTCTGCGTACGTCGACTCGGCGTGCACGAACCCCCAGCGGAGCTCGTCGATCGGCGTCTCGGCGTGGATCTCGTCCATCACGTCGAGCAGACGCAGGAAGTACTCCCGCTGGTGCACGTGCACCTGCACGGCGAACCCGGCCTTGGCGAAGGCGTGCAGATAGGCCTTCGTCTCCGACATCGCCTGATCGGAGATGTCGCCCGGCTCGGCGATGCGGTCGTGCGAGCGGTACAGGATGACCTCTCCCATACCGCTGACCCGCAGCAGGTCGTCGCCGAAGCGCGGGTGCTCGAATCGCACGTAGCCGGCGTAGTCGTCGTCCTCCGTGCCCTCGGCGGTCGCGTGCTTGTAGAGGCGCACCCTGGTCTTGAGGTCGCCGCGGCGCCAGGCCTCGTGGATGGGGCCGTACGCACTCGGGCCGGTGTTCACGCCGCCGCCGTCGATCGCGCCGGTCATGCCGAGACGCGCGAACTCGATGGACAGCGCCGCGGTCGATGCGGTCTGCTCCTCGAAGGTCGGGGCGGGGAGCTGGGAGTAGAACCAGGTCATCAGCTTCATGCCGTCGCCGCGCCCGGTGAGGGCACCGTCCGCATCGCGCTGGAAGCCCTGCGGGTCGGGGCTGGCGGCGACACCGGCCTCGTCGAGACCGAGCTCCTCGACCCCGCGGGTGTTGAAGACGGCGTAGGTGTACTGCATCTGCACGTACACGGGGTTCTGCGGGGCCGCCCCGTCCAGTTCTTCCCGGGTGGGACCGCGCCCCCCGGCGAACTGGCGCTCGTCCCATCCTCCGATCACGCGGATCCAGCGTCCCGGTCCGATCTCGGCGGCCCGTGCGGAGATGGCGGCGAGCCCGTCGGCGAGGTCGTACACGTCCTCCCAGCGCACCTCGTCGTTCCAGGTGCGTCCGGCGCGGACGAAGTGCACGTGCGAGTCGATGAGACCGGGGACGACCCGGCGTCCGTGCAGATCGACGACGCGCGTGGCCGCTCCCCGATGCGCCTGCATGGCCGCGTCGCTTCCGACGGCGAGGACCGATCCCCCTCGAATGGCGATCGCGGTGGTCTCGGCGGGAACCGCGTCGTCCGAGCTGAGTGTGCTGATGAGACCGTTGCGGAGGATGAGGTCGGCGTCCGGAACTGCGGAGGTCATGGTCTTGGCCTTTCTGAGGGGGTTATTCGGAGAGGAATCCGGCGTTGCCGACGACGACGCTGCCGTTCGGACGGAAGCGGACGCCGGTGACGGATTCGCCCATGCCGACGATGTTCGTCGGGCGGATCAGGTAGATGAAGGGCATGTCCTCGTCGAGGATCTGCTGGATCTCGTCGTACGCGTCGATCCGGGCGTCCTGATCGCTGCTGGAGCGGGCGTCGATGAGCAGCCGGTCCACCTCGGGGTCGGAGTACTTCGACATGCTGCGGGGGCTGTCGCTCATCGCGAAGAGGCTGATGTTCGCATCCGGGTCGATCCGGCCCGACCAGGTGTTCATGTAGAGCTGGAAGTCGCCGCCGTAGCCGCGGTCGACGGTCGTGGTCGACTCCTGCACGTCGAGCACGATCTCGAAACCGGCCTCGGCGGCCATCTGCTGGATGACCTCGCCCATGCGCCGGAACTCCGGCTGCTGGTTCATCATCAGCTCGACGCGGATGGGCGTCTCGACACCGCTCTCGGCCACCAGCCCCTTCGCCTTCTCGATGTCGGGCCCCGGGCAGGCGAGCGTGGTGTCGCTGGCCAGAGGGCTGCTCGGAGCCATGAATCCGCAGGCGGGTTCGAACGCACCGCTGAAGACGGCCGCGTTGATCGCGTCCCGATCGATCGTGAGCGCGAGCGCCTGCCGGAGCGCGGCATCCGCGGCGACGGGCGAGTCGATGTCGGCGGCATCCCCGGGTGCGCCGCCCACATTCCCGACGTTGAACTCGAGGTTGTAGTAGCCGATGCTCGGGAACTGCTCGACCACCACGTCCGACGCCGGCTCCAGGACCGCGAGCGAGGTCGCGTCCGCCTTCTCCATGACGTCGATGTCGCCGGAGAGGAGGTTGGTCGCCCGCACGCTGGTGTCGGGGATGATCTTGTAGATGATCTCGTCGAGGTGCACCTGGGCGCTGTCGTAGTACTCCTCGTCGGCCAGGAGTGTCACGCTGTCCTGCGCGACCCTGGTGCCGAACTCGAAGGGACCGACGCAGACGGGGTGCTGTTCGAAGGCGGCGGCGTCCTGGAAGGCCGTCGGCGAGAGCATGATGCCGGCGCGATCCGTGAACATGACGTCGAAGACGCCCTGCGCGACGGGCTCGTCGAGGTGCATGCGCACGGTGTGGTCGTCGACGACCTCCACGCTCTCCAGCGCGTCGAGCTCGTTGGTGCGCTGGGATCCCTCGGCAGTGAGGTTGCGCTCCAGCGTCGCCTTCACGGCGGCGGCGTCGAAGGGGGTGCCGTCCTGGAAGAGGACGCCTTCGCGCAGCGGGACGGTGACCACGGTGCCGGTCTCGTCGAATTCGGGCGCCGCGGCGGCGAGCTGCGGATACACCACCCCGTCGGCGTCCACGTTGTAGAGCAGCTCGCACATCGTGTTGTAGATGGTCACGGAGGTGAAGGTCGAGGCGAACGTCGGATCGAGATTGCCCGGTTCGGCGTGGATGCCGACGCGGAGGGAGCCGCCGTCGACGATCTCTCCGGCGGCGGACGTCGTCTGCGGCGTGTCCGCGGCGGGTGTGCATGCGGTGAGCGCGAGCGCGCCGGCGGCGATGACGGCGAGGGCGCTGACCCGGTGGGGGGCGCGGGGTGCGGAAGCGGACATGGGGACTCCTGAAGCGTCGTTGCTGCGGGACGTGAAAGCTGTGGGGGACGGGGATGCCGTACGGAGTGCTCAAAGTGGCATAGCCACTATAGGACGCCGGGGTCCCCGCGTCAAACGCGCGGGACCCCGGCGCGGGGTCAGTCGAAGTTGTTCCGACGGCCCTCGCGGACGTAGGTGCCGTTGCCGGCGATGTGATCCTTCGAATGGATCGACGCCTGCTTCGCCAGGTGCCCGAACATCTGGATGCCGAAGCCGCCGTCCAGGTCCTCCAGCACGCGCCGCTTCCACGGACGCCGGATGATCTGCGTCGTCAGTCGGCGCGTCACCCTGGGCTGCTTCATGATGTGGTCGGCGATCCGGAAGGCGCGCTCGCGCAGAGCCTCGCGCGGAAGGATCTCGTTGACCATCCCGTACTCGAGCGCCGTCGGCGCGTCGATCGCCTCACCCGTCAGCAACGCATACGCGGCGCGCTTGGTGCCGAGCAGCTCCTGGAACGCGTTGTGGATCCCGTCGCCGGGCACCGAGCTGATGTCGTAGTGAAGGTCGTACAGACGAGCCTCCTCCGCCATCAGGGTGATGTCGCACATCAGCACGATCTCGGAGTGGAAGCCGTGGCCGTTCAGGATGCCGATCGTCGGGATCTCGAAGTCGTTGACCAGCGAGCTCACATTGATGCGCCCGTCCTTGTACGCGTACTCGTACGCCCAGTAGGGAAGGTCCTCCTCCTCGAGGGCGAACCCCTCCGGATCCGAGTCCATCATGAACTCGTCGCCGGTGCCGGTCAGGATCATCAGCTCGTTCTTCGGATCCGAGGCGACGATCTTGAGCATCTGTCCCAGCGCGCGGTGATTCTGCACGCTGAGCTGCACCGGCCCGCCGAGGGTGTGCAGCTGGACCCAGATCACGCCGTCGTCGCGGCGCTCCATGTGGAAGAAGTCCTTGAACTGCTCGCTGTAGTCCTCGAACCGGGGAGGATCGACGAATTCCTGCAGTGACATGTGTGTTCCTTTCGATTCACGCGCATCGCGTCGTCGCGGTGCGCACGGAGGTCAGTCGCCCTGGGGCTCCAGGTGCATGCCGCTCGAAGCCGCCTGCACCTCGAACAGCGACAGGAAGTCCTTGTCGCGGTAGCCGCGGCCGATCGCCGCCTGGATGAGCTGCAGCACGCTCGCGGCGAGGGGCATCGTGACCTCTTCGGCGCGCGCGGCTGCGAGGCCGAGATCGAAGTCCTTGCGCAGGAGCTCCGTGGTGAACGTCGGCGTCCAGTCCAGCGACAGCATGTCGGCGGTGCGGCGCGTCACCCACGGCGTCGCCAGCACGGTGTTGTTCATGAACTCGAGGAAGGCCGCACGGTCCACCCCCGACTTCTCGGCGAGGGTCGTGACCTCGCTGATGGACTGCACGATGAGCCCCAGGTACAGGTTGTGGCAGATCTTCACCAGACGCGCCTGCTCCTGCTCACCCGCGTAGACCGCGGCCTTGCCGATCGTGGCGAGCACGGGCTCCGCGCGGTCGAAGACCTCGCGCGGCCCCGAGGCGACGAACAGCGCCTCTCCCCCCTCGACCATGTGCGGGTTGCCGCTCACCGGCGAGGCGAGAAAGCCCACGCCGGCCTCGTTGACGGCTGCACGCACCGCGGCGGAGGCCTCGGTGTTCACCGTGGAGCAGTCGACGATGATCTGCGGCCGGTCCTCGGCGGAGAGCAGGCCGCCGTCGCCGAGGACGATCTGCTCGAGGTCCTTCGGCGTCGAGACCATCACGAAGACGATGTCGTTCTTCGCCAGATCCTGGACCGTGTCGGCGACGGTGGCGCCCTTGTCGACCAGGGCCTCGGCCTTGGACCGGGTGCGGTTCCACACGTCGACCGCGTAGCCGCTCTCCAGCAGGCGGGTGATCATCACCGAGCCCATCCGGCCCGCGCCGAGCCAGCCGATGGTGGGTCTGTTGTCAGTCATCTCTTGTTCTCCTTCAGGATGCGGTCGTGGTGTCGGGGGAATCGTGGGGCGAAGCCGGTCAGGCTGCGCCGTGCAGCAGGGCGAGGGCGTTTCGGCGCACGCGGCGCCCGGTCTCGCGCAGCTCGTCGTCGTCGATGCCGACGAGGATGCCGTCGCGCTTGCGCACCTCGCCGCCGATGATCACGGTCTCGACCTGTTCCGCCGGTGGTGCTCCCAGCACCAGATAGGCGGCGGGATCGGCGAGTGCGCCGTCGACGTCGCGCGGCCGGATCACGACGAGGTCGGCGAGAGAGCCGACCTCGACCGTGCCGAGCCTGTCGCCCAGCCCGATCCCGTGCGCACCACCGACGCTGCCGGCGCGCAGCACGCCCTCGAACGTGAAGGTCGGAGGGTCCAGTTCGGCGTTGATCGGCATCCGCACCGCATCGCGCAGCTCCTGGCCGTCGTGATACGTCACGGCCAGGAAGATCGACTTGAGCTCGGCGCGGAGGTCGAGCGGCGTGAACAGCGCGCTGTCGACGCCGAAGCTGACCCGCACGCCGCGCTGCACCCCGCGTCTGGTCGGCGTCATCGAGCGACCGGAGAGCATCTCGGCACCCGGCGTCACCGAGAGCACGGTGCCGGTCTCCGCCATCGCGTCCAGCTCCCGATCCGTGATCGCGTTGGAATGCCCGGACACGATGTCCGGACCGAGCAGGCCGCGCGCATGCAGCCGGGCGATCTCGCCGGCGACGTTCTGGTGGAACGTCATCCGCGCGCCAATGGATCGGGCGAACTCGATCTCGGAGACGAAGGTCTCGAAGAGGTCGTCGCTGGGCGTGGGGAGACCGATGCCGATGTCGACCAGGGCGGAGTCGGCGACCTTGGGCTGGGCGCGCAACGCGACCAGGCCGTCGAGACGTCGCCGCCGCGCCTCCTCGAAGTCCGCCCGCTCGGGCGGCGCGTTGGTGCCGTAGTGGACGACGGTGCGCAGCCCGGCACGCAGGTGCGCGTCGACGGCGGCCTCCAGATGATCGGTCGAGGCGTTGGAGCCGTGCAGGAAGTCGACCGCTCCGGTCACGCCGTGCGCGATCATCTCGTACGCGGCGGCGAGCGCGGCGTCGCCGGTGTCCTGCGGCGTGTAGCCGTCGCGGATCCGGTGGAACACCCGCAGGTAGTTCTCGCCCCATTTGCGCTGCATCTCGGAGCGCATGGCGTACTGCCAGGTGTGGATGTGCGTGTCGACGAGCCCGGGGGCGACGATGGCGTCGTGCGCATCGATCACCTCCGCGCCGGCGGTGTCGAGGTCCGTACCGATCGCGACGATCCGATCACCCTCGACACGGACGTCGGTCCCCCGACGCAGCGTGGACTCGTCATCCAGGGTGACGACGTCTCCGCCGCGCAGCACGATGGCCTGTGCACCCATTCGGCTCTCCTCTCCTCTGCCTCCTCGGAGATCCCGAGGGGCGCATCGATGAAGGCCGGGGCCGACATCATCGTCTTGTCCTGCAATCGTGTCACAGTTGGCTTAGCCACAATAGTAAGTGGCTAAGCCAACTGGAGTCAAGCGCCGCGTGTGCGGATCAGGACTCCTGGAGCACGCGCATCGCCCGCTGCCGCGCGCGATGGTTCATCTCGGCGAGCTCCTCCGGGTCGATCCCAAGGAGCTTCCCGTCGCGCTTGCGCACGACGCCGCCGACGATCACCGTCTCGACCTCCTGCGCCGGCGGTGCCCCCAGGAGCAGGTGGGCGGTGGGGTCGTCGAGCGCCGGATCCGGATCGGCCGGGCGGATCACGACGACGTCGGCGAGCTGGCCGACCCGCAGCTCGCCCAGTTGCCCCTTCCGGCCGATGGCCTGGGCGCCGCCGACCGTGCAGGCCCGCAGGACGTCGTCGTAGTCGACCGTCGCCGGATCGAGCTCCGGGTCCACCGGCATCCGCAGCCCGCGGTAGACGTCGTCCCCGTCCAGCGTCGTGAGCGAGTTGAACACCGCCTTGAGGTCCGTCCGCAGGTTCAGCGGCGTGAACACGGGTGAGTCGACGCCGAAGGCCAGCTGCACCCCCTGTCGGAACGCCTTCCGGGTGGGCATCATCGACTTGCCGGAGAGCGACTCCGACTGCGAGGTCACGCTCATCACCACGCCGGCCTCCGCCATCCAGTCGAGCTCGCGCTCGCTGATGGGGTTGGAGTGCACGACGACCAGATCGTCGCCGAGCAACCCCTGCCGGTGCAGGGCGGCCACCTCGCCGTAGTCGTTCTGGTGGATCGTGATCATCATCCCGCGCTCCCGGGCGAACGCGAACTCCTCCGTGACGCGCTCCATCCGCTCCATGGCCGGGTTCAGCGACGCGAGCACGATGTCGAGCGTCGAGGACTCCACGACGCGAGCGTCGGCACGGAGCCGGTCGATGTCCGCCAGTCGGCCGGCACGCGCCTTCTCCCGGTCGGCTTCCGGCCGATCGGCGCTCATCGTCATCGAGTAGCCGAGGCCGATGCGCATCCCGGCGCGGCGGTGCGCATCGATCGAGGCATCCAGGTGCTCCGGGGTCTGGTTCGCGCCGTGCATGTAGTCCAGGGCGCTCGTGACTCCGAGATCGAGCATCGCGTACGCGGCACCGAGCGTGGCGTCATAGGTGTCCTGCGGCGCATAGCTCGGCCGCATGCGGTAGAGCTTGTCGATGTATTCGGCACCCCACTTGCGATAGAGCACCCCGCGCCAGGGGTACTGCCAGAAGTGCAGGTGCGAATCACTCAGGCCCGGCGACACGATCGCCCCGGCGGCGTCGATCACCTCGGCGCCTCGGGCGTCGAGGTCGGGTCCGATCTCGGTGATGATCCCGTCCTCGATGCGCACGTCGGCGCCGCGGTGCACGGTGCGCTCCGCATCGAAGGCGGCGACGTGTCCGCCGCGGATCAGGAGGGAGTTCTGCTCGGTCATCGTCGTGCTCCTTCTCACTCGGCCAGGTATCCGGCGAACGCCGGGGCCGGGGCACCGGTGAAGCGGAACTCGAGCCCGCCGATCGTGTCGCTGTAGGCGTTGATGTGCTGCGGGCGCAGCAGGAAGACCAGCGGCATGTCTTCGCGGAGGATCGCATCGATCTCCGCGTACAGGGCGGCGCGCTTGTCCTGGCCCACCTCGGACCCGGCCTCCGCGAGCAGCCGATCGACGTCGGCGCTGGCGTAGCGCCCGTAGTTGGAGGGATCGGTGCTCTGCACGAAACGGCTGATGGTCGGATCGGCCCCGCCCGTCCAGGTGCCGAGATAGATGTCGAAGTCTCCGTCCTGGATCATCGAGATGGATGCCGTCGACTCCTGCGGGTTGAGCTCGAGCTCGAAGCCGGCTTCCGCCACCATCTGCTGCACGGTCTCCGCCATGCGGCGGTACTCCGGGGAGTTCGAGAACACCAGGCTGGCCTTGATCGGCAGATCGACACCCGACTCCTTGAGGAGCTTCTTCGCCTCGTCCAGGTCGGCCGGGGCGCACTCGAGGGTCGACGCGGTCGCCAGCGCCTGCTGCGGGGCCATGAACCCGCAAGTCGGCGTGTACATCCCGTTGTAGACGATCGTGTTCAGCGCGTCGCGGTCGATCGCGAGCTCGAACGCCTGGCGGACCTTCGGGTCCTTCACCCACGGCTTGTCGAGCTCCCCCGCGGGCTGGGAGGCGCCGGCCGTGTTGCCGAGGTTGAACATGAAGTAGTCGTGCCCGGTGCTCTGCTGCGTGTGCACCTCGACGCCGGGGGTCGTCTCCAGGGTCGCGGCGTCGATCGTCGACACACGGTAGATGACCTGGAGGTCTCCCGAGCGCAGGTTGGTGGTGCGGACGCTGGAGTCGGGGAGCACCTTGTAGACGATGCTGTCGAGGTGCACCTCGTCGGCGCGATAGTAGTTCGGGTCCTTGACGAGGGTCACGTTGTCCTGCGCGACGCGGCTGTCGAAGGCGAACGCTCCGACGCAGACCGGATGCTGCGAGAACGCGTCGTCCCCGGCGGCGAGCGCGGTCGGGGAGAGCGGGATGCCCGTGCGGTCGGCGAACGTGTCGTAGAAGGCGCCCTCGGGCATCGGCGAGTCGAAGGTCAGGGTGACGGTCGTGGCGTCGACGGCTTCGACCGCCGTGAGGTTGGTGAGGTCGATCGCACGCTGCGAACCGGGAGCGGTCTGATAGCGCTCGAGCGTCGCGGCCACCGCCGCGGCGTCCATCGGGGTTCCGTCGGCGAACGTCACGCCCTCGCGCAGCGTGACCGTGGCGACCGTGCCGTCCTCGTTGAAGGAGACGGGCTCCGCGGCGAGCTGCGGGAAAGCCGCGCCGTCCTCGTCGTACTGGAAGAGCCGGTCGCACATGGACTGGTAGATGATCGAGCTGGTCAACGTCACCGCGAAGGTCGGATCCAGGTTTCCCGGGTCCCCGGAGACGCCGAAGTCGAGGGTTCCTCCGTCGGTGAGCTCCGCATCGGCCGACGGAGCCGGCTTCGCGGCGGCGTCCGCGGCGGTGCAGCCGCTGAGGGCCAGGAGTGCGACGATGGCACTGCCCCCGATCGCGAACGCCCGTCGACTTCTCCGGCTGTGACTGTGGTGGAACATCTGTGTTCTCGCTTTCCGGGTGACACCCGAGGCAACAATTGGCTTAGCCATTAATGTACACACTCTTCTGCGTACGCAGAAGAATGACCGGAGGGGTGGCTGGAGCACGCGCACCCCTCCGGAGCTTTCACTCGCCCGTGTCGACGTATCCGGCGAAGGCGGGCACCGCGGTGCCGGTGCCGCGGAACTGCATCCCGGAGAGGTCGGCGCTGGAGGCGCTGATGTGCCCGGGGCGGATGAGGAACACCATCGGCAGATCCTCGCGCAGGATCTCGTCGATCTGCTCATAGATCGCCGTCCGCTCGTCGGTGTCCATCGTCGTCTCGGCCTCATCGAGAAGGCTGTCGACCTCCGGATCGTCGTAGCGACTCCAGTTGGACGGATCGTCGCTGCGGACGAAGCGGGAGATGGTCGGGTCGATGAATCCGGTCCACGTGCCCAGATAGAGATCGAAGTCTCCGCCCTGCACGCTCTCGATCGACGCCGTCGACTCCTGCGGGTTCAGCTCGATGCGGAAGCCGACCTCGTTCGCCATCTGCTGGATGAGCTCGGCCATGCGGCGGAAGTCGGGAGAGTTGCTGAACGTGATCGTCCCCTCGACGGGAAGGTCCACCCCAGCGCCCTCCAGAAGCTTCTCGGCCGCCTCCGGGTCGTATTCCGAGCAGGCGAGGAGCTCGTCGCTGGCGAGCGGCGACTGCGGAGCGATGAAGCCGCAGGCGGGCTCGAACGCATCGCTGTAGACGACCTTGTCGAGCGCCTCGCGGTCGATCGCCATCTCGAAGGCGTGCCGGACGTCCGGGTTCTGCGCCCAGGGCGAGTCGATCTCTCCCGCGGGCTGCGCGGCACCGGCCACGTTGCCCATGTTGAAGGCGATGTAGTCGTGACCCTGGCTCGGATATTCCGTGACCACCAGCGACGAATCCGACTTCAGAGTGGCGAGGTCGATCGGCGAAGCCCGCATGATCACCTGCAGGTCTCCGGACTTCAGGTTGGTCAGCCGCACGCTCGAGTCGGGCAGGATCCGATAGATCAGCTTGTCGAGGTGCACCTCGTCCGCGCGGAAGTACTGGTCGTCCTTGACCAGGGTGACGTTGTCCTGCGCCACGCGGCTCTCGAACTTGAACGGCCCGACGCAGACGGGAGACTCCGCGAAGGCCGCATCCCCGAGGGTCTGCACCGCGGTGGGCGACGTCTGGATGCCGGCACGCCCCGCGAGCTTCTCGTAGAAGACGCCCTCGGGGGTGGGCCCGGTGAAGTGCAGACGCACGGTGAGGTCGTCGACGACCTCGACCTCGGAGATGAATCGGAGATCGGCGGCGCGCTGCGACCCCGGCAGCGTCTGGAAGCGCTCGATCGAGAACTTCACGGCGTCGGCGTCCAGCGGAGTGCCGTCGGCGAACAGCACGTCCTCGCGCAGGGTCACGGTCGCGCTGCCGCCGTCGTCGGCGAACTCGGCGAAGTCGGCGGCGAGCTGCGGGAAGACGGTCGACGTGTCGTCGGCGTTGAACAGCTTGTCGCACATCGACTCGTAGATCATCGAGCTGGTCAGGGTCAGCGCGAGGGCGGGGTCGAGGTTTCCGGGGTCGGCGTGGACCCCGACGGCGACCGTGCCGCCCTCCACGAACGACACCTGCTCCTGGGGAGCGGGCGAGTTCTGGCTCTGCTCGCCTCCTGGCGCGCATCCGGCCAGCAGGACGATCGCGGCAGCGGCCGCGAGAGGCGGCATCCATCGTCTGCGCGACGTAGAATCACTCTTCATCGGGTACTCCTCAACTTCATTGTTGGGTGGGTGTGGTCCGGGCCGAGCGTCGGGGGATTTCCCGCTCGGACTGGACTAGCCAATATCATAAGCACTCGATACGTCACGTCAATGGCCAAGCCACTATCCGTTACCAGTTCGTCGTCATTCCGGTGCAGGTGCGGATGCTGCGGAACTTCTGCACACGAGGAGGCCTAGCCACCTCTCGCCTTGTCGGGGCGCGGGAAGCTCTGGTCGGGCGTCGGACGCCGTGCGGAATCGCGTCAGCCGCGGACCAGCTCCCCCACCGGAATCGCCTCGGTGAAGTCGTTGCCCGGCGGCGCCAACGGGCAGGCCCAGGCCGGGTCATAGGCGCACGAGGGGTTGTAGGCGAAGTTGAAGTCGAGCACGATCGTCCCGCGTTCCGCATCCGATCCGAGGTCGGCGCCCTTGATCGTGTCGATCAGGTAGCGTCCGCCACCGTACGTCCCGCCGGGGCGACCGGCCAGGGCATCGCGCACCGGGACGAAGAGCCCTCCCCCGTACGACGTCAGGCGCCAGACGTCGAGGGATCCGAGCGCCGGGATCTCGACCCTGCCGACGCGGTCGAAGGCCACGACGCCATCCGTCCCGGTCGCGAACTCGAATCCGCCGGGCTCGGCTGACAGGATCGGCAGGTCGAAGCGCCAGTCCGGGTCGTACGAGGCGATCGACAACCCCTCGAACAGCGGTCGGTCCTGTGGCAGCAGCGGGGTCGCGGGATGCCGCAGCATCAGGTCGTCCCGCTCGATCCGCCAGAGCTCGTGCGCCTCTTCGGGAGAGTCGGCGATCCGCACCGCGTCGTAGAGAGCGAACACACGGCGCCGCCAATCAGCGACCTCGACAGCGGCACGTGCGGCAGGATTCGTCATGCGCCCAGGCTACGGGTGGGGCCGGGGGCCTCGGCGATCATCTCCGCGTAGCCCGCCTGATACGTCGGGTATTCGAGGCTGCCCAGCAGAGACCGCAGCAACGCGCCGTCGTGCACGAGCCCACCGGGAAGGGCCGAAGGATCGTCGGGCGGGACCTCCACACCCAGCGCCCGCGCCAGGAAGACCACGACCTCGCCGAGCGGCGCGGGGGCGGCGTCCACGGCATGCACGAGGCGAGGAGGCTCTGCCATACCCAACAGCGCATCGAGCGTCCTGACCAGATCCGTCTCATGGATCCGGTTCGTCTGGCGCCGGTGGTTCACCGGTGCACCCTCGCGCACCTTCCGCAGGAGGAACTCGCGGCCGGGTCCGTAGATCCCCGCCGGCCGCACGACGACGGCGTCGAACAGTTCGATCGCCGCCTTCTCGCCGTCGTACAGCCCTGCAGAGCGCGGGGTCGTCGGGACGGGTTCGTCGGACTCTGTGACCGGATGCGCGATGCGGGCCCCCTCGAACACCCCCGTGGACGACACGAACACGACACGCGAGGGCACGGCGGGAAGAGCCTCCGCGAGGTGCGTCAGCGCCGCGCGGGAGGCGGTCACGGTATCGCCGGGCGGAAGAGTGACGAGCATCGCATCGACCGCGGGCAGCGGTGCCGCGAGCGGTCTCGACAGATCGGCCCGGATCCCGACGACGCCCGCGGGCAGGGTGCCATCGCTGCGCCGGAGTGCGACGATCTCGTCCCCCCGTTCGAGAAGTCGCGGTGCGAGCCTCGCGGCGAGCTTCCCGTATCCGACGAAGAGGATGCGGCGGGGCGATCTCGTGTCGTTCATCCCCCTCAATCTCCCATATCGGGATGCTCAGGGGTGAGGCTCCTCGGCTCAGCCCGCGGCGAGCGCCGGCAGGGCGACGCCGTGCAGCGCCTCGACCACGGGTGCCAGTTCCGGCTGCGCCGCCGCGTCTTCGAGCACCTGCTCGAGGGTGTCGTCGTGGATCGGGTGGGCGCGCTCGTAGAGCTCACGGCCTGCGGGGGTGAGCTCGGTGTAGATGCCACGGCGGTCGTCGACGCAGAGGATGCGGGTGAGGAGCCCGCGGTCTTCGAGGCGGTTCACGAGCCGGGTCGTGGCGCTGGGGCTCAGGGCCGCGGCGCGGGCGAGCTGCTGCATGCGCATGTGCCACCCGTCCTGTCGGGCGAGCGCGTCGAGCACGGTGTACTCGACCACGGACAGCTCGACGGCCTCGGCAAGGCTGCGTTCGAGCGCGGTCTCGATCAGGCCATGCAGGGCGGCGAGGGTCCGCCACCCCTGGGCGCGCACCTCGACCGCGTCGTCACCGATACCCATGGCCATCCTCCGAAATAGTTGCTTGCGCTGGATACTTGCGTGTGCAATCATTATGCTTCGACGCGCAATATGCGGCGTCTGCAAGTATCCCCACCAATGTACCAGGAGAATCGTCATGCCTCTAGGACTGATCGCCCTCGCCATCGGGGCGTTCGGCATCGGACTCACCGAGTTCGTCATCATGGGCCTGCTGCCCGAGGTCGCCCACGACTTCGGTGTCACCGAGTCCGCCGCCGGCTGGCTCATCTCCGGCTACGCGCTGGCCGTCGTCGTCGGCGCGCTCGTGCTCACCGCCGCGGCCACCCGGCTGCCCAAGAAGCCCGTGCTGCTCGGCCTCATCGTGCTGTTCATCATCGGCAACGTGCTCACCGCCCTCGCCGACGACTACGGCACGGCGATGCTCGGCCGCATCATCGCCGCGCTCTGCCACGGCGCGTTCTTCGGTATCGGATCGGTCGTCGCCGCCGGCCTCGTCGCCCCCGAGAAGAAGGCCGGCGCCATCGCGATCATGTTCACCGGCCTCACCGCCGCGAACGTCTTCGGCGTGCCGTTCGGCACCTTCCTCGGCCAGGAGCTGGGCTGGCGCTCGACCTTCTGGGCGATCTCCGGCATCGGCGTGCTGGCCTTCATCGGCATCGCCGCGCTCGTGCCGCGTCTCCCCCGCCCGACCGCGCAGGTCAGCCTCCGCAGCGAGCTCGCCGCCTTCCGCTCCGGTCAGGTGTGGTTCTCGCTCGTCGTCACGATCCTCGCGTTCGGCGGGATGTTCGGGGCCTTCACCTACATCGCCTACACGCTCACCGAGGTGAGCGGCTTCGCGAGCTCAGCCGTGCCGTGGCTGCTCGTGCTGTTCGGCGCCGGACTCGTGCTCGGCAACTGGCTGGGCGGACGCCTCGCCGACCGCGCGATCGACCGCACCCTGGTCGTCTTCATCGCCGCACTGGTGGTCGTCCTGGCCCTGTTCTCGGTATCGGCGCAGTCCGGAATCGCCACGATCGTCGCCCTGTTCCTGATGGGCGGCTTCGGATTCGGCACGGTGCCAGGGCTGCAGAGCCGCGTCATGCGCTACGCGGGCGGAGCTCCCACCCTGGCCTCAGGCGCCAACATCGGCGCCTTCAACATCGGCAACGCGCTCGGCGCCTGGGCCGGCGGAATCGGCATCTCGGCCGGGCTCGGCTACACCGCCCCGATCTGGATGGGGGCGATCCTCACCGGCATCGCGCTCGTCGTGATGGTCGTCGCGGCCGCGCGTGCCCGGGGCGTCCACACCGTGGCCGCGGAGGAAGCGCCCACCGCGTCCGTCGGCGTCGGCTGACGTCCGCCGCGCTCTCCCGCTCCTAGGCTGACCCCATGACACCGGAACCGGCGGACACCGCATCGAGACGCGTCGTGTTCCGCCGGTTCGGCGGGCCCGAGGTGCTCGAGATCGAGCGTCGCGCCATCCCCCTTCCCGCGCCCGGCGAGGTGCTCGTGCGCGTCGCCGCAGCCGGGGTGAACCCCGTGGACTGGAAGCTCTTCAGCGGTCAGCCGATGCACGACCCTTACGAGCGGAGCCTGCCATCGGGCAACGGCTACGACTTCTCCGGCACGATCGAAGGCCTCGGTGACAGCGTCGACGGATGGCGGATCGGCGAGGCCGTGTTCGGCGGGCTGCGCTATCACGCGCAGGCGGATCACCTCGTGATCGATCCTGCCCGGCTCGTCCGCGTTCCCGTCGGCCTCTCGCTCCCGGAAGCCGGCGCTCTCAACGTCACCGGCCGCACGGCGGTCGCGAGCGTGGCGTCGCAGCGCATCATCCCTGGCGACGTGGTGCTGGTCAGCGGCGCCGCCGGCGGCGTCGGCATCCTCACCGCCCAGCTCTGCGCGCGGCAGGGCGCACGCGTCCTCGGGACCGCCGGTCCGGGCAACCACGCACTGCTGCGTCGACTCGGGATCGAGCCCCTGTCCTACGGCGACGGTCTCGCCGACGCGCTCCGCATCGCCGCACCGGACGGGATCACGACCGTGCTCGACACCGTCGGCCACGGCACGGTCGACCTGGCCCTCGCGCTCGGCGTTCCGGCGGACCGGATCAACTCGATCGCCGACTACGACGCCCGAGCACGGCATCCGATCCGTGGCGTCGGCGGGGCTTCCGCCGGGGCGTGCGAACTCCGCGGGATCGCTCAGCTGATCGCCGACGGCGCCGTGGAACTGCCGATCGACTCCGTGCATCCGCTGGAGGACGTGCGCGAGGCGTACACGCGGTCGATGTCCGGCCATGCGACCGGGAAGATCGTGCTCTCGACGACTCCCGCGGGTCCGATCAGCTGACGGTCGCGGCGACGAAGGTGGGAGTCATCACGATCACCCGCACCGCGCCGCACCGCACCTGTCTCCGCCGCGGGCCAGCCGGTCACACCTCGCGGGTCAGCAGACGCCCGAGCTCGCCGGTGGCGGCGAGGAGGGCGTCGACGAGCGAGGGGTGCACGACCAGCTCCGACAGCGAGGAGAGCGCGATCGCCCCGAGCGGCTCCTTGCCCATCCACACCGGTGCGGCCAGCGCCGAGACGTTCGTGTCGTACTCGCCGCGAGAATGGCAGTACCCCCGGGCACGGATGTCGAGGAAGTCCTCCTCGAGCTGCTTCGGATCCGTCTTGGTCTCCGCCGTGAAGCGCGCCATCGGTCGCTCGCCGATGAAGCGCGCCCTCAGGTCGTGCGGCAGCTGCGCGTAGTAGGCCTTGGAGATGGCACCCGCATGGGCGGGGAACAGCTCGCTGGCCATCGGATAGTCGCGCAGCGGGCCTTCGGCGCCGTCGATCGACAGCACGACGCGCATGTGGGCGTGATCGGGTACGGCGAAGGTCGTGTTGAGGCCGGTGTCGTGCGCCAACCTCTCCAGCACGGGCCGGGCGAGGCTGCCGAGGGAGGCTGCGCTCCGCCAGGCGCGTGACAGGTGCAGCACCGAGGCGCCGAGACGGTAGGTGCGGGTCTCGTCGTCGCGGCGGAGGAAGTGCTGCTCGGCGAGCGTGGCGATGGTCCGCTGCGCCGTCGAGGTCGAGCACCCCAACAGTGCCGCCAGCTCGGTGACGCTCAGCGAGTGGCGCGCGCCGTCGAACAGACGGAGGGTCTCGAGGGCACGGGTCACGCTGCCCAGCTGATCAGCCATGCCCTCATCATCCCGCATAGCGGGATGAGTATTGTCCCCACGTCTCCGCCCCCGGAATCTTGCTTCAGCAGTACCCCGACGAAGTGGAAAGAGACCATGCTTCCCGACGACCTGGCAGATGCCGCCGTGCCCCCCTCCGCGTATTTCGACACCGCTGCCGCCGCACCCCCCGTTCCCGAAGCCGTGGACGCGGCGGTCGCGTACCTCCGGCGCACGGCCGTCGAGGGGCCGTATCTGCCCAGCCTGCGCCGCGAGGTGTACGAACGCATCGAGCAGGTGCGCGCCGCGGTCGCCGGTTTCCTGCACGCGCAGCCCGAGGAGATCGCCTTCACCCGCAACGGCACCGAATCGATCAGCCTGGTCGCCCGCGGCATCCGGTGGCAGCCCGGAGACGAGGTGATCGTCCCGGATACGGAGATGCTCAGCAACGTCGCGATCTGGCGGATGCTGGAAGCCGAGGTCGGGATCCGCGTGGTCCCGTTCGCGGCAGGGGCCGATGGGATGCTCGACCCGGAGCGTCTGGGCGCAGCGATCACGCCCCGCACGCGCCTGATCACCTTCGTCGCCCTCTCGAACGTGACCGGGGCGACGCAGCCCGTCGCCGAGATCTGCCGGATCGCCGCCGCGGCCGGTGTGCTCACCCACGTCAACGCGGCACAGGCGATCGGCATGCTCCCGCTCGGCTTCTCCTCATGGCAGGCGGACTTCGTCTCCGCGTGCAGCCGGAAGGGACTTCGCGGCATCGAGGGCTCCGGCATCCTGGCCGTGCGCCGCCACCTCGTCCCTGACCTGGTCCCCGCGCTGGCGGGATGGTGGAACGCCACACAGGAGGACGGCTCGATCCGTCTCCCCGACACGGCCAGGCGCTTCGAGGCGGGATCGCCGAACGTTCCCGCGATCCTCGCGCTGGGCGCGGCCGTCGAGGTCGCCGAGCGCCTCGGGATCGACACCATCCACGCGCGCGTCGTCGAGCTGACCGGAGCCGCCGTCCGCGGCATCCGCAGCATCCCCGGGGCGGAGGTCTACGGACCTTCGGACGAGAACCGGCTCAGCATCATCCCGTTCAACGTCGCAGGGGTGGATCCGCGCGAGCTCACCGACCATCTCGAGAGCCGCGGCATCATCATCGAGGCCGGCCACTTCATGGCCACTCCGATCCTGACCTCCTACGGCATCTCGTCGATGGCCAGGGCGTCCGTGCACTACTTCAACACCATCGACGAGATCGACCGTCTCGTCGCAGAGATCACGGCGTTCGCCGGAAAGGAATCAGCATGATCCGCGCCCTCCTGATGAGCAGTTCGCGCAAGGACGACCTCGGATATCTCGAGCACGCCGCAGACCAGCTCGCCCTCGTGCTCGGCGCGCAGGAGGGACGGCCGACGCCGACGCGGGCCGTGCTGATCCCCTACGCCGCCGTGTCGACGTCCTTCGATGCGTACGAGTCGCTCGCCGCACCGGCGTTCGCCGCCCACGGGGTCGAACTCACCTCCATCCACCGGCTGGACGACCCGATCGAGGCCGTGCGCGAGGCGCAGGTCATCGCCGTGGCGGGAGGCAACACGTTCGCGCTGCTGCACCGGCTCGCCGCCGCGGGGCTGCTCGACGAGATCCGCCGGCGCGTCACGTCCGGCGACGCCGCGTACGTGGGATGGAGCGCGGGGACGAACGTCGCCACCCCGTCGATCCGCACCACCAACGACATGCCGATCGTCGAACCGCCCTCGTTCGCGGCGCTGGGCCTCGTCCCCTTCCAGATGAACCCGCACTTCATCCCCGGCAAGCCCGCAGGCCACAACGGCGAGAGCAGGGAGGAGCGGCTGGGCGAGTTCCTCGCGCTGAACCCCGCCGAGGAGGTGCTCGCGCTCCGCGAGGGCTGCGCGCTGTGGGTCACGGGCGATCACGCCCGCATCCTCGGCGATCGTGAGGGACTCGTGTTCCGCCACGGCGCCGAGGCGCGTGCCCTCCCGGTCGACGAGTCGTTCCGTCTCGACGAGATCCGCGGGGCGGTGCGCTGATGGGTGCCCGAGAGATCCAGGAGGTCACCGAGCTCATGGACGACCCGCGGCTGGACGGCGAACGGATCGCCGCGCTGCTGCGGAGCGTCGGTGCCGCACGGGCGCAGATCGCGATCACCCCCGTCCCCTACGAAGCGCCGGAGGACACCAGCCGGATGTGCGACTTCGTGAGGGTGGTGCTCCCGGGCACGGAAGGGACCCTCGCAGGCGGGAGTGCGCCGACGCTCGGCATCGTCGGGCGTCTCGGAGCGCAGCAGGCGCAGCCGGACCGGATCGGCTCCGTCTCGGACGCCGACGGCTCCACGGTCGCGATCGCCGCCGCGCTCCGACTGCTGCGGCTGGCGGAAGCGGGCGTGCAGCTGCGCGGAGACGTCATCGTCACCACGCATATCGCCACGCATGTGAGCATCACCCCCCGCGAGCCGGTCGACTTCATGGGCATGCCCGTGTCATCGGCGACGCTCAACGAGTACGAGGTCGACACGGCGATGGACGCGATACTGTCGATCGATGCCTCCAAGGGCAATCGGCTGATCAACCATGCCGGTGTCGCCATCTCGGCCACCGCGATGCAGGGCTACCTGCTTCCGGTCGCCCCCGGGCTGCTGACGGTGCTCGAGTACGCGACGGGAGCCCCCGCACGCACGTTCCCGCTCGCACAGCAGGACATCACGCCGTACGACAACGGCTACCGCCACTTCAACTCCATCATGCAGCCGACCGTCGCCACGAGCGCTCCGGTCGTCGGCGTCGCACTCACGGCCGCGTCCGTCGTGCCCGGATCCTCCACGGGGGCCAGCTATGAGCCGGCGCTGCTGGAGGCGACCCGCTTCGTGGTCGAGACCGCGAAGCAGTTCACCGAGGGACGCCTGTCCTTCTACGATGCCGACGAGTACGAGAGCCTCGTCGCCCGGTACGGGAGCCTCGCCCGGTTCCAGAGCTGAACACCGCCCGCTGAGGGGCAACCGCGGGCGATGAAGCCCGCGTCGGCATTCTGCAGAAAGTCCGTCAATGACACACTCACCATCCACAGAGCAGGAATCCGTGGAGGCCCACCCTCGCGCGTTCCAACCGCTCACCCTCGTCGTCACGATCGTCCTGAGCGTCCTCGGCGCCGTGATCGGGGTCCACCTCATCACGACGCTGGGCATCTCGGCGAACACCAGCGTCATCGGCGCCGTGATCGCCATGCTCCTCGGGCGCATCGCGTTCTTCGGCTTCGCGAAGTTCCGCAGCAAGCACCGGCAGAACCTCATCCAATCGGCGATCTCGGCGGCCACGTTCGCCGCGGCCAACGGCATCCTCGCCCCCATCGCGATCCCCTGGGCCCTCGGCAGACCGGAGCTGGTGTGGCCGATGCTGCTGGGCGCCTCGCTGGGCGTGCTCATCGACGTGTTCATCCTCTACAAGGCGTTCGGCTCGAAGTTCCTGCCGGCGTCGGCGGCCTGGCCTCCCGGCGTCGCAGCGGCCGAGACCATCAAGGCCGGGTCGGAGGGCGGTCGGCGCGCACTCATCCTCGTGGGCGGAGGCGTGGTCGGCATCGTCGGCTCGCTGTTCGCCCTCCCGATGTCCGCGGCCGGGGTCGCGCTGATCGGCAACGTGTGGGCGCTGCTGATGTTCGCGGTCGGGCTGATCATCTCGCAGTACGCTCCCGCCCTGCTCGGCGTGAACCTGGGGGCGCTGTACATCCCCCACGGCGTGATGATCGGCGCCGGGGTCATCGCGCTGCTCCAGGTGGTGTGGATCATCGTGGGCGCACGCACCAGACGGCAGCGCGCCGAGGAGGTGCGTCAGACGGCGGCCATCCAGCTGGACGAGACGCTCGACTACACGATCTCGGGTCGCCGGCTCGGTCGCGCATTGGCCACCGGGTACGCGGCCTTCGTCGCCGGGGCGCTGCTGATCGCCCTCATCGGAGGCGCGGCGTCCGAGCTGTCGATCCCGGCGCTGATCGGGTTCGTGCTGTTCGCCGGCTTCGCCGCGATCGTCCACGAGCTGATCGTGGGGCTCGCGGCGATGCACGCGGGATGGTTCCCCGCCTTCGCGGTGACGCTGATCTTCCTGATCGTGGGCCTGTTCCTCCAGATGCCGGAGGTTCCGCTGCTCATCCTCGTCGCCTACTGCTCGGCGACGGGACCGGCATTCGCTGACATGGGCTACGACTACAAGGCCGGCTGGATCCTGCGCCGGGAGGCGCGCCCGTGGAAGGCGTACGAGCTCGCCGGTCGCCGCGAACAGTTGAAGGCATCGCTCGTCGCGATCGTCGTCGCGATCGGCGTCGTGGCCATCTCCTGGCAGGGGCTGTTCGAGGACGGCAAGATCCCGCCGTCCTCGACGGTGTTCGCCGACACGATCTCGGTCGGCATCTCCGATCCGCAGGTGGCTCTGACCATGGCGCTGTGGGCGATCCCCGGCGCGCTCATCCAGTTCCTCGGCGGATCCAAGCGCCAGATGGGCGTGCTGTTGGCGACGGGTCTGCTCGTGGCCACCGCGAACGCCGGCTGGCTGGTGCTGGCGGCGCTGGTGGTGCGCGTGGCGTGGGTGAAGCACCGCGGCGAGAAGGGCGAGCAGGAGATGGCGCTGGTCGGCGCCGGGATTATCGCCGCCGACTCGCTCATGAACGTCGGCAAGGCCATCAGGTTCTGACGTCGGCGCCGCCGAACGCAGAAGCGCCGCGCCCGAACAGGGCGCGGCGCTTCTGCCTTGCGGCGAGGATTACTCGGCGGCGGCGATCTTCTTCGCGTCGTCCGTGTTGAGCACGCGGAAAAGGATCGCGGCGATCACGGCGCCGACGACCGGGGCGACGATGTAGAGCCACAGCGAGCTCCAGTCGAAGTGCCCGCTGACCGAGAGACCGAGTGCGACGGCCGGGTTGAAGCCGCCGCCCGAGATCGAGCCGACGGTGGCCGCACCGACGAACACGGTGGCACCGATCGCGAGACCGTAGAAGGAGTTGCCCGCGGTGTCCTTCGAGGTGGCCGTGTTGAGCACGACCCACACCAGGATCAGCGTGAACAGCGCCTCGACGAGGAACGCCGGACCGACCTCGATGACCATGGCCTTCTCGCCGACCGGCCACACGGCCATGCTGACGAGCGCGGCCACCGCGCCACCGACGAACTGGGCGATGAGGTAGGCGATGAAGTCGGCGACGCTGAGGCCGCCGCGCAGGAACACGCCGACCGAGACGGCCGGGTTGAGGTGGGCACCCGAGATGTGACCCGTGGAGAACACGAGCACCATCAGGGTGAAGCCGATCGCGAGCGGAGTCAGCGGGCTGCCGCTGTTCACCGCCGCGATGATCGCGAGGACGAAGAGGAAGGTGGCGACCGCTTCTGCGAGCGCCTTACGTGCTGTACCGGTCATGAGAGAGCCCTTTTGTCTGGGGATTCGAGAGAGAGGAAGCCACCCGTTTGCCCGCGCACCCCGGCCGACGCACCCCTCGTGCGGCACCGACGCTATCGCTGCGCGTTCCGGAATATCGGGAGGCCGCGCGGAAATTCTGTGAATTCGCTGAATCAGGCGCGAGCGGCGATCGCGGCGACGGCCACGCCCGGCGGGAGCGCTCCGAACAGGCCGGGGACACCACCCAGGCGCGCGGCGATGAATCCCTCCGCCACTTCCGACGGAGCCGTCCGCAGCAACTGCGAGGCGGACAGCGTCAGGGCGAGCGCCTCGACGAGACGACGCGCCGATGCCTCCGGCGCTGGATCCTCCGCGAGTCCCCGGACCAGCGCCCTGGTTTCCTGGAGATGCCGGTCGAAGCGCGGATCCGCTCCCCGCACGGTCGACACCTCGGCGTCGAACGCCTCCAGCGACTCCGGCTCACGGGCGATCGCGCGCAGCACATCCAACGCGATCACGTTGCCGGAGCCCTCCCAGATCGCCATCACCGGCTGCTCGCGGTACCGCATCTCCAGCGGCCAGTCGGTCGTGATGCCGTTGCCGCCGAGACACTCGAGCGCTTCCGCCGCGTGGGCCGGAGCACGCTTGCACACCCAGTACTTCATCACGGCGGTCGCCAGCCGGCGGAAGGCCGCGTCCTGCGCGGAGGCATCGACGTCGTAGGCGCGCGCCAGCCGCAGCGCGACGGCGGTGCCGGCCTCGACCTCGAGCTGCAGGTCGGCGATCACGGCGGTCATCGCCGGCTGATCGATCAGCGTGCGCCCGAACGCCGATCGGTGCCTCGCATGCCAGGCAGCCTCGGCGACGCCCTGCCGCATCCCGGCGAGGGAACCCAGCATCGAGTCGAGCCTGGTGCGGGTGACCATGTCGATGATGGTGCGCACCCCGCGCCCCTCCTCGCCCACGAGCGTCGCCTCCGCCTGCTCGTACTCCACCTCGCTCGACGCGTTCGACCGGTTGCCCAGCTTGTCCTTGAGCCGCTGGAACCGCAGGCCGTTGCGGGAGCCGTCGTCGAGCAGCCGCGGCATCAGGAAGCACGACAGCCCGCCCGGTGCCCGCGCCAGCACGAGGAAGGCATCCGACATCGGGGCGGAGCAGAACCACTTGTGCCCGGTGAGTGCGTATCGCCCGCCGCCGAGCGGCACCGCGGCGGTGGTGTTCGCCCGCACGTCCGATCCCCCCTGCTTCTCGGTCATCGCCATGCCGAACAGCGCACCGGGCTTGCCCGGGCGCAGCGCCGGGTCATAGGTGCGCGACAGCAGCCGCGGCATCCATTCCTGCGCCAGTTGCGGATGCTGCGCGACCACCGGGACCGCGGAGTGCGTCATCGACACGGGACAGGCATGGCCGGGCTCGACCTGCGCGTAGAGCATGAACGTGGCGGCCCTGACCACGCTCGCGCCGGGATGCGGATCGGCGAACGCGGCGGTATGCGCCCCGTCGGCGACGGCCGCACCGATCACGCGATGGTAGGCGGGGTCGTACTCGACCTCGTCCAGGCGGCGCCCCCAGCGGTCGTGCGTGTGCAGCACGGGCTCGTTGCGGTTCGCCCGCGCGGCGTCGTCCTGGAAGGCAGCCGACCCGACGCGGCGGCCGGTGGCGTGCAGCGCCGCGCTCGCCCCGTCGGCGCCCTGCTGCCGCACGGCCTCGACGAGCGCGATGTTCGCCCCGAACTCGTCGATGTCGACGCGCGGCGGGGCCTGGTTGAAGACGGTGTGGGTGCTCACGATGCTCCGGATCAAATCACGGATGCCGCTGCCGGGGCAATGGCCTGCGCCGGTCCGGATCGGCGCTGTCAACCCCGTGGCCGGTGCTCCCGCAGGCCCGTAGCGTGCAGGGATGACGACCGAGACCGCGCCGCGCGCCGACGATCCGACCCGGCTGCGGCGGGCCATCACCGGCCCTCTCCTCTTCGCCTTCATCCTCGGCGATGTGCTGGGTGCCGGCATCTACGCCCTCATGGGTGTGCTGTCCGCGAAGGTGGGAGGGATGCTGTGGGCGCCCCTGCTCCTGGCGCTGCTGCTCGCGCTGCTGACCGCAGGCTCGTATGCGGAACTCGTCACCAAGTACCCCCGCGCCGGAGGAGCGGCCGTATTCGCCGAGCGCGCTTTCCACAGCCCCCTGGTGTCGTTCCTGGTCGGCTTCAGCATGCTGGCGGCGGGCGTGACGAGCGCGGCCGGACTCGCCATCGCCTTCGCCGGCGACTACCTGGGGACGTTCTTCGACCTGCCGACCATCCCGGTCGCCATCGTCTTCCTCGCCGTGGTCGGCCTGCTGAACGCGCGCGGCATCCGCGAATCGATGGGCGCCAATCTCGTCATGACGGCGATCGAGCTCAGCGGCCTGGTCATCGTCGTCGTCGTGGTCGCGCTCTTCGTCGGGGGCGGGGGCGGAGACGTCTCCCGTGTCGTCGAGGCACCGGAGGAGGCGAACGTCGCCGTCGCGGTGCTCTCCGGAGCGGTGATCGCCTACTACTCGTTCGTCGGCTTCGAGACCTCCGCGAACATGATCGAAGAGGTGAAGGATCCTCGCCGCACGTATCCGCGGGCTCTCTTCGCCGCGTTGTTCACGGCCGGCGCCGTGTACGTCCTCGTGGGGCTCGCGAGCTCGATCGCCCTGCCCGCCTCCGAGCTGCAGGACTCGAGCGGCCCGCTGCTCGCGGTCGTGGAAGCCACCGGCGTCAGCATCCCCTCCTGGCTGTTCAGCCTGATCGCTCTCGTCGCGGTCGCGAACGGCGCCCTGCTGACGATGATCATGGTCAGCCGCCTCACCTACGGGATGGCCGAGCAGAACCTGCTGCCCGCGGTGCTCGGGCGCGTGCTCCCGAAGCGGAAGACACCGTGGGTGGCGATCCTCGTCACGACCCTCGTCGCCATGGGCCTGACTCTCGTCGGCGATCTGGCCACCCTCGCCGAGACGGTCGTCCTGCTGCTCCTGTTCGTCTTCCTCAGTGTGAACGTGTCCGTGCTCGTCCTGCGGCGAGACCACGTCGCGCACGACCATTTCCGCGTGTGGAGCTTCGTCCCCGTCCTCGGCGCCGCATCGTGCGTCCTGCTCCTCACCCAGCAGCGCCCGGCCGTCTGGCTCTTCGGTGCGATCCTGCTCGCCGTCGGCGGTGTGCTGTACGTGCTCGCACGATGGAGCAGGAAGCACGCGGAGAAGCGGAACGGCCACCACCCCGACGGCGACGCCGTCGACGATCAGAAGGAGACCCATGAGCACGCCTGAGAACACCCCGGACCACACACCCGACGACGGGATGACGAGCGCCGAGAAGCGTCACGACCAGCTCACCGCGGCGCCGGATGCCACGGAGGCCGATGCCGCGCCCCGCATCGAGGTCAGCGAGCACGACGGCAACACCCGCATCGACATCGCTCCGGAGGCACCGGTGCGTCCGGGACCCGGGCCCGGGATGCCCGAGGCCGACACCGAGGACGACACCACGGCCGACACCGCGGACGACAACGCGGACTGACGCGCTCGATCGAGAGAGTGCGGGGACGGGCGCCTACCTCGCGACCGCTCCGACCCGTTCCCGCGTGCTCGTGATCGTGGCGAAGCCGCGCGCCGCGAGGATGCTCTCGGTGCGGCGCATGATGTCCTCCCCGGAGACGGCGGCGAGCGCACCCCGCTCCGGGATGGCCGAGGTCGTGGTCGCATCCGTGACGAACTCGACGTCGAACCCGAGATCGGCGGCCACGCGCGCCGTGGTCTCGCAGCACTGCTCGGTGCGGATGCCGCAGATCACGACGCGGCCGACGCCGGCCCGGCGCAGCTGCTCCTCGAGATCGGTCGACCCGAAGGCGTTGATGGTGGTCTTCACGAGGGCGGGCTCGGACTCCCGCGGTGCGAACCGGTCGATCACGCGCACGAATCCCTGTGCAGGGTCGAACACGCCTCCGCTGCCCGGCTCGGAGTGGGTGATCCACACCACCTGGTCTCCGGTGTCGCGGGCGTGGGCGACGAGGAGAGCGATGTTGTCGAGCACCGCGGGGTTCGCGGTGCGCTCCCAGTCATCGCTTCGTCGACGGAACGACTCCTGCGCGTCGATGACGAGCAGAGCCGTGGCGGTGGGTGTGTTCATGCGCTCATCGTGCCCGTCACGTCGAACCGGGACAAGATGCCGCACGGCCAGTGTTCGCAGGGATCCGGACAGTCCTACAGCCAGCCCTTGCGCTTGAACGCCGCGTAGAGGCCGAAGCCGAGGGCGATCATCAGCCCCACCGCCATGGGATAGCCGAGCATCCAGTGCAGCTCCGGCATGTGATCGAAGTTCATGCCGTAGATCGTGCCGACCAGCGTCGGGGCGAACAGGATCGCCGCCCAGCCCGAGATCTTCTTGACCTCGTCGTTCTGGCGGATGCTGAGCTCCGTCATCCGCCGCATCTCCTCGTTCTGCCGACGCGCGACGATCGTCGACTCCACCGTGAGGGCGTTGTCGAGCACGGTGCGGAACGTCGTCGCGCGGTCGCTCACGCGCAGTGTGTGATCGAGCACGTCGCGGAGGTACCGCAGCAGCTCCTCGCTCACGTGGTACTTGTCCGACCCCCGCAGCAACGCCTCCAGCATGCCGGACAGCGGCTGCGTGGCGCGCTGGAAGTCGATGACCTCCCTGCCCAGGTCGTAGATGCGCTGCGTGGCATCGGTGTCCTCTTCGAACAGCTGGCTCTCGATCTCGTCGATGTCGTTCTCGAGTCCGGCGAGAACCGGTGTGTACTCGTCGACGACCTCGTCGAGGATGGCGTACAGCACGGCCTCGGGACCATGGGCGAGCAGCGCGGGGTCGGCCTCCAGCCGCCGCCGGACCCGGCCCAGGTCGGGGGACTCCGCGTGCCGGATCGTCACCACGAAGTCGGGGCCGACGAGCACATGCACCTCGCCGAACTCGACCTCCTCGACGTCGTCGAGATAGCGGGCCGGGCGCAGCACCATGAACAGCACCTCGCCGTAGCGCTCGAGCTTGGCGCGCTGGTGACCGGAGAGCGCGTCCTCCACGACGAGGGCGTGGATGCCGAACTCGTCGGCGACCTCGCGGATCTCCTGCTCACTCGGCCGGTAGAGGCCGATCCACCCCATGCCGCCGCGCTCGCGCATGCGCTCGAAGGTCTCGCTGAGACTACGCGGATTCTCGGTGCGGACGCCGTCCACGTAGATCGCATTGTCGATGATCGCCATCGTCGCTCCTTCGCGCGGCCGCCCGCTCAGGCCGGGATCACTCCGCGGCCGGGGGCGCCACGCAGGGGATCGCGGCGTCGATGATCGCCTGGTGGTACTGCTCCGCGGTGAACGGGAGGCCGAACTCCGGCGCCGTCTGACCGTCGGCGGCAGGTGCCTTCGATGCGATCGCGGCGAGCTCCCAGGAGAGCTGCTGGGCGAACTGCGCACCCGTCGTCGAGTTGTTCAGCACGACGGCCACCGTGAACCCGGTCGCCGGGTCGGAGTATGCCGCCGTGGCGTAACCGGGAGCCCAACCGTGCTGACCGATCATCGACCCGACCAGATAGGCGCCTCCGGTGGACTGGTACCAGGACGGGGCGCCGTCGGCGGCCGGGAGCGGGGCGCCGAAGCGATCCGGCTTCTCCTTGGTACGCAGCGCCTGCGTGGCCTCCGCCTGGGCGTAGCGACCGAGTTCGGTGATCGTGGACACCGCACCGGAGTCCGTGAAGCCGGAGCTCGCCGAGAGGGTCGTGATGTCGACCGGGGCGGCGCAGTCGTAGCCGCCTTCGACCGGGTTGAGGTAGTGGCCGTTCAGCACGGGGCCGGTGCCAGGAGCCGCCGGCGCCGATCCCGGAAGCGAGGTGTTCGGGAGGTCGAGGGGCGCCGAGACGTATTCGGCGATGAGCTCGGATGCCGTCTTCCCCGAGGCGCGCTCGAGGGCGAGGCCCAGCAGCAGATAGCCGGCGTCCGAGTCGCGGTAGGCCGTGCGCGGTGCCAGTCGTTCCCGTGCGAGGCCGTAGCCGGCGAGCTCCAGCGGTGCCCAGATGCGCTCAGGAGTGTTCAGCCAGGCCCCCTTGACGGTCTCGTCGGACGAGCCCGCACCACTGGTGCCGTTGCACAGGTCGACGAGCGTGACGTCTTCCATGTCGGCGACGCCCGAGACGTAGTCGGGGACGAGCGCGTCGAGCTCGACCGTTCCCTCGTCGGCGAGGGCGTAGAGGACGTCGCAGGTCATCAGTCGGGTGACGTCGGCGATCCGGAAGGACATGTCGGTCGACAGCTCCCCGGTGCCGTCCCGCTCCTGCGTGCCGATCCCGGTCACCCAGCTTCCGCTCCACGGTGCCCACACGCCGACGATCGCGCCCGAAGCGCCGGAGGCGGCGAGCGCGTTGTCGACGGCGGCCTGCATCGCGGCGACCGTGTCGTCCGGGAGCGGCCCGTCGACCTGAGCCGGTGGTGTGTACGAGAACGAGTCTTCGGGCGAGCATCCGGTGAGGACGAGAGCGAGCACGGCCGCAGTGGCCGTTGCGGCGCGCCACCGGCGCGACGAGAGAAGCTGCATGGAAGGAACCCCCGAGGACGTGTCTCCCGAGTCTAGAGCGCGGATGCTGAAAGTCGGCCCCGCGACGGGCCTCTCGCCCGTGCGTAGAGTTGTGAGCGTGCCCCACGCCTTCGATTCCGATGTGATCACCGCCGTCCTCCGCCACATGAACGGCGACCACACCGACGACAACCTCCTCATCGCTCGCGCGTTCGCCGAGCCGTCCGGTGTCACCCCGTCCGGTGCCGAGATCACGGATGCCGTGATGACCGGGTTCGACGGGGACGCCGGGGTGTGGGACATCACACACGGCGGAGTCGTCTCCGAGCTGCGTGTCCCGTGGCCCGGAGGACCGATCACGGAGCGTCCGGCCGTCCGCCGCGAGGTCGTCGCCCTCTACGACGCCGCGTGCGCGCGTCTCGGAGTCGAGCCCCGCCCGCACGCCTGAGACATCACCGGAGCGACGACGACCGGGATTCCCGACTTTCGCATCAGGTAAGGCGAGCCTTACACTGAGGGAATGTCCGAGATCCTCTCCTTCTCCGCCGCCCTGCGCGAGCGCTCGTCCGGATCGCATTCCCGCAGCGAGACCGCCGGCTTCATGTCCGACCTGCTGAAGGGTGAGGGCTCACGCGAGGACTACATCTCGCTCGTCGCTCAGCATTACTTCATCTACGAGGCCCTGGAGGGTGCCGGCGAGCGCATGCGCCAGGATCCGGTGGCCGCCGTCTTCCTCAGCGACAAGCTCACGCGCCTGCCGGCGCTCGAAGCCGACCTCGAGTTCCTGCTCGGCGCCGACTGGCGCGCGCAGATCGTTCCGCTGCCGACCACGCAGCGCTACGTCGACCGCATCCGTCAGGTCGGGGCCACCTGGGCCGGCGGCTTCGTCGCGCACCACTACACCCGCTACCTCGGCGATCTGTCCGGCGGCATCTTCATCGGCCGCGTGATGGCCCGACGCTTCGGCTTCGAGACCAACGGCATCGGCTTCTATCTCTTCGACGACATCGCCGACCCCTCCGCCTTCAAGGACGTCTACCGCGAGCAGCTCGATGCCGCCCCCTGGGACGACGCCGAGCGCGAGCGCGTGATCGACGAGGTTCTGCTCGCCTACCGCTTCAACACCGAGCTGTTCGAAGACCTCGACCGCGCCCGCGCCGCCGCCTGAACCGGGTTCGCCCGCCCGAGGGAAGCCGGGCCCGAGGGGACTCAGGCTTTCGGGAGCTCGGGCGTCGACGCCGCGAGCCAGGCGTCGCGCATGAACCGACGCACGTCTTCGTCCACGCGGATGTCGCGAGGACGCAGCGCCCGCGACAGGTACAGCCCCTCGAGCGAGGTCAGCCTGCTGAGGGCGACATACGTCTGCCCCGGTGCGAACGCCCCGGAGCCGAGGTCGATGATGGCGCGCTCATAGGTCTTGCCCTGCGACTTGTGGATCGTGACCGCCCAGGCCAGCCGCAGCGGGAACTGGGTGAACTCGGCCACCACGTCGCGGGAGAGCTTCTTCGTGTTCTGGTCGTAGGCGTACCGGAATCGTTCCCAGACGGCGGGTTCGACATCGACCTCCTCACCGTCGATGTCGACGCGCACCGCGCTGCCGAGGATGCGCGTCACCGTGCCGATGGTGCCGTTCACCCAGCGAGGAGGCTCCCCCGACATCGCCGTGTCGTTGCGCAGGAACATCACCTGCGCTCCGACCTTCAGCTTCAGCTCGGACTCGGCTGGCAACGAGGCCTCGCCGCGTCCGAAGTCGCCGCTGACCTCGGCGCGCGCCGTCTGCTCCTTGCCCGGCAGCGCCGCGAGGTGGCGGCTGTTGATGCTGTTCACGATGTCGTTGCGGGTGGCGAGCGTGATCATCGGCACCTCACCCGGCTCCGGCTCCGGCGGCGTGCGCGCGCCCTGCGTGTTCAGCACCCCGGCGATCTCGGCGGTCACCCGGCCGTAACGCACGGCGTTGAGCATCGACTTGAACCCGTCATCGGACTGCCGATGGATCTGCACGAGCTCGCGCACGTGCAGTTCTGCGCGCGTGTCGACCTGGAACAGGCCCTCCTGGTCGGAGATCCCGGATCCGCCGGCCCACACCTTCGCATCGAAGAACCAGAACGAGCGGTAGTGGTCCTGCACGTAGCGGGCCTCGTCGCCACGCGGCGGAACGGGGGCGAGCTGGTAGGGGTCGCCGAACATGACCACCTGCACCCCGCCGAAGGGCTCGCCGCGACGCCCCCTGGCCTGACGCAGCGAACGGTCGATCGCATCCATCAGGTCGGCGTTCACCATCGAGATCTCATCGATGACGAGCGTCTCGATCGCGTTCAGGATGCGCCGGGTCGCATCGTTCTGGTCGATGTCGGCGTCGCCGATCAGTCCGATCGGCAGGCGGAACAGCGAGTGGATCGTCTGACCCTCGACGTTGAGCGCCGCGACGCCGGTGGGTGCGCAGATCGCGATCTGCTTCTCGGTGTTCGCCGCGAAATGCTGAAGCAGCGTCGACTTCCCCGTGCCGGCTCGCCCGGTGATGAAGACGTGCTCGCCGGTGTCTTCGATGAGTCGGAAGAGCTCTTGCTGCTCCTCGGACAGGGCGGGAAGGGACACGGCACTCACAGGGGCAGCAGGCGGAAACGGGGCGCCACCCATGCTACGTCCCTCCGCCGGAGCACGGCCGCCGACGCTCGGCGTCCCCTCAGGACGCCCTCCTAGACTGACGCCATGGTGCGTGACCGGAGGAGCGCGCCCAGGCGCGCGCGCCTGGGGGTCGATCTGGCGATGCTCGCCGTCGTCGGCCTCGTGCTCGTCGCCGCTCTCGGCGCCGGTGGCGCCACCCTCTACCAGCAGTTCTACGGCCCCTCGGCGTTCGTCGTCCGCTATCTCGATCTGCTCTCCTCGGGTCGCGCGGCCGACGCGCTCCGCGTGCCCGGCGTCGCGATCGACCGCGAGACCCTCGAGAAGGCCGGCATCGACCCGGCGGCGTCCGAGGCGATGCTCCGCCGCTCCGCACTCGCGCCGCTCACCGATGTCGAGGTCGAGTCCGAGAAGCCCGCCGACGGGGGCACGGCCGTCACCGTCAGCTACCAGGCGGCCGGCCATCCCGGCACCAGCACGTTCCTGGTCGCGCAGGACGGCTGGGCCGGCGTGACCCCCAACTGGCGCTTCACCACCAGTCCTCTCGCCGTCGTCGAACTGACGGTGCGCGGTGCGGACAAGTTCGCGATGAACGGGTTCGAGGTCGACCGCCGCCAGGTGTCGAGCGATGGCGTGGACGCCGCCGCACTCGACCCGCTGCCCCTGCTCGTGTTCACTCCGGGGCTGTACTCGGTGACGGTGGACACTCCGATCTCGACCTCATCCGGTCAGGGGGTGCTCGCCGACACCCCTCTCGCGGTCACGCCGCTCGACGTGCAGACGACGCCGACGGACGAGTTCATCGATGTCGTGCAGGAGCGGGTCGAGGACTTCCTCACCAAGTGCACCGCTCAGGAGGTGCTCCAGCCGACTGCGTGCCCGTTCGGCATCCGGGTCACGAACCGCCTGTCCTCTCCGCCCCAGTGGTCGATCGCGGCGCAGCCGCAGATCACCGTCGCCCCGGACGGCGGGCAGTGGCAGATCCCGACCACGAATGCCGTCGCGCACGTCGACGTCGAGATCCGCTCCCTGTTCGACGGCTCCGTCGAGCCGCTGTCCGAAGACGTGCCGTTCCAGCTCAACGGCACGATCTCGATCCTGCCCGACGGGTCGGCGGCGATCAGGGTCGGCTCTCCCGGCGAGCCCCCCGTCGACTGACGGAGCCGGGTTTCGCCGCGGTCAGCGGCCTCCGCGCTCCTCGCGCCTCTGGTCGCGCTCGGCGAGGGCGGCGAGCTGGGCGTTGTACTCCTCGAGCTCCGCGTCACCCGTGCGGTCGGCGTGCCGGTCACGCCGACGCTGCAGCTTGGTGTCGCTGCGACTCCACTGGATGGCGACCGTGATCGCGAGGATCAGGGTCGGGATCTCGCCGATCGACCACGCGATGCCGCCGCCGACGTACTGGTCTTCCATCGGACTCGCGCCCCAGTCGCGGCCCATCGCCCCGAACCAGTCGGCGACCATCAGCCCCTCCTGCATCATGATCGCGATGCCGAAGAAGGCGTGCATCGCCATGACGGCGATCAGGGTGATGAGGCGTCCGGGGTAGGGCAGCCGGTAGGGCACCGGGTCGGCACCGATCAGGCTCATCACGAAGAGGTAGCCCGAGAGCAGGAAGTGGATGACCATCCACTCGTGACCGAGGTGCTCGTACATCGACCAGCGCACGAGGTCGGTGAAGTAGAAGGCCCAGAGGGACAGGATGAAGATCGCCGCCGCGACGAACGGGTGCGTGACGACACGGGCGAACGGCGAATGCACGGCCCACATGATCCACTCGCGACCGCCGCGGGTGCCGTCGTCGCGCTTGTGGATGGCACGCAGCGCGAGCGTGATGGGCGCACCCGAGACCATCAGCAGCGGGATGGCCATCGACAGCATCATGTGGCCCATCATGTGGATGCTGAACAGGTACTCCTGGTAGGCGTTGAGCGGCCCGCTGGTCACCCAGACCAGCATCAGCATCCCGAGCACCCAGAACACGGTGCGATGGATCGGCCAGCGGTCGCCGCGCAGCCGCAGGCGTCGCACACCGGCGAGGTAGAAGAACAGGCCGAAGCCCGCAGCCACGAGCCAGAGCACGTCGAAATCCCAGGCGGTGAACCAGCGCTCGAGTGTCAGCTCCGGAGGCAGGGTCGCGCCGGTCAGGATCTGCGCGGGGGTCTGCGCGAAGGCGGCGGTCTCGCCGGTCGGCGGAGGGGTGCGGGCCAGCGCGGCGGCGGCACCGGAGGCGAGGCCCATCAGGGCGACCTCGCAGAGGATCAGGAGCCAGAACCAGCCCGCGGCACGGGGTCCTGCGAGCTTGGGGATGAGGCGGATGCGATACCAGGCACCCAGCAGTCCCATCCCGCACAGCAGCACGACCTTGGCGAGCACGATCCAGCCGTACGGGGTCGCCCACAGTGCATCCCAGCTGCCGACGGCCACAGTCGACCGCGTGACGCCGGACACGGCGACGACGGCGAACGCGGCGATCGCGAGCGACGAGTAGCGGCCGACCAGCCGCGCGGCGTCGACGTCGCCCCTCCCCCGCAGCAGGATGAGGAGCAGGAGGCCGCCGAGCCACACCGCGGCGCCGATCGTGTGCAGGAGGATCGAGTTGACGGCGATGTTGTGCCCGGCCAGGTCTCCGGCGTGGCCCTGCGTCGCGAGCGGCAGGAAGGACGCGGCCGCGAGCAGCGCGGTGAGGAGCGTGGGCGTCCACGAACGCCAGGCGAACGCGAGCACCGTGATGACCGCGCCGCAGAGCGTGGTGATGAGCCAGGACTGACCGAGCGGCAGTTCCAGCAGGAATCGGCCGAGCTGCGTGCCGAACTCGCGCTCGAGCGTGAGCTTCGGGTTGAAGGCGGCCATGAACGCGAGGAACCCGGCGAGACCCGCGGAGACGGTGAAGACCGCGGCGCCGATCGAGGCGATGTTCAGTGCCGCGTCGAAGGATCTCTCCCCCGCGCGGAGGCCGAACAGCGCGAGCACCAGCGAACCGAGCATGACGGCGCCCGCGATGTTCATCAGGAGCTTGGCGACGGGGGTGCCCCAGAGCACGAACGGCCCGGGGTCCTGCAGGAGCGGCGGCTTCGCGCCACCGCCGACGAGGAGCGCGAGCACGAGTGCGACCATCGCGGCGACGAGGAGGATGACGAGCCCGGCGACTCGATACGCCGATATCCGACTCGTCGACTCGCTGCGGGAACTCACCCCTCCAGCCTAGGCGCGCCCGGCGGGGAGAAAGCACGAAGGCCGCCCCCGTCGGAACGGGAGCGGCCTTCGAAGAGGTGCGGTCGATTACTTGACGGCAGCCTTGAGCTTGGAGCCAGCGGTCACCTTGACGCGCTTGCCGGCCGGGATCTTGATCTCGGCGCCGGTCTGCGGGTTGCGGCCCGTGCGAGCAGCGGTGTCGACCTGCTCGAAGGAGATCCAGCCCGGGATGGAGACCTTGCTGCCCTTGGCAACGGCGTCGGAGACCGTGGCGAACAGCGAGTCGAGGACACCGGAGACGGTGGCCTGGCTCTGGCCCGTGGCGCTTGCGATGCTCGCGACGAGCTCGGTCTTGGTGATGGACTTGTCAGCCATGTCATCCTCCAGCGACGAGATCCCGTCGCATCGTTGTGGGTGTCGGAGCGGATGCTCCTGGTCTAGTGACCGCCTCGAATGTATCAACGACCACCCGCATTTCCGCGTCATTTCGCGGGTTTTGGGCAATTACTGGGCGTGTCGCGTCACTTTCGTCACTCCAGTCACAGATTCCGACCCTCTCCGCGGGGCCGGTGCGCGTCGATCACCGCGCCGGCGGTGCGCTCGAAGGCGGGCGCGACGCGGTCCTCCCCGTCGAGATATCCGCCGACCAGAGCGGCATCCCGCAGCAGGACGAGGGAGGCGGCGACCTCCTCCGGACGCTCCAGACCGGCCGAGGCGGCGACCGCCTGGAGGGTGGAGCGGAACCACTCCCTGTGCTCGTCGATGAGCCGGCGCACGGCTCCGTCGGCATCCGGATACTCCGCCGCCGCGTTGATGAACGGACACCCACGCGTATGGCGTTCGCGGATGTCGGCGGCGATGCCCTGCACCACCGCGTCGAGCAGCGCATCGGGATCGGTGACGGCGTCTCCCGCCTGCGCGAACATCGCCCGCAGCATCTCGTCCTCGTTTCCGAGGTATGCGAGCACGAGGTTCTCCTTGCCGCCGAACTGCTTGTAGAGGGTCGCGCGGGTGACCCCGGCCTCCTCGATCACCCGGTCGACGCCGACCGTGTGGATCCCCTCCGCGTAGAAGAGGCGGGTGGCCGCATCGATCAGCCGGGAACGGGCGGGGCTGGGGCGTTTCGTCGTGGTGTTCATGATCTGTCCTCCCTCATCGTGGCATCCGAACCGCGGCTTCCGATCGACGACTTCACGACTTTCGGGAATACGTTGCGGTAGATAGAACGTTCGGTCTACTATCAGAGTAACGCACTCCCGGACCGCGGGAGCCGAATCAGAGAGAAGAAGAACATGAACACCACCGACAAGACCCCCATCGTCCTGATCCACGGCCTGTGGATGACACCCGCGAGCTGGAGCACCTGGGCCGAGCGCTTCCGCGCGCAGGGTCACGAGGTGATCGTCCCGGGGTGGCCCGGCATCGACGACCGCTCCGTCGAAGACGTCCGCCGCGACCCGTCTGCGCTCAAGGGCATCGGCCTGACGCAGATCGTCGACCACTACGAGCGCATCATCCGCGCCCTCCCCGTCAAGCCGATCATCATGGGCCACTCGTTCGGCGGTGTGATCACGCAGATGCTCGCCGACCGCGGCGTCGGCGCCGCCTACGTCGGGGTCGCCCCCGGACAGACCGCAGGCATCACGACCCTCCCGCTGTCGACGCTGTGGACCGGCACCCCGATCCTCTCGAACCCGTTCGGTCGCAACGGCGCCAAGCCGCTCTCGAAGCGCCACTTCCACTTCACGTTCGGCAACGATCTGAGCCGCGCCGAGTCCGACCGCTTGTGGGAGGAATCGGCGGTGAACTCCTACAACCGGGTGTTCTTCGAGGGCGTCGCCTCCGCGTTCGACGAGAAGGGCGGCGTCACGCACGTCGACTACGCCCGCACCGACAGGGCTCCCCTCTATGTGATCACGGGCGAGATCGACCATGTCGTGCCGCCGGCCATCGGTCGCGCGATCGTGAAGAAGTACCTCTCCTCCGGCAGCCCGTCCGTCGTGGACTACAAGGAGTACCCCGGACGCACGCACCGGCTGGTCAGCCAGGACGGCTGGGAGGAGATCGCCGACGACGCCCTCGGCTGGGCCGTCGCACACACCACGACTCCCGTCGCGTGACGCGCGCGTTCAGGCGCACACGCGAGATGCGCCCCGCGGGTTCAGGCGAACACGCGAGAACAGGCATCCTCATGGCTGACTCGCCTGATGCCACGCGTTCGCCTGAGCCGGCGCGGGAGCGCGCGAGCCGGAGGACGCGAAAGGGGCGAGGATCCGAAGATCCTCGCCCCTTTCGGCTGTCTGCTGAGACTTACCAGCTCGACTTGGTCACGCCGGGCAGCTCGCCACGGTGCGCCATGTCACGGAAGCGGACACGCGAGATGCCGAACTTCGTGAGGACACCACGGGGGCGGCCGTCGATGACGTCGCGCGAACGCACGCGAGCCGGCGACGCGTTGCGCGGCAGCTTCTGCAGGCCGACGCGTGCGGCCTCGCGGGCCTCGTCGGTGGCGTTCGGGTCGACCAGGGTCTTCTTCAGCTCGGCGCGACGCTCGGCGTAACGCTCGACGATGACCTTGCGCTGCTCGTTGCGAGCGATCTTGCTCTTCTTAGCCATTGATCAACGCTCCTCTCGGAATTCGACGTGCTGACGGATGACCGGGTCGTACTTCTTGAGCACGAGGCGGTCGGGGGTGTTGCGGCGGTTCTTCTTCGTCACGTACGTGTAACCCGTACCTGCCGTCGACCGCAGCTTGATGATCGGACGTACGTCCTGAGCCTTCTTGGCCATTAGAGCTTCACACCCTTCGCCTGGAGGTCCTTGACCACGTTCTCGATGCCGCGGACGTCGATCACCTTGATGCCCTTGGCGGACACGTTGAGCGTGATCTTACGACCGAGCGACGGCACGAAATAGGTCTTCTTCTGCACGTTCGGGTCGAAGCGGCGCTTCGTCCGGCGGTGCGAGTGCGAGACGTTGTGACCGAAGCCGGGAACTGCTCCGGTCACCTGGCACACTGCTGCCATGATGGTGACTCCTTCTCTACCGTGAGGCCAGATGGCCCCACCCAAGATCCCTTGTCTGCACGCGACCCCGCCACGCCCGATCTCTCGGTCACTGAGGGGGAAGCACGCGAACTGCGCACAGGAGTGTGCGCAGACAAAGAGTCAGTTTAGCACGGGTGGCGTGCCGAGCGCTGCGGCCTCGGCCGCTCCACGCCCCCACCGGAACGGCGACACCGTCGGATCCGCGTCGATCCAGAAGCGCCAGGGGAACGCCCCGGTCCCGGCGACTCCGGCCACCCCGACCCGCGGACCGGATGCGACGTCGCTCCGCTGCGCGCCCAGCCAGAGCTCGGCGTGTGCGCCGTGCCGCTCCTCGCCCGTGATCGCATCGATCCCGTCATGCAGCGGATGGCGCAGCCCCACAGCCTGGCCGAGACGACCGGGACCGCGCGCGAGGTCGCGCAGCGCGATGCGTCCGAGAGGCAGGTCCACTCCGCGGCGACGCGCTGCGGCATCCTCGCCGACCACCACCTCTCCCGCCCGCAGCAGAACGCCGTCCCCCTGCCCCTCCGGCCCGCACACCACGTTGACGCAGGAGTGGATGCCGTGACTCAGATACACGTACAGGTGCCCCGGCTCCCCCCACATCGTGGCGTTGCGCGCCGTGCGCCCCATCCGGGCGTGCGATCCGGGATCGGGGATCTCCCCCGTACCCTGCCCGTGGTACGCCTCGACCTCGGTGATACGCAGGCGCACCTCGACCGGAACGCCATCGGCCGACGTCGCGACGAAGGTGCGCAACTCGCCCCCGAGGAGGCGGGGGGCGACGTCGACGGCGGAGGCACCCAGCTCGGCCCTGAGGGCACGGCGCAGCGCGCCCGGTGAGGACGTTTCAGCACCGCGCGTCAGGTCGGAACCGCGGGAAGTCTCAGAACCGCGGGGAATCTCAGAACCGCGGGGAATCTCAGAACCGCGGGGAATCTCAGAACCGCGGGAGGTGCCGGCGCCGCGAGACATGTCAGAACCGCGGGGCCGTCTGGCACCAGGAGGCGTCGAACCCGGTGAGGGCGACGAGCTCCTTCCCCGAGTCCATGTCGATCAGGTGCGTCTCGACCGCCTCGGGCAGCGGCAGCTGCATCCCGTCGTACGGGTTGTTCGCCAGATCGGGCGCGATGACCACGGCCGCGTACTGGCCGCTCGGCGACGCGCACGCCTGCAGGATCGAGTCGGTGGAGGCGACCTCGACGAGCGGGGTCGCCGCGCCGTCGTCGTCGACACGGATGACCGCCTGCCCGATCGGGAGACCCGCCTCGTCGCGGGCGACGACGTGGCGGAGCGTGCCACCGGGATACGGGGTGATCGAGGTGGCCGCGCCGTAGTCGGGATCGGATGCCGGGAGCGGCTGCTCCGACCCGTCAGCGAGGTTGAGCTCGACCACCGCGCCGTCGAGCCGTTCGACGATCGCCGTGTACGTGCCGCGCGAGATCCCCTGGATCGTGGCAGCGAGGCCGAGGGACTGGACGCCGGCATCGCTCGAGCGGTCGAGGAGAGAGAGCGCGCCGTCGAAGTCGATGAACAGCACCGCGGCACTGTCGGGCACGAACTGCCAGACGAAGACGCTGGCCTCCACGCCGGCGACCTCGATGATCTGCGGTTCGTCATCGCCGCTCAGCGACTGGGTCACGAGCACGCTCGCGCGCCCCTGGGTGTCGCTCAGCTCGCGATCGGAGTAGCTGTAGCCGACCAGTCCGCCGCGCTCGGAGACCTGGACCGCGCCGACGTTGCCCTCGCCGGGCAGAGGCAGCTCGCGCTGATCCGTCCCGTCGCGATCCATCACGAGCAGATGTGAGCCGTCGTCCTCTTCGACCGCGACGACGAGCTGCGTGGACGTCGCCCGGAAGTCGTTGATCCTGTCGTGCTCGAAGACCGCGACGGCCTTCTCACCGCCGAGGTCGGTGAGGAAGATCTTGTCCTTGCCCTCGACGTCGCGGCGCAGCAGGAAGATGTGGGAGGCCGGCGTCTCGAAGCTCGTCGTCAACGTGGTCGACGGGCCGCCGCCGGCACCGACGACGTCCGCCACGCGAACCGTGTACGTGGTCGAGTCGTCGAGCGGAACGGTGAAGCGGACTCCGACGCCACGGCCGGAGGCATCGACCGTGAAGGGCACGGCCGGCTCGACGGTCACCTGCGCCGGATCGATCTCGGCGAGCGCCTGATTGGCGGTGAGGATGATCCGGCTCCCGGAGGACTCGATCGCCTGCGCGGCGTCCACCTGGACGTCGCTGAGCCGCGGCCCCTGCAGCAGGCTGGCGATGCCCAATCCCGTTCCGACCAGGACCAGGACGCCCAGGACCGCGCCGATCGTGAGCAGGAAGCGGCGGCGGTTCGGGGGCGCACCGCCGGTCTGCTCTCCGGAGGGGATGCGGGCGTGCGGGAGCGCGGGAGCGGCGACACCGGACGTCGCGGTCTCGGCGGCTCCGGTGGGAGCGGCGCCGGCGGGCACGTCGATGACCGGCGCGGCGCCGACGAACACGGGCTCAGGGGCGACGGGGACCGCGGGGAGCGCGGTCGCCTCGGCATCCTCCCGCGCGGCAGCCTCGAAGGCGGCCATCTTCCGGGCGGCTGCCTCCTGCTCCGCGACCTCACGGTCACCGGCCTCGCGGACAGCGGCATCACGGACAGCGGCATCACGGACAGCGGCTTCGCGAACGGCGGCTTCGCGATCAGCGCCGTCGCGGACCCGGGCATCACGATCGGGGGCCTCACCCGCACCGGCATCCGGTTCGTCCCCGTGCGGTGCGGCGTGCTCCGGCGTCTCGATCGCGCGATCGATGCGTTCCGCCTCCGCCGCCTCGGCAGCCTCCCTGGCCGCCCGCATCTCCGCGCGGGTCCGGGGGACGGCGGGCACCTCGGGACGCTCGTCGTCAGTACTCATACGGGTCTCCCGGCTCGTCGATCGCGACGACGTCGCTCGGTTCGATGCGGAGCTTGCCGTCGGCGTCCGCGCGCACGGTTCCCGTGATCTCGACCCACTGCCCCGTCGCGTACTCGCCCGCATCCACAGCGACCGGCAGGAGCGCGGTCTGCGCGTCGATCACGCAATGGGTGATGACGAGGCGGGTGAGGTTCACGGCGTCATCGTCCGAGCCGTCCGGCGTCACGAAGCCCGTGAGCTTCACGGCGGCACCGTCGTAGGCGGCGGTGTTCGTCGCCGCGGCGAACACGCTGGCCCAGTCGCCCACGCCGAAGGTCGAGGTGTCGGCCACGCCGAGCGCCACCGTGTCGGCGCCTGCGAACAAGGCGCTCTGCTCCCCCGCGCGCGACATCGCGAGCTCGACGGACAGGGATGCCGGGGGGAGCACGAGTCCGGCGACGACGACGCCCGAGGCGATCACGCCGCCCGCGACCGCGCCGACGCCGGCGAACGTGCGGCGGGAAGACGCTCGCGCCGTACCGGCATCCGCGTCATCGACCGTCTCCGCCACCGGGCCGTGATCATGCCCGTGGTCGCCCTCTTCGCCGAGCGGGAGGGTGCACGACCAGATGGCTCCGGCCAGCGTCACGACCGCGGCGGCGCAGGCGAACCACACCGACTCGGGGCTGATGTAGAGGTTGAGGCGCCCGGTGAGGCCGAGGCCGAGCGTGACGACCGAGATCACGGCGGCGAGCCCCACACCCAGCCAGCGGGTGCCGAGTGCGCGGACGCGGGCGGCGGTCTGCTCAGACCGCGCCATCTGCTCAGACAAGGACGTTCACCCCGATCCCGATCGCGAAGGCCGCGGCGAGCACGATGCCGACGATCCCGACGAGTGTGCGCCCGGTGAACGTGGTGCGCATGAGCGCGAGCATCTTGATGTCGACGAGCGGTCCGACGAGCAGGAAGGCGACGATGGCTCCCGAGGAGAACGTCGAGGCGAACGACAGCGCGAAGAACGCATCGACGTTCGAGCAGATCGCCACGGTCATGGCGAGCACCATCATCGCGACGATGGACAGCACCGGGTTCGAGCCGATCGCCAGCAGCCACTCCCGCGGGATCAGCACCTGCACGGCTCCGGCAAGTGCCGAACCGATCACGAGCGCGGGCATCACGGCGCGCAGCTCGATGAGGAACTGGGTCAGGCTGCGGCGCACGGGCGTGCCGGGTTCGTGCGTGACGCGGTCGCAGGTGTCGACGAAGCGCTGGGTGAGCATGCCGTCGGGGTCGGGGTGGCGGCTGTAGATCCAGCCGATCAGGTTCGCGATCAGGTAGCCGCCGACGAGGCGGGCGACGAGGATGCCGCCGTCCCAGCCGAAAGCCGCGTGCGTGGTGAGGATCACGATCGGGTTCACGATCGGCGCCGCGATGAGGAACGTCATCGCCTCGGCCGGAGCGAGCCCGCGCATCATGAGCCCGCGGGCGAAGGGCACGTTGCCGCACTCGCACACCGGGATCAGCATGCCCAGCAGCGACAGCACGGCACGGCGGGCCCAGGCGCGCTTGGGCAGCCACCGGTGGATGACGTCGGCGGGGAGCCACACCTGCACCACGATCGACAGCAGCACCCCGAGGATCACGAACGGCAGCGCCTCGATGAGGACGCTCAGCGCGAGGGTGAGTCCGTCCTGCGCGCGGGTGGGCAGCGAGGCGGGGAACAGCGTCGGCAGGAAGGCGTCGATCAGGAACAGCGCGGCGATGATCGCGGCACCGAGCCCGACGCCGATCCATGCCGATCGCGGCGAGGGTGCCGGGCGATGGGAGTGGCCGTGACGGGTCGCCGTTGCTGCGGAGGAGCTCACGCGGACGCGGCCCTCTCGGCGTCGCGCTTGTTGGCGCACGGCGTGCACAGCCCGAAGATGTCGACCACGTGGGCGGCCTCCGTGAAGCCGTGCAGTGCGGCGGTGCGGTGCGCCCACTGCTCGACGTCCTTCGCCTCGATCTCGACGGTCAGACCGCAGGATCGGCAGATCAGGTGGTGATGGTGGCCCTGCGTGGTGCACGCGCGATAGAGCGCCTCACCTTCGGGGCTCTGCAGCGAGTCGGCGTCTCCGGATGCCGCGAGCCCGGCCAGTGCGCGGTACACGGTGGCGAGGCCGATGCCGGTGTTGTCGTCGCGCAGCGAGGCGTGCAGGCTCTGCGCGCTCACGAATCCCCGCGCGTCGGCGAGTGCTTCGCGCACGCGTTCGCGCTGCCAGGTGTTCCGCTGAGCCATACGAAGAGTCTAGGCCGCGGGGGTTGGCGAGGGCTGGGAGTGGATCTCAGCGCAAAGCGAAAGCCCCGGGTCAGTTTCCTGATACCGGGGCTTTCAAAGTCGTGGCCCGAGTAACGTACTGAATCAACAGCATCGGTCATCAAGGGCTCTCGCTGTCTCTATTCTAGACGAACGGATAGGTCTTGTCACCCGATCGCGATTCTTGGGTTACCGCATGGTTGTCACCGGGCCGGTACGCAAAGTACCTGAGTGCAGCTCGCGGAGATCACGACAAGGCATTGCAGATCTACGAGTGGAACGCTCGTCTCTCCGCCGCGTTGCTCCATGATCTTGGACATCTGGAAGTTGGCTTGAGGAACGCGTACGACTGCGCACTCCTCTCCCATCCTGCTGTCGCCGGTGACGACTGGATCAAACCCGATGTCGCCGTGTTTTTGCTCCCGCAGCACCTCACCACGGACGAACATGGCGTGGCTCAGGATAAGAATGCCACGCCACGCAACGCGATCAAGCAGGCTCGAAAGTACGCCAAGTTCTCCGAAGGAAACGGAGTACACCGAGGCAAGGTGATCGCCGAGTTCATGTTCGGGTTCTGGTCGTACCTGACTGACAGCCTCCATGAGAAGACGCTCTGGGTTCCCGCCCTCCATAAGGCATACGCCCCCGGCACGGATCGTGCCAAGATTCACGCTGCACTCGACGACCTGCGGGATGTCCGGAATCGGCTCGCGCACAACGAGTCCACCTACGATCGGCATCCCGAGAACCTACGGCGAAGCATCGTTTTTGTTGCGAGAAGCCTCTCAGAGCCGCTTCGGGGACATATCGTCGCCCACAGCACAGTAACCGAGGTGCTCAGCTCCGCGCCCTGACGAGCGGCGCCGCCGACACGCAAGCCTCAGGCCCGCACACGACGCACTCGGGCACGGGCGCGCTGCACGATCCAGCACACCACGTAGATCGTGAACGACAGGGTGGTGATGTAGGGGCTCACCGGCAGCGTGCCGGCGAGGGCGAGCAGGATGCCGCCGACCGCCGAGACGAACCCGAACAGTGCGGACAGCAGCGGCACGGCGATCGGGCCGGCGGTGACGCGCATCGCCGCCGCGGCGGGCGTGACCAGCAGCGCCATCACCAGGAGCGCCCCGATGATGTGCACGCTCACCGCGACGATGAGTCCGAGCAGCACCATGAACAGCAGGCTCACCGCCCGGGTCGGCACTCCACGCGCGGCGGCCGATTCCGGATCGAGCGAGTCGAACCGCAGCGGGTTCCACATGACCAGCAGTCCGAGCAGCACGACCATGCTGATGCCGATCAGCCAGCCGAGGTCCGGGCTCGAGACCGAGACGATCTGCCCGGTGAGCAGGCTGAAGCGGTTCGCGCTGCGGCCGTCGTAGAGGGAGAGGAACAGGATGCCGAGGCCGAGGCCGAACGGCATGAGCACGCCGACGATCGAGTTGCGATCCCTGGCCTTGGCACCGAGGATCCCGATGAGGATCGCCGCCACGAGCGCGCCGCCGAGGGATCCGGCCACGACGCTGCCGCCGAACAGGAGCGCGGCGGCGGCGCCCGCGAACGAGAGCTCGCTCACTCCGTGCACCGCGAACGCGAGGTCGCGCTGCATCACGAAGACGCCGATGAGCCCGCCCACGATGCCGAGCACGGCACCCGCGATGATCGAGTTCGAGAGCAGGGCGACGAGCTCGCCGTAGTCCTGGAACGAGAAGACGTCGCTCCAGTCGACCAGGGGCACCATGCCCAGTGCGGCGCTCATGCCGCTCCTCCGTGCTCGTGGTCGCCGTGGTCATGGTGGGGCTCGGCATCCGGAACACCGACGACGACCAGCCGGTCGCCCGCGCGGAGCACGAACACCGGAGTGCCGTAGAGGTCGGTGAGCACGCGCGTCTGCAGCACCTCGTCGGGGGTCCCGAGCAGGAACCGTCCACCGGCGATGTAGAGGATGCGGTCGACCCGGCCGAGGATGGGGTTGATGTCGTGCGTGACGAACAGCACCGCCGCCTCGCGCTCGCGACGCTGGCGGTCGATGATGTCGGTCACGGCGAGCTGATTCGCGAGGTCGAGGTTCGACAGCGGCTCGTCACACAGCAGCAGGGCGGGCTCGTCCGCGAGAGCCTGCCCGACCCGAAGCCGCTGCTGCTCACCGCCCGAGAGCAGTCCGACCCGGCGATCGGCGAAGTGCGAGGCCCCGACCGCGTCGAGCAGACGGTCGACCTTGGCCCGGTCGCCGCGGTGCGGGATGGGGAAGCCGAAGCGACTGCCCTGCACGCCGAGGGCGACCAGGTCACGCGCCCGCATGCTGGTGTCGGGGGCGAGCGAGCGCTGCTGCGGGATGTACCCGATGCGGGCGTTGCCGCGATGCACGGGCTCCCCTGCGACGCGGATCGTCCCCGACGACAGCGGCTGCAGACCCAGGATGCTGCGCAGCAGGGTGGTCTTGCCCGATCCGGAAGGACCGAGCACCGCGATGAACTCCCCCGGCTCGACCGTGAGGTCGAGTCCCGACCAGAGTTCGCGATCGCCGCGGTGGAGTGCCGCGTCGGAGATCTCGAGGACGGGTGTCTCGCGCTGTGCGGCGCCGCTCACGACTGGACGGCGGCGGCGAGGCTCTGGATCGCGTCACTCATCCACTCAGAGTACGACGATCCGTCTTCGAGCAGCTCCGTGAAGGCGACGACGGGGATGCCGGCGTCCTTCGCTGCCGTCTCGACGCGCTCGGTCTCGGCTCCGCCGGTCTGGGCGTTCGTCAGCAGTGCGGTCACCTGGCCGCTGCCGATCACGTCGAGCGCCTGGAGCAGCACGGCGGGGGCGACATCCGTGCCCTCCTCGACCGACTCGGCGAATCCCTCGGGGGTCACGTCGGTGAACCCGGCGGCGGCGGCGAGGTAGCCGGGCAGCGGCTCCGTGATGAAGACGTTGACGCCCGTGGCGTCCGCCTTGAGGGTCTCGAGGTCGGTCTCGAAGCCCTCGAGGTCGGCGGTGAGCTCGGCCGCATTGGCGGCGAACTCCTTCGCACCGTCAGGGTCGAGCTCGGACAGCTCATCGGAGATCGCCTCGACGACGTGGACCATGGTGTGCGGGTCGAACCAGACGTGCTCGTTGAAGCCCTCGATGTGGTCGTGACCCTCGTGGCCTTCCTCGCCCTCACCCTCGCCCTCGCCCTCGGCATGGTCGTGGTCGTGGGCTTCTTCCTCGGGGGCATCGCTTTCCGCGGGGGCATCGGTCGCCGACTCGTCGGCGTGGTCGTGGTCGGCCTCGTCCTCATGCCCCTCGTTGCCGGGGAAATCGTGCGAGTACTCGACGGCCGTGACGACGTGCGGGTCTTTCGCATCCTGCAGCAGCGTGTCGATGAAGGCGTCGTATCCGCCGCCGTTCTCGATCACGAGGTCGGCCTTCTGCACGGTCAGCCGGTCACGGGCGCTCGCCTCGTAGGAGTGCGGGTCCTGCGAGGCCGAGGTGATGATCGATTCGACCTCGACGCGGTCTCCGCCGATCTGCGCGGCGATGTCGCCGTAGACGTTGGTGCTCGCGACGACCGTGATGGTGCCGTCGTCGCCCTCTCCCGCGGCGGGGGCGGAGCATCCGGCCAGCGCGAGAGCGGCGACGGATGCGAGGGCGAGGGCGACGACGGGCTTCTTCATGCCCTCACTCTAAACGTTAATGAGAACCATTATCAAATTGGACTGACGAGACGCGCTACCCGAGCAGGGCCGCCGGGGCGATCCAGGCCGTCGTCTCGCCCGACAGCGCAGAGCCTTCGAGCGGGGCGCTCGCCAGCACCACGTCGGCGGCGTCCGCGCCGAGATCGAACGGCCCGCTGCCGAAGTTCGTCACGATCTGCCACCCGTTGGGGCGGGTGAAGCGCAGCACGTCGGCGCGACCGGTGTCGATCCACTCCAGCACCTCGTCGGTCTGCAGCGGATGACGCAGGCGCAGAGCCTCGCGATACAGCGACAGCGTCGATGCGGGATCGGCCGCCTCGACATCCGCCGCATGGTCGGCGAACCACTCGGGCTGCGGCAGGTGTGCGGGCGCCGCACCGAACCCGAAGGAGACGCCGTCGGCGCTCCACGGCAGCGGCACGCGGCATCCGTCCCTGCCGAGACCGTCGAACTCGGCGCCGCGGAAGAACGCCGGATCCTGTCGCTGTTCCGCGGGGATCTCGGCCACCTCGTGCAGCCCCAGCTCCTCGCCCTGGTAGAGATAGGCGCTGCCGGGCAGCCCGAACAGCAGCAGCGAGGCCGCCTTCGCGCGACGGAGGCCGCGCTCGCGATCGAGCATGTCGGCGGGCCCCCCGGCCGCGACCCACTCGGTCCCCTGCTTCACGGCACGGCCCTGCAGCGGGGCGAGCCCGTAGCGGGTGGCGTGGCGCGTGACGTCATGGTTCGAGAGCACCCAGGTCGTCGACGATCCGGTGCGCCGCGCCTGCTCGAGGTTGTCGACGATGATCTCGCGGAACTGCGCCGCATCGAAGTCGGCGACGAGCAGATCGAAGTTGAACGCCTGCCCCAGCCCCTCGGCCGACGCATAGCGTGCGCGGCGCTCGGGAGTGTCGACCCAGGCCTCGGCGACCGCGGTGCGGGGCGGGTCGTACTCGTTGAAGACCGTGCGCCATTCGGCATAGATCTCATGCACATCGTCACGGTCGATCAGCGGGTGGTTGCCCGAGGTGCGGTCCATGGTGTCGAGTTCCGCCCGGGACGGCAGCGGCTCGCTGAGGTCCTTCGTGAGCATGTGCGCGACATCGATGCGGAAGCCGTCGACCCCGCGGTCCGACCAGAAGCGCAGTGTCGTGAGGAAGTCCTCCCGCACCTCCGGGTGGTCCCAGTTGAAGTCGGGCTGCTCGGTGGCGAAGTTGTGGAGGTACCACTGCCCGTCTTCGACCCGCTCCCACGCGCTGCCGCCGAACACCGACACCCAGTCGGTCGGCGGCTCCGAACCGTCGGGGCCGGCTCCCTCGCGGAAGATGTAGCGCTCGCGCGCCGCCGAACCTCGACCTGCGGCCAGCGCCTCCTGGAACCAGGCGTGCTGGTCGGACGAGTGGTTCGGCACGATGTCGACCACGACGTGGATGCCGCGGGCGTGCAGAGCCTCGACCATCGCATCGAAGTCGGCGAGGGTGCCCAGGCGCGGATCCACGTCGCGGTAGTCGGCGACGTCGTAACCGCCGTCGGCGAGCTCCGAGGGATAGAACGGGCTGAGCCAGACCGCGTCGATGCCCAGCTCGGCGAGGTAGTCGACGCGCGACACGATGCCGGGGATGTCGCCGAGTCCGTCGCCGTCCGCGTCGGCGAAGCTGCGGGGGTAGATCTGGTAGACGGCGGCCTGACGCCACCACGCTGCGGTCTTCTCGGCTTCGCGGGTCTCGGTGAGAAGCGAATCGGTCATGAGGGGTGGTGCTCCTTCTTTCTTGCGGGTGGTTCTCTTCTTGCGGGTGGTTCTTTTCTTGCGGGTGGTTCTCGCGGTGTCGCCGTCTAGCCCTTGACGGCACCCTGGGTGACGCCCTCCATCACGAAGCGCTGCGTGAAGAGGTAGGCCAGGATGGCCGGAGCCATCGCCATCAGATACGAGGCGAACGACACGTTGTAGTTGTTGCTGAACTGGTTCTGGAACAGGTTCTGCCGTACCGGGAGCGTCTGCAGCGCCGGATCGGAGATGATGAGCGACGGCATCATGAAGTCGTTCCAGGCATAGAGGAAGGCGAAGATGCCGACCGTCGCGCTCATGGGGGCGAGCAGCGGGAAGATCAGCTTCCAGAACGTCTGCCACGTCGTGGCGCCGTCGATGCGGGCGCTCTCCTCCAGTTCGATCGGGATCGACCGCAGGAACGCCGTGAACAGCAGCACGCTGAAGCTCAGCTGGAACATGGTCGCCAGGATGATCACGCCCAAGGGGTTGTCGAGCCCGAAGCGTCCGGTGAGCTGGATCTGCGGGAGCGCGACGACCGGGAACGGGATGAACATGGCCGCGAGCAGGTAGAAGAACGAGTAGCGGAACAGACGCCGGTCCCAGTTGCGCACGATCGCGTAGGACGCGAAGGCGGCGAGCACGATCGTCGCGGTCACGGTACCCGCGGTGACGAGGAGTGAGATGCCCGCGCCGACCGGGAACTTCGTGAGGTTCCACGCCTCCACGAATCCGTCGATGCTGAACGGCGCCGGCAGGGAGAACGCGTTGCCGTCGACCGCCTGATCCGTCGTCTTGAAGGCCATCGAGAGGGTGACGTACAGCGGCAGGAGAACGGTGACGGCGCACAGGATCAGGATGATGGTGCCCGACCAGTTCACCCGCTCCATGCGCGTGCGGGGCTTCTTCCCCGAAGCGGTCTGGGTGGTGATCGTCTGCGTCGACATCAGAGTGCGTTCCTTCCGCGCGTCAGCGACAGCTGGAGGAGGGAGATGAGCACGGCGACGATGAAGAAGATGGTCGCGTTGGCCATCTGATAGGCGTAGTCGCCGCCGTTGAAGCCCGCGATGATCGTCATCGCGACGCTGCGGGTGGAGGTGCCGGGGCCGCCGTTGGTGAGTCCGACGATGATGTCGTAGGCGTTCAGGAAGCCCTTGAATCCGAGGATCACGTTGATGACGACGTATCCCGCGACGAGCGGGAGCGTGATGCGCGTGAGCTGCTGGGTCTTGCTGGCGCCGTCGATGCTCGCCGCCTCGTACACCTCGCCTGGCACCGACAGGAGACCGGCGATGTAGATCAGCAGCGTGCCGGGCACGGCCTGCCAGGCGGTGACGACGACGATCGCGATCCACGCGAGGTCGGGGTTGGCGAGCAGGCTCGTCTCGAGCCAAGGGATGCCGGCTGCAGCACCCGCCGCCGGGAGCGAATTCGAGAACAGGAAGTTGAAGACGTAGGCGATGATGATGCCCGAGATCACCATCGGGATCACGAAGATCGTGCGCAGACCCGTCTTGAAGCGGATGCGCGAGGTGAGGCCGACGGCGAGCAGGAACGCCACCACGTTGACGACGACGACCGTCGCGATCGAGAAGCCGAACGTGAACAGGTAGCTCTGCAGGATCGCCGGGTCGCTGAACATCGCGATGTAGTTCGTGAAGCCGTTGAAGCTCCATTCGCCGATGCCGATCGAGTCGGTGAAGCTGAAGAAGATGCCCATCACGCCCGGCACCGTGATCGCGAGCGTGAAGATCACCAGCGTCGGCAGCAGGAACAGGTAGTAGATGGGCTCGACGCGGCGGGTGTGCCGCCGCAGCTTCCGATCGCCGCCGGTGACGATGAGGGTCGTGCTGTCCGAGGCTGACGTGCGTGTGGTGGTCATGATGCACCCTCCTCACCGGCGGCGGTGTCTTTCGTCGAGGGGATCGGAGCGCGGAAGGCGATGCGAGCCCAGTCCGCGTCCATGGTGCGCAGGATGGAGGTGGGAGAGGCGCCGAGCACCATCGCCTGCGCGTAGTTCATCATCGGAAGCGTCTTGGGAACGAGCACCGAGGGGCCCTGATAGATCTGCCCGTCGTCGTAGTACGGGATCATCCCTTCGATGCGCGGGTCGTCGGGGGCGGGGGCGCCCTTCGTCGGGGTGAACCCGAGCTGCGAGGCGTTGTACTCCTCGATGTTCTGCGGTTCGTAGAGGAACTCGAGGAAGTCGCGGGCGGCCTCCTGGTGACGTGACCCCTCCGGGATCATCGCGGCGAGGTCCATGTTGACGCGCACACCGAGGTCGGCGGGGTCGTCGGTCATCGGCAACGGGAAGGTGCCGAGCTGCAGATCGGGTGCGGTCTTCGCGATCTCGCTGAACGCCCACGGGCCCTGCAGGTACATGGCCGCCTCGCCCTTGCCGAACGCGAGGTTGCCGTCGCCGTAGCCTCGGCTCGCCGCATCCTCGTTCGTGTAGTCGTCGGCGAGCTGCAGCATCCGGTCCATGGGCTCGGCGAAGTCCTTCTCGAACGAGACCGGTGCGTCCGGACCGACGTCGGTGCCCTCTTCGGCGAGCGCGTCGAAGAACTCGATCACGTCGACCGATCCGCCGGCGGTGTAGTCGTACCACCCCTGTCCGACGGTCCAGTCGTCCTTGAACGTGCCGTAGAAGGGATCGATGCCGGCGGCCTTCAGCTGCTCGCAGACGGCGATGAGCTCGTCCCAGGTCTGCGGCACCTCGAGACCCTGCGCGTCGAAGATCTCCTTGTTGTAGATGACGGAGGCGGCCATCACCGAGTACGGCAGCGCGCTCGTGCGCCCCGCGCAGGAGCCGTACTGGTCCATGAGCGGCTGCAGGTCGTCGCGGATGCCCGCCGCGGCGTCGGTGCCTGCGAGATCGGTGAGGGCGCAGCGCTGCACAAACCGGGCGATCTCGTAGTTGTAGTTCGCGAGCATGATGTCGGGCGGATTGCCACGCACGAAGCTGGCGGAGACGACGTCGACGCCCGAGGTGTCGATCTCGACCTTCACGTCGCTCTGGGAGGAGTTGTACTCGGCGACGAGTTCGGTCATGAACTCGATGGCTTCGCGCTTGCTGAAGGTGAAGCGGATGGTCTCCGCCCCGGAGCCGGCTGCGCAGCTCGTGAGGGCGGCCCCGACCAGCGTGAGCCCGAGGGCCCCGGCGATCAGCCGCACCGCGCGTGTTCGTTTGACAGACACCGTCGTCCTTTCGATGCATAGATCCGCAAACTAAATCTAGTGAGCGAATTTACTCTGACGAACGGTACTCTCTCATTTGGGCGACAGGAAGGCAAGGGGCGTGACAGAAGTCTCCGCGGGACTCGGCACGGGCCGTGCGAGCGTCGGCGCCGTTCTCGACTTCGCGTGGAGCGCGGGAGAGTTCACCGCGACGGATGCCATGACGAGCACCTCTCTGACGCGCTCCACCACCATCGATGCGATCGACACCCTGGTCGGCGCGGAAGTGCTGCGCGAGCTCCCCAACGCCCGCATCGCCGGCAGCTACCGGTCAGGACGCCCCGCCAGACGCTTCGTCCTCTCCCCCGATCTCGGCGTCGTCGTCGGGATCGACGCGGGCGACACGCACCTCGCGGTCACCGTCGCCGACCCGCTCGACAAGACGCTCGTGCACCACCGCGTCGCCGTGGACCAGAAGCAGTCGGCTGCCGCCCGCCGCGCCCTCATCATCGAGAATCTGGGCGACGCCCTCGCGGAATCCGGCGCCTCCCGCGATCAGGTGCTCGCCCTCTGCGTCGGCGTCGCCGCGCCGGTCGACCGCGACGGCGTCTCGCCGCCGCACCCCGACGGTTTCTGGGAGCGCACCAACCCCGGTCTCGCCGAGGCACTGCGCGACTGGGCGCCCGTCGTCGAGATCAAGAACGACGCCCAGCTGGCCGCGGTCGCCGAAGGTGCGGTCGGCGCGGCGATCGGATGCCGGGACTACGTCGCCCTGCTCTCGAGCGAACGCTACGGCGGCGGAGTCGTCGTCGACGGCCATGTGCTGCACGGCGCGCACGGGGGAGTCGGCGAAGGCGTCGTGTTCGACCACATCGTCGGCGTCGGCTCCGCCAACGGGCTGCCCTACTCCGTGCAGGACACGGCGCGGGAGATCGTCGCCGCGGAGGAGGCACCGCGTGCCGGCGCTCTCGGTCGCCTCGTCGACGAGGAGCGCATCGACCCGCGCCTCGTGCTGACGCTCGCGGCCTCCGGAGACGCCGATGCGCTGCTCGTGGCCGAGCGCGTCGGCGCCGTGGTGGCCCGCATCGTGGGCGTACTCGGCAGCATGTACGACCCGGCGCGCGTGATCGTGTGCGGGGCCGTGGCCGAGAGCGTCGAACCCGTGCTCGCCGCCGCCCGCCGCATCCTCCCCGAGGAGCTGCACCTGCCCGCACCCGAGATCCTCGCATCGACGCTCGGCGCCGAGGTCGTGTCGGTCGGCGCCGTCGCCACCGCGCGGCGTGCGGCCAGGGAACGGGCCGTCCCCCGCCTCGCCGAACAGCGCCTCACCGCGAGTACGTGACGCGGGACGCTCGCTGCGAGGACAGGCAGACGAGCGAGAACAGGCATCCTGCCGCCCGAGCGGCCTGATCTGAGGTGATCGCCTGCTCCAGCGCGGCCCGGACTCTGACATGAGACCACTCGACGGCTGCAGACGACGTCGGTCCACCTGGGACGTCCAATATCAGTCCACGAGCAGTGCGGTCAGTCCACCAGCAGCGCGGTCAGTCCACGAGCAGCGCGGGCTCCTCGAGCACGGAGGCGACGTCGGCGATGAAGCGGCTCATGCCGTCGCCGTCGATCACCCGGTGGTCGAACGAACCGGCGACCGTGGTCACCCACCGAGGGCGCACCTCGCCGTCGACGACCCACGGCTTCTGGCTGATGGTGCCCATCGCCACGATGCCGGCCTCGCCGGGGTTGATGATCGGGGTGCCAGCATCCATCCCGAACACACCGATGTTCGTGATCGTGATCGTGCCGCCCTGCTGATCGGCCGGCGGGGTCTTGCCCTCGCGCGCCGTGAGCGTCAGACGGTTCAGGGCCCGCGCCAGATCCTTCATGCCGAGGTCCTGCGCGTCCTTGATGTTCGGCACCAGCAGGCCGCGCGGGGTGGCGGCGGCGATACCGAGGTTCACGTAGTGGCGCACGGCGATCTCGGCTCCGGCTTCGGTCTCGATCCAGGCAGCGTTCACCATAGGGGTGCGGCGCGCAGCCCAGATCACGGCGCGAGCCATGATCAGCAGCGGCGAGACCCGGATGTCGGCGTAGTCGGGCGAGGCCTTGAGGCGCTTGACGAGCTCCATCGTGCGGCTGGCGTCGATCTCCTTCCACACCGTCACGTGCGGGGCCGAGTACGCGCTCTGCACCATCGCCGAGGAGGTGGCCTTGCGCACGCCCTTCACCGGGATCGACTCGGTGCGGTCGTCGCCGGCGGCAGAGGGCCGGGTCGCGGTGAGGCCGCGTGCGAGTCCTGCCGGAGCAGCCTGCGGCGCGGGCACGGTCTCCTCGCGCACCGTCCCCCACTCGGGGGTCTCGATGTTGCGGAAGACGCTCGCCTGCGAGGCGTGCTTCATGACGTCGTCCCGGGTGACCTCGCCGTCAGCCCCGGTCGCGGCGACCGTGGTGAGGTCGACGCCGAGGTCGCGCGCGAGCTTGCGGATCGGGGGCTTCGCGATCACACCGACCGAGGAGCGCACGGGACGCTCGGCGGGGCGCTTGCGACGCGAGGTGGCACCGCCGCCCGTGCCGTAGCCGACCAGCACCGAGCCACCACCCTCCTCTGCGGCGGGGGCAGCGGGAGCCTGAGCTGCCGGAGCACCCGCGGCGGGCTCGGTCACGAAAGTGATGATGGGAGTGCCGACCTCGACCGTCGCGCCCTCGTCGACGAGCAGCTCGCCCACCACACCCGCGTACGGCGACGGCAGCTCGACGAGCGACTTGGCCGTCTCGATCTCGCAGACCACGTCGTTGATCGCGACGGTGTCGCCTGGCGCGACCTTCCAGGCCACGATCTCGGCCTCGGTCAGGCCTTCCCCGACGTCGGGGAGGGTGAAGTTCTGCGTGCTCATGACGAGTCCTTTCGGCCGAGCGGGGATGTCAGTAGGCCAGCGAGCGATCGACGGCCTCGAGGATGCGATCCGCATCCGGGAGATACGCGCCCTCGAGCTTCGCCGGCGGGAACGGGGTGTCGTAGCCGGAGACGCGCAGCACAGGAGCCTCGAGCGCGTAGAACGCCCGCTCCATGACGGTCGCGGCGATCTCACCGCCGATGCTTCCGAAGCCCTGCGCCTCCTGCGCGTAGACCATGCGTCCGGTCTTGCGCACCGAGTCGAGGATGGGCTCGTAGTCGACCGGCGACAACGAGCGCACGTCGACGACCTCGCAGCTCGTGCCCTCGGCCTCGGCGAGCGCGGCAGCCTGCAGCAGCGTGGTCACCATCGCACCGTGTCCGACGAGGGTCACATCACTGCCGGTGCGCACGACGCGCGAGGAGTGCAGCGGGACGGCGGAGGCGTCGAGCTCGACCTCGCCCTTCTGCCAGTAGCGACTCTTCGGCTCCATGAAGATCACGGGGTCGTTCGACGCGATCGCCTCCTGGATCATCCAGTACGCGTCGTTGGGCGTCGAGGGCGAGACCACGCGCAGGCCGGGGGTGTGCGCGAAGTACGCCTCCGGGCTCTCCTGGTGGTGCTCGACCGCGCCGATGTGTCCGCCGTAGGGGATGCGGATCACGATCGGCATGCTGATCGCACCCTCGTGCCGGTTGGTGAGCTTCGCGAGCTGCGTGGTGATCTGGTCGAACGCGGGGAACACGAATCCGTCGAACTGGATCTCGATGACCGGGCGGTACCCGACCATCGCCATCCCGATCGCGGTGCCGACGATCCCGGACTCGGCGAGCGGGGTGTCGAGCACCCGCCGGTCGCCGAAGTCGCGCTGCAGGTGCTCCGTGACGCGGAAGACGCCACCGAGCTTGCCGATGTCCTCGCCCATGAGCACGACCTTCGGGTCGTTCTCCATGGCCTTGCGCATCCCCGCGTTCAGCGCCTTGCTGAGCGGCATCGTCTCGAGGGTCACTGCGCTCCTCCTTCGAACGACGTGCTTTCGAACGACGCTTCGTACCGTGCGCGCCAGGCCTTCTGCTCGTCGATCAGCGGATGCGGTTCGCTGTACACGTGGTCGAACATCTTGTCGGCGCTGGGAGAGGTGAGGACGACACTGCGGGCGCGCAGGTCCTCGGCGGCATCCGCGGCCTCGGCCTCGACATCGGCGAACAGCTGCCCCGAGGCCCCGCGGCCTTCGAGGAACGCGCGCATCCGGACGATCGGGTCGCGACCGGCCCAGTACTGCTCCTCGTCGCTGCCGCGGTACTTCGTCGGGTCGTCGCTCGTGGTGTGCGCGCCGAGCCGGTAGGTGACGGCCTCGATCGCCTGCGGACCGTTGCCGGCTCGGGCCTCGTCGAGAGCTGTGCGGGAGACCGCATAGCTGGCGAGCACGTCGTTGCCGTCGACCCGGACGCTCGGGATGCCGTAGCCGGCGCTGCGCTGCACCAGCGGAACACGCGACTGCGTGGACACCGGCACCGAGATCGCCCACTGGTTGTTCTGCAGGAAGAAGACGGTGGGCGCCTGGTAGCTCGCGGCGAAGACCATCGCCTCGTGCACGTCGCCCTGGCTGGAGGCGCCGTCGCCGTAGTAGGTGATGACGGCTTCGTCACGCTCGACGTCGCCGGTGCCGGTGCGGCCGTCGAAGACGAGGCCCATCCCGAAGCCGGCCGCGTGCAGCACCTGCGAGCCGAGCACGAGCGTGTACAACCGGGTGTTGCCGTTCTTGGGGTCGGTGGGGTCCCACCCGCCGTGCGAGACGCCGCGCATCAGCTTGATGATGTCGACCGGGTCGACGCCACGGATGCGGGTGACGGCGTGTTCACGGTACGAGGGGAAGATCGTGTCCTGGGCACGAGCCGCACGACCGGAGCCGACCTGCGCCGCCTCCTGCCCACGGCTCGGCGGCCACAGCGCCAGCTGCCCCTGCCGCTGCAGGTTGGTCGCCTGGGTGTCGATCGCGCGGATGACGACCATGTCCCGGTAGAACTGCTCGAGCTCCGCATCGCCGATCGCCTCGATCAGCGGAAGATATCGCTCGGCGGCGGCGGACGGCGCGTACCGTCCGGTCTCGTCCAGAACGCTCACAAGGGGTGTCTCGGGGGTGCTCACGGTCTCACGCTACCGGCGTCGGCATGCCCCGTCACGCATACCTAGGACGCCCTCGTAACTGCCCGGGATCCGGAGAAAACCGCGGGAAACCGCCCGAAGCCGGCCGAGACGACGGTTCAGCGGGCCGAGGCGGCGACGTCGAGCACGCGGCCGATCGACGCTTCCTCACCGACGGAGATGCGGATGCCGGCGCCGGAGAACGGACGGACGATGAGGTCGTTCTCGACGAAGGCGGCGGCCACCTCGTCGGTGCGCTCTCCTGCGGGCAGCCAGACGAAGTTCGACTGGGAGTCGGGGACGTCCCAGCCCTGCGCGCGGAGACCCTCCACGAGGCGGCCTCGTCGCTCGACGATCACGGCGACGCGCTCCAGGAGCTCGGGTTCGGCATCCAGGCTCGCGATCGCGGCGTTCTCGGCAGCAGATGTGACCGAGAGCGGGATACCGGTGGTGCGGGCGGCGTCGAGCACCTTCTCGTGCCCGATCGCATAGCCGACACGGAGGCCGGCGAGACCGTAGGCCTTCGAGAAGGTGCGCAGCACCACCACGTTCGGGTGCCGCTCGAACACGCGCTCGGCGAGACCGTCGATCGCGTCGGGCGCCGTCACGAACTCGGCGTACGCCTCGTCGAGGATGATCAGGATGTCGTTCGGGACACGCTCGACGAAGGCGGCGAACTCGGCCGACGTGATGATCGGACCGGTCGGGTTGTTGGGCGTGCACAGGATGATCGCGCGGGTGCGGTCGGTCACCGCATCCGCCATCGCGTCGAGGTCGTGGCGGGAGTCGGCGGTGAGCGGCACCTGCACGCCGGTCGCCCCGGCGACGAGCGGGAGGCTCGGGTACGCCTCGAAGGAGCGCCAGGCGTAGACGACCTCGTCGCCCACCGACGCGGTCGCGAGGATCAGCTGATGCAGGATCGAGACACTGCCGGAGGCGACGTGCACCTGGTCGGGCTCGACGCCGTAACGGGCACCGAGCCGCTCGCGCAGCCGGCCGGCCGTGGCATCCGGGTAACGGTTGATCGGCGTCGTGCCCTGCAGCGCTTCGAGCACCGACGGGAGCGGATCGAACGGATTCTCGTTGCTCGAGAGCTTGAACGCGTCCGGCCCTGCCTGCTTGCCCTGGCGGTACGGCGCGAGAGCGGCGATGGCGGGACGGATGCGGGGCAGGATCGGCTCGGTCACGAGGTCGAGTCTACGAGGGGCACCAGGCGGCGGGCTCGGACGCGGCCTATCGAGGCGTGACGGGTGATGATACCATTCTGGTATGGCGATGACGGTGCGACTCCCGGAAGAACTCGATGCGCAGCTCGAGGCGATCGCGCGCGCCCGGCATACTTCGAAGCATGCGGTGATCATCGAGGCGGCGGCGCGGTTCGCGAACAGCGAGTCGAAAACAGACCGCGTGCTCTCGATCGCCGACGAGGTGACCGAACGCTACGCCGAGACCCTCAAGCGACTCGAAGACGCCTGAGCGATGGCGACGGAATACATCGAGCCGGAGCAGGCCCTCGCCCTGATAGCGAAACTCGGACTGCACGTCCGTGACGAGGGGTTGCTCTTCTCCGCGCTCGCTCGCCCCTCAGCGGGGATGTTCGGAGTCGATGCCTATCCGTCCTTCGCAGAGAAGGCCGCGGCGCTGATCAGTTCGGTCGCACAGAACCACGCGCTGTTCGACGGAAACAAGCGGATCTCCCTGTACCTCACGTTCATCTTCATCCGACTCAACGGATACGAGGTGACGTTCACGAACGACGAGGCATTCGACTTCGTTCTCGACGTCGCGCAGAGCCGTTTGGATCTGAACCAGATCGCACAGGTCATCACCGCACACATCGTGGAAGACACGGCAGGCTGACACCGTCGGGTGTCCGTGGGACACTGGTCGGACTATGCGCTTCATCATCCGCGTCGTCGTCAATGCCTTCGCCCTCTGGGTCGTCACGCTGATCCCTGCCCTGCAGGTCGTGATCACCGCCTTCCCGCCCGGCGAGACGCTGCAGCTGGTGCTGACCCTGCTCGCGGTGGCCGCGATCTTCGCGCTCGTGAACACGATCATCGGCACGGTCGTGAAGATCGTCGCCTTCCCGCTCTACATCATCACGTTCGGGCTGATCGGCTTCCTGATCAACGGGTTCCTGCTGTGGCTGACCGCGTGGATCACGAGCGGCTTCGGCTGGGGTCTCACGGTCGGGGACTTCTGGTGGGGCGTGCTCGCCGCGCTCATCATCTCGATCATCAACGGCCTCTTCGGCTTCATCCTGCGCCCGCAGAGCAAGCGCCAGCGCCGCGACTGAGCCTGCGCCTCACGCCCGCGAGTCGAGGCGAAGCGGACTGATCTCGGCCAGGAACGCGAAGTCACGATCGTCGTGCAGGAGCGACAGCCCGCGACGGATCGCGACGGCGGCTATCAGGCAGTCGGTCATGCTGCGGATCGGATGCCCGTTGACCGCGGAAGCCCGGTAGAGCTCCGCCGCATCCCGGAAGTCGGTCATCGGGGCGAGGGGAGCGAGGAGAAGCCCGTTCGCGAGCGCCTCCACACGTGCGAGCTCCCGGGGCTTCCGCGCGCCGGCCAGCAGCTCCATGATCACGGGCTCCGTGATCGCGAGTTCCGCGCCGGAGCCGATCAGACGGTCAAGACGATCGACGACCGGGGTGTCGACGCCCCGGAGGTAGGCGATCCAGGCGGAGGAATCGACGAGGATCACTCGGTGCTCCACGCGGCCGGAGGGTCGGCGCGCATGTCGTCGAGGTCGCCGCTCCACCCGGTGCCCTTCAGCCCGAGGAGGAACTCTTTCGTGAGAGGAACCCCGACCAGACGGCGAAGGGCGAGATCGACGGCTTCCTTCTTCGTGGAGAGGTCGTACCTGCGCATGACCTCTCGGACGAGATCGTCGTCGAGGTCGATATTCGTACGGGACATACACACACGGTACACCTCGGATACACCAGCCATCCCGGTCATCCCGTCCTCTCGGCGTGGAACTCGATGCGCTCGATCTCCACGGCCTCGCCGAGCTCCTTCCAGTACTCGTCGACGGCCTCGGCACGCGGATCATCCGATGCGTCCAGCATCTCCGCCGTCTCGATGTACGCCTCGAGGCTGTGGGCCTGCAGCATCAGGTCCTGCATGCCGTCATGCGGGTCCCCTTCGCGCGAAGCCGTGAAGCTGTCGGGTGATCCCGTACCCGCAGCGGAACCTCCTGCGGCGAGCGACGACACGACATCGTCGGTGTGGCGGAGCTGGATCAGGGTCTGATCATCTCCCAGCGTCGGCTCGGTGGGGCTCCCCGCGGTCATCTGCATCGACACGTCGAACTCGCTCTCCATCGCGAGGTGGGCGGCGATCATCCCACCTTGGGAGTAAGCCACGACGTCGACCTGATCGCCCGGCTTCGCCCCCGTCGCGGACAGTGCGTCGACCGTGGCCTGATACGACGCGGACGCACGGCCCTGATAGAGCTCGGTGTTCGACTTCATGTCCCACGGTTCCGCTTCTCCGGCCTGCCACGGGAGCGAGTTGTGCGTGCCGGAGATGTACGCCACATAGCGGGTGGCACCGCCCGCCATGGTGTACTTCTCGACTGCCACCTGAGCCCCCGCTCCGGGCATCCGTCGAAGCGCGGCGGCGGAGCCCTGCGGCGCGCTCGGAGTCGACGACTTCACGGGTGTCACCCGCACGGGGTCGGCCGTCCCTTTCAGCGTCAACCCCGGTCGGACCTTCCCGAGCCCCGACCCGACACCGACCAGCACGCCGGCGGCGAAGAGCGGGGAGAGCGCTCCCCCCAGGTCGTACTGCTCGTCGAGCCCGTCGAAGCGATGCTCCTCCCAGTGCGCCGTCAGCCAATCCGCCATCGTCCCGAGCCGCTCATCATCCGCGATCAGCGTGTCGAGCCGAACCCGGGCCGCGTCCGACGCCGCCGCGTCGGTGAGGGCGAGCAGCTCCGCCCGCGCCCGCAGCTCGACCACCTCGAACGCATCCGCCATGAGCAGCGTCCCCGTGCAGGCGTTCTCGATCTCCGCCTGCAGGGCGCCGAGCCGCTCGCCGCTCCGCTGCAGCGCACCGACATCGACGTGCAGCGCCGTTTCCGCAGAGGAGGAGACGAGCGCCAGGGCGCGATCGATCGCCTCCCGAGCTTCCTCGTACCGCCATGCAAGCCTCCGCAGACGAGCGCCGAGCTCCCGCAGCTGCTCGGTGTCGACGGCGATCGCCCCGCCGTGATCGATCTCCAGGTCCTCGTCACCCGCCGACGCCCGCGCGCTCGCGCTTACGCTCATCTCGCACCTCCTGCCCCCAGCTCCCACTGCCTCACCTCGAGGTCGCCGATCTCTCTTCCGGTGTCGTCGCGCAGCCGCGCGAGCAGCTCGTTCAGCGCACGGAAACCCTCGGATCGCCAGCAGGAGGCGTCGACGAGCGATACCAACGTCGCGCGCGTCTCCTGCAGCGTCGACATCGCATCCTCGACCTCGCGACGCGCCATGATCCGCCCCCACCCGGGAGAGGAGGCGACGGACTGGTCAGGCGCGAACGAGTACATGGCCCCAGCATCCGGGATCGCCGACGTCTCGCCCCGACAGGGACGCGCAACCGGTGGAGAGGGAGGGGCTCTCTCCGGGTGTGCAGGGATCGCGCGGGACGCGCGTGCTGTGCAGGAGGGCCGAGGCCGGGCAGAATGTATCTGTGACATCCCCGGATCCCTTCCGCGTGATCTTCGTCTGCACGGGGAACATCTGCCGCTCTCCCATGGCCGAGGTCGTCTTCCGCGACCTCGCCGAAAGGCAGGGACTCGGCCCCCGCATCGTCTCGCGCAGCGCCGGAACCGGCGACTGGCATCTCGGCGAGCGCGCCGACCACCGCACGATCGACTCGCTGGCCCGTCGCGGCTACGACGGCTCCCAGCACCGCGCCCGCCAGTTCACGGCGGCGGCGTTCGCGGACAACGATCTCGTCGTGGCCCTCGATCGCACGCACGAGCGCATCCTGCGGGAATGGGCGCACGATGAGGACGAGGAGGGCAAGGTCACGCTGCTGCTCGCCTTCGACCCGAACGCCTCGACCCACGACGTGCCCGACCCCTACTACGCGGGCGCGGAGATGTTCGATTCGGTGCTCGGTATGATTGAGGCGGCGACTCGGGGCCTGTTCCGCCAGCTCGAACCCGCTCTGCGTCTCCCCCGCACGCCCCGCATCTGAGGGGCCCGATCAGGAGGACTCCCCTGACTTTCCAGCCCTCGCTCCCGCCGCAGCCCCTGAGCCCTCTCGACGGTCGCTACCGCGGCGCCGTCACCGGTCTCGCCGACTTCCTGTCCGAGGCGGGCCTGAACCGGGCACGCGTCGAGGTCGAGGTCGAGTGGCTGATCGCGCTCACCGACCGGTCGCTGTTCGAGACGTCCCCGCTGTCGGACGCCGACAAGGATCGCCTGCGCGCCCTCTACCGCGACTTCGGGCAGGCCGAGATCGACTGGCTCTCCGAGAAGGAAGCCGTCACCCAGCACGACGTGAAGGCGATCGAGTACCTCGTGCGCGACCGCCTGTCGACGCTGGGTCTCGACGCGATCGCCGAGCTCACGCACTTCGCCGCCACGAGCGAGGACATCAACTCCGCCTCCTACGCCCTCACCGTCAAGCGCGCGGTCGAGGAGGTCTGGCTCCCGGCCCTCGACACCGTGATCGCGAAGCTGCGCGAGCTCGCGGTCGAGCACGCCGACGCCCCGATGCTCTCCCGCACGCACGGCCAGCCCGCCACGCCCTCGACCATGGGCAAGGAGATCGCGGTCTTCGCCTGGCGCCTGGAGCGCGTGCGCGGCCAGATCGCCGCCTCCGAGTACCTGGCGAAGTTCTCCGGCGCGACCGGCACCTGGTCGGCGCACCTCGCGGCCGACCCCGACGCCGACTGGCCCACCATCGCCCGCGAGTACATCGAGGGCCTGGGGCTCGGCTTCAACATCCTCACCACCCAGATCGAGTCGCACGACTGGCAGGTCGAGCTCTACGACCGCGTGCGTCACGCCGGCGGCATCCTGCACAACCTCGCCACCGACATCTGGACCTACATCTCGCTCGGCTACTTCGCGCAGATCCCGGTCGCCGGCGCCACCGGCTCGTCGACGATGCCGCACAAGATCAACCCGATCCGCTTCGAGAACGCCGAAGCAAACCTCGAGATCTCGAGCGCCCTGCTCGCCTCGCTCGGCCAGACGCTCGTCACCAGCCGCCTGCAGCGCGACCTCACCGACTCGACCACGCAGCGCAACATCGGCGTCGCATTCGGGCACTCGCTGCTCGCACTCGACAACCTGCGCCGCGGCCTGAATGCGATCTCGCTCTCGCGCGACGTGCTGCTGGCCGACCTCGACGTGAACTGGGAGGTGCTCGCCGAGGCCATCCAGACCGTCATCCGCGCCGAGGTCGTCGCCGGCCGATCCACGATCACCGACCCGTATGCCCTGCTCAAGGAGCTGACCCGCGGTCACCGGGTGGGCGCCGCAGACCTCGCCGCCTTCGTCGAGGGTCTCGAGATCGGCGACGCGGCCAAGCAGCGCCTGCTCGCCCTGACCCCGGCCACCTACACCGGCATCGCGGAGCGGCTCGCGAAGTAGGAAGCAGCACGCTCGACGTCGGGCCCGCACCGCGAACAGGTGCGGGCCCGACGTCGTCTCCGGGACGCGCGCGGCTCAGGGCGTCGCGAAGACCTCGCTGAGCACACGACCCTCCGCGCCCGACGGCGCATCGATCCCCAGGAGCGCCGCGACCGTGGGAGCGATGTCGACGTGCCGCGGGGACGAGGCGACCTCGTGCGGGCGCACCCCCGCTCCGGCCAGCACCAGCGCGGTGCGGGCCGTGCGCGAGGTGCCGTGCACACCGGACACCCCGTCGGAGGGGGCGGCACCGAGACTCCACCCCTCTACCGGCTCGATCACGAGCTCGCCGTACTTCGCCGACATGTGCATGGCGCTCTGCTCGGCCTCGTCGTAGACCTCGGAGATGCCGGGCATCGCGGCGACGGCAGCCTCGATGATCGCGGCGGCGTCGGGATCTCCAGCCGCGTCGCCCACCAGATGCAGTGAGCCGACACCGCCGACCACGATGACCGCGTCGGTCCCCGGCTGGGGTGCCTGCCCGGGGTTCAGCATCTCGGGCTGATAGCCGGTGGCGGAGATCGCCGCGAGCAGCTCATCGCGCAGCCCCTGCGTGAACGTCTCCATCCCGTGGTCGCCCGTCACGACGAACGCGGTGCGTCCGAAGATGCCCGCATCCTTGGTCGCCTGGACGATCCTGCCGATCTGCGCGTCGACCTCCGCGATCGCGGCCGGCATCCCCGGTGCGTCCTGCCCGTCCGCATGGCCGAGGGCATCGAGCTTGTCGCAGTACACCGCCATCAGATCGGGGATCCCCTGCATCTGCACCGGCACACCGGCGCTGACCACGGGGCGCCCCTCCAGCACCGCGATGACATCGTCGGCACGACGGGCGCAGTCTCCACCCGGCTGCGTGTACAGCCCCGCGGCGTCGCCGAACGCGACGCCGTGGTTCTGCACGATGAACCATTGGGACGACAACACCGTGCCGCCCTGGTCTCGGACGGCCTGAGCGATCGTGGGCACGGCCAGGTCCCGCTGCTGCCCCACGGCGACACCGCCCACGGGGTCGTACCAATACGCCGCATTGCCGTGCGACGCCGGCCACGCACCCGTCGCGATCGACGACCACGACGGATTGGTGATCGAGGTCATGACCCCGGTGGATTCGCTGATGCCGCCATGATTCGCCAGGGCCTTCAGGTGAGGCATCGCGGCGCCGTCGAGGTAGTCGATGTCGAGGCCGTCGAGCGCGATCAGCACGACATGGTCGGCGCGGGGGTGGGTCGCTCCGTGCCCCGCCGTCGCCTCGCCGGCCAGGGAGGCAGCGGCCGGGGAGGCAGCGGCCGGGGAGGCAGCGGCCGGGCCCGCTCCCAGCGCGCCGACCGCCAGCGTGGACGCGGCGAGCAGGGCGCCTCCTACCGCCGCGAAACGGGTCCTTCGTGTCGTCGTGGGCCTGGCCATCGTCGTTCTCCTCGCATCAGTCGTCCCGCCGGTCGTCGTCGACCCGCTGCGCTCGACGGTGTCCGCTCCTCGGGATGCGGATCAAGGTCTCGGCCGCGCACTGCAAGGAATCGCCGGTTGCACCGGCGGAGATGACGGATTCCCGCACCATGCCGCACGGCGGTCCGCGTCCCGCTTCCCGCGTCCCGCTTCCCGCGTCCCGAGTCCCGAGTCCCGAGTCCCGCGAGAAGACCGTCGCGCGTCGGATGACGAATTCTTGCGCGAGGGCCGATCCACCTATCGAAACCTCCCAATCCCGAGCAGAGAGATGGCGGCCGATCCCCATTCGCGATGGGGTGCTCCTCACAGCCCACGACGAAGAGGAGCGCACATGGATCACGCAGGACCGAGCCGGATGCCGACGAGCATGCCCCTGACCAGGCGAGGATTCCTCGGCCTCTCGGCCGCGGGCGTCGTGATCGGCGCGACAGGCTGGGGTCCGTGGCCCGGTGGCGGTGTGGGCGCCGCGGAGGCCGGTGAAGAGCCGTTGCGTTTCATCGTCCTCACCGACACCCATGCCAACGAGGACGAAGGGGAGCGCATGGCCAATCTCCGCCGCGTCTTCGCCGCCATCGAGGGAGAGGATCCCGCGTTCGTGCTGCACTGCGGGGACATCACCGACTACGGAAGCGACGAGTCGTTCTCGGCCTACCGCGATCTCGTCCCCGCATCCCTCTGGGATCGACTCCGGCACGTGCCGGGCAACCACGAGATCCGCTGGGACACGAGTGCCCGCCGACGATTCCAGCGATGGTTCGGACCCACCAGCTACGGCTTCGACGCCGGCGGCGTGCACTTCATGGCGCTCGACCCGACGCAGCTGCTGCAGGAGCCCGGCCTGTTCGGCGATGATCTCGCCGCACTCGAGCAGGAGTTGCGCGAGGTCGGCGATCGCCCCTCGATCCTGTTCCTCCACTACCCCCTCGGCGGTCAGAACTACTTCGTCGACGACACCGACGCGCTGCTGCGCACGATCGACCCCTTCCCCGTGCGCGGCATCTTCGCGGGACACCTCCATCGCAACGAGGTCGACCGCTTCAACGGGCTCACGCAGGTCACGGCGATCACGGCGAGGCCCGGTCCGTTCTTCCTGCGCGTGACCGAGAAGTCGGATGAGCACGGGCGCGCACTGCGGGTCGAGCACGTCTCCCTGGGCGCCACCGATTCCGAGCCGCCGACGGTCGCCGTGCTGACCGAGATCCCGCTGACTCCACCGGCGGACGCCCTCGAGGCCATCCGCGTCAGCTCGCGCCCCGGCGCCGAGGAGGTGGCGCTCACCGCGATCCCGAGCGCGCTCGCGACCGCGGTCGACGCCCGGCTCCACCCCCAGGCCGTGTTCGGGACGACGGACGACGGCGCGTGGACCCCTCTCGAACGACGCGGACGATCCTGGCACGGCGCCGTCGACCGGAGGGGGGTCGCACCGGGGCGACACCGGATGCAGGTGCGAGCCTCGGACGCGACCGGCGACCGCCGACAGGAGTGGGTCGACATCGAGCTGCCCGGCCCCACACGCTCGCGTCCCTCGTGGGAGCTGGAACTCGGCGGCCAGCTGCAGGGCGCTCTCGCGGCATGGGGATCGACGGTGATCGCATGCTCGACGTCCGGCCGCGTGGAGGCCGTGGAGGTCCGCGGTCGCCGCCGGCCCCGGACCCTGTGGACGGCGGATGCCGGGGCCGTCCACCGTGGAGCGGCTTTCGCCGCCGGCGGCGAGCGGGTGATCGTGCCGAGCGCCGACGGCCGCCTGCGGGCGCTGGACGCCCGACGGGGAGGCACGGCATGGACGAGCAGCTTCGAGAAGCCCGTGTTGACGACACCGCTCGTCGTCACGATCGACGGCGGAGACGAACGCATCCTCGTCAGCGCCGAGGACACCCTCCGCTGTCTGGACCTGACGGGGGCGACGCTGTGGGAAGCACCCGTGCCCGTGCGCACGGCCGGGCGCGCGGCGTCCGATGGCGAGCGGGTGTACGTCGGAGCAGGCGACGGCCGCGGCTACGCCTACGACCTGCGCACCGGCGCCGTCCTCTGGTCGGTCCTCACCACCACCCGCCCCGACAGGTACCGACAGCTCATCTACGGCCCGTGGGTCGACTGGGTGGAGGTGCTCCCCACGGGAGCCGTGCTCTTCAGCACGGTCACGGAGGGCATCGCCGTCGATCCGCGCACCGGGGTGGAGATCTGGCGCACGCCCGGGAGCTACGTCTTCGCCCCGTCCGTCCCGGTGGCGGACGGCGGCGTGCTCCTGACGTCCGAATGGGGCGTGGTGACGGTCGTCGACCCGGCCACAGGGGTGCAGCGGTGGAGCGCGCAGGCGGTCCCGCGGGTGTTCGACGCCGGCCCGGTTCTCCACCCCCGCACCGGTGCGGCCTGGCTCGTGTCGGTCGGGGGACTGCTCGCCGAGATCCAACCGAGCACGGGTGCGGTGACCGTCGACCGGCAGCTGTTCACCGCCCACACGTTCTCGACGCCCGTGATCGTGGAGGACCATCTGATCGTGGCCGCCCAGGACGGCGTGCTCCGCGGATTCACGATCTGACGGCTCGGGTGCCGGGCGCCTCCGCCCCGTCGCGGAAGCGCCCGGCGCGCTTGACCGAGCGCAGCGCGACGGCGACGTCGGCATGCTGGAGCCCCGGGAGGCCGCCGATCGTGGCGGAGATGAACTCGTAGAGCGCGGCGTCCGACCCCAGCGCGACCTCGCCGCAGAGGTTCCGGTCACCGGTGGTCGCGGCGATCATGAGCATGGACGGATGCTGCGCGAGCATCTCGCCCGCCCTGCCCAGCTGGGTGGGGTTCACGCTCAACGAGATGAAGGCGTTCACCGGCAGCCCGACGCCCTCCGGCTCCACCACCGCCCGCATCCGCAGAGCGCCGGAGGCGAGCATCGACTCGGTGTGGCGGCGCACGGTGACCGGGCTGGCGTCGCACAGCTCGCCCAGCTGCTGCCAGCCGAGCCTGCCGTCGACCGCGAGGGCGTCCGCGATCCTCTCATCGAGCGCATCGAGCCGCACCGACTGCCCGGGGAGCGGATCCTGCCAGGGATCGAGGCGCTGCGAGCGCAGCTGCGCGGCGATCTCCTCAGGAAGCAGCTCGGGCAGCCAGCTGTGCGGTGTCGCGAACCGGCGTACGACCTGGTTGCTCCACACGGCCAGCACCCCGTCCAGCGAGGGGAGCTGCTCGAGCGTGATCGCGAGCAGGTGATCGTTCGAGGTGTAGTTGATCTCCGCGATGCAGTCGACGCTCCCGGTCACCAGCTTCACCGATCCGCACTCCGGCCACGCCGCCAGGCGCTGTGCCGACCTGTTGCCGTCGCCGGGGCGACACCGCAGCCGGACGAACATCGACCGCGATCGGCCCGTCGCCTCACCGTCGAGCACACCGATCACACGAACCGAACCCTCACGGATCAGCCGGGCCACCCGACGCGACGCCGTCGCCTCCGAGGTGAAGGCGGCGTCGCTGATCTGAGAGTTCGTCGCACGCGGGTTTGCGAGGAGTGCGCCGACGATGCGCCGATCGAGATCATCCACGGATCGGAGCTTATCCTCACTTCAACCGCAGGGATAGACGATTCCTTGCATACGAGTGGGCCATCTCACGGGGATCACTCGTTTCACGGGAGGATTGCAGAACCACCTCGGCACCGCCGCCCGGTGGGTCTCCCCCGGCGCCACGCGCCACGACTCGAGGAGTGTTGACTTGACCCGATCGTCAGCGCCGCGCATCGCGGCCCCTCTCGCGGCACTCGCCGCACTGTCCCTGCTCGCCGGATGCTCCGCCCCCGCGGACACCCCGGCGACCGAAGACCAGAGCATCGTGTTCTGGACGCCGCAGACCACTCCGGAGCGGCTCGCCGCGCAGGAGGAGATCGCCGCCGCCTTCACCGAGAAGACCGGGATCGAGGTCGAGGTCGTGCCGATGGCCGGCGCCGACCAGGATCAGGCGCTCGTGACGGGCGCCGCAAGCGGCGACGTGCCGGACGTGATCCTCCACGCGTCGACGCAGACCGGCGCCTGGAGCTCGCAGGGGCTGCTCGACGCCCAGGCCGCCACGGCCGCGGTCGACGCCCTCGGACCCGACACCTTCAACGCGAACGCGCTCGACGCCGTGACCATCGACGGCGAGATCTCCGCCGTTCCCAGTGACGGCTGGTCGCACGTCATCGCCTACCGCACCGACCTTCTCGAGAAGGCGGGGGTCGATGTGCCCACGTCGGTCGAGGAGCTCGCCGAGGCGGCGACGACGGTGAAGGAGAAGCTCGGCATCACCGGGCTCGCGTTCGGCACGCAGGCCGGCACGGCGTCGGCGACGGAGGGCATCCAGTCGCTCTTCCAGAGTGCCGGCTGCGAGCTCGTGACCGACGGCGAGGTCACCATCGACTCCGACGCGTGCACCGAGGCCGCAGAGCAGTTCCTGACCCTGCGGAACTCGTCCACGGCCGGGGACTTCGACGTCACCAGCGCCCGTGCCGCCTACATGAACGGCGACGCGGCGATGCTGCTGTTCTCCACCCACATCCTCGACGAGCTGGCAGGCCTCGACTCGGCGACGCCGGCCACCTGCCCGGAGTGCGCGGCCACGCCGACGTTCCTCGCGGACAACACCGACTTCGTCACCGTGCTCGGCGACGAGCCGCGGCAGTACGGGGCGATCCTCAGCTACGGGATCCCCACCGGCGCCCACACGGAAGCGGCCCAGGAGTACATCGAGTACGTGCTCGACGAGGGCTACACCGACACGCTGGGCGTCGCCACCGAGGGGCGCGTGCCCCTGCGCAACGGCACGGCCGACGACCCCGAGGCCTTCGCCTCGGCCTGGGGTGGACTGGGCATCGGCCCGGCCCACGACCGCACCTCGGCCGAGATCTACGGCGACGACTTCGTCACGAAGATGAGCGAGGGCATCAACTCGCTCTACCTGTGGGGCATGGGCACGGACGACGCGACGCTCGCCGGCCTGGTGTTCAGCCAGGGCGTGCTCGCCAACCAGATCGAGCAGCTCTACAACGGCTCCTCCCCCGCCGACGTGACCGCCGCCATGAAGGCGGCCGTCGAGGAGGTCCAGGCGGGGCTGTGAGCACGGCACCTCTCCGAAACCGTCGGGAGCGGCACACCCGCCGCTCCCGACGGGACGACCGCAACGGACTCCTGCTCACCGCCCCGACCTTCCTCGTCATCCTGCTGGCGTCGATCATCCCGCTCCTGCTCGTGATCGTCTTCGCCTTCAGCGAGATCCGACTCGTCGACATCCCCCGTCTCGGCACGGAACCGATCGACTGGACCCTCGACAACTTCCGACGCGCGATCGAGAACCCGTCGTTCTGGCGCGCGCTGGGCACGACCCTCCTCTACTCGACACTCACGATGATCGGCTCCGTCGGCGTCGGTCTGGTGCTGGCCCTGGCGCTGCGAAGCCCGTTCCGAGGCAGAGGGATCGTGCGGGCGCTGCTGCTCGTGCCGTATGTGCTCCCGCTGATCGCCGCGGTCACGATCTGGCAGACGATGCTCAATCCGCAATACGGGATCGTGAACGCGTTCGGCCGCGAGGTGCTGGGATGGGATCAGGCGATCGGCTTCCTCAACACGTCGTCGGCCGAGGTCTTCGGCGTTCCGGTGCCGCTCTCGCTGCTGGTGGTCGTGGCCTTCGAGATCTGGACGTCCGCGCCGCTCGCGTTCCTCTTCCTCACCGCACGCCTGCAGGGCGTCTCCCCCAGCATCGAGGAGGCGGCGGCGCTCGACGGGGCGAACCGCATGCAGATCCTCTGGCGCATCGTCATGCCCCAGCTCAAGGGCGTCATCCTGCTGCTGTGCCTGCTGCGGTTCATCTGGACCTTCCAGAGCTTCAGCGAGGTGTACCTGCTCACCGAGGGCGCCGGCGGAACGCAGCTCATGGCGCTCAAGGTCTACACGGAGCTCGTCACCCGCGCCGACATCGGCAGCGCCTCCGCGTACGGACTACTCATGTCGGTCGTGCTGATCGCGCTGCTCACCGTGTACGTCTTCGCCACCCGCAGAAAGGTCGACACCGAATGACCCGTCGTCGCTCGCCGCTGCGTCCGCGCCCCGCCGCGATCGTGGGCCGGACCATCCTCATCACCGTCGCCCTCCTGTTCGCGATCGGCCCGGTGCTGTACGGCTTCCTCCTGTCGGTGCGTCCGTACTCCTCGATCGTGCAGGCGCCGCTGGACCTGTTCCCCGCCCTCGATGAGCTCGACTTCTCCGGCTACACCACGGCCATGCTCGATCCCGAGCAGGGCGGATTCGGCCTGGGCCGGTTCGTGCTCAACTCGCTCCTGGTGGGGCTCGGCACCGTGGTCCTGTCGATCCTCGTCTCGATCCTCGGCGCCTATGCCGCCGCACGGCTGCGGTACCGCGGCCGTCGCGGGATGAATGCGATCATCCTCGCCGTCTATCTGTTCCCCGGGATCGTGCTCTCGGTGCCGCTCTTCGTGCTCCTCGCCAGGGCGGGCCTCACGGGTTCGCTCGTCGGACTGTTCCTCGTCTATGTCGCGACCACCGTCCCGGTGTCGATCTACATGCTGCGCAACTACTTCCAGGCGCTGCCGGAGAGCGTGGAGGAGGCCGCCATCGTCGACGGGGCCTCGCTCCCGCAGATGCTGCGCAGCGTCGTGCTGCCCATCGCCCTGCCCGGGGTCGTCGCGACCTCGATCTACGTGTTCATGATCGCGTGGAACGAGTACTTCTACGCGCTGCTGTTCCTCGTGCGCGATCGCGCGCAGTGGACGGCGCCGCTCGGCATCTCGCAGCTGGCCGACTTCAACGTCCCCGTCACCGTGCTGCTGTCCGGATCCATCGCGGTGACCGTCCCCATCGTCATCCTCTTCTTCCTCGCGCAGCGCTATCTCGTCGAGGGACTGACGGCAGGAGCCGAGAAATGAGCACGCCAGACAGACCGCAGCGCATCGTCATCATCGGTGCGGGCGGACGCGGTCGCGACGCCTACGGGCGGTGGGCGCTGGAGCACCCCGATCGCGCCAGGATCGTGGCGGTCGCCGACCCGGTCTCGGAACGGCGCTCGGCACTGGCGGCCGCGGCGGGAGGCGCCCGCACGTACGAGGACTGGCGCGAGGCCGTCGCCGATCTCGCGGTCCTCGAAGCCGACGCGGTGGTCATCGCCGTGCCGGACGCCCTGCACGTCGACGTGGCGATCGCCGTCGCCGACGCGGGGCTGCCATTCCTGCTCGAGAAGCCGGCCGCACCGGACATCGACGAGCTGCGACGACTCGCCGATCACGCCCGCCGCACGTCGTCGGCGCTCGCGATCGGCCACGTCCTGCGCTTCACGCCGTTCTGGAGGTCGGTGAAGCGCATCCTCGATTCGGGTGCCATCGGCCGCATGATCACGCTGGAGATCCGCGAGAACGTCGGCTACTGGCATTTCGCCCACTCCTACGTGCGGGGGAACTGGCGAAGCAGCACGACGTCGGGTCCGATGGCGCTGACGAAGACCTCGCACGACCTCGACATCATCCGCTGGCTGGTGGGCGCAGCGCCCGAGAACGTCTACAGCATCGGTGAGCTGAGCTGGTTCCGTGCCGAGAACGCGCCCGCCGGGGCCCCGGAGTTCTGCGTGCAGGGCTGCCCCGTGGCCGACAGCTGCCCCTTCTTCGCTCCCCGGTACTACGTCGACGCGCTCGCCGACGTGACAGGGCACCCGGTGCATCTGCTCGGCGACGACGTCTCTCCCGCCGGCCGCATGAAGGCGCTGCGCGACGGCGACTACGGGCGCTGCGTGTTCCGCAGCGACAACGATGTGGCCGACCACCAGCAGACGACGATGCGGTTCCCCCGCGGCGTGACGGCCACCCTCACGGCCTCGGCCTTCACCGCCGAGAACACCCGCAACATCACGATCACCGGTTCGGCCGGTCAGCTGTCGGGGCACATGGAGAGCGGCGAGATCGTCGTGGACCTGTTCTCGCCCGCCGGTCGGATGCCGGAGGGACTGCCGCTGGACGCGCATGAGGTCAGCCCGAAATCCGTGCTGGCGCACGAGCGCCACACCCTGCGCGTGGCACTGCCCAACCCCGACCTCGGCGATCATGCCGGTCATGGCGGTGGAGACGCCGGTCTGATGGCCGCATTCGTCGAGGCCGTGCGGCAGGGCGTGGTCGGCACGGGAGAGCTCTCCTTCGAGACGGCTCTCGACAGTCACCTCATGGCGTTCGGCGCCGAGGAGTCCCGTCGCTCCGGTACACCGATCGACTTCGCCTCCTGGGCCGCGCAGATCGCTCTGCCGCTCGACGAGGGAGTCCGCGGATGACGGATCGGATGGTGTCGGCAGTGCTCGCGCTCGTGGAGCGCATCGGCGCCGATCCGACGCACGTACGGGTGGAGGTGGTGCAGGCGGAAGGCGCGCACGCCGCGGTCGCCGGCTTCGAGGCCCGCGACGGGATGCTCACCCTGCGCGGCAGCGACGTGCCGTCGGCGGCGAGCGCCTTCGCCCGCTACCTCCACAGCCAGGGACGTCGCCTGACCTGGGAGGCTCCGCGACTGCAGCCGACCTGGGCACGATGGCCGGACGCCCCGCCGACGGAGGCGAACACGCCGTTCGCCGTCCGGTATCACCTGAACGTCGTGACGCACGGCTACTCCACGCCGTACTGGGACGAGGAGCGGTGGGAGCGCGAGCTGGACTGGATGGCCCTGCACGGGGTGACGCATCCGCTCGTCCTGACCGGGTACGAGTCGGTGCTGGCGGAGACCCTCCGCCGCGCGGGAGTGGATGATGCCGCCGCACGGGCGTGGGTCGGAGGCGCCGCGCACCTGCCGTGGATGTCGATGGGCGGCATGCACGACTTCGGCGGCCCGCTCCCCGCACGCTGGGACGAGCGGAGGATCGCTCTCGCACGTCGCATCCTCGCACGCGCCCGGGAGCTGGGGATGACGCCCGTGCTGCCTCTGCCGGGCGGGCACGTCCCCCGCTCCCTGGCGGGTCCGGAGGCACCCGAGATCGAATGGCAGGGCTGGCGCACCCCCCTGCTCGATCCGGCCTCCCCCGCGTTCGCACGGTTCATGGAGCTCTTCCTCGACACCCAGCGCGCGCTGCTCGGCGACCCCGGACCCGCGCCGGTGTTCGCCGTCGACCCCTTCATCGAGTCGCTGCCCCCGTCGGGCGAGCCCGCCGACCTCGCCGCGGCGGGCGCCGGGGTGCACAGCGCCATCGCTGCCGTGCATCCGCAGGCCACCTGGCTCCTGCAGGGGTGGCCGTTCCACTACCACCGCCGGTTCTGGACGCCGGAGCGGGTCGAGGCGTATCTCTCTCGCGTCCCGCACGAGCGGCTCCTCCTGATCGACCTGTGGGGCGAGCACGCGCCCATGTGGCGTGAGGGTATGCACGGGCGCCGCTGGATCTGGACAGCCGTGCACAACTTCGGGGGACGCTTCGCGCTCTTCGGAGACCTGCGCGGGCTGGCCCGCGACGTGGGCGAGCTGATCGAGTCCCACCCCGACCGGTTGGAGGGCATCGGCGTCGCACCCGAGGCCATCGAGAACAACACCGTGTTCTACGAGGCGGCCTCCGACCTGGTCTGGGGGCCGATGGACGTCGACGCGTGGCTCGCCGACTTCGCCGTCCAGCGGTACGGCGTGGAGGACGAGTCGGCCCGAGAAGCGTGGCGACTGCTCGGCGCCACGCTCTACGGACCCGGCCGCACGCGATCGATCCCCTCCCCGGTGATCGCCCGCCCCTGGAGCGCGAGGGCGCCGTTCGCCACCCAGCGGCTCGCGGGTGAGGCGCTGCCTGCGGGGCCCGCTCGCATGTCGGCCAACATCGACGCCGAGAACGATCCCGCGGTGCTGGGCGACCTCCCCACGATCACGCGCGCCGCACAGCTGCTGCTCTCCCTGGGCGACCGCGCCGTCTCGCGCGACTCTCTGGAGAGGGACGTGGTCGAACTGACCGGGCACGTGCTCGCGCAGAGCACCCGCTACCGGATCCGCGGCGTCCTCGAGGCCTTCGCCACGGGGGATGCCTCCGCACTGCGACGCCATGGAGCCGATCTGCACGAGGATCTGCTCGCCCTCGATCGACTCGCCGCCACGCGGAGCGACTCGCGGGTGTCGACCTGGATCGACCAGGCGCGTTCGTGGGGCGACACCCCCGATGAACGCGAGGCGATGGAGCGGGATGCGCGCAGTCTCATCTCGGTCTGGGGCCACCAGTCCAGTGGGCTGCACGACTACTCCGGCCGGCACTGGGCGGGATTGATCCGCGACCTCTACGCTCCTCGCTGGGCGACCTGGGTCCGGTGGATGGCGGAGGCGGTGGAGCGGCGCGCGGTGCCGGACGAGGCTGTGCTGCACCGCTCGATCATCGCGATCGAGGAGGAGTGGAGGGACGGCAGCGGCTCGGACGACGCCTCGTCCGCCGACCCCCTCGACGTCGCGGCCGTGATCCTCGCTACGCGCGCATCTCTCCCGAGTGCGTCTCCACCTCGTCCTTCGGCATGAATGCGGCCGCGATCAGGGTGAGCACGGCGGTCACGGCGACGGCGACGAACACCCACACGGAGGCGTGGATGATGGTGTCGGGATCGTCAGGACCCGCTCCCTGTGCGATGACGGCGTTGGAGATCGCACCGAACACGGCGACGCCCACGGCGCTGCCCGCCGAGCGCGCGAACGCGTTCATCCCGGTGACGGCTCCGCGCTCGCCCCAGCCCACCGAGGCCTGAGCGGCGATCAGCGTCGGCGCCGCACTCCACCCGAGGCCGAACCCGAGCAGGAACGCGATCACCGCGACCACGTACGGGTTGGGCCAGGAGGCGACCGATGCGAGGGTGATCGCGGCGACCGTCGTGATGCTCATGCCGATCAGCGTGGTGCGACGGAAGCCGATGCGCAGGTACAGGCGTCCCACGTTCGCGGCGGCGAGCGGCCAGCCGAGAGTGAGCGCGGCGACGGCGAGACCCGAGAGCAGTGGGGCGATGCCGGTGGACCCCTCGAGGTAGGCCGGCGCGAAGCTGGTGACGCCGAGCATCAGGGCCCCGATGCCGAGCGACACGATCGTGGTCGTGAGGATGAGCCGTCGGGCGGCGAGGCGCAGGTCGACGATCGGCTCGACGGCGCGGCGCTCGACGAATCCGAAGGCCGCCAGCGCGACGACGCCGATGCCGAAGCAGAGCGCGCTCTGCGCAGAGAGCCATGCCCACGCGTTCCCGCCCTCGAGCATGCCGAGGATGAGCGCGGTCAATCCGATCGTGAGCAGCACGGCACCCGCATAGTCGATGCGGTGCCGCTGCGTCTGCCTCTGCTCCTTGTAGTTGCGCAGCAGCATCCATCCGGCGATCAGACAGAGCGGGATGTTCACCCAGAAGATCCAGCGCCAGGCGTCGAGCTGGGCGAAGACGCCACCCAGCGCCGGCCCCACGACCGACGAGATCGCCCAGACGCTCGCGATGTAGCCCTGCACCTTCGCCCGTTCGGCGACCGTGTAGATGTCGCCGACGATCGTCATCGACATCGGGGCGACGGCTCCGGCGCCGAGACCCTGGACGATGCGGAACGCGATCAGCGCCGGCATGCTCCACGCGAACCCGCAGAGGACGGAGCCGAGGAGGAACAGGGCGATGCCGAGGATGATGATCGGCTTGCGGCCGACCGTGTCGGCGAACCGCGAGTAGATGGGGACGCTCACGGCCTGCGCCAGCAGATACACCGAGAACAGCCACGGGAACTGCTGATAGTCGCCGAGGTCCCGCACGATGCTGGGCACGGCGGTCGCCAGGATCGTGGCATCGATCGCGATGAGGCCGGTGGCGAGCATCAGCGCGCCGAGGACGGGTCCCCGCTCCGACCGTAATCCGATGGAGGCGCGGTCGACGGAGGCAGTCACTACAGGGACAAGCCGTTCCGCCGCGGCGATATTCCGGAGAATGCCGGAAGGCTGCGGGATGCCGGTCCCGTGTCGATCACGAAGCGGCGGGACGGCCGGGCTCGTCGTCGCCCTTCGTCTCGCCCTTCGCCTCGCCCTCGGGCTCCGGGTCGTACAGCACCGGGCGATCGATGGTCTTGGTGACGTCGGCGGGGTCGACGGCGAGGATCAGCATCGCGAGCATCAGCAGGGTGACGATGAACGCCCCACCGCCCACGACCAGTCCCAGGGCGACGGGCGTCAGGCCGTCGTAGGTGCCGTTCGCGATCGCCGTGTTGACGCGAGACGTGAAGGCGCCGGTCGAGACCAGCGTGACGACCATGGCGAAGACGCCGCATCCCAGCGCGATCAGCAGCAGGTGCAGAGGTCGCAGGATGTCCCGACGGGTGGGCTTCTCGTCGCTCATCGCTCTCCTCCGTGCTCCGCGGGAGCGGTGCTGTCATTCGATTCGGAGGCCGCGGCCACGGCATCCACCCGCTTCGGCGTGAGACCGGCGATGCCGAGGAAGACCGCGACGATCGCCGCGTAGCCACCGAAGATGCCGACGCCGAGGATGATGCCGGAGAGCACGAAGGTGCCCGCCTTCTCGATCGTGTACTCCTGCAGGAAGCCGGCGGGGACGAGCAGGAGGACGACCCCGAGCAGAACACCGAGCGCGCCCACCGTGATCGCGTCGCGTGCCAGCATGTCGCCGGTGCGTCGCGCGCGGATGCCGGCGAGGAGCTCGATGCCGCCGCTGACGATCGCCCACCCCGCGACGATGATGAAGAAGAGGTCGTCGGAGCGCCAGGCCGGGATGCCGCTCGCCATGCCGGCGACGATGCCGACCGCCGCGAGGAGCACGTACGACCAGCGCGAGCCCGCGGGGAGCACCAGCCAGGCGGCGAGCACCTGCACGAGGGCGGTGACCAGGACGAAGCCGCTGAAGACGGCGAGACCCACGGCGGCGGAGTGATCAGACGAGAACGTGATCATCAGCGCGGCGACCGCGGCGAACAGAGCGCGCAGCAATTGCACGTGGCGCATGGTGAATGCGCGAGCAGGGGCAGACATGACGGTCCAGAGTCCTCCGGGGTGTTCCCCTCAGTCTACGCGGGGCCGCGGAGCCGCGACGCCGGGAGGCGCGTGGAGCGAGGATTCGTGAAGCCCGGCGGATCTCCCCAGATCGATTGCCGGGCTTCACGACATACGCAGCAAGGGGGGCATCACTGCGTCAGGCCGGTCGTCGCAGGGTCGGGCACCCTGCCTGCGAAGACGGCCAAGTGACCCCACATGCCCACCCGGTCCCCTGAGGTACGCGCGTGCGGTCGTATGCTCACTCTAGAACGGTGGTCTTCACATACCGGAGGGGGTCTGTGATGAGTTTTGAAGATGATGTGCGCCGACCGGGCCCCGACTCCTTCGCGAGCGCCCTGCGCGATGCGATCAACTCGAAGCCGGTGACGCTCTCCTGGCTGCAGCGGCAGCTCAAGGCCCGAGGCAACTTCGTCTCGATGGCCACGCTGAGCTACTGGCGTTCGGGTGCTCGGCGACCGGAAGGCGTGCAGTCGCTCGCCGCGCTGGCCGACATCGAGGATCTCCTCGGGCTCGACGGTGGGGCGCTGAGCCGGCTGCTCCGGACGACCAATCGCACGGGCCCGCTGGGGCCGAACCAGTTCCCGATCGACGAGGAGGAGCTCGAGCTCGCCGTCATCGAGGCATTCCAGGCGCTCGGCGCCGAGTACCCCGACACCTCACGAGAGCTCACGACCCACTCGGTGACGGACGTCGGCCCCGACGGCAACGTCGCCTACAGCATCACGCGCAGCATCGTGCAGTCCACCGTCGGGACGATCACGTCGATCCCGTTCCTGGAGATCACACCCGGCGTCCGCACCCCCGCCCCCGTGCTGACGGCCGTGTCGGGGGGAAGGATCGCGGCGCGCTACTCGCACCCCGACGGCGAGGTGCACGGAGTGCTCTTCGAGCTGGACGTCCCCCTGACCGCGCCGGAGACCGCCATGGTCGAGTGGTCCGCCGAGTATCCGCCCGACTATCCGGAGACACGAGACACCGGCCACGCGCTGGCCCAGAAGGCCAGGGAGCTGCTGGTGTGGACGCGCTTCCACCCCGATGCCATCCCGGATTGGTGCGAAGAGCATGTCGAGACACCGGAAGGCGTGACCATGACCCCGCTGCCGCCACCGCGGGGAACATCCGTGCATCTGGTGCGCAGGGCATTCGGCCCCGGTGCCCTCGCGCTGCACTGGGGCTACGGCCCCCGGGAGGGTCAGCCGGGCTGATCGCCCGTCGCGACCGGACGGCCGGGAGTGTTCGACCACTGGCTCCACGAGCCGGGGAAGACCTTCGCCTCGATGCCGACCTCGTGCAGGATCAGGGCCGTGTGGGCGGCCGTCACGCCGGAACCGCAGTACGCCGCGACCGCCGCGCCCGGGGTCACGCCCACACCGGCGAAGGTCTCGCGCACGGTCTCGGGATCGAGGATGCGGCCCTCCGCGTCGAGGTGCAGCAGGGTCGGCAGATTCCGCGCGCCGGGGATGTGGCCCGCCACCGGGTCGAGCGGCTCGGTCTCACCGCGGTACCGTTCCGGCGCCCGGACGTCGAGCAGGACCCCCGAAGCCGGGAACGCGGCCGCCTCGTCGATCGTCAGCGCGTCCCCGCCGATCTCGCCGAGCACGACATCCCCCTCCTCCGGGAGCACGTCGTCGGTCGCGACCTCGAACCCCTCGGCCCGCCAGCCGCGGATGCCGCCGGCGAGCACGCGGACATCGATGCCGGCCTGCCGCAGCAGCCACCAGGCGCGGGCGGCGGAGATGCCCTTGGCGTCGTCGTAGGCGACGACGGTGTCCCCGGTGCGCACTCCCCAACGGCGCGCCGCGACCTGGAGCACTGCCGTCGAGGGCAGCGGGTGCCGTCCCTCCGAAGGCTCGCCGTGGGTGGAGAGCTCGGTGTCGAGCGAGGCGAAGACGGCGCCGGGGATGTGCCCGGTCAGGTAGTCGTCATGTCCTGCTTCCGGTCGATCCAGTCGCCACCGCACGTCGATCACGCGCACCGGCGCCCCCCGGGTCAGCAGGTCGTCCAGCTCGACGGCACTCACGAAGTCGCTCATGCTGCGAGGCTACCGAGTCGGCGGCGAGCTTCGGCGCGCCGCCGTCTTCTTCCGTCACGATCGGGCGTCAGACCGTGAGCAGCACCTTGGTGGCGCGACGCTCGTCCATGGCCCGGTAGCCCTCCGCCGCATCCTCGAGCGGGAGGGTGAGGTCGAACACCTTGCCCGGGTCGATCTTCCGATCCCAGATGAGCTGGATCAGCTCGGGGAGGAAGCGCCGTACCGGAGCGGGACCACCGTGCAGGTGCACCCCGGAGAAGAACAGCTCCTCACCGGGCAGCGCGACGTCGTGCGAGACGCCGACGTAGCCGACATGTCCGCCGGCGCGCGTGGAGCGGATCGCCTGCATCATCGACTCCTGCGTGCCGACCGCCTCGATCACCGAGTGCGCGCCCAGGCCGTTCGTGAGCTCCTTGATGCGCGCGACGCCCTCATCCCCGCGCTCGGAGACGATGTCGGTCGCGCCGAACTCCCGTGCCAGCGCCTGCCGGTCGGCGTGCCGGCTCATCGCGATGATGCGCGCGGCGCCGAGCTCCCGCGCGGCGAGGATGCCGAGCAGGCCCACGGCGCCGTCGCCGACCACCGCGACCGTCTTGCCGGGGCCGACCTCGGCGGCGACGGCCGCGAACCATCCGGTGCCGAGGACATCGGATGCCGCGAGCAGCGAGGGGATCAGGTCGGCGTCGGGCTGTCCGGGTGTGACGACCAGGGTGCCGTCGGCATGCGGGACGAGCGAGTACTCCGCCTGCGTGCCGTACCTTCCCATCGGCACGACGTGCACGCAGCGGGACTGGTAGCCCGCCTGACAGATCTCGCACGTGTTGTCGGAGGCCATGAACGACCCCACGACGAAGTCTCCGACCTTCAGCGTCTGCACCTCGGAGCCGATCTCCTCCACGACGCCGACGTACTCATGACCCATCGGTGCGTGATCGACCTCGTTGGCGCCGCGGTAGGGCCAAAGGTCGGACCCGCAGATGCAGGTGGCGGCGATCCGGATGACGGCATCGGTCGCCCTGCCGATGGTCGGCTTCTCCCGCTCCTCGACCCGGACGTCGCCGGGGGCGTACATGACTACTCCACGCATTCGTGGTGCTCCTTCCGTCGTGTGCACCCCAGTCAACGCCGAATCCGGCGCGCATGGGAGGTACTGAGGGAACCCCTCCGATATACCGTGCTTCCGGGAATACTCCGGCGGACCGCGTGTTGCACCCGGCATGATTGAAACTTCAACCGTCGCTCCGGTCGCCACGGAACGCACCAGCGTCCGCGTGCCGCTGCGCTTCGGCGACGGCTTCTCCACCGCCGCCGACGTGGTCACGTTCGACGGCCTGGTCGACGGCCGCGAGCACCTGCTGCTCGGCCTCGGCGACTGGCGTGCAGCCCTCGAACGTGCGACCGACGGCGGCGACGCCCCGCTCGTGCGCCCGCACAGCGAGTGCCTGACCGGCGATGTGTTCGGGTCGGAGCGCTGCGACTGCGGCCCCCAGCTGCGCGAGGCCGTCGAACGCATCGCGGAAGAGGGCGGATTCCTGCTCTACCTGCGCCAGGAGGGCCGGGGCATCGGGCTCTACGCCAAGCTCGACGCGTACGCCCTGCAGGACGCGGGCCTCGACACCTACGAGGCGAACGTGGCGCTGGGTCACGGCGAGGACGAGCGCGACTACACCGTCGCCGCCCAGATGCTGAACGCGCTCGGCGTCGACGGCATCCGTCTGCTGAGCAACAACCCCGACAAGGCCGTGCAGCTCGAAGCACTCGGCATCCGCGTGACCGAGCGCGTGCGCACCGAGGTGCACCTGTCCGAGTCCAACACCCGTTACCTGCAGGCCAAGCGGGACCACACGGCGCACACGCTCGACCTGTCGGCGGCGTGACCGCGGGCGTGGCACTCCAGGAGGACACCATGGCGGCGGAGCAGCATCATCCGCGTCGACTCGACGACATCGAGATGGACACCTGGCTGCCCGTCATCCGGTTCGTGCAGCTGCTGCCCCAGGTGCTCGACCGCACGCTGAAAGAAGAGGTCGGGCTGAATCATGCGCGCTATGCCATCCTCATCACGCTGGCGGGCCAGGGCGAGAGCGCCGTCACCATGACCGAGCTCGCCCGCATCGCCGGGCTCAGCCGGTCGCGCCTGAGCCACGCGCTGGACTCGCTCGAGGAGCGCGGCTGGGTCGCGCGCACCTCCTGCGGCTCCGACAAGCGCACCCTCTCGGCCGCGCTGACCCCGGCGGGACGGGAGATGCTGCGCACGGCCGCCCCCGTGCACGTCGAGCAGGTGCGCGAGCTCGTGCTCGATCCGCTCAGCGCCGAGGAACGCCGACAGCTGGGGACGATCCTCGGGAAGCTCCTGCCCGGCGTGACGGCGGCGCTCTGAACCGGCGCCGGCCGATCACCGGTACCGGCAGTACCTCCCTCCGCGGTCGCCGAGCGCGTAGCGTCGAAGCATGGACACCCGCAGCGAGGTGCGCGAGTTCCTCTCCACGAGGCGCGCACGCATCACCCCCGACCAGGCAGGACTCCCCGCATTCGGCGGCAACCGTCGGGTGCCGGGCCTCCGCCGGGAAGAGGTCTCGCTCCTCGCGGGCGTCAGCGTCGACTACTACACCCGGCTCGAACGCGGCGACCTGTCCGGCGCCTCCGACAGCGTGCTCGAAGCCCTCGCTCGCGCGCTCCAGCTGGACGAGGCCGAGACCGCGCACCTGTTCGACCTCGCCCGCACGGCGAACGCCTCCCCTGTTGCGCGCACGCCACGGAAGAAGGCGACCGAGCTGCGACCCAGCATCCTCCGGCTCCTCGATGCGATGACCGAGGCGCCGGCGGTGGTGCGCAACAACTACTTCGACTATCTGGCCGCGAACGCGCTGGGGCACGCCCTGTACGCGCCGGTGTTCGCACAGCCGCAGCCGAACAGCGCGCGCTTCGCATTCCTCGATCCGGCGGCGCAGGAGTTCTACCCCGAATGGGAACGCAACACGCAGGAGCTCGTGGCCGCCATGCGCGGTGAGGCAGGACGCAATCCGTTCGATCGGAAGCTCACCGATCTCGTCGGCGAGCTCTCGACGCGGAGCGAGCGGTTCCGTACTCTGTGGGCCGCCCACAACGTGCGGTTCCACCGGACGGGCGTGAAGCGCATCGTGCATCCGGTGGTCGGCGAGATCGAGCTGACGTACGAGGCGTTCGAGCTGCCGGCCGACCCCGGTCTCCACCTGTCGACCTACACGGCCGAACCGGGCACGGCGTCGGCCGACAAGCTCCGGATGCTCGCCAGCTGGTGGGCGACGGATGCCTCCGCATCCCCCTCCTCCGAATCCGCGCCGAACCCCGCAGAAGCCTGAGCACGAGCGGTTCTGCTCTGAGCAGAACCGCTCGAACCGGCTGGATGCGGCGGATTATCGTGAGGCATGGCCGACATCGTCCCGTTCCCGCGCGCACCCCGCACCGACCGCCCCCACCCGAGCGACCCCGAGCCGCTGTGGCGCCACCTGCTGGGCGATCAGCTGCGCCGACGTCGCCACGATCGCGAGGAGACCCTCACCGAGACCGCGGAGAAGGCGGGCGTCTCGCCGCAGTACCTCTCCGAGGTCGAGCGCGGGTTGAAGGAGCCGTCGAGCGAGATGATCGCCGCGATCGCCGGCGCCCTCGACACGAGCCTCATCGAGCTGACGAGCGCCGTGGCCGACGAACTGCGGTCCGCTGCCGTCCCGGCATCCGCCGCGGTGTCGGTGTCGGTGTCTGCGTCGCGCGGCGCGTTCGCCCTCGCCGCCTGACCGCGAGGGCGAGGCTGCCCGCGAGCACGAGGCCGAGGGCGAAGACGAGGGCGAACGAATCAGCCGCGGGCGCCCAGCACCGTGTCGATGAGCCCGTAGTCCCGCGCGGCGGATGCCGTGAACACCCGGTCACGGTCGGTGTCCGCACGCAGCTCCGCGGCCGTGCGACCGCTGTGCCTGGCGAGGATCTCCTCCATGTCGGACCGCACCCGCACCACCTCGTCGGCGGCGAGGATCAGGTCGGGGATCGCGCCCCTCGACTGCCCGGCCGGCTGGTGCAGCACGACGCGCGCATGGGCGAGTGCGGCCCGCTCCCCCGGGTCTCCGGCCGCGACGAGGAGTGCCGCAGGGCCGATGGCCTGACCGACGCACGTCGTCGCGATGCGCGGGCGGATGTGCTGCATCGTGTCGTAGATCGCCAGCGCCGCGCCGGGGTCGCCGCCCTCGCTGTTGATGTAGAACTGGATGCCCGACTCCGGGCTGTCCGCGTCGAGATGCAGCAGCTGCGCGATGAGGGCGTTCGCGACCCCGGCGTCGATGCCGGTGCCGAGATAGATGACGCGTTCCGCGAGCAGGTGCGAATAGACGTCCATGATGCGTTCCCCGCGCGGATGCTGCGCGATGACGTTCGGGATGGTGTATCCGCTCATGCGTCCGCCCCCAGTCCGACGCGCGCGCGTCGTCGCGGCATCACCTCGGCGATCGAGGCGACGATGCCGTCGATGAACCCGTAGTCCTGTGCCTGGGTGGCGGTGTACCAGCGGTCGTGCAGCGAGTCCTCGAAGATGCGCTCGAGCGGCTGACCGGTGTCGGCGGAGATGAGCCCGAGCACGGTGTCGCGCGTGTGCCGCAGGTCGTCTGCCTGCGTCTCGATCTCGCCCGCCGAGCCGCCGATGCCCGCGGACCCCTGATGCATGAGGATGCGCGCGTGCGGCAGCGCCCGCCGCTTGCCCGGGGTTCCTGCGGAGAGCAGGAACTGCCCCGCGCTGCAGGCGAGCCCGAGCGCCAGCGTCGCGACGTCGTTGGGGATGAGGTGCATGATGTCGCGGATCGCGAGCATCGACGGCACCGACCCCCCGGGTGAGTGGATCCAGAGGGCGATGTCGGCGACGGGATCCTCGGCCGACAGCGCCAACAGCTGCGTCATCAGCAGCGTGCCGTTGTCGTCGTCGAGTGCGCCGTCCAGCACGAGCACGCGCTCGTGGAACAGTGCACGCCGGGCCTCAGGGCCGAACTGCGGGATGGAGGGGTTGTCTTCGCTCATGCCCCCAGCATCCGTCGCCGCCCGTCGCGCTCGGCCGGATTCTGCCGTGGGCCGCTCTGCCCTGAGCGGATACGTTCCGGCGCGGTCTCACCGCAGGCCGTCTTCGCAGTTGCTGCCCGCGCGCGCCTCCTGCCACAGCGCGTACTCGTCCCCGTCTCCCGCATCGATCTGCCACGGGGGGAACGTGACGAACTCCTCCATCGCCAGGCCCCAGGATGCGTCCGCCCGCGTCGACCGGGGGTCGTCTGCGGGCAGCTCATCCTCCGTCGTCCAGTGCTCGGCCGGATGGCTCTTCGCCCATTCGTAGATGTCCTGGCCGGTCTGGGACCAGTCGCGAGAGTTCATGCTCTCGGCGATGTCGGCGGGCATCGGCAGCCGGTCCGGAGTGCTGTAGTCGTACGTGCAGGAGTACGTCTGCCCGTCATCGCCGACGTAGCTCAGCGAGATCGTCACGTTCGTGGTGAAACCGGGCCTCTGCACCAGGATGACCGTCGCGATGATCGCGACGAGGGCAGTCACGGCGAGCCCGATGATCCACCCTGCGCGGCGACGCGGCCGCGCAGATCCTGCGGGCGACGGAGCGTCAGGAGCCACGAGCAGATCCTTCCCCGGTTGCGGACGGCGAGGGCCTCTCCCCGGGACACGACCGCATCGCATCCGCGTCGTGGAGCTCCCCCCGCCTTCCATGGTGCACGTTCCGGAAGCGACGTGCCAACCTGAGCGGATGCCCGGTGGGGAGGCATCCGCCCAGGACAGCGGGTGGGGACGGTGAGTGGAGACGGTCAGGCGGCGAGAGCCAGGGAGCGGCGATGGGTGATGCGGTGTCCGACCCAGAAGCCGATCGCGATCAGCCCGGCCAGGGCGATGCCGAGGATCCAGGGGAGCATCGACGGCGCGGCTCCGGCCGTGGCGGAGGCGAGCGTTCCCGAGCCTTCGGCGATCAGGCCGTTGCCGGCGGCGAGGTCGGCCGCTCCCGCCTCGAGCTTGTCGCCACCTGCGGCGAGGTCTCCCGATCCTTCTGCCACCGCGGCCGCCCCTTCGGAGAGCTTCTCCATGCCGACGTTGAGGTCGCCCGCACCGGCCTGCAGCGCACCGATGCCGGTGGCGAGCGTGCCGGCACCGTCGTTCAGTCGGCTCGCTCCGGCGCTGAGGTTCGCCGTCCCCGCATGCAGGGAGGACGCTCCGGAGGCGAGCGTCTGCAGCCCCGCGGTGAGCTTCGCGGCACCGGCCGAGAGCTGGGAGGTTCCGGACTGCAGGGACTGTGCCCCCGCGACGAGCGCGGGAGCGCCCTGGGGTGCGACGAGGGCGACCGTGCCCGGCCACTTCTTCGTCGGGTCTCCGCTGATGAGTGCGTCGACGCCGGCCGTGACCCGCGACGAGCCGTCGGCCGCGGCGACGAGGCCCTGTGCGAGAGCCGGGGCCCCCGCGGCCGCGGGAGCCATCGCGTCGACCTGCTTGTCGACACCGTCGGCGAGTGTCACGAGCGCCTGCAGCCGCGCGTTCTCCGGGTCGGCGGCGAGCATCCCGGCGAGTGCGTCGCGGAGCTGCTGGGAGTGGCCGGGCGCCGTGGCTGCGACGCCCTCCAACAGGGTCTTCGTGCCCGACTGCGCCAGAGCGACCACGTTGTCGTCCACCTTCGCGCCGAGCGTGTCGCTGAGTGTGGTCGCCCCGGCCAGCACGCCGTTCGCGTACTGATGGGCGCCCGCGACGCCCGCGGCGAGGGTGGAGACCCCGGCGGAGAGGGTCTGCGCACCGGCGTCCGCCTGGACGAGCTTCGCGGCGAGCTCCTGGGAACCGGCGAGCGCCGACTGCGCTCCTCCGCTCACCCTGCCCGCGCCGTCGACCGCCGTGGTCGCGCCGGCGGCGAGGCTGCTCGCGCCCTCCGCGAGGGTCGTCGCACCGGTCGCGGCCGTCGTCGCACCATCGCTCAGCTTCTGCGATCCCTGCTGCGCCCCGGCGGTGCCGGTGGAGAGGTCGTCGGTGCCCGCGGCGAGCCGGGTGGCGCCGGCGGAGAGGTCGGCGGCACCGGCTGCGAGATCGGCGGACCCGTCCTCGGCCGTCGTGGTTCCGACGGCGAGCTCGGAGGCGCCGGCGGCGATCTTGCTCGTGGTCAGGAAGAACAGGATCACCATCGCGGCCAGCAGCAGGCTGAGCACGATCACGGCGATGCGCATTCCGATTCCATGCGCGTGGGGCTTTGCACTCGTCATTGAGGACTCCCGGGTCAGTGGCGTCGTTGCCACCGGCGACTGTATGGGCGCACCACCTGCCATCGGCCGGATTTGCCGATCGAAACCAAGTCTCAGCACTCTTGAGACTCAGTTTCTTGTGGTGAATGCACAAACGAAGCCGAGGGGCGCTGTGCCTTCCACGAAAACGGACCGTAACATCGCGGACTCACGGCCCGCCTACCCTCGTGCTCATGGCGAAGCAGAAGGCACCGGCCTGGCAGTGGTCGGAAGACGGACTCAACTTCCGCACCCGCAAATGGGTGCGCCCCGAGGATCTCAATGCGAACGGCTCGCTGTTCGGCGGGAGCCTACTGAAGTGGATCGACGAGGAGGCGGCGATCTACGCGATCGTGCAGCTGGGCAACTACCGCGCCGTCACCAAGCACATCTCGGAGATCACCTTCGAGGCGTCGGCCGTGCAGGGCGATCTGATCGAGATCGGGCTGCAGGCCACACGCTTCGGCATTACCTCGCTGACGATGCGCGCCGTCGCGCGGAACATGATCACCCGGAAACGCATCCTGACGATCGAGAAGATCGTCTTCGTGAGCCTCGACGAACACGGGATGCCGACCCCGCACGGGTACGACGAGATCACTTACGAGCGCGACCGCATGCCGACCGAGCGCATCGCGACCGGCACGATCCGGCTGCCGTCCGCCTGAAGGCCCGCCGCGTGCGCCGGGTTGTTTTCGGTGTGCCTAAAAGCTAGATTTTTAGGCATGCCTAAAAATCTAGCTCGCCGTGCCACCGCCGTCGTCGCCGTCGCATCGGCCCTGATCCTCGGGGGCTGCACCGCCCCCGCCGTCGCCCCCACCAGCGACGACCAACCGGTGGTCCTCACGACGTTCACGGTTCTCGCCGACATCGCCCGCGCCGTCGCGGGCGACGAGCTCATCGTCGAATCGATCACGAAGCCGGGGGCGGAGATCCATGGCTACGAACCCACCCCCGGCGACATCCGCAAGGCCGCGGAGGCAGACCTCATCCTCGACAACGGCCTCAACCTCGAACTCTGGTTCGCGCAGTTCGTCGACACCGTGGACGTGCCGCACGTCGTCGTCTCCGAAGGCGTGGACGTGATCGACATCGGGGAGGACGCGTATGCGGGCACCCCCAACCCACACGCGTGGATGAGCCCCCTCAACGTGCAGCGGTATGTGGACACCATGCGCGATGCCTTCATGGACCTCGCCCCCGAACACGCGCAGACCTTCACGGCCAACGCCACGGCGTACAACGCAGAGCTGCAGAAGGTGCAGGACGATCTCGTGACCGAGCTGTCCCGCCTTCCCGAGGCCCACAGGGCCCTCGTGACATGCGAGGGCGCGTTCTCCTACCTCGCGAGGGACGCCGGCCTGACCGAGGCCTACATCTGGCCCGTGAACGCTGAGCAGCAGGCGACACCACAGCAGATCGCCCGGGCGATAGCGTTCGTGCAGGAGAACGAGGTTCCCGCGGTGTTCTGCGAGTCGACCGTGTCAGACAAGCCCATGCGGCAGGTCGTCGACGCGACGGGTGCCGCGTTCGGCGGCACGCTCTACGTCGACTCCCTCTCGGAGGAGGGCGGCCCTGTCCCGACCTACCTCGACCTGATCCGCCACGACGCAGACACCATCGTCTCCGCACTGGCCGGTGGCCGCTCATGAGCGCGATCGAGATGCGCGGGGTCGGAGTCCGCTACGGCGACGTGACCGCCCTGGAGAATGTCTCGTTGACGGTCGAGGCCGGGCGGATCACCGCACTGATCGGTATGAACGGATCTGGCAAGTCGACCCTCTTCAAGACGGTGATCGGGCTGATCCGTCCGCACACCGGCACGGTCAGCCTGGACGGTGCTCCCGCCGCCGCCGCGCGCCGCAACGGCCTGATCGGCTACGTTCCGCAGAGCGACGAGATCGACGGGCACTTCCCGGTCTCCGTGCGCGATGTGGTGATGATGGGGCGATACGGACGGCAGGGGATCACCCGCCGCCCTCGCCGCGACGACATCGCGGCCGTCGATGACGCACTTCAGCGCGTCGACCTCGCCGACCTCGCCGACCGACAGATCGGGCGGCTCTCGGGCGGCCAGCGCAAGCGAGCCTTCGTCGCCCGCGGCATCGCACAAGGGGCGCGGATGCTGCTTCTCGACGAGCCCTTCGCCGGGGTGGACAAGCGCTCCGAGGCCATGATCGTGGGGCTCCTTCGTGAACTCGCCACCGAGGGCCACGCGATCCTCATCTCCACGCACGACCTCCATGCGCTCCCCAGCCTCGCCGACGACGCCGTCCTGCTCCTGCGGCGCGTCCTTCTGCACGCACCGGTCGACGAGGTTCTGCGCCCCGAGAACCTCGCCAGGGCGTTCGGACTCGATGACGGATCGGAGCTTGCGGCATGAGCATCATCGAGGTTCTCGTCGAACCGCTGCAGTACGAGTTCATGGTCCGCGCCCTGGTCACGACCATCATCGCTGCCGTGGTGTGCGCCGTGCTGTCGTGCTGGCTCGTCCTGATCGGCTGGTCGTTGATGGGCGACGCCGTCTCGCACGCCGTGCTCCCCGGCGTCGTGATCGCCTACATCCTCGGAGCCCCGTTCGCGATCGGCGCCCTGGTGTTCGGCCTGCTCGCCGTCGGCCTCATCGGCGGAATCCGCGGGACCAGCCGGATCAAGGAGGATGCGGCGATCGGGATCGTGTTCACGACCCTCTTCGCGCTCGGTCTCGTCCTCATCTCGGTGACCCCGAGCCAGACCGACCTGAACCACATCATCTTCGGGAACATCCTCGGCGTCTCCACCGGCGATCTCATACAGATCGGCATCCTCGCCGCCGTGGCCTTCGCGGTGCTGCTGATCAAGCGCCGCGATCTGACGCTGTACGCCTTCGATCCCACCCATGCCTTCGCGATCGGACTGTCTCCGCGGTTCCTCGGAGCCCTGCTGTTGGGCGTCCTCGCCCTCACGGCGGTGGTCGCGCTCCAGGTCGTCGGCGTGGTGCTCGTCGTCGCCATGCTGATCATCCCTGGAGCGACGGCTCATCTGCTCACCGACCGGTTCGGTCGGATGCTCCTGATCGCCCCGATCCTCTCCGCCCTCTCGGCCGTGATCGGGATCTACCTGAGCTACTGGATCGACGCCGCGTCCGGTGGCCTCGTGGTCGTGGTGCAGGGGGTCGTCTTCGGACTCGCCTACCTGTTCGCCCCCCGTCACGGCGTTGTGGGCCGAAGACTGCGGAGGCCCGTGCTCGCATGAGTGCAGGCCACCGCCACCGCCGCGGGGCCGTCCCCTCAGGCGCGGACGGCCCCGCGGGATGCCTCACTCGAGGAGGCGGCGTGCATCGAGACCTGCGGCGCGGCGTCGGCGGCGACCATCGAGGCGATCGCCGCGAACGCCTGGCCGAGGTCGGCGATCAGGTCGTCGACGTCCTCCAGGCCGATCGACAGCCGCAGAACGTCGGCGGCCGGACGCGCCTCGGGCGGGACCGGGCGGTGGGTGAGCGCCGCCGGATGCTGGATCAGCGAGTCGACTCCGCCGAGCGACACCGCATGGGTGAACAGGGCCGTCGCACTCGTGACGGCGGACGCCGCGGCGAATCCGCCCCGCATCCTCATCGCGATCATCGCCCCCGTGCCGCGCATCTGCCGCTCCAGGATGCCGCGCGGATCGCCGTCGAGCCCCGGATAGAACACCTCGGCGACCTCGGGTCGGTCGATCAGCCACTGCACGATCCGCCGTGCGCTCTCCTGCTGGTGCCGCACCCGCACGGGCAGGGTCGTGAGTCCGCGATGCAACAGGTACGCCCCGAGCGGATGCAGCAGCCCCCCGGTCACCGCTCGCACGCGGCGCAGCGCTTCCGCGGTCTCTTCGCTGCAGGCGACGACGCCGGCGATCACATCACCGTGGCCGCCGAGGTACTTGGTGGCGCTGTGCAGCGACATCGCCGCGCCCAGATCGATCGGGTTCTGCAGCACCGGGGTCGCGAAGGTGTTGTCGACCACGACCGGGACCGACCCGGCCTGGCGCACCACGTCGGCGATGTCGGCGATGTCGAGCGTCGGGTTCGCCGGGGTCTCGACGACCACGAGGCCGGTGTCGGGCCGTACGGCCGCCGCCACCTCGTCGGGGTGGCAGTAGGTGGTCTCGACGCCGAGCAGCCCGGACCCGAGCAGATGGTCGGTGCCGCCGTACAGCGGACGCACCGCGACGACATGGCGCGCACCCGTCGCGCCGGTGTGCGCGAGGATCACGGCGGTCATCGCGGCCATGCCCGAGGCGAAGGCGACGGCGGCCTCGGCGTGCTCGAGTTCGGCGAGCGCGTCCTCGAAGCGGGCGACCGTGGGATTCCACAGGCGCGCGTAGACCATGCTGCCGTCCGCCGGCGGGCGACCCCCTGTCGCCATGGCCTCGTACGACTCCCCGCCGCGTTCGATGTCGGGCAGCGGGTTCGTCGTGGACAGGTCGATCGGCAGCGCGTGGACCCCGAGACCTTCGAGATCGGAGCGCCCGCTGTGGACGGCGACGGTGTCAGGATGCAGCGGTGCAGTCATGTCTCCACGTTGCCCGAATCACGATACTTCCGCAGGAAACCGACAGAGACCGCCAGAAAGTCGGCCCCTGACGCTATTCTGTGCAAGAGTCGGCACGAGAAGGGGCACCACGTTGGCGAAAGCACAACTCGACGAGATCGACCTCGAACTGCTCGCGGTCCTCAGCCGTGACGCCGAGACGACGAACAAGGCGCTGGCGCATCGACTCGGCCTCGCCGAATCGACGTGCGCACACCGAGTGCGTGCACTGCGCGAGCGCGGAGTGATCCGCGACACCCGCATCCGCATCGACGGGGCGGCCCTCGGGTTCCCGTTGCAGGCGATCATCAAGGTGCGCCTCGCGAACCACACCGGCGCCAAGGTGACGGCACTGTTCGACGCCCTCGCGAGCATCCCGCGCGTCCTGCAGGTCTTCCACGTCGCCGGGGTCGACGACTTCCTGGTGCACGTGGCGGTGCAGGATGCGACGGCCCTCCGCGACATCGTGCTCGAGCACATCACGATCCACCCGGTCGTGCGCGGCACCGAGACCCAGCTCGTGTTCGAACTCCGCGACGGCCCGGGAGTGCTTCCTTCCTAGGGGAACGTGTGCGCGAGGATGGAATGCACGTCAGCACGGAGCCAGGAGCAAGGGAGCACCATGAGCCGCAGCGCCACCACCGCCACGCACACCATCCGTGAGATGCGGGACTTCCTCTTCGCGAACGCCACCGACTACGCTGCGGCGCGTGCCGGATTCACCTGGCCGGAGGTCGATGAGTTCAACTTCGCGCTCGAGTGGTTCGATGTCGTCGCGGGTGAACGGCCGGACCGGCCGGCCGTGCAGATCGTCGAGGCCGACCTGAGCCTGCGCTCCTGGTCGTACGGGGAGCTGTCGACGCGGTCCGACCAGGTCGCCGCCTGGCTCACCGCGCGCGGCATCCGTCGCGGCGACCACGTGATCGTGATGCTGAACAACACGATCGAGCTGTGGGAGGTGATGTTGGCGATCACCAAGATCGGCGCCGTGTCGATCCCGACCTCCACCCTGCTCTCGGCATCCGACCTCGCCTACCGCGTCGATCACGGACGGGCGCGCGCCGTCATCACTCTCGGCGCGCTCGCCGACCGCGTCGCGGGTATCGACCCCGGCATCCTGCGCATCGGCGTGGGTGACGACGTCCCCTCCGGTTGGGCGCGCTTCGACGACTCGACCGCCGCCTCCACGGCCTTCGAGCCCGACGGACCGACGCCCTCGTCCGACACCGCGCTGCTCTACTTCACCTCCGGCACCACGAACCGGCCGAAGCTCGTGCAGCACACGCACGCGTCGTATCCGATCGGGCATCTGTCGACCATGTGGTGGCTGGGCGTACGACCCGACGACGTGCATCTGAACATCTCCTCGCCCGGGTGGGCCAAGCACGCATGGTCGAGCTTCTACTCGCCGTTCCTGGCCGAGGCGACCGTCTTCGTCTACAACTACGCCCGCTTCGATGCGGACACCCTCATGCAGGTCATGGACACCCACCACGTCTCGACGTTCTGCGCGCCGCCGACCGTCTGGCGCATGCTCATCCAGGCCGACCTGTCCCGTCTCACCCACCCGCCGCGCGAACTGGTCGGCGCGGGTGAGCCGCTGAACCCCGAGGTGATCGACCGCGTGCGCGACGCCTGGGGCGGCACGATCCGCGACGGCTTCGGACAGACCGAGATGACCGCCTGCATCGGCAACTCCCCCGGCCAGACCGTCAAGGTCGGTTCGATGGGGCGCCCGCTGCCCGGATATCCGGTCGTACTGCTCGATCCCGTCACCGGAGAGGTCGTCGACGGCGAAGGGGAGATCGCGCTCGACCTGTCGCAGCCACCGCTCGGGCTCATGGCCGGATACTACGACGACCCCGAGAAGACCGCGGACTCACGGGCGGGCGGCTACCACCACACCGGCGACATCGCGGTGCGCGACGGCGACGGCTACCTCACCTACGTCGGGCGCTCCGATGACGTGTTCAAGGCGTCCGACTACAAGATCTCGCCCTTCGAGCTCGAGTCGGTGCTGCTGGAGCACGACCTCGTGATCGAGGCCGCCGTGATCCCGAGTCCCGACCCGACGCGACTCGCCGTGCCGAAGGCGTACGTGTGCCTGACCCCGGATGCCGCGTCCTCCGAGGCGGACACGGCGCGCGCGATCTTCGCCTACGCCCACGACCGACTGTCGTCGCACCTGTGGGTGCGGATCATCGAGTTCGTGCCGGAGCTGCCCAAGACGATCTCCGGCAAGATCCGCCGCGTCGAGCTTCGGGCGCGCGAATCCGCGCGGGTGCAGTCCGGCGACGAGGCGGGACAGCACCGCGACCGCGACTACCGCTGAGCGATCAGCGCACGATCGCGATCGAGGCCGTCGCGGGCCCCGTCTTCGCGAGCGCAGGCTTCGACGTCGTCACCGCAGCGGCCTTCGAGGCGGGAACCGGAATCGGCAGGGCCTCCTCGACCGTGCGGTCAGCACGCTCGACACCGGCCGCGTTCGCGATCGCGCGCACCACGAAGCCGATCACCAGCATGGCCGCGAGCGAGGCACCCGCCAGGATCAACGGCATCCACACGCTCGCGAACGATGCCGTGAGGCTCATCAGCGCGCACACGATCCACAGAGCGACAGCGCCTCCGGTGAGCCCCCCGGCTCCTCGGATGATCGCGATCGCCGCGACGATCGCGCAGATGGCGGCGAGCGCCGCACCCACGTAACCGATCGGCACCATCACCGCGGCCAGATCACTGGCCACTCTCAATGTCGTCATGACGACCCCCCGTCAGTGGTTATTCCACTCCTTCGACAGTAGAAGTGTCTCCCGGAAGGGGCATCCGTCTCAAGTCCGATCCGCATCATCCTGAAGGCGGATATCCGTGCGGATCGGACGAGGCGACGCGGGTGTCAGCGGCGGCTCGGCCACCGCAGCCGCCGGGTGCGCACGACCCGCACCGGCTGGGTCACGACGGCATCGACGACCATCGACCCGTCGGTCGGCCCGACGATCGCGATCGCCGAGGTCTCGGTCGCCTCTGCGGGATCGATGGGCAGTCGTCCGAGCGCCCGGTGCGCACGGACGTACGCGGGCACGAGCAGCACGATCGCGCCGACCCAGGCGAGCGGGTTGCTCAGGGCGACGCCCTCGAACCCGATCCACGCCCCGAGCACGATGGCCGCCCCCACGCGCATGACCAGCTCGATCACACCGGTCACGGTGGGCACGAGGGTGTGCCCGAGCCCCTGCAGCGCGCCGCGCAGCACGAACAGCATGCCCAGCGCCCAGTAGCCGCATCCGTTGACGATGAGCATCAGGTGGGCCTGTTCGACGACGATGTCGGAGCCGTCGCCGATGAACAGGCGCACCATCGGAGCGCCGAAGGCGATCAGTAGACCGCCGAGCACCAGCCCCGCGACGACGGCCATCCAGGTCGCCTCGACCACGCCGCGCCGGATGCGGTCCGGTCGGCGGCCGCCGTGGTTCTGCGCCGCGTACATCGAGACCGCGAGCCCGAGGGAGGAGAGCAGGGCGACCGCGAGGCTGTCGACGCGGGACCCCGTGGTGTAGGCGGCGACCGCGTCGGCGCCGAGGGTGTTCAACGCCACCTGCACCGTGAGCGTGCCGATCGCGATGATCGATGCCTGGAAACCCATCGGCAGACCGAGCCGCAGGTGCTCGGAGACGTCGGCGCGGGTGATGCGCCAGTCGGCGCGGCGCAGGTGCAGCATCGGCAGGCGGCGGCGCACGAACTCGAGGCACAGCGCCACCGAGACGGCCTGCGCGACGACCGTCGCGAGTGCCGCTCCACCGACCCCCCACTCGAGAGGGCCGACCATGAGCACGACGAGCCCGACGTTCAGAGCGCACGAGACCGTGAGGAACACCAGTGGCGTCTTGGAGTCGCCGATCGCACGGATGATCGCGGAGAGGTAGTTGAAGAACATCGTCGCGCTCGCCCCGAGGAAGCTGATCTGCGTGAAGATCGTGGCCTCGGGCATCAGCTCGGCCGGCGTCTGCAGCAGGGCGAGGATCGGGCCGGCGAGGAGGGGCGCCCCCACGGTCAGGATCACGCTCGTGATGCCGCTGAGGAGCACGCCGGTCGCGACCGATCGGCGCACGGCGGCGTCGTCTCTCGCGCCGAATGCCTGTGCGATCGGGATCGCGAAACCACTCGTCAGGCCCCAGGCGAATCCGAGCAGGAGGAACAGCAGGCTGCCGGTCGCACCGACGGCGGCGAGGGAGGTGACGCCGAGGTGCCTGCCGACGACGATCGCGTCGGCGAACTGGTAGAGCTGCTGCACCACGTTGCCGAGGAGGAGCGGGATGGAGAAGGCAAGGATGACGCGCCACGGGCGGCCCGTGGTGAGGGAGGTGGCCATGAAGGAGCGGCTCGCAGAACTGAAGGGGTGATCGGGGGTGCAACAACCTTATCGAATCGATTCGGCGGAGCGGAATACCGGATCTCGATTCCGATCGATCCGGAGTCGGCAGGTACCGTCGGAGCGATGAAGTCGACGACGACCGGAGGACGAAAGTGACGAAGCAGCACACGGGGGGAACCGGACGCGAGGGCGATGCCACCGCGGACGGAGAGGAGCAGCACCTGCGGCGAGCGCTGAGCAACCGCCACATCCAGCTGCTCGCGATCGGCGGGGCCATCGGCACCGGTCTGTTCATGGGCAGCGGCAAGACCATCTCGGTCGCGGGTCCGTCGGTGATCTTCGTCTACATGATCATCGGCTTCATGCTGTTCTTCGTCATGCGGGCGATGGGCGAGCTGCTGCTGTCGAACCTGAAGTACAAGTCGTTCAGCGACTTCGCGAGCGACCTGCTCGGCCCGTGGGCGGGGTTCTTCACCGGGTGGACCTACTGGTTCTGCTGGGTGGTCACCGGCGTCGCCGACGTGATCGCGATCGCCGGCTACACGGATGCGCTCCTCCCCGGCATCCCGCTGTGGATCCCCGGTGTGCTGGTGATCGTCATCCTGCTCGCCCTGAACCTCCCCACCGTCGCCGCGTTCGGCGAGATGGAGTTCTGGTTCGCGCTGATCAAGATCGTCGCGATCGTGGCCCTCATCGTCACGGGTCTCGTGATGATCTTCACCGGCTTCCAGCACGACGCCGGCACCGCGAGCTTCTCGAACCTGTGGGACAAGGGCGGCATGTTCCCGCACGGGTTCATGGGCTTCGTGGCCGGGTTCCAGATCGCGGTGTTCGCCTTCGTCGGCATCGAGCTCGTCGGCACCGCTGCGGCCGAGACCAAGGACCCGAAGCGCAACCTGCCCAAGGCCATCAACGCGATCCCGATCCGCGTGCTGCTGTTCTACGTGGGCGCGCTCATCGTGCTGATGGCGGTCACCCCGTGGACCGAGTACGTCGCCGGGGAGAGCCCGTTCATCGCGATGTTCGCCCTCGCCGGGCTCGGCATCGCCGCGACCGTGGTGAACCTCGTGGTGCTGACCTCCGCGATGTCGAGCGCGAACTCCGGCATCTACTCGACCTCGCGCATGGTGTTCGGCCTGGCGCAGGACGGCGACGCCCCTCGGCTCTTCGGCCGTCTCTCCCGCCGCCGCGTGCCGCAGAACGCCCTGTTCCTGTCGTGCATCCTGCTGCTGTCCGGCGTCGTGCTGCTGTACGCGGGCAAGGACATCGGCACCGCCTTCGACATGGTCACGACGGTCTCGGCGCTGTGCTTCATGTTCGTGTGGACGATCTTCCTGTGCAGCTACCTCGTGTACCGACGCACCCGCAAGGAGAAGGTCGCCGCGTCGACGTTCCGGCTGCCGGGCGGCGTGTTCATGGTCTACGTGGTGCTCGCGTTCTTCGTGTTCGTGCTGTGGGCACTCACCACGCAGCCCGACACGCTGACCGCGCTGCTCGTGACACCCCTCTGGTTCGTGGTGCTGTTCGTGGCCTGGCTGTTCGTGCGACGCTCGCCGAACCACCTGGCCCGGCATGCGGCCCACATCGCCCATCTTCGTGACGACTCGGTGGAGGCGGACTGAGCCTGAACCCACGCAAGAGCGCCGCCTCCCGGAGGGGTGGGCGGCGCTCTTGCGGCGTTGCGACGGTCAGGCCGTGGCGGCGGATGCCGAAGCCGTGGGGGCTGCGGGCTTCACGGCGAACAGGCGCTTGCGCAGCGCGAGGAACAGCAGCACCATGCCGGCGCTGAGCAGGATGTGCCCCATCCCGGCGATGCCGGCGATCATGCTCGACGACTCCAGGCCGAGCACCGTGAGGCAGCCGTGCCAGACCATCATCGCGGAGGTCAGCACGAGGCCGGCGTTGTAGAGCCAGAAGAACCAGCCGAACAGGCGGCTCTCGGACAGGGTGAAAGCCTTCTCGAGGAGCAGGACGATCAGCAGCACGACGAAACCCAGCACCAACAGGTGCGTGTGCACGAGGCCGAGCTGCGTCGACTCCCCCTCGGGGAAGTCGTTGATCTTGGTGAACTCTCGGTAGAAGAGTCCGGAGGCGACGCCCACGAGCATGTAGGCGAACGCGGCGGAGAAGAGGCGGCGCATCGGAATCCTTTCGGTCTGATTCCAGCCTCGGCGCAGCAGCGGTTTCGGGGATCCATCGAACGGTTGAGACGGAGATGCCGTCGTCGGAGCTGTCGGGCTCAGAGCAGTCCGGTGTCGCGCGCGATGGCGATGGCGCGCGCGCGGCTGTCGGCACCGAGCTTCTCGAACACGTGCACGAGGTGCGTCTTCACGGTGGCCTCGGTGACGAACAGGGTCTTCGCGATCTCGCGGTTCGATGCCCCCGTGTCGAGCAGCCGGAGCACGTCGAGCTCCCGGTCGGTCAGGCGCACCCGCGGCGCGCGCATGACCTGCACGACCCGCTCGCTGAGCTCCGGTGTGAGCACGAGTCCGCCCGCCGCGGCCTGCCGGATCGCGCGCACGATGTCGTCCGGCGGCACGTCCTTGAGCAGGTAGCCGGCAGCTCCCGCCTCGATCGCCCCGAGGATCTCGGCGTCGCGGTCGAACGTCGTCAGGATCAGCACGGCCGGAGCCGGGTCCTGCGCACGAAGCGCCGCGGTCGTCTGCACGCCGTCCATGCCCTCGCCGAGGCGCAGGTCGCACAGCACGACATCGGGGTGCAGGTGTCGCGCGAGAGCCACGGCCTCCTCGCCCGACGCCGCCTCCCCGACCACCTCGACGTCGTCACGGTGGTCGAACAACGAGCGCACACCGGCGCGGACGATCGGGTGATCGTCGACGAGCAGCACGCGCACCGCGGTCATCCCTCATCTCCCGTCCGTCTGGCCGATGTCACGCCGCCGAGCGGGAGGTGTGCCGAGAGCGCTGTGCCGTCGCCAGGGGTGCTCTCCACGTCGAGCCCGCCACCGAGCTCGCGCAGCCGCGCGCGCATCGAACGCAGCCCGTAGCCGCCACCCCGGCTGCCGACACCACCCTGGGAATCCCAGCGCCTCGCGTCGAACCCGACCCCGTCATCGACGATGTCGAGCCGCACTGCATCGCCGGCGTCGGCCAGGGTGACCACGACCCGGGAGGCGGCCGCGTGGGAGCGGACGTTCGCGAGGGCCGACTGTGCGGTGCGCAGCAGGGCGACTTCGGCATCGAGCCCCAGCGAAGGCAGGTCGTCGTCGGCGTTGAGCGTCGCCTCGATCCCCGTCTCCTCGGCCAGACGTTCGAGCATCCGGGCGAGGGCGTCGCCGAGCGCCGTGGATTCCAGCTCGGCCGGCATCAGGGCGTTCACGATGCGCCGCGCATCGGCGAGGCCCTCGGCCGAGAGGGCGCCGATCTGCTCGAGCGCTCGGGTGCGCTGCACCGGGTCGTCCGCTTCCAGAGCCGCTCGCGCCAGCATCCCGATCGACGACACGCTCTGCGCCACGGTGTCGTGGATGTCGCGCGACACCCGGGTGCGCTCGGCGCTCGCTCCCGACTCGCGCTGGGTGCGGGCGAGTTCATCCTGAAGCGCCGCCATCTCCTCCTGGGTCGCGACGAGCGAGGCGATGAGTCGGCGCCGCTCCCGTCCGTCGCGCACGAGTTCGAGATACCCGCGGGAGATCCCCAGAGCGAAGACGCCGCCCACGAGGGGGCCGATCACGTTCGCGTAGGTGGTGGTACCGGTGTGCAGCAGGGGGCCGGTCACCACCACGGCGAGGATCGCCACACTGAGCAGCAGCGCCCACCGCAGGCGCATCACGAAACCGGCGAGCAGCCACAGCGGGAACGCGAGCCACACGAACTCCGGCGAGACCACGACCGCGCCGAGCCAGATGAGCGTGAGCCCCAGCAGCCACCAGGTGGCCAGGCGGCGGTCGGAGGTGCGTTCGCCGAGCAGCAGCCCGCCGCCGTACCAGCCGAGGAACACGAGCGAGAGGGCGAGCACCCACGGCAGCGGCACGCCATCGACTGCCGCACGCCACGCGCCGATCACGAGCAGCACGACGGTGATGACGGCCTGGCCGATGCGGATCGATCCGACCAGGCTCGCCCAGGTGCGCGGCGTGCGGAACCCGGCGGACCGCTCCTCGCGGCCGGTGCGCTCAGCCCGCGACGGCCCAGCGCGCGACGGCTCAGCGCGCGACGGGGGCGGTGGCGACTGCGGCATCTTCGTATTCTCCCCCGTGCGGTCGATCTGCGCCCCCGACCTTCCCCGGCCACCACATCCGGTCGCCGACGATCGCGAAGATCGCCGGGACCACCAGGGTGCGTACGACGAACGTGTCCACGAGCACGCCGATCCCGACGATCAATCCGATCTGGCCGAGCGTGACCAGCGGCAGTAGCCCGAGGGCGGCGAACACTGCCGCGAGCACGACGCCGGCGCTCGTGATCACACCGCCCGTCGCGGTCAGCGCACGCACCATCCCCTGCCTGGTGCCGACCGTCTGCGCCTCGACGCGCGCCCGGTGGACGAGGAAGATCGTGTAGTCGATCCCCAGCGCCACCAGGAACAGGAACGACAGCAACGGCACCTGCAGGTCGAGCGCCTCCCATCCGAACACGACCCGGCTCAGCCAGGTGCCCGCACCGATCGCGGCGACCGCGCTGAGGATGTTCACCGCGAGCAGCAGCACGGGTGCCACCACGGAGCGCAGCAGCACGATGAGCACGAGCAGGCTCACCGCGAGGACGAGCGGGACGACGAGGAGCAGATCGCGCTGATTGCCTTCGCGCGCATCGAGATCCGCCGCCACCGGGCCGCCGACCACGGCGTCGGCATCCGGCACCGTGTCCACGGCGTCTCGCACGGCGCTCACCAGATCGAGGCTCTCGGTCGTGCCCGGCGCCGGTTTGCCGACGACGAGCAGACGCGTGAGTGCGCCGTCGGTGCCCTCGCCGGTGGCCGACACCCGGAGCACTCCGGGAACCTCGCCGAGGGCAGCGGTCAGCGCATCGACCTCCCCGGTGTCCCCGATCACGATCATCGGCTGGGCCTCGCCGGCCGGGAAGTGGTCACCGAGCACGGTGAGCCCCGCCGCCGACTCGGACTCGACGCGGAACTTCTCGACCTGCGTGAGACCGACGGATGCTCCGGCAAGGCCACCGGCGAGGACTCCGAGGAGCGCGAGCCCACCGACCAGCGGCACCCAGGGGCGTCGGGAGACCCGGTGCGCCACGGCACCCCACACGCGCCCGGTGACGGCGGCATCGCCCACCCGCGGTGCGAACGGCCAGAAGATGCGGCGGCCGCACACGGCGAGCGCCGGCGGAAGCACCAGCAGCACCGCGGCGAGCGCGATCAGAAGACCGACCGCCGACGCGATGCCGAGTCCGCGTGTGCCGGGGATCACGGCGAGCGCGAGCGTCGACAGCGCCAGCACCACGGTCACGTTCGAGGCGACGATCGCCGGCGCCGTCGCACGCCATGCGGCGACGAGGGCGCGGCGGTGATCGGTCTCGCGGGCGAGCTCCTCGCGATAGCGCGAGATCAGCAGGAGCGCGTAGTTCGTGCCCGCCCCGAAGACGAGCACGCTCACGATCCCCGAGTCGAACTGAAGGCCCAGCCCCGCCCCGACCGCCGCCGTGGCCTTGTTCGCCAGCTGGTCGGCGAGCGCGACCACGACGAGCGGGATCATCCAGAGCACCGGCGAGCGGTAGGTGACGATGAGCAGGAGCGCGACGATCCCGAGGGTGACCATCAGGAGCGTGAAGTCGGCGCCGTCGAACGCGGAGGCGACGTCCACTCCGAAGGCGGGCCCGCCGGTGACCTGCACGGTCATCCCGTCGATCGGATTCGCGGCGACGGTGTCACGCAGACCGTGCACGGCATCCGCGGCGGCATCGTCGTCATCATCATCGAGGGCCAGCGTTGCTTGGAGCACTGCGGCCTCGCCGTCGTCGCTGACGATCGGACCGTGCGGCTCCCGCCCCGTCTCCGCTTCGACATCGGTGGCGAGGGCGTTGATCGCCGCGACGTCGTCGTCGTCGAGCTTCTTTCCGTCATCGCGTGATGCGACCAGGAGTACCGCGTGCTCGTCCGCATCGGGGAACCGCTCGGCGAGGACCGCCGCCCGCGCGGACTCGGAACCGGGAGGAGCGACGTCGTTGCCGGCGGGGAGCGACACCCGGCCGAGGGCACCGAGGAGAGCGGTGAACGCCACGACGGCGATCAGCAGGGAGAGCCATCCCCCGCGTCGCGAGGTGAGCCACAGCGGAAGCGAACGAAGGGTGCGGAGCATGGATCCAGTCCAGCCGCCACCGGCTCCGCGAGGATCGCGCAGGCGGCTGAGACGAGTCTCCACCGTTCGATGGATCCGGCGGCGCGGCCAGAGGGGTTCCGCCAGAGGGGTTCCGCCAGGCCCTCCCCCGTTTCGGCTCCCGCGCGTAGCGTCGGATCAACGGCCGCGGACACGTCTGCGGCGACGATGAAAGGACCACTCATGCACACACGAACTCTCGGACAGGGCCTTCGGGTCTCGGCGGTCGGACTCGGCTGCATGGGCATGTCGCAGAGCTACGGACCCAACCCGGGCAGCCGCGACGACATGATCGCGGTGCTGCGGTCGGCGGTCGACCACGGCGTCGACTTCTTCGACACGGCCGAGGTGTACGGACCGTATGTGAACGAGGAGCTCGTCGGGGAGGCGCTCGAACCCCTCCGCGACCGCGTCGTGCTGGCCACCAAGTTCGGGTGGGACATCGAAGACGGCAAGAGCGTCGGGCTGAACAGTCGTCCCGAGCAGATCCGCCGCGTGGCCGAAGCTTCGCTGCGGAGTCTGCGCACCGATGTGATCGACCTCTTCTACCAGCACCGCGTCGACCCCGACGTGCCGATCGAAGACGTCGCCGGCACCGTCGGCGAGCTGATCGCCGAGGGGAAGGTGCGCCACTTCGGGCTCTCCGAGGCGTCGGCCGACACCATCCGTCGCGCGCACGCCGTGCATCCGGTGACCGCGCTGCAGAGCGAATACTCGCTGTGGACCCGCGACCCCGAAGCCGGGATCCTGCCGGTGCTCGGCGAACTGGGCATCGGGTTCGTACCGTTCAGCCCGCTCGGCAAGGGTTTCCTGACCGGCACGGTCGACACGGCAGCCGACTTCGCGACCGGCGACATCCGTGCGACCATCCCGCGCTTCACGGCCGAGAACCGGGCGGCGAACCAGGCGCTCGTGACGCACGTGGCCGAGTTGGCCGCGGCGAAGGAGGCCACGCCGGGGCAGATCGCTCTCGCGTGGCTGCTCGCCCAGCAGCCGTGGATCGTGCCGATTCCCGGCACACGTCGCACCGCCCGCATCGCCGAGAACGCCGGCAGCACGGCCGTCGCCCTGTCGGCCGACGAGGTCGCCGATCTCTCGTCCCTCGCGACCCGCATCGGCGTGAGCGGTGACCGCTACAACCCGCAGCAGATGGCGTTCGTCGACCGTTGAGCGACGCGCGGCCTCGGTATCGTGAGGCGGGTGACCTCCGCCCGCAGCTACCCCGCGACGATCGCGGCGGCTGTCGAGCACGAGACCGTCATCCGCAAGTCGCGCTTCCTCACCCGCATCGAACCCGTCTCCTCGGTCGAGCAGGCCGAGACCGTGATCGCCGGCATCCGCAAGCGGGCCTGGGACGCCAACCACAACTGCACCGCGGTGGTCACGGGTCTGCTCGGCGATCAGGCGCGGTCGTCGGATGACGGCGAGCCTTCCGGCACGGCGGGGATCCCGATGCTCGAAGTGCTGCGTCGACGCGAGTTGACCGACGTGGTCGCGGTGGCGACGCGCTACTTCGGCGGCGTGAAACTCGGCGCGGGCGGGCTCGTGCGCGCCTACTCTTCTGCCGTGTCGGAGGCGCTCGATCTGGCCTCACTCGTGCGGCGGGCGGCGCTCCGACAGGTGACGCTCGAGGTGCCGCACGCGGAGGCCGGCCGCTACGATAATCTGCTGCGCGACTGGGCCGTTCACCACGGAGCAACTCTCGGCGATCCGGCCTATGCGGCGATGGCCACGCTCGAACTGTGGGCCCCGGAGTCGGAGCTCCCCCGCCTCCGGGACGACCTGGCCGCCGCCTCCGCCGGCTCGGTCGTCCCTGTCTTCGGCGCCGAGCGCATCGTCGACGTGCCGGCCTGACCCCGGGAGATCGGCGAACGCACAACGACCGCCGGATATCCTGGATGCCGCGGTCGCGGAAGGAGAGCGATGTTCGACAGTCCGCTCTCTGCTTCGGCCTACGAGATCCTCGGAGTCGACCCCTCCGTCGACGACGGCGAACTGCGTCGCGCCTATCGCCTGCGTCTGCGCCAGACGCATCCGGACACCGGCGGCGACGCGGCGATCTTCATCCAGGTGCAGCGCGCGTGGGAGCTGGTGGGGACCGCCGAGGGCCGTGCCGCCTACGACCGCCGCACCGGAGTGACCCACGAGGCCGGCGCCGAGTGGAGGGGATGGCGCCCGCCGCCCGCGCGCACCGACACCCGCCCGCGCGCACGCTCCTACGGTCACCCCGGTGGGTGGCGCCGCGAACGCTATCTGGTGCTCATCCGCGAGTGGGCGGGCCGCGGCGTCGAGGTTCCCGACCCGTACGACCCGGCGCTCGTACGCTCGGCACCCCGCGATCTGCGTCGGCTCCTCGCCGATGCCCTCGCGGAGGAGGCCACGGCGCGCACGGTCTCCGATCTCGGCATGGGGTTCACGGTGTGGCATGACGTCGTCGCCGGCGCCGAGGCCGACGACAAGCTCGATCACGTGGTGCTGGGCCCCTCGGGGCTGTACGGCGTGATGTCGGAGGACTTCGGCGGAGTCGTCGGCTTCCGGCGCGGAGAGATCACGGGCCCGAGCCTGGGAACACGGGCGCCCGTCACCGCCGCCCTCCGACGCATGCGCACGATCGCCAAGGCGGCGCGCGTGCGTTTCGGCGGCTCGATCATCGTGCTGCCCGACGACGACCTCGCCCAGGCTGTCACCCCTCTCGGCACGAGCCGCGGAGTCCCCGTCGTCGTCGTGCGCCGCAGCGCTCTCGCGATGGTGCTGCGCCAGGGCGTTCCGCAGGCGCGGGCCATCGGCGGCAACGAGCTGTTCGACGTGCGCACCCGCTTGCAGCAGACCGTCCGCTTCGTCTGAGCGGCCCCTCCCGCTGACCCGTTGACTTCCGCAATCAAACCGGTTTACACTCATCAAACCGGTTCACCGATGAGCACGTCGGCGAGCGAGGATCCCCGAGGAGATGGCATGAGCCGCACGACCATCGCCGATGTCGCCCGCGAAGCCGGCGTCACCAAGGCCACGGTCTCGCACGCTCTGAGCGGCAACCGCCCGATCTCGGACGAGACGAAGGCGAAGGTCCTCGCCGCGGCTGCGAAGCTGAACTGGGCACCGAGCCAGAGCGCACGGGCGCTCGCCACCCGGCAGGCCAATGCGGTCGCCGTGGTGCTGGCCCGCGACCCCCAGGTCATCGCGAACGACTCCTTCTTCCCGGCCTTCATCGCCGGCGTCGAGTCGGTGCTCGCCGAGACCGAGACGGCGCTCCTGCTCCAGGTCGTCCCCGACCGCGACGCCGAGGAACGGGCCTACCGCACGCTCACCCACGGCCGCGCCGACGGCGCCCTCCTGCTCGACCTGCGCACCGACGACTGGCGCGTGCCCTTCCTCGACGACCTCGGACTGCCCACCGTGCTGGTGGGCGCCTATGACCAGCCGACCGGGTTCTCGTGCGTGCGAACAGACGACACCGCCCCGGTCCGCGAGATCATCGCGCACCTCCGGGCTTCCGGGCACGAGCGCATCGCCCACGTCTCCGGGCCGCTCGAATACGTGCACTCGAAAGCGCGTGCAGACGCGTATGTCGCGGCGATCGGCGACGACGAGCTGCTCCGCGAGGGCGACTTCACCGCCGCGAGCGGCCGCACCCGCACCGCCGAGCTCCTCGCCCTGCCCGACCGCCCGACAGCGATCCTCTACTCGAACGACACCATGGCCATCGCCGGGCTCTCCTACGCCCGTTCCCAGGGCCTCTCGATCCCGCAGGACCTCGCGATCTCGGGCTTCGACGACGACCACCTCTCCGCCCACCTGTCTCCGGCGCTGACCAGCGTCTCATCCGACCCCGCGGCCCGAGGCCGCGCCGCCGCCCGCCTCCTGCGGGCAGACATCCTCGGGGCGCAGCCGCGCACCGAGATCGTCGACTGCAACGTCGTGCACTTCCGGGAGAGCACCAGCTAGTCGGCATCCGCATCACCGCAGCATCACCGCAGTGTCACCACCCGCAGTGTCACCACCCGCAGTGTCAAGGAGGACACCATGAAGAAGCTCCGCGCAATCGCCTTGATCGGCGCCACCGCTCTCATCGCCACCGGATGCTCGGCCGGAGGTGGTGGCGGCGAAAGCTCAGCCGACGGTACCGGCCCCATCAGCATCTGGCTCTCCAACAACGAACAGGAACTCGCCTGGGGCACCGCCGTGGTCGAGGCCTGGAACGACGAGCACCCCGACGAGAAGGTCAAGGCGCAGGAGATCCCCGCCGGCTCCTCGTCGGAAGAGGCGATCACCGCCGCGATCACCGCGGGCACGGCTCCCTGCCTCGTCTACAACGTGGCACCCGCCGCGGTCTCTGGCTGGGTCAAGCAGGGCGGACTCGTCGACCTCAGCAAGATCGACGGCGGCAGCGACTACATCACCGAGCGCGGCGGAGAGGTCGATGCCTACGCGAGCGACGGCAGCTTCTACCAGCTCCCGTGGAAGTCGAACCCCGTGATGGTCATGTACAACAAGGCGCTCTTCCAGGCCGCGGGGATCGATCCGGAAGACCCGCAGATGAACACGTACGACGCGTTCCTCGAAGGGTCGCGTGCGATCGTCGCCTCCGGCGTGCAGAGTGCGATCTGGCCGGCGCCGACGAGCGAGTTCTACCAGCCGTGGTTCGACTTCTATCCGCTGTATCTGGCCGAGACCGACGGCACGATGCTCGTCGAGGACGGCAAGTCCACGTTCGACTCGGATGCCGGGCGCACCGTCTCGGAGTTCTGGAAGACCTTCTACGACGAGAAGCTGTCGCCGAACGAGGCGTCGACCGACGACGCGATGTCGGCAGGCACCACGGCGATGCAGCTCGCCGGCCCCTGGGCGATCCCCTCCTACGCCGACACCGTCGACGTCGGCTTCATGCCGGTGCCGACCAGCGACGGCCGGGAGACTCCGACGACCTTCGCCGACTCGAAGAGCGTGTCGATGTTCACGGCCTGCGAGAACCAGGGCACGGCGTGGGAGTTCCTGAAGTTCTCCACCAGCGAGGATGCCGACGGCCAGCTGCTCGAGGCCACCGGGCAGATGCCGATGCGCACCGACCTCACCGACACCTACGGCGACTACTTCGCCGCGAACCCGAACTACGTGGCGTTCGCCGAGCAGGCCGAGAAGACCGCCGACGTCCCCAGCATCCCGAACTCCGTGGAGGCGTGGCAGGCGTTCCGCGACGAGTACTCCTCCGCCGTGATCTTCGACAAGGAGTCGATCGACGACTTCCTCGGGAATGCGGCGAAGAAGATCGACGCGCTCGTCGCCGAGTGACACCGTGACCGAAAAGAAGCGGTTGCGCACCCAATGGCTGGGTGCGCAACCGATCGGCGGGCTGTTCGCGCTGCCGTACTTCGTGTTCGTGATCGCGATCTTCGCGTATCCCCTCGCGTTCGCGGTCTACATCGCCTTCCACGACTACTTCTTCACGGCTCCGGCTCCGGGCACCGAGGTCGATCGCCCGTTCGTGGGCTTCGACAACTTCGTCACGGTGCTCACCGACCCGCGGGTGCTCGGATCGTTCCGCAACACCCTGATCTTCCTGGTCATCAACGTGCCCCTCACCGCGGTGCTCGCCCTCGTGCTCGCCGCGGCCCTGAACACCGGCATCCGATGGGTCGCGGCCTACCGGGTCGCGTTCTACGTGCCGTATCTGACCGCGAGCGTCTCGCTCGTGGGCGTCTGGATGCTGCTGTTCTCGGGCAACGGGCTGATCAACACGATCCTCGGCCCGCTCGCCCCCGATCCGTCGTGGCTCGTGAACAGCGGACTCGCGATGCCGATGATCGCGTTCTACGTGACCTGGAAGCAGCTCGGGTTCTACATCCTGCTGTACCTGGCGGCGCTGCAGAACGTGCCGAAGGAGCTGTACGAGTCTGCCGAGACCGACGGAGCTGGAGTGCTCTCGCGCTTCCGGCACGTCACGATCCCCGGGGTGCGCAGCGCGACGACCCTCGTGCTGATCCTGTCGATCATCACCGGCGCGAACCTCTTCACCGAGCCGTATCTGCTCACCAACGGCGGCGGCCCTGACGGCGCCTCGACCACCCCGGTCCTGCTGATCTACCAGCTGGGCATCCAGCAGCAGAACCCCGACACCGCAGCGGCCATCGGCATGATCCTCGTGATCCTCGTCGGCATGCTCTCGCTGGCGGCCAACCGCGCGACCAGGGAGCGATGATGAAACGCAAGCGTTCAGTCCCCCGCATCCTGAGCATCATCCTGCTCACGATCGCGGCCGTCGGCTTCGCCTTCCCGTTCTACTTCATGATCGTGGGGGCGTTCCAGGAGAGTCCGACGAACTCCCCCAGTGAGCTGTTCCCGACGAGCGGGTGGACGGTCGACAACTTCGTCGCGATCGACTCGCGCATCGACCTGGTCGGCTCCCTGCTGAACTCGCTGATCTTCACGGCGGGCGTGCTGCTGGGGACCGTCGTGTTCGGTCTGCTCGCCGGCTACGCGATCGCCCGCCTGGACTTCCGCGGCCGAGGCGTGATCTGGGTGCTGATGCTGCTCGTGCAGATGGTGCCGTTCCAGCTGCTGATGATCCCGCTCTACGTGCAGATCACCCGCAACTACGGCCTCGGCGACTCGTACATGGGCATGATCCTGCCGTTCCTCATCAACACCACGGCGGTGTTCATCTTCGTGCAGTTCTTCAAGGCGCTGCCGGTCGAGATCTTCGAAGCGGCACGGATCGACGGCGCGGGCGAGATCCGCCTGCTGACCTCGGTCGCGATCCCGCTCATCCGGCCCGTGCTGGTGACGGTCGTGCTGGTCACCTTCATCGGCCCCTGGAACGAGTTCCTCTGGCCCTTCCTCATCACGAAGGATGCGAGCCTGCAGCCGCTGGCCGTGTCGCTGGCGAACTACATCTCCAACGTGGCGCAGTCCACGGCCAACCCGAACGGCGCGATCCTCGCCGGCGCCACGGCGCTCGCGTTCCCCGTCGTCATCCTGTTCGTCGTCTTCCAGCGCTTCTTCAAGGCCACCGACCTCGGCGCGGCCGTCAAAGGCTAGCCCCCATCCCCCAGCCAGAAAGGGCCCCCATGTTCTCCGGAGCCTCCTTCCCCCTCGGTCCGTTCACGCCCTATGAGGGCAACCCCATCCTGCGTCCGCGCGGCGACAGCTGGGAGTCGGCCAACCTCTACAACCCGGCCGCGCTCGTCGACGGCGACGAGGTCGTGCTGCTCTACCGGGCGCACGCCGACGACATCATCTCCCACATCGGCATCGCCCGGTCGAGTGACGGCGTGAACTTCACGCGCGAGGATGCGCCGATCCTCTCCCCCTCGGAGGACTACGAGACCTACGGGTGCGAAGACCCGCGCATCGCGCTGATCGACGGCACCTACTACCTCACCTACACGGGCTGGGACCGCCGCAGCGCGCAGCTGTGCCTGGCGACTTCGACCGACCTGCGCACCTGGACCAAGCACGGTCCGCTGTTCGACGACTTCGACACGTTCAAGACCATGGACCCGCGCGGGTTCAACTGGTCGAAGGCCGGGGTCATCGTTCCGCAGCGGATGCACGGGAAGTGGTGGATGTACTTCGGCGAGGGGGCGATCTACTGGGCGACCAGCGATGACCTGATCCACTGGACGCCGGGCACGGCCGACACCGAGCCGATGTACTCGCCGACGCCCGGCACCTGGGATGAGGCGCTGGTGGAGATCGGCACCTCCCCTGTGGTCACCGACAACGGACTGCTGCTGTTCCTCACCAACGGCGCCACCCGTGTCGTGCACGACGACGGTACCGTCGACGTCGACTACCGCTGCGGGCAGATCGCGATCGACCCGGACGAACCGACGACCGTCATCGCCCGCCTGCAGGAGCCCTGGCTGCGCCCGCAGACCTTCGAGGACATGCACGGACTCGTCTCGAACGTGACCTTCGTGGAGGGGCTCGTGAAGTTCCGGGACCGATGGTTCGCCTATTACGGCCAGTCCGACACGACACTCGCCGTGGCGATCCATGACCCGGCGGAGCCCTGGGGGCGCGCGCTCCGCACCGAAGGGCGCTGACACCCCGATATGCCGTTCTTTTGAGTTATTCAAATGACGGGGTACACTCGGGGCATGGAGACAGAACTCGACTCGGCGCTTCGCGTTGCCGGGCTTCGAGCGACCGCGGGCCGCGTCGCCGTTCTCGAGGCTTTGGACTCCATGGCCCATACGGATGCGGAACGGGTCTACCGCGCCGTGTCCGAAGTGCTGCCGACCACGTCGATCCAGTCGGTGCACAACATCCTCGCGGACCTGACGACGGCGGGCCTCATCCGCCGGATCGAACCGGCAGGCTCCGCGGCGCTCTACGAGCGGCGCATCGACGACAACCACCACCACGTCGTCTGCACCTCCTGCGGTGCGGTCGGCGATGTGGACTGCGTCGTCGGTGAAGCTCCGTGTCTCACCCCGTCCTCGACGGGGGGATTCACCGTCCAGACAGCCGAAGTCACCTTCTGGGGCCTGTGTCCCAGTTGCCAGAACGCCGCGCAGTAACAGGCCGCCGATCGCCCGTCCCCGGATGGGGGTATTCGTCGCGCCCGCGCGGAGAAGGAGAACACCATGACGAAACCTGCCACCACCACGCAGGCCGGAGCCCCGATCGCGAGTGACACCCACTCGCTCACCGTCGGCGCCGACGGGCCCACCGTCCTGCACGATCACTACCTGGTCGAGAAGATCGCCGCCTTCAACCGCGAGCGGGTGCCCGAGCGCAACCCGCACGCGAAGGGCGGCGGGGCGTTCGGCGAGTTCGTCGTCACCGAAGACGTGTCCGCGTACACCCGGGCCGCCGTCTTCCAGCCCGGCGCGAAGAGCGAAACGCTCATCCGCTTCTCCTCCGTCGCCGGCGAACAGGGCTCTCCCGACACCTGGCGCGACGTGCGCGGCTTCTCGCTGCGCATGTACTCCGAGGAGGGGAACCTCGACATCGTCGGGAACAACACCCCGACCTTCTTCCTGCGCGACGCGATCAAGTTCCCGGACTTCATCCACTCGCAGAAGCGCCTGAGCGACTCGGGACTGCGAGACCCCGACATGCAGTGGGACTTCTGGACGCTCTCCCCGGAGACCGCGCACCAGGTGACCTACCTCATGGGTGACCGCGGCCTCCCGCTGAGCTGGCGGCACATGAACGGCTACGGCTCGCACACCTACTCGTGGGTGAATGCGGAGGGCGAACTCTTCTGGGTGCGCTACCACTTCGTGTCGCACCAGGGCGTCGAGGCGATGGGAGCCGACGAGGCGCAACAGCTCGCCGGATCCGACGCCGACCACTACCGTCGCGACCTGTTCGACGCGATCGCACGCGGCGAGCACCCCTCCTGGGACCTGTACGTGCAGATCATGCCCTACCACGAGGCGAAGACGTACCGCTTCAACCCGTTCGATCTGACCAAGACCATCTCGCTCAAGGACTACCCGCGCATCAAGGTCGGCACGCTGACCCTGAACCGGAACCCGGAGAACTTCTTCGGCGAGATCGAGCAGGCCGCGTTCTCGCCGGGCAACCAGGTGCCGGGCACGGGCATCTCTCCCGACAAGATGCTGATGGGCCGCATCTTCGCGTACCCGGACGCGCAGCGTCACCGCATCGGCGCGAACTACAACCAGCTGCCGGTGAACCAGCCGCACGCCGCCGAGGCGCGCAACTACCAGCACGAAGGCGCGATGCGGTACCAGCACAACAGCGCCGCACACCGCACCTACCAGCCGAACTCGTTCGGCGCAGCCGGCGGCCCTGAGGCCGATCCGGCGAAGGGTATCGAGGCGAACTGGGAGGCCGACGGCGAACTCGTGCGCTCGGCCGCCACGCTGCACGCCGAAGACGACGACTTCGGACAGCCGGGCACGCTCTACCGCGAGGTCTTCGACGCGGAGCAGCAGGCGCGGTTCCTCGAAACCCTCACCGGTCAGGGGCGCTCGATCACGATCGACGACATCCGCGAGCGGTTCTTCCAGTACTGGACGAACGTCGACGCCGCGCTCGGCGCCGCACTGCGCGAACGGGTCTGATCCGCGGAGCCGACAGAAGCCGCCCGTCGTCGCGTAGGTGACGCCGGGCGGCTTCCGGCATCTCCGCAGCGGCCGGCGGACTCGCCGATACCCCGTGCAGCGCGGCGCCGCCCGCCGCGAACAGGGCCAAGATGGAAGGGTGGCCGTCCCTCTCTCCGACCTGACCAGCATGCCCGACCCTCAGCACGTGCACGCGGCCGACGGCACCCGGCTGGCGACCTACACCTGGGGCGACCTCGACGCCCCGGTCGTGGTGATCGTGCACGGGTTCGCCTCGAACGCGCGCGACAACTGGGTGCTCACCGGCTGGGTGCGCGAGCTCACCCGTGCCGGCTACCGCGTGCTGGCACTCGATCAGCGCGGCCATGGACTCAGCGAGAAGCCGCATGACCCGGTCGGGTACCGCATCCGCACTCTCGTGACCGATGTCGAGACGGTCATGGACACGTACCTCGTCGACGACGCGTTCTACGTCGGCTATTCGCTCGGTGCCCGCGTGGGCTGGGAGGTCGTGCGCGAGCTGCCGCACCGTCTCGGACGCGCGGTTCTCGGCGGGGTGCCCGACGGCATCCCGCTCGCCCGACTCGATCTCGACCAGGTGCGGGAGTACATCGCGCACGGTACGCCCGTCGAGGATCGGACGACGCAGAACTACATCGCCCTCACCGAGCGGGTGCCGGGCAACGATCTGCAGGCGCTGGTCGCCCTCGCGGAGGGGATGAGGGCGTCGGGCATGATCGACCCGGACCCGTCGGATGCGCCGACCCGCCCGATCCTGTTCGCCACCGGGTCGAAGGATGCGATCATCGAGGGCTCGCGGACATTGGCGGCTGCCGCGCCCGACGGCCGATTCTTCGAGATCCCGAACCGGAACCACTTCAATGCACCGGGTTCCCGTGACTTCAAGGAAGCCGCGGTGGCGTTCCTCGCCGAGGGATAGCCCGGTCGAGAGGCGCAGCCCGCCCGAGAACCAGTCCGCGCCACGCGCTCACCCCCCCCCCCCCGAAACAAACGGGGGCCGACACACCAGATGTCGGACGATTCGGTCGAATGCGTCCGACAAATGGCGTGTCGGCCAGCAGGGTGGATGCTCCGCGCCTCAGACCGCGGAACTCTCGGCGCGCTTCGGCAGCAGCCAGCCCGCGCGCGGGAAGTGGCACGTGTAGCCGTTGGGGTACTTGATCAGGTAGTCCTGATGCTCCTCCTCGGCCTGCCAGAACGGGCCCTCCGGCTCGATCGTGGTGACGGCCTTCGCGGGCCACAGGCCGGAGGCGTCGACATCCGCGATCGTGTCCCGTGCGACCGTCTCCTGCTCGGGCGAGAGCGGGAAGATCGCGGAGCGGTAGCTCGATCCGATGTCGTTGCCCTGACGGTCCTTCGTCGACGGGTCGTGGATCTGGAAGAAGAACGCGAGGATGTCGCGGTACGTCGTCTTCGTCGGGTCGAACACGATCTCCACGGCCTCGGCGTGGCCGGGGTGGTTGCGGTAGGTCGCATGGTCGTTCGAGCCGCCGGTGTACCCGACGCGGGTCTCGAGCACGCCGGGCTGGCGGCGGATCAGGTCTTCCATGCCCCAGAAACAGCCGCCGGCGAGCACAGCGGTCTCGGTCCCAGGGGTGCGGGTGATGTTTCCCGTGTCGGTCATGACTGCTCCTCAGATGAATCGGTGGTGGGGGTGTCTGCTGTCTTGGCGAAGAGGGGGCTGTAGCGACCGTACCCCTCCTTCTCCAGACTGTCAGCCGGGATGAAGCGCAGGGCTGCCGAGTTCATGCAGTAGCGCAATCCGCCTTCGGCGCGGGGCCCGTCGTCGAAGACGTGCCCGAGATGGCTGTCTGCACCGGCCGAGCGCGCCTCCGTGCGCGCCATCCACAGCTTGCGGTCGGTGCGCGTGGTCACGGCATCCGTCTCGATGGGCTTGGTGAAGCTCGGCCACCCTGTGCCGCTGTCGAACTTGTCGGTCGACGAGAACAGCGGCTCGCCGGAGACGACGTCGACGTAGATGCCGTCGTCATGGTTGTTCCAGTACGCGTTGCGGAACGGCGGCTCGGTCGCGTCCTGCTGGGTCACCTCGTACTGCAGGTGGGTGAGGCCGCTGACGGCCTCGGGGGTCTTGCCGTAGTCGTTCGACATGATCTGACTCCTTGTCCGACGTCGCTGGCTGCGGCGTCATAGAAGGAGAACCGACGACGGAGCGGTTTTGGTCCCGCAGGGCTGGGAGCGCGCTGTGAGTTTCCCCGACTCGATAGAGTTGCCTCCGCACTGCACACCTGCCGAGGGGAACCACCCATGTCCGTTGGACTGCTCGCCGTCGTCGACGACATCCTGAGCGCCGCGATGAAGGCCTCGGCGAAGGCGGCCGGTGTCGTGATCGACGACGCCGCGGTCACGCCGCAGTATGTGCAGGGGATCACGCCGGCGCGCGAGCTGCCCGTCGTCGGGAAGATCGCGCTCGGCTCGCTCGCGAACAAGTTCCTCATCATCATCCCGGCGGCGCTGCTCTTGACCGCGTTCGCGCCGTGGGTGCTGCCGTACCTGCTGATCCTGGGCGGGGCGTATCTGTGCTTCGAGGGTGCGGAGAAGGTGCTCGAGTGGTTCGGCGTGCAGCACGGTCACGCCGACGAGGGCGCCCGAGACGAGAAGAAGCTGGTGCTGGGTGCGGTGCGCACCGACCTGATCCTCTCGACCGAGATCATGCTCATCTCGCTCGCGAGCCTCGAGAAGGGGCTCGACATCTGGGCGACGCTCGCGATCCTGGCCGTGATCGCGCTGATGATGACGGGCGTGGTCTACGGCGCCGTCGCACTGCTGGTGAAGATCGACGACATCGGGCTGAAGATGGCCAAGAACCCGGTGCGTCGGGTGCGCCACACCGGGACGAGGATCGTGCGTTCGATGCCCGCGGTGTTCCGCTTCATCAGCGTCTTGGGCACGGTCGCGATGCTCTGGGTCGGCGGGCACCTCGTGCTCGTGAACCTCGGCGAGGTCGGCCTGCACTTCACCACCGATGTGCTGCACGGCATCGAGCACGCGCTGGAGCCGCTGGGCGGATTCGTGGTCTGGGTTGTCGAGACGATCGTGTCGGCGATCGCCGGTCTCGCACTCGGGCTGCTGATCGTCGGGATCGTGGTGGGCATCGCCCGACTGTTCGGCAAGACCCCCAACTTCCACGAGGGCGAGGAATCGCCCGCCGACGTGCACGTCTGAGCGGGACGCGGCCACTTTCCGCCACGCCCGTTATCCGCCGCGCGGGGGATGCGGGCTGCCTCTTCGTCCGGTTTGATCGGAGCATGAGAACCGATCGGGCCTCGCAGCTACGTCTGGCACTTCGCCTCATCTCCGCCGTCGCCATCGTGGGGATCGCCGCCGCCGTGGTCTGGTTCGTCTTCGCCGCCGTCGCCGAATCCGGTGCGCAGCTCGCGGCCGCCAGCGCCATGGCTGCGGGACTGGCCGCGGCCTGGTCAGCGGGATTCGCCGCCATCAGATCCCGGTTGACGCAGATCCCGGTTGACGCAGATCCCGCCTGACGCAGATCCCGCCTGACGCAGATCCCGCCTGACGGCACCGAAGGCTCAAGCTGCTCGCACGCGGCACACGCGGCACACGGCTCACGCGGCGATGTCGTACCGTGCTCTTCCGCCCAGCCTCGGCCTGCGCTCCCGATCGACGTTCGGCGGAGGAATGAGCCACACGCGCGCCGTGACCCCGCGCCCCTCGATCCTGATCTCCCAGCCGTTGTCGTGGATGCGGTGATGACAGCTCTCGCAGAGCAGCACGCCGTTGTCGAGATCGGTCGGTCCGGTATCCCGCTGCCACCAGCGCAGGTGATGGGCTCTGGTCATCGACGGTGGCAGCCCGCACATCACGCACCCGCGGTCGCGCTCCACGAGAGCGAGTCGCTGGGCCCGGGTGAACAACCTCTTCTCACGCCCCCAGTCGAGGATCTCGCCGCCGCCGCCCAGCACGACCGGGATGATGCCACCACCGGCCGCCATGCGCCGACAGGCACCGACGCTGATCGGCTGATCGAGTCCGTCGACCTCGGCGAATCCGGTACCGGCGGTCAGCGCGTCGAGGCCGATACGCACGACGACCGTCGCGCCCGCGAGCGGCAGGCCGCCGTTGTCGCACCCGCTCGCGTGCGCGCAGATCTCCGCGAGCGCATCCGCCTGGAGCATCGCGATCGTCCGTCGATCGGCATCCGGCGCCTCGGGGTCGAGCGCACCCGACCTGGCCTGGAACGTCGCTGTGACATACGCCTGGATCGCCGCCTTCACCGGAGCGCCGGAGGCGATGTCGGTCTGCAGCGTCAGGTGCAGCGACCCGTCGCGCTCGAACATCGTCAGCGAGCGCCGCGACCGGGCCTCGTCTTCGCGCGGAGCCACACCGTCGGGATCGAGCCAGGCCTCGGCGCGCACGACGAGCTTGCGCACGTCGTCGAGCGACAGCCCTGCCGTACGTTCGACGAGCAGCCGCTCGGCCTCGATGATCCGCTCCAGACCGACCTTCAGGCGCGCTCGATCGAGCAGGGTCACGATCAGGGCCGCAGCCGCTGCGCTGAGCGTGCCGGCACCGATCGCCCTCTGCACCTCGGGATACCGCGGCGGCAGCGGCTCGCCGAGCAGGTTCGCCCGCGGGGCCGTGGCCTCTCCCACCTTCACGAGGCGCACCGCATCGCCCGTCGAACCGCCCGTCGTCGCGGCGATCATCGTCGCCGGGTTGCGAAACCCCTGTTCCTTCGCCAAGCCCGCCGCTCCCAGCTCGGGCCGCGACTCGCGCGCGATGCTCGCCGCGATCTCGGCATGGATGCCGTCGAGCCGACGCTGCACCAGCCCCATCGCGCGGTGCGCCTCGAGCAGTTGTTCTCGGGTCAGGTCAGCCGCATTCGCCGCGTCAGCCCACGCATCTTCGAGGCATTCCACGGCCTCGAGAAGGGGGTTCAGATGCGGGTTCGACATGCCTCCAGTTTAGAACATATCTTCGATATATTGGAGGGGTGTGGATAAGTCCGTGAGCCTCCGTACCGTAGTCTCGTCGCCATGGTTTCCTCTCCGCCCTCCCCGAAGCTCCGGAGTGCGAAGCGAGACGCCGACCGCTGGTTCCGAGAGCAGGGCCTCCCGACGTTCGTGCCGCTGCGCCGGTGGTTCACCGATCTCCCGCGTCGCGTCGCACCGCTGATCGCCGGGGTCGCGCTCCTCGGGTTCCCGCTCCTGAACGGCATCGAACTGGCCGTCGACGTGGCCGTCGACATGGCCAGCGGCGAGGAGACGCTCATCATCCTCCTCGTCCTCCTGGTCCTCGCGGCCGCGGTGGGCATCCCCTGGGCCTGCTATCTGGTCGTCCGCGCGGTGCTGCGTCGACTCCCCCTCGCCATCGGCACCCTCGTCGCCCTGATCGTGATCGCGGCCAGCATCACCCTGGTGGTCGTCGACGGCTACGAGACGCAACCGGGCGCGACAGCAGGTCCTGTGTTCCGCGCTCTGCTGGTGATCGCCGTCTGCGTGCTGGTGACAGGGATGGGCGGAGGCGCACTGATCTCCTGGGCATCCCGCCTGGCCGTGCGCAATGCCTCGGCCATCGGCCACATGGCCTCGATCGCACTGCCCGTGATCCTGATGCTGGTCGTGTTCGCGTTCTTCTCGGCCGAGGTCTGGCAGATGGCAACCGCCCTGCACTGGGGGTCGATCGCGCTGGTCGGGCTGGTCGTCGCGGTGCTCGCCGGGGTCGTCGTACTGCGGGTCAGCGCCTCGGAGATCGACGACGACGCGCAAGCCCCCACGGACGAGCAGCGGGCCGCGCTCCTCGTGGACACCCCCGCCGAAGGGCGTTCGGCGACCTCGGGCGCTCACCGTCGGCTGCGCGCACCGCAGCGCATCAACATCCTGCTCGCGATGACCGTCGCCCAGCTGGTGCAGGCGCTGTTCTTCGCCGCACTGCTGGCCGCGCTGCTGATCGTGATCGGCGGCATCGCGATCCCGTCGGGCGTCGTGGGCATCTGGCTCGGCCCCGGCAGCGAGGAGCAGCCGCTCGCGGTCCAGCAGCTGGAACTCTTCGGAGCCGAGCTGCCCCTCACCGTGAACCTGCTGAAGGCCGCCACCCTGCTCGCGGTGATCGCGACCCTTCCCTTCGTCTTCTCCGCGGTCAGCGAGGCCCGCTACCGGGAGCGGTTCTTCGACCCGATCATGGCCGACATGCAGCGCGCGATCCTCGTGCTCGACACGGTCGAGGCGAAGGGCACGGGCGGAACGGCGTGATCGCCCGGTCGCATGGCGCTCGAACCCCCGGCATCCTGCTAGCGTCGGCGATGCGCACCCGAGCGCCGAAGAGCGACGCGCACCCGAAGTGCAGAAGAAGAGAGACCGTCCGCCGATGACAGCCGTGCGAATCAGGGACGCCGAGCCGGGCGACCTCGACACGATCACCGCGATCCACAACCACGCCGTGGTGCACACCACCGCGATCTGGAACGAGGAGGCCGTCGACCTCGCGGACCGCGCCGCCTGGCTCGCAGACCGCGCGGCCCGCGGGTACCCGGTGATCGTCGCGGTCGACGACTCGGGAGTGCTCGGGTACGCGTCGTACGCGCAGTGGCGCCCCCACAGCGGGTACCGGCTCACGGTCGAGCACTCCGTCTACGTCCTCGGCGGCCAGCACGGCCGCGGCATCGGCACGACGCTGATGGCCGCGCTCGTCGACCGCGCCAGGGCGGCGGGCATGCACGTGATGATCGCGGGCATCGAGAGCGGGAACGCCGCCTCCATCGCCCTGCACGAACGCCTGGGTTTCGTCGAGGTCGGACGGATGCCGCAGGTCGGCGCCAAATTCGGACGCTGGCTCGACCTGAGCATGCTCCAGCTCGTGCTCGACGACCGCCCCGAGCCCGACGCGGGATCCTGACGATGGATCCGCTGCAGTGGTTCGTCGACGCCTTCAATTCGCAGTGGATGCTGCCCGGCGGACAGACGCTCCTCGTCCGCGAGGTGGTGGGCAACGCCTTCGGACTCGCGAGCGCTCTCGGCGGCATGCGCCGGAAGGTGTGGGCGTGGCCGGTCGGCATCATCGGCAACGTGCTGCTGCTCACGGTCTTCCTCGGATCCGCGCTCAGTCCTGATCCGTCCCTGCCGCACCTACTCGGGCAGGCGGGCCGGCAGATCATGTTCATCGCCGTCGCGATCTACGGGTGGGTCCGCTGGCGCAATCTCGACGGGGGACGCGTCATCCCGCGATGGGCGCCGACGAGCGCGCGCATCGGACTCGTCCTCGTGATGATCGTCGGCACCGTCGCCCTGACTCCCCTGTTCCGCGCACTCGGATCGTGGGAGCCGGTCTGGGCCGACGCCTGGACGTTCGTCGGCTCGCTGCTCGCGACCTACGGCATGGCCAAGGGCTGGACGGAGTTCTGGCTGATCTGGATCGCCGTCGACGTCGTCGGGGTGCCGCTTCTGTTCAGCTCCGGCTACTACGCCACGGGCTTCATGTACGTGTTCTACGGCGTCTTCACGGCTGTCGGGTTCGTGATCTGGTGGCGGGCGCAGCGCCGCGCCGCGCATCCGATCGAGATCCTGCCGCCCGATCCGAGTCCGCGCCGACCTGCGGACGACGAGCGCGCCTGAGCTCCCGGGTCAGCGCCGCACGGGGCCAGCGCCGCACGGGGCCAGTGCTGCACGGGGCCAGTGCCGCACGGGGCCAGGAAGTCACGGGTCAGTGCCGCACGCGTGCGAGGAAGTCCGCGGTCGCGGCCTGCTGCGGGGCATCGAACACCTGAGACGGCGGCCCCTGTTCGACCACGACGCCGTGCTCGAGGAACACGATGCGGTCGGCGACCTCTCGGGCGAACGACATCTCGTGCGTCGCCATCACGATCGTGGCGCCCTGATGCTTCAGCTCGCGCACCAGGTCGAGCACCTCGCCCACCAACTGCGGGTCGAGCGCACTCGTGATCTCGTCGAGCAGCAACACCTCGGGCTGCGTGAGGATCGCGCGCACGATCGCCACGCGCTGCTGCTGCCCACCCGAGAGCCGGTCGGGGTACTCGTCGGCCTTGTCGCCGAGCCCGAGCGTCTCGAGCAGCTCGCGCGCCTTGGTGCGCGCGTCCGTCTTGCGCATGCCGTGCACGCGGACCGCCGCGAGGGTGACGTTCTCGAGCACGGTGAGGTGCGGGAACAGGTTGAAGTGCTGGAACACGACCCCGATCCGGGCGCGGACGGCGTCGGCATTCACCCGCGGGTCGGTGATGTCGTCGCCGGCGAGGAAGATCTGCCCGTCGTCGATGCCCTCGATGAGGTTCATGGTCTTGAGCAGCGTCGACTTGCCGGAGCCCGAGGCGCCGATCAGCACGACGACCTCGTGCGTGCCGACCGTGAGGTCGATCCCGCGGAGCACGTCATGGTCGCCGAAGCGCTTGCGCACCGCCCTGGCCTCGATCACGGGGACGCTCATACGACTCCTCCGGCCTGCTCGCGCTTGTTCATCCGGGCCGTGACGACGTCGGTGAGGCGGATCATCGGCCAGCTCAGGATGATGAACATGAGCCCTGCCACGATGTACGGCGTGAAGTTGTAGGTCTCGGCGACCAGCAGCTGCGCCGCCCGGACGGCATCGACCGCGCCGAGCACCGAGATCAGGCCGACGTCCTTCTGCATCGACACGAAATCGTTCATGAGCGCGGGCACGACCTTGCGCACGCCCTGCGGGATCACGACGATGCGGAGGGTCTGTCCGTGGGTCAGGCCGAGCGATCGCGCGGCGATGCGCTGCGAGGGGTGCACGGCCTCCATGCCGGCGCGGAGCACCTCGGCGACGTAGGCGGAGTAGGTGAGGACCAGGGCGATCGTGCCCCAGAACATCGCCGGCATGCGCGGGAAGATCATCAGCGCCGGGATGCCGAAGCCGACGAGGTACAGCACGATCAGCAGGGGCACGCCCCGGAAGAAGTCGGTGTACGCGGCGGCCAGAGCGCGCAGCGGGAAGAACACCGGCCCGCGCAGGGAGCGCATCGTGGCCAGCAGCGTGCCGAGGATCGCGACGCACACCGCGGCGATCGCCAGCACCAGGAGGTTGACCAGCAGGCCCTGGAAGATCGGCCCGACGCTCTCGAGCGCGACCTGCGGGTCGAAGAACGTCTGGCTGACGATCGCCCAGCCGGGAGTGTTGACGATGACGACGATCAGCACGGCCGCGAGGGCGAGGCTGCTGCCGAGCGCGATCAGGACCGACTTCGTGGTCGCCCGGCGCCGCAGAGCGCGGCGTGACAGCTCGAGCGCGCTCGGCTGCCACTCCGCGTCGACGGAGGTCGAGGTCATTTCAGGACGGGGACGTCGACCGCGTCGCTGAGCCACTTCTGCTGCAGCTCATCGAGCGTGCCGTCGTCGCGCAGGGCGTCGACCGCCTCGGTGACGTCCGCCGTGAGCGCGGAGCCCTTCGGCAGCACGATGCCGAAGTCGTCGCCGCCGTCCGCGTCGGCGAACTGTCCGGTGACGACACCGTCGTCGAGCTGAGCGCCGACGACGTAGAACGCGCCGGGGAGATCGGTGATCATGGCGTCGATCTGGCCGCCCTTGAGCGCGAGCACGACGTCGTCGACCGAGTTGAAGACGCTGAGGTTGCCTTCACCGAGCTGGGCCTTGGCGACCGTGTAGCTGGTGGTGCCGCTGGCGACGCCGACCTTGGCGGTCTTGAGCTCGTCGATCGTGGTCGCCGATGCCGCAGGCGAATCGCCGACCGCGACGACGGCCTGCGTGGTCGTGTAGTACGGCGACGAGAAGTCGACGGCCTTCTTGCGGTCATCCGTGATGGAGAACTGCTGCAGATTGATGTCCCAGTCCTTCGGACCAGGGGCGATGGCGCCGTCGAAGGTCGTGCGCACCCAGACGATGTCGTCGGCCTTGTAGCCGAGCTGTTCGGCGACGGCGTTCGCGACCGCACCCTCGAAGCCCTCGCCGTTGGCGGGGTCGTCGTCGACGAACCACGGCTCGTAGTTGGGCTCGCCGGTGGCGATCGTGAGCTTGCCCTCGGTCACGGTCTGCAGGCCGGATCCTTCACCGCTGCCCGAGTCGGCGGACGGCGTGCTGCACGCGGAGAGGGTGAGGGCGATGGCGGCGGCCGCAGCGGCGACGGCGGCTGCACGGCGGAGGGAGGGAGCGAAGGACACGATGACTCCAGGCGAGGAAGGGTATGGAGAGGACGGCGAGGCGGGACGGCTCTGGTTCTGCACTGTCCTGATCTGCGCTGTCTGTTCTGCAGAGACGGGTCTGCCTCTACAGAGTAGGCGATGCGGCGAGTCGCCAATCGGCGAAGTCGAAACCTGGAGACACGAAGCACGACACCAGGACCTCGTCGGCATCGAGCGGCCGCGCCGCCTGCCACACGCCGGCCGGCACCAGCATCTGCGCGGCTTCGTCGGGACCGAGCACCACGATCGTCGCTTCGCCCGGTTCCGCGCCGTCTCCACCGAGGCTGAGTTCGAGCCGACCCGGTCCATGCCAGAGCCACAGCTCGTCGCTGGTCACGACATGCCATTCGCTCTTCTCCGACGGCAGCAGGAGGTAGTGGATGCAGGTGGCCGCCGGTCGCTGGCCGTTCGGCGTCTCGACGAGCAACGGGCTCGTCCAGGTGCGGCGGAACCACCCGCCCTCGGGGTGCGGGGCGAGGTCGAGCCGCTCGGCGGTCGTGGGGCGCTGTGTCATGAGACACCTCCGGGTTCAGGGCGGGTTCAGGCGACCGGAATGTTCACGGGGTGACCGCGGCCCGGTCGAAGGAGTCGATCGCGTAGCGCACCTCGCCGGACACGACCGTGGCGGCGGTGCGGCCAGACCCGTGCTCGACGAGTTCGGCGACCGCGTCGGGGCCGGCGGGGACGTCGAAGAACGTGAGGTCGGCGAGGGCTCCGACGGCGAGGTACCCGGTGCGGTCGGGGCCGACGTCGATCCCCATGGCGTGCGCACCACCGAGCGTCGCGGCTCCGAGCAGGCGCGCGTGCAGGTCGCGGTCGGTGTAGCCCTGCGAGCGGGCGATGCGGGCGAGCTCGGCCACGTCGGCCAGCACGTCGAGCGAGGGGCTCGACGACAGCGAGTCGGTACCGACGGCGATCGGGCTGCCCTCGCGCAGGTACGCGGCGATCGGCGGCTCCTCGAGTCCGATGACGGCGTTGGACCGCGGGCACAGGGCGACGGTCGTACGGCGCTCCCGCAGGATGGCGCGATCCCTGGCGCTCATGTAGACCCCGTGCGCGATGTGGCAGTCGGGGCCGAGCACGCCGAGCTGGTCGACGAAATCGGTGGCGCTGGTGCCGAACCCGGCCTTGCGCAGCTCCTGGAAGCTGGCGAGACCCGCGGTGTGCCAGGCCTGCGGATGCTCGTGCGCGAACTCGCTCTCGAAGGCGGCCTCACCGAGGTGGATGTGGATGCGTCCGCCGCGCTCGCGCACGATGTCGGGGATCTCCAGGAGCGGCTCGATGTCGAGCGAGTAGGGCGCATGCGGCGACAGGCCGGTTCCCGGCGGGGTCGGCAGCGCGTCGAGGGCCTGCTCGACCTGCGCGCGCCCGGTGCGCGCCCAGTCGGCGTTGGTCCAGCTCATCACCTCCCAGTAGGTGATTCCATGCAGTCGGGCGTCGTGCAGGGCGGTCGCCGCCGCGCGGTCGGTCACCACGTCGGCCACGGCCGTCGTGCCGGAGCGCAGTGCCTGTGCGGCACCATCCGCGGCATCCGCCGCCCAGTCGCGCCCTCCTTCGTACACCGGGTCGAAAGCGCGCACCCAGTCGTCGAAGCCGTCGTACCGCCCGCGTCCGACCGAGGCCATGCCGGTGTACTGCAGGTGGGTGTGCGCGTTCACGAGTCCGGGGGTGAGCACGCCGTGCCAGTGCACCTCTTCCGCCTCGATCCCGCGTTCCGAGAGCGATCGCAGCACCCATTCGCGTTCGCCGACGTGCATGATGCGTCCGTCGCGGACGGCCACCGCTCCGTCGACGATCGGCGGCGCCGTGACCGGGACCACGAGGCCTGCGGAGTAGACGGTGACGGCGGTCATGCGGATGCTCCCCCGAATCGCGGCGAGCGCCACTCGCGTTGCGCCTCGACCTGGGCCTGGCTGCGCTCGTCGATGTGCTCGCCCCGCAGCGCGAGGGCCGCAATGCCGATCGTCGTGTCGGCCTCGGCAGGAAGCGGGTGCACTCCGGCGGACAGGTCGTGTGAGAGCAGGTACTCGACGGCGGAGAGCTGCACCGAGAACGACAGGTCCATGATCTCGATCGGGTTGCCCTCGCCGGCGGAGAGGTTCACGCAGCCGCCGCGGGCGATCACGAGCGCGCCGTCACCCGCACGCTCGACGTACGGCGAGGCTCCCCCGCGCGGTCCCGAATACGGTCGCAGCGTCGACACATCCAGGTCGATCTCGTGCGGGACACCGCCCGCGACCGCGACGACCGCTGCCTCGCGGAGCACCTCGGCGTCGACCGTGTGCGGCGCCCCGGTGGCCGAGACGACGAGCGCCCCGGGAGCGAGATCGTGCAGCCGACCGATGCGGTACCCGTCGTGTGCGGCCCGCAGCGCGCGGACGGGATCGGTCTCGGTGACGAAGACCTGCACGCCGAGTGCGCGCAGGTGCGCGGCGACGCCCTCACCGACCGGGCCGTAGCCGACCACGACCGCCGGCTGGTCACGGATGTCGATGCCCGCGGCATCCAGCGCATCGGCGATCGCGAACACGCACGACTGGCCGGTGCCGTAGCGGTTGTCGAACGAGGTCTTGGTCAGGGCATCGTTCACCGCGATCACCGGAATCCCGAGCACGCCCTCGCGCTCCATGAGCCGCAGGGGCGTGAGCCCGCTCGTGGTCTCCTCCGCCGCACCGCGCAGCCCGCCGGCGAGACCCTCTTCATGGGCGAGGCGGATCAGGTGCGAGCCGTCGTCGAGCAGCAGGTCGAAGCCACGGCGAAGGAACGACACAGCGGCGGCCCGCTCGGCGGCACCGGAGAGCGAGGGGTCCCCGTCGACGGGGATGCCCCGGGACCGCAGTACCTCGGCGACCTCGACGTCGATCTCATCGGGGTGGGCGTAGACGGCGACCGTGGCGCCCGCGTCCCGCAGCAGCAGAGCGAGCTGGGCGGTCTTCGGCTCGAGCACCATCGCGATGCCGATCCGCACTCCGCGCACCGTTCCGGCCTCGCGCAGCCGTCGGGCGCGGTCTGTCGCGACGGGCATGTGGCGTCCGGCCGCATCGACGCGATCCTCCGCCGTCTCGCGCGCGGGCAACGCGCGACCATCGAGCAGGATCTCGGGCGTCTCCCCCGGCGCGAACACGACACCCGCATCGCCGGGATGAGCGCCGAGAGCGGGGAGCAGCTGACGCAGCGCACCGGCCACGGCATCAGTACCGACCACCGAGAAGTCTCGACCCGACACGAGCAGGTTGGTCTCGCGGGCGAAGCGGCGCACCAGACGCTGGGCTGTCGCGGTCTCGTCGGTCACCAGTCAAGGGTAGAGCCACGGGAGGTTGCGTGAATGCCAGAGCTTCGAAGGCGGGACTCTCGAATGTGTCCGCGAATTTCGGCGACCCTGGATTCGCCCGCGTCGTTCGCCTTTCATGGGGGCATGACCCGTCAGATCCGCTTCAACGCCTTCGACATGAACTGCGTCGCCCACCAGTCGTCCGGCCTGTGGCGGCACCCCGACGACCGGTCCCGCCAGTACAACACCATCGGGTACTGGACGGATCTGGCGAAGCTGCTGGAGAGCGCGGCCTTCGACGGCATCTTCATCGCCGACGTGCTCGGCACCTACGACGTCTACGGCGGCACGAACGAGGCCGCGATCCGCAACGGCGCCCAGGTGCCCGTGAACGACCCGATCCTGCTGGTGAGCGCGATGGCCGCTGTGACCGAGAACCTGGGCTTCGGGATCACGGCCGGCACCGCATTCGAGCACCCGTACCCGTTCGCGCGCCGCCTCAGCACACTCGACCACCTCACGCAGGGCCGTGTCGGCTGGAACGTCGTGACCGGCTACCTGCCCAGTGCCGCGCGCAACATGGGCCAGGAGGACCAGCTCGCGCACGACGACCGCTACGACCATGCGGACGAATACGTCGAGGTGCTCTACAAGCTCTGGGAGGGTTCGTGGGAAGACGACGCCGTGGTCGAGGACCGCGAACGCGGCATCTTCACAGACCCGGCCAAGGTGCACCCGATCGGGCATGAGGGCAAGCACTTCAGCGTGCCCGGCATCCACATCTCCGAGCCGTCGCCGCAGCGCACCCCGGTGATCTACCAGGCCGGAGCGAGCCCGCGCGGCGTGAAGTTCGCGGCCGAGAACGCCGAGGCCATCTTCGTCGCCGCCCCCTCGAAGGAGGTGCTCGCCGGCACCGTCAAGCGCATCCGCGACGCTCTCGAGGCGGCCGGTCGTGACCGCTACGACGCCCGCATCTACACGCTGCTCACCGTGATCACCGCAGCGACCGGCGAAGAGGCCACAGCGAAGCACGCCGAGTACCTCTCTTATGCGAGCCCCGAGGGCGCGCTCACGTTCATGTCGGGGTGGATGGGCGTCGACCTGTCGCAGTACGCCGAGGACGAGCCGGTCGGGAACGTCGAGTCGAACGCGATCCAGTCGGTGCTGCAACACCTCAAGGAGGAGGCCGACCTCGGCCGCGAGTGGACGGTCGGCGACTTCGGACGCCACAACGCGATCGGCGGCCTCGGCCCCACGATCGTCGGATCCGGCGTCGAGATCGCCGACGAACTGCAGTCGTGGGTGGAGGAGACCGACATCGACGGCTTCAACCTCGCCTACGCGGTCACCCCCGGCACCTGGCAGGACATCATCGAGCACGTGATCCCGGTGCTGCGCGAGCGCGGCGCCTACCCCGAGGAGTACGCGCCGGGAACGCTCCGCAACAAGCTCCACGGCCGCGGCGACCGCGTGCAGGACACGCACCGCGCCGCGAAGTACCGCGTCGGGGCCTTCGCGAAGGCATAGCCACTTTCGAATCGCGCAACTGGTCGCTTCCGAGGCGAATTCGCGACCAGTTGCGCGATTCGAAGGGCCGGGGGGTCAGTCGTCGCTGCGGGCGAAGAGGCCGCGGAGCACGAGGAAGACCACGACGGCGACGACCGCCACGATCGCGAGCTTGAAGAAGAACGCGAGGACCGAGAACAACGCGCTCACGATCCACCACGCGATCACGACGGCGAGGATGACGCCGAGGATGGTCCAGATGTTCTTGGTCATGCCTCCAGCCTACGGAGTCGAAGCGGCGGGGATCTCGTCGAGCGAGCGGAACACGGCCGATCCGAGTTCTCGTGCGATCTCGACCGGCGTGCCGTCTCGTACATGACGTCGCCCTCCCCGGCACCCGCCGCATCGAGGGTGCGAAGGACCGGCAGTGCGACCCACTCCCCGATCATCGGCACGTGACCGAGGCGGAAGATCGGCCCGGACGCCTCCTCGAGACGGGCGAGGATCTGGGCGATCAGGGCAGGATCGGCGCGACCGGAGTCGATCCCGAGCGCGGCCTCACCACCGGCGACCTCGACGATGCCGTCACGAAGCGGGCGCTCGCCTCACGCTGCCCGGAGACGATCGTGCTCGCCAGCGAGGAGAAGATCGGCGTCGTCGCACACCAGCCCGTCCTACCACTCGGAGCCGTCAGCGGCATCGTCACCGACCCGCACGACACGAATCCGATGATCGCGGTGATCGGCGCACGCCTCGGCGTCCGAGGCTGACGCCGGATTCGCACAGGATGCGACGCGAGGGTCAGCGGTAGAGCAGATCCTCCGCGACGGCATCCCGCCATCCGGGGACGGCGAAGCGCTCCGGGTCGTTCCATTCGCCGTGGACGATCTGCGCGAACGCCCCCTCGACGCCGAACAGCTTCTCGATCGGCGACCAGTCCGACTCCCCCGGCATCGGGACGAGCGAGCGTTCCTCGAGCACGCCGGGGTGGATCTCCTCGATCAGCGAGAGCAGGCGCGCACCGGTGTGCACCGGTCGAAGAGCGTCCGCATCCGTGACGTGCAGGATCACGCCCTCGCACGCCTCGCCGGCGTGGTCGCGCACCAGCGGCGTGAAGCCGTAGGGCACGGCCGTGACGCCGGGCAGTCCCGCGGCGGCGATGGCTGCGGCGTAACGCTCCCCGTCGATGAAGGGCGCGGCGATGACGCGGAACGGCACCGCGGTGCTGCGACCCTCCGACACGTTCACGCCCTCCGCCAGACAGGTGCCCGGATACAGCAGCGCCGTCGTGGGGCTGGGGAGGTTCGGGGACGGCGGCATCCACGTGCCCTCCCCGCCCCCGATCGGCGCATCGCGAGACCACCCGTCGACCTCGATCACGTCCAGCTCGACGTCGATCCCTCGGGTGCGCACCCAGTGCCGCGCCAGCTCGCCGATCGTGAGCCCGTGCCGGATCGGCATGCTCCACCGCCCGACGAGGGACTGCGCCCGCTCGTCGAGCATCGGCCCCTCCGCGCGGTCGAGACGGCCGCCGATCGGGTTCGGGCGATCGAGCACGACCACAGCCACTCCGGCATCCGCGCACGCTTCGAGCACGTGGCTCATGGTCCAGATGTACGTGTAGAACCGGGCACCGACGTCGGGCAGATCGATGAGCATCACATCGAGATCGGCGAGGTCGGCGGCGGCAGGGCGCACCGCGTCGCCGTACAGGCTGCGCACCTCGACGCCGGTGACCGGATCGACGAGATCATCGACGAGCTCGCCTTCGCGCGCACGACCCGAGAGCCCGTGCTCCGGCCCGAACAGCCTCGTGAACCGCCATCCGGTCGCCGCCAGCGGCTCCCTTCCTCGCCGCAGATCGGAGGTCAGCGCGAGATCGTTCGTGACCATGCCGATGCGGCTCGCGGTCAGGCGGGCGAGCAGCTCGGGCTGGATGTCGCGTCGGATCAGGCGGTCGATGCCGAAGAGCATGAGGATCAGTCGATTCTGTGGTCGGTGACGGCGTTGTAGGTGCGCTGGAGGTTGTCGGAGATCGTGTCGTAGTCGGCCTGCGCGATGCGTGTGAACAGGAAGTCGAGCACTGCGAGCTGCGCGATGCGACTGGCCATCGCTCCGGATCGGAACGTGGACTCCGAGACGGCGGTGACCAGCACGAGCGAGCAGACGCGCGCGAGCGGGGACCGAGGATTGTTGGTGATCGCGATGGTGGTCGCTCCCGCGCGGGCAGCGACCTCGGCGGACTGCACGATCTCGAGCGTGCGCCCCGAATGCGAGATCGCGAACGCGACGTCACGCTCGTCGAGGAGCGCGGCACCGGTGAGCGCGAGGTGCAGATCGGTGCGCGCCTGCGCCACGAGTCCTGCGCGGTGCAGCTTCTGCTCGAGATCCTGCGCCGCCAGCCCGCTCGCTGCGGCACCGTAGATGTCGATGCGGCGGGCGGCGCGCACGGCGTCGACGCAACGTTCGAGCTCGTCGATGTCGATCTGACGCGCCGTGCGCTCGATGGCGGACGCCTCGGCGAACGCGATCTTCCGCACGGTCGTGAGCGCATCGTCGTAGCGGCTCACATCGCTCTCCGACACCTTGAACCGCTCGCGGTCGGAGGCGCTGCGGTCCAGTTCGGTCGCCAGCGCGAGCCGCAGATCGGGGTATCCCGAGAAGCCCAGGCTCTGCGTGAAGCGCGCGATGCTCGCGATCGAGGTGTCGCAGGCCGCGGCGAGCTGCGTGATCGACGATTCGACGACGCTCTGGGGGTCGGCGAGCACATGCTCGGCGATCCGGCGCTCGGTGGGCGTGAGCGCAGAGAGGCGCTGGTGGATCGCGGTCATCGCACTGGTGGGCACGCGATCAGGATTGCAGACCCGAACCGGGAATGGAAGGAATTTTCGTAAAGGGGTTGAAATCCTGTAAGAAATTGCCCAAAGTGGGCGGGAGGCTTTCACAGCAGAGACGCCCGGTCTGTCAGACGGCTCTCATTCACCCGAGAGGAACCCCATGCGACACCGCACCACACGACTTGCCCTCACCGCAGGTCTTCTCGTCACAGGCCTTGCCCTGGCCGGCTGCGCACCTGCGGCATCCAGCGGCGAAGGAGCCGACGGCGCCGAGGAGATCACGCTCACCATCTGGTCATGGCAGGCCTCGTCCTCGCCGAAGTGGGAGGCCGTCTTCGACAAGTACGAGGAGTCGCACCCCGGCGTGACGATCCAGTTCGAAGGCTTCCAGCCCACCGAGTACAACCAGATCCTGGCCACCGGCCTCGAGGGCAGCGACGGCCCGGACATCGCCATGCTCCGCGCCTACGGCGGCATCCAGTCCGCGATCCAGTCCGAGCAGATCGTCCCGATCGACGACATCGTCGACGGGCTCGACCAGTTCGACCCCACCGTGCTCCGCGCCGCGCAGGGCAAGGACGACGGCGTCACCTACGGCGTGCCTTTCGCGTACCAGACGATGCAGATGTTCTACAACAAGACGATGTTCGACGACATGGGTCTGGAAGAGCCCACGGACTGGGACGAGTTCATCGACCTGCAGGAGACCCTGCTCGAGGAGGGCGTCACCCCGATGGCACTCGGCGCCCGCGAGGACTGGGTGCTGCCGATGTTCCACGACATCGTGGGCTCGTCGAACTACGGCGGCGCCGACTTCGAGGAGAAGGTGCTCAGCGGCGCAGCCGACTTCACCGACCCGGCATACGTCTCGTCGCTCGGCATCGTCAAGGACATGCAGAAGTACCTCGACAAGAACGTCAACGCGATCGCCGTCGCCGATGCCGTGCTGCAGTTCACCTCGGGCCAGGCCGCACAGTGGCCCGGTGGCTCGTTCGACCTGCCCACGTTCCAGAACTCCGCTCCGGACATCGAGTGGGGCGTCTACGAGGTGCCGCCGGCTCCCGGCAGCGCGCTCGACCACGCCGTGACCCCCGGCTACGCGGACGGCAGCTTCGGCATCAACGCCTCGAGCGACCAGCAGGAGGCCGCGACCGAGCTCCTCAACTGGATGACGACGGCCGAGTTCGGCCAGCTCGTCGCCGATGAGGTCGACCAGTTCTCGGCGCTGCCCGGTGTGAAGTACTCCGACCCGCTGATGCAGGAGATGAACGAGCAGTACACGGCCAACCCGGCGCCGTACCTGCTGCTCGTGGACTTCCGTTACGGAGACCCGACCGGCACCGCGGTGCTCGGCCCCGACATCCAGGCGATGTTCCTCGGAGACAAGACACCGGAGCAGCTCGGGACCGACCTGCAGTCCGGGATCTCCACCTGGTTCACCCCCGCATCCTGATCCGACCGTGGTGGGGGCGCCGACTCCGGCGCCCCCACCACGCAGCGAAAGAAGCATCATGGCCCTGACCCTCCCCCTCCGCCGGGAGAAGACGCGGCGTTCGCGCACGGGGATCGCGCTGTCGACCCCGACCGCGACGTTGTTCGTCCTCCCCGCCGCGGTTCTGTTCGCCGTGCTCATCCTCTACCCGATGCTCGCGGCGCTCAGCTATTCGTTCTTCGACTGGCAGGGAACCAAGCAGGGCGGTTTCGCCGGGGTCGGGAACTACATCACGCTCCTCACGAAGGAGCCCTACGCCTCCGAGCTGTGGAACGCGTTCGGACACAACCTCCTGCTCTTCGCGGGCGCACTCGTCTTCCAGAACTCCCTCGGCCTCGGCATCGCGACGCTGCTGCACCGCCGCAAGCGCACCAAGCGCTTCTTCCAGACGATCTTCGCGCTGCCCTACCTCGTCAGCCCGATGGTGATCGGATACCTGTGGTCCCTGATGCTGTCGCCGCTGTTCGGCCCGGTCAACGCCATCCTCCGCGGCGTCGGACTCGAGAGCCTCGCGCTCCCCTGGCTCGGCGACCCGCAGCTCGCGATCTGGGTCATCGTGCTCGTCAGCGCCTGGCAGTGGATCGGGTTCCCGATCCTGCTCTACGGCGCAGCCCTCGGCGGCATCCCCGAGGAGATCGAAGAGGCCGCCGCGCTCGACGGCGCCACAGCCGGCAAGCGCTTCCGCTACATCACCCTGCCGATGCTCACGCCGACGATCGGCATCATCACCGTGCTCACCTTCATCGGCAGCATGGAGGCGATGGCCATCCCGTTCGCCCTCGCCGGGTCGAACGGCGCCCCCGCCGGATCGACCGACGTGATGATGCTCCTGTTCTACCGGACCGCCTTCGAGTCGGGGAACCCCAACTCGATCGGCGTCTCCTCCGCGCTCGCGACCGTCCTGTTCATCTTCATCATGGTGATCTCGGTCGTGATCACCACGACGATGCGTCGCGCCGAACGAAAGCTGTTCTGATGAGCACCGCCACCGAACCCCGCATCGAGCCGACGACCGAGGCGATCGTCTCGGGCCGTCGCCCGTCCGCACCACGGCGCCGCACGAGCCGCACGTCCGACACCCCGTTCATCGGACGCCTGTTCGCGAACGTGTTCCTCTGGGGCTACGCGCTGGTCGCGATCGGTCCGCTGCTGCTCATGGTCAACAACTCGCTGCGCACGCAGCAGCAGATCGCCACGGAACCGCTCGGCCTTCCGGTGCCGCCGACGTTCACGAGCTTCCAGAGCGCCTGGATCACGGCCTCCTTCGACACCTACTTCCTCAACTCGATCACCGTCACGGTCGGCTCTGTGATCGTCACGACCGTCGTGTCGGTACTCGCCGCGTACGCGTTCGCCCGCGCCAGGGCGAAGTTCTTCCGCGGCATCGAGGCGATCTTCCTCTCCGGGCTCATGCTGCCGGTGCATCTCGCGATCCTGCCGCTGTTCTACCTGCTCGACTCGCTCAAGATGACGAGCAACGTCTTCAGCCTGATCCTCGTCTACGGCGCCCTCGGCATCCCGTTCACGACCTTCGTGCTGACCGTCTTCTTCCGTGCGCTGCCGATCGAGCTCGAAGAGGCCGCGCGCATCGACGGCGCCGGCCCGTTCCGCACGTTCATCCAGATCCTGCTGCCGCTCGTACGTCCCGCTCTCGCGACGGTGATCGTCTTCCGGTTCGTGCCGGTGTGGAACGACTTCTTCTACCCGCTGATCCTGCTTCGCGACCGCGATTCGTACACACTGCCCGTCGGTCTCACCCGCTTCTTCGGCGAGTACTCCACCGACTGGCCGCAGCTGTTCGCCGGACTGACGATCGCGACGATCCCGCTGATCGTGCTGTTCCTCCTGGCGACCAAGCAGATCATCAACGGACTCACCTCCGGGATGAGCAAGTGAGTCGCACGTGGTGAACGGGGCGCCGGGCTCGGCGTGGGCCTCACTGCGGTCCTCGGACCGCGGCGCAGACGAGGAACTGACACTGCTCGGCACCCCGGCGCACGACGACCCCACCCCGCTGCGAGCGGATCACCTGTTCGACCTGGCTTCGCTCACGAAGATCTTCACGACCGTCGCCGCGCTGCGTCTCGTCGACGCCGGCGAGATCGACCTCGATGCGCCGGTCGCGGATGTGCTGACCGTCGGCACCGGAGCGGACGCCGGCCGCATCACGCTGCGACACCTGCTCACGCACACCTCCGGGCTTCCCGCCGAAGGCGGCGCCTGGCGGGAAGGCCTCGCAGGAGACGAGCTCCGCACGACCGTGCTGCGCAGCGAGCTGCGTGCGGAGCCCGGCACCGCGCACCTGTACTCCGACGTCGGATTCATCGCGGTCGGCGAGTTGCTCGAGCGGGTTTCGGGACGCCCTCTCGCGGCACTCGTCGCGGAAGCGGCTGCCCCGCTGGGCGCGGACGCCCTCACCTGGAGCCCCTCCGCGGCGCACGCCGTGGCGACCGAGGTGCAGCCGCATCGCGGTCCGGTGCGCGGCGAGGTCCACGACGAACTGGCGCACGCTCTCGTCCGCCCCGCCGGACACGCCGGGCTCTTCGGGACGGTGCACGACGTCGCCGCGCTCGCACGCATGATCCGTGACGAGGGCACGGGGGCGCAGGGGCGAGTGCTCTCCGCGGACAGCGTGCGGCTGCTCGTGACGCCGGTCGTCGCCGCGGACGCAGGCTACGGCCAGGCGATCGGCCTCCGGGTGCGCGACTCCGCCTGGATGGGCGATCCGGTAGCGGTCGGCCACACCGGCTTCACCGGGACCGCATTCGCGGTCGACCTCGACTCCGGCGGCTGGGGCGTGCTGCTGCTCAATCGCGTGCACCCTTCGCGAGACGGCACCGACGTGAGTGCGGTGCGACGGGAGTTCTTCCGGACCCTCGGCTGAGAGGCGGGGCGTGTTCCCCTCGCGACTCCACTAGCGTCGTCCCATGACGTTCACGCCCCTCCGGTCGCGGTCGCGCGATCTCTCCTCGTGGTTCGCCACGCGACCGGACCTCTTCGTCTCCGAACGCTCCCCGCGAAGATCCACGACCTGGCTGCTCATCGCCGCCCTGATGGTCATCCTGATGGTCGTGGTCTATGCCAGCCCCGATGCGACGGTCGCGCTTCTGGGTGGACGTGTGCGCAGCGGCCTCGCGATCGGCGGCGCCTTCTTCCTTCCTCCGACCGTCTTCGCGGCGAGCATCGCGATGTTCTTCATCGGCACGAGACGCTGGCGGGTCAAGGGCGGCGGTGCGCTGACGAACCCGGTGGTCCACGGTGTCGCGGCGGGATTCCCTCTCGATCAGGCCACGGCCGCGCTGCAGCGGGGGAGCTCCGACATCGCCGGCATCGTCGACGCGCTGAAGACCGTGATCGCGCACCGCGGGGATGACCGGCTGCTCACGATCTGGACCTCCGAGTCCGACCGCGCGATGTACATCGGCGTGATCCGCGTCGACGGCAAGAAGCTCTGGATCGATTCCGAACCGGTCCCGGTGGATCCGGCGCTCGTGTTCGACGTGAAGGAGCTCGACCGCGCCGCTCTGCGCGAGCACGCCGGTCTCGACCGCCCCCGCACCGACAGGCGCTGAACCGACAGGAGCTGACCTGGCGGCCGCTGACCTCGCGACCCGACCCCGACCCGACCCCGGCCTCGATCAGGACAGGGCGCGACCGAGTCCGGAGAACACGAGCGACGCCTCACCGCGGTCGAGGCTCGCGAGTCGCTCCGGCGAGCGCTCCTCCCCGGGCGGCAACTGCTCCGGATCCCGCCACGCCCGATGAGCGAGGACGTCGGGGCTCTTGAGGCCGTAGGCGTCGCGCAGCGCGGCGACGCACCGCTCCGCGAGCTCGCGGTATTCGATCGCGTACGCCGGGAGGGAGAGCTCTGTGGTCCAGTTCCGCTGTGCGACCCCGGGCGGCTCCCATCCGGCGGCCCGCAGCACCGACTCGTCGGCGTCTACGACGACATCGATCCCCGGCGCCTCGACGGACAGGGCATCAGGGCCTCCGGCGAACTGCACGTACCGCAGCGGATCGTCCTCGACGGAGACGATGAGGAACACGCGGTCCGTCACGCCGCGGAGCGCGGTGATGAGGCGGAGCGTGAACGCGCCCCACTCCGAGGGCTCCCCTTCCGGTACCCGCGGGACGGCCCGTGGAGCGGGGGTTCGTCGTGACTCGTCGCTCGGTGCCGCCCACGGCATCGGCTCGGGGGTGCGTGTGGTCGTGAAGCGAAGCTCCCGGTCGTCGACGGCGACGAACTTCAGCCACAGCTGCAGCTCCGGGCGCTCGAAGCCGACCCTCTCGAACCCCTGCTCGGCGGCCCGCGAGTCGCCCGTGCCGAGCCGGACCAGCGCTCCTCCGTCGGACTCTCCTCTGCCGGGTTCGCCTCTGTCGGGCTCGCCTCCGCCGGACGCGCCTCCGCCGGGCTCGACGGTGACGGGGATGCCGCGATACGTGCCTCGATGCTCGACGCGGTAGCACTCGAGCTGCTCGTCAGGGGCGATGTTCCGCACGTACCCGCTCCCGATCTTCCGGAAGCCGAGGACCGGGGTGCGACTCCAGAGCGCCCAGTGCCCGCCGGGCGTCGCGAGCGGGTACTCCTCGGTCCCGACGCGAACGTACCGACCCGACTTCTGCACGGTCAGCACCGCGGCTTCCGGTCGGGTCGCACCCGAGGGTGCGTCTCGGTCGGCGGTAGAGCTCTCCACGTCATACGAGACACCCTAGGCGAGCGCTCCGTCGTCACGGAGGAAGGGGACGTCGCGGACGGGGATCGAGCGATCACTCCGCATCGACTCGGTCGTCGAACAGGGCATGAAGCTGCCCGGCGGCGGCGAGAAGGGCGATGCTGCGTCGGGTGAGCACGCCGAGCCTGGCGCGGAGGATGCGCTGCACCGCGCTCGCATCGGCGTGCAGGCGCACCTGTTCGAGGATGTCCGCGATCGCGGGGATGCCGTAGCCGCCGGATCGGAGGGCGGCGACGATCCGCGCCTCGGTGATGGCCCCCGCGGCGTACGACCGCGACGATGCCGCATCGCGCAGCGGATGCACGAGGCCCTCCCGCTCCCAATGACGCAGCGCAGATGCACGGATGCCGAGCGCCTGCGCGAGCTCGCCGATCGTCATCGCATCCGCGTCGACGAACACGTCGTCAGCCTCGGTCATGGCGACGTCGAGACCGTGCAACGCCTCCCGCACCCGGGAGCGCTCGTCGGCGAGATCGGCGTGCAGCTCGTCGATCCGCGCGGCCGCCTCCTCCACGGGAGCCTCGATCAGCAGCGGCATCAGGCGGCGGGCGGGGACGGGACCGATCGCCTCCGCCATCGCCCGGTACGCGCGCACGGCCGTCTCGTGTCGCGTCCGATACCGGCGGTACCCGTTCGACCCGCGCTCGGCGGGCGGGATGACACCGAGACGCTCCAGGCCGCGCACCTGCTGGGTCGAGTACCCCACGCGGCCGCCGAGCACCGCGGTGGTCATCGCCTGCTCTTGAGGGTTGCGCATCATCTTTCCCTTGTTTTCGGTTCGCATGTCCACATAAGCACTTCAGCATCACCATTGAAGGATGGAAATGCAGGAGATCATCGAATCGGTCCGCGGTCTCGACGGCGTCCTCGTCGTCGAACCCGAAGAAGGCAGCGACTTCCCCGCGCTGTCGTGGGGAGACACCTACCTCTACTACGCACCCGATGGGCGGATGCCGGAGCGCACCCAGCCGTACGGGACGATCATCACGAAGGACTACCCGGACGACACCTCGTCCGCCCTGGATGCTCCCGGACGCTTCCGGGTGAACATCCACGTCGGGCGCGAACAGACGGAATCGATCGCGGATGCTGACGCCGATCCGACCGCGGCCGACGTGTTCCACCGGCATCCGCTCTACGGCGCCTCCGGCTGGGTGTGCGTGATCGACCCGGCGGAGCGGACGGCGGATGCGGTGCTCGCTCTTCTTCGCGAGGCGCACGAGACCGCACGATCACGCATCGAACGCCGAGCGCGGTGAGCATGACCACCCCGCAGGGCATGACCGAGGCAGACCGACGGATCGTCGCCGTCTGGGCGGCCGATTGCGCCGAGCGGGTGCTGCCCCTGTTCGAGAGGGAAGCGCCGGACGACGACCGTGCGCGCGATGCGATCGTGCGCACGCGCGCCTTCGCCCGCGGAGAGCTCACGGCCGCGGGCGAGATCCGTCGGCGTTTCGTCGCGGGCCGAGCCGCCCGCAGCGCGACCACCCCGGCGGGTGTCGCCGCGGCCCGCGCGGCCGCCCAGGCCGCAGGCGTCGCCCACATGGGCGCCCACGCGCTCGGGGCCGCCGCCTATGCCGCGAGGGCCGTCGAGCTCGCGCATCCGGACGATCCCGAGGCGCGCTCCGTTGAAGTGCACCGGCAGCTCGCCGATCTCTCCCCCGTGGTGGCCTCGACCCTGCGACGCCTGCCACCCCTCGGCGAGGACACCGCCGGTCCGCTCGGCCCCGGCCTGCTCGCCTCCGGCACCCTCGGCGAGATCATCCGCGAGATCCAGTCCCACCTCCGCTGAGGACGCAAGACCGCTTCAGCCCCGATTCAGCGTCGACCGGCCACACTGGAGGAATGCGGATCCTGGTGGTGGACGACGAGGTGCGCCTCGCCGAGGGCGTGCGCCGCGGGCTCGAGGCCGAGGGCTTCGCGGTCGACGTCGCGCACAACGGCGTCGACGGACTCTGGCGGGCGCGCGAGACGCGGTACGACGCGATCGTGCTCGACCTGATGATGCCGGGCATGAGCGGGTGGAAGGTGTGCGAGGCGCTCAGAGCCGAGGAGAACTGGACGCCCGTGCTGATGCTCACCGCGAAGGACGGCGAGTGGGACCAGGTCGAGGCTCTCGAGACCGGGGCCGACGACTACGTCACCAAGCCGTTCTCGTTCGCGATCCTCGTCGCCCGCCTGCGTGCGCTCGTGCGCCGCGGGGCCGTCGCACGCCCCGCGATCCTCGAAGCGGGAGACCTGCGACTCGACCCCGCCGCGCACCGCGTCTGGCGCGGCGAGACCCCGGTGACGCTCACCGCGCGCGAGTTCTCGGTGCTCGAGTATCTGATGCGCCATCGCGGCCAGGTGCTCTCCAAGCGCGCCCTCATCGACGGGGTCTGGGACGACGACTTCGACGGTGACCCCAACATCGTCGAGGTCTACGTCGGGCATCTGCGCCGCAAGCTCGACAAGCCGTTCGGACGCGAGGCGATCGAGACCATCCGCGGTGCGGGCTACCGGCTGGCGGCGAACGGTGGCTAGCCGCGGCTGGCGCTCGGTGCGCGGCAGGACCACGCTGGGAGCGACCGTCGTCGTCGCGATCGCACTGCTCGTCGGCGCGTTCTCGTTCTACGGCGTCCTCAGTGCCAGCGTCCACGGCAGCACGGAGCGTGCAGCCGAGCAGCGTCTCGACGAGCTCTCCCAGCGCGCCGATGGGCCGGCAGGCAAGGGCATCGATGCCGTCGACGACGAGATCCTGCAGATCATCGGCCCGGACGGATCGGTCCGCGCCGCCAGCGAAGACGCCAGGGAGAAGCTCGGGTCGACACCTCTCCCGGTCGACGACGATCCGCAGACGACGACCGTCGACGGCGAATCCGTCCTCGTCGTCTCGGAAGACCTCGAGGGCGATCAGACGCTCGTGCTCGCCGTCTCGATGGACGACGACGCCGAGACCCTGGCGACGGTCGCGACGCTGCTGGCCATCGCCGTCCCGCTTCTCCTGCTGCTCGTGGCCGTGACCACGTGGCTCGTCGTGGGCCGCGCACTCCGCCCGGTCGAGCGCATCCGCGAAGAGGTCGACGGCATCACGGCCGAGCGCCTGCACACGCGTGTGCCGGTGCCGGAGACGGCGGATGAGATCGCCGCCCTCGCGACGACCATGAACGGCATGCTCGATCGGCTCGATGCCGCCGCCACCGCGCAGCGGCGCTTCGTGTCGGATGCGTCGCACGAGTTGCGCTCCCCCCTCGCGACGATCCGGCAGCACGCCGAGCTCGCCCAGGCTCATCCCGACGTCACGAGCATCGGGGAGCTCGCGGAGGTCGTGTCGGAGGAGGGACTGCGCCTGCAGGGGATCGTCGAATCCCTGCTGCTGCTCGCCCGACTCGACGAGGGCGCGAGCACGCACGACGAGGCGCTCGACCTCGACGATGTCGCCCTCGGCGAGGTGCGCCGACTGCGCGCGGCCGGTCTCGATGTCGACGGCTCCGGCATCCATGCCGCCCGGGTGCACGGCGATCCCCGCTTGCTGGGCCAGCTGGTGCGCAACCTGGCCGACAACGCCGCCCGCCACAGCCGTGGGCGGGTCGCGATCGGGGTGACCCCGTCGCAGGGCTACGTGTTCGTGACCGTCGAGGACGACGGCGGCGGCGTGCCCACGGAGGAGCGCGAGCGGATCTTCGAGCGCTTCGTGCGCCTCGACGAGGCCCGCAGCCGCGACGCCGGAGGCAGCGGGCTGGGACTCGCGATCGCCCGCGGCATCGCCGCCTCCAGCCGCGGCACCCTCATCGTCGACGAGTCCCGCTGGGGTGGCGCGCGCTTCGTCCTCACCCTCCCCCTCGGCTCCTGACGGGAGCTCCCGACACTTCCTGAAGAAGGCTTCAGGACGCTTCAGGGAGGCTTCAGCGCCCGCGCGAGAGCATCGAGACATGGACGACAAGACACCCACTCCCGACCAGACGCCCGAGCCCGCTCCCGAGAGCACGCCGGATGCGCAGACGGTTCCCGTGACTCCGACGCCGGCCCCCGCTGCCCCGGCTCCCGACTCCGGGCAGCACCCGACGTTCCCGGCAGCCGAGCCCGTCGCCGCCCCTGCGGCAGCCGGACCGAAGCCCGGCCGCAAGCGCGCGCTCCTCATCGGCGGCGGTATCGCCGCCGCCGTGGTGCTCGCCGGCGGCGGCATCGCGGTCGGTGCGGCGATCGGCGACGAGTTCGGCGACGACGACCGCGCCTCGATGTCCGACGGCCCTCGCCACGATGACGCAGACGACCACGGTCAGCGCGGAGACGACCACGACGACGCGCCCTCGAACGGCGGTGCGTCCTCGAACGGCCGCGGCCCGGTGACCGGCATCGGCACGGCATCCGCCGACGAGCTGATCGAGATCGCGGATGCCGCGCGCGGTGCTGCCGAGGGCGATGTCACCTCGATCGACGCGAAGCGCGACGGCACCTGGGAGGTGCAGCTGACGAACGCTGCCGGTGACGAGACCGAGGTCCGCGTCGCCGAGGACCTCTCCACGACGATCACCTCGACCGACGCCGCCGATGGCGACGACACGGGTCCCGCTCTGACGCTGGACGACGAGACGATCCGCGCCCTCGTCACGGCAGCCCTCGCCGAGGCCGACGGCATGGTCACCGACCTCGACGTCGATGGCGACGACGTGAGCCCCTACGACGCGTCGGTCCTCACCTCGGACAACCGCTCGATCGACATCGACTTCGGCGCGGACTTCGCCGTCGTCGGAACCGACATCGACGACTGAACGGGGAGCACCGTCCTGCCGGGCGGACCCTGAGACGCCCGACACCCCGATGCCGCCGGTCCCCTCCCCGAGGACCGGCGGCATCGTCTCGTCCAGGCAGCCGAGTTCCGCCGCTCCGGACGCCGACGGCTACCATTCAAGGATGACGAACACGGATCCGATCAACGACATCTCCATCGGCGGTGAGGTGATCCGCCTCGGCCAGTTCCTCAAGTTCGCCGGCCTCCTCGACTCGGGCGGCGACGCCAAAGAGGTCATCATCGACGGCTACGTGACGGTGAACGGCGAGATCGATCGTCGCCGCGGACGTCAGCTGCGCGACGGCGACCTGGTCGCCTTCGAAGGTCGCACGGTCCGCGTCCGTCCCTGAGACGCGCGCGCAGGTCGCTCAGTCGCGATCCGTCGCGAGCCAGGCATATCCGAAGGGCACGAGCGTCAAGGCATCGTGGCGGACACCGGTGAGCAGATCGGTGCCGGCGAGCGAGGGAACGGTCACCGCGTCGCCGCTGACATTCACCGCCGCGATGACCTCGTCCGCGGTCTCTGCCGCCCGCCGCACCACCAGCACCCGGTCGTCGAGGTACTCGACTCGCTGGGACGCGAACGGCGAGAACGCCGGCACGACTCGGCGCACTGCAAGCATCACGCGCAGCCCCTCCAGCATCCCCGTGCGGCGTCCGGGCCCCTGCAGCTCCTCATCCAGACGGTCGGCGTCGAGAACCTCACGATTGATGCGTCGTGCGATGTCGCTGTCCCGCACGGCCTGATGATCCTGCGTGGAACCGAACAGCGAGTGGTGGTAGATCGCCGGGACCCCCACGAGGGAGAGCAGGATGGCGTGTGCGGCGAGGCCGCGGGTCACCGCAGACCGGTCGGGGAACGGGTCGCCCGGGTCCACCAGCGCTTCCAGGAAGTTCGTGTTCAATTCGTACACGCCCTCGCTGCCGTCCGGACGTCGGGCCATCGACACGCGGCCGCCGCGGGCGTGCGTACGCTCGACCAGCAGTGCCCGATCCTCGTCGGTCAGCAGACCCTCGGTCGGCCGAAGCCCGATGCCGTCGTGGCTCGCCAGGAAGTTGAACCAGGTGGCCGTGCCGCTCACCGGCTGCACGCCGCTCGCCCACTCGGAGAGCCCTGTGGCTCGACCCGTGACGAACGCGTGCAGCACCAGCGGCGGCAGGGCGAATTGGTACACCATGTGTGCTTCGTCATCCCCCTGGCCGAAATAGGTGACGTTGTCGACATGCGGCACGTTCGTCTCCGTGAGCAGCAACGTCCCCGGTGCGAGCTCATCGACGATCGCCCGCCAGATGCGGATGATCGCGTGGGTCTGCGGCAGGTGGATGCAGCTCGTGCCGGACTCCTTCCACAGATACCCGATCGCGTCGAGGCGCACGGTGGTGGCGCCGCGCGCGAGATAGCCGAGCAGGATGTCGGTGAGATCGAGCAGGACTGCCGGAGTCCGGGGATCGATGTCGACCTGATCAGGGCCGAAAGTCGTCCAGGCGCGCGCGACCGTGCCGTCGGGCCGTTCGTACTCGTGCGTGAGGGGACTGGTGCGCGGACGCACGACGTGCGAGACGTCGAAGTCCGTGCCCGGCTCGAGGAAGTATCCGGCATAGCGCGCATCGCGGGCGAGCCACGCGCGGAACCAGGGCGAGGAGCTCGAGAGGTGGTTGGCGACGAAGTCCAGGGCGAGCGCATACTCATCGTTCAGCTCGGCGACGTCCTCCCAGGTCCCGAGGGCGGAGTTGACCTCACGGTGGTCGACGACGCCGAAGCCGTCATCCGAGGTCCAGGGGTAGATCGGCAGGAGGTGCACGTCGCTGATGACATCGCCGATGTGCTCGCGCAGCACGCCGGCGAGCGTGTGCAGCGGCGTCTCGCCCGGGCGCCGGAAGGAGTCGCCGTAGGTGATCAGATACGCGGTGCTCTCATCGGGTCGCGTCTTCGCCGCTGGCGACAGACGGTCACGCCAGCTCTCGGCGAGATCGAGCAGCGCCGCGAGCACCTCGCTCGAAGATTCCGGATACAGCTCAGCCACGAGAGGGGCGAGCCGATACTCCAGACGCATCATGGTCTTCATGCCGTGCCGCCCTTCAGCAGCGCGCGGACGAGCTCCACCCCGTGCGCATCGAGGGCGTCGATGCGGTCGGAGAACCCACGGATACCGGGGGCGGCGAGAACCACGTCAGCCCACTCGTCTCGCAGGACGAACTGCGGACGCGCGACGAGGCAGTCCGGATCGTTGGTCCAGAGCCGGCCATGCTGCCAGGACCTCGCCTCGAGGGACATCTGCCCTCGGAGCCCCTGCGACCCGTCCTCGCCGCCTTCATGGAAGGTGTCGCCCGACACCCGCATCGCGTCGACGAGTCCGACGCTCGGCAGCATCGGTGCGCCGCAGCCGAGAAGGAACGCCTCATTGCCGAGCACGTCCCTGATCAGCTCCAGGCCCGAGCGGTAGGCGGCGATCGGCGTCGCCGTCGCATCCCATCGCTGCCCGGGGATCGCCCCCGAGTACAGGAAGTCGAGCTTCACGTAGTCGATGCCGAGCTCGCGGAGGTCTGTGAACACGCGCGTGAGGTACGCCCGCACGCCGGGATGTGTCAGATCGAGGCCCCGAAGATCGTCGCCCCAGTTGCGACCCGCGTCGCCGATGACCCAGTCCGGGTGTTCGCGCGCGACGGATGATGTCGCGCCCACCGAGAACGGCGCCGCCCAGATCCCCGCGCGGCGCCCGCTGCCACGGATCGCGGCGACGGCATCGGAAAGCGACCCGAATCCCGGGCGGAGTGCCGTCCACTCGCCGGTTCCGAGGCTCCACCCGTCGTCGATCTGCACGACGTCGACGTCGAGCTCGGACTCATCGAGGGCACGCAGATTCTGGAGCACATCGTCGGCGCGCACCTGTTCGAAGTACTGATACCAGCTGCACCAGACACGCGGTGCACGGGCGGCCGTCCGCGCGCCGGCAGCCGCGCCGAAGCGCTCACCGAACACGGCGAGCGCCGCGACACCGGCGTCGGCGTCGGCGTCGGTGTCGGTATCGGTCGGCTCGTGGGTCCAGGTCGCCACGCTGTCAGCACCTGAGTGGTCGGTGTCGACGACGATCCTGTCACCGTGACGGCTGGCACGGAGCGTGGGGACCGCCTGCGTCGCTTCACGTGCTCCGAACACCCGCACGGGCGCACCGCCACCCGGATCGACGACGAGAAGGCCCTCGCCCTGCCACGCATCGGCCGCGACCTCGGTGCCGGGACGAAACCGCATGGTGTGCTGCCAGGGCTCGGCCGGGCGATGGATCGGATCCCCGTCCGCGTACCAGGTGGTCGGACTCCAGCTCTGCCAGCCCTCGGCATACACACGGGCGTCAGGACCCACGACGATCTCATCGAGGACGTTCACTCTGCTCCACTCCGCCCACTGAGGGCCGTCGTCAGTTCGAGGTCGCGCGGATGCACCGGGGCACCGCCGCGTTCAGCCGATTCGACCGCGGCGAATGTCATCTGGACGGTCGCGAGGACGTGCTCCGCCGAGTTCTCCGGGTCGCGTCCGTCCACGACGGCGAACTGCAGCTCGCCCATCGCCCCTGCGAAACCGTCGGTGAACCACTCACCTTCCAAGGGGATCTCCGTGCTCGTCCCGCCGCTGTCCAGCACGAGCCGGTCGGAATCACGCAGGATGCTCCCCCGCAGCGTGCCCTTCGTGCCGTGTATCCAGAACGGGCACCCGCCGGCATGGGTGTTCGCGCTGCCGACGACGCGGATCGAGGCGCTCGCCCCCGTCGAGGTCAGGATGCGGAGGTCCGCTCCCCAGGGGTTGCGGGCGTGCGCGGGTTGTCCGGGCACGCGGTGATCGGAGGCGGCGACCTCGATGACGCTGCCGCCTTCGAGCCAGCATCGGCTGATGTCGACCCAGTGCACCAGATAGTCGCTCAGCAGCATGTGCGGGACGGCGTCGAACGGTGTTCCGGCCAGCGGCGGGAGAGGCTTGTCGTGCAGATGGGTCACGCCGACGACGCGCCCGATCCGCCCCTCGCGGATCAGCCGGGTCGCGAGCCGCCAGGCCGGAGCCCACCGCGCGTTCTGATTCACCGCGACGCGGACTCCTCGCGCACGGGCTTCTGCGAGCACGTCGAGGAGGCGAGGCAGATCTGCGGGGTCGCTGATGAGCGGCTTTTGCGCGAGCACGTGCTTCCCGGCCGCGACCGCAGCTGCGATCAATTCGACCCTGCCCGCCGGACCGGTCGCGAGATCGACGACCTCGACGCGGGGGTCGGCGAGCAGGTCCTCGGCTTTGTCGTGCACGACGGCGATGTCGAAGTCGGCGGCGAGCGCCCGCGCATCGGCGACTCGACGAGAAGCGACCGCGACGACCGGCACACCCCGATCGCGATACGCGGGGAGATGCGCGCTGCGGGCGATCCCGCCGGCACCGATGACTCCGATGGCGAGAGGACGCTCGGGGAATGTCGGCGCGTGCGGCGGGATCGGGGTCACCACGTGCGCTCCGGTGCCGCGTCGAAGCGCAGCACGACCTGCAGGATCTCGGGGTCACCGTCGTCGAGTCGCGCGAACACGGCTGCGACATCCGCGGCGGGCACGACATCGGTGACGAGCGCCGCGGCATCCACACGGTCGGCGAAGATCAGGTCCATCACCGTCCGCACGAGACGGGCCTGATCCCAGCGGCCGCTGAGCGAGACGGGAACCCCGCCGATCTGACTCGCGACGATCCGTACGCGGTTGTGGTGGAACTCCTCACCCAACCGCAGATGGGTCGCGCCTCCCTGATAGAAGCCGGACGCCGCCACCAGCCCCTCGGGCACGACCGAGCGGATCGCCTCGTGAAGGGCACGATCGGTTCCCGAAAGCTCGATCGCGCTGTCCGCTCCGCCGCCGGTCACCTCGCGGACCCGCTCGCCGGCGCCGCCGGACCGGAGCGCGTCGACCGTGTGGGCAGCACCGAACGACTCGGCGACCGCCAGCCGGGACGCCAGAGTGTCGACAGCGATGGCCCGGCCCCCGGAGAGGGCGACGAGTCGCGTGGCGAGAAGCCCGATCACGCCCTGCCCGAACACGGCCACCTGTTCCCCCAGGCGGACGTCGGCGGCGAGGACGCCGTTGAGGGCGATGGCCCCCACACGAGCGAACGTGCCGAGCAGCGGATCCACGCCCTCGGGGACGAGCCGCCCCGAGATCTGCGTCGCCGCGACGACCGCATCGCTGCGGTGTCCCCAGATGCCGTAGACGACCTCGCCGACCTGTACGTCGGTCACATCCTCGGCGACTTCGACGACCTGGCCGACCTCGGAGTAACCCCATCCGGACACCGGGTAGGCGAAACTCGGCTCACCTGGCACGAACAGCCGTCGCTCCGCATCCCAGGTCGAGGTCAGGTAGGGGTTCGTGCCACGGAATGCCGTGAGCTCGGTGCCGGCGGAGATTCCCGAGTACCAGGTGGCGATTCGGACACTGCCGGACGTCAGAGGCTGCGGCTCGACTTCGACCAGCGCGACTTCTCGGACGGCGGAGAACTGCACGACGTGGGGCACGGTGATGTTCCTTCCAGCAGGGGACTCAGCCCTTCTCCGCACCGGCGGTGAGACCCCCGACGAGGAGCCGCTCCGATGCGAAGAAGAGCGCGATGATGGGCAGGGTGAGAATGACGGATCCGGCCATGAGCACCGTCGTGGGAACCTCGATGCTGCCGGAGAGCTGCGAAAGGCCGAGGGAGACGGTCCATGCATCGCGCTTCTCCACCAGGAAGAGCAGCGCGAAGAGGAACTCGTTCCACGCGATCATGAAGATGAACAGGCCATTGGAGACGATCGCCGGCATGGCCAGGGGGATGCTGACCTTGCGCATGATCTGGAACCTGCTGCAGCCGTCGAGGGCCGCTGCCTCCTCGAGCGAGACCGGGATCGTCGCGAAGTAGTTGCGCAGCGTGTAGATGGACACTGCGGCGACCTGCGACACGTACACGATGAGCAGTCCGACGAGCGAGCCGCGCAGCCCGATCTGGGTGAAGAACACGAAGAGAGGCACAGCGAGCAGGATGGCGGGGAAGAAGTAGACGGCGAGGAAGAGTCCGGACACCTGGCGGCGTCCGAAGAACGCCAACCGACTGACGGCGTAGGACCCCGGGATCGAGACCAGAAGCGTCAGCGCCACGGTCGCGAGGGCGACGAGCAGCGAGTTGCGCATGAAGACGATGAACCCCTGTCCTCCTGCCTCCACAGGCGCGAGCACATCGAGATACGTCGACAGGTCGAGCTCGTCGAGAGAGATCCACAGCGCGCCGGGGTTCTGCAGCAGCGAGTCCAGGGAGCGGAAGCTCATGAGCACCATGTAGTAGAACGGCACCACGGCGACCAGCACCAGGAGCACGATCACCACGGGTCGCAGCACACGGAGAACGGCATTCTCGACGCGATCCCGGTCGAGTCGGCGACGCGGGGACATCTTCTTCGGGGCGTCCGTCGTCGAGCTCATGCCTGCTCCTCCTGACGGCCGAAGAATTTGAGGTACACGCCCACGAGGATCGCGAGGATCGCCGCGAGGACGAGGGCCTGAGCCGCCGCAGCGCCGATGTCACCTCTGGCGGTGAGCAGATCGAACACACGGACCGAGACGACCTCGGTGCCCGCACCCCCACCGGTGAGCAGATAGATGTCGTCGAAGTTGTTGAAGGTCCAGATGAAACGCAGCACGCACAGCACCGCGATCGTGGGCAGCAGTTGCGGCAGCAGGATGTGGCGGAATCGCTGAGTCGGCGTCGCGCCGTCGACCCTTGCGGCCTCGTCGAGAACACCGGGCACCGCCTCGAGCCGGGCGGTGAGGAACAGGAAGGCGAACGGGAATGACCGCCAGGCCTCGAACAGGATCACGGTGATCAGCGCCATGGGCAGCTCCACCTGCCAGCCGAAGATGCTGACGGGCAGGGCACGGTCGGACAGGAAGGCGATCGGGTCCTCCCACCCGAGAACGTTCACGCCGAACCAGTTGACGATGCCGAACTGCGGGTTGAGCATCGTGGACCACACGAAGGTGGCCGCGACGACCGGCGCCACGTACGGGAGGAGGAGCGAGGCGCGGATGAGTCCTCGACCGCGGAAGGGCTTGCGAAGCGCGAGGGCTGCGACCAGGCCGATGCCGATCGCGAGGGCGGTGCCGCACACCGCGTAGACGATGGTCGTCCACAGAGCGCTGAAGAACCCGGGGGAAGTGAGCACCTCGACGAAGTTGTCGAGCGTGTAGTCGCCGATGATGCCCGTACCGCGGATGTTGATGAGCCGGACGTCCTGGAACGCCAGAGAGATGGCCCAGACGATCGGCAGGACGACCGCCACCAGGATGATGATGAAGGTCGGTGAGATCAGGAGCAGGCCCGCGCGGTTCTCCTCCCGGCGGCGTCGCGAACCGCGCCGCCGCACCGGTGCGCTCTGCGACCTCGGCGGTGTGGTGCCGGGCTCGGGGCGAGGCGCCCCGAGCCCGGATCCCTCGACGACTCTGCTCACTTCAGCGACTCGCCGATCGAGCGCACCGCCTCGGCGGCGGTCGCGGCGGCTTCGGCCGGGTCACCGCCCTGTGCGACGTCGCTGACGGCGGTCGCGACCGGGAGCTCTCCCTGCAGCGCGCCCAGCAGCGTGCCCTGACCCTGCGTGATGCCCCAACGGGCGAGGTCTTCGGGCCCCGCCGCCACGGCCGCGAGCACCTCAGGGGCGTAGAAGTCGGACAGCGGCGCCTTGGTGTCGACTCCGGCGGGCAGCGTCGCCCAGAGGTCGGAGTACAGCGTCGGCTCGTCGGGGGTGCCGGCGCGGACCGGAACCTTGCCCTCGGGGGCGATGGCGATCCAGGGCTCGTAGCCGTCGGTCATCATGTATTCGACGAACGACTGCGAGGCCTCGGTGTTCGCACCCTCCGTGATCGTCCAAGACGTGATCTCGCCGAACTGGGCCGGAGCATCGGCATCCGGGCCCGTGATCGAGGTGACGACGCCCGTGTTCTGGGCGAGGAACGCGGGGTCGGCGACGCATTCGGGGCACGACGGCTTGGCGTCCTCGCGGAGTCCCGCCAGCTCATCGAGCACGAAACTCGACCAGATGAACATGGCGGCGTCACCCGCGAAATAAGTGGCCCGGGTGGTGTCGACATCCTGCGCACCGGGCACGGAGTAGTTCTCCGTCAGATCGCCGTAGAACTCGAAGGCGCTGACGCATGCGTCCGAGTCGAGTTCGACATCACCGTCTTCGTTCACCAGCTCGCATCCGTTGCCCAGCGCGATCTGCTCGAAGGTCTGCTCGGTGAAAGCGTCTCCGGGGGCCGTGGCTCCGACGAAGCCGGCGATGTCCGGGGAATCCAGCGTCTTCGCGGCCTCGAGGATCGACTCGTACGAATCGGGCGCGTCCAGCCCTGCGGCCTCGAAGAGGTCGGTGCGGTAGAAGAGCATCTGCGTCCACGACTCGCTCGGAATCGCCAGCGGAGTCTCACCGTCCGAGGTCAGCGTGAGCGCGTTCTCGGCGAAGGTCGAGGCATCGAGCGCATCGATGGTCGCGGCCACGGCATCCGTGTCGACGAACTCGTTCGCCGACAGTGTCCGCACCTGGGGCAGTGAGATGCCGCCGATGACGTCGGGAAGATCTCCCGCCGCGGCGGACGAGGTGATGAGCTGGGCGAACTGGTCCTCCGCCACCGACACGACCTCGACCTCGATCCCGGTCGTCTCCGTGAATGCATCGACGATCTCCTGGGTCGCGGCGACCCGGTCGGGAAGGTCCTCCTGGACCCAGAACGTGATGCCGTCGGCATCGCCATCCTCATCTCCGGAGCTCGTGCATCCGGTGAGGGCGATCGCCGTCAAGCACACCGCGGCCATTGCTGCTGCTGTCGCACGGGTCTTCACTATGCGCCTCCTTGCGCTGAACCTGCAGGGTCGAACCGTCGGGTCGGCTCCATTAAGACTAAAAGCTAGACATAAGTCGCCTAGCTGTCAAGCATTATGCTGAAGTCACACACATGGAGGTGCTGATGTCCGGTCCCGGCGACGTGCTCGATCTGATCCGAGAGCGTCGAGCATTCACACGCGGCGACGTGCTCGAGATCACCGGTATGTCACGGATGACCGTGGCGACCCGCATCGACGCCCTGCTCGAGGCGGGCCTCATCATCGAATCGGGAACCGAGAAAGTCGCTGCGGGCCGCCCCTCTCGCCGCCTCGAATTCAACACCGGACACGCCTTCGTGATCGCCGCCAACGTCGACACGACGCACACGACGGTGGCCCTCACCGACCTCGCCGGGCGCGTGGCAGCCGAGGAACGCATCGAAGTCGCGGTCGCCGACGGCCCCGACGTGACACTCAACGCGATCGCCGACCGCGCGAAACATCTGCTCGCAGACGGACGGATCGGGCGCGAAGACGTCGCGGCGATCGCCCTCAGCATTCCGGGTCCCGTCGATCCCGATACCGATCGCCCCTCCCAACCGCCGATCATGCCCGGGTGGGACGCGTATCCGATTCCCGATCACCTGAAGGCAGCACTCGACGTGCCCGTCCTCGTCTCGAACGATGCGGATGCCGCAGCGCTGGGCGAGCAACGCGTGGCGCACCCGGGCTCTCGGGCGTTGTGCTTCATCAAGGTGTCGTCGGGAATCGGGACGGGGATCGTCCTCGGCGGCAAGGCGTATCGCGGGACGGACGGCGGCGCCGGAGACATCGGACACGTGAAGATCGCCGGCCACGGTGACCTGCTCTGCCAGTGCGGCGCGCGCGGATGCTTGGCGGCGGCCGCATCGGGCCGAGCCGTCGCTCGCGCGCTCGTCGATCTCGGCAAGCCCACCGCGTCAGCCTCGGATGTCGGCGTCTACCTCGCTGACGGCGACCCCGACGCCGCGCGCCTCACCCAGGCGGCCGGTCGCGTGATCGGCGAGGTGGTCGCGACCATGGTGTCTCTGCTCAATCCCTCCGAGGTCGTCCTCGGGGGCGTACTCGCCTCACCGCCTCTGCTGGCGGGCGTGCGCGAGACCCTCTACCCTCGATCTCTCCCCCGCGCGACCAGGCACCTGAGCATCAGCCAGTCCACCCTCGGCGAGAAGGCCACAGCGGTGGGCCTCGCCGCGATGGTCGTGGAGCGCGAGTACTCGGCGTCCGCCGTCAACGCGGCCCTCGCCCGCAGCTGACCGCCGCGCCGCCTCACGAAGGACGCGCGCGCAGGGAGAAGAACGGCGTTCCGTCGTGCGCTTCGGCGCGCCCTCGCACTCCGGTGCGCCCTCGCACTCCGGTGCGCCATCGCACTCCGGTGCTTCCCGCGGTGCCCGTGATCGCCCAGTCCATGTTCTGACCGCACGGAGCATAGGAATCACGGCGTGCAGCGACTTGAATCGACCGTATCGCCCCGTGAGTACAGAGGAGTACCGATGAGCATCGTGGTCCACTCAGACGCCTGTGTCGGTGCCGGTCAGTGCGCCCTGGTCGCCCCGGACGTGTTCGATCAGGATGACGACGGCATCGTCATGCTCCTCGACCCCGACCCGCAGGGCGCCCAGCTCGACGCCGCCGTGCGCGCCGCCCGCCTGTGCCCCGCCCGTGCGATCGCCGTGGCCTCGCGATGACCACCCCGACTCGGGTCGTCGTCGTCGGGGCGTCGATCGGAGGACTGACCGCAGCCGAGACGCTGCGCCAGGAAGGGTTCCACGGCGAGATCATCGTGCTCGGCGACGAGCCGCGCCTGCCGTACACCCGCCCGCCGCTGTCGAAGCAGATCCTGCTCGGCGACTGGGAGCCGGAGCAGGCCGCGATCCGCACGGCGGCGGAGCTCGACGGCCTCGACATCCAGGTGCGCACCGGATGCACTGCGACCGCGCTCGACCTCGAGACGCGAACCGTGCACACCACCGACGGCCCCGTGCCCTTCGACGAGCTCATCATCGCCACGGGGACCGACCCCCGGCCGCACCCGCTCCTGCCCTGGGCGCCCACCCTGCGCACGATGGAGGACGCGCTGCATCTTCGCGACCGCGTGCGCGCGTCCGACCGCATCGCCGTCATCGGCACGGGCATCCTCGGCTCGGAGATCGCCAGCGCCGCGCGAGCGCACGACGCCGAGACGCTCCTGATCGGCCGCTCGGGCATGCTCGGGTTCGGGGGTGTCGGCACCCTCCTCGCTCCCGAGCTCGCCCGCCTGCACGCGGACAACGGCGTCGAGCTCGCGCTGAGCGCCGACGTCACCACGGCCGCTCCACTGGCGTCCGGCGGCTCCGATCTCACCCTCGGCGACGGCACGACCCACCGCGTCGACCTCGCCGTCGCCATGATCGGCGGTGCCCCCCGCACCGCATGGCTCACCACCTCCGGCCTGTCCGTCGCCGATGGCGTCGCCTGTGACAGCGACGGCTTCGCCGCTCCCGGAGTGTCCGCGGTCGGCGATGTCGCCGCGTGGGCCGACCCGGAGACCGGACGACACGTCCGTGTCGAGCATCAGAGCAACGCGATCGAGCAGGCGATCGCCGTCGCCACCCGTCTCACCCACGGCGCGTCCGCCGCACAGCCGATCCCGCTCTTCTGGTCGGAGATCCACCACACCCGCATCCACGCCTACGGCTGGTTCGCCCCCGAGCGCGCCCTCGTCGACATGACGCACGCCGACGGGCGCGGAACGGTGCACGGCAGCCGTGATGCCGACGGCCGCGTACACGGGGTGGTCGGCTGGAACGCCGCTCCGCGTGACTTCCGCACGGCCCGCGCCGCGGTCCTCGCCTCCACACCCACCCTCATCTCGCAATCCTGAAGGAGACGATCGATGACGATCCCCGCGCAGTGCCCTTTCCACGCCCGATCGCTCCCCGGAGACGGCACCCCTCTCTCTCCGTCACCTCAGCTCGCCCAGTGGCGCGAGGAGGGGGCGCTGGTGCCGCTCGACTTCCAGGACGGACATGAGGGTCTGGTCGCGACCCACTACGAGGCCGCGATCGCCGTGCTGCAGGATCCGCGGTTCAGCATGCGGCCGGGACGGATGCCGGTCGGCCCCGGACACGCCGCGCACGAGGGCGGAGCGGAGAGCGCCGCCGTGCCGCTGGAAGCGGCCGGGGAGCTCGACGAGTCCGGTCGGCGCTCCGACGACCTCAACCTGCTGAACCTCGACGGCGAGGAGCACTCGAAGCTGCGCCGCGCCGTCACCGGCCGATTCTCGGTGCGACAGGCCCGCGGGCGCGAGCCCTGGATCCGCGCGATGATCGCCGAGCAGATCGCGCAACTGCGGGCGAAGGGTCCGGTCGTCGATCTGTGGCGCGACTACGCGATGCCGATCTCGGCACGGACGCACTGCCATGTGATCGGCATCCCCGACCACCACTACCCGCGCTTCGTCGAGCTGTTCGTCGAGGAGTCGACCGCGCAGCAGAAGTACGACTTCATCCGCGCCCTTCTGGAGGAGCGCCGCGAGACCCCGGGCGAAGACGTCATCACCGACCTCCTCGACAACCCCGATCTCGACCGCGTGGAGATCGAGGGGCTGCTGCGGCTGCTGATGGGCGCGGGCCGCGACTCCGTCGCCTACCTGATCGCCACCGCCTCCGTCGCACTCCTCACCGACCCCGCACAGCTGGCCATCCTCCGCGACGACCCCGAGGAGATCAGAGCGGCGGTCGAGGAGTTCATGCGCGTCGGGGCGATGTTCGTCACGCTCTTCGCGCGCACGGCGACGGAGGACGTCGTCGTCGAGGGGATCCCCGTCGCGGCCGGCACATCCGTCGCCGTGTCGCCGGTCGCCGCCAACCGCGATCCCGGCCGGTGGGAGCGACCGGAGGAGTTCGATGTGACCCGTGACGCGTTCGGGCACCTCGGATTCGGCTACGGCATCCACGGCTGCATCGGACAGCAGGTGGCCCGCGTCGAGATCCGCGAGGCGATCACCGCCCTGCTCGAGGCCTTCCCCGCGCTGACGCTCGTGGACGCCGAGCAGCTCACACCGCAGCCGTTCGCGCATCCGGTCGCCGTCTACGAGGCCGGCACGGTGTCGGTGCGCCTCGACGGGCGCGGATAGCGCAGGAGATCGACAGGCAGCGACGCGTCGCTGCCTGTCATCATCGAAGGGGACGGCCCGCCTGCGCACCGGACGTGTGCGTTCACCGACGACGAGGGAGGCAGACATGGACTCCGCCGAGGACCCGGTCGTCGTCGGGGCGAACTGGTACCGCTTCACCTCCGGCGAGCGCATCGTGAATCCGCACGTGATGAGCATGTCGTTCATCTGGATCATCAGCGGCGCGGGCGAGATCCGCGCCGACGGACAGCGCTTCGCCGTGGATGCGCAGCATGTGGTCCGGCTGCCGTGGCGGCATCACGTCGAGTACCGCGCGCAGCGGCGCGGCCCGTTCCACGTCGGCACCCTGCACATCGTGCCCCGGTACGACCGCTCCGAGCCGGTCGTACCGAGGGTCGCGCACCTTCCGGGCGATCCGCTGCTGCTCGACCCCGCCCGCAGCGGCGACCCGTCGGCCTTCCGCGCGGGCCTGTCGACGATGCAGAACGGGGCGGCCCGGCGCATCACGGAGTTCGGCACCATCGCCATCGAACGCCTGGGAGAGGGTGCGTTCGACGAGGAGTACTTCCGGGCACTCGGCCGGCTGATCATGCTCGACAACGCCTCGTGGGCCGATGCGCACTCCCCTCAGGCTCCACTGCCGGGAACGCTCGAGCTGATGATGACGTTCATCCGTCACCACATCGCCGATCCGCTCACCGTCGCCCGGGTCGCCGAAGCGGCGCGCTGCAGCGAGACCACAGCGCAGCGGCTGTTCACCCGACACACGGGCGAGTCCCTGCAATCGTGGATCCGGCACACGCGGCTGCGTGAAGCGGCGAGCCTCCTGCGCAGCACGGGCCTGCGGGTCAGCGAGGTCGCCCAGCTGGTGGGCTACCCGGATCCGCTCTACTTCTCGCGGGCGTTCCGCACGGCATACGGGGTACCGCCCAGCAGGTTCGCTCAGGCCACGCTGCGGCCCTGACTCCGAGCGGGCGGCTGATCGTCCAGTCCATGTTTTCGGCGCTTCGGCGACCTCTGCGGACTCGTCGATCTCCGTACGTTGGACAGAGAGTCGCGCAGTCCGTCTGCGCCCGAGCGTGAAGGAGCGCACCCGTACATGGCCACGAACCGTCGACCTTTCGGACGCACAGGATGGGACATCAGCGAAGTTTCGTTCGGTGCATGGCAGTTGGGCGGCCAATGGGGGCCCGTCGATGACGCCGCGTCGATCCGCACATTGATCGACGCCTACGAGCAGGGCATCAACTTCGTCGACACGGCGGAGATGTACGGCTCGGGGCACAGCGAGGAGGTCGTCGGCCGTTCGCTGCGGGAGTGGAAGGGCGAGCGCGTGTACGTCGCCACCAAGATCCAGCCCACCGCCTGGCCGCACCCCTCGGTCCAGGACCCCGACATCGCCGTCGCCTACCCGCGGGAGTACATCCGCGCACAGGCGGAGCAGTCGCTGCGTCGCCTCGGCGTCGAGCGGATCGATCTGCTGCAGCTGCACTGCTGGATGCCGGGCGGGATACAGGACCGGGGCTGGCTCGACGCCCTGCACGAGCTTCGCGCCGAGGGCAAGGTCGATCGCATCGGCGTCTCGCTGCGCGACTACCGCGCCGACGAGGGCGTGGCCCTGGCCGCGTCCGGTCTCGTGGATGCGATCCAGGTCATCCACAACGTCTTCGAGCAGAAGCCGGAGCAGGACCTGTTCCCCGCGGCGGCCGCGTCCCGGACCGCGATCATCGCCAGGGTCGTGCTCGACTCCGGCTCCCTCAGCGGCGCGTGGACCCGCGATTCCTACGACGGCTGGGCCGACGACTCGGTCCTCAAGAGCATGTTCCGCGATGAGCGCTTCGCCGAGACGCTGGCGCGCATCGCCGAGATGAAGAAGGTCACGGAGCCGTTCTACGAGGGCCTCGATGAGGCGGCCGTCCGCTTCGTCCTCGACCGCCCCGAGGTGTCGACCGCGATCGTCGGCATGACCACGCGGAAGCGGATCGCCCGCAACGTCTCATTCGCCGACGGCGCGGGCCTGGCAGAAGGTCTCCGCGAACGCCTCGCGGGCTTCGAATGGGAGAGGAACTTCTACGTATGAGCGTCACCACCGCCGCCGCCGACCGGCTGAGCCCGCAGCAGATCGCGGAGCGCCTCGCCGCGGCATCCGTCGTCTACATCCCGCTCGGCTCGCTCGAGTTCCACGGCCCCCATCTGCCGATCGGGCTCGACGCTCTGACGGCGCACGGGCTCTGCCTGCAGGCCGCCGAGGTCGGCGGAGGGATCGTGCTCCCGGTCGTGCACCACGCGGTCGGCGGCGAGCACAGCCGCTACCCGTGGACGATCATGAGCGCCTCGCCGTCCGCGATCGAGACGCTCCTGACCGAGACCCTCGCGCGCCTGTCGGACTTCGGCGTGCGCCGGGCCGTCCTGCTCAGCGGCCACTTCGCCGACGAGCAGCGCGACCTCATCACGCGCGTCGCCGAGCGGTGGAACGCCACGGATGCAGCGCTGCGCGCCGTCGCCCGCACGCTCGGTCAGGCCCCGCAGCCGCCGGTCGCTCCCGACCATGCCGGCCGCTTCGAGTCGCTGCTGCTGCACTCCCTGGCGCCGGAGCTGGTCCACGTCGACGCGCTCCCCGACCCCGGTGCCTTCCCCGCCCCCGCGGACGAGGACCCGTTCGGACAGGACCGCCACCGCGCCGACCACCCTCTGCACGGCGTGTTCGGCCCCGATCCGCGTGCCCTCGATGTCGACGCCGCCGCCGGGCTCCGCGATCACCTGGTCTCCTGGATCGCGAGCCTCGCCGTCGCCGACTGACACGGCAAGACGAAGGGCCCGGCCGGAGTGATCCGGCCGGGCCCTTCCGGCGCCAGGACTCAGAAGTCGAAGTCGCCGATGTTGTCCTTGTCGAACACGTACGGGTCGCCCAGCAGCACGGTCGCGTCCTCGCCGACGGTGAACGAGCCGAGCTCGCCCGCCTCGAAGGTGTCGCCTTCCTTGCCCGTGATGTCGCCCTTGATCAGGGCGGCGGCGGCGAACGCCGACAGGTAGCCCAGGTCCTCCGGGTTCCAGAGGGCGAACGCCGTGACGGTGCCGTCCTCGACGTACTCGCGCATCTGGTTCGGGGTGCCGAGGCCGGTCAGAGCCACCTTGCCCTTGTAGTCCGACGTGGAGAGGTAGCGCGCCGCGGCCGAGATGCCGATCGTGGTGGGCGAGACGATGCCCTTCAGGTTCGGGTGCGACTGCAGCAGTGCGGCGGTCTTGTCGAACGAGATCTGCTCGTCGTCGTCGCCGTAGACGACCTCGACGAGCGTGATGTTCGGGTGGTCTGCGGCGAGCAGCTCCTTCATCTTCTCGATCCAGGCGTTCTGGTTCGTCGCGTTGGCGGTCGCCGAGACGATCGCGATCTCTCCGGCGTCGCCGATCTGCTCGGCGATGAGGTCGACCTGCACCTTCGCGATGCCGTCGGCGGTCGCCTGGTTGATGAACAGGTCGCGGCACTCGGGGTTCGTGTCGGAGTCGAAGGTGACGACCTTGACACCGGCGGAGCGGGCTTCGTCGAGGGCGTCGCAGATCGCCTTCGGGTCGTTCGCCGAGACGACGAGCGCGCCGACACCCTGCTGGGTGGCGGTGTTGATGTAGCTCACCTGCGCGTCCGGACCGGATTCGGCGGGACCGACCTCGGCGAAGGTGCCGCCGATCTCCTCGACCGCGGCCTCGCCGCCCTTGCTGGACGTGTCGAAGTACGGGTTGCCGAGGCTCTTGGGCAGGAAGGTGATCGCCAGGTTGTCGCTGCCACCCGAGCCCTCGGTCGAGCCGCCGCCCGAGCCTCCGGTGTCGGCGCAACCGGTGAGGACGAGGGCCGTGGCCACCGCGACGGCGGCCAGGGCCGCGACGCGCTTACGTGCAAACATCATTGTTCTTCCTTTCGTGCGGGCGACCGAGACGGATGTCCTCGGTCGAAGGATCCAGCGTCGTCACGACGCTGCGGACGGTGCGGGACGAGGGAGGCGGTTCGGATGCTGTCGGCGCTTCTGGAGCCACGTCAGCACGCTCGCGCCGACCACGGACAGCACCAGGAGCACCCCGGTGATCACATTGATCACGTCGGAGGTCACGTTCGCCAGACGCAGCGCGCTGGAGAGCACGCCGATGAGCAGCACGGCGGCGACGACCCCGTAGAGCTGGCCGCGACCGCCGAAGACCGACACCCCTCCGAGGACGACGGCGGCGATCACCTGCAGCTCCAGCCCCGTGGCGTTGTCGCCGCGGGCGCTGCCGAACCGCAGGGTGTAGTAGATGCCGGCGAATGCCGAGACCAGACCGGCGAGCACGAAGAGGAGGAACTTCGTCCGCTCGACGTGCACCCCCGAGAAGCGGGCGGCCTCCTTCGACAGCCCGATCGCGTAGATACCGCGGCCGAAGGGGGTGAACTGCAGCACGATCACGAAGAGCACCAGCAGGATGAGGAACGGCACCATGATGTACGGGATCGTGGTCCCGGAGATCTTCGCCTTCGCGAGTGCCGTCCACGCCTCGGGGAAGTCGGTGACGGCGGTGGTGCCGAGCAGCCCGACCGCGAGTCCGCGGAACAGGGCGAGCGTACCGATCGTGACGGCGAGGGAGGGAAGCCCGACGACGGTGACGAGGAACCCGTTGAAGGCGCCGCCCAGCGCTCCGACGAGCAGGGCGAGGAAGGCGGCCACTTCGAACGGGAGGCCGGCGTGCACCCCGGCTCCGGTGACGACACTCGCCAGACCCACCATGCTGCCGACCGAGAGGTCGATCTCGCCGGTGATCATGATCAGCGTCATCGGCAGCGCGATGAGCAGGATGGGAGCCACGTCGAGCAGCAGGTAGTTCACGGTGATCGGCTGGCCGAATCCGCGGACGGAGACCATCGAGTAGATCACGACGACGATGAGAAGGGCGACGACGCCCATCTCGCGGCTCACGAGGACACGACGCCACAGGGGCTTCTCGAAGTCGCGCGTGACGCGGTTGCTGCTCGTGGTGGCGGTTGCCGTGGTCATGACTCGTCCCTCGCTTCGATGAGTCGCCGTCTCTGCCGTACGGCCAGCCAGCGGTCCAGCACGATCGCCCCGATGATGAGCACGCCGACGACGGCGCGCTGCCAGAAGTCCGGGATGCCGAGGATCGGCAGTGCGCGGTTGATCGTCATCAGGAGCATCGCGCCGATGGCCGCGCCCCATACCGTGCCGACCCCTCCCGTGATCGCGATGCCGCCGATGACGGCGGCGCCCACGGCGTCCAGCTCCCAGCCGGCACCGGCCTGCGAGCTCACCGACCCGTACCTGGCCGCGTAGAACACGCCCGCGAGGCCCGCGAGGGCGCCCGAGAGGAGGAATGCGGTCAGCACCCGCCGGGTGACCCGCAGACCGTAGAGCTCGGCCGCCGCCGGGTCGGAGCCGATCGCGTAGTACTCGCGTCCGCCGCGGGTGTTGCGCATGTACCAGGCCGCCGCGGCCAGCACCACGAGCGCGACGATCGCGAGGATCGGGATCGTGAGGAGCTGCCCCGTGCCGATGGCGAGGAAGTCCTTGGGCATGTCCGAGGCGTTGACGCGGGTGGAGCCCGCCCAGATGACATTGATGCCGCGGTAGGCGTACAGGGTCCCGAGCGTGATCACCATGGCGGGCACGCGCGCGAACGCCACCAGCGCACCGTTGATGAGGCCGAGGGCGGCGCCGAAGAGCACGGCGCACACCACCACGACCGGGATCGGGATGCCGGGGAAGTCGATGAACATGCGACCGGTGAGATAGGCCGAGAGACCCATCACCGAGCCGACCGAGAGGTCGACGTTGCGGGTGATGATCACGAATGCCTGGCCGATGGCGACGAGCACCAGGATCGACGGGGTCAGCAGCAGGTCGCGCCAGCCGTCGGCGCTGAACAGGAACGCGGGGTTCTTGGCCGTGGCGGCGATCACGACGAGGGCGAGCGCGATCAGGATCCCGAACTCCCGCGCCTTGCCGAGCGCACCGATGTGTCTGGTGAGACCCGATACCGGGATGCGGGTCGTGCTGGTCATGCTCACGAGTTCTCCCCCGCGTCGATGGTTGCCTGCGGTGACGCGTGCGTGGCGGCGAACATGACGTTCTCCGAGGTGGCGTCCGCGCGATCGAGCTCGGCGGTGATCCGCCCTTCGCGCATGACCAGCACCCGATCCGCCATGCCCAGCACCTCGGGAAGCTCGGAGGAGATCATGAGGATGCCCTTGCCCTCGACGGCGAGCTGCGACAGCAGTCGGTGCACTTCGGCTTTGGTGCCGACGTCGATCCCTCGGGTGGGCTCGTCGATGATGAGCACGTCGGGCTGCGTCGCCAGCCACTTCGCGAGCACGACCTTCTGCTGGTTGCCGCCGGAGAGCGTCGCCGCGACGGTGTCGAGGGCGTGCGCCTTCACCTCGAGTCGGCTCGCCCACTCCCGGGCGGCGCGGTTCTCGAGACCGGTCGTGATCAGCCCGAAGCGGGAGAGGCGGCGGCGGATGGCGGTCGTGATGTTCCGCCCGACACCGGATTCGATCACGAGGCCCTGCTTGCGTCGATCCTCGGGGACCAGCGCCAGTCCGGCGCGCATCGCCTCGGTCGGGCGCGAGCGGGGGATCCGCCTGCCCTTCATGGTGACGCTGCCTTCGCGGTAGTCGTCGACGCCGAACACGGCACGCGCCACCTCGCTGCGGCCGGCGCCGACGAGGCCGGCGAGTCCGACGATCTCTCCCGCACGCACCGTGAAGGAGATGTCGTGGAAGATGCCGGGGCTGGTCAGGTTCTCGACCTCGAGCAGCGGCTCCCCGATCGTCGACTCCATCTTGGGGAAGAGCTCGGTGACGTCGCGGCCGACCATCTGGCGCACCAGCTCCGCCGGGGTGGTCTCGGCGATCGACGTCGTGGCGATGTAGGCACCGTCGCGCATGACGGTGACCGTGTCGCACAGGGCGAAGACCTCATCGAAGCGGTGGGAGATGAAGATCAGGCCCCTCCCCTCGTCGCGCAGGCTGCGGGCGATGACGAACAGCCGCTCCACCTCGACACCCGACAGGGCCGCGGTGGGCTCGTCCATGATCAGCACCTTGGCGTCGAGCGAGACGGCCTTCGCGATCTCGATGACCTGCTGGTCGGCGATCGAGAGTCCCTCTGCGGGACGGTCGGGGTCGATCGTGACGCCGAGCCGCGTGAACAGCCGCTCGACCTCGTGCCGCATGGCCTTGCGGTCGATCCGGCCGAAACGCCCGACCGGCTGCCGGCCCATGAAGATGTTCTCGGTGACGGTCAGGTCGGGGAACAGCGTCGGCTCCTGGTAGATCACGGCGATTCCGGCGGCCTTGGACTGCGCCGTCGACACGAAGTCGACGTCTTCGCCCTCGAGCTGGAACCCGCCGCCGTCACGGCGGTAGAGCCCTGCCACGATCTTGACGAGCGTGGACTTTCCTGCGCCGTTCTCGCCAATGAGCGCGTGAATCGAACCGGCCGAGAGCCGAAGGCTGCCCGAACGCAATGCCACCACTGCGCCGAACGACTTCACGACCTTGGAGAGCTCGAGGACCACGGGTGCGGCATCGCTGGGCACGGGTGCCTCCTCATCGAGGTTGGGATCGGGATGAATCGATTCATATGCGATTCAGGGATACTGTAGGCATCGAATTCGTCGCCGGTCAAGTCACAGTCCGGCCACACACGTCACAGTCCGGACACGGTCGACGCCATGCCGGCGAAGGAGTACCCATGGTGGTGAGCATCAGAGACGTCGCGCAGGCGGCCGGCGTCTCGGTCGGCACGGTGTCGAACGTGCTCAACCGTCCGGACACCGTGTCGCCCGATTCCGCCGAGCGCGTGCTGAAGGTCATCGAAGAGCTCGGATACGTGCGCAACGACGCCGCCCGCAAGCTCCGCGCCGGCGTGAGCACGACCGTCGGATTCGTCGTGCTCAACGGGCAGAACCCGTTCTTCAACGACGTGGTGCGGGGAGCCGAGGACGAGGCGTCGCGGCACAACATCGCGGTCCTGTACGGCAACACCGACGAGGACTCCGACCGCGAGCGCATGTACCTCGATCTCTTCGAGGAGCAGCAGGTGCGCGGCGTGCTCATCTCGCCGTACGGCGACATCCACCCGCGCCTCGAGCGCCTGCGCTCCCGCGGCATCCGCGCCGTCCTCGTCGACCGGTTCGGCGGCAACAGCCGCTTCAGCTCGGTGTCCGTCGACTCTGTCGCCGGGGGCAGGATGGCCGTCGAGCACCTCATCGCCACCGGGCGCCGCCGCATCGCCTTCATCGGCGGCCCCATGGACATGCGCCAGGTCACCGACCGGCTCGCCGGGGCGCGGGTCGCCGCGGACAACGCACTGGACTCCGTCGAGATCGAGGTGTTCGCCACCGACGCGATGACCGTCGAGGAGGGCGTGGCCGTGGGCGAGCGGGTGCTGCGCCGCCCCCGCAGGGAGTGGCCGGAGGCGATGTTCGCGGCGAACGACCTGCTCGCGCTGGGCCTGCTCCAGTCGCTGATCGTCGACGGCCGGATGCTGGTGCCCGACGAGATCGCGCTGATGGGCTTCGACGACATCTCGTTCGCCGCCGCTGCCGCGGTCCCCCTGACGTCCATCCGCCAGCCGAGCGGCATGATCGGCCGCACAGCCCTGCGTGTGCTGCTCGAGGAGTCGGATGACCCCGACCTCATCCCCCGGCAGACCGTGTTCCAACCCGAGCTCATGGCGCGACGATCCACTGCCCCGGCGAACGTCGCGGCCACGCGCGCTCCTTGACGGAGCCCCGCGCGTGCAGTAGTGTCTGAATCGTTTCATACCCGCTGGCCCGAGCTTCAGCTCCCCCACCCGTGAAGGAGGAAGGATGACCGCGCGCGTCGCCTTCCAACTGCAGATCGCCCCCGACATGATCGCGGAGTACATCGCCCGCCACAGCCCGGTCTGGCCGGAGATGCTCGCCGAGATCGCGGCGTCCGGCCGCCGCAACTACTCGATCTTCCTCGGCGAGGAAGGACGCCTGTTCGGCTACTACGAGACCGACGACGACGCCGCCGCACGCGCCTACCTCGCCGCCTCGACGGTCGCCGCCCGGTGGGAGGCTTCGATGTCGGAGTTCTTCGTCGGCCTCGAGGGCCGCGCCGATCAGGCCGCCACACCCCTCGTCGAGGTCTTCAACCTCCAGGACCAGCTCACGGCGTCGGCGACCTGAGCGTCAGAGCGCTCCTTCACCCTCGGATTCCCGAGGATCGTGCGGGGTGAACACCAACCGCGAAGTGACGACGATCAGCGCGACCAGAAGCCCGACGATGGCTACTTCCGCGACGATGTACGCGTAGTGCGCCCCGTTCGTCCCCGGTGACTCAGCGCCTGCGATGACCAGGTCGCTGCGCTGATTGAGTACCGGACGGATGCCCGCCACCTCGACGAGGTACACGACCCAGATCGAACCGAGGATGCCCAGTGCCGCACGGCCGGCCCTCGCGCGCACGTTCACGCCCGTGAGCACGAGCAGCACGACGCCGGCGATCACATTCAACGCCGTGAAGACGAGCCGCCCGATACCGAGCCCGATCGGGATGGTGACACCGGGGGCGAGGAACTTCAGCGGCGCCTCCAGGAACGAGATCGCGACGATCGCGCCGAGCAGGAAGGCCGGCAGCAGGAGCCGAAGCGCAGTGGTCGTACGCACCATGGAAGTCACACCGTCCTCATCTCCCGCCGATCGCAGTCCGCCCTTCGACGCTACCTCGACGGTGCGGGGTAGAGGCCTGCGTCGACCGGGGAAAACGCACGACTCATAGCCACTCGATCACCTGCTCGACGAGGATCCCGACGCCGATGACGGTCATGGCGATGCCGGCGATCCGGGTGACCACCGAACTCGCGCGCGGACGCGTGCGCAGCAGCCGACGGGCGAGCAGTCCGACGGTCGTGTAGACGACGGCGATGTTGACGAGATGGAGGCCACCGAGCGCGAGCATCTGCGTCGTCGACGACCAGCCGTCCGCACTCGTGAACTGCGGGAGCAGGGCGAGGAGCAGCAGGAGACCCTTGGGATTGATCCCGCTCACGCCCGAACCGCGCAGGAACTGCGCCCATCCGCCCGTCGCGATCTGCTCGCCGCTCTCGGCGATCGGCGCCGGCCGGCTCGCCAGCGTCGTGGCTCCGAGGAAGATCAGGTACAGCGCGCCGACCACCGTCAGCGTCGTGAGAGTGAAGGGATACGCGGTGACCAGCGCACCGAGGCCCATCGCCACCGCGACGATCACGACGGTGTACCCGGCGATCATCCCGAGGATCGACGGGGCGATCGAGCGGGCACGCAGGCCCGCCGAGATCGCGTACGCCCAATCGGCGCCCGGGGTCAGCGCGAGCATGACGGCGACCACCCAGAACTGCATGACCAGCGCGATGTCCATCGATCCTCCTCGTGTCGAGGAAGAGACTACGAACGATCAGGCGAAAGGTGCTTCGTTTCTTCGACCGATCTCGCGATGAACCTGCAAGAATTGTCGACATGGACGCACTTGATCGGGAGATCCTCTCTCTACTGCAGGATGACGGACGGATGAGCGCGACGAACCTGGCCTCGCACGTCGGTCTGAGCCTCTCCGCCTGCCACCGCCGACTCAAGGAACTGGAGCAGTCCGGCGCGATCGAGCGGTACCGTGCGGTGGTGGCCCCGAAGGCGGTCGGGCTCACATTCGAGGCGATCGTCTTCGCCACGATCGGGCGCACCGACAAGGACACGATCATCGCGTTCGAGGAGGCGGTGGTGGCGATTCCCGCCGTCGTCGAGGCGCAGCGCCTGTTCGGCGACCCGGACTACATGCTGCGTATCCTCACCCGCGACATGGGCGCCTACCAGGAGCTCTACGACAACACGCTCGGTGCCCTGCCCGGCGTGCAGCGCCTCACCTCGACCATGGTCATGAAGCGCCTCGGTGCCGACCGCGCGGTGCCGATCCCCTGAGACCGGAAGGCGCATCCGGACCCGCCACCGCCTCGCGCCACACCGCCTGATGCGCAGCCGCATAGTCGACCACGGCTGCCCAGTGCGCTCCATGGCCCTCGCTGAACATGGTCCCCCAGGGCTCCCGATGTTCTGCGTGGCCCGACCGGAGCAGCTCGAACATCGCCGCCGCTCGTCGCGTCATGACCTCCGGCAGCGCAGCGCGGAGCTCATCGTCGGCACCGTAGCCGTCGACGAACGCACTCAGGTCGCTCGCCGCACGCTCGGGAGGGCTGTCGACGCGGGACAGGGTGAAGGCCTGCGCCGCATAGGCGAGATCCCACAGTCGCGTACTCGGCGCAGCGCCGTCCCAGTCGATGAAGACCCATCGGTCCCCGACCATCAGGTTCCACGGAGCCAGATCGTTGTGGCACACCAGATCGGCGCCGGGCGCCGCGATCGCGGTCTCCCACCGGGCCTCCGAGGGCGGGATGAAGTCGGCGCTCGCGTCGTGGATCGCACGCACCATCTCCCCCACCCTGCGGAGCTCCGCATGTGACAGCGGCTCCCCGTGCATCGCGAGTCGGCCGGGGATGAACTCCATGACCTGACGCCCCTGCTCGTCCCTCCCCATCGGCACAGGCAGGTCGACACCGCGGCTCCGCACGAACTCCATGAAGGCCACGACGCTCGGCGTGCTGTCGCCCCATGTCTTGCGCACCGTGCCGTCGACCTTCACGACCGGCCCACCGGCATTGCCGCCCGCCAGGGTCTCTTCGTGGCTCATACGCCCATCCAACCGTGGCACCCTCGACGGTTCGGCCTGGCGTGCCGGTGGCACTCGGATCAGCGGCAGCGGACGACGCTCTCGCCGGATCTCACTGCCGCGTCGTGATGATCCGCATCCGATCCTCGATGGGGATGAGGTGATCATGCGCATGGGCATCGTCGCCGAGATCGATCTGCACGCGGTGGACGCGCCCGGTGAAGACGCTGCCGCGCGTGTCGTAGTCCTCACTGACCGGAGTACCGGTGTCGGAGCCGACGTCGGTGGTCTCATCGCCCGAGAACGCCAACGGCACCGTGGCCTCGATGCGTCCTGTCGCGACCTTGGCGCCGTCGAGATAGAGTTCGGCGGTGGCGCCCTTTCCCAGGCCGCCCCCGTCGTAATCGAACTCGAGGCGCACCTGATGGTCTCCGGAAGCGAGCGGCTGTGCGCTCCGGACGTACGTGCGCTGCATGCCGAACAGGTTGTAGCAGTAGGTGGGCTTCCCCTCGTCGAGGTAGATCGCCCAGCCGCCGAACGCGCCGCCCTGCGCGACCACGACGCCCGTGGCCCCGTCTCCCACGGTCACATCGGCGGTGATCGCGTGGGACTTGTTCTTGACGTTGAGCACGACGTTCTCGGTCAGTCGGCCCATTCCGCCGAAAAGCAGCTGACGGTCACCGTGGATGAGGGTGGGCCGCCCGGCGAGGTCGGAGTTGAAGCGCTCGATACGTCGATCGTCGAGCGGGAACACCTTGTACTTCGACGCCTCCAGCAGGAACTTCTGCTGCAGGTGCGCCAGCTTCTCCGGGTTGTCGGCGGCGATGTCATGCGCCTGCGTCCAGTCATCGGGGCCGTAGAGCTCCCATGCGTCGTCGTCGATGGGGGGAAGCGGCTTGCCCTGATCCCAGGGGATCGAGTGACGAGTGACCGCCGTCCATCCCTGGTGGTAGATGCCGCGGTTGACGAACATCTCGAAGTACTGGGTGCGGCGTCGATCCTCCGCCTGCTCATCGTCGAAGGAGTAGGCCATGCTGATCCCCTCGTAGGGGTGCTGCTGCACGCCGTTGACGAAGGTCGGCTCGGGGATTCCCGCCGCTTCGAGCACGGTCGGGGCGATGTCGATGACATGGTGGAACTGGTGCCTGGTCTCGCCGGCGGCGTCGATGCCGCGCGGCCAGCGCACGATCGTGCCGGTACGGGTGCCACCCCAGTGGGAGGCGACCTGCTTCGTCCACTGGTACGGAGTGTTCATGGCATGCGCCCACCCCACGGCGTAGTGGTTGTAGGCCGCGGGGGTGCCGAAGTCGTCGATGCGCGAGGCCATGAACTCCGCGGTCTGCATCTCGGCGGCGCCGTTGAGGTTGATCAACTCGTTGAAGCATCCTGTGACGTCGCCCTCGGCGGAGGCGCCGTTGTCGCCGATGATGACGTACACGAGCGTGTCGTCGAGGACGTCGAGGTCTGACAGTGCGTCGATGAGTCGCCCGACATGATGATCGGTGTGCTCGAGGAAGCCGGCGTACACCTCCATCTGGCGGGCGAGGACGGGCTTCAGCTCGGCCGGCATGTCCTCCCACGCGGGAATCTGCTCGTGCCGAGCCGTCAGCTCCGCCGACTCAGGGAGGACGCCGAGCTGCTGCTGCCGGGCGAAGGTCTCCGCGCGCAGGCTGTCCCATCCGTCGTCGAACGCGCCCTTGTACTTGTCCGACCACTCCGTGGGCACGTGGTGGGGGGCGTGGGTCGCCCCCGGCGCGAAGTACGCGAAGAAGGGTTTCGTCGGCATCAGCGCCTTCTGCTGGCGCACCCAGTCGATCGCCCGATCCGTGATGTCCTCGGTGAGGTGGTACCCCTCCTCCGGTGTGCGATCCGGCTCCACCGGAGTCGTGTTGTGATAGAGCGCCGGCGCGTACTGGTTCGTCTCACCGCCCACGAAACCGTAGAAGTACTCGAACCCGCCCCCGCCGGATGGCCAGTTCTCGAACGGACCCATCGGGCTCGTCTGCCACACGGGCACCTCATGGCACTTCCCGAACTGCGCGGTGGAGTATCCGTTCAGCTTCAGCGTCTCGGCCAACGGGGCGCAGTCGTTCGGCCGGACCGAGCTGTACCCCGGAGCCGACGTCGCGATCTCCGTGATCCCGCCCATCCCGACCGTGTGGTGATTGCGTCCCGAGAGCAGCGCGGCCCGCGTCGGGGAGCACAGCGAGGTGTTGTGGAACCGCGTGTACTTCAGCCCCTGCCCGGCCAGCTTCTCGAACGTCGGCGTCGCGATGGGACCGCCGAACGCACTGGAGGCACCGAACCCGCAGTCGTCGATCAGAACGATGAGCACATTCGGCGCACCCTCCGGCGGCAGCAGCGGCTCGATCGGCGGGAACGCCGTATCCGGATCCTTCGCATCGAACGTCGCCGGGAAGTCGGCGCCCCGGTACGGAATCGGCAGGATCTGTCGCTGGATCGAATCGCGCATGGTCACTCCGGATGGTCAAGCAGCCCGGGACCCCGGACCTGGTGCTCCTAGCATCACACCTGGATCGCCGGCGGACGAGGGCCCCATCCGGGTGAATTTTCTCGACCGATCAGACCGCCACGGCGCTGACCGAAGCGTGCGGCCGTCGTCCCTCCTGCACCCTGGCGTCGCTGTCGAGCACCGAGAAGCCCGCGCGCTCGAGCAGCGCCGTCATCCCCTCGATCGACCAGTAGTGGGCTGACGTCACGGCATGCGGGAAGGGTTCACCGTCGACGCCCTCGAAGAATCCGACGAGCAGACCGCCGCCCGCTCGGAGTGCGCGTCGCGCCGCGGTCAGGAGGGAGGGAAGCTCAGCCGGACTCGCGTGGATCAGGGAGTACCAGGCGAGCACGCCGCCGAGCGACCCCGGCGCGATGTCAGCATCGGTCACCGACGCGACCCGGTACGGCACGTGCGGGAATCGCGTGGTGGCGGTGGAGATGAACGCCGGCACGAGGTCGACCCCCTCCACCTCGTGGCCTCGATCCGCGAGGAACGCCGTCCAGTGTCCGGGACCGCAGCCGGCATCGAGGATGCGTCCGTCCACGCCATCGGCCCAGAGGGTGATGCGCTGCCGATCGATCGCATCCATCTGCGAGATGTCGCCGAAGAGCTCCGTGTACTCGACGGCGCGCGCGGCATACCCGTCTCGGATGCGCCGGCTTCCTGCTCCGTCCACCATGGATCGTCCCCTCCCGAGATCGCCCGCGATCGCCGGCCTCCCCCAGTATCCACCGCCCGCCGATACGCCTCCTCGACGCGTCCGTGAGATGACCGATACTGTCTGGTCATGACTCCGAGCGACGCCGCGGCAGGCCATCCGACCACGACCGCAGGACGCCGTTGGGTGGTCACGGGTGCCGCCGGAACGATCGGATCCGCGCTTCGCGCCGCCCTCGCGAAGGAGCGGGTCGTGCTGGTGTCCACCGACGTCCGCCCCACCACCCCCGTCGGCCCCGACGACGCGGTCAGGACGCTGGACCTCGGTGACCTGGAGTCGCTGGTCGACCTGTTCGCGGGTGCCGACGGTGTGATCCATCTCGGGGGGATCGCCGATGAGGCGGACTTCCACGACCTGGCCGAGGTGAACGTCGTCGGCACCTACCACGTGCTCGAAGCGGCTCGACGGGCCGGAGTGCGTCGCGTCGTCTACGCCAGCAGCAACCGGCTGACGGGCATGTACACCGCCGGCGAGCACGTCTCCCCCGACATGCCTCCGCGTCCCGACGGCTTCTACGGGGTGTCGAAGGCAGCAGCGGAAGCCCTGTGCCGCCTCTACGCGGACAAGTTCGACGTCAGCACCGTGTCGGTGCGCATCGGCACCTACGAGCAGCGGCCGAACTCCGCCCGCGAGCAGCGCACGTGGCTGAGCCCGGCCGACGCGGTGCGGGCGTTCCTCGCGGCCATGACGACCTCCGCGCATACGGCCGTGTTCTATGCGGTGTCGGCGAACGCCGAACTCTGGTGGGATCTCGACGCCGGCGCGGCGATCGGGTTCGCTCCCCGAGACGATGCCGCCGAGTGGGGCCCGCCGGAGCCGCTCGACGCGAACATGCCGCAGGGCGGGGTCTATGCGACCCCGGAGTACTCGACCGACCGGATGCGCCGCTAGCCGCCGGCCGCTCGGCGCCGCCGGTGCCCGTTCGGACGCCGATGGAACCGGATCGCGCCGAGTGACGGATACCTATTGTGACCAACGACAACGACATCATCCGCGAATCGATCGGGTCTGCGGAGAAGTTCTCCGAGATCTTCGAACGACATATCGACGCGGTCTCGGCGTACGTCGCCCGCCGCGTCGGGCCGGCGGCGAGCGACGACATCGTGAGCGAGACGTTCCTCATCGCTTTTCGCAAGCGCAAGCGCTTCGACCTGGAGCGCCCATCCGCCCTCCCCTGGTTGATGGGCATCGCGACGAATGTGCTCGGTCAGCACCGCCGAGCCCAGGCACAGCACTGGCGCGTGCTGCAGGCATCCTTCAGCCAGAGCGACCCGGTCGCTCCGGACGATCACGACCGGTCATCGGCGCAGCTCGATGCGGCGGGCGAGATCGAGCGTCTGTATCCACGGATCGCCGCCTTGTCCGCTCGCGACCGCGAAGTCCTCTTCCTCCACGCCTGGGGAGACCTCACCTACGAACAGATCGCGGCCGCGCTGCGGATCCCCGTCGGCACGGTCAGATCGCGACTGAGCCGCATCCGGGCGAAGCTCGCGGCACCGCCACCGTCGCCGCCCGAGGCTGCCCACCAGCCCCGGCCCGCGACCACCCACATCCGACTTGCTGAGAAAGAGATCATCCATGGACATCCTTGACACGGTGCGCGAGATGAAGCCCACCTACCCCGCCTCTTCGCAGGCTCCCCGGCGCGCCCTCCACCAGGCGATCGGCCGCTCCCGGCGTCGACGTCCCGTCGGACGGATCGTGGCGGCCTCGGTCGGCGGCACGGCCGTCGCCGCCGTCGCCCTCACCGCTTCCCTCGTGATCCCTCCGGGGATCGTCGGTGAGCCTCAGGCCGCATCGGCGTCGACGTACCTCAACGAGACCGCGGCTTCGATCCGCGCTGCGGTCGCTCAGCCCATGCAGGTGACGATCACGACTCGGCACCTGCGCATGATCGGTGGCCCCAACGAGAAGTTCCTGCCCTTCGGAAGCTTCCGGACGGGAGCGACCGCGGCCGTCGTCACCGAGTCGGGAAGCACGTACGTCACCGCGCCCGACGGCACGTACTCCATGACCTCGGAGACGTCCTTCCATGCGTCGGAACTGTACGGAGACGAGTCGGCGATCCGGGCCACCTGGACCGCGTACTACGGATCGGAGTATCCGATCGGATCGGTGCCGGGTCCTCAGCCCGCCTCCGACACCCAGCAGTTCGATGCGGACATCGACGAGCTTCCGGTCCCCGCTTCCGATTTCCCCTCCGAGCCCGCCGCGTTCCTCGCCGCCTGGGAGCGAGGGATGGAAGCGCAGCTGATCGCGGAGAAGGCCGAAGCGGCGACGTTCCCCCAGGATGGCGAGCCGGAGACCAACGGCCTGTACGACAGCATCGAGGAGGAGCTCGCCATCCCCCCGGCCGAACACATGTTGAACCAGCTCACGTGGGCGCTTCCCTTCATGACCGCGTCTCCCGAGTACCAGGCGACCTTCCTCGAGGCGCTCGCTCTCGCCGAGGGGATCACGGTCGAAGAGGATGCGACAGCGAACAAGGTGCTCCTCTACGAGACCGATGACGCCCGGATCCGGCTGACGATCAACCCCGAGGCCGGAGCCATCGTCAAGATCGAGGAATTCCTCCTCCGGGCGCTCCCGGAACTGTGGAACCGCCACACGAAGGACGACCCGCTCGTCGACGTCGGGTCAGCCTCGTTCCTTCCGGCGGACGTGCCCGACTCCGTCACATCGTTCACCACCGTGCCGTTGGGGTGACCTTCCCTGCCCCGCAGACGTGCCCTCCCCATCCTCTGCGGATGGGGAGGGCACATCCGTGCTCACGGCAGCAGCGCGAATCCCGCCTCGTTGCGTGTCTTGCCCAGCGCCGCCAAGACGATCTGGAGGAAGCCCATCGCCTCGAGCTCTCTCGCCCGTGACAGCGGGCCGACGTCGACCGCCCTCATCCCTGCGGCCTCGATGAGCCCCGCGACGGCGATCTTCGCCTCCGGGTGATCGCCGGCGAACAGGACGGTCGTCGGGGTCGTGCCGTTCGTGCCGGTGACGAGGGTGTCGCCCAGGTTCACGTTGAACGCTTTCACGACAGCCGCTCCCGCGGGTACCTGTCGGGCGAGCTCGGCAGCGGTGGAGGAATCCGCCGGCACCGTCAGCTCGTCGTAGGTGGTGAAGTCGATCGGGTTGCTGATGTCGATGACGACCTTGCCGTCGAGCTGCTCCCGATAGTGCTCGAGGATGCTCGGGTAGGCCCCGTACGGAACGGCGAGCACCACGAGTTCGCCGGTCAGCTCGTCACCGATGGCCCCGTACGTGACGTCCGCGCGCTCCCGTGAGGAGCTCGCCGTGCTGCGTCGGATGATCTGGATGCTCGCGCCGGCCCGTGCGGCGACGTCGGCGATCGCCGCGCTCATCCTGCCGCTGCCGATGATGCTGATCGATGTCATGCGAACTGATTCCTCCTCGAGTTCTGGAGCGCCTTCTCGGCGACTTTCAGCGCGTCGTAGTCGAACACCGCACTTCTGCGGAAGTCCCGCCCCACACGCAGGTCGGCGTCGCGCTTCTGCAGATCCGCGAACTCGTACTGCGCATCGAACATGGCACCGGCCCGTCGAGAGCCGTGCTGCAGGATCGCCGTGCGCTGCATGCGGACCGAGGTGTAGCGCCGGAACGCCTCGGGGATGTCGGACACGTCATCGGCCGCGGCGAGGAACGTCGCGAGGGCCATGCTGTCCTCGATCGCCTGGTTCACCCCCTGGCCCTGGTGCGGCAGCATCGTGTGCGCGGCGTCGCCGAGGAGCGTGATCGGCCCGCGCGACCAGTTGGTGAGGGGCTCGTGGTCGAACAGACCCCACCAGAAGGTCTTCTCGATCGCCGAGATGAACCGATGGAGCCGCGGGTCCCAGTCCTCGCCCGCGAACTCGGCGGCGAGTTCGCTCACCTCGGCGGGTCCAGACCAGTCCCCCGCGAGCGGCCGATCGCTGGGGACCCCGGCCACGAAGTTGAAGAGCTTGCGCTGCTGCAGCGGATAGCACATGAAGTGCCGATGGTCCCCCATCCACACCTGGCTGATCATGGGCCACTCGTCGGGGAGGAGCGACGCGTCGACGACTCCGCGGTAGACGATGTATCCGGAGTAGACGGGTTCCGGGAACTGCGACACCGCCTTGCGCACGACCGAGTGGATGCCGTCCGCTCCGATCACGGCATCGAAGTCCTCCCTCGCGCCGTTCTCGAACTCGACGCGTACCCCGGCGTCCGACGTCTGGATCGACGACAGCCGATGGCCGAGACGGATGGTGTCGGGATCGACCTCCTGAGCCAGCACGGCGATGAGGTCCGGCCGATACATCCCGATATTGCGGTACTGCCGTGCGGAGTCCTCCCAGGCCGCGTCGGTGACGACGTTGCCCCGCGCGTCCTGGTACACGCCATGGCCGTCGGGGGTGGCGCCGGCACGCTTGATCTGGTCGAGCACGCCGAGCCTGTCGAGGACGCGCTGGGCGTTCGGGGCGACGGTGACGCCGGCGCCCACCTCGCCCAGCTTGCCGGCCTGCTCGAAGACCGTGACCTGGACGCCGGCGATCCTCGTCAGGGCGATCGCCGCGGTGAGTCCGCCCATCCCTCCGCCGATGATCGCGATCCTGGTGGCGCTGTTTACCATTTCTTCTCCTTGACTGGACGGCGCGACATGAGTGGCTTCCTAGTGCTTTCCGGCGAGTTCGGGGGCGGCCGCGCGAGACGTGAACATGGTGGCTCCGCTCGCCTGCTCGGCCTCGTGGTCGGGTCCGAGCGGGATGCCGGAGCGATCCCGCAGGCACAGCGTCGCCGCACCCCCGAGAAGCGAGGCCGTGAGGAGGTACCCCGACACCGCCGCGGTCGAGCCCGTGGCATCGAGGAGCATCTGCGCGATCATGGGCGCGAAGGCCCCGCCGAGGACCGCACCGATCGCGTAGGTGATCGAGACTCCGGAGAAGCGGACCGACGCCGGGAAGATCTCGGAGTACCACGCGGCCAGGGGTCCGTAGGTGAGCCCGAGTCCGGTGGAGATGAGGACGAGTGCGGTGTAGAGCCCTGGCAGCCCTCCGTTGTCGACGAGCCAGAAGATCGGGAAGACGACCGCTGCCTGCAGGGCGAAGCCGATGAGGAACGTGTTGCGGCGGCCGATCACGTCCGACAGGTAGCCCGCGAGGAGGGTGGAGAAGAACCAGACGACCGCCGCGAAGGAGGCGGCGAGCAGCACCGACGTGGTGTCGATGCTCTGCACGTTGATCGCATAGCTGTTGAGGAAGCCGCCCGTGGTCATGTACCCGAGCGTGCCGTTGCCTGCGAACACGAGCGCCGCGAGGATCACGAGGTACCAGTGGCGCTGGAAGAGGGCCACGATCGGGAGGCTCTTCTGCTTGCCCCGCTGGGCGATCTCGGCGAACACCGGGCTCTCCTCGACCGAGCGGCGGATCACGAAGCCCACCACGATGAGCACGATGCTCACGAGGAACGGCACCCGCCAGCCCCACTCGAGGTAGGCCTCGCCCGGCGAGACGACCCCGGTCATGAGCGCCGTCATGCCCGACGCGAGGAGGAAGCCGAGGGGGACTCCGAGCTGCGGCCACGAGCCCGCTCGACCACGGCGATCCGCAGGGGCGTGCTCGACGGCCATGAGCACCGCTCCGCCCCACTCGCCGCCGGCGGAGAGACCCTGGAGGATGCGGAGGAGGAGCAGCAGGATCGGCGCGGCGATGCCGATCTGGGCGTAGGTGGGCAGCAGACCGATGAGCGTCGTCGCGGCCCCCATGAGCACGAGTGTGACGACCAGCATCGCGCGCCGCCCGATCACATCGCCGAAGTGCCCGGCCAGGAAGGCGCCGAGCGGACGGAAGAGGAACGAGATGCCGACCGTGGCGAAGGCGAGCAGCACGCCGATCTCCTTCCCCGCGGGCTGGAAGAAGAGCTGAGCGAAGACGAGTCCTGCACTCGTGGCGTAGATGAAGAAGTCGTACCACTCGATCGTCGTGCCGATGATCGTCGCGAAGGCGATCCGGCGCTGGGAAGTCGGGTGTCCAGCGGGAAGGCGAGAGTTCATGGTTGTCCCTAACGTCATTGTCGCCCCGCCGTCACGGCGGGGATCGGGATGCTGTCGCTCCATGGTGCGTCGGCGATGACTGCATGTAAATCGCAGTAATCCGGGGATATAGTTCGATCGAACCGAAGAAGCCCGCACACGAAGGAGTGGCATGGCCGATGTGAGCCTGCGGCAGCTGGAGCTTTTCGCCGCGCTGCCGAACTTCGCCACCCTCAGTGCGGCGGCCGCCCATCTGCACATCTCGGAGTCCGCGCTGTCACAGGCCATCACGAGTCTCGAGAAGGCGGTGGGCGAGCAGCTGTGCGTGCGGCTCAAGGCACGGGGCCTCACCCTCACCCCGACCGGCCAGCAGTTCGCCAAGCAGGCCCGTCAGATCGTCGCCGACACCCAGGAACTCGTCCTGGGTGCCCGAGGAGGGCAGGAGCTGCGGGGACCGGTGAAGCTCGGATGCTATTCGAGCTTCGCCACGAACGTGGTTCCCGAACTCCTGGAGGGCTTCCCGAAACGGCATCCGGGAGTGCACATCGAGATCATGGTCGGGACCAACGAAGAGCTGCTCTCCGCCCTCGACGCCGGACGCCTCGACGTCGCCCTCGTGTACGACGTGTCTCTGCCGTTCGGGTACCGTCGGCGCAAGATCTACGCGACCGAGCTCCAGGTCCATCTGCATCCGGACCATCCGCTCGCGATGGCCGACGCCGTGGATCTCGCCGATCTCGCCGACGAGCCCTACATCCAGTACGACGCGACTCCGGGCATCCGCAACGTCGCCGATGCGTTCACCGCACGCGGCATCGCCCCGCGGGTCGAGGCCCGCATCACCCAGTTCAGCCTCGTCGACGCGATCGTGGCACGCGGTCTCGGCTACGGCCTGCTGATGTCGCGTCCCCATGCGCTCCCCGTGAGCATCGAGGGGCGGCCCTTCGTCATCCGCCCCCTCGACCCACCCGTCACGGTCTCGAATGTGGTGGGGATCTGGCCGGAGGACATGACCCTGACGCCCCGCGCCTCCGCCCTCCTCGACTTCGCGTCGGAGACGCTCGGCGGCTACGTCCGGGAGGACGTCTTCTCGGATCGCCCTGCGGCGCCCGGCTGAGCGGTGGACGCCCGGATCACCAGGGCGGTGGGGAGCCGCTGCGAAGACGTCGCCTCCTCTTCGCGCAGCAGACTCAGCAGAGCCTGCGCCGCAGCGTCCCCCTTCGCATCGATGTCCTGGCGGACGGTGGTCAGCGCGGGCGAGACACGTGCGGCGAGCGGATTGTCGTCGAAGCCGACGACGGACAGCTGTTCGGGAACCAGGATGCCGCGCGCCTTCGCCCGCTCCATGACTTCGAGGGCGGCCAGGTCGGAGAACGCCAGGACGGCGGTGGGCGGATCGTCGAGCATCCGATCGATCCGCTCACGCAGGATGTCGTCGATCCCGAGCGCGGGGGTTCCGACGAGGGTCGGGACGATGTCCGCCTGCCCGAGAGCGCGCATCCACCCGTCCATCCGACCGGCGATCGTGGGCGATGCCGTATCGACGGCGGCCTCCGAGGGCGAGGAGTTGTCGGCATCGAGCGCAGAGACGACGATCGCGATACGGGTGTGCCCCAGATCGACGAGGTGCTGTGCCGCCTGGTAGGCGCCGGTGGCGTTGTCGATGCCGATGTCCGGCACCCCGGGGAGCGGCGCTCCCTCGACGTTCACGATCGGCAGATGCCGCTCGCGGAGCGCGGCGAACGCCGCCGTCGCCGGCGCGCACGAATAGACGATGGCGCCGTCCATCGCAATATCCCTCGCCGGGACCACGCCGTTCTTCCCGGAGGCGTGCAGCAGGACGAGAGAGTATCCGGCATCGGCGAGCGACCCCGCCACCGCCCGGACGAAGCCGACCGCGACGTCGTCGGTGAAGGCGTCGCGCGGCGAGTTCGTCAGCACCATGCCGATGACGCCGGTACGTCCGCGAGCGAGCGCCCTGGCCGCGGGGTCGGGGCCCGCGTACCCCAGCTCCTCGGCGGCGGTGAGGATGCGGGTGCGGAGGTCTTCGGAGAGCTGGTCCGGCCGGGAGAAGGCGTTCGAGACCGTCATGCGGCTCACGCCGACGTGCTCCGCGATCGTCTTCAACGTCACTCGCGCCACACCGACCACCTCCTCCCCCATTGTGCCCGACAGGGGGATCGGTCCGGCCGGGGTCAGCACGGATCGGGCGCGGGCGAGACGCACACCGGACGAGGCGGCTCGACCATCTCCGCCAGCCGCCGGATGCCGTGGGCCAAGGCGGTGCGCAGACGCCTCCATCGCTCCGCCCTGGCGTTCGCGGCGACGACGCGGTCTCGCGCACGGAGGGCGTCGAGCCGTCGCTGGCGGTGAGGGTCGCGCGCAGTTCCCTCGCTGTCGGCCCGGCGTTCCGCGAGCACGAGAGCCGCGATCATCTGAGATTCCATCCTCGTCTCCTTCTGTATCGGTACAGAAGGAGAGCCTACTGTACCGGTACAGTAGGCGCCAGGGTCTCTACGCTTCGACATCGCTGACGTGATCGGCGTCGTGCTCCTCGCTTCGAGCCGACGACGTCGAAGTGCGAACCCGTCCGCACGCACGACGCGCCCCGACTGGCTCCCACGACCGCCGCGAGGCGCGATCCGTCGCGCGAGCGGCTCAGGCCGATTCCGCGAGCCACGGGTAGCGAGCCGTATCAAGACCGGCGTAGTCGGGATCGAGATAGATGTGGAGGCGCTGGATCTGGAAATCCCAGATCTCGAAGACGTCGCAGAAACGACCAGCTCCCCATTCGGGAGTTCCGGCCGCCCACGGGCCGTCCTTGTGCACGCCACTGGTCAGGCCCTCACACGCGACAGTCGTGCCACCGAAGACGAAATTCATGTGACTCGTCGTGTGATTGATCCACAGGAAGTGAGCCGAAAGGTCACCGAACATGGCACCGATCCGCTCCCGACCGACGGCGATGCCCCACTTGGGGAAGAACACCGTCGCATCTTCCGCGAACAGGCTGAGGATACTCTCGCCGTTCGCACGCGTTCCCCCTCGGTCGAAAGTGTTGAAGTACTCCAGGACGAGCGCCTTCTTCTGCTCGTCGGTCATGGTTTCGGTTGAGATCGTCATTGTTCTTCTCCTGACCTGATGGATGTCGGATGGCGGTGAGTGGATCCGGCCGGAGTCACGGTGCGAGACACGGACGAGGGTGCATGTCAGCCGGTGAACACCTGGCGAATGGTGCCGACTCCCTCGATGGTGGTGACGAGCGTCTCACCGGGTCGGATGAGGCGTGCGGGCTCGCGCACGAAGCCCACCCCGGAGGGCGTGCCCGAGTAGATCACATCGCCCGGATGCAGCGTCACGATTGCGGAGAGCTGCTCGACGAGCGTCGCCACATCGAAGATCATCTGGCTCGTACGGCCGTCCTGCATCCGCTCGCCATCGAGTTCGCAGAAGATCGCGAGGTCGTCGCGGTCGGGCAGTTCGTCGGGGGTCACCAGCCAGGGACCCTGAGGGGAGTACCCGGGGAAGGACTTCCCGAGACCGAACTGCGGTGCCGGACCGTCGAGCTGGGTCGTCCGTTCCGAGAGATCCTGTCCGACCGTCACGCCTGCCACGTGATCCCAGCCTGATCCTTCCGCGATGCGGTGCGCCATGCGTCCGATCACGACGACGAGCTCGGCCTCCCAGTCGGTGCGGCCTCCCGGCACCAGCTCGACGGTCTCAAAGGGCCCCGCGATGGACGACTGGAACTTCGGGAAGACGGGGGGAAGCTTCTCCGGCCGGCCGAAACCGCTCTCCGCGACATGCTCGTCGTAGTTCAAGCCGATCCCGAACGCCTGGAAGGGGCGTGGTGAGACCGGGCCGAGTTGCGACTCCTCGATCGCGATCGCCGGTCCGGAGGCCTCAGGCCCCCACTCCGAGAATGCCTCCCACTTTTCGTAGACGTCCTGGATACTCGGACCGAATCGGCCCGCGCTGGCGTCGAAGACGTCGAAGCCGCTGGCATCGTCGGTGAGGATGACAGCTCGGCCGTCAAGGTTTGCAAGACGCATATGTGATTCCTTTGATGGTGAACTCAGGGTCGGGGAAGTGTCCGTGTGCGTTTCGGATCATCGCTCGATGGGGACGACACCGTGGTCGAGGATGCCGGGCGGCACCTGACCGTCCCACTGATTGATCCAGTAGAGATCGTCGGCATCGAACCGACGCTCGGGTCGCTCCTTGTCGCGGATGGTCTCCATATCGCAGTAGTACTCGATGACCGCGCCGTTGGGTTCGACGTAGTAGACCGCGATGTTGTCGCCCGCGCCGTGGCGCACCGGCCCCCAGGCGAGGCGCGATCCTCGGCGGGCGAGCCGGTCGCCGAGACGGGCGAGATCCATGATGTTGCCGGCCTGCCATGCGTGATGGTGCATCGCAGCGCGGGTGGATTTGAAGACCGCGATGCCGTGATGGTCGTTGTTGCAGCGCATGAAGAAGTTCTCGTCGCCGATGTTGTCGGAGACGACGAAATCGAACACCTCGCCCAGGAAGTCGCGTTGCGCCTTCGAGTCCCTCACCTGGATGTTCGTGTGCCCCAGGCGATCCGGCGCGAGCGATCCTCGCTTGAGCATCGAGTAGTCGATGCTCTCGGTATAGATCTGCCAGGTGAACCCTTCGGGCCCGACGAAGGCGAAGCCCTCCTCGATGTGGTCCTCGATCGGGTGCTCGGAGACGATCCGATATCCGCCGCGATCGACCTTCTCGCGGATGGCCTCGAGCTCCATCCGGTTCTCGACCACCAAGCCGGTATGGTCGAGCGCATCCTCATCGGCTTGCGCGTAGACCAGTTCGTGGTGCTTGTTCTGGGCGGTGATGAACGCCTTCTGGGCATTCGAATCGGTCACCGCGAGACCGAAGACATCGACGGCGTTGGCGATCGAGGCTGACAGGTCTCGCGTGCGCATCGACACGTAGCCGATCTCTGAAACGGCGCCTTTTGCGCTCATGGTTCGTCCTCTCGGTTCGTTCCGGCGAAGTGCTGGTGGCGGCAGGTCAGGCGCGCGCGAGCACGGCTCCGAGCGCGGTACGCAGAGCAGCGACCGCGTCCTCGGGCTCCTCGGTCACACGCCACGAGACGACGCGATCGGGGCGTACGAGCAGCGCACCGGCGTCACCCACGCCGCGAACCCTCGTCCAGTCGCCGTAGACGTCGTCGTACTCCCCTCGCACGGCCACCTGAGCGACGCGGATGACGACACCGAGCTCGCTGCTCACCGTCGCGGCGGCTTCGCGCCACGCTCCATCTGCGATGCCGGTGACGAGCGTGAACACGCCGTCGCCGACGAGGTCGATCGTCGACAGCAGCGCGGAGTCGCGCTGGACCCGCGCATGCGCGAGCGGCGCGCCCGGATGGGTGGAGGGAGTCGCGTACAGCGCCGGGTCCCTCTCGTTTCGCGGCCAATCCGTGCCGTCGTCGACGACGGCCGCCGACTCGTATCGCAAGTCGAACTCGAAACCGTGCGCGTTGAACTGGTAGTGCTGAAGTTCGATCGCGGCCTCGAGCGCAGCTCGGCGATCGGCCCCGTGGGGAGTGGCCGAGAAGAGATCCTCGAGGTTGTCCCATCCCTCGGCGATCGACTGACCGGGGGCGAAGCCCAGCGCGTCAGCGATCGGGCCCATGTTGCCCACGCTCTCGATCGCGCGGTCGACGACCTTCCGGCCGATCGGCTGCCGCTCGGCGTCATACGTGGCGAGGAGCTCGGGACCTGCGAGCCCGCGGATCACGTATGCAAGGCGCCAGGCGAGGCTGAAAGAGTCCTGCACCGAGGTGTTCGAGCCGAGGCCCCCGGCAGGTGGGTGCCGGTGGGCGGCATCTCCGACGAGGAAAGCCCGGCCGCACTGATAGCTCTCGGCGACGACGTGATTGATCTGCCACTTCGACACCGACTTGATCGTCACGTCGACGGTGTCATCGCCGATGGTCGAGCGCACGCGCTCGATGAGCGCGCTCTCGCTGAGGTCGGGTTCGCCTTCCGCAGGGTCGTACATCGAGAGGTTCACCCATTCTCGGAAAGGTGTCACGCAGATCCAGGTGCCCGAGCCCACCCAGTAGTTGTTGCCCGGCTGGGTCATCCAATAGAGCACGCCGGGACGGTGCGCGCAGTACTCGGAGAGGTCAGCCTCCAAGAAGATGTTGAGCGCAGCCCCCAGCCCGCTCTCTCCCGAGAACCTGAAGCCGAGCTGTTCCCCCACCGTGCTCCGCGCCCCATCGGCGCCGACCACGTACTGCGCGCGGATCAGCGTCTCCACGCCGCTCTCATCGCGCACCACTGCGCGCACCCCGTGCTCATCCTGGGTGATCTCGATGAGCTCGACCCCGAAGCGCAGGTCCGCGCCCTGTCCTTCTGCTGACGCGCGCAGCACGGGTTCCAGCCGATGCTGCGGCGCGTTGCACATCCGGCTCGGACTCACCGCGTCGTAGTCGGCCTGCCGCTCGATGCTCGTGCCCCACGTCTGCAGGCGTGCGATCTCCGTGCCCGCGAAGCTGGTCGCCCAGACGTTGTTCGACATGAGATCGCTCGGGGTGGCGATCCGGTTCACCTCGTCTTCGATCTTCAGATCGCGGTAGACCTCCATCGCACGCTGGTTGGTGATGTGGGCGCGGGGCGTGCGGGCGGTACCGGCGAACTTCGACACCGTGATGGCATCGATTCCGTATCGGGCGAGCAGGGCCGCGAGAGTGAGCCCCGCCGGTCCGGCGCCGACGATGAGCACATCGGTCGCGACCTCTTCCGGCGTCATGCGCAGCCCTCCTCGACGATCGCGAAGGGAATCTGCGCGCACGGCATCTTCTGTGACATCTTCGTCTCCTCATGCGTAGCGACCGCGGTGTGCGACCCGCTCGCGCGAACGGCACTCCGTCATGCTTTGGCCCAGCTTGCCATTAACTTTCGAAATACTCAATGAATTTCTAAATTCTGTCGGGAGCGCTCCGCGACACCGCGCTCGCGCCGGCGCGGGGGACGCTTCGGGTCCCCACCATCCCCCGCGAGCCGGTGGTCGGATCCCACCGTCAGCCCACCTCCGCGGGGATGGTCGGAGGTTCAGACGGAGAGGCGGCCCGACTCCAGCAGCAAGCGCGTCGTGGTCTCGATGTGCTCGGCGAGTCGACGGCTGGCGAGTTCAGCGTCGCGCGCCAGCACGGCATCCACGATCGCCGCGTGCTCAGCGGGAATGTCCCGAGGATGCGTGCGATCGGACAGCGGCACCGACCACCGGCGGTAGAGTTCCGCTGATGCCCGCAGGTGGTTCGCGATCTCGGTGAGTCGCGGGTTGCGGCATCCCGCGAGGAGCACTCCGTGAAACTCGTTGTGCACCTCCGCCCAGGCCTCGCTCAGCCGATCAGGATCTCCGGGGGCATACACCGGCGTCGCTGCGAGGCGGTGGTGCACCGCGACGAGGCGACCCTCCCAGTCGAGGTCGCCGTCACGGATCGCCTGGCGCAACGTCAGCGTCTCGATGTGGACGCGCGCCTCGGTGAGGTCGCGCAGATCGGCTTCACTGAGAGGCATGACGACGAAGCCACGCTGCGGCTCCGAACGAACGAGCGACTGCTCGGCGAGGCGCTGCAAAGCCTCACGCACAGCACCGACGCTCACGGAAAAACGATCGCAGAGTGCGGCGAAGGCCAGACGCTCGCCCGGCTGAACGCGACCCGACAGAATGTCCGCCCGGAGCAGACGATACACCTCTTCCTGGCGAGTCCTCGAAGCGGGCATGTTCGAAACGCTAGCACCGGGGAGACGATGCGCCCGCCCGCCGGCGATCAGAACCCGCGCACGCCCGTCGCATCGCTGGTGATCTCCCACAGCCGTTGCGCAGAACCCTCATCCGTCGCCCACGGTTGCACACCTCCGACGTTCATATCGAACCCGTCGGCCATTCTGGCGATATCGACGTCTTCCAGATAGGCGCCATTGCCCGCATCAGCCAACAGGGATGCGGTGGCAGCCCACGCGGCCGTCGCGGCACCCTGTGCGACGGACTTCAGGCGCAGACCCGGCGCGGCAGTTCGGTCCTCGCGCATCCACCCCAAAGCGATCTGCTCTTCGCGCGAGACGTGCCGCTGCAACGGGGTCATGATCACACCCGGATGGAGCGAGAAAACGCGGACACCGTCGCCGGCACCGCGCTTCGCGAGCTCCAACGCGAAAAGCACATTCGCCGTTTTCGACTGTCCATACGCCAGCCAGCGGTCGTACGGGGCTCGCTCGAAGTTCAGACCAGCCCAACGAGTATCGGAGGCGAAATGACCGGCGGATGAGAACATCACGACTCGTGAACCATCCCGCCGCAACGCCGGGGCAAGGAGGTTGATGAGGGCGAAGTGCCCGAGATGGTTGATCGCCACCTGCGACTCCCATCCACCGCCGGATCCAGCAAGGAGACTTCGAAGCGTCGCCCACCCGGCATGCATGTTCCCCAGGAACTATTCGCCCTTCACACAGATACAGCACGGTCATCTGAGTCGGAACAAATGTCCAACCGGCCACCAGCAAGACACATCACTCGCGACATGGACAACTCTTAGTGATCCCTACAATCACATCAGTTGAAGTCGCCGCCGGGGGCCATGTCCATGAAGCGCGAGTAGTGCCCCTGGAACGCGACGGTGATGGTCGCCGTCGGACCGTTTCGGTGCTTGGCGACGATCAGGTCGGCCTCGCCCGGACGCACGTCCTTGTCGTACACCGAGTCGCGGTGCAGCAGGATGACCATGTCGGCGTCCTGCTCGATCGAGCCGGACTCTCGCAGGTCGCTGATCGCGGGCTTCTTGTCGGTGCGCTGCTCGGGACCACGGTTCAGTTGCGACAGGGCGATGACCGGAACCTGGAGCTCCTTGGCGATGAGCTTGAGGCTTCGCGAGAACTCGGAGACCTCCTGCTGACGAGACTCGACGCGCTTGCCCGAGGTCATCAGCTGCAGGTAGTCGATGATGACCATGCGCAGGCCCTCGCGCTGCTTGAGTCGACGGCACTTGGCGCGGATCTCGACGAGGGTCATGTTGGGGCTGTCGTCGATGTAGAGCGGCGCATCGTTGATGCGCCCTCGGGTCGCGGCGACCGTCGTCCAGTCGCGCGGGTCGAGGTTTCCCTTGCGCATGTTCTGCAGCGGAATCGCCCCCTCGGCGCTGAGCAGACGCATCGCGATCTCACTCTTGCCCATCTCGAGCGAGAAGAACACCGAGGGGAGGTTGTGGCCGATGGATGCCGCGCGCGCGAAGTCCAGCGCGAGGGTCGACTTACCCATCGCGGGACGCGCGGCGACGACGATCATCTGCCCGCCGTGCAGGCCGTTGGTGAGTTCGTCGAGCTCCCTGAACCCTGTCGGGACGCCGGTCATCGACCCGTCTCGGCCGCTGGCGGCCTCGATCTCCTCGAGCGCGGCGTCGACGGCGATCTGCAGCGGAACGTAGTCGACGGCGGTCTCGGAGCCGGTGATCGAATAGATCTCCGCCTGGGCGTTGTTGACGATGTCGGTCGCGTCGCCCTCGCCGGCATAGCCGAGCTGCACGATGCGGGTCCCGGCGTCGACGAGCCGACGAAGGATCGCGCGCTCCGAGACGATGCCCGCGTAGTACCCGGCGTTCGCCGCCGTCGGCACGATAGAGGTCAGGGTGTGCAGGTAGTCCGCGCCGCCGGCCCGACCCAGCTCACCGGTCTTGATGAGCTCGTCGGTCACGGCGACAACGTCGGTCGGCTCGCCGTGCGAGTACAGCGAGAGGATGGCCTCGAAGATCAGCTCGTGCTTGGGAACGTAGAAGTCGGCGCCTTTGAGCGTCTCGATGACATCGGCGACCGCGTCCTTCGACAAGAGCATTCCACCCAGAGCGCTCTGCTCGGCGAGGAGGTCGTGGGGAGGCGTGCGCTCCGGCGCGCGCTTCGCGCCCATGCGCTCCTCTGAGATGTCAGCGATCGACACAGTGTTCCCTTCGATGCGACGTTTTCGATGCGATGTTCCGATGAGACGCTTCGACGGCGGGGCCGACAGGATCTCGGCCGTCACGCCACCCTGCACAGCGAAACAGGAGCCTCCGACATTCGGTCGCTCGCCCACGCTACGAGCGACTCTTTCCCCATGCAACACGGCCTGTGGATAACCATGTGGAAAGCGTGCGGACAAAGTCGGAGTGTCTGTGCACAACGGGTGTGGATAACCCCGTGGAGGGCGGGAAAAGCAAACTTTTTTATTCGCGGTTATCAGGGATTTTCTGTTTCCCCAGCCTGTGGATGAGAATCAGTTTAAATCGGGCATTGAAGGTTGCCCTCTCTGCGGAGGGGATGTGTAGAACCTGGGGAAAGTCAAGCCGAGATTTCGCCGGGCGCGTCACACCCCGACATCCCCGGAAACGCGCGGAGAACCCCCTAGACACAGCCCCCGCTCGCGAGTATCGTCACCCGCAATCGACGCAACTGCGTCGACGTACGTTGCCTTCGGAGGGGGAGGTCGACGTGGACGCTCGGGCCACCCGACGCGGCGTACCCGCCGTGGTCTTCTGGGGTGGAATCGGCGTGCTCGCCTGGGCGGCGCTGACCGTGCTCCTCGGAGGCGGATCCGCGCACGCGGATGAGCAGGACGACGGCCCACTCGACGGGCTCACTTCGCTCGTCAGCGACACGGTGTCCGCCGTCGCGGCACCCGTGGCCCCGATCGTCACGCAGGTCGTCGCCCCCGTCGTCACCCAGGTGGTCGCACCCGTGCAGCAGGCTGCCCCCGCCATCGTCGCCACCGCCACCCAGCCGATCGTGGACGCTCCGGTCGTCGGGCCGGTCGCGGCACCCGTCGTGCACGCTGTGACCGAGACCGCGACCGCGGTCGTCGCACCGGTCACCGATGTTCTGACGGGCGCACCGGTCTCGCAGATCACCGACCCGATTCTCGACACGGTCGCCGGCATCCCGGTGGTCGGCGGACTCGTCTCCGACCTCGGCCTGATCTCCGCAGTGGATGACGTCGTCGGCGTGGTCGATGACACCACGGCCCTTCTCGGGAACGTCACCGCAGAGACCGTCCCGCCCGTGCTCGAAGCACTCGACCCGACGGCGCCTGCGGCTCCCGAACCCGGCGCCGCTCCCGGGAGCGCCGCCGAGCCTGCCGCGACGACGACGACCGTCATCGCGGTCGAGCACACCGCGTCGAAGCCACCGGTATCGCCGACGGTTGCGTCCTCGGCAGGATCCCCACCGTCGAGCGCGCTCCCCGCCACGAACGGTGCCGGAGACGTCGACCACACCACCCCTGTGCCCGCCGGACCTCCCTCCGGGAGCCCACCGGGCACCGCCGTGCCCGCGTCGTCCTCCGCCGGTTCCGGCGGCGGCAACGGCGCGTCCCCCGCGCGCCTCAGCGACGCGAACTCCTCTCCGCTCCGTGCTGGTGAGCGGACATCCGGCGCATCCGACGACGAGCTTCCCTCCTCGCCGGTCGCCGACACCGACGTCTCTCCCGACTGACGGATCGTCACGTCGTTCCCCCGGGAACGACAGATGCCGTGCTGCGCGCGCACTCTGATCGCGCGCACCCCTCAGACGATCCATCCAGTCAAGGAGAACGATCATGCGCACTTTCCTCAAGCGAGCCCTCTGGGGCGCGCTCATCGCCGGGGGCATCACGCTCCTCGGCGCGACGGCCGCGAACGCGGCCGAGACGACCGGAGACGACGGACTGCTCTCCGGCACACAAGCGGAGACAGCGATCACCGCACCGATCTCGATCGTGAACAACGCGATCTCGGTGCTGAGCGACGCCGTGTCCACCGCACCGGCTCCCGCACCGGCTCCGGCACCGGCTCCCGCACCGGCACCGGCACCGGCTCCTGCCGCCGCCCCGGTGCAGACCAGCGGGGAATCGGGTACGGCATCGGGCACCCAGGCCGCCGTCACCGTGAACCTCCCCGTCACCGTGTCGAACAACGCCGTGAGCGTGCTCGACACGTCGACGACCAGCGCCCCGGCCGTGACTCCCCAGAGTCCGGCTCCCCAGGCCGGAACACCGGCCGGGGCGCCTCTCGTGACCACGAACGGCCTGGACGGCGTGCTCTCGGGCACCCAGGCGCTGCTCGCGGTCAACGCACCGATCACCGTGACGGGCAACGCCGTGTCGCTGGTCGGTGACACCGAGAGCACCGCACCGACCGGGCAGGGAGCCGCAGCACCGGCATCCTCCGCTCCGCTCGGCGCAGCCACGTCCGGCGACGACGGCGTCGGCAGCGGCACCCAGGTGGTCGCCCCCGTCACGGCACCGGTGACGGTGTCGGGGAATGCGATCTCGCTGCTCGGCGACACCAGCTCGACCGGAACCGGCACTGCCGGACCGACCGGGTCCGCCGCGCCCGCCACCGCGGCGGGCACCTCGGGTGACGACGCCATCCTCGGCGGCACGCAGGCGACTGCTCCCGTCACGGCACCGGTGACGGTGTCGGGAAATGCGATCTCGCTGCTCGGCGACACCAGCTCGACCGGCGGGGGAACCACCACCGCACCGACCGCACCCGCGACCGGCGGCAACACCACCACCGGAACCGACAGCGTCCTCGGCGGCACCCAGATCACCGCGCCCGTCACCGCCCCCGTGGGCGTGACCGGCAACGCGATCTCCGTCCTCGACGACGCCACCGTCGCCCGTACCGGTGGGGGAACCACCACCGCACCGACCGCACCGGCCACCGGCGGCAACACCACCACCGGAACCGACAGCGTCCTCGGCGGCACCCAGTTGGCGCTGCCGATCAGCCTTCCGATCACGCTGGGCGGGAACGCCATCTCCGTGGTCGGCGAGTCGACGGTGACGGATCCCGGCGCCGGGTCCGGAACCGACCCGGGAACCGACCCCGGCACCGACCCCGGCACGGACCCGGGAACGACCCCCGGAACTGACCAGGGCACGACCCCCGGCGCCTCGACCGGAGCCACCACCGCCTCGGGCGCGGCGGCCACCGGCCAGGCGGAGGGGCTCGCGATGACCGGCGGCGCCCCTTCCGAAGGTCTGATCGCCCTCGCAGCATTCCTGCTCCTCCTCGGAGGCGCAGGAATGCTGCGACGTCGCCGGCTGACGGCGTAGCCACGACGCCGGCGGTGCGGTCGTCCTCGGGGGAGGAGACCCCGCGCCGCCGGTGCGCCGCCGCGTCCACCTCAGCGTCGACGGATTCGCAGCCCCCAGCTCGCACCGTCGTTCGACGCCGGCGCAGAAAGGACGGATGCCCCGTGGACCCCACCACGGGGCATCCGTCGCGCCCGATGACCACGGGTCGGCCGACGAGGGCGCCGAAACCTCGGACGCCTAGACTCGCTCACGGAGGTCATCATGCAGGTCGATTACGGTCAATTGGCGCTCGCGTCGCAGGTGCTGCGGAGGCAGCAGGAGGCGCACACTCGGGCGGTCGCCGACTACATCCAGCGCTACGGCATCCTCACGCCATCGGACACGGGCATCGTCATGCTGCCGTTCACCGGCGTCTCGCTGGTGGTCGCCATGCTCGGGGTGCAGGCGGCGGACACCTTCGGGCAGGTGTGCACTCTGGCGGCAGATCGAGTCGATGATGCCGCGCGCTCGTACGAAGCGCACGAACAGCAGGCCCACCAGGCCGCGCAGCAACTGATGCAGCAGATCGGCCTGAGTCTCCCTCCCTATCAGAGCCCGCTGTCGTCCTCGCCCACGCTCGGCGGAGCCGGTTCCACAGCGCCGGCCGACCATGGTGCGCCGGAACCCAATCTCATCGTCGAGATCGTCGAGACGCCGGGGAAGCTGTCCGACGGCGTCACCGGCCTCTACGAGAACGCGACCTCCCGCGTCGACGGATGGACGGGAGGCGGTGCGGTGAGTGAGCGATCGGATGCGTCGTCGTGGCTGGTCGCCCCGAACGCCACCAAGAGTGAGATCGAGAACATGCGCTGGGGCGCCGGACCGATCCTGGGCGGCGTCGACTGGCTCATCGAGCAGCTCATCGGCATGAGCCTTCTCGAAGACGTCATCATGAAGCCGTTCGCCGGGGACTGGACGGGCATCGAAGAGGTGCAGCAGGCGTGGACCCACGTCGGGGAGTCGATGCGCGCGATCTCCGACAACGCCGCCGGCCTCGCCGAGTCGGGCACGTTCTGGGAAGGCGATGTCGGGACCGCGTATCAGGGCGGGATGACGGCGATCGGGCTCGGGGCCTTCGGCCTGGGAAGCGTGGCCGACACGGTCGCCGGCCTCGTCGGTCAGCTGGTCCTGGCCTCGAAGACCGCGGCGGCGACCATCGGCTTCGCGATCAACCAGCTCTCGCAGACGCTGCTCCGAATGGCGCTCGAAGCGACCGTCCCCATCGCCGGGTGGATCGTCGCCGCGGCGGAGGGCGCCCTCGCCGCGACCAAGATCTTCGGAGTGATCCGCCTGATCTACTCCATCATCAACATCATCTACGACGTGATCGAGAGCGTCGTGTCCGCCCGCGCCCAATTGGTGGAGAATCTCCTCCGCCTGGAGGACCTGGCCCAGGTCCTCCTCCACACCACGAGGAAGTACGCATGACCCCTGCGAACGACCCTGCAGCGTGGCGGGAGCGCCTCGCCGCGATCCGCTCGGAACTCGACGAGCTCTTCCCTCCCGGCGAGGCGGAAGACGCCGAGGAGGCCTTCGCCGCCCAGGCCCGCGCGGGAGCGCTGGGCCGTGAGTGGCAGGTGCTGCAGGGGCGGATCGACCTGAACCTCACGACGCGCGAGGCCGTGCTCTCCGGGGAAGACGACTCGGTCGAGGCGGCTTTCGTGCGGGAGACCGGGGCACGGCAGTCGGAAGCGCTCGTCGACGCCCTGCGACGCAGCGCGCCGGGCGATCCGCGTGACCCCGGAGCAGAGCTGCGCGCCCTGCACGCGGAGACGACCGAACGCGGTGCTCGCATCCAAGAGATGCTGCGCGACATGGCGGCACGGGAGAGGCGGATCTGATGGCGATCCTCAAAGCCGAGCCCACGCAGATCACGGCCCTGGCGGCGGAGATCACCGCAGGCAGCGCGCAGATCACGGCCGCGCTCGCGCGGTTGGAAGCGGTGTCCGACGACCTCTCCCACCGCTGGAGCGGCGAGGCCCAGGCCGCCTATGCGGCGGCGCAGAGCCGATGGACGAGCCAGATGACCGAGCTCGCCGCCATCGCGAACGCCGCCGGCGAGCTGGCGGACGAATGGTCGACGGGACTGCGCGACCTCGAGCGGTCCCTCGCCCAGGGATGGCCGCGGTGACCGAGGATCCGCGCCGTCTGCGGTGGGCGGTCAACGGCGCGCGGACCTTCCGTGTCCCGGCCGATGCGGTCGAGATCGCCCTGGTCGAGATCGACCGCGCGATGCAGGCTGCGCACTTCCGTACGGACACCCCTGACGCGACGACCGGCGTGCAGCGCATCCATCGACGCGGATCCGTCGTGGGAGACGTCCTGATCGGCGGAAGCGGCCTCTCCGCGATCACGACCAGGGTCGGTCCGCTGTCCGCCCGGGGCGTCGCCGTCACGTGGGTCGGCGCGGGCGACCCGCAGACGACTCGCGTGATCGTCTCGCTCATCGCCGGATCGCACGTCGGCGGCGACTTCGTCGACGGGGTCGACGACGCCGTGCGAGCGCTCCTCGCCCGCGGCGTGCCCGTCCAGGACGAAGGCTGGTCGCGGTCCGTCGACATCGATCCGGCGCTGCCGGCGAATCCTCGCCGCGCCGCCGAACTCGGCCTCACCGGTTAGCCGAGACCAGATGAGAACCGGCGTCGAACGCGTCAGGGAATGTCGTCGACCTCGCCGTGGGGGATGATCGCGGCCCGGTAGCGCTCGACGAGCTCACGCCATCCGAATCCCTCGGTGTACTCGTGCTCGTAGACGGCCTCGGTGAAGTGCCAGAGCAGATACGGGTGCGCACCGAGACCATACAGTGCGCCGTAGTCGCGGTTCACGAACGCGATGCGCTCCTCGGGGGTCAGCACCCGGTCGTCGGCGACCGCGGCGGGCCCCGCTCCCCCGGCGAGCCAGCCGTCGACGAATCGCTCGGTGTCGGCGACGTAGGCGTTCACGTTCGCGGTGCTCATCTCGACGGCGCGGATGAACTTGTTCATCATGTACCGGCTCATGACGCGGCCCTCCACAGGAAGAACGGACTGGAGGCGAAGCGCGAGGTCGTGGCCTCCGCCAGATCAGCGGGGCGACCCTGCATCGCGGCGAGCGCGGTCACGATGTTCACGTACTGGTAGGTGACGTTGCCGGCGGCCATGATCCGGTCGTATCGGCATCCGGTGATCGCGCCGTCGAGGTCTCCGTCACGCATCCAGGTCACCGCCTCGGCGTCGAACTCCGGGTCGGGCGAGCCGTTGAACGTGCGGGGTCCGCCGACGTCGGTGGCCATGTGGCCAGAGGTGAGCAGCCCCACCCTGGCATCGCTGTCCCAGGACTCCACCGCGGTGCGCAGGTGCTGCCCGAGCGCGGCGAAGCGCGCGGCGGTAGGCAGCGGCGGCAGGATCGAGTTCGCATGGATCGGCACGACCGGCAGGTCGAGCTCTGGACGCACGTACTGCAGCGGGAGCACGAAGCTGTGGTCGAGACGCCACTCGTGCGAGACCGAGAAGTCGATCGTCTCGGGGAGCACTTCGCGGCCGGTGATCTGCGTCGCCAGCTCCGGGTTGCCGGTGAGCTCGGCGTACTCCATGCCGAAGGTGCGCACCTCGTTCTCGTAGGTGCCGTGGTACGAAGCCGCCTTGCCGACGATGAACGCCGGCGAGTTGTCGGAGAAGAACTGCCGCACGTGGTCCGTGCCGAGCACGATGAGCGTGTCGACGCCGGCATCCGTGATCGCCTCGCGGATGCGACGGAAGTTCGCCTCGACCGCGATCAGGTCATCGGGCATCGGCTCGCGCATCGCCCGCCACAGCAGCGGGTTGTGCGGGGTCGCCGCGGCCATCACCAGTTCAGCCACGATCGGCTCCTTCCTTCGCGCTCACAGTCGGAACAGCTTGCGTGCGTTGTCGAGCAGGATCTTCCGGCGCGACTCCTCCTTGAGCTCGAGCTCGTCGAACTCGGCCATCCAGCGATCCGCAGACATCACGGGCCAGTCCGACCCGAACAGCACCCGGTCGGAGATCAGCGAGTCGGCATAGCGGACCACCTCGGGCGGCAGATACTTCGGTGCCCAGCCGGACAGGTCGAGGTACACGTTGGACTTGTGCCAGACCATCGCCAGGTTCTCGAGGTGCCACGGCCAGGCCGGGTGCGCGCTGATGATGTTCAGTTCGGGGAACTCGGCCGCCACGTCGTCGATGTAGGGCACGGGGCGGGCGTTCTCGAGACGGTAGCCGCCACCGCCGGGGGTGCCCGCACCGGCGCCGGGGAATCCGGAGTGGAACATGACGACGAGTCCGAGCTCGGCGCAGGCCTCCCAGATCGGGAAGAAGCGCCGGTCGTTCGCGAGGAACTTCTGCCGCGACGGGTTGAGCTCGCCGACGCCCTTGATGCCGTACTCGGCGTGCATCCGACGGATCTCGGCGACTGCGGCCTCGCCCTTCCACGGGTCGATGCCGGCGAACGCGAGGAACACGTCGGGGTGGTCCTGCTGAGCCTTGCCGAGCAGGTCGTTCGGTGCGCCCTTGATGCCGCTCGTGGTCTCCGAGTCGGAGTTCACGATCACGGCCATCATCCTGCGGTCGCGGTACTGGTCGGCCTGCTCGGCGAACGACACGACCGGCCGCTCGCGTCCGAAGTGCGCCGACATCTGGGAGTGCCGCTGGCCCATCGCGGCGATGAATTCCTCGGTCTGCGGATGGGTGTGGACGTCGATCGCGACGAGGTCGTCGATACCGGGCATCAGGCTGCCCCTTCCTTCGCTCGCGCGGGTTCGGCTCCGGACTGCAGTCCGGTGATCGTTTCGGTGTCGGCGCCGAGCGCGGGCGCGTAGCGCAGCTCCGGGCGCCCGGAGCGCTGGAATCGGATGCTGGGCACGGGCACACGCAGCGCGCCGTCGGGCCCCTCGATCTCCTCCACCAGCCCCATGCTCGCGATCTGCGGATCGTCGAACAGGTCGCCCATCGTGTTCAGCGGACCGTGCGGGATGTCATGCGCCGCGAGTCGGTCGAGCCAGTACTGGCGGGGCCGGGTGGCGGCGATCTCCTTGAGCACGACGTCGAGCTCGTCGTAGTTGCGCACGCGCCCCTCGCGTGTCGAGAACCGCGGGTCGTCGGCGAGGTCGGGCCGCTCGAGCACGTCGAGCAGGCCGGTCCAGAACTTCTCGGGCACCGACATGTGGATCACGAACGCCTTGTCGTCCGAGCCCCGGCAGGCATAGGCCTGCGCACGACGCGGCCGTGAGTCGGGCGACGAGACCTGCCCTGTCTCCAGGAACGCCGAGGCCGACTCGGTCAGGAAGTCGAGCAGGGCACCGACCATCGTGACCTCGACATGCTCCCCCACTCCGCTCCCGTCGCGGGCGTGGAGGGCGGCGAGCACGGCCTGCACCGCGGACATCCCGGACAGCAGATCGGAGAAGGCCGGTCCCAGCGGACGGATCGTGGAAGCCGGGACGACCTGGCTGTACATCCCGCCGGTGGCCGAGATCACGGTGTCGTAGGCGGGTCGCTTCGCCGCGGGGCCGGTCGCACCGAAGCCGGTGATCGAGCATGTGATGACTCGCGGGTTGCGGGCGTGCAGCGCATCCGGGCCGAAGCCGAGCCGCTCTGCCACGCCGGGACGGAAGTTGTCGAGCACGATGTCGGCGTCATCCACCAACCCGAACAGGGCGGCGAGGCCCTCGGCGCTCTTGAGGTCGAGGACCACTCCGCGCTTGCCCCGGTTGTAGGCGGCGAACTGCGGGCTCATGGTCGCCCGACCCTCCCACCGGCGCATCGGGTCGCCCTCGGGCGACTCGACCTTGACGACGTCGGCGCCGAGGTCGGCGAGCAGCTTGGCGGCGAACGGGCCCGAGATGTACTGGCCGAGCTCGACCACGCGGATCCCGGCCAGCGCTCCGGCGCCCGGGGATGCAGTACTCGTCACTTCTGGTCTCCTCTTCGATACCGAGGGCGGTCAGCGCACATCGACGACGACCTTCCCGTCGCCCTTGCGGGGGAAATCGCGATACGCCGTGGCGATGTCGTCGAACGCATAGCGCCGGCCGACGAGCGAGGGCAGCGCACCGGCGGCAGCCAGCGCGAGGGCCTCGGCCACGTCGTCGTAGCGCGCGCTGGCCACGCCGAACAGTCGCTTGCGGCGCAGGTAGAAGTCGCGGGCGTCGAGGCGCAGATCGCTGTCGACGGATGCCGCGCAGAACACGGCTCTGCCGCCCCAGCGCAGCGCCGAGATCCCGGCACTCAGGGTCGGAGCGTGGCCGGAGACATCGAGCACGACGTCGAAACCCTCTCCCCCGTCGAGCGCTGCCGCCAGGGACGCTGCGCCCGATGCCTGAACGACCTGCTCGTCGCCGAGCGGGGAGAGAGTGCGGCGCGAGGCCGCGACCACCTGGGCACCGCGAGCGAGCGCAATGGCGACTGCCGCACGCCCGAGCGTTCCGCCCGCGCCGGTGACAAGGACCCTGTCGCCCGCGGCGAGCGCGACCGTGCGGACGGCGTTGATCACGATGGAGGCGCTGTGCACGACGGCGGTCGCCTGCGCGGCATCGAGACCGCGGCGGTCGATCGCATTGCGGGTGGGCACGGCGACGTACTCGGCCGCGCCGCCATCGCGATGCACGCCCACGACGGTCTGCTTCGGGCAGTCGGCTTCGTCTCCGGCCTCGCAATGGGCGCACTGCCCGCAGGCGATGTTGGGCTTGACGACGACGGTCTGCCCGATCCGCGCCTGGTCGACGCCCGCTCCGACGGCGACGATCTCGCCTGCGGGGTCGATCCCGAGGATGCGGGGCAGCTGCGCCTGTGCACCTGGCCCGACGCCGGCGATGACGTTGAGGTCGAGCTGATTCACGCCGACGGTCTCGACGCGCACGAGCACCTCGCCCGCACCGGATGTCGGCACGTCCGTCTCCGAGACGGTCAGCCCGTCCACGTCATGACGGCTCAGCACGGCGGCACGCATCTTCACCTCTTCATCGCGGGAATCTGTTTGGGATACTGTATCCAATTTTCATCACAGCCGTCTACACCCTGTTCGAGCACGATATCCCGCAAACCATGGACACGGGATTCCAAATTGGATACCGTATCCCAAAATCCGCGTGAGGCGCCCCACTCCACGGAGGAGTCGCACGCACTTGCCCGAATGGAGAGTCATGCGCACGACACGAAACAGACTCGGCATCGCCGTGGTCGGGGGCGCAGCAGCACTGACGCTGCTCGCCGCCTGCGCCTCGTCGACACCGACATCGGAAGGCCCCGTCGACCTCGGCGACGGCGAACCCGACGCGGCGGAGGACACCAGCATCACGGTGGCCATCCCCTTCCCCGACATCACGATGTACTCGATGTTCACGCTCGCGACCGACCTCGGCTACTACGAGGACGAGGGCCTCACCGTCGAGGTCATCACCGCCGACAACGTCACGGCAGCGGTCGCCAGCGGCAGCGCCGACATCGGCGTGGAGTCGACCGGCACCGTCATCGACGCGATCCGCGGCGGCGTCGAGATCGACCTGGTCTCCGGGCACTACTGCCGGCAGAACTTCGACTTCGCGGTGCAGTCCGACGTGAAGAGCGTCGACGACCTCGACGGCACCTCGATCGTGCTCGCCGGAACCCCCGGCGATCCCGCCGAGTTCCAGCGCGCCCAGGTGCTGAAGGAAGAGGGCTGGGACGTCTCGTCGATCAACGCCGAGGTCGTCTACCCCGGGCCCGGATCGGAGTCGTGGACGGAGTTCTTCGTCAACGACAAGATCGCCCTACAGCCGTTCTACGCCGACGACCGGGCCGCCCTCGAGGAGCACGGCGCGAACATCGTCGTGGAGTCACTGCGCAACTGGGCCAACGACGTGCAGATCGCCGGCACCAAGTGGGCGCAGGAGAACCCGAACACCCTCGTCCGGTTCTTGCGCGCAACACTGAAGGGCACCGACTTCATGACGGCGCCGGCGCCCGGCGAGTTCCCCGAGAACGCGGAGGAGGCGCTGGACATCTACGAGGCCAACGACTTCGACGTCGCGGAGCTGCGTGAGTCGGACAGCGTCTGGATCCTCGACGGACACCTCGCCTGCCCGAACCTGTACTTCGACGACGAAGCCTGGGACACCACCATCGAGACGCAGAAGCTCGAACCGCTCGAGTTCGACTCCGACCAGCTCGTCTACCTCCGCAAGGCGCAGGAGCTCCTGGGGCTCGACAACGAGGGACCGGCCACGCTGACCTACCCGTGAGTCGCAGACTCATACGAAGAGGCCCCACCGTTGCGCATGGCGGTGGGGCCTCTTCGTGTGTTCGGGGTATGGGATCTACCGCTGAACGAACAGCCCCACGACTCCCGCGGGATACAGAGGCAACGCTTCGGCGTCGTCATCGAAGTTGCGCCAGACGACGGGAACCACCGCCCCGTCGCTCTCCGTGAGCGTCGCGCCCGTCGCTGCGGGCTCCGGGTCGAGAGTTCCCGTGTACAAGAAGACGATCTCGTGCCCGACTTCGCCATCGATCCGGAAGATGTTCTCCACCACTCCGAGGTAGCTCAGATCACGGATCGTCGCCGACAGCTCCTCGCGCACCTCGCGCCGGACCGCATCGATGTGGGTCTCGCCGAGCTCGACGCTGCCGCCGATGAGCCGGTGATATCCGCCCGGATTCTCTGCGGTCGCGGCGTTGACGCTGACCGCGTGGGCGGTCCTCTGCGCGTTCGGCGCGACGAGCATCGCCTTGACGCGGATACGGCTTCGATCGATCGGCGGGGCAGGCTCTACCATGATCGCCACGACGATCCCCTGAACACGACGGCCAGATCACGCACCGTCCGTCCAGTGGGTTCAGGTGCTGGAGGCGCGATCTGAGGACTCCTCGTTCTTGCTCTTGCGCACCTCGTAGACGTAGCGAGAAATCCACCCCGCAGCTGCGAGAAACGCCACGACCACAGTGACGTACGAGTACCACTCCGGCCCCACACCCTTGACGAGCGAGAAGATGCCGACGCTCAGGAAAGCGGCCGCCCCCAGCAGATTCCACTTTCCGTAGCGCTCCATGGTGAGCGATGCTACTTCACACGAACCCGACAGTCGACTCGACGACGTCCCTTCGGCAATGCGTCCTAGTAATGGTCGCGGGCCTGGAGGATGACGATCTGCTCATCGCTCACGTAGTAGACGAGGCGATTGGTCTGGTCGATGCGGCGGGACCACGATCCGGAGAGCACGTGCTTCAGCGGCTCCGGTTTCCCGATGCCCTCGAAGGGATCACGGAGAACGTCGGCGATGAGCTGGTTGATCCGCCTCAGCGTCTTGCGATCCTGGCCCTGCCAGTACGTGTAGTCCTCCCACCCGTGGGGGTCGAAGGCCAATCTCCGAGTCACTCGTCGATCAGATCGTGCTGCTCGGTCTCACCGCGGCGCGCACGCTCGATCGCCGAGAGAAGTCGCTCTGCACCCACAGGGTTTCGCAGCAGGTACGCCGTCTCCGTGAGGGCGTCGTAGTCGTCCTTCGACATGATGACGGCGTTCCCACGTCGGGAGACGACCTCGACGGGCGCATGGTCATCGTTCACCTGCTGGATAAGACCGAACAGGCTCTTGCGGGCCTCGCTAGCCGAGATCGCGGACATCCTCCACCTCCCTAGTGGTACAACAAAGCGTACCACTCAGTCGCGCGTGAACGCCCGCCGAACAGACCCGACCCCCGTCGCGCATGAGACGGAGGCCGGGAGTCGTGACGGCGGATCAGCCGACGATCTTGCGCTCGTCGTACCAGGGCGCGAGCCGACGGCGGAGCACGGAGATGAGCAGCAGCGTGAGGTTGGCGATGATCACCATGACCACGACCATCGCGATGGCCTCGTCCATCCGGAACTGGTACGCGGCGAACTCGAGCAGGTGCCCCAGGCCGCCGGTGCCGCCGAGGAACTCTCCGAGCACCTCGCCCGTGAAGCCGAGGGCCGCACCACGCTGGATGCCGGAGAGGCTGTAGGGCAGCGTGGCGGGGAAGATCACCTTCCAGCCGAGCCCGATTCCCTTCGCGCCGTAGACCCTGGCCGCGTTGACGAGCGAGGGGTTCACGGTGACCGCGCCCTCCATCGTGTTCAGCAGGATCGGGAACACGGCCAGCAGGATCACGAGGGCGATCTTCGACTCGCTGCCCAGCCCGAGCGCGAGGATGATCACGGGAGCGAGAGCGACCTTCGGCGTCGAGTACAGCACCCACAGGAACGGCGCGACCATGAAGCGCAGCACCGGCGACCACCCGACGGCGAGGCCGACGACCACACCGACGACGATCGCGATCACGAGTCCGATCAGCAGGTTGGTGACGCTGAACGCGAAAGCGCTCCAGAACTCCGGGTCGACCATGAGCTGCCCGAACGCCACCGCCACCGCGGTCGGTGCGGGCAGGAACGCCTCGGGGATCCAGTGGAACCAGCTGACGGCCGCCTCCCACAGGAGCAGCACGGCGGCGATCACCCCGATCAGCAGCAGCGTCCACTTGCCCTCGCCCGAGCGCACCACACGCCGCGGCCGCACGATGCGGACGGTACCGGTTGCCGAGACGACGCTCATCGCTTGCCCTTCTTCGTCCAGGGCGCGACCCCGCGTTCGATGGCCGTGACCACCTGGGTCATGCCCACGCTCCACAGCACGACGACTGCGATCGCGGCGAACGCCTGGTCGGTCTGATAGGTGTTCGAGGCGCGGATGATGAGTGCCCCCATGCCGCTCGACGAGCCCGCGAGCTCGGCCACGACCATGCCGATCGTGGCGAGCACGACCGCCTGGCGGAGCCCCGCGAACAGGAACGGCACCGTCGACGGCAGGTACACCGAGCGGTACAGCCGCATCCGTCCGGCGCCGTAGACGCGGGCGGCGCGGATGATCGAGGGGTTCGTGGTGCGCATGCCGGCGGCGACGTTGAGCAGGATCGGGAAGATCGCGCTGATCGTGACGAGGAAGATCACCGGACCGATGCCGAAGCCGAACCACGCCTTCGCGAGCGGCTGATAGGCGATCGACGGGGTGGCGTAGATCGTCCACGCGATCGGGCCGATCACCCGGTCGACCGGAAGCGAGGCACCCATGAGAAGCCCGACGGGGATGCCGACGACCACCGCGAGCACGAAGCCCGTCAGCCATGCCTGCACCGAGACTCCGGCGTTGGCGGCGAGCGAGCCGTTCGCCACGATCTCACCGAAACCCTGCGCGATGGCGAGCGGCGGCGGGAGGAAGACCGGGCTGATCCATCCGAAGACCCCGACGACCAACTGCCAGAGCACGAGGAGGACGACCACCTCGATCGCGATGACGGCACCCTTGCCCCGGGCGCTCAGACCCGCGAGCCAGGCGGCGGCTCCGCCTCGGCCGAGGTTCGGCCCGGCGGCGAGCAGCGCGGTCATTTCGACACCGCCGCCGCCGTCGCCTCACCCTCCAGCGCCTCCCAGAGGTGGTCGCGGAGTTCGAGGAAGCGGGGATCGTGCTGCACCGAGCGTTCCGAGCGCGGGCGTGGGATGCCGGTCGTGATGATCTCCTTGATCGCGCCGGGGTGACTCTTGAAGACGACGATGCGGTCGCCCAGGAGGATGGCCTCCTCGATCGAGTGCGTGATGAAGAGGACGGTCTTGCCGGTCGCCTCGATGAGCTTCTCGATCTCGTCGCGCATCACCTCGCGGGTGAGGGCGTCGACGGCGCCGAGCGGCTCGTCCATCAGAAGGATGCGCGGTTCGGCGACGAACGCGCGAGCGAGCCCGACGCGCTGCTGCATGCCGCCGGAGAGCTCACGCGGATACGACGACTCGAATCCCTTCAGCCCCACCATGTCGATGGCCTCCTGCACCTTCGCGCGCCAGTCGGCGGTGCGCAGGCCCTTCTGCATCTCGAGCCCGAACTTCACGTTGTCGAACACCGTGCGCCAGGGCAGCAACGCATAGTCCTGGAAGACCACGGCCCGATCGGGGCCGGGGCCGTCGACCTGCTTCCCATCGACGAGGACCGAGCCGGTGCTCGGCGCGACGAGGCCGGCGATGACGTTCATGAACGTCGTCTTTCCGCACCCCGACGGGCCGAGCACCGTGATGAACTCGCCCTCGAACACGTCGAGGTCGACGTTCTCGATGGCTATCAGCTTCTTTCCCGTCCGCGCGACGTCGTAGCTCACCGAGAGACCGGTGACCGAGATCAGCGGGGTATCGAGGTGTTCTTCGGGGGAAACCGGCGAGGCTGTCATCTGTTTGCTCTTTCATCCGCGGTCATCGTCGATCGGGTATGGGACGAGGGTAGCAGGGATTGGATTCTGGATCCAGAATTAGATCGATGGGAGGACATCGACCTACGGCGCATCATCGACACCGTCGAGCAGTCGCGCGATAGTCGGGACGACGGCGATCGCGGTGAGGCCCAAGACACCGAGGCTCGCCAGGGTGAGACCGAGGGGGATCGCCTCGGCCAGCAGCCCCGCCACGAGGGGCGCACTCAACTTGCCGGCACTGCGGATCCCGCCCGTCAGTCCGATGAACGCGGCCTTGCCGTCCCCCGGGGCGAGGCGCGTGACGACGACGTTGTTGACCACCGCCAGCAGTCCGTCTCCGGCGCCGGTGAGCACCACCAGCAGAGCGAGCACGCCGACCGGCCCCGCCACCGGCACCAGCACGATCGGCAGCGCCGTGAGCGTCAGAGAGATCCCCAGGAGAGTGCCCACCGATGTCCCGCGGGCGAACCACGGCGCTGCGGCCGCCATGCACGCCCCCGCCAGAGAGGCGAGTGCGAGCATCACCCCGATCTCCAGAGGATCGAGCCCGTACGTGGTGGCGGCGAGCAGCGGAACGAACGTGAGCAGTGCGTATTTCAGGAAGAAGCGGAGGAAGCCGGGCGCCTGCACCGCCGCCCCGGCAAAGGAGAACACGGCCCGCCTGCTCGCACGTACGATCTCCGCCGTCGAGACCCGTCGACGTGCACCGGGGACACTCTTTGGGAGCATGCGGCAACAGAGAACAGCCACCGGTAACGCCACCGCCTGCAGGAGGAACACCGAGTTCCAGCTCAGGTTCACGAGCACGATGCCTGCAGCCAGCGGCGCCACGCCCTCCGCGCACGTCATGATCACGACCCGACGGCTCTGCGCCGACGTGATCCGCTGTGTGTCCCCCGCCGCCCCTGTCGCGATGATCGTCAGAGCGAGCACGCCCCCGAACATCGCGCCCTGCACAGCACGGATCGCCAGGAGCGAGCCGAGGTCATGCCAGAAGTACGCGAGCACACCACAGATGCCGAAGACGATGAGAGCGCCCGAGACCGTGCGCGCCAGCCCCGCCCTGTCGGCGACGATCCCGATCGGGAAAGCGCACAGCGCTCCCGGGAGGAGGTATCCGACGATCAGCAGCGAGATCTCGAGGTCGCTCAAGCCCAGCTGCACGCGCATCAGCGGGAGTGCGGGGGCGAACCCCTGCACTCCCGTGAGCACCACGGCTGCGGCGAGCGCCGCGGTCAGATCGGCACGGAGCTCCGGTCTCGTCACGAGCGCCTCGAGCCGCCCGGTACCCCATGCCGTACGCGCGAGCCCCGCCGCGGGGCGTCCGTCATTCGCTCATATGCTCCTGCGCGAGCTCCACGGCTCGAGCGAGAGTCTCCCGATCCACGGCGTCTGCGAGGTCGGGGGCTTCCGTGAGCACTCCGGACGCGACCGCGACATCCGCCATGAACTGGATGCTCTCCTCGCTGAGCCCGCCGTCCTCGGGCCAGAACTCGTACTTCTGGATGAGGTCGAACAGCAAGCGCAGCTCCTCCTCCGTCGGCGGCTCCTCGACGTACTGGGCGACCGCGTCGCTGAACAAGTCGAAGTCGGACTTCAACTCGTGCATGGCGACGAGGGTGGTGGCGCAGTACTGCGCGGCCAGTTCGCCGTTCTCCGCGAGCCAGTCCGCAGGGGCGGCCTGCGCCTCCTTCACGAAGACCTCGACATCTTCGTACAGGGTCGCGATCCTCGCCGCATCCTTCACCTGGGTCGCTGCAGACGTGAACTGATCCTCGTGGATGACGGTGGCATCGACCTGGCCGGCTGCGAACGCCGTCGTCCGCAGTCCGGAGGACTCGAGAATCTGCTGGTTCGGGATCTCCTGGATCGATCGCTTCTCCCCGTTGCCCATGAGGAGGGCGTTGAGGATGATGGCACCGGCACCGCCGGGGCTGTCGATGGCCACGCGGGTCTCCGGGTCGAAGAGCTGATCGATCTCGGTCACCCCGTTCGCGCCCGCGAGCACGAAGTCGTCCATGCTGACGTACGGGCAGAAGATCCGGAAGTCCTCGCCGCGTTCGCGCACGGTCAGAATCGACGCGACGGATGCCCCGAGCACCTCGGCGCGTCCCCCCAGCACCGTCTGCGTGCCGGTCGTGTGGGAGTCGAAGATCGTGACGCTCTCGTCGACACTCATGTCGAGCCCCAGCTTCTCCGCATAGTTGTCGATTCCGAAGACGAGAGGGACGAGCGACGGCTGGATGTTCGCCGTGAGGGCGACCCGCACCGTCGGCTTCTCCGAACTCGAGGCAGGTGCGTCCTGCGTTGCGCAGGCCGATAGTGCAAGTCCGGAGACGAGCAGGACTCCGAGCGCGACGGTGCGCGCCGGGCGGCGTGATGTGACTTCGTTGTCATTCATACTTCGGGTGCCTTTCCAGTTCGATTCTTCGAGGGGATGTCGATCTCTGCAGAACTCTCGTGTGCGTGTTCCGACGGCCTCGGGTGACGCCGCCGCTGGCCCTCCTCTCGTGGTGTTCCGCTGATCCGCCTGCACTCACACGCGAAGGTGCCGGGTGGCCTGCCGCTCGAAGATGCCGGCGAGTCGCATCATGATGAGGCCGAGCGCCATCACGAAGATGATCCCGGCGAGCAGCCGCGGAATGTCGAAGACCGACCCGGCGAACAGGATCACCTCGCCGAGGTTGGCCACGGCGAGGAGAAGCTCGGCGGTGACCGCTCCGCGCATCGCACGTCCGACGCCGATACGCAGGCCGACGATGATCAGCGGAGCTGCCGCCGGCAGGATGATCTTCGAGTACATGCTCATCTTCCGCGCCCCGAAGGATCGCCCCATCTCGATGAGGTTCACCGGGGCGCTGCGCACTCCCGATACCGTGCTGACCAGGATCTCGAACACACACCAGAGGGCGGTGAGTATCACGCGGCCCTGAAGATCCAGGCCGGTGTAGATCCCGATGATGGGGATCATCAGCGAGACCGGCGTCGCATAGCCGGCGTGTACGAGAGGCTCGAGGACGTTCCTGGCGAAAGGGGAGATGCCGATCCAGAGTCCGAGGGGCACGCCCACCACCACGGCGATCGCGTAACCCAGGGCCATCGTCAGGATCGTCCCGCCTGCAGCGACGAGGAAGTCACCGGATACCAATCCGTCCCACAGGGCGGCCATGACATCGGTGAACGGGGCGATCGCGAAGGAGTCTCCGCTGCTGCCGTACCACTGCCAGAGGGAGATGACGGCGAACAGCAACCCGATCCGCAACACCCATCCCCACACCTGCCAGCGCGGGATCGGCGCTCGTGCTCCGCCGTCGTTCTGCGTGACGATGGACTCCGTGGTCGAAGGCCGCGCGCTCATCGGGCACCTGCCACGGCCTGCTCCACATCGCCGGCCCAGGGCGTCAACCGCTTCTGCACCCACATCAGCAGTCCGGTGAGGAGTGCCCCCACGACGACGACGGTGGCGGCGACGGCGAAGAACTCGCCCAGGTTGCGCGCGAGCCCCATCGTCTGGAGGATCCTCCCGGTGGCCACGGAGACCCAGAGCTCAGCGACGATCATGCCCTGCACCGCCTGGCCGAGGCCGAGCCTCATTCCGGTGATGATGTAGGGAAGGGTGCCGGGCAGCGTGATCGCGGAGAAGCGCTTCGAGTGGCGGGCGCCGAAAGACGTCGCCATCTCGCTGAGCCCTCGATCGATGGCGCGCACGCCGGCGGCGGGCGTGATGATCAGGTAGAAGACGGCGAACAGGAAGACGACCGCGGCACGGAACATGAACTCCGTCCCGAAGATCAGGATCAGGAATGGCAGGAGGGCCGCGAGAGACGTGACGAAGAGCGCATTCACGAACGGTCCGACGACGAAGTCGACCATCTTGAACTGCCCCATCAGCAGACCCAGCGGGACTCCGACGAGGACCGCCGCCGCGAACCCGGCAAGCATCTGCGTGAAGCTGCCGAGCACGACGAGAGGTATCCCGTCCTGAACCATCTGCACGAAACCCGAGGCGACCTCGGGAACCGACGGGAAGAAGTACGGCCCGACGCTCATCGCGAACAGCTGCCAGATCACCAGCATGCCGCCCCACACGGTCAGTCGCTGGAACCACGCCCGTTTCCGCAACGGGGGCGCGGCAGGGGCGAAGGGATCACCCCCTCCTCTGCGTGGGGACGCGACGGCGGACCTGGCGTCGAGCGTGGCGACGGTGTGCGTGTCCACGGCGGGGACAGCGGAGGGCTGACGTGCTCTCATGCGACGCCCACCCCCATGCCTCGCTGCAGGGCACGCCAGAGCTGCTGCTTGAGCTCACCGAACTCGGCCGACGCCCGCAGCTCCTCGCCGCGCGGCCGACCGAAAGGGACATCGATGATGTCCGTCACACGGCCGGGGCGGTTGCCCATCACGATCACCCGATCGGCGAGGTAGACAGCCTCCTCCATGTCATGCGTGATGAGGACGGTGGTCTTCCGCTCGGCGCGCCACACCCGCTCGAGTTCCGTCTGCAGAACGACCCTGGTCTGGGCGTCCAACGCCCCGAACGGCTCGTCGAGCAGGAGGATCCCGGGGTCTACCGCATACGCACGGGCCAGGCCCACACGCTGCTGCATCCCGCCGGAGAGCTGAGCCGGATAGTGCCCTTCGAAGCCGCCGAGCCCGACGAGCTCCACGTACTGGGCGACCCGATCCTGTCGCTCCGCAGCAGCCATCCCGTTGCACTCGAGTCCGAACTCGATGTTGCGCTGCACCGTGCGCCACGGGAGCAGGCTCGGCTGCTGGAAGACGACTCCCCGGTCAGGTCCTGGCCCCGTGACGATCTCCCCGCGAAGACGGATCTCTCCGCGCGTCGGGAAGTCGAGTCCGTCGATCATCCGGAGGATCGTCGATTTCCCGCACCCGCTCGCCCCGATGATCGCGATGAACTCGCCATCCTCGACGTCGAACGAGACGTCCTCCAGGGCGTGCGTCGTCGAATACGCGCGGCTCTTCTTGACCGTGAACGTCTTGGAGACGTTCTTCAACGTGAGTATCTTCGTCATCTGGCAGCTGCCTTCTCTCGACGTCACGCCTCGGAGCCCGATGGTCCGGATGCATCGTCACTGATGCCCCGGTGGAACTGATCTCGAGTACTTGCTGCTCCGAAAGGCGGAACTTTTGGATCCCGTATCCATTTTGACAGTAGAGTACTTCTGGAGGAAAAGGAAGAGTTGGATTCCGGATCCAAAATAGCCTTTCGGAGTGAATCCCCCTCCGTGCACCTAAGTCGTGCGGACGTCGATGACGACGGGGCGGCGCTCTTCCCGCACGACGCGGATGCCACGGCGCAGCGCAGCGTGCAGATCTCCGGGCCGGTCCACGCGCCAGCTGTCGGTGATGCCCATCGACGACGCCAGCGCGACGAAGTCGATGGCGGGGTCGTCGATCACGGTTCCGACACCCATACGCGTCTCGGAGCGGGTGCGACTACGCGCGATGAGTCCGGCATGAACGAAGGAGTTCCCCCACTTCCGGTTGTTCTCCAGCACGATCAGCAACGGCACCCGATGTTTGGCAGCCGTCCACAGCGCCCCTGGCGTCATCATCGCGTCGCCGTCGGATTGGATGTCGATGACCAGCCGACCCGTCTCACGATGGGCGAGCCCCGCACCGATCGATGCGCCCAGCCCGTAGCCGAGGCCGGCGCCCCCGGAACTGCCGAGATAGTCGTCGACCCGGTCGATGCTCCACAGCCGATGCACCCAGTTGTGCAGGCTGCCATTGGCCAGCACCCGGTCGATCCCGCGCGTCTCGTCGTCGATCGCCTGGGCGAGGAACGCAGGAGTGATCACGTCGCCATCGCCGTCCGCGCGGGCCTCGGCCTCCCAGCGGGCGCGCACCGACGCCGTCTGCGCGACGAGCGCTGAGCCGCGTTCACGCGCGACAGCTTGTGCGGCAGCATCCACGGCGAGCAGCTTCCGGATGCGAGGGAGCAACTGCTCGAGCACAGGCGTGACCTCGGCGGCGACCAGGGCACGTGCCGTCTGCACGCGCTGGAGATCCGCTGCCCATGCTTTGGCGGCGAGACCCGCAGTGCTGACCTGGTACACGTCAGCACCCTCGACCCCGGGAACCACGTGCAGATCGCGCACGTCCAGGGCAAGGACCACATCCGGAGCCAGCGCCAGACCCATCCCCGTCGCGTTGTGACCGTGCGCGGTCGGCATGCACAGCGCTGTGCGGTTGTAGTCGCGCTGCACCTCCATGACCGCAGCTCCCAGCAGTTCAGCGAGCTCGACGAGCAGTTCGAGCCCGCGCTGCCTGCGATCGACTCCCTCGACGGCGATCAGCGGTTGCCGCGCATTCACCAGCGCCGTCGCGATCTCCTCCACCGTGTCGGGGTCGGGCGAGAGCGGGCGGGCCGCAGGATAGGCGCTGACGTCGACGGACCGGAATCCACCCGGCACACGCTGCTCCTGGATCTCCGAGTCGAGACAGAGATAGACCGGCCCTGGCGGCGCACTGGTCGCGAGTTGCCTGCCGCGGACGAACGACTCAGGCACCGCTTCGAGCGACGCCGGTTGATCGTCCCATTTCGTGTAGTCGCGCACCTGGTTGCCCTGCACGTTGGCCGTGTGTATCCAGTCGATCCAGGGCCGCCTCCGAGCGGCGTCCACGGGCCCGGTCCCGCCGAGGAGGAGGAGCGGGACTCGATCACACCAGGCGTTGTAGATGGCCATCGTCGCATGCTGAAGCCCGACCACATCGTGGAGGGCGGCGACCGCCATCGTCCCCCTCGCCTTGGCGTACCCGTGGGCGACTGCCACCGAGATCTCCTCGTGCAGGCACTCGATGATCTCCGGCGCATCGTCACGGTGGAGCAGCGAATCATGGATCCCGCGGAATGTGGCTCCCGGTGCGAACGGGATGATCTCGACGCCCATCTGCACCAGCAGATCGACCATCACGTCCGATCCGTACTCCGGTTCGATGCTCATCGCGCCATCACCACGTTCACCGCTGTCGTCTCCGTGTAGCTGAGCAGCTCATCGATCGACTCCTCGCGCCCTGCTCCGGAGAGCTTCGTCCCCCCGAAGGGAACACCCGGAAAGTGCGTCGAGGTGTCGTTGATCCAGATGTACCCGGCCTCCAACGCACGCGCCATGCGGAACGACCTCGAGAGATCGTTGGTCCACACACTGGCCGTCAGGCCGTAGCGCACATCGTTGGCGAGCGCGATCGCCTCCGACTCCTCCGTGAACGTGAAGAGGCTGACGACCGGCCCGAAGACCTCCTCCTGTCCCAATTCGGAACGCGGATCGACACCGCGAAAGACCGTCGGCGCGACGAAGCCTCCATCGTCGGGCAGCTGACGGTCCGCGGTGAGCCGGACGGCTCCCGCCGCCGATGCCCGCTCGATGAAGCCCTCGACGCGTTGCCGCGCTGCGGCGTCGACCATCGGCCCGACCTGGACGTCCGACTCCCACGGAGCTCCGACCCGCAGGTCGTCCACCGCCTTCACGAAGAGCTCCGTGAACCTCTCCGCCACGGACCGATGGAGGAGGATCCGGGATGTCGAGCCGCACGACTGCCCGACGAACGCGAAGTTCATACCCTTCACCGCGCCGGCGACGGCCGCCTCCATGTCGGCATCGTCGAAGACGATCATCGCGTTCTTGCCGCCGAGCTCGAGCGAGATGTGCTTGACTCCGCTCTCGGCACCGATCCGCTGGATCTCCCTGCCGACGATGTGACTCCCCGTGAACGCGATCCGCCGGACCGCCTCGTTGCGGACCATCCGCTCGCCGACCGGCGGCCCCCCGTGGAGCACCGACAGGACGCCGTCCGGCAGTACGCCCTGGGCGAGTTCGCCCAGGCGGAGCGCGGAGAGCGGCGTCTGCTCCGACGGTTTGAGGATGACGGCATTTCCTGCCATCAAGGGGGCTGCGAGCTTGGAAGCGGCGAACATGAACGGGTGATTGAAGGGGATGATCCTCGCGACGACGCCGAAGGGTCGGGGGAACGTGAGGTGGACTCCACCGGCGGAGGCCGGGATCGTCTGGCCGGTCAGTCCGAGCGCGAAGTCACTGAACATCCGCATCCGCTGGAGACCCGTGGCGACGTCGACACGCATCATCCACAGAGGCAGCCCGGCATCCAGGGTGTCGAGCCACGCGAGCTCCTCGGCGTGCGATTCCAGCACGTCGGCGAGATCCCGCACGAGGCGCGCCCGGTCGAGCGGCGACCTCTCACCCCACTGCTGCGCCGCGAGGACCGCCGCGCTGACCGCGTCGTCGACATCATCGGCGCTGGCGCTCGCGACCTCGGCGAGCAGCCTGCTCGTCGACGGATTCAGGGTCGGCAGCGCGTTCCCTCTCCCCGGACGACGCTCCGATCCGATACTGAGCGTCCAATGATGAGAGGCGATCGCGCTCTCGTGGAGATCGAGTTCTTCGTTTCGTACGTTCACGGGCAAGCTCCGATCATCGAAAGCGGCACCAGCGGAAGGATGCGCGTCACGCGGACGCGCACGGGTGCGGCGGAATCCGTCTGGATCCACCGCACCCGCAGCGGCTTATCGCAGCTTCGGAAGCACCTCGGTGCCGAGGAGTTCGATCTGCTCGAAGAACCGATCGAACTTGAAGCGGAAGTCGAACACCAGGTGCTCGGTGCCGACCTCCTCGAACCGCTTGATCTGCTCGACGGCCTCGTCGGGGCTGCCCACGATGAGCTGACCCTCGAGGTCTTCGACGGTCTCGAAGCTGCCGGACGGCGGCTTCACCGCGAACTTCGCCTTGTTCGCCCAGGCGAGAAGACCCGGGATGTTCACGTGCTTCAGCGCCTCTTCGCGCGTGTCCTCGATCGAAGTGGGCGGGATGACGGCGATGGTCGGCATCGGCCGGCCGTTCTCGTCGGTCATCTCGCGCATGGTCTTGATGCGCTTCTCCATCGTGAGCAGACCCGTGCGTCCCGGCATCCATCCGTCGGCGAACTCCGCCGCGAGACGGGCCGAACGCGGGGTCGCGCCGCAGTACCAGAACGGGATGCGCCCGCCCACGGGCTTGGGCTCGATCGTGACGTTCTCGAATTTGAAGATGCCGTCGTCGTAGGTGACGTCGTTCTCGGTGAACACACGGCGCAGGATCTCGGCGTTCGAGCGCACCATCTCCACCCGGTCGAGGTCGCCCCAGCCGATCGCGTCGAACTCGTGGTCGAAGGTTCCGGCGCCGAAGCCGAGGATCAGGCGCGGGCCGAGCAGCTGCGTCATCGTGCCGGCCATCAGCGCCGTGACCAGCGGGTGGCGGAACGGGATGAGCGATCCGGTGCCGAGCTCGATCTTGTCGGTGACGGCACCGATGGCGGTGAGGGTCGTCAGCGCGTCATAGAACGTGCGGTTCGGCTTCTCCATCTCGCCGTGCGGTTCGAACACCAGGTGATCGCGCACCCAGACGGAGTCGAATCCGAAGCTCTCGGCGAGCTTCGACCCCTCCAGGAGCTTCTCCTTGCTCGCCTCCTCGCCGAAGTGCGGCAGCAGCAGTCCGAATTTCATGTCAGTTCCCTTCTGCGGCGAACGCCGCCCTGTCTTCCGCCGATGCGGCGAGCTTCCCGAATGTGCGATCGCCGACGACCTCGTCGCCGACGTAGACGTCGACACCGCGCACGAGGGTGCGCTGGATGCGGGCGCTGATGGTGCGCCCGTCGTACGGGGTCCAGCCGATCTTCGACAGCACGCCGTCGTTCGTGATGGTCCATTCCTCGGCGAGGTCGGCGATGACGATGTCGGCATCCGCACCGATCGTGAGCGACCCCTTCACGCCCTCCAGCCCGAACTTGGCGGCGGGGATGTGGGCGACCATGTCGATCGCGCGCTGCAGGTCGAGCTCGCCCTTGTTCACGGCGTCGAGCATGAGCTCGTAGTAGTACTGGATGCCGGGGGTGCCGGTGTGCGAGCTCCACATCTGCGTCCAGCCGACCTCCTTCTCCTCGCGCGTGTGCGGGGCGTGGTCGCTGGCGGCGATGTCGATCGTGCCGTCGCGCATGCCTTCCCAGACGGCCGCACGGTTGTCGTCGGGCACCCAGTAGCTGAGCGCGTACGGACCGAGGGTCTCGACGTCGTGCCAGGTCGACAGGAACGGCGCCCAGTGGTTGACCTCGCAGGTCACGTCGATGCCGTTCTGCTTGGCGCGGCGCACGGCCTCGATCGAGCGCCGGGTCTGGATGTGCGCGATGTGCACGGGGCATCCGGACGCCTCTGCGAGACGCAGCACGACGTCGATCGCCGTGTCCCAGATCACACCCTCGCGGGCGGCGTAGGCGGAGGCGTAGCCCTCCGGGGTGTTCTCTCCGCGGGCGAGGTAGGCGCCCTCGATGTAGTCCATGAGAGCCTGGTCGTGCGGGTGCACGATGAAGCGCTTGCCGGTCTGGGCGATGTGATCCATGATCTCGAGCAGGTGCCCGTGGTTGTGGATGCCGGTGCCGGAGGGGTGCGGGTAGTCGCGTCCGGTGTCGACGACCATGTAGATCTTGTAGGCCCGGATGCCCATTTCGCTCATGCCGGCGATCTCGTCGAACTTGGTCGGCGCGGGGTTGTGGTTCCAGTCGACGATCGACGATTCCTCGTACCGGTGGAACACGTCGGTCAACGTCGCGACGTCGGTCGTCGGCGGTTTGAGGTTCGGCATCCCGAACATCGTCGTGACGCCACCGGCCGCGGCCTGCAGGCTCGTCGTGTAGATGTCGTCCTTGTGCTCGTAGCCGGGCTCGCGAGTGTGCACGTGCACGTCGACCATGCCGGGGAGCACGAGCTTGCCCGCGGCGTCGATCGTGCGCGCGGCCGCGATCTCGGTTCCCGCGGCCACGATGCCGGCGACCTTGCCGTCGGCGACGAGCAGGTCGGCGACGACCGGTCCTGCGGGGGTGACGACGGTGCCGCCGGTGATCTTCAGATCCACGCTCATCGCGCGACCTCCTCTGTGCTGACGGACTCCGCCTGAACGGATTCTGTGGTGATGGACTCGCCGATCGCGGGTGACGGCGAAGACCGGTGGATGAGATGCGCCGGGCGCACGTACCGGTCGAACCAGCCGACGATCACCGGGGTGGTCTGCTCCCAGTACGCGTCGTACGCGGCGTAGTGGGTGGTGTGCCGTTGCATGATGAGCTGCTTCGGACCGCGTGCGGCCTCGTACAGCGCCTCGGCGTGGTCGGTCGGGGTGGTCGCATCGCCCTCGACGCCGATCACGAGCAGCGGTGTGGTCAGGCGGGCGGCGGCCTCGATGGGCCGGTACGCGATGATGCCCTCGGCGCACGCGAGCGGAACGGCGGTGGGGATGCGGTCGTCGACGTCGGCCTTGATCTTCGTGGCCCGACGCTCGGCCGTGGGGATCATGATCTCCTCGCGGGGATGCACGATCCGCCCCTCCCCCGTGGCGACGCGCTGGCGACGGTCCTCCTCGAGGGACTTCTGGAAGTCGAGCCACTCGTACTCGCTGCGCATGCGGTGCAGCCAGTCCTCGCCGTCGGCGACCGGCACCTGGCTAACCGCGGCCTTGATGCGCGGGTCGGCGTCGGCGAGGAGCACGGCGTTGCCGCCCCCGGTGCCGCCGGTGCCGAAGACGCCGATCGCGTCGGCGATCACATCATCGCGGGTGGTGAGGTAGGTCACGGCGTTCACCAGATCCTGCAACTGCCAGGCCGGGGAGAGGTAGCCGCGGTCACCCTCGGAGTCGCCGAAGCCGCGGTAGTCGATCACGAGCACGGCGAAGCCGGCTTCGACGAGCGCCTCGTGGTAACGGACGTAGAGCTTGGCGTCCTTCAGCCCGAGCCAACCCGGTCCCTGCACGATCGCGCGATACGGTCCCTCGTGGTCGGGGGTGCGCCACACGGCGGAGATGCGCTGACCCTCGCTGAAGTACGAGACGGGTGTGGTCTGCATGGGTTCCTCTCGGCTGAACGCGGCGTCGCGATCGGCGATGTGCGCCGCTGCGGTGGGGCGTTTCCATCTTCACCCATTTTGGATCCAGAATCCAGTATTGATTTGGATCCAGTATCCGCGCTACCATGACCGCATCACGTCGGCCCGATTGGCCGGCGTCGGTGGTCCCGACCTGGACTGCGAACGTGCTCTCTCTTGCGCCCTTCCCCTTCCTCGTCTCCCGGAGAACCATGCCTGCCACCGCCCGCGCCCTCGGCGCCGCCCCCGTCCTCGCCCTCTTCCTCGCCGCCGGACTCGGCGGATGCGCCGGCACTCCCGCGACATCGGCCGAAGCGCCCGCCACCGAGGCACCCCGGACCGAGCCGGTCGTGCTCGACAACTGCGGCACCGAGGTCTCGCTCGACGCCGCGCCGCAGCGCATCGTCACGATCAAGTCGTCGACGCTCGAACTCGCCCTCGCTCTCGGCGCGGGCGACCGGATCATCGGCTCGGCGTTCTCCGACGGCCCCCTCCCCGACGACCTCGCCACGGATGCCGAGGGCATCGAGGTCATCTCCGACAAGGTGCCGTCGAAGGAGGCCGTGCTCGACCTCGAACCCGACCTGGTGTTCGCCGGATGGGAGTCGAACTTCTCGGTGGACGGTGCCGGCGAACGCGCCGACCTGCAGCAGCTCGGCATCACCACCTACGTCGCCCCCGCGGCCTGCAAGGCCGCGGGATACATGCCCGACCCGCTCACGTTCGACACCGTCTTCGACGGCTTCGCGGAGGCCGGCGAGCTGCTGGGCGAGACGGATGCGGCGAGCGCGCTGATCGCCGAGCAGCGCGCGGAGCTCGACGCGATCACCCCCGACGACCGCGGCCTCACGGCGCTCTGGTACTCGTCCGGAACGGACCAGCCCTTCGTGGGCGCGGGTATCGGAGCTCCGCAGATGATCATGGCGGCGGCCGGGCTCGACAACGTCTTCGCCGATGTCGAGGACACCTGGACCTCGACATCGTGGGAGCTGATCGCCGAGGCCGACCCCGATGTGATCGTGCTGGTGGATGCCGCGTGGAACACGGCCGCCTCCAAGATCGCGCTGCTCACCGCCAACCCGGTCACCGCACAGCTCGACGCGGTGCGGAACGAGCGATACGTGACCGTCGACTTCCCGGCGACCGAGGCCGGCATCCGCAACGTCGACGCCGTGGAGTCGATCGTGGCGCAGCTCGGAGAGCGGTGAGCGTCACGATCCCGCTGCGGACGGCGATCCCGGTCGCGGCGGCGTCTCCCCCTCGGCCGCGGCGGCGGCGCACCGTCTCGGCGATCGCGGTCCTGCTGCTCGCGCTGGGGGGCACGGTGGTCGCTGGGGTTGCGATCGGGCCGGCCGACATCACCCCGGCCGAACTCGTGGCGAGCGTGTGGTCGCACCTGACCGGGGCTGCCAGCGGGCTCTCGCCCATCCGCGACGCGATCATCTGGGACGGGCGCGTGCCCCGTGTGCTCACGGCCGCCGCGGTCGGGGGCGGCCTGGCCCTGTGCGGCGCCGTGATGCAGGCCCTCACCCGCAACCCGCTCGCCGATCCGTACCTGCTCGGGCTGTCGTCCGGCGCCTCGACCGGCGCGGTGCTCGTCATCGTCCTGGGCGCCGCGGTCGCCCTGCCGTTCGCGGCGTTCGCCGGCGCCCTGCTCGCGCTGGCCCTCACACTCGGCCTGGCCCGCGCCGCCGGCTCCGCGGGTCCGACCGCCGTGGTGCTCGCGGGTCTCGCCGTGTCGGCCGTGCTCGCCGCGCTGACCAGTCTCGTGATCTTCTGGAGCGCGACGAACGACAGCTACCGCGAGATCCTCAGCTGGCTGCTCGGCTCGCTCGGCGGCGCCGATTGGGGGGATGCCGCGTTGGCCGGTGTCGCCGTGGCCGTCTGCGCCATCCCCCTGCTGGCCGCGGCCCGTCCGCTCGACAGCCTCGTGCTCGGTGACACCGCGGCCGAGGCGCTGGGCATCCCGGTCACCCGGGTGCGGGTGTTCCTCTTCGTGTGCACGGCACTGCTGACGGGTGCGCTCGTGGCGGTGAGCGGATCGATCGGCTTCGTGGGGCTGATCCTGCCGCATGCCGTGCGGGCGGTCGTCGGCGCCCGCCATCGCGCGCTGCTCCCGGTGTCGTTCCTCGCAGGCGCCGTGTTCCTCGTCTGGGCCGACACCATCGCCCGCACCGTCTTCGAGCCGCGCGAGCTGCCGGTCGGCATCGTCACCGCCCTGATCGGCGGACCGGTGTTCGCCGTGTTGATGCTGCGCATGCGGAAGGGCCGTGCATGAACGCGTCGCTCCTCACCGGCCTCGACGCCCGCCGCCTCCGGTTCGGGCACGGCGGGCGACTCCTCTTCGACGACATGCATCTCGCCGCTCCCGGAGGCTCCGTCACCGCGCTGCTCGGCCCCAACGGCTCGGGCAAGAGCACGCTGCTGCGTCTGATCGCCGGCGCTCTCCGCGGCGGCACCGAGACCCTGGCACTCGACGGCGCATCGCTCACGGCGATGCGCCGCCGCGAGCGCGCGCAACACGTGGCCCTGGTCGAGCAGGAATGGTCGGCAGCCGAGGGCATGACCGGGCGCGACATCGTGGGACTCGGACTGCTCCCGCACCGGGGGTGGCTGTCGTTCGAGGGCGAAGAGGCGGATGCCGCCGCCACCGACGCGGCACTGATCCGTGCGGGGGCGCTCGAGTTCGCGGATCGCGATGCGGGGACCCTGTCGGGCGGCGAGCGCCAGCGGGTGAACCTCGCCAGAGCCCTGGCCCAGCGGCCGACGTTGCTGCTGTGCGACGAACCGACGAATCACCTCGACATCCGGGCGCAGCTCGACGCGCTCGCACTGCTGCGCTCGCTCGCCCGCGACGGCATGACGGTGCTCGCGGCGCTGCATGACCTCAACCATGCCGCCGCGTTCGCGGACCGGATCGTGGTGATCGCAGACGGCCACGTGCAGGCGGCGGGCCCTCCTCAGGAGGTGCTGACGCGCGAGCTCATCGCCCGCGTCTGGCACGTCGATGCCGAGGTGCTCTCGCGCCCGGGCAGCGATCGCCCGCTGATCGTGTTCGACGCCGAGGAGGCCGTCGTGCGCTGAGGGGCGGATTCCCCGCCGAGCGCACTACCCGTCGACGAGGCTCACGCTGCCGGAGACCACCTGCCACCGTCCATCGACGATCGACCAGGATCGTTCGTAGCCGAGAACCGCTTCGACCCGGTTGCCGCGGTCGAAGACGACGATGTCTGCGCGCGAGCGCGTTCTGGCCTGCCCGCCCTGCTCCTGCGTCGAGCGTTCGAGTTCGGTGAGGGATTCGAAACGCGTCGCCCCGGAGCGATGCGCCTCGAGATCGGCGTCGCGACCGACGACGGATCCGTCGATCACCGTGAAGGCGAGGTCCGGGGAGAGGAGCTCGCTGAGCGTGTCGACATCGCTCTGTCGCATCGCGTCCAGCAGGAGATCCTCTGCCTGGTCGGCGGTTCTGTTCAGATCGTCACGGGTGGCCATGGACGCAGGCTACCGCGACCGGACGGGTTCAGCTCCAGACCGCGTCGGCGGATGCGAGCTGCGGGACGAGGACATAAGCGCCGAGACGGTGGGCGAGCGCCTCGGCTTCGGCCTCCTGATCCGCCTGCTCCTGGCACACGTCGGAGGCTGCGGAGCCCCCGCCCGCCCCCACGCCCGCGAGAACGCAGGCCTGCGCGGGCTTCCGAAGCCTCTCGAATGCCATGGGCAGCGCCTCGCATCGGGAATGTCCGCACAGCAGGTGCGCGAGCTCGTGGATCACCACGTGCAGCCGATACCAGCGCGGGTCGGATCCGCGCACCGGGATCCTCGCACGATCACCCTCGACGAGCACGAACTGCGGGACCGCGTTCCATTCCTCCTCGGTCAGCACCTCGACCTCGATGTCCAGCATCAGCAGGGCGGATACCCGCTCCGTGATGCACTGCACACTCGCGCCGCACTCGACCTCCAGCTCTTCGAAGAGCCGGTCCACTGGACTTCGACCACTCACGATTCCCTCACCCCTCGCAGAGTCCGACCCCCTTTCGGCCGGACAACCCTCACAGTGGAGAGACGGCGGTGGGGGCCCAGTCATTACGCCGAAAACCTGGGAACTTTCGGCCAGTCTTTCGCGACTTCGGGCTATGACCTTCGGTGCGCGTCGAGCGCAGCGGTCGCGAGAGCTGCGGCACTGTCGAGGTCACGCATCCACAGCGGGCGCACCGGCGCACGGAGTCCCTCGGCCCCGAGCCCCGCAGCGAGGGAGGCATCCTCCTCGGCGATGAGCCAGGCGTCGAGCAGGCCGCCCTTCGCCCGGGAGCCGTAATGACGACCGACCGCGTCGGCCGTGGCGGGGAGGCCGACGGCTGCGAGACAGGCGTCGGCCATGCCGCGCACCGGAGAGCCATCGATGATCGGCGACACTCCGACCACGACTCCGGGGGCGGCGCGAACCGCGTCGGAGATTCCGGGCACGGCGAGGATGGGGCCTAGTGAGACCACCGGATTGGACGGCGCGAAGAGGACGACGTCGGCAGCGGCCAGCACCTCACTCACACCGGGCGCGGGCGCGGACTGCGCGATGCCCGGCCACTCGAACCCGTGCGCCGGCAGCGCCGCACGGTGCCTGGTCCACCACTCCTGGAAGTGCATCCGGCCCCGGTCGGTCATGACATGCGTGTCGACCTCGGCATCCGTCATCGGCAGCAGTCGGACTCCGAGCGGCCAGCGTGAGGCGAGGCGTCCGACGACATCGGTCACCGAGGCGCCGTCGCGGAGCCAGCCCGTGCGGGCGATGTGCGCACCGAGGTCGAGGTCACCCAAGGTGAACCACGGCCACCCGGCTCCCCACGCGTGCAGCTCCGTGGCCACCCGCTCGCTCTCGCCCGCCCTGCCCCAGCCGCGTGCGGTGTCGTTCACGCCGGCGAGTGCGTAGATCATCGAGTCGACATCGGGTTGCAGCCGCAGGCCGCTGAGCCACAGGTCGTCGCCGGTGTTGGCGATCACCGTGATCTCGGCACGGGTGCCACCGGCCGCATCCGGCCATCGCCGACGCGCGGCCTCGCGCACGCCGACCACGAACTTCGATCCGCCCACTCCGCCTGCCAGCACGACGATGCGCGGTGCGGCAGCGGTCATGAGGCGAGCACCAGCGGGCGATCGACGAGTGCCGCGGTGCGCGGCCCCAGACCGGCGCGGCGTGCGGCTCGGAGATGCTCGGCGTGATCGAGGTCGCGACGCAGGCCGCTCAGCACCGGGAATCCGACCTCGGCGAATCCGGCTGCGCGATGCGCGGAGGCCGAATCGGACCCGAAGCGCGGGGTGAGGTCGAAGCCCGCCCGAGCCGTCGCGAGCACCGTGCCCGTTCCTTCCGCATCGGGGACGAACGCCCGTGGGTGCGACGAGGCGAACGCGAGCGCCCTGGCCAGCTCGTCCGGACGCAGCGCCGGCAGGTCACCGAGCAGCACGGCACGGGGGCGCATGTCGGGAGCCGCACTCACTCCGAGCCCGATCGCCGTGGTCAATCCCTCACCGCGATCACGCACCAGGCGCACCCTCGGCAGCAGACGCAGAGCGGTCGCCGTGACCTCGTCGCTCGTGACGACGATCACCTCCGCCACCCGCTCGCACGCTGCGGCGGCCTCGACCGTGTCGAGGGCGATCGCCCGAGCGAGGGGTTCGCGATCGACACCGGGGATCCGCAACCGCGACTTGCCGATCTCGGCGCGCTTGACCGGGACCACCACGACCCATTCGCGCACGGGGGCGCCGGGCAGCGGTACCCCGGCACCCGCACCGCGGATCACGTCGGCCTCCTCAACCGCGCAGCCGGGGCGCGATGTCGCGCTCGAACAGCTGCAGGAATCGACGCTGGTCGTGACCCGGCGCATGGAAGACGAGGTGGTTGAAGCCCCAATCGATGTACTGCTGGATGTCGGCGGCGACCGCATCCGGGTCGTTCCCGACGATCCAGCGCTTGGCGATGGTCTCCAGCGGCAGCGCATCGGCGGCCTTCTCCATCTCGACCGGATCGGTGATGTCGTGCTTCTGCTCCTTCGACAGCGACAGCGGCGACCAGAACCGGGTGTTCTCCAGCGCCGCCTCGCGGGTCTCCTCGTACGACAGCTTGATCTCGATCATCCGGTCGTAGCTGTCGAACGAGCGCTCCGACTGCTCGAGCCCCTCCTTCACGGCGGGGAGCAGCTGGTCGACGTAGAGCTCCTGGCCCTTGCCCGAGGTGCAGATGAAGCCGTCGCCCGCCCGTCCGGCGTAGCGGGCGACCATCGGGCCACCCGCGGCGATGTAGATCGGGATGCCAGCCTCGGGGCGGTCGTAGATCGAGGCGTCGTGCGTGGAGTAGTACTCGCCGTCGAAGTTCACCCGGTCGCCTGACCACAGCGCCCGCATCAGGCGCACAGACTCGCGCAACCGCGCATAGCGCTCCTTGAACTCGGGCCACTCCTGCTCGCCCGCGCCGCGGAATCCGGTCGCGATCTCGTTCAGCGCCTCACCGGATCCGACACCCAGGACGATGCGGTCCTGGTACAGGCAGCCCAGGCTCGCGAACGCCTGCGCGAGCACGGCCGGGTTGTAGCGGAAGGTGGGGGTCAGCACCGAGGTGCCGATGCGGATGTTCGACGTGCGCTCGCCGACCGCCGCCATCCACGTCAGCGAGAACGGGGCGTGCCCGCCCGTGTGCCGCCACGGCTGGAAGTGGTCGCTCGCGAACACGGACTGCATGCCGTGCGCCTCTGCGGCGACCGAGATCTCGACGAGCTCCCGCGGGTCGAACTGCTCTGCGCTGGCCTTGTATCCGAGGGTCAGTGTCATGTCGCATCCTTCTTTTCGTGTTCCTGCTGTTCGTGTGCGGGGAGACCGGCCAGGGCGGCGGCGTATCCATCGCGGTATCCCTGGTCGAGCGCTTCGGCGGTGCCCAGCCAGAAGAGGTCGCGCTCCGAGGCGCGCACGATGCTCGACGCTCCGGGCAGGGTGAGGGGTCCGACGAGGTCGGCGCGACCGCGCACCACGGCTACCGGGTTGCCGCTCGCCTTGCCCTTGACGAGGTCTGCGGCCGCGGCGAGCTCGTCGGCGACGCACGGGGTCGTGACGCTCAGGACCTTGCCCGCCTGGTCGGTCGTGCCGCGGAGGTCGGCGATCATGTGCACGCCTCCGCCGCCGATCGCGACGTCGGTCTGTCCTTCACGCCAGGGGCGGCCGAGGGTGTCGCTGAGGATCACGCCCACCTCTGCCCCGGTGGCGGCCCGCAGCCCTGCGGCGAGCGCACGCGCCGACCGGTCCGGATCTTCGGGAAGCAGCAGCACCCAGCCGTCGGGGGTGTTGCTGGCGTCGACACCGGCAGCCGCCGAGACCATCCCGAGGCGATTCTCGACGATGCGCATGGTGTGACCGTCGTAGGTGCGGGAGGCGACGAGGCGCACGGTCTCGGCGGTGATCGCCTCCTCGCGGTCGGCAGCCTGCACGTAGCGCCCCTCGGCCTTGGAGACGATCTTCGAGGTCACGACGAGGATGTCGCCGTGGGCGAGCTCGACGCCCGTGGCGAGGATCAGGGCGACCAGGTCGTCGCCGGGGTGTACCTCGCCCATGCCGGTGAGGGCGAAGACACTGATCGCGGGGGCGCTCATGCGTGCACCTTCGGGAGGACGTCGCGACCGAAGACCTCGAGGAACTCGCGCTGGTCGGGTCCGACGTTGTGCAGGTAGATGCGCGTGAAGCCGAGGTCGACGTACCGCTGGATCTGCGCCCGGTGCTCGTCAGGGTCGGCGGAGATGAGCATCGACGCCCGCATGTCGTCGGCCGTCACTCCGCGGACGAGCTGTTCGAAGTCGTACGGCGAGCGCACGTCGCCCCGGCGCATCCGGAGTCCGGCGATCGGCCATTCGGTGAGCGCGTTCGCGAGGGCCTGCTCCTCGGTCGGCGCCCACGAGAGGCGCAGCTGCAGCACCTTCGGAAGCCGCTCGGGGTCGTGTCCCGCCTCCCGGGCGCCCTCGCCGAACCGGGCGAGCAGCGGGGCGAGGCGCTCCACCTCGGCGGAGGTCGTGATCAGCCCGTCGGCGTTCCGGCCGGCGCGGCGGGCGGTGGCAGGACCCGCGGTGGCGACATAGACCGGCGGGGCGGTCGGCGGCATCGTCCAGAGCCTGGTCGACTCCATCCGGAAGTGCTCGCCGCGGTGGCGGGTGTCGCGACCGGCGAGGGAGGCGGTGAAGAGCTTGCGGATCAGGTCGACGGCTTCGAACATGCGGTCGATGCGCTCCGCGGGTTCGGGCCAATAGTCACCGACGATGTGCTCGTTCAGCGCCTCCCCCGATCCGACGCCGAGCCAGGCCCTCCCCGGGTACAGCGCCGCGAGGGTCGCTGCGGCCTGAGCGACGACGGCGGGGTGTGTGCGGAAGCCCGGTGTGGTGACCCCGGGGCCCAGGTCGCCCGTGGTGTGCGCGCCGATCGCGCCGAGCATGGTCCACACGTGCGCGGCGTTGCGGTGGCGCGGAAGCCACGGCTGGAAGTGATCGGTGGCCATGATCCCGCGGAACCCGTGCGCCTCGGCGAGGACGCAGTTCTCGATCACGGCGGTCGGCTCGACCTGCTCGAGCATCGCGGCGTACCCGATGTGCATGTCGCCTCCTCCCCCTTGATCTGCTGCTGTTCCCATTGAATGGATACTGGATCCAAAAGTCAAGAGACACCGCTGGTCAATTGCCTGGAGGCCTGCGCTGTCGAGTGCACGGGATCTCGACGAGTGCACGGCTTCCTTGCGTTGATACGCCGTGCACTCGACACGAAGCCGTGCACTCGCGGCCGGGCGCGGGAGCGCGCGGCTATCCGTTGGCGTAGATGGCGATCGTGGCCCATCCCAGGCCGAGGACGAGGAGCGCGGAGTGGGTGAGGACCTGCTGCATCGCGGTGGTCCGCCGTCGGAACGCCCAGGTCAAGACGAGCGCGAGGAGCCCGAGTCCGGTGGCGAGGAACGCGATCGGGACCCGAGACTCACCGGTCTGGGTGGTGATCGTGCCGCCGTCCGTGGCGGCGTAGGTGCACTGTCGACCCGGGGGCAGGAACGTGATGTCGGCTTCGTAGGCGGAGGAGTCTTCTGTCGCCACAGCCCCTGGGGGCACATTCCCGAAGCATTGGCCTTCGATCTCGCGGCCGTCGGCATACTGACCGATGAAGACGAACCAGATCAACACCGCGCCCAGCGCGCTCAGGAGGACGAACCACCACCCCAGAGTGCGCGGGCGCTCCGCCTTCGTCATCGCGTCACGGCCTCTCGCGCCCTCTCGACACCGATGAGGCTGGTCGCGGAGAACGCGTACGCTCCGGCGACCACGAGCGCCAGCAGCGCACCGACGGTGACGGCGAGCGGGAACGGCGTGCTGCTCGCTCGAAAGAGGCCGGTGACGGCCTGAATCGCGAAGAGGGCGGAAAGGACCGCACTGGAGAGCGCCGTCGTCGTCATCCGCCACCACGGCCGGGGCTCCAGACTCTCGCCGGGACCGCGGAACGCTCTCGCAGTGAAGACCACCAGAGCGATGACCGCCAGTAGCGACCAGGCATACCCGACGAAGACGTCCATCGCCCCGAGGACGACCCCGATCATCGGCAGGATGAACAGCGCTCCGACGACGATCCCCGCCTTGGCCGAAGGTTCTCGTAGGCGCATTCCACGCCCTCCTCTCCCGCACGCGACGAAAGGGACGCCGCGCCATAAGCACGCTAGGCGTTTGCGAGCGCCGTGTCTGTCGACTGTTCGGCGGACAAGCGCGTCGCATCCGCAGGTTCCGTCCGTTGTTGAAGGGTTGTCAGTCCTCACTTGAGGACATATAGTCCCCTTTTGGGGCTGCTGTGATGAAGATGGCAGCGATTCATCGGAGGGCAGGATGGCGCAGGACTACGAGATCGACACCGATGTGCTGCGCGCCATGTCGACCAAGGCACGCCGAGCTGTCGTCGGCCTCGGCTCTTCGGAGATCGCGGAGCCGGCCGATGCGGGGCATGAGTGGATCGTCGCTGCGGCAGCAGACTTCGGCACGAAGTGGTCCTCGGGGCTGACGGCGCGGGTCGCTGATGCTGAGGACTTCGCGGACCGGCTCGAGACAACCGCGCGCGTCTTCGAAGAGGGCACCGACGCGGCGAAGGCCGAGGTCGACGCGATGATCTGGGACGACTGATGGAACTCGGGCAGTCGCAGTCCGCGACGGATCTCATCCCCGGGTCGGTGTCAGACGCGCGAGCGACCGCAGAGGCATGGAAGGCGCACAGCACGGCGGCGACCCAGGTGCGCGATGACCTGTCCCGCCTGGATGACGACGGCACCTGGAAGGGCGACGCGTACGACGCCTACCTGGAACGGTTCCAGCGCCAACTCCTGCATTGGAAAGACGCCGGCGAAGGGCTTCGAGCCGGGGCGAATGCGTTGTTCACCTGGGCAGATGCCCTGGAGTGGGCGCAGGACGAAGCAGACCGTGCGATCACCCTCTGGAACGAGGCCGAACAGCAGGCCATGACGGCGCTGGCCACTCATCGCGCGTCCATGCGCGAACTGCGTACGGGACAAGGCCTGCGATATCCCGAGATCGACGTGCCGTTCATCGATCCGTCCGGCCCCGCACACGACGAAGCGCGAGAGGTGCTGTTCAACGCGCGGATGACACTCGAGGTCTTCGCCCGCGACCGCGCCTCCCGGCTGGACGAAGCGGCAGCCGCCGCACGGATGCCGCTGACCGATGCGGAAGCAGCGAGTGCGGCGCAGCGCGCGATCACGACCATCGCTTTCGACGTCGCCGTCGTCCGGCCCTTCCGGGCGACGCTCGACATGCTCGCGGTGTCGGCGCAGACGCTGTGGGAGCACCCCGACACCATCCTCGAGCTCCTCGGCGGCGTCGCACTCGTGGTCGGCGGTGGAACGATGATGGGAGGAGGGGGAGCCGTCGCGGTCACCGGCGTCGGTGCAGTGCCCGGCGGTGGCCTGGCCTGGGCCGGCGCGGGAGTAGCCGCCGCCGGCCTCGCCGCAGCGGGACACGCCGCCGGTCGATGGGCAAACGAATCCGCCACCAACGCTGCTGAGGGCCCGCCGCCGCACCCCACCCACGGTGGACGCAACGTGCTCGGCCAGTACAACGGCGACGGCCAACGGCCCTGGGTCGACGCCGAGAAGATCGGTCTCGACCAGGTCGAGGAGAGGCTCGGAGTCGACGTCATCCGCGACAAGGTGCGTGCGATCATCGAGGGGTTCCGGCAACCAGGAGCTTCGACCGATCAACACCGCTACTTCGACGGGCTCTACCGGAATGCTGACGGGACCTACACAGCGATCGAGGTCAAGAGCGGCGGGGGCACTCAAAATGCTGCGCAGAGGGGTTTTGACAGCACGCTGAGCGTCGAGCGACCAGCGACTGCCATGCTCGACGGCGAGAAGATTCAGATCGTTCGAGTGATATTGAAGGAAGTACCGTGACGAAACCTACACACATCGACCAGATCAACGGCTTCACGCGGGGTGCTCTTCTCGACGACCTCCGCCCTTATCCGGAGGAGATTCGTTTTGCGTTGAACCGGATGAACGGGTCGTCGTTCTGGGCGTGGAGCCTGTGGCGCGCGCCGGAGGGTGCGGATCTGCTGGAGAGCATCCCGTTCAACGACGAATACATGCAGTGCGCAGGAACCGCGGAAGCACTCACGATCGAGGTCCGCTACGTCGATCCAGACGGCACCCCACACCAGTACACGATTGGTCGGCCAGACGGCGACCTCTCCGGCGAACCGACCGAAGTGATCCACTGGGACGACGGCCGCTACAGCACGACGGTCTACCCGAACGAGGTCTTCACCGCCGACGAGGCGGCCGTGATCTTCTACACCTACTTCCTCACAGACAAGGTCGCGCAGCCGTACACTCTCCGCGAAATCGACATGAGCGTGCCTGAATCCGCTGAGGATGAAGCGTGATGCACCTCCAGCCCTACGTGCTCCGCGAACTCGACCTGTCCCACGAACTCTCGGAGGAACGATGAGAGTCGCCGTCGACCACGATGCCGTCGCAAACGCCGTCGCACGGCTCGCCCTCACCGTGCGCGGCTTCGAACACGAGCTCGACACCCTCGATGCCGCGGCGACCCAGCTGAAGGACACGTGGACCGGTGACGCGCAGAACGCCTACGAGCGTGCCCACCGGGAGTGGTCCGCCGCGATCCGTGACATGAAGGCGCTGCTCGCCGAAGCCACCCGCCGACTCATCACCGCCAACGCGATCTCCGGGGAGACAGCCGCGATCGCGACCGGCGTCTGGACCTGACGCTCTCTTCACCTCACCGCCGCGTGCCGTCGTCGTCGTCGTCGTCGAGTGCACGGCGTCTCGCCGAGTGCACGGCTCCGTCGCGTCGACAAGCCGTGCACTCGACAACAAGCCGTGCACTCGCGGCCGGAGAACGCGGTGCGGCGACGGATCAGCCCTTCGCACGCCCCTTCTGACGCTGCACGGCCAGGGTCACGGTCGCCGAATCGCCGGCAGGAACCGGGGTCGCGGCGAGGTCGGGGAGGCCCGCGGCGACGGGCTTGCGCGCCCGACCGATCGCCCGGCGAGAGAGCGCCCACTGCAGGCCGTAGCCGATCGCGAAGACCATCAGCGTGAAGATCAGCGCCATCGCGGCACCCTGGTCGGGTGCATAGAGCTGCGCCGAGCGCGGGTTGATCATCGCGTAGATGTACATCGACAGCGGCCGCGACGACGGGGTCGCCAGGAACGCCGGGAGCGTGAACTCGTTGGTGCCGAGGATGAACATCTGGATCCACACCGCCATCACGGTGGGCATCAGCAGGGGCGCGATGATGCGGCGGAACCCCTCGAACCGACTCGCTCCGCTGGTGAGCGCCGCCTCTTCCAGCTCGGGTCGGATCTGCAGCGTCGCGCTGTACGACGAGCGGTAGGCGATCGACACCCGGTAGGAGTACGCGATCACGAGGGCGAGCAGCGTGCCCGCGATCGGGATGTAAGGGTTGATCACCATGAAGGTGAGGAACATCGCGAAGCCGGCGATGGTCGCGGGGATCGCGACCGACGACGACGCGAACAGGTCCATGGCCTTCACCCACCAGGTCTTCTTGCTGCGGGCGATGCCGTACGCGAGCACCGTGGCGAAGACGACGGCGATCGTGGCACTGCCGCCCGCGATGATGACCGTGCGCCCGAGCGACACCCAGAACTCCGGGTCGGCGAGCACCGTACCGAACGCTCCGAAGTCGGTGCTGCCGAGCATCGCGTCGATCGAGAATGCCACAGGGTACGGGGTGATCGCCGCCCACAGCAGCGCCAGAAGAGGGAGGATGCCGGTGAGCAGGATGAACACGGCGACCAGCAGCATGACCGGGATCTTCCACGGCCCCATCCGCATGGTCGACGGCCGGAAGCCCTTGCCCGACACCGAGGCTCTTCGCTCGGCGTTGCGCGTGGCTCGCAGATAGATCGCGAAGGCGATGGTCGTGATCACGAGGAACACCAGGCCCCACGCGGCGGCCAGCCCGTACTGGGGCAGCTCGCCCGCGTTGGAGCTGATGAGCGTCCAGAGCTTGAGGGCGAAGATGTCGCGCCCCGACTCCTGGCCGAACAGCAGTGGCACCTCGAGACTGCCGAGGCCGAGGATGAAGGTGAGCACGGTCACGCCGAGCAGGCCGGGCCAGAGCATCGGCAGCGTCACCCGACGCAGGGTCTGCGGCCACGAGGCCCCGGACACCCGCGCCGACTCCTCGAGCGAGCCGTCCATGTTCGTCAGGATGGGCACGATCATCAGGTACGGGAAAGTGACGTTCGTCAGCGCCTGGATGAAGATCATGGTCGGAAACGCGTACGGGTCGATCGGCACGTCGCTCGCGAACGGCAGCAGTCGCAGCATCTGGTTGAGCACGCCCGACTCGGGCGACAGCATCAGCAGGTAGGCCTGCGCCTTCACGATCGGCGGGATGATGTACGGCACGATCACCAGCACCGAGATGAGGCGCCGCCACGGGGCGTCCGTGCGCACCGTGACCCAGGCGAGGCCGAATGCCATCAGGAGCGTGAGCAGCGTGGAGCCGCCGACGAAGGCGCCGGTCGCGCCCAGCACGCCCCAGAAATCTTCGCGCAGCTGCCAGAGGGTGACGAAGTTCTCGACACCCCACTGGGCCGAGGAGACGCCGAAGGGCAGGAACGGACCACGGAACGCGGTGATCACCTGGACGATCAGCGGTACCGCGAGAAGGATGAAGATGACCGCGCCCGCGACGATCATCGCGATCGTCATCGTGGTGGGACGCTTTCGCCCCGTGGTCCGTCCTGCCTTGAACATCGTTATCCGTTCAGCGCCTTGTCGGCGGCGTTGATCATGGCCTGCCAGTCGTCACGAGTGGCCTGCGTCTCGGTCTCGGCCCCGTTGTCGAGGCCGAGCAGCAGTGCATCGGAGTTCGTCTTCATGAGCCCGGTGGACTCGGCGAACGTCGCGGCCGGAAGCCCCGCGAACGGCACCTGGGTGCTGGCGAAGCGCTCGTCCGTCATGCGGAGTGTGATCCAGTCGGGGTCGAACGCGTTCCACAGGGTCCAGAGCGCCGCACCCGGCTTGTTCTTGGCGTCGGAGTTCACTCCGGAGAATTGCGCCCAGACCCCCGCGTGCTCGAACGGCGAGACCTGCAGCGCGGGGTTCGGGTTGAACAGCGTCTGGTTCAGCGCGATCGGCACGTCACCGCTCGACAGCGGAGCACCCTGGTCCTCCAGCAGCTTCAGGTTGCCCGACGACATCAGCTCGTCGATCAGCGAGACCATCTTGTCTTCGCCCTCGGCCATGCCGTATCCGGCGAAGACCACCGCGTTGTAGCCGGCGACCGACACCTTGTCCTTGTACTCGGGGGCCAGCAGCCCGTCGAGCGTCTCCGGCACCGACTCGACCTTGTCGGTGTTGTACTGGATGAGCGTGCCGTTGATGCTGTCGGGCATGAGCTCGGGGGCGCCGATGGTCAGGAACTCCTTCGGAACGCCGAAGCTCTCCCAGTCGACCTTCTCCCAGAAGCCCTCGTCGTACATGGCGGCCATCGAGGTGATCGAGCCTGACACCACATCGGTGTTGCGCGAACCCGTGGCCTTGGCCGAGATGATCGCCGACGACAGGTTGTAGGTGAGGCCCCTGGTCTCGACCTTGATGTCGGGGAAGCGCTTGTTGAACTGCTCGATCACGTCGGGCGACAGCTCGTACCAGTCCCAGATGACCAGCGTGCCGCCGTCGGCCTTCTTGGCCTCTTCGTAGAGCGTGTCGAGCTGCTTGTCGATCTCGGGCCAGTAGTCGTCGTAGAAGTTCTCGCAGCGGGTGATCGCTCCGATCTCCGCGGCGTCGCAGGTGGCCGAGGCGGCGTCGCCCTTGAGCGCGCTGTCACCGCCGGCGGCCTCGGTCGACGTGTTGCATCCGGTCAGGGCGAGTGCGAAGACCGCCGTGATGGCGACTGCTCCCAGTGTTCTCTTCATGATCTGAATGTCCTCTCTGACATCAGGTGTGTGATTGCGGGTGTGGTGCGGGTTGCGTCAGGCGCCCAGCACGCGGCAGGCGTGCGGGACCAGTTCGAGGAAGACCCTGCCGCCCTCGGGGGGTGTCGCCTGCGGTGCCCCGCGGCCGACGATCGTGGCGACGGGCTCGCCCTCGGTGAGCACCTCGGCCTCGTACTCGACGATCTCGCCGAGGAACTCCACACGCACGATGCGCACGGGAAGCACGTTCGGGCGGTCGACAGCGGTCTCGTGCCAGCGCACGGTCTCGGGGCGGAAGGTCAGCGTGACCTGGTCGCCCGCCGAGACCTCGTCGGGCACGGGGGTCTGCAGCCGGGTGCCGAGCGCCTCGACCACCGCGTCGCCGGCACCGTCGCGCTCGATCACCACGGCGGGGATCATGTTCGCGCGACCGACGAAATCCGCCACGAACCGGTCGGCCGGCTGGTCGTAGAGCTCGCGGGGAGAGGCTTCCTGCACGATGCGCCCGCCGTTCATGACCGCGACCCGGTCGGACATCGACAGCGCCTCGGACTGGTCGTGCGTCACGTACAGGGCGCTGATGCCGAGGGTGCGCTGCAGACTCCGAAGTTCGTTGCGCATGGTGTCGCGCAGCTTGGCGTCGAGGTTCGACAGCGGCTCGTCGAGCAGCAGCAGGCGGGGTCGGTGGGCCAGCGCACGAGCGAGGGCCAGGCGCTGCTGCTGACCGCCCGAGAGCGCGGTGGCCGGACGCTGGGCGAGGTGGTCGAGCTGCACGAGCTCCAGCGCCTCCATCGCCCGCTTGCGCGCCTCCTGCTTCGGAAGCTTCGAACCCGCGACCTGCAGCGGGAAGATCGCGTTGGCGAACACGGTCATGTGCGGCCAGATCGCGTAGTTCTGGAACACCATGCCGATGTCGCGCTTGTCCGGCGACACGTGCTCGGTGCCTGTCGACAGCACGTTGCCGTCGAGGGAGATGACGCCGCCGTTGCTCCGCTCGAGACCGGCGACGCAGCGCAGCGTGGTCGTCTTGCCGCATCCCGACGGGCCGAGCAGCGAGTAGAACATCCCCGGCTCGATCGTGAAGGTGACGTCCTTGACCACGGGGACGGCGGCGCCATCCAGTTCGTAGTCCTTCTTCAGGGCGTCGACGACGAGCCGTCCGCCTCCGGATCTCTCGTTCATCGGAGCCTTCTCCCGCTTCTTGCTCGTCATCGGACTCGTTCTGGATGTTGGATCCACTGCGATCGCCGCCATCATCGTCCCTCTCTCACAACAGAACCCGCCGTCTGCGGGGTGGCCGGTGCACCCCAGGGCCGTGGCTTCTCGAAGAACACCACGACGACCGCGCACACGGCGAAGGCGATGGCCGAGAGCAGCAGCGACTGCGACATGGCCGTGGCCAGCCCGCTCCCGTCCTCCGCCGACAGCTCGCTCCCCGGGTGGATCGCGCCGGGCACGAAACCGGAGATGTGCGCGGCGAGCGTCACGTTCATCAGCACGGCCAGCAGCGCCGATCCGATCACGGATCCCATCTGCCTGGTCGTGGAGTACACGCCGGATCCCGCTCCCGCCTGGGTGTGCGGCAGGTTGCGCGTGGCCGTCGACGCGAGCGGCCCGAACATCCCGGACACACCGACCCCCAGCAGAGCGGAGGGAAGCAGAAGGAGCCAGAACGGTGCGTCGATCGTCATCGTCGCCGCATACCAGGCCATCGCCAGCGCCGAGACGACGAAGGCCGCGAAGGTCACCCACCGCGGGCCGATCCGGTCGCTCAGCTTGCCGACGAACGGCCCGAGCACCCCCGAGACGACCGCCATCGGTGCGAGCATGAGCGCTGCGAGCGTCGGGTCAAGCCCGCGGGCGACCTGGAAGTAGAAGGCGAGAGGAACGGGCATGGCCGTGATGCCGACGCCCACGAGGAAGATCGTGGCGTTCGCGACCGAGAAGTTGCGATCGCGGAACAGGCTGAGGGGCATCAGGGGCTCTGCGCGATTGACGCGCTGCCACACCACGAAGAGCACCAGGAGCACGACGCCGGTGACGATGACGCCCCACACCGTGACCGGGCCGAACATCACCCCCCAGTCGTAGACCTCGCCCTCCTGGATGCCGAACACCAGCAGGAACAGGCCGAGTCCGGACAGCGCGACGCCGACCATATCGAAGCGGTGCGGGTGTCCTTCGAGATCGGGCACCAAGCGCCAAGCGACGACGAACGCGACGACCCCGACGGGAACGTTGACGAAGAAGATCCACTCCCAGCCGACGGTGTCGGTGAGCACGCCGCCGAGGATCGGACCGACGAGTGTCGCGAGCCCTCCGACAGCGCCCCACGCCCCCATCGCCTGACCCCGACCGCGCGGCGGGAACACCCGCGCGATGATCGCCATGGTCTGCGGCGTCATCAGGGCGGCACCGAAACCCTGCACGGCGCGAGCCGCGATGAGCATCTCGATGCTTCCGGCCAGGCCGCACGCGAGCGAGGCGAGGGTGAACAGCACGAGCCCCACGAGATAGACCCGCTTGGGACCGAAGCGATCCCCCAGGCGACCCGTCACCAGCAGCGGAACCGCGTAGGCGAGCAGGTAGGCGCTGGTGACCCAGATGACCGTGGTCAGGTCGGCGTCGAACGTCGCGAGGATGACCGGGTTGGCGATCGCCACGATCGTCGTGTCGACGAGGATCATGAAGAAGCCGATGCACAGCGCCCACAGGGCCGGCCAGGGCCTAACTGTCTGAGTCATGGATCGCTTTCGGGAGGGATCGTCAGGGGTCGGGAGCCGGTGTCCGTCCACTCAGCCCCTTGTCGGAGGACGGACACCGGAGTTTCCGGGAAGAGTTCAGCCTTCGGCGGCGGGGAGCCCGACGACGACCTCACCCAGCAGCGGAGTCGAGACGGCGTAGATGCCGTGGTTGGCGAAGAGCCAGATCACGTTGCGGTCCCACTCGACGAAGATGCCGTGCACGGGGGCGGCGAGGTCATCGTCGTCCTTGAGGCCGATCGGCGGAACGAAGTACGCCCCGACCTTGGGGTTCTCCGGGTCTCGCACGTCGAAGATCTGCAGACCCGCGGCGTAGAACGCGTAAGGGATGACTCCGCCGTGCGGCGTGCCCGTGTTGGTGAAGTAGCCCGAGCGCTTGGGACCGAACGATCCGCGGCGCTGCGCCCAGTCGGTGAACGCGGCCTCTGCCGGCGGCGTCGGGCGGGGGAGCGTCCGCACGACCCGAGGGTTCGTCGGGTCGCTCACGTCGATCTGATAGATCTCCTTGGCCGGCTCGTAGCAGTCGGTGTTCATCGGGTAGCCCGAGACGTAGACGTATCCCGTCTCCTCTACCTGAGTGGTGTCGACGTTGTCGCCCTCGGTGCCGGCGACGCTGACCGGGAGGTGGCACCAGCCGACGTGGTCGATGTTCGTGGGGTCGGACACATCGAGCACGAAGAAGCCCTGGCCACCCTGGGCGGCGTAGCCGTACTTCCACCCCGACTCGACCGAGCGCGGCAGGAAGATGCCCATGCGCGAGCCGAACCACGAGGTCTTGTTGTTCCAGCGCTCGTTGTCGGCGAGGTACTCGGAGTCCGTCTCCTCGCCGGCACGGGATCCGGGCACCCACCAGCTCGAGAGCAGCTCGGGCTTCGCAGGGTCCGACACGTCGTAGGCGGCGTGACCCGCCGTCCACAGCGTGGTCTTGTACGGCTGGTTGGTGAAGGTGTTGTCGGGCGCGGTCGCCACGAACAGGTACTTGTCGCCGTAGTAGACCGGCAGGTCGAGCACGCCGTTGCCCTCCTGGATCTCGTCCGGCCCGTGGTTCGGGTCGGTCGAGACCTCGGTGAGGAGCGTCCAGTCGCGGGGGCTCGGGCCGTTCATCTCCCAGGTGCGGAAGCCGCGCAGACCCTCCCACTCCTTCAGCTGCCCCTCGACGGTGTCGTCGATCCACTTGTTGGCGACGCGCCCCTTGAGGAAGTACCGCGGGGTCTCGCTCGCCTGGATCGCGATGTGCTTGCCGAGCTTCTGGTTCCACTGCACCGTGGTGGCGCCGAACTGCGGGCGGGGGTCGTCCCAGCCCCACTGCTCCTCGTCGACGATGGTGAGGTCGCGCGGGTCGGTGATGTCGTAGAGCTTCCAGTGGTTGCCGCCGCCGTAGTGCAGCATCAGGCGACGGCCGTCCCAGTCGTAGATGCACTGCCACGAGTGGCTGGTGTTCACCACGATCGGGTAGAACGCCTCGGCGGTCGCATTGAGTGCGTAGGTCTCGGGGTCGCGGTAGTCGAGCTGCCCCGGCCAGTCGACGAAGACGTCGCGCGGGACGGACGGCGTGTGCTCCGGCGGCAGGAACGTGCCGTCGGGCTGCATGCCCCAGCTGGAGGGGTCGGGATCGGCCGGTTCACCCTCGACGCGCTGGAAATCCTCCGGGCGGTACTTCTTCGCATCGGGCACGTAGGGAGAGCCGGCCATGTCGCCTCCATTGGCTGAATCGGGTGAGATCGTCACGACGTCGTGTCGTTCTCATCAGGTTCACCCTGTGGGAGCGATGCTGTCCAATATCCATACGGGTCAGAGCTATGACCATTCGGACATATCAGCCGGCGAAGCGGGGCTCCGTCTCCGCATACTCGCGTTCGAGCTCCGCCAGGCGCGCCCCCTCTTCGCGCAGATGGGCCAACAGGGCGGATGCCGCGGGCGACGGCGCCCGGTCCTTCGGCACGGTGACGCCGACCGAACGGCGGATGGAGCTCAGGGGCGTGGGAAGGATCCGCAGCTCCCGGTCGTCGACGGCGATGAACATCGGGAGCGCCGCGATCACATCGGTCGAGATGAGCAGGGTGCGCAGCGTCAACATCGAGGTGCACTCGACGCGGTCGGGCGGGAGGGGCAATCCCTCGTGGAAGAAGACGGCTTCGAGCTCGGCCCGCAGCGCGGTCTGAGCGACCGGGAAGATCCACGGGTAGCTGATCAGCTCGGCGAGGGAGTTCGCCTTGACCCCGCCCAGCACCGGATGACCGGCGCGCGCGACCAGGCGGATCGGTTCCAGATGCAGGCGCTCCTGCTCGAGTCGCACGGGCACCGTGGGTGAGAGCCGCCCGACCGTGAGGTCGAGGTCGCCCGCGAGCAGCAGCTGCTGGAGGGTGTCGGGCGTGCCCTCGCGGACGACGACGGTGAGCCGTGGATGCTCGGCCTTCAGCGCGGCGATGGCCCGTGGCAGCAGCAGGTTCGAGCCGGCGAGGTGCGTGCCGACCGTGACGGTGCCGAGCTGACCCGACTGCAGCAGCCGCACCTCCTCCCCCGCGGCACGAAGCTCGGCGAGCACGGAACGTGCGCGCTCGATGAACGAGTACCCGTACTGCGTGGGCCTGACGCCGCGCGGCAGCCGCTCGAACAGCGGCACACCCAAGACGTCTTCGACCTCGCGGAGACCGCGGGTGACGACGGGCTGGGTGATGTGCAGCGACTCGGCGGCGCGCACCAGGGTGCCTTCGTCGGCGATGGCGGTGACGAGGACGAGGTGGCGGATCTTGACCCGTCCGTCGAGCAGTCGATCGGTGACCATGATCCGGACTATAGCCGTATGGGCATGGCAGTGCATCAAGAGAGTATTTGTCGGCATCCCTCGAACCTTCTTAGCCTGAGCCCATGCCTTCCGAGACGATGACGCCTCCCCTCCGTGCCCCTGAGCCGGAGCGGGCGCCCCGCGCGATCCACAACATGATCGCCGGCGAGCGCGTGGAGGGCATCGCCACCTTCCGGAAGATCAGCCCGGTCGACGGTTCGATCATCGCCGAGGTGCACGAGGCCGGCACCGAGCAGGTCGACCGCGCCGTGGCCGCAGCCCGCGCGGCGTTCGACGGACCGTGGGGGCGGATGACGGTCGCCGAGCGCGCCCGTCTGCTGCGCGGGTTCGCCGACGCGATCGACCGCCGTTCGGACGAGCTCGTCGCGGCCGAGGTGGGCGACACCGGCAAGCCCGAGGCTCTCGCCCGCGACCTCGATGTGGCCCGGGCCGCCGCGAACTTCCGCTCCTTCGCCGACACGGTCTCGACGGCCGGACTCGACTCGTTCCTGACCGAGCTGCCCGACGGTCGCCGCGCGCTGAACTACGCGGTGCGCAAGCCGCTCGGCGTCGTCGCCGTGATCGTGCCGTGGAACCTGCCGCTGCTGCTGCTCACGTGGAAGCTCGCTCCGGCCCTCGCCACCGGCAACACGGTCGTGATCAAGCCCTCGGAGGAGACGCCCTCCTCGGCCACGCTGCTCGCCGAGATCCTCGCCGAGGCGGGGGTGCCGGCCGGCGTCGTGAACGTCGTGCACGGTTTCGGCGCCGACTCCGCGGGCGAGGCACTCACGAAGCACCCGGGCATCGACGGGGTCACCTTCACCGGCGAATCGTCCACCGGCTCGGCCATCATGCGGGCGGTCGCCCCGCGCGTGCGCCCCGTCTCTTTCGAACTCGGCGGCAAGAACGCCGCGCTCGTGTTCGCGGATGCCGACCTCGACGCCGCCATCGCCGGCCTCGCCCGCTCCACGTATCTCAACACCGGCCAGGTGTGCCTGTGCACCGAGCGCATCTACGTGCAGCGTGCAGTCTTCGACGATGTCGCCGCCGGTCTGGCCGAGCACGCCGCCCGTCTGCGTCTGGGCCGCCCGGAAGACCCGGCCACGACCACCGGTCCCCTCATCTCGCAGGCGCACCGCGAGAAGGTCCGCTCCTACTTCGACCTCGCCGTCGCGGAGGGTGCGACCGTGCTCGCCGGCGGTGGCATCCCCACCCTCGGCGACGGACTCGACGGCGGATCCTGGATCGAGCCGACCCTGTGGACGGGCCTCGACAACAGCCACCGCACCGTGCGCGAAGAGGTGTTCGGTCCGGTCGCAGCGCTCATCCCGTTCGACACCGAGGAAGAGGCGATCCGACTGGCGAACGACACCGACTACGGGCTCGCCGCCGTCACCTGGACCACCGACCTCACCCGCGGACACCGCGTGGCGCAGCAGATGCGCACCGGCATGTCGTGGGTCAACACCTGGTATCTGCGCGACCTGCGGAGCCCCTTCGGCGGTGTCGGGCTCTCGGGCATCGGCCGCGAGGGTGGCCACCACTCGCTCGAGTTCTACACCGAGCCGACGAACGTGTGCGTGCAGCTGTGACCGGCATCCAGGATTCCGACGCCGTGCGCGCTGCGGACGAGCGGCTGCGGCTCGCAGCCGAGTCGGGGCGCCCGTGCGCGCCGGTGCGCGACCTGCTCGGCGAGACGGATCAGGATGCGGCGTACACGGTGCAGTCGCTCGGCATCGCCCGGCGCCTGGACGAGGGTCGACGGGTGGTCGGCCGCAAGATCGGTCTCACCTCCCCCGCCGTGCAGACGCAGCTCGGCGTCGACAGCCCCGACTACGGCGTGCTGCTCGACGACATGATGTTCGCCGACCGCGAGCCGATCGACCTCGCGCGGTTCCTGCAGCCGCGCGCCGAGGCCGAGGTCGCCTTCGTGCTCGGCAGCGACCTCGACTCCCCCACCACGCACGTCGCCGATGTGATCCGGGCCACCGAGTTCGTGCTGCCCGCGATCGAGGTCGTCGACTCCCGCGTGGCCGGGTGGGACATCCGCATCACCGACACCATCGCCGACAACGCCTCCAGCGGGGCGGTCGTGCTCGGCACCACGCCGCGACGCCTCGACGGGTTCGACCTGACCGCACTCGGCATGGCCCTCGACCGCGAGGGCCGTCCGGTCTCGACGGGATCCGGGGCCGCGTGCCTGGGCAGCCCGGTGATCGCGGTGGCGTGGCTGGCACGCGAGGTCGCCCGACGCGGGCAGCCGCTGCGCGCGGGCGAGGTGATCCTCTCCGGAGCGCTCGGCCCGATGGTCGACGCGACCGCCGGGGTGTACCGCGCCCGGCTCGACGGTCTCGGCGAGGTGCGTGCCGACTTCTTCGGCACGGCATCCGGCACATCGGGCACGACAACGGAAGGGGCTGCGGCATGACCGTCGGCATCGCCATCATCGGCTCGGGCAACATCGGCACCGACCTGCTCATCAAGGTCAAGCGGCTCTCCACCACCCTGCACGTGGTCGCGATGGCCGGCATCGACGAGAACTCCGACGGGCTCGCCCGTGCGCGACGGCTCGGTGTCGCCACGACCCATGAAGGCGTGGACGGCCTGATCGCGATGCCCGAGTTCGCCGATGTGGAGCTCGTGTTCGATGCGACCTCGGCCGGAGCCCACGCCCGCAACGATGCACTCGTGCGCAATGCCGGACGCCTCATGGTCGATCTGACCCCCGCGGCGATCGGCCCCTACGTCGTGCCGGTCGTGAATCTCGAGGCGCACCTCGGCGCGACCAACGTGAACATGGTCACGTGCGGGGGCCAGGCCACGGTGCCGATGGTCGCCGCGGTGTCGCGCGTCGCCCCGGTGGCCTATGCCGAGATCGTCGCCTCGATCGCCTCGAAGTCCGCAGGTCCCGGCACCAGAGCCAACATCGACGAGTTCACCGAGACCACCGCCCGCGCGCTGGAGGTGATCGGCGGCGCCGGCCACGGCAAGGCGATCATCGTGCTCAACCCGGCCGACCCGCCGCTCATCATGCGCGACACCGTGTTCTGCCTGGTCGAGGGCGACTCCGACGAACTGGATCGCGATGCCGTCAGCGCCTCGGTCGCCGGCATGGTCGCCGACGTGCAGGCCTACGTCGGCGGCTACCGCCTCAAGCAACAGGTGCAGTTCGACGCGGTCGACGAGGCCTACGTGCCCGCACTCGACCGCCCGTTCCGCGGCACGCGCGTGACCGTCCTGCTGGAAGTGGCGGGCGCCGGCCACTATCTTCCGGAGTACGCGGGCAATCTCGACATCATGACCTCGGCCGCCCTGCGCACGGCCGAGCGACTCGTCGCCGAACGGACAGGGGTTCCCGCATGACCACTGCATCTCCGCGCGTGTACGTGCAGGACGTCACCCTCCGCGACGGCATGCACGCCATCGGCCACGGCTACACGACCGATCAGGTCCGCGACATCGCGCGTGCTCTCGAAGCCGCGGGCGTCGATGCCATCGAGGTCGCGCACGGCGACGGTCTCGGCGGTTCGAGCGTCGCCTACGGGCAGGGCGCGCACACCGACTGGCAGTGGATCGAGGCGGCCGCCGAGGTGCTCGACCGTGCCGTCCTGACCACCCTGATCCTCCCCGGCATCGGCACGATCGACGACCTCGCCAGGGCCCGTGACCTCGGTGTCGCGAGCGTGCGGGTCGCGACGCACTGCACCGAGGCCGACGTCGCGATCCAGCACATCACCTGGGCGCGCGAGCACGGCATGGACGTCTCGGGCTTCCTCATGATGAGCCACCTGAACGACCCGCGCGGGCTGGCCGAGCAGGCGAAGATCATGGAGGCGGCCGGAGCGCACTGCGTGTACGTCACGGACTCGGGCGGGCGCCTCACGATGCGCGACGTCGCCGACCGCGTCGACGCCTATCGCGACGTGCTCGACCCCGGCACGCAGATCGGCATCCACGCCCACGAGAACCTGTCCCTGAGCGTCGCCAACAGCATCACCGCCGTCGAGCACGGCGTGTACCGGGTCGATGCCTCGCTCGCAGGGCAGGGCGCCGGAGCCGGCAACTGCCCGATCGAGGCGTTCATCGCGGTGGCGGATCTGCTCGGCTGGGAGCACGGCTGCGACCTGTTCGCCCTGCAGGATGCGGCGGAGGAACTGGTGCGTCCGCTGCAGCGCCGCCCGGTCCGCGTCGACCGCGAGACCCTCACCCTCGGCTACGCCGGGGTGTACTCGAGCTTCCTGCTGCACGCCGAGCGCGCGGCCGAGAAGCACGGCCTCGATGCGCGTGACATCCTCGTGGAGCTGGGACGCCGCCGGATGGTGGGCGGCCAGGAGGACATGATCGTCGACGTCGCCCTCGACCTCGTCGCCGGCCGCTCGATCGAGGTGACCGCATGACCGCCGACGCGGTGTTCGCCGCCGCGCTCGACACCGCGCAGCGCACCGCGACGGCGATCAACCAGTTCTCCTCCACCGAGGAGGTCGGGCTCGATACCGCCTACGCCACGCAGCACGCGCTGATCGCCCGCCGACTCGCCCGCGGCGAGCGCCTCACCGGTCTGAAGCTCGGCTTCACGAGTCAGGCGAAGGCGCAGCAGATGGGCGTGAGCGACGTGACCATCGGCACCCTCACCGATGCGATGCGCCTCGACGACGACGCGGTGTTCGACCGGCGGTCGGCCATCCACCCGCGCATCGAGCCGGAGGTCGCGTACCTTCTCGCCTCCGACATCGACGGCACGGATATCGACGGCGCCGGATCCGGACGTCCGCTGGCGGCGGTCATCGCCGCGGTCGCCCCTGCACTGGAGATCATCGACTCCCGGTACCGGGATTTCCGCTTCAGCCTCGCCGACGTCGTGGCCGACAACACGTCGGCCGCCGCCTACGTGGTCGGCCCGTGGACCCCGTTCGACCGGGCCGGTGCCCTCGACAACAGGGCGGTCACGCTCGAGGTCGACGGTCGGATCAGCGCCACCGGTTCGACCGCCGCGATCCTCGGCGATCCCGGCCGCGCCGTCGCCGCGGCCGCGCGACTCGCCGCCCGCCACGGGTTCACGCTCCGCGCCGGCTCCATCCTGCTCGCCGGTGCCGCGACCGCCGCTGTTCCGCTGCCGGATGACGGCACGGTCGAAGCGACGATCGCGGGGCTCGGACGCGTCGGCATCCGCACGCGCAGCAGGGCGGACAGCCTCGCCCAGAAGGGATCATGATGACCGCATCACGAGGCATCCTCGTCGAGGGCAAGGCCACGCCCCGGGGCCGCTTCCCGCACGCCAAGGTCTCCGGCGACCTGGTCTTCGTCTCCGGTACGTCGAGCAGGCGCCCCGACAACACCATCGCCGGAGCCGAGGTCGATGAGTTCGGAGCGACGAGGCTCGATGTCGCCGTGCAGACCCGCGCCGTCATCGAGAACATCCGCGAAGTGCTGGCCGCCGCCGGCTGCGGCCTCGACGATCTGGTGCAGGCGACCAGCTTCCTCGTCGACATGAACGACTTCGCCGCGTACAACGCCGTCTGGGCCGAGCACTTCGACGAGCAGGGGCCGGCCCGCACCACGGTCGCCGTGCACGCCCTGCCGCATCCGCACCTGCGCATCGAGATCCAGGCGATCGCGCGGCGCCCCGACACCACCACCGACCACAACACCGCCGACCACAACACCGCTGCCACTCTCGAGGAGGAGAAATGAGCACCATCGCACCCGTCATCCCACCCGTGATCGACTTCCCCGCATGGATCAAGGAGAACGAGCATCTCCTGAAGCCACCGGTCAACAACAAGGCCGCGTGGACGCCCATGGGCGACTTCATCGTGCAGGTGGTCGGCGGCCCGAACCAGCGCACCGACTTCCACTTCGACCCGTATGAGGAGTGGTTCTACCAGTACCGCGGCAACATGCACGTGAACATCCAGACGCCCGACGGCCTGCAGCGCATCGACATCCGCGAGGGCGAGATGTGGCTGCTGCCCGGCAACGTCTTCCACTCCCCGCAGCGCCCGGAAGAGGGGTCCATCGGCATCGTGATCGAGCGCATCCGCGAAGAGGGCACGCTCGAGAAGTTCGCCTGGTTCTGCCCGAACTGCAACGCCAAGGTGCACGAGGTCGAGCTGCAGGTGCGCGACATCGTCGAGGATCTGCCGCCGGTTTTCCGCGACTTCTACGAGAGCGAAGAGGGGCGCACCTGCCCCGAGTGCGGCGCCGTCCACCCCGGCAAGGGCTGAAACCCCTTGGGCACGATCGACGTCCACACGCACTTCGTGCCGAGTTCCTGGCCCGACCTGTCATCGCAGGTCGGGCCGGGTCTCTGGCCGACCCTGCGCGTGGACTCCGAGCGCGAGGCGATGATCATGCTCGGCGACACCGAGTTCCGGCGGGTCGGCGACGACTGCTGGGACGCGTCCGTGCGCCTGGCCGACATGGACGCCGACGGCGTCGAGATGCAGGTCGTCTCCCCCACCCCGCTGTTCTTCTCCTATGACAAGTCGGGTGCCGAGGCGGTCAAGGTGGCGCGCATCTTCAACGACCTCGCCCTGGAGATCTGCGCCCCGGCCCCCGATCGGCTGATCCCGTTCGCGCAGGTGCCGCTGCAGGATCCGGATGCCGCCTGCGTCGAGGCCGACCGCGCCATCGCGTCCGGTCATGCGGGTGTCGAGATCGGCAACCACGTCGGCGACCGCGACCTCGACGACGAGGGCATGGTGATGTTCCTGCAGCACTGCGCGGCCAACGGCATCCCGGTCTTCGTGCATCCGTGGGACATGGCGGGTTCCCCCCGGCTCGACCGCTGGATGGCGCGATGGCTCACCGGGATGCCCGCCGAGACGCATCTCTCGATCATCGCGATGATCCTGGGCGGCGTCTTCGACCGCGTGCCGCCCACCCTCCGACTCGCTTTCGCGCACGGCGGGGGATCGTTCGCGTTCTGGCTGGGTCGGTTCGAGAACGCCTGGATGCAGCGGCCCGACCTCATCGGGGTCAGCGAGCGTCCACCCTCGGCCTACCTCGACCGCTTCAGCGTCGACAGCGTCGTCTTCGACCCGGTCGCGCTGCGGGTGCTGGTCGAGACCCTCGGCGCCTCGCAGGTGATGGTCGGCAGCGACTACCCCTACCCCCTGGGCGAGCGCCCCGTCGGCAGTGTCGTCGACCGCGCCGACTTCCTCGACGACGCGCAGAAGAGCGCCATCCGCCGCGACAACGCCCTGCGCTTCCTGGGGCGCTGACCCCGCACGACCTCGAACGGACCTGCTCATGAGCACCACCTCCACCCGCCCCGTCATCGACCGCGCGACCTGCACGGCCTTCGACGACGCCGACCCGCTGGCCTCGATGCGCGAGCGCTTCGTGCTGCCAGACGGCGTGATCTACCTCGACGGCAACTCCCTCGGTATGCTGCCGAAGCACACCGCAGCCCACCTGCAGCGTGTCATCACCGAGGAGTGGGGCACCGGCCTCATCCGCAGCTGGAACGACGCCGGATGGTTCGCCAAGCCGCGCACGATCGGCGACCGCATCGCACCGCTCATCGGGGCTGACGCCGGCGAGGTCGTGCTCGGCGATTCGACATCGGCGAGCCTGTTCCAGGCGGCGGTCGCCGCTGTCCGGCTTCGACCCGGCCGCCGGGTGATCGTCGCGGAGCGGGGCAACTTCCCCACCGACCTCTACATGCTGGAAGCGGTGCAGGAGCTGCTCGGCGGCGGAACCCCGTTGGAGCGCCGGCTGATCTCCGACGACGGTCCCACCCTCGACGACGTGCTCGACGATCACGTCGCGGTCGTCGTGCTCACCCAGGTCGACTACCGCACCGGACGGATGCACGACATGGCCGAGATCACACGCAAGGTGCATGCCGCCGGCGCCCTGGTGGTCTGGGACCTGTGCCACAGCGTCGGCGCGGTGCCGATCGACCTGAACGGGGCGGAGGCCGACTTCGCGGTCGGCTGCACCTACAAGTACCTCAACGGCGGTCCCGGCTCGCCCTCGTTCATCTGGGCCGCCGCGCGGCACCACGACGCGGCCCGTCCTGCCCTGACCGGCTGGCACGGCCACGCGAAGCCCTTCGACTTCACCGTCGAGTACGCCCCCGCCGCGGGCATCGAGCGCTTCCGCGTCGGCACGCCTCAGCTGCTGTCGGTCGCCGGACTCGAAGCGAGCCTCGACATCTGGGACGACGTCGACATGGAGCTGCTCCGCGAGAAGAGCCTGCGGCTGACCGAGCTGTTCCTGTCCCTCGTCGACACCCGCCTCACACCGCGCTGGGGAATCGAGCCGGTCACCCCTCGGGAGTCCGCCCGCCGCGGCAGCCAGGTCTCGCTCCGCCACGAAGACGGCTACGCGGTCATGCAGGCCCTGATCGAGCGCGGGGTGATCGGCGACTTCCGCGCCCCCGACCTCATCCGCTTCGGTTTCACCCCGCTCTACACCTCCTACACCGACGTGTGGGATGCGATCGATGCGCTGGAGGACGTGCTGCACAGCGAGATCTGGCGCGAGCCGCGGTTCGCGCGTCGCGCCACCGTCACCTGATAGACACCGTCACCTGATAGACACCGTCACCTGATAGACACCGTCACCGAGAAGCACCGCCACCGGAAGCGCGGACACGAGTGAGGGGACCGACGCCGGGCGTCGATCCCCTCACTGGTTCTCGCGTGCGCCTCAGGCTCCGTCGCCCGCGGCCTCCGTCGCGGCGGCGTCGAGGAGGGCGATGACCCCGTCGCGCACGTGGTTGAGGTGCGTCTCGAGCACACGCAGCGCCTCGCCGACGTCTCCTGCAGCGACGACGTCGATCAGCTCGCCGTGGGAGTGGTCGTGCGCACCGGGCGAGACCAGGCGCCAGCCGAGCACGTAGCGTCCGAGCTTGAGCCGCAGCTGTTCGATCATCTCCCACATCACGGGGCGGGCCTCGGCGTCGTAGAGCGTCGCGTAGAACTCGGTGCGGGCCTCCACGAACTCGCCGCCCTCCGAGATGTCGTCCGCCGTCTGGGCGAGCTCGCGCAGACGGGTGATCCGCTCCGGAGTGATCTCCTCCATCGCCAGGCGCAGCGCATCCTTCTCGAGCAGGGTCCGCAGGTGGTACACCTCCGTCGCCTCCTGCACGGAGAGCGCACGCACCATCGCCCCGCGGCGGGCGTGGAAGACCACGAGGCCGTCGGCTTCCAGTTGGATCAGCGCCGAGCGGATCGGCAGTCGCGAGATGCCGATGGACTCGGCGAGCGTCTCCTGACGCAGCTTCATCCCCGGCGGCAGCGTGCCGTCGAGGATCGCATCGCGGATGATGTCGTACGCCATCGCACCGACCGACCGGTATCCGGCCCCGTGTCGCTGAGCGAGCTTCTGCAGAGCCTCGGCCCGTTCCTTGGGCGACGCGGCGTTCCCTGATTGCACCATGGGAGCGAGAGTATCGGATCATCTCGCCGAACTCTGCATTCTGGATCCAAAAGTGACGACGCGTCGTCGACGAGGACGTCGGCCGGAAACGGATGCCGGGCCCGCGCAGGTCATGCCGTGGGGGGACGGGGATCAACCCGCGGGAGGATGCCCCGGGATGTCCGACCCGGCAGGCTCGAAGTGTCGATCGTGTCGCCGTAGCTCAGTCGCCTCTCCTCGCGCTGCGCCGGAACAACGGGATCGCCGCGGAACGATGAGATCCGAGTGACGACAGGCGGCTTCCGCGTCGCGGGGTGCGTCTTCGCCTGCCCACCGTGACCCAGCCGAAAGCACCTCACCGCTCCATGTCGTTCCTCACACGCAGCAGCCTCAAGAACCGTCTCATCCTGTCGCTCGCGACACTGGCCGTCGTCGCCCTCGGCCTCATATCGATGGGCGCGCTCAAGCAGGAGCTGATGCCGTCGCTGCAGGCGCCCATGGCGTTCGTCTCCGCGCAGTCGCAGGGCCTCGCGCCCGAGGAGATGGCGAGCAGCGTGACGGAGCCCCTCGAACAGGCGGTCCGCGCGGTACCCGGCGTGACGAGTGTGACCTCGACGACGTCGAGCGGTGACGCACAGGTGCTCGTCGAGTGGACGTTCGGCGAAGACGACGAGGAGACGCTGCGCACCATCCGCAGCGCGGCCGAGTCGTTGAAGCCGAGCTTCCCGTCGGGCACGGAGATCATGGTGGCCTCCGGCGGCGCCGGCGACCTGCCCGCCATGGTGCTCAGCGCCGGTACCGGCGGCGACCAGGAGGCGTTCGGCGACGCCCTGCAGCAGACCGTCGTGCCCGCGCTGAAGGGGGTGCCCGGCGTGCGCGACGTCACGCTGGCCGGTGAGGAGACGCAGCGCATCACGATCGACCTCCGCTCCGCAGACGTCGCCCGGCTGAAGGTCGAGCCCTCGACACTCGGACCGCTGCTCGAAGCTCACGGCGCGGCACTCCCCGCCGGACAGGCCGATTCCGCGGAAGGTCCTCTCTCGATCACCGTGGGGTCGCGGCTCGCCACTCCGGAAGACATCCAGACCCTCTCGGTGCCCACACCCGAGGGAGCCGTCACGATCGCGGATTTCGCCGACGTCTCCCTCGAGAAGGTACCCGCGCAGACCATCTCGCGAGTCAACGGCAATCCGTCGCTCACGCTCCAGATCATCCCGTCGCAGGGCGCCAACGTCGTCGACATCTCGCACGGGGTGAACGCCGAGCTCGACCGGCTCGCACCGATCCTCGACGCCGACTTCGTCACGATCTTCGACCAGGCGCCCTACATCGAGCAGTCGATCCACGACCTCTCCGTCGAGGGTGGGCTCGGCCTGCTCTTCGCGGTGCTCGTGATCCTCGCGTTCCTGCGGTCCTGGCGCTCGACGATCATCGCCGCCGTGTCGATCCCGCTGTCGCTGCTGATCACGCTCGCGGGCCTGTGGTGGAGCGGCAACACCCTCAACATCCTGACGCTCGGCGCTCTCACGATCGCCATCGGACGTGTCGTCGACGACTCCATCGTGGTGATCGAGAACATCTCGAGACGGCGCGGAGACGGCCCGCTCACGATCGACGGCATCGTCGCGTCGGTACGTCAGGTCGCGGGAGCGATCACCGCATCGACGCTCACCACCGTCGCGGTCTTCCTGCCGATCGCGTTCGTCTCGGGTATCGCCGGTCAGTTGTTCCGGCCGTTCGCGGTGACCGTCTCGATCGCTCTCCTCGCCTCGCTGGTCGTCTCGCTCACGATCGTGCCCGTGCTCGCCTCCTGGTTCCTGAACAAGGCTCCGAAGCACCGCGACGCCGACGCCGAAGCGGTCCAGCCCGCAGTCGAGGCTTCGGCGGACGACGCATCCCCCACCGGTGCCTCTGAGGCGACCACAGCGACGGCGACCACGGCGACGGCTGTGCTCGCGGCTCCCGCCACTGCGTCCGTCGCGCCCTCACCGGCTCCCGAGAGCGACGTGCCGTCCGAGCTCGACGAGATCCACACGGCTCCCGACCGGCTGCAGCGCACGTTCATGCCGGCTTTGAACGCCACCCGTCGGCACCCGGTGATCACCCTGGTCGCCTCGGCTGTGCTGCTCGTCGCGACGCTGGGCATGACCCCGTTCATCCAGACCGATTTCCTCGGATCGTCGGGCCAGGCGAGCCTGCAGGTCGTGCAGACACCCCCGAAGGAGACCACGGCCGACCTCGTCGCCGCGGCGGAGCCGGTCGAGAAGACGCTCGGGAAGATCACGGGCATCGCCGACATCACCACGTCGATCCCGGTGCCCACGCCCGGCACGCCGACCTCCATCACCTACGACCTGCGGCTGCAGGACGGAGCCGACGTCGCCGAGGTCGAAGCGAAGGTGCAGGAGGCGCTCGACGGGCTGCCCGACAGCGGGGAGATCGACCTCGCCTCGCAGGATGCCTCCCTCGCGGGAGCCGGCGACGGCATCGCCCTGGCGATCCAGGGCAACGACCCCGCCGCACTGCGGACCGCGAGCGACCTGCTCGAGAAGCAGCTCGCCGACGCCGACGGCGTACGCTCCGTCAAGAGCGAACTCGCGGGAGAGCAGCCGGTGCTGCGCGTGAAGGTCGATGAGCCGCTGGCCGCACGTCTCGGGTTCGACCGGGCCACGATCGCGAAGGCCGTACAGGAGGCGCTTTCCGGCACCACCGTCGGAACCCTCATGTTCGAGGGCCGGGAACGCGACATCATCGTGCGCACACCGGGCTCGGCACGAACCGCCGACAAGCTCGGCGAGATCATGCTCCCGGTCACGGCTCGGCAGACGGCTGACGCGCAGAAGGCCGCCGCCGACGCCCTCCAGGCCAAGGCCGAGGCGAAGGCCGACGAGGCGAAGACCAAGGCCGAGAACGAACTGAACTCGCAGATCGACACCGCCACGAAGCAGCGTGCCGAACTCGCCGGTCAGATCGGGGCACTGAACCGGCAGCTCACGGAGCTGTCGGCGGCGCCGATCGTTCCCGCCGACCCGCTGAACCCTGATGACGCGGCCGTGCTCGAGGCGCAGAGGGAACGCGCCGAGCAGCTCGCCGCACTGCAGGGCGCCATCGAGGGCGCACAGTCCGGCGTCACGGCGGCCGACGAGCAGATCAAGGCGCTGCGCCAGGCGCGCACCGACGCGGCGGTTCAGCAGACCGAGGCCGAAGCGGCTGAAGCCGAGCAGAAGGCGGCCGCCGAGGTCACGGGCACGGCGATCCCGCTCGCCGCGATCGCGACCGTCGAGGAGGAGCTCACCGCGCCGACCATCACTCGCGCCGACGGCGAGCGTCAGGTCACCCTGACGGTCACGCCGGAGAAGGGCGGCCTGTCGGCCGCCAGCCAGGCGATCGACGAGGCGATCGCCGAGACCGAGCTGCCTGCCGGGGTGACGTTCGAACAGGGCGGCGCATCCGCCCAGCAGGATGAAGCCTTCGGTCAGCTCGGCCTGGCCATGCTCGGCGCCATCGTGCTCGTGCTGCTGGTGATGGTGGCGACGTTCCGCAACTTCCGCGGACCGCTCGTGCTGCTCATCTCGATCCCGTTCGCGGCGACCGGCGCCATCCTCGGGCTCCTCCTCACGGGCACGCCGATGGGCCTTCCGGCCCTGATCGGACTGCTGATGCTGATCGGCATCGTCGTGACGAACGCCATCGTGCTCATGGATCTCGTGAACCGGCTCCGTGAGGCCGGTGCGACTCTCGACGAGGCGGTGGAGCACGGCACGCGACTGCGCCTGCGCCCGATCCTGATGACGGCGGCGGCGACGGTCTTCGCGTTGATCCCGATGTCCCTCGGACTGACGGGTGGCGGTGTGTTCATCTCGAAGCCGCTGGCGATCGTGGTGATCGGGGGGCTGGTGTCGTCGACCCTGCTCACGCTCGTCCTGGTGCCGATCCTCTACACGCTCGTGGAGCGCGGTCGGGACCGACGGATCGCCAAGCGCGCCGAACGGCGGCTCCGTCGCGAGGAGCGCCGCGCCGCGTCGTCCGAGACATCGACCGACATCTTCGCGGTCGCGGCTGACAGGGAGTAGCCCCGAGGCCCGGGTCACTCGCTGCACATGTCGGGAGATTCCGTCAGGTCCCCCACGGATCTGCCGGAATCTCCCGACATCCGTGCATCCTCCCGACATCCGTGCACGGTTGAGCTGATGCAGGATTCACACGTCGGACGAAGCCGCTGACCGGATGACCTCGGCGAGGTCGCCTGGACGACTCCACATGGGCCAGTGTCCTGTCGGGAGGTCGATGACATCGAGATGCTCGAGGTTCGCGACCTCGGCGAACATGGGGTGACCTGCTCGAGCCAGCTCCCGCAGTTGCGCGCTCGGAATCGAGCAGCACACCAGTGTGGTCCGGACCCTCCGGCGAGCGTCGTTCGAGAGCTCGACAGACTGACGAAGCACCGGACCGGGCTCGGGGACAGCCTTGTCGCGAAACCGCTCGAGGACCTCTGCACTCAAGCCCTCGAGGCTCGCCTGCTGCGCGAGGACGTCGAAGGGCGGCAACGGAAGCTCCTCCACCTCATCCGGCAGCCCGGGGGCGAAGATGCTTCCCGTCGCCACCGGGCCGGAGTCGACCCAGATCACGCGGTCGACGAGCTCGGGGTGCCGATCCAGGACGACGCTCACGGGCGCGTTCGCCCCGCTGTGCGCGACGATGGCCACGGGCTGATCCACGGAGACGCCGAGCCGGGCGAGCTCGTCGAGGATCCCGTCGACTTGATCGTCGATCGACCTCGTCGCTCGCTGAGGATCTTCCCCGTCGAGACCCGGCAAGGTCATCGCGACGGCGCGAGCGTGGTCGGTCTTCAGGTGCGCGAGGACCTCGTCCCACGCCCAGGCTCCCAGCCAGTGGCCGGCGATGAGAAGGATGGTCGGACTGCTCGTCGTCTGTGTCATGTCTCCACCCTCCTCCGCAGGACGGGCAGGTGTATGTCACTATTTATGTCATGAATTTCTCACGAGTCGCACGGTGAAGCGCGCAGAGCGGCTGCATGCCCTGTCCGAGATGCTGCGCCGCAGCGGATCGCGGGGCACCTCCGCCGAGCGCCTGGCACGGGAGTTCGAGGTCTCCGTGCGCACCGTCAAACGCGACCTGGCTGCGCTCGAACGCAGCGGCGCACCGCTCTGGTCGCGCCCGGGCCCTGGCGGCGGGTACGGGTTGGCCCTCGGCGCATCCCTGCCACCGGTCAGCCTGTCCCCCGCGCAGGCCGTGGCACTCCTGGCGGCCGTGTCCGCCGCGCCCGATGCTCCGTACGCCGACTCGGCGACAGCCGGCGTGCGGAAGATCCTCGACGTGCTCGATCCCCACACCCGCGCACGAGCCGACGAACTCGCCCACCGCGTGTGGGTCGACGCGCCGCCCTCGTCATCACGCGCGACCCGGTCGGCCCTGGAGGAGGCGATGGCCGAGCAACGGGTGGTCCGCATCCGCTACACCGCTCGCGACGGGAGCACGACCACGCGTGACGTCGAACCCGTGCTGTTCGCCTCCGCGAATGGACAGTGGTACCTGGTCGGATGGTGCCTGCTGCGCGACGCGATGCGCTGGTTCACCGTGTCGCGCGTCGAGCGGGCCAGCGTGACCGCGATGGCGTGCAGCGGCCACACCGTGCAGGAGGTCGGAGAGCCTCCGGCCAACGCCAGACCCGTGCATGGTCGGGACGAGTGAGGTGCTCGGCCGATCACGGGGAATGCAGAACGCCCCCTGTCCCGAAGGACAGGGGGCGTTCCGGAAGTGCCTTACTTGGCGGCGACGACCAGCAGCGTGATGACTGCGGTGACGTCGTCGTGCAGACGCACGGTCGCCTCGTGCTCACCGGTCACCTTGATGGGCGACGTGATGTGCACCTTGCGCTTGTCGATCGAGCCCAGGCCGGCGGCTGCGACAGCATCCGCGACGTGGTCGGTCTTGACGGAGCCGAAGAGACGACCCTCCTTGCCGGCCTTGACCGTGAGGCGCACCTTGGTGCCCTCGAGAGCGTTCTTCAGTGCGACAGCGTCGTCACGATCGTGGATCGCGCGTGCCTGACGCGCGGCCTGGATCGAGGCGACCTGCTTTTCGCCACCGCGGGTCCACGCCGTAGCGAAGCCCTGCGGGATGAGGAAGTTGCGGGCGTACCCGTTCTTGACCTCGACAACGTCACCGGCGCTACCCAGCCCGGCGACCTCGTTCGTGAGAATCAGCTTTGCCATCTCGATACCCCTTACCGGCCGGCGCCAGCGTAGGGCAGGAGCGCCATTTCGCGCGCGTTCTTGATCGCCGTGGCGATCAGACGCTGCTCCTGCACCGAGACACCGGTGATACGACGGGCACGGATCTTGCCGCGCTCCGAGACGAACTTGCGAAGGGTGGCGACATCCTTGTAATCGATGACACCGACCCGGATGGACTTCGCGGGAGCAGCGTTCTTCGCGCCCTTCCGCGGCTTGCGGCGGTCGCCGCTCGACTTTCCAGCCATTGTTTTTCCTTAGTGATGAGCGGATGCCGGCCGCGAAGGCCGGATCCAGAAGTTGTTCAGAACGGGGTGTCGTCGCCGAAGCTGCCCGGAGTGCTCCAGGCATCCGCGCTGGTCGACGAGCCGGGCGTGGACCACGGCTCCTCCGACACCTGCTGCTGCGCGGGACGAGGCTGTCCTCCGCCTCCGCCACCGCCGGCACCGCCGGTCGAGGCCGCACGGGTGACCTGCGCGGTCGCGTACCGGAGCGAGGGGCCGATCTCGTCGACCTCCAGCTCGATCGCGGTGCGCTGGTTGCCCTCGCGGTCCTGGTAGGAGCGCTGACGCAGACGACCCTGCGCGATGACGCGCATGCCCTTCGTCAGCGAACCCGCCACGTGCTCGGCGAACTCGCGCCAGACGGATGCGCGGAGGAACAGCGCGTCGCCGTCCTTCCACTCATTCGCGGCACGGTCGAAGTTCCGAGGCGTCGATGCGATGGTGAAGTTCGCCACCGGCAGCCCGTTCTGCGTGTAGCGCAGCTCGGGGTCGGCCGTGAGGTTTCCCACCACGGTGATGACGGTTTCGCCGGCCATGGACCTTAGGCCTTCGCAGCCTTGGCGGCCTTGCGAGCAGCCTTCTCTTCGGAGCGCTTAGCCTCCGAAGCGACCATCGCCTGAGCCTCTTCCGAGCGGAGGACCTTGGTGCGCATGATCTGCTCGTTCAGCTTCAGCTGACGGTCGAGCTCCTGCGTGGCCTCGCTGGTAGCGGTGAAGTTGACGACGGCGTAGATGCCCTCGGTCTTCTTCTGGATCTCGTAAGCCAGACGGCGCTTGCCCCAGATGTCGACCTTGTCAATCGAGCCACCATCGTTGGTGATGACCTTCAGGAACTTGTCGAGCGTCGGGGCGACCGTGCGCTCGTCGATCTCGGGGGTCAGAATGACCATGAGTTCGTACTGGTGCGTCACTTACCCACCTCCTTCGGACTAGAACGGCTCTCGGGACTTTCCCGGGAGCAGGAGGGTGTGTGCACGTGCCCGCCTCTGGAATCCCGAATGGACGCCGCAAGGCAGACAACCTCGACAGTCTAGCGGAATCGGGCGGGTGTCGCGAACGGCGTCGCCCGCACCGGACGCGCTGGCTGAACGGACCACGAAGTTTTGACATGCTGGGTGCAGTGCCGGTGACGGTCATCGGGCACTCGATCAGAGGGGGGACGCCATGCGCGTCAACAAATGGGGGGTCGGCGTCGTTCTCGCCGCTGCCGTGCTGCTCACCGGATGCACCGCCGGCGGTGCGGAGCCGACGGCCGAGAAGAAGCCCAGCGCGAGCCCGTCGCAGGAAGCCGAGGCGTCGACGTCGGAATGCCCCGAGCTGAAGGAGGGCGCGACCATCGACGGCACCGTGCTCGGCGGCTGCGTCGCGGACGCGATGGCGGACACCGCGGGGTATGCCGCCACGTCCAGCGTGATGGGCATCGATTCGACGGCGCGCTTCAACCCCGCTGAGAACGCCATCGAGACGATCTCACCCGTGGGATCTCTCATCGTCATCGGCGATGACGTGTGGGTCAAGTCCGCGACGAGCGACTGGCAGGCCGCCGACCCGTCGTCGAGCGACCCGGTCATCGCCGCGCTCAGCGCCAGCGCGAGTGACGCCTCGCTGCTCGACCCGACGAAGGCCGCGGATGCCGTCACCGGTGAGTTCACCGTGACCGGCACGGGCGAGCGTCTGGGCCAGAAGGTCTACCTCGTGTCCGGCGCCATGGAGCAGCAGGGCGCAGCGGTCGACATCGTCTTCGAGATCACGGCCGACTACGTCACCCTCGCCTCGTCCAGCAGCGCCTCGATCGAGGGCCAGACGGTCGAGGTCACGATGGAGATCACCGAGTGGGATGTGAAGCAGGACATCGTCGCACCCGTCTGAGCGGGAGCTGACGAGGCGGGCCGGGGCTGATGCCCCGGCCCGCCGTGCGTTCGGGCGGTGCTCCGCGTCCTACGAGGCGCGCGCGGCGAGGAATTCCCCGATCTCCTGCGCGTACGGAGCGGACGCGGAAGCACCGGGACGCTGGACGCACAACGCCGCGGCAGCGGAGGCGAACCGCGTGGCGGCGTTCAGTTGCTCTCCTGCGGCGAGTCTCGCGGCCAGGGCGCCGCAGAACGTGTCTCCCGCAGCAGTGGTGTCGACCGCCGAGACGGCGTGGGCCGCGACGAGGTCGACATCGCCGCCGGACAGGACGAGGGCTCCCTGCGCACCGAGTGTCACGATCACGGTGCCCACGCGAGCGGCGAGGGCCTCCGCCGCACCCCGCACGTCGCGTCGATCGCCTCCGGCGGCATCGAGGCACTCGTGCTCGTTCACCACGAGGATGTCCACGACGTCCAGCAGCGCGTCGGAGAGCGGGGCGCTCGGCGCCGCGTTGAGCACCGTCGAGGCACCCCGCGCCCCGGCGAGGCGGAATGCCGTGAGCACGACATCGATCGGGATCTCGAGCTGCGCGAGCACGATGTCGCCCTCCGCGATCGCGCCGACCGCCGCATCGGCTTCACGACCGAGTGCCTCGGCATCCTGGTTGGCGCCCGGAACCACCACGATCGCGTTCTCGCCACCAGCGGACACCATGACGAACGCGCTCCCGGTCACGCGGTCGGAACGGGCCAGCCTCGTTCCCACTTCCTCGGCCGTGAGTGCGAGCCGCAGCCGAGCACCGGCATCGTCGTCGCCGACGGCTCCGACGAAGGTCGTCGAGGCACCCGCGCGCGCTGCCGCGATCGCCTGATTCAACCCCTTGCCTCCGGCCCCGACCCCCGCGGACGAGGCGAGGACCGTCTCGCCGGCGCCCGGGTGCCGTCGCACCGACACCGCGGTGTCCTCATTGGCGCTGCCCAGCACGATCACGCCCATTCGGGTGTCTCCCCACGGAGGGATCCGAGCGTCATCGACGGATCGCCTCGTCGACGGTGAGGCCGGCGAGCGCCGGGATCCCGAGTCCGGTGAGACGGATGTCCCCGACCTCGAGGCCCGACGGGATCCCGTCCTGGCCGAACAGCACCGCGGCTGCGGCTCCGGCGAGTGCGGGCAGCGTGGCCGCATTGCGCGGCTGGGCGAGGGCCCCCAGCATGAGGTCGTCCGTCCCCTTCGCCATGGCGACATGTGCGAGCAGGAAGCCGAAGGTCTCGGGGGCGGCGATCGGATAGCTGTAGACCCAGTCGCCCACCTGCGTGCTCAGACGTCGTGCACGATCCAGTGGCCCGGTCGCCTCGGCCGCGACGCGCAGCGAGGTCTCGGCCATCCGTCGACTCCAGGTGTTCTCGGGGAGCTGCTCGACGGCGAGCCGCACGGCGTCATCCGCGGCGGCGCCATCGACCAGCGCGCCGAAGAGCACCGCGCTGGCTCGCGCGCTCCACAGGCCGTCGAGGGAGTGGGTGATGGCGGCATCGGCATCGGCCGCCTCGACAGCTCCGTCGGATCCGTGGACCGCGACAGCGGCGATCGCGCGCACCGTCGCGATGTCGTCGAAGTAGTGCGCGTTGTCGTGCCCGGTCTGCGGAGGCTCCATGCCACGCCGCAGGTTCTGCAGTGCGAGCTTCGTGCCGATGCGCGCGCGCAGCCCTCCGGTGGGATCGGCTTCGAGTTCTGCGAGCTCTCGCCATTCCGCCAGGCCCAGTCCCCGCGTGTGCTGCCGCGCCGAGAACGCGAACCACTCGATGTTCTCCCCGGCTCCCGGGTGCAGCACGGTGGGTGGCGCCGCATGCGTGAACGGACGCGGAACGGTCGTGGTGCGGTCCTCGTCGCCGAGCTTCGCCAGGATGCGCACCCGGTTCACCCGCTTGGGGGGAAGCGCGTACACGCGGAAATCGGCATTCATCGACGATGCGGACTCGCCTGCGACGATGCCCCGGGTGAACAGATCGATCAGGGGGGTGGTCATGCGCGCGCCTCCTCGACGATGCGGGTCAGGGTGTCGGCGGCATCCAGCGGATGGATTCCGGCCATCGAGCGGATGCACGATCCCACGACGGGCCGCAGCCCTGCCACCCATTCCTCCGGCAGGTCGCCGATGCCGGAGATCGCACCGCCGATGCACCCGGCGATCGCGGCCGTCGTGTCGGCGTCGCGCCCCATGTTCACGGCGAACAGGATGCTGTCCGCCGCGCGCCCGTCGGCATGCAGCACCGAGGCCATCGCCAACCCGACCGCCTCGGGCGCGAGATCGGCCCAGAAGTAGTCGGCCACGGCCAGGCGGTCGTGGAGCGCGAGCGCGAGCGCGTCGTCATCGAGTCCGGATCGCACCAGGTCACGGGCGTCGCGCAGGTTGCGCGCGGTCCAGCTGTCCGCCGGGATCGCCGCGAGACCGGCGTCGTAGCAGGCAGCGGCATCCGCCCCGGTCAGGGCCGTGGTCACCGCGACCGCCACGACCACGCCGGCCCAGATGCCCTCGGTGGTGTGGCTCACGGCGCCGTCGGCCTCGGCCAGGCGGCGGGCGAGTTCGACGTCGCCGTCCGCCACGATGCCGAGCGGGCTGACCCGCATGGCGAGCCCGTCGCTCCACCCGTGCATGGTGTCGCCGCTCAACGGCGGGCGGATGCCGCGACGCAGGTTGTCGATCGCGGCCATCTCGCTGAACCCGCCGCCCTTGAAGTCATCGGCCTGCGGGAGCACGTCTTCGATCCAGGTCTGGGCGAAGTCTTCCGCCGTGGCCCCGATGCCGACGCGTTGCACGGTCTTGGCGGTCAGGAGCGCGTACTCGGTGTCATCGCTGCCGGCGGGCTCCGGGTCGAGGTATCCGGTGACGCGCCCGTGCGCGGCCTGGATCTGTGCGGCGGAGAAGCCTTCGACCGGCCGGCCGATCGCATCGCCGATGGCGAGCCCGGCCAGCGAACCGCGGGCGCGGTCCTGCAGGGTCGGCGTGGGAGAAGTCATGAACGTCCTTGTCTCTGGGGGTCAACGTCTCTGGGGGTCAGCGTCTCTGGGGGGTCAGCGTCTCTGGGGGTCAGCGGGTCGGGAGCAGGGCGAGGGTGCGGCGGGCGAGCGCGTCGATCTCGACCCCGTCGAGCCCCGGAAGGCTCGTCGCGATGCGGTTCTGAAGCGGGTCGATGAAGTGCGGAGGAAGACCGGCGACGCCCGCGAGCCCTCCGAGGACCGATCCGACGGTGGCCCCGGCGGAGTCGGTGTCCCACCCCGCGATCACCGCGAGCGGCACGCCGCGGACGAAGTCCCCACCGCTGCGCGCGAGTGCGAAGGCGATCAGCGCCGCGTTGTTGGTCGTGTGCACCCAGTGCAGATGCCCGTACGTGGCGTGCAGATCGTCGATCGCGGCGGAGTCGTCGAGGCCGCCGCGTCCGAGCGCTGCCCCGTGCGAGATCGCCGCGGCCAGCTCGCTTCCCGCGGGGACGACCGTCGATGCGAGATCCAGCACGTCGTCGACGGAGGACGCGACGAGGGATGCGGAGGTGAGCGCCGCCGCCCACATCGCACCCCACAGTCCGCTGCGGGTGTGGCTGAGACGCGCATCGGTCCAGGCCATGCGCGCCGCCTCGGCGAGGTCGCCCGGGTTGATCCAGCCGTACACATCGGTGCGGATCAGGGCGCCGATCCACTCGCGGAACGGGTTGCGCACGCGCGCCGCCTCGTCGGGACGATACCCGTCGAGGAGGTTGCGGTACGCGATGCGCTCGGCCGTGAACGTGCGGCCGGCGGGGAGATCGGCCAGCCAGGCCTGGGCGACGTCGTCGGTGGTGAACCCGCGACCCGAGGTCTCGAGGACCCGGAGGTTCAGCAGCGGGTAGTTGAGGTCGTCGTCCTCGGGCATCCCTGCGATGTTCTCGACGAGCGAGTTGACGGCGGAGCGCCGGTTCCACGGCCAGCGCCGTGCCACGTCATCGGGAAGCCCCCGCGCCGTGAAGTAGTCCGTGAGCGGCCAGCGGCCCGTCGCCCGCAGGATCTCCTCGATCCCCTCCCGGGGAATCTTCTCGACGGGTTTGCCCCACAGGCATCCCGCCGAGCGCCCTGCCCAGGCCCCGTGGATGCGGCCCCGGAGAACCGCGTCCTCCGGGGCCGTGATCGGGTCGGGGACGCCGTCCAGCGCGGCGCGGACCTCGGTCCACTCCGTCGCCTCGACCATGGGGGCCGTGACCTCGTCGAGCTCGACGAGCAACGACCGCGCCAGCGCACGGAGGCTGTCGGAGACGGCATCGGGCGTCGCCCCGCCGCGCACCGCGTCGAGACTTCCGCCCGCGGCCCGCCAGCGTTCGGCGATCGCCTCGACGTCCTTCCCCTCGGTCCGCGACTGCACCAGCTCGTGCGGGAGCAGGTCCTCCGGCTGTGCCCAGGTCAGGCGCATCATGCCCCCTGGAGAGCGAAGACGCGGCGGAGGTCGGCTTCGGCCCTGGCGGCATCCTTCTGCATGATGTCGGTCGCGATGTCCGACAGCAGCGTCGCGTACTCGTCGAAGTCGACGCGGCTCGCCGTGGCGATCCGGTCGAGGATATCCGTGGGGATCACCGCCTGACCGCCGATCCCCGCGGCGATGCTGCCCGCCATCGATGCGATCGAATCCGAGTCGCGACCGTAGTTGACGGCGCCGAGCACGGTGGGCAGGAAGGCGCCGTCGTGGGCGACGAGGAACCCCAGCGCGACGGGAAGCTCTTCGATCGACTTCGTCCGCGACGGCACCCTGGCGTCCATCAGAGGCTCGCGGTAGGCGTCTCCCACCGTGTCGAACGGGCGGATCGCATCGCGCAGCGCAATGCCGATCGTGTCGGCGTCGGCGTCGTCGTCCAGGCCCCTGGCCGCATCGACCACGGCACGGATAGCCGCGGCCGTCCCGTCGTGGGCTACGCGGAGTGCGGCGTCGATCACGGTGTCGACGGTGGCATCGAGGGCGACGGATGCGGCCACCGCCGCCGCGAAGACTCCGGCGGCCTCACGCCCGTAGCTCGACTGATGAGCACCGGCGACATCGATCGCCTCCGCGTACGCCGCCTCGGGGTTGCCGGCGTTCACGATGCCGACCGGCGCCATGTACATCGCGGCGCCGCAGTTGACGACATTGCCGACCCCTGCCTCGCGCGGATCGACATGGCCGTACTGCAACCGCGTCACCAGCCACTTCTCGGCAAGGAAGATGCGCTGCAGCAGGATCGACTCGCGCTCCAGTTCGGGGATCCACCGGATCTCGGTCTGCAGCAGCGGCACGAGCACCTCGGCGACGGCGAACGCGTCGATGTGGTCGCGCCGCTCGGCGTACACCCGGATCAGCGCCTGTGTCATCAGGGTGTCGTCCGTGATGTGCCCGTCGCCCTTGTGGTACGGGCTGACCGGCCGTGCCGTCTGCCAGTCCAGGTGGTACGGCGGCACGATGCCGGTGATGGGCCCTCCGTACCGCTCCTTGATCTTCTCCGGACTGAACCCCTCGGCCGCCCCGCCGAGGGCGTCGCCGATGGCCGACCCCGCGAGTACGGCCGCCGTGCGTTCCCGAATCCAGCTCATGCCATTCCTCTCCTAGAGGTGGGGGCGGATGCGCTCATCCGCCCCCACCGTCGTCAACCGTTGACCTGTGCCCAGCCGTCGTCGAGCTCGGACGCCAGCCCCTTGTCGTCGATCTCCCCGCCCAGGAACTTCTGGAACGCCGGAGTCGCGACGGTGTCCTTCCAACGCACGAAGCCGTTCGCCTGCAGGAACACCGGACCGTCGAGTCCCTCGGCCGACTGCACGATCTCGGGCCAGCCGTTCTGATCGGCCGTCTGCTCGGCGAGCGCCTCGCGAGCCGAGATCGTCGTCGGGATGAGCCCGTCGGCGATGTTCATCTTCACGAGGTTGTCGGTCTGCATGAAGTAGTCGAGGAACTCCGCCGCCTGCTTCTGGTGCGGCGAGTCGATGTTGATCGACAGCGTCTGCGGGTTCGCGGCCTGTACCGCGCCTTCCGAGCCCGCGAGCGCCGGGAGCACGATCCAGTCCATGTCGGCCGGAGCGTCGGTGGCGATGTTGGCCACCTGGTACGAGCCCTGCACCGTCATGGCGGCCTTGCCCGCATAGAAGGTGGCCAGCACGTCGGAGCCCGACTGCGTGACCCCGATGGGGTCGACCGTTCCGTCTTCGATCATGGACCGCACGCGATTCGGCACCTCGAGGTCGGCATCCTTGACGTCGACCTTCATGTCGTCGCCCTCACCGGTGAAGTACTCGGAGCCGAAGCCCATGCCGAGACTCATGAACGCCGCGGTCGGGCTCTTCAAGCCCCACGTGATGCCGTGCACGTCGCCGGAGGTGGTGGCCTTCGCGATCTCGTCGAGCTCGTCCCAGGTCATCGAGTCCCCGGTCGGGATGTCGACCCCGGCCGCCTCGAGCAGCGTCTTGTTCGCGAACACGACGTAGGTCTGCAGTTCGGTCGGCGCGCCGATCATCTGATCGTCCACCGTCACCGAGGCGAGCACGCCCGGATCGATGTCGTCGATCGTGTCCTTGCTGAGCAGCTCGCTCAGGTCGGCCAGGTATCCGTCGCGGGCGAAGGGGACGATGCCCAGCACCTCGTAGTGGATGATGTCGGGAGCGACCTCGCCCACGAACTGGGTCGTCAGCTTGTCGTCGAGGCTGTCGGTCGGCGCCTGCACGATCTCGACCTGGATGTCGGGGTTGTCGTCGTTCCACGCGTCGACGATCTCCTTGGTCGCCTGGATCGCGGCCGGCTGGTCGGAGAACGACTGGAAGGTGATGGAGACCGGCTCGCCGTCGCCGGCATCCTCGGTCGTGTCGCCGCCCGAGGAGCAGGATGCGAGTGTCAGCGCCGTGATCGCCGCGGCGGCGAGCGCGATGGACGCGCGATGAAGCTTCTTCACTTCATACCTCTTTCTGTCGGTGATGGGGAATTGCGGAAGTCTGCGGAGATCAGCCCTTGACGGCGCCGGAGAGCAGGCCCGTGGCGAGCCTCTTCTGCAGCAGGGTGAAGAACACGATGCTCGGGATGCTCGACAGCAGCGCACCGGCGGCCAGCGGCCCGACCGCGACCTTCCCCTCGCCGCCGACGAACGTGCTGAGGGCGATGGGGAGGGTGTAGTTCTCGGGGGACTGGAGCAGCACGAGCGCGAAGAAGAACTCGTTGTACGCGGAGACGAAGCTGAACATGGCGGTCGCGACGAGCCCCGGCATCAACAGCGGGAACACGACCCTCTGCAGCGTGCGCGCCTTGTTGGCGCCGTCGATCGACGCGGCCTCCTCGATGTCATAGGGGATCGCGGCGACGTATCCCTGCAGCATCCACAGCGAGAACGGCAGCGTGTACACGGAGTAGACGGCGACGAGTCCGAGCAGCGAATCGACGAGGCCGACCGAGCGGAGGATGAAGAACAGGGGGATGATGACGAGGATCACCGGGAAGATCTGGCTCACCAGGATGTACCCGACCCCGATCGAGCGGAGCTTGCCCTGGTATCGGGCCATGACGTATGCCCCGGGGATCGACAGCAGCGTGACGATGATCGTGGTCGCGATGGCGACGAGCAGGCTGTTGCCTGCCGCGCGCACGAGCCCCTGCCGCTCGAGCGCGACGACGAAGTTGTCGATCGTCGGCTGCAGCGGGAACAGGTTGACCGCGAGCGAGTTGATCTCGGCGGACGACTTGAACGCGGTCGAGATCAGCCACAGCAGGGGGAATCCGAGGAAGATCAGGAATCCGGCCAGAGCCAGGTACTGCAGGGCGCGCACGAGCGGCTTCTTCGAGCGCCGGTTCATCTTCGCGCGCTGCCTCTTCGTCGTGTTCTGCGTGACCAGTGTGCGGGTCTCCATGAGCCGGGTCATCGCGCGCTCCTCTCCGGCCGCAGCTGACGCCACAGGGCGATCACCAGGATCACGATGAGGAAGATCACGATGACGTCTCCCATCGCCGCGGCCCCGCCGGTGTTGCGGGACTTGAAGGCCTCGAGGTAGGTGAACAGCATCGGCAGCATCGTGCGACCACCCGGTCCGCCCTCGGTCATCACGTAGACGATGCCGAACGAATTGAAGTTCCAGATGAAGCTCAGGCTCGCGATCGAGAAGATCACCGGACGCAGTGCCGGAAGCGTGACGCTGACGAACCGGCGCCACGTGCTCGCCCCGTCGACCGCTGCGGCCTCGAGGAGTTCGCCGGGCACCTGCTGCAGACCCGCCAGGAGCACCACCGTGTTCTGCGGCATGCCCACCCAGACGCCGACGAGGATGACCGCGGGGAGTGCGAGGCCGAAGTCCCCCAGCCAGTTGATGTTCTCGGGACCGCCCAGCGATTCGATCAGCCAGTTCAGCGGACCGTTCGTCGGCGAGTAGATCATCTGCCACATCACGGCGACGACGACGGGCGGCATCGCCCACGGGATGAGCGCGAGCACTCGCGTGATGCCGCGGAAACGGAGATCCGTGTTCAGCAGCAGCGCGAGGCTGAGCCCGCCGACCAGCTGCAGGGCGGTCACGGTGACGGCCCAGATCATGCCGATCCCGAACGACTGCCAGAACTGCGTGTCGGAGCCGAGCTTGATGAAGTTCTCGAACCCGATGAACTGGGTCTCGTGATGGCGTGCCAGGCGCGAGTCGGTGAATGCGGTGGCGACGCCGATGAACAGAGGGATCACGCTGAGCGCGATGATCGGGATCAACGTCGGGATGACGAGGCCGATCGCCTCGTTGCGACGAGAACGCGCGAGGCCGCCGGGCTTGGGTGCACCGTTCCGCCCGGACGGGGGCTTCACTGCGGTGGCGCTCATGCGCTCTCCCCGATCGTCGAAGCCCGGACCACGAGCGTGGCCTCGACCGTTTCGCGTCTGGTCGGTCGCGACGGGTCGGCGAAGCGCTCGCTGAGCATCCGAGCGGCGATCCGCCCCCGTCGCTCGGACTGCAGGGAGACGGAGGTCAACGGAGGGCTGTAGAGCCCCGCGAGATCGGTGTCGTCGATCCCGGTCACGGCGATGTCCTCCGGAACGCGCAGCCCCTGGCGACGGATCGCGTTGATCGCACCGATCGCGATCAGATCGTTCGCGCAGACGATCGCATCGATCCGCTCACCGCTCTCGGCCGTCGCCGCGAGCAGGCGCTCCGCAGCATCCACGCCGGCGCCCACCGTGAAGTCGGCTGCGGTCACCTGGAGCGCCTCGGTGCGCGTCAGACCGTGTCGCTCGGCGGCCGCGGCGAATCCGGACCGGCGCGCCGCGCCCGGGTTCGTGTTACCGGGACCGTTGATCACGCCGATACCGGTGCGCCCGATCTCGACGAGGTGATCCACGACCATGCCGACGGCGACCGCCGAGTCGACGAAGACGCTGTCGATGCTGAGCTCGGAATGCAGCGTGCCGATGACGACGACCGGCACGACCGTGTCGGCGAGCGCCTGCCGCAGTGCCGGCGTCACCCGCAGCGGCGAGATGATGAGGCCGTCGCCGGCTCCCATGCTGAGCATGCGCACGAGCTCGACCGTCTGGTCGGGGCGGCGACCTGTCGCCGAGACGCTGATGCGCGTCGTCTCCCCCAGCTCCTCCTCGATCGCGCGGAGCATCTGCACGTAGTTCGGGTTGCCGATGTCGTCCACGGCGAAGACGACCTGCGGCCGACCGCCCAGACGCAGGGATCGGGCCGTGGCGTCGGGGAGGTAGCCGATGCGCTTCGCGGCCATGCGCACCTTGCGCACCATCTCCGGACTCGCGGATCGTCCGGTCAGAGCGCGCGATGCGGAGGCCAGCGAGACGCCGGCCGCCGCAGCGACCTCGTGCAGAGTCGGCTTCGTCCCCATGGTTCTCCTCGTCGAGCGGAAACGTTTCCACCGACAGATTTGGAAACGTTTCCAAATCGACGGTGGTCGGGCTCCAGGGAATCTAGGCGCACGCCCCGGTGGGTGTCAAGACCCCGGTTCGGCGGCGCGCAGGATCCGTTCCGCCCGGCCGCGCATCGCGGGGTCGACCATCTCGCCGGACGAGAGCGTCGCCACTCCCCCGCCCCGCAGCGCCGCGACCACCTCCCGCGCCCAGACGACGTCTTCCACGGCAGGAGCGAACACCTCGGCGATGACGGGCAGCTGGATCGGATGGGCCGCCATCCGACCGAAGAGCCCGAGAGCGGCCGCGCGGCGCGTGTCGTCGGCGAGTCCCTCGAGATCACGGAGCGCGGGATACACCGACGCCATCGGCGCCGGAAGTCCGGCGGCGCGCGCCGCGTACAGCATCGAGAGTCGCGCATGCGTGATCACCGGTTCTCCCCCGCCGACCTCGCTGCGCAGGTCGCTCTCGCCGAGTGCGAGGGCGACCACGGCGGGATGTTCGGCGATCGCGGGCGCGTTCACGACGCCCCTCGCCGATTCGAGCAGCGCGATGAGTGGTCGGCCGGGGGCGAGAGCCCCGACGCGGTCGAGGTCGACGACGCTCTCGACCTTCGGCAGACGGATGCCGATGTCAGGGGCGAGCGCGGAGACGGCCCGCAGATCCGCGTCATCGCCGGCATTGACGCGCACCTGTACCGCAGCCGTCCCCCTCCTGCCGTCGCGGAGCCAGTCGACCACGGCGTCGCGCGCCATCGACTTCGCCGTCGGCGCCACCGCATCCTCGAGGTCGAACACCACGAGGTCGGCGCCGCTCTCCTCGGCGGAGAGGAAACGATCCGGTCGGTCGCCCGGCACGTAGAGGCCCGTGCGGTGCAGAGCCGTCATCACACCGCTCCCCTCGCGCGGAGCTCGGCGATCTCGTCCACCGAGAATCCGAGATCCCGCAGCACGTCTTCGGTGTCGGCGCCGTGCCGTCTCCCCGCCCAGCGGATGGAACCCGGAGTGCGCGACAGTCGGAACAGCACGTTCTGCATCGCGACGTCGCCGAGTTCGTCGTCCGCCACCCGCACGACCGTGCCCAGCGCCCGGTACTGCGGGTCCTCGACGACTCCACGCACGTCGTAGACCGGGGCGATCGCCGCGGACGCCGCCTCGAACACGGCGACGACCTCGTCCGCGTCGTGGGCGCCGATCCACGACTGCACGGCGCCGTCGAGCTCATCGGCATGCAGCGCCCGCTCGTGGCCCGAGCGGAACCACGGCTCATCGATCAGGTCGGCGCGCCCGACCACCCTCATCACCCGCTCCGCGATCGACTGCGAACTCGTCGACACCGCCAGCCAGACGCCGTCCCGCGACCGGTAGACGTTCCGCGGAGCATTGTTGACCGAGCGGTTGCCGGTGCGGGGCTGCACCACCCCGAGCTGATCCCATGCGGTGATCTGGCCGCCCAGCAGCATCAGGATCGGCTCGATGATCGCCATGTCCACGACCTGCCCCCGACCGTCGCGCTCGGCACCGCGCAACGCCGCCATCACGGCGTACGCCGTGGCGAGAGCCGCGATCCCGTCGGCGAGTCCGAAAGGAGGGAGCGTGGGGGGCCCGTCCGGGTCTCCCGTGAGCGCGGCGAATCCGCTCATCGCCTCGGCGAGACTGCCGAACCCCGGGCGGGTGGAGTACGGGCCGACCTGCCCGAAAGCCGTCACCCTGGCCAGCACGAGGCGTGGATTCGCCTCCTGCAACCGCTCGGGAGAGAGCCCCCAGCGCTCGAGTGTGCCGGGACGGAAGTTCTCGATCATGACGTCGGCATCGGCCACGAGGCGCAGCAGCACCTCCGCCCCCGCGGGATCGCTCAGGTCGATCGTCACGGTGCGCTTGTTCCGGCCGAGTGTCTTCCACCAGAGGTTGACGCCGTCCTTCTGCGGGCCGTGTCCGCGAGAGGCGTCCGGCCGGGTCGGATGCTCGACCTTGATGACGTCCGCCCCGAAGTCACCGAGGAACGTCGCCGCCAGTGGGCCGGCGAACAGCGTGGAGACGTCGAGCACGCGCACCCCGTGGAGGGCTGCCGTTGGAACAGTTCTCAGATCTTCCCGGTCCGACACCGAGACATGATAGCCACAGCAGAGCCGGGACTCGACCCCTCCCTGCGCGGCTCAGTACCGGCGCCGCGCCGTCCGCACGACGAGGAAGATCAGGTACACCCCGCCGAGCACCAGCGTCACCACGCCGACGGGGAGCGCATGCCGGGGAACGAGATTCTGCCCGATGATGTCGGCGGCGGAGAGCAGCAGCGCCCCCGTCAACGCGGTCGCGACGAGGTGCCCCGTCCCGTGCTTCACGACGAGCCGGGCGAGGTGCGGGGCCGCGAGGGAGACGAACGCGATGGGTCCGATCACGGCCGTGACCACACCCGTCAGTCCGACCGCGATCGCCACGAGCCCTGCCTTCGTGGACCCCATGCGGCCGCCGAGGCTGGTCCCCAGGTCGTCGCCGAGCTCGATGAGCCACAGGCCGCGTCGAGCGAGGAGCAGCACGACGATCAGCACCGACACGACGAGCATCGGCAGTCCGGCCTGCTGCCACCCGACGCCGTTGAGCGAACCCGCACCCCAGATCGCGGCGGAGATGGCGACTTCGAGCCGCGCCCGCAACAGCATCCATGCGTTCAGGGCGGCGAGCACGGCGCTCACCCCGATGCCGACGATGACGATCCGGTATCCGAGGGCTCCCCGTCCGGTGACGAGCAGCGCCACCAGGGCGGCCGTGGCGAAGCCGCCGAGGATGGCCCCGATCGCGACGCTGAGACCGGATCCGCCACCCGTGGTCATCACGATCAGCGCGCCCGTGTAGGCACCCGTCGTGAGGCCGATCACGTCGGGGCTGCCGAGCGGATTGCGTGTGATGGTCTGGAAGACGGTGCCGGACAGCGCCAGCGCCGCGCCGAAGAACACCGCGGCGAGCGCCCGCGGCAACCGCCAGTCGACCACGACCATGCGCACGCCGCCCTGCGTCTCGAACAGGGCCTGGATGACGCGGATCGGCGAGAGCACGGTATCGCCGATCGACAGGCTCGCCAGGAACGAGACGAGCACCGCGGCACCGAGGATGCCCATCGCCCAGCGGCCGCGGCGCCCGAGAGGACGACGGGCGCGGCGGATGTCCGTGCGGGTCGGGGCGTTCACATCTGCACCGGATTCCTGCGACGGCCGATCCAGATCAGGAAGGGCGCCGCGATGAACGCCATCACGATCCCCACCGGCACCTCCTGCGGGGCGATGACGACCCGGCCGACGACGTCGCCGAGCACCACGACGATCGCCCCGATCACGGCGGAGAGCGGCACCACGGCCTTCTGCGAGGGCCCGACGACCCCCCGCGCGATGTGCGGGGCCGCGAGTCCGAGGAAGGCGACGGGGCCGGCCACCGCGGTGGCTGTGCCTGCCAGGAGCGTCACGGAGGCGACGGCACCCGTGCGGAGCACACCGATCCGCACGCCGAGCGCCGCGGCCGTGTCGTCACCGAGGGCGAGCAGGTCGAGGCTGCGGGTCAGGAGCTGCGCCAGCACGAGCCCGATCGCGATCGCCGGGCCGGCGACGAGGAGGATCGACAGGTCGCGCCCGGCGAGCGCCCCGGACTCCCAGCTGCGCATGTGCAGGAACGCGGTGGGATTGAGCAGCACGAGCGCGGTCGTGATGCCGCCGAGCACCGCGGCGAGCGCGACCCCCGAGAGCACCAGCGTCACCGGGCTCCCGCCACCGGCAGCGCCGAGCAGCACGACGGCGATCGTCGCGATGAGCGCGCCGACGAGCGCGAACGCCATGAGCTGCGGGAACGCGTTGATCCCGAGGGCCGCGACAGCGAGGGCGACCGCGACCGAGGCACCGGCGTTGACGCCGAGGATGCCGGGGTCGGCGAGGGCGTTGCGGGTGAGGCCCTGCATCACGGCGCCCGCAGCGCCGAGCGCGAGCCCGACGACGATGCCGAGCACCGTGCGCGGGATGCGAGACTCCCGCACCACCAGCTGCAGGTCGCTCCCGTCGAAGCGGGTGACCGCGTCGAGCACCGTGCCGAGGCCGACGAACTTGGTCCCCACGCTCAGCCCGACGGCGGTGGCCACGAGCAGGCCGAGCACCGAGAGCACGACGACGAGCGCGGTCCGCCCGGCGGAGAGCCGCTGCGGACCGCGCTTCGTGCGCTTGCCCTGCGTCACTCCGCCGTGCGGGCAGGCCCGTTCCCGGCGACGGCATCCGCGAGTGCAGGCACCAGAGCGTCGAGAACATAGGGGAGGCTGAGCGGCGAGGTGAAGTAGATCGCCCCGGCGGTGACGCCGTCGGTGTAGACGACGGACTTGTTCTTCATCGCGTCGATCGCGGTCACGAAGGCCTCGCCCTCGAGCGCGGTGATGTCATCATCCGATTCGGTGCCCCAGATCAGCACGTCGGCGGCGTTCAGCACATCGAGGTTCTCGACCGGGATGTACGCCTGTCCGCCCGAGGCGTCCTTCGGCGCGTAGGCGTCGATCTCGGAGGGGATCGTGAAGCCGAGGTCGGTGAGGAAGTCGGTGCTCAGACCATCCTGGTAGGCGATCGCCGCGCCGTCGTAGATCGCGTTCTGCAGGAAGACGATCGACTTCCCGGAGAACTCGGGGTTCGCGGCCGCCGCGTCGGCGAACTGCGCGTCGATGTCGTCGACGAGCTTCTGCGCCTCGTCCTTCATCCCCACGGCCTCGCCGATCTGGAGTGTCTGCACGTCCCACGGCTCGAAGTACATCGAGTAGTCGCCCGAATGCGCGACCGTGGGCGCGATGTCGGACAGGCGGTCGAAGTCCTCCTCGGTCAGCCCGGCGTTCGTGCCGATGATGAGGTCGGGGTCGAGCAGGGCGATGGCCTCGAAGTCCAGGCCGTCGCTCGTCGTGAGCACCTCGGGCTCGGAGTCGCCTCGCGCCTCGTCGGCCCAGGGCCAGGAGGCGAAGTCGTAGTCGCCGTACCAGTCGGTCACGCCCACGGGCTCGATGCCGAGCGCCCAGAGAGTGTCCTGCTCGGTGTAGCCGACCGAGACGATGCGCTGCGGCTGCTCGGAGATGGTGGTCTCGCCGTACGCGCGCTCGACCGTGACGGGGAAGGCGTCGGAGTCGCCGGCGGGGGCGGTGCCGGCGCCTTCGTCCGCGGGGGCGCAGGACGTCAGGGCGGCCGCGGTGAGGAGGCCGGCGAGGAGGGCGGTGACCGCCTTCGAGCGGGTGAGAGGCATGGGGGTACCGTTCCGTAGGCTAAGGGTTGCCTAAGCTTAGCCAGCACGAGCGGTCGGGACGCAAGCGAAAACGGAGACGATCCGGTCACGGAACGGCGCGTCGGGGCCCGACACACCGCAGGATGCTCGGATCGTCTCGGTTCTCGCACGGCGCTCGCGGGCCGGCGCGGCTCAGTACGTGACCGGCGGGATCTCCGCCCACACCGTGCGGTCGTCGACCGAGGGAGCGGCGGGGATGCGGCCGGCGCCGTCGGGCTCCGGGATCGCCGCCAGCAGCGCCTGGGTGTAGGGATGCTGCGGCGCAGCCCAGAGTTGATCCGTCGGACCCGACTCCAGCACACGTCCGCCGAACATCACGAAGGTGCGGTCGGCGATGCGTCGCACCACGGCGAGGTCGTGCGAGATGAACAGCATCCCCGCCCCCGACTCCGCCACGAGGTCGCGCATGAGGCCGGCGACGCTCGTCTGCGTCGAGGCGTCGAGGGCGGAGATCGGCTCATCGGCCACGAGCAGCGACGGCCGGGCGGCCAGGGCCCTGGCGATCGCGATGCGCTGCTTCTGCCCACCCGAGAACTGATGCGGGAAGCGGGTGCTCACGTTCGTCGGCAGACCCACGCGCTCGAGCCACTCGTCCACGGTCGAGCCGGCGGCGCCGCGCGCGCGGGCGGTCGCGATGCCGTCGGCGATCTGGTCGCCGACCCGGCGCCGCGGGTTCAGCGAGGTCGCCGGATCCTGGAAGACCATCTGGATGCCGGTGAGTGCGATCGACCGACGACGGATGCCGAGCGGCGACACCGGGGCGTCCCGGAACCGCACCGTTCCTGCGGCGGTCTTCTCGATTCCCACCACGGCACGGGCGAGGCTGGATTTCCCGCTGCCGGACTCGCCGACGAGGGCCACCGTCTCACCGGCGGCGACACTGATCGACACCCCGTTCACGGCGATCACCGGCGGGTTTCCCGGATAGCGCACGACCACGTCCTGCGCGTCGAGGACGGCGACCTCACTCATCTGCGGCCTGCCCTTCCGGTGCCTCGTCGATGCGCGAACCCGGCAGGGCCGCGAGCAGCATGCGCGTGTACTCGTGCTGAGGGTCGCGGAACAGCGTTTCGCGATCGGCGAGCTCCACGATCTTGCCGTCCTTCATGACTGCCACCTTGTCGGCGATCGCGCTCATCACGCCCAGGTCGTGCGTCACGAGGAGCACGGCGAGGTGGCGTTCGATCGCGAGGTCGCGCAGCAGCTGCAGGATCCCCGCCTGCACGGTGACGTCGAGCGCCGTGGTGGGCTCATCCGCCAGCAGCACCTCGGGGTCGCAGGCGAGGGCGCACGCGATCGCGATGCGCTGACGCTGTCCGCCCGAGAACTGGTGCGGGTAGCGCTTCAGCGCCTCCGCGGGGTTCGGCACCTGCACCGTCTCGAGCAGCTCGACCGCCCGCGCCCGTGCGGCGGCGCCCTTGAGGCCGAGGTGCACGCGCATGTGATCGGTGAGCTGGCGTCCGACGGGCAGCTGCGGGTGCAGCGAGGCCGACGGATCCTGGAACACCATCGCGATCCGCTTGCCGCGCACCCGATTGAGGGACCGACGGCGCAGCCCCACGAGCTCCTCGCCGCCGAGCAGGATCGATCCGCCGGTGCGCGCCTGTCGAGGCAGCAGCCCCAGCACCGCGAGCGAGGTGAGCGTCTTGCCGGAGCCGGATTCGCCCGCCAGACCGTGGATGCGCCCGGCCTCGAGTTCGAGAGAGACGCCCTTCACGAGCGGGCGCCCGATGTCGATCGTCAGGTCGCGGATGCTGAGCGTCGCGGACGGCGGCACGACGGCGTTCTGGACACTCATGCGGCCACCCCCGTCGCGGACGCCTTGTGCTCTGCGGCCTTCTCGTGCGTGATCTCGGCCGTCGGGTCGAGCACGTCGCGCATCGCGTCTCCGAGGAAGTTGAACGCCAGCACGACGGTCAGGATCGCGAGACCCGGGAAGACCCCGAGCCACCAGGCGTCGAAGTTCTGCATCGCTCCGGAGATCATCGAACCCCACTCGGCGGTCGGCGGCTGTGCACCCAGGCCGAGGAAGGAGAGCCCGGAGAGGAGCAGGATCGCCGCACCGATGTCGAGCGTCGCGAGCACCAGGACCGGGCCGGCGATGTTCGGGAGGATGTCGACGAACAGGGTCCGTGCGGGCGAGTGCCCGAGCAGGCGACCCGCGATCACGTAGTTCTGTCCGCGCAGGCCGAGCACGATGCTGCGCGTGACGCGGGAGTACTGCGGCCACGACACCACGATCGCCGCGATCACCGCGTTGAACAGCGACGGGCCGAGCGAGGCGGCGACGACCATCGCGAGGATCACGGTCGGGAACGCCATGAACAGGTCGGTGATGCGCATGAGCGCCTCGTCGACCCAGCCGCCGAAGTAGCCGGCGAGCGCGCCGATCAGCGTGCCGATGATCATGGCCGCGATCACGAGCATGAGGGCGAGCGGCAGGCTCACGGTGGCGCCGGTCATCAGGCGCGAGAAGATGTCGCGGCCGTTGCCGTCGGTCCCGAGGAACGTGTCGATCCCCGGCGGCTGCAGACGCGGCAGCACCTGCGCGTTCGGCGGGTACGGCACCCACCACTGCGCGGTGAAGGCCACGATGATCCAGGCGCCGGCGATCACGGTGCCGATGATGCCGAGCGGGGTGCGCCAGGCACGGGGCCAGCGGAAGCGGAAGCGCCCGGCCGGCGTGGCGGCGGCGATGCGGCTCATGCGATCCTCACTCTCGGGTCGAGCACGCCGTAGAGCAGGTCGACGATGAAGTTGATGAGGAGGTAGATGACGCCGACGACGAGACCGACGCCCATGATGCCGGGCAGATCGAGGTTCGCCGCCGAGTTGTAGGCGTAGGTGCCCAGCCCCGGCCAGGCGAACACCGACTCGACGAGCACCGTGCCGGAGAGCAGCGCTCCGAACGCGACACCGACCACCGTGAGGATCGGCAGCGAGGCGCCGCGCAGCACGTAGTCGAGGATCACGCGCATGGCCGGGAGACCCTTGGCCCTGGCTGCGCGCACGTAGTCGCTGCCGAGGACTTCGAGCACCGAGGTGCGGATGAAACGAGTCAGCAGACCGATGGTCACGAGTGAGAGCACCATGACCGGAAGAGCCAGGTGCGCGAGGGCGTCGAAGAACCCGACCGCATCGCCGTTCAGGAGATAGTCGACCGTGTAGAGCCCGGTCACACGCGGCGGTGGGGTGATCGACGGCGAGATGCGGCCGGAGCCCGGTGCGATGCGCAGCTCCAGGAAGAAGACGTAGAAGCTGACGAGGGCCAGCCAGAAGGTCGGCACGCTGAGTCCGACCAGCGTGACCACGCGGATGACCTGGTCGGTGACGAGCCCGCGGCGGTATGCGGCGAGGGTGCCGAGCACGATGCTGACCGCGAGGCTGACGATGATCGCGCCGATCGCGATCTCGATGGTCGCGGGAACCGCGGTGGCGAGGTCGCTGGTGACCGGGCGTCCGGTCACCAGCGACGTGCCGAGGTCTCCACGGAGCAGGTTCCCCATGTAGATGAAGTACTGCACGAACAGTGGTTGGTCGAGACCGTGCTCCTCGATGAACGCCTCACGCGTCACGGGGTTCTGCGACGCCCCCTCACCGAGTGCGGCCGAGACCGGGTCTCCCGGCACCAGGTTGGTGAGCGCGAACGTGACGATCGTCACGCCCACCAACAGGAGCAGGGAGGTGCCGGCCCGCCGCAGCAGGTATCCGATCAGAGGCGATCGGCGCCGCTGCGCCTGCCTCTGCACCGCCACTGTCGTCATGAGATGTCCGTTCAGCCGGCCGGCGTGATCTCGGCGATGTCCATCTCCCAGACGGAGTTGTACACCGCACCGGACACCGTGTCCGCAGACGAGATGTTGCGTCCGGGGACGATGAGCGGGACGAACGGACCCTCGGCCTGCATCGCCTCGGCGAACTCGGTGAAGGCGGCCGTGCGCTCATCGGCGTCGGTCGCGCTGGCGGCGTTGGCGGCGAGGGCTGCGATCTCCGGGTTGGCCTCGGTGGCCCATCCGGCACGGAGACCGACCTTCAGACCCGGGGCGAAGGGCAGGAAGTTCGCGGAGTCCGCGTAGTCCGGGCCCCAGAACCACAGGCCGAAGCCCTCCACGCCGTTGACGTATGCGTCGAGCTCTGTGGCGAACGGCGCGGGCGCCAGCTCGACCGTGATGCCGGCGTCTTCGAGCTGCGCCTGGACGCGTTCGGCGAGCGGGGTGAACTCCACGCCGCCGACCGGGTAGTCGTTGGGGAACTGCAGCTTCAGCGTCTGGCCCGTGTAGCCGGCGTCGGCGAGTGCCGCCTTGGCCTTGTCGAGGTCCTGCTCCACACCGCCGTCGAGGGCGCCCTCGAATCCGGGCGGGATGACGCCGGTCGCCTGCACCGCACCCGCACCGGCCAGCTCGAGCAGCGCGTCGTAGTCGAGGGCGTAGCGGATCGCCTCGGCGATCTTCACGTTCGCCAGGTCACCGGCGATCGGCTGGGACTGGTTCAGCAGCAGGAAGATGGTCTGCCCCGACGGGACCGAGTCGACCGTGATGCCGTCGCCGAGACCGGCGACCTGGTCGCCGTTGAGGTCCATCGCGACCATCGAGTCGCCGCCCTTGAGGTTGGCGAGCTGGGTGGCGCTCTCCGAGACGTTGCGCACGACGACGCGCTTGTAGGAAGACTCCTCGTCGCCGTTGTACTCGTCGTTCTTGGTCAGCACGACCTGCGAGCTGAGATCGAGGGTGTCGAGCACGAAGGGGCCGGATCCGGCCGACGCGCCGTCCAGGTACTTCTGCGCCACGTCGGTGCCGTCGATCGTGCCGCCGTTCTCGATCACCACATCGGCGTTGACGATGCCGAGCGCAGGGTTCGCGAGGATCGCGGGCAGCTGCAGCAGCGGGGTCTCGGAGGTGAACCGGATCGTCTTCTCATCGACCTCGGTGACGGTGAGGCCGCCGAGGAGGAAGTTCGGCTTCGCATCGGTCATCCCCTGGATGCGCTGCATCGAGAACACGACGTCCTTCGCCTCGATCGGCGAGCCGTCGGAGAAGACGCGGTCGCCCTCGAGCGTGAAGGTGAACTCGGTGGCCTCGTCGTTCTGCTCCCACGAGGCGAGACCGGGGACGGGAGTCGAGACATCGGAGCCCTCGAAATCGACGAGGGTCTCGTAGAGCGCCTTCGCGATCATGTTGCCGGTCGGGTCGTAGGTGTGACCCGGGTCGGTGGTCTCGATCGAGAACGCGGTGTCGATGACGAGCGAGTCGGCGCTGGAGGACTGCTCGCCGTTGTTGGCGGAATTCCCTCCCGAGCAACCCGCGAGCGCCAGGAGCGCGACGGCTCCGAACGCGATGACCGGCGTGATTCGGCGTGACGACATGAGGGCCTCCAAGGGCGAGGAGTACATTCGGGTGAGCCGCCACCGATGTGGACGACCGTGGATCAGATTCGCATCATATGCGACGATGTGTCCAGCGAGTGCGGGTCGCATCGACACGCTCTGTCCAGAACCTCGCCTGTCAGGAGCAATATGTCCAGCAACGATGCGGAACCGTCGAAGCATTCTGGACGAAGTGCCGCCCCGGTGGACGAGACGGCGTACAGAATCCTCGAAGTGCTGCGTGATAACGGTCGCGTCTCGATCGCCGCCCTCGCCGACAAGGTCGGGATCTCCCGGGCCAACGCCTACACGCGGGTCGAGTCCTTGGTGCACGACGGTGTGATCACGGGGTTCAGCGCGCGAGTCGACCAGGCGAAGGCCGGACTCTCGATCGGCGCGCTCGTGTTCGTCACCGTGATGCCGCAGGCCTGGGCGTCGTTCCGCGAACGCGTGCTGGAGATGCCCGACGTCGAGTGGTGCGCCATCACGACGGGCGAGCACGACGCGATGCTGCTGATCCGCGCCGTCGACGTCAGCGGCGTGCACGAGTTCTCCACCGGCGTGATCGCGCAGCTGCCGGAGGTGCGCACGGTGGTGAGCGTCGTCGTGCTCGACGAGGTGATCCGCCGCCCCTACCTGCTGCCGGGCGATCTGCCGGAGCGCAGCACCGAGACTCCGCTCGGGATGACGCGCTGGACACCCGCCTCCCCGGGGCGGGACATGCTGCCGCCGCGCTGAGGGGCCGAGCTCAGGCCGAGATCTCCTCGCACACGCTGAGCTGCGGGAGACCGTGCATCTCGTAGTGCTCCACCAGGCGGATGCCGCCGTCATCGGTCAGCTCCAGCTCGCTCTCGCCATCACCGGTCACGACGGTGCCGTCGGCCTTGAGCACGTGCACGAACGACACCCAGATCGTGTCACCCGTGCGCGTGCCGACGAACTTGCCGAAGGTGACGGTGTCGCCCTCGTACCCGCCCCAGATCGCGCCATCGCGCTCGAAGTACTCGAAGATGCTCGGTGCGTCGGGGTCGACCGCAGACGTCGTGGACGAGACCATCCGGAAGCGGCGGCCGTCGAGGGAGGGAAGGGTTGCTGTCGCAGTCACACCCTCGATTATGCCGGTCGAAAGTCACCCGCAAAGTCACCCGTGGAGTCGGGTGACAGGCCGAACCGCCCTGCCTAGGCTGGGCGCAGAGCGGGCCGGACGGCTCGACGAGAGCCGTAGGAGTGCGCATGTCCGAACCCCAGCGTTCCAGTCTTCCGATCCCCGATCTGGCCTACACGGGCACGGTCACATACGACGCGACCGACCCGGACACGTCCTTCCCGCCCATCACCCCGGTCCGCCCGCCCGAGGGCGCCCCCAACGTCCTGGTCGTCCTCATCGACGACACCGGATTCGGCGCCTCCAGTGCCTTCGGCGGCCCCGTGCAGACCCCCCACTTCGAGCGCGTCGCAGCCGCCGGGTTGAAATACACCCGCTTCCACACCACAGCCCTGTGCTCGCCGACCAGGGCGGCCCTGCTCAGCGGACGCAACCACCACACGGTGGGCATGGGCGGCATCACCGAGATCGCCACGTCGGCGCCCGGCTACAGCTCGCTGCGACCCAACAGCTGCGCACCCCTCGCCGAGACCCTCAAGCTCAATGGCTACAACACCTCGCAGTTCGGCAAGTGCCATGAGGTGCCGGTGTGGCAGGCCAGCGCGATCGGCCCGTTCGACGGGTGGCCCACTCCGGGCAACGGCTTCGAGTACTTCTACGGCTTCATCGGCGGCGAGACCAACCAGTGGTACCCGGCGATCTACGAGAACACGACGCCGGTCGAGCCATGGGGAACGCCGGAAGACGGCTATCACTTCATGGGCGACATGACCGACAAGGCGATCGCCTGGGCTCGGGAGCAGAAGTCGCTGGCCCCCGAGGTGCCGTTCTTCACCTACTTCGCACCCGGTGCCACGCATGCGCCGCATCACGTGCCCGCCGAGTGGGCAGACAAATACAAGGGCAAGTTCGATCAGGGGTGGGACGAGCTCCGCAAGGAGACCTTCGCCCGCCAGCTCGACCTCGGTGTCATCCCCGCTGACGCCGTGCTCACCGAGCGCAGCGCCGGCATCCCCGCGTGGGACGAGATGAGCGACCTGATCAAGCCCGCCCTGGCACGGCAGATGGAGGTGTACGCCGGTTTCCTCGAGTACGCCGACCACCACGTCGGACGCCTGCTCGACGCGTACGAAGAGCTGGGCATTCTCGACGACACCCTCGTCTACGTGATCATCGGCGACAACGGTGCGAGCGCGGAGGGGTCGATGCACGGCACGACCAACGAGGGCTTCACGATCAACCACATGAACGAGATCGAGACCGAGCAGTACGTGGCCGACCACATCGACGACATCGGAACGCCGAGCTCCTACAACCACTACGCGGTCGGCTGGGCGCATGCGATGGACACTCCGTACCAGTGGACCAAGCAGGTCGCCAGCCACTGGGGCGGCACCCGAAACGGCACGATCGTCAGCTGGCCGAACGGTGGCGTCGAGCGGGGCGGCATCCGCAACCAGTTCAGTCACGTGATCGACGTCGCCCCGACCGTGCTCACCGCGGCAGGCATCCCCGAACCGACGACCGTCAACGGTGTGACCCAGCGTCCCTACGAGGGGACGCCGATGAACTACACGTTCGCGGACGACAGCGCCGACGCTGCGGAGCAGCACGAGACGCAGTACTTCGAGATGCTCGGCAACCGCGCGATCTACCACAAGGGGTGGACCGCGGTCGCGAAGCACAAGGACCCCTGGACAGGCTCTTCGCACGGTCTCGACGACGACGTGTGGGAGCTCTACAACGTCGAGGAGGACTGGACGCAGTCGAACGACCTCGCGGCCGCCGAACCCGAACGGCTCGCGCACCTGCAGCGGCTCTTCCTCATCCAGGCCGCGCGCTTCAACGTGCTTCCGCTCGACATCCGCTCCGCCGAGCGGATGAACCCCGACATCGCCGGCCGGCCGCAACTCGTCGTCAGCGACTCGCAGAAGTTCTACCCGGGCATGAAGCGGATGAGCGAGAACACGACGATCAACATCAAGAACAAGTCGTGGACGGTCACGGCGCAGGTCTCGGTGCCGGATGCCGGCGCGGAGGGCGTGCTCATCGCCCAGGGCGGTGCCTACGGTGGCTGGTCGTTCTACGCGAAGGACGGCGCCCTCGCCTTCGCCTACAACCTGCTCGGCATCGACGTCGACATCATCCGCTCCGACAGTCCGGTTCCGGCCGGTGCGCAGGAGCTCCGCGCCCACTTCGCCTACGACGGGGGCGGTCTCGCCAAGGGCGGCACCGTGACGCTCTTCGCCGGCCAGGAGAAGATCGGCGAGGGTCGCGTCGGGAAGACGATCCCGTTCCAGTTCACGTTCGACGAGACGGTCGATGTCGGCAGCGACCTGGCCTCGCCGGTCTCCCCCGACTATCGGGCCACGGGGAACGGCTTCACCGGAAGCATCGAGTGGGTGCGCATCGATCTCGGCGACGACGATCACTCGCACCTGATCGACGACGAGCACAAGCTCGCCGTCGCGATGCTCAAGCAGTAGCCGGGCACGACGGAAGGGGGAGGGTGATCACCGATCACCCTCCCCCTCTGTCAGGACGCTCCGCGTTCCCGCCACTCGTCTTCGAGGAGGGCGTAGACCAGCAGTGTCGTCCATTCCCCCTTGAACCAGCTGCTCTCGACCAGACGCGCCTCACGGCGGAACCCGAGCCGTTCGACGACCCCCGCTGATGCCGTGTTCCGCTCATCGATCCGTGCGACGATCCGGTGCAACCCCAGTCCTTCGAAGCCGAGGGCGAGGAGCGCCTCGACGGCCTCGGTCGCATAGCCTCGGCCCCCTGCGCGCGGGTCGAGGATGTACCCGACCTCGCCGGATCGGTCGTTCTCCCCGCGCCAGAACAGCACCACGTCGCCGAGGAGCGCGCCCGTCGCGCGCTCCTCGACGGCCAGGGAGACGGCGTCGCCCTCCTTCGCGAACCGGGTGTTCGACCAGGTGGTGGCGATGCGCTGTTCGACGTCCGCGAGCTCCAGCGGCGCGTAGGGCACGTACCGCACGGCATCCGGATCCGACTTGTACACGTGCATCGGTGCGGCATCGGCCGCGGTGAGGGGACGCAGGATCAGCCGTTCGGTGCCGATCGGATACTCGGGCACATGACCGGTCGCGGTCGGCCCCGTCGCCGTGCTCACTCGAGGTCGAGGGAGAGGAGGCCGGGGAGGTGGGCAGTCCTGGCGCGCACGGCGAGGAGGAGGTCGCCGTAGTCGGGGGTGATCTCGACTCGGGACGAGGACAGCAGATGCATGGTGGCCTTTCCGCCGATCCGCTCGATGCGGAGGCGTGTGACAGGGTAGGCGGGCGGGGTCAGCCAGATGCGGCTGAGCTGCGTGTACGGGTTGTCGACGCCGTCGATGCGGATGCCGTGGGTGTCGATGGATACCTGGGCGGGGATCGACCGGACGAGTCGACGACGCTGCACCGCTCCGATCCCGAATCCGATGGCGGCGAGTGCGGCGAACGGTGCGAGCAGGACGAGCGCCGAGAGCTCGCTGTCGACGAATCCGGGCACCGCGACGAGCAGGCCGACGCCGACGGCGATGACGAGGAACGCGACGGCGGCGAACGTGATCCGCGTCGCGAGTCGCCGCTCGCCTGCGGCGTCGATCGTGAACAGCGTCGGCAACTGCGATCCCGCGCGCGCGGCGGCGACCGGATCGTCGAACACCGGCTGCGCGATCGGGTTGAGCGTCGCCATGAGCTCGTTGAACATCGACCTCGTGTAGCCGGGCAGCTCGATGGTGATCTCGCGGTCGCCGCTGTGCACGATCAGCGCGCGTGTCGTGCCGCTGGGGAGCCCGTTGGTGCGGTGCTCGGTGATCTTCGAGCGGAAGGCGGTCGCGGCACGGGAGAAGGTCTCGCGGCTGCCCGCCTTCCCGATCTCGACCGCGTCGGGTCGCACGACGATCCGGATGTTGCGGAACCAGAAGAATCCGGCGAACACCGCCACGGTCAGCGCGATCGCGACGACGAGCACCAGCATCCCGCGGGTCGAGATGTTCTCGGTGCGTGGCAGGAACTTCGGAAGCAGGAAGAGCGTGGCGGCCGAGAGCACCACCGAGAGCACGATCGCCCCGAGGGTCGAGCGGACGGGATTCCGGCGGAAGACCCGCTCGCCGGACACGGCTTCGGCCTGATTCAGCATTCGAACTCTCCCCCAAGACGGTCGGCTCGCGCGACGCGACTCCTACCGTAGTGCCCACTCCCGGATGGGAACAGCGTCGGATCGGCTCATCGAGCGATCGATCCGGGGCCTCTCATCCATGCCCCGGGTAGCGTGGTCGCATGGAGTGGATGGCTGACCCGTCGGCGGGCGCATGGCTGCGTGAGCGGCTCGACCCGGAGGTCGAGACGATGAACGTCGTGGTTCCGCGCGGATTTCCCGCCTATGCCCGCGTCTTCCATCCCGCGATCGTCCGCTCCCTGCCGGATCGTGCGATTCCGACATCCGACGAGATGGTTCGACTGTCGGAGCGCGAGCAGCGCGCGCTGGCCGAGCGCTTCGTCGATGAACCCGCCACGTGGCAGCAGACGGCCGCGGCGTTCGGCACGGTATTGCATCCGCTCGCGCAGTGGCAGCGGATCGTGCGCACCCCGGAAGACGGCGACTGGCGCACGCGGATCGCCCCGGACGGCCGCGAGTTCACCGCCCCGCTGGAGGGCGAGCTCGAGCCGGAGGTCCTGGCGACGATCGCCGCGCACCTGGCGGAGCACACCCAGACCCCGGACGACGGTTTCGCAGCGCTCTGGGAGGGCTGGGGCGGGCTGACCGGCTTCTTCGGAGAGACGCCGTCGCGTGCCTTCCCGACCTTCTCGGACGACCCGAACCATCAGGCGATGCTCGACCGCAGCACTCGCGATCCGTTCAACAACGTCTTCCGCAAGCCCACCTGGCAGGAGGGCATCCTCTCGCGGGAGATCTCCGAAGGGGCGAGGCTGCATCTGCCCCAGCGGGATCACGTGCTGTTCGCCGCGTCACCGCGGGATTTCGCCGACCCGGACTGGATCCTGCGCGTCCCCTGGCGCGATCGCGCCGCCGAGGAGCGCGGCTTCCCGCCGTCGGCCCAGGGCCCGAGCATCCTCTGGCCGGAGGATCACGCGTGGGTGATGGTGACCGAGGTCGACTTCGATTCGACGGTCGTGGCGGGTTCGCCGGAACTGATCGCGGAGATCTGCGCCGACGACCGTCTGGAGGCGCTCCCGATCGTGGAGGGTTCCGACCTCACCTGGGACGCCGATGCGGTGAACCGGTGACGTCACCGCATCCCGCCTTCGACCCCCGGCCGCTCACCGACCCGGTCGACGGTGCAGCCGTGCGTGCGTTCGCGGCGGAGCTGCGGTCCCGGCAGACGGCCGGAGTCTCGGCATCCACCGTCATCGGCATCGTCGCCGTGGCGATCGCGACCGTGGTGATGGTGCCCGTCCTCGTGAGCGTGATCCTGAGTCTCGCGTCGTTCGGAGGATCCCCCGCCACCGCGGCGATCCCTCTGGTGCTGATCGCCCTCCTCCTCGCCGCGGTGGGTGTGATGATCTGGCTGAGCGTGCGCAACGCCCAGGCCACGCGCTATCGGCTGCACCGGTTCGCCCAGGCGAACGGGATGTCGTACGAGGCGAAGGTCGCAGACCCTCCCCTTCCCGGCATGATCTTCCGTCTCGGACGCTCCCGTCAGTCGACGGACCTGATCCGCGGCACGCGGCCCCGCTTCGTCGAGTTCGGCAACTACCAGTACACGGTGCAGTCGGGGAAGAACTCCACGACCTACCGCTGGGGGTACGTGGCCGTGAAGCTCGACGTGCCGCTGCCGAACATCGTGCTCGACGCGAAGGGCAACAACGGCTTCGGGTCGAACCTGCCGGCGTCGTTCCAGAAGGCGCAGCGCCTCTCGCTCGAGGGCGACTTCGATCAGCATTTCACTCTGTACTGTCCGACCAGCTACGAACGCGACGCCCTCTACCTGTTCACCCCCGACATCATGGCGCGGTTCATCGACAGCGCCGCGCAGCTCGACGTCGAGATCGTCGACGACTGGCTGTTCCTGTACACGCAGCGGAAGGTCTCGACCCTCGACCCCGCGACCTGGGCGTGGCTGTTCGGGACGGTCGGCGCGCTCCTGACGAAGGTCGATCAGTGGTCTCGGTGGCGCGACGAGCGTCTGGTCTCCGAGAACGCGGCTGCCGCGGCATCCCTGGCGGGCCCGGGGCCGGATCGGACGCTGCCGTTCGCTCCCCCGGTGGGAGTGCTCACCCCGCCTCCGGGGGTCGCGTCACAGGGGCGGCGTCTGAAGCGCGGGGGAACGTGGTGGCCGATCATCGTCGTGATCGGTTTCGTCGCGTTCTGGTTCCTGAGCAGACTGCACTGAGAAGAGCGCTCCGAGCAGACCGCTCCGAGGGGAGTCCGAGTGTGGGGGTGGGTGTCGGCTGGGGACCGAACTCCCACCCCATCCCCCCTCGGGATCGAAAGAAGATCGACTCTCCCTCCGCTGACGGCTGAGCCGCCCCGCCCGCGGTCAGCTGGGGACTGACACTGCTGGGCGTATACCGGAATGGTATACCGGACAGGGTTGCAACGCATTGCATCCATGCACCGGAATGCGCTTTCTTTCCCCGGGATTCAGCGGCGGAGGTACCCGGCCAGGAAGAGGTCGACGGCCCGGTCCACGGGAGGCGCAACCCTCTCGACGCCCAGGAGGCCGGCGTTCAGGGGCGCTCCCACCACCAACCAGGTGAACTCACTCGCGAGCGCATCCGCATCGTCGACGCGCAGGCCGTGCGCCTCTGCCAGTTGCACCATCGCCTCGGCCAGATCGTGGATGTTCGTGTCCCAGCTCTGGGCCAGGTAGTCGCGTGCCACCTGAGGCTGCGCGGCGGCTTCGGCGATCACCAGACGGCGCATCGCGATCACCGGAGCGCTGAGCATGCCGGCCCTCAGCGTCTCACCGAGTGCGATGAGCCCCTTCCTCAGGTCGCGGCTCGCCTTCAGCTCCACGAGAGCCGGGCGCATGGCGCCTCGGCCGGCGATGGCCCACTGCCCCACGACGGCGGCATACAGCGCCGACTTGGAGGCGTGCTCCCGGTAGAGCGAGGCCTTGGAGATGCGAGCGCGTCTCGCCACCTCGTCCATCGACGTCCCCGCATACCCGTACTCGAGGAACACCTCGCGAGCGGTGTCCAGCAGGGCGTCACCCGTGCGACCGGCCGGGCGTCCTGGCGTTCGAGGCGTCGCGGTCATGTTCTCGAGTTTAGTACTTGACAGTTCCCCGAAGTCCTCCTACATTGAGTACCAGTAAGTACTAAAGGAGGCGGACATGATCATCCTCGCAATCGTCCTCGCCACGGTGGTGTCGTTCATCGCGAGTGCCGCCCTGTACGCCGTGCCGCCGGTCTCGGCTCTCATCGCGCGGACGAGCACGCCCCGTCCCGGCCTCCCCGTGCTCGCGCAGATGGCGTCCGTCGTGCTGCGCAGCCTCATCGTCTCGTGTCTCGTCGCGGGACTGATGGCCGCAGCCGGATGGCACGGAGCCGGCACCGGGTCCCTCCTCGGCCTGGCTCTGTGCACCCTCCCCTTCGTCCTGCTCATGGGCGGCGTCGTGCACGAGAACACCGCACTGTCGGCCGCGGCCATCCACCTGCTCGACTGGGTCCTCAAGCTCACCATCATCGGCGCGATCGTCGGATCGTTCGTCTGACACGAGAACGGAGAGAGACATGCACACACCCACCCCCCTCGACATCACGTTCACGGCCACCCTCGGCAAGGTCCGCGATGGCGACACCTGGACCTGCGTTCAGCTCGACGACTCCGCGACGATCTTCGGCACACGCGGACTGGTCAAGGTGGCCGGCACGGTCGACGGCGAGCCGTTCCGCGGCGCATTCATGGCCCTCGGCGACGGCACGCACAAGCTGCCCGTCGCCGCCGCCATCCGCACGCGCATCGGCAAGACCGATGGCGACGAGGTGACCGTGCATCTCACCGAGCGTCTCAACGGCTGAGGCGTCGGCGGCGCATGCGCGTCAGCTTCGAACGTCGCGACCGGCGCGTTCCATCCGGTCCGCGAACCCATCGAGCACACTCCCGAGCGATCGCCAGGCGTCGGCCTCGCGCATCGCCGCGCCGAGCCGTTCGGCATTCACCCGGAACGACGGATTCGTCAGCACCCGGTCGACGGCGCGTGCGACCTGCGCCGCGCCCGCGGTGCTCGTGCGCAGATTCACACCCGCACCCGACCATCCCACCCGCGCGCACACCTCGACCTTGTCCTCCGTCTGACCGGCGACCACGAGCGGGATCCCGTGCGCGAGGGCCTGCTGCACGCCCCCGTATCCACCGTTGGTGACCAGGACATCGACCCGCGGGAGCAGACGATCGTACGGAAGGTACTCGGCGACGCGCACGTTCGCCGGCAGCTTCCCCGCCAGGGCATCGACGGGTCGCCCACCGGTCGAGACCACGACCAGAGCATCGGATGCCGCGAGTGCCGCGATCGTGGGCAGCACGAGCTGCCCGAAGTCGGAGTTCGCGATGGTCCCCTGCGTGACGTGCACGACGGGCCGGGAGCCGTCGAGATCCGCCCACCAGACCGGCAGTGCGGGGTCGGAAGGCGTGGGTGGCAGCGGTCCCGCGAAGTGCACCGACGCGGGAAGATCGGCACGCGGATACTCGAATTCGGGCACCGTGAACTGCACGTAGGCGTCGGCACGGCCGGCCCAGTCGAGGACGAACCCGCCGAGATCGCGTCCGACCTCGCGTCGTGCCATCGCGTCGGCCTCCTTCTGGACGCCTCCGAAGATCGCCCGTTCGGCGACGGTGCGCAGGAACGCGTTGCGCACGCGTCCGATCGGACCCGGCAGCGGCGTGACCCCGAGTCCGAAGGGCGCGGTGTCCCTGCTGCGGGCACCGAGCGGGAAGATGCCGAGCACGACGACGGGCGGTCGCTCGCTCTCCGGCAGCAGCTGCAGGAGGGCGCCGCCGACGAAGAGAGGTTCGGTGAGGACGGCATCGACGGGATGGGCACCCAGCTCGGCCCGGACGGCAGCGAGCTGCGAGGCCCCCGGTCGCACGAAGAGGGTGCTCATGTCGAAGCGCAGGGCGGCGGGCCCGGTGAGCCCCACCCGCTCGGGGAACGCCCCGTCGGCGTCGTCGAGGTCGATGTCCGCGTCGAGAGGAAGAGCGACGAAGCGCGCGCCCGCCGCCTCCACCCGATCGGCGTAGCGACTGCTCGTGAGGAAGCTCACGACGTGCCCGCGGGAGATGAGGTGACGAGCGATCTGCAGCAACGGCACGACGTGGCCGTGTGCGGGCGTGCAGGTGATGAGGTAGCTGGACATGGCGAGTTCTTCCCTAAGATCGAATGTACCGTCGTAGTATTCATCACCCCATGAGGAAAGTCAATGACTGAAGCCGCCCCCCGCGCTTATAGATCCGAACTGCGCGCCCGCCAGGCACGGGAGACGCGGGCACGCATCGTCGCCGCATCGGCCCGCCTGTTCGCCACGCAGGGCTATCAGGCCACCACGATCGCCGCGATCGCCCGCGAGGCCGGAGTCTCCGCCGAGACCGTGAAGACCACGGCGGCGAAGGCCGAGCTGCTGATCGCGGCGTTCGAGGTCACGTTCTCGGGGGCGGAGGGGGCGGATTCCCTCACCGATACCGAGGTGGCCGCCGGCGTGCTCGACCTCCCGGACGAAGTCTTCCTCGACGCCGTGCTGACGCAGATCACCACCGCGAACGCGCGGGGACACGGCCTCTGGACCGTTCTGCTCGGCGCGGCCCTCTCCGACCCCGTGGTCGACGACGCGCTCCACCGGATCCTCGAGCGCCGCCGTGCCGACTACCGCAGGCTGGTGTCCGAACTGGTGCGACGCGGCATCGCCTCGCCACGCGCAGACGAGGACGCGACGGCCGACGCGCTGTCCTTCCTGCTCTCGCCCGAGAGCTGCCAGCAGCTCGTCACGCAGTCCGGCTGGCCGGCGGAACGCTACGCCGTGTGGCTGCGCGCCGCGGTCCTCGCCGAGGTGACCTCCGCGGGATGACCCGGCGGAGGAACCGCTCGCCGACCGGGGGGAATCCGGTGCACGGCAGACATCCGTCCACCGTCAGCGGCTGAGATCGAAGTACTCCAGCTCCGCGTCGTTCAGCATGCGGGAGCGGATGAGGAAGCGCAAGCCCGTCGGACCCTCGACGCTGAACCCGGCTCCCCGTCCCGGCACCACGTCGATCGTGAGGTGCGTGTACTTCCAGTACGCGAACTGCGACTCGGACATGAAGACCTCGACCGGTGCGTCGAGCCCGACGTCGAGCGCCCCGAGCAGCACATCTCCCGGGCCGGTGAGGAACATGCCGACCGGATAGCACATGGGTGCGGAGCCGTCGCAGCATCCGCCCGACTGGTGGAACATGAGCGGTCCGTGCTGCGCCGTCAGGTCCCGGACGAGGGATGCCGCGGCATCCGTCACGCCGACGCGCTGGTAGGTGCCGATGCCGACCATGGTTCCGCCCTCCGCGATGAGGCCGGGCGGACGCGGAAGCGCCCGCCCGGAGCTGCGATTCAGAAGAAGCCCATCGGGCCTTCCGCGTACGAGACGAGGAGGTTCTTCGTCTGCTGGTAGTGGTCGAGCATCATCTTGTGGTTCTCCCGGCCGACGCCCGACTGCTTGTACCCGCCGAATGCCGCGTGTGCGGGGTACTGGTGATACGTGTTGGTCCAGACGCGTCCGGCCTCGATCGCTCGCCCTGCACGGTAGGCCGTGTCTCCGCTGCGGCTCCACACACCCGCGCCGAGTCCGTAGAGGGTGTCGTTCGCGATCGAGATCGCATCGTCGAAGCCGTCGAACGAGGTGACGGACAGCACGGGCCCGAAGATCTCCTCCTGGAAGATGCGCATGTCGTTCGTGCCCTCGAACACGGTCGGCGCGACGTAGAACCCCTCGCTGAGGTCGCCGCCGAGGTCGACCCGCTCGCCGCCGGTCAGCAGCCGCGCTCCCCCCTGCTTCCCGATGTCGATGTAGCTGAGGATCTTCTCCAGCTGGTCGTTCGACGCCTGTGCACCGATCATGGTCGCGGGGTCGAGCGGGTTGCCCTGCACGACCTTCGCGACCCGTTCCAGGCCATCGGCGAGGAAACCGTCGTAGATCGAGCGCTGGATGAGGGCGCGCGAGGGGCAGGTGCACACCTCACCCTGGTTGAGGGCGAACATCGTGAAGCCCTCGAGCGCCTTGTCGTAGAACGGGTCGCTGGTCGAGCGCGCGACGTCTTCGAAGAACACGTTCGGGCTCTTGCCTCCGAGTTCGAGCGTGACCGGGATCAGGTTCTGCGAGGCGTACTGCATGATCAGGCGCCCGGTCGTCGTCTCGCCGGTGAAGGCGACCTTGCGGATGCGCTTGTGCTGCGCGAGCGGAGCGCCCGCCTCGATGCCGAAGCCGTTGACGATGTTCACGACGCCGGCCGGCAGCAGGTCGCCGATGATCTCGAACAGGAAGAGCAGGGACGCCGGGGTCTGCTCGGCCGGCTTGATCACGACGCAGTTGCCTGCGGCGAGCGCCGGCGCGAGTTTCCACACCGCCATCAGGATCGGGAAGTTCCAGGGGATGATCTGGCCGACCACACCGAGCGGTTCATGGAAGTGGTAGGCGACGGTGTTCTCGTCGAGCTGGCTGATGCCGCCCTCCTGCGCCCGGAGCACCCCGGCGAAATACCGGAAGTGGTCGACGGCGAGCGGGATGTCGGCAGCGAGGGTCTCGCGTACGGGCTTGCCGTTCTCCCACGTCTCGGCGACCGCGATCTCCTCGAGGTGCTGCTCGATCCGGTCCGCGATGCGATTGAGGATCACGGAGCGCTCGGCCGGGCTGGTCTTGCCCCAGCTCGCGAACGCCTGCCACGCCACCTCGACGGCCCGATCGATGTCTTCGCTCGTGCCGCGGCCTACCTCGGTGAAGGGCTTGCCGTTCACGGGGCTCACGTTCTCGAAGTACTGGCCCTTCACGGGTTCGACGAACTCGCCGCCGATGTAGTGGCCGTAGCGAGGGCGATAGTTCGCGACGGCGCCCGGCTGGCCGGGGGCCGCGTAGGCGAGGGAAACGTCTTCTTCGACGATGCTCATGGGGGTCTCCTTCGACGGGCCGCGCGTCGGTGCAGCGGCTGTCCTCCGAAGGTAGGTCGCCGAACGTTGCGCCCGGATGCGCAACGTTGCGCCCGGTTGCACGCCTACTCGGCGTCGATGCGCTCGATCCGGGCGACCAGGCCGGCGCGCTTCGGCGACCGTGCGGGAAGCATCTCCAGGGCGAGGCGGAGTGTCGCCGCGTCGCCCTGCCCCTCGGGGATGTCCGCGTAGGAGAGCAGCACGTCGAGGCTCGCCTCGGAGAGCATCGCCTCGCGCAGCGCCGCGCGCACCGATTCACGGAACTCCTCGACGCCCGGCGAGGTCGACTCGGGCAGCACGGGGCCACGGTAGGCGGTGAGGGCGACCCGATGCGCGCCGCGGTCGAGCAACGACAGCACGTCGTGCGCATCGGTGTCGAGCGGCACGGGAAGGCGGTACGGGCGCGACTCGGGCACGAGGTCGGGTGCGGTGCGCTCGAGCACCTTGCGCAGACGCACCATCTCCGGACGCAGCGTGTCGGGCGAGACGCCGGGTCCGTAGACGAGCTCGCACAGCCGTTCGGCCGAGAGCCCCTGGCGATGCACGGCCAGCATCAGCAGGATGGCCGCATGACGCGCGCTGAGCTCGACCATCGATTCGTCGTGCACGGACTCGGTCTCCAGTCGCGCCCTGTCGCGGCCCAGCACGTGCAGGGTCGCGCGCGCGGTCGCCGACGTGCGCGCCTTGACCGGGGTCGCTCTGGCCCGGGGCGCCTCGCTCCGTTCGCGAAGACGCGCCACCATCAGCTCCGACTCGACGGCGCGGGCGGTCGCATCGACCAGCAGCCGCGCCTGCAGGCTGACGACCTCGGGACCACCCGTGATGTCGATGACCCCGAGCACGCGCTGCGTCTCCGGATCACGGACGGGGGCGGCGGTGCAGGACCACGGGTGCACGAGGCGGTTGTAGTGCTCCGCGCCGCGGATCTGCACCGATTGCCCGAGAGCGAGCGCGGTTCCGGGTGCGCTCGTCCCGACAGCCTCCTCCGACCAGTTCGCCCCTGCCACGAAGCCCATCCCGTCGGTGAGCGAGCGCAACTGATCATCGCCCTCGATCCAGAGCAGACGACCGGCCTGGTCGCCGACCGCGATGATCACTCCGGTGTCTTCACTGGAGCCGGGCAGCAGGAGCGCGCGGATCATGTCCATCGCGGAGGCTAGAGGATGGGCGAGACGGTACGCCTCGAGTTCTTCGCTGACGAGTTCGAGCGGCGGGGCGCCTTCGGGGCCGACACGTCCGCGCCAGGATCGCTCCCAGGACTCACGGACGAGAGGCCGCACCTCCTGCAGTCGCCGATCGTCGAGGTTCCCGGCGAGCAGCTCCTCATGCGCACGCTCGACGAGCAGTCGCGATGTCGGGGGAAGGGACTCGCGGGATACCTGCCACGGCGCAGACACAGCGGTCTCCGATCGTCGAGGACGTGCGTTGCCTCAGTGTACGAGCCGCGCGCCTCGGAGGGAACACCCTGCCGGAGTCAGCGGAGGAGGCCGGCGACCAGGGCGTCGATCACGTCGTCGGTGGGGGTGTCCGGATCGATCGGGGTGGTGAGCCGGTCGAGCAGCAGTCCGTCGATCGCATAGTGGAAGAGCGCGATCTCGCGGCGCCCGCCGGGGAGCCCCGCCGCGGTGTTGAAGGCCACGTCGCCGTCGAAGCCGGCCCGCTGCCAGGCGCCCAGGACCGCCGCGACCTCGGGGCGCCGCCCTCCTTCGAGTCGCAGCTCGAACAGCGCGAGCGTCACATCCCGGTCCTCGGTGAGACGGCGCACGATGTCGCGCATGTAGTCCGCGAAGAGCGCGGGCCCCGGCATCGCGGTCGCTCGTCGCGCCAGATCCTCCGGAGTGGGCCCGAGACGTTCGCCGATCCGTTCGACGAGTCCTTCGACGAGGGCGTCCCGACTGCGGAAGTAGTTCGACGTCGTGCCGGTCGGAACCCCCGCGGCGATATCGACCGCGCGGTGCGTGAGCCCTCTCGATCCCTCGCGGGCGAGCACCGTGAGTCCGGCATCGGCGATGGTCCGTCGCCGCGAATCGTTCTTCACCATGAGACGAACACTAGCGCGATCACTACACCTGTTGTAATGACTTCGAGCTCGTGTCCGACCGGGTGGAGATCATCGTCCCCGAACTGCGCTGAGGCAGGTCAGCCGCGTGCGGCCCACCACTCCCGCAGCCGCTGCTCGGCGACCTCGGGACCGAGCACGCCCTCGTCCAGGCGCAGATCGAGCAGGAACTTGTACGCCTCACCCACCTCGCGCCCCGGAGTGATACCGAGCACCTGCTGGATGCGGTTGCCGTCGATCTCAGGGCGGATGGAGTCGAGCTCCTCCTGCTCGCGCAGCGCGGCGATACGCGCCTCGATGTCGTCGTACGCACTCGCCAGGCGTCCGGCCTTGCGCTTGTTGCGGGTGGTCACGTCGGCGCGGGTGAGGATGTGCAGGCGTTCCAGCAGGTCGCCCGCGTCGCGCACATAGCGGCGCACCGCGGCATCCGTCCACGCGCCCTCGGCATAGCCGAAGAATCGCAGGTGCAGCTCGATGAGGGTCGCGACGGCATCCGTCGTTCCGGTGTCGAAGCGCAGCGCCTGCAGCCGCTTGCGCGCCATCCGCGAGCCGACCACATCATGGTGGTGGAACGTGACCACGCCCCCGGCTTCGAGTTTGCGGGTGCGCGGCTTGCCGATGTCGTGCAGCAGCGCGGCGATGCGCAGCGGCACGTCGGGGGCGGCACCAGGATGTCGGGAGTGCTCCAGCTCGATCGCCTGGGTGAGCACGGTGAGCGAGTGCTCGTACACGTCTTTGTGGTGGTGGTGCTCGTCGACCTCGAGGCGAAGGTCGGTGACCTCGGGGAGGAACTCGTCGATCAGCCCGGTGTCGACCAGCACGCGGATGCCGCGCACCGGATCGTCGGTCTGCATGAGGCGCACGAGTTCGGACTGGATGCGCTCGGGACTCACGATCTTCAGCGTCTCGCGCAGCTCGGTGATCGCCTCGGACGTGGCCTCGTCGACGCGGAAGGCGAGCTGCGCGCTGAAGCGCGCGGCGCGCAGCATCCGCAGCGGGTCGTCGCCGAACGAGATCCGCGGGTCGGCGGGCGTGCGCAAGACGCCCGCGATGAGGTCTTCCACACCACCCGTCGGGTCGACGAGCTTCACGGACGGCACCTGCAACGCCATGGAGTTGACGGTGAAGTCGCGGCGCACGAGGTCGCCGTCGATCGTTTCGCCGAACTCGACCGTGGGCTTGCGGGTCACGCCGTCGTAGCTGTCGGCGCGATAGGTCGTGATCTCGACCTGCTCGCCCTGCACGCGCGCACCGATCGTGCCGAAAGCACGGCCGATGTCCCACTGCGCGGTCGAGATCGGCGTGACGATCTTCAGGATGTGGTCGGGTGAGGCGTTCGTCGTGAAGTCGAGATCGTGCGTCGCCCGGCCGAGCAGCGCATCGCGCACCGGTCCGCCCACCACGGCCAGATCGAAGCCGGCATCCTCGAACGCCGTCGCGAGGGTGCGGACGACCGGATTCTCGGCGAGCGCACCGAGACGGGCGAGGCCGTCAGCCATGTTGAGCATGGTTTCCAGCGTACCGGGGTGGGCCGGTGGGGCTGCCTGTTCACCTCCCGGTCGCCGGAAGGCCAGTCCCCGGTCATCCGCCTTCGATGGGGTGGAGGAGCCCCGTGCGGCTGAGCACGGAACCCCATCCCGAAGGACAGACATGACCTCCTCCACCTCTGCGGTGCGATGGCGGCGTCGCGGACTGACGTCCGTGGCGCTCCTCGCGGTGCTCAGCGGCGCCGTCGTCGCCCCTGCGGCACTCGCTGCTCCCGACCCCGAAGTCCCGACCGGCTCGCTGATCACCGGCGACACCGCGTGGCACTACCTGGACGACGGTTCCGACCCCTCTCCCGCACCCGCGGAACTCCGCGACTGGACGCTGCCCGCCTACGACGACAGCACGTGGAAGACGGCGCCGGGTTCGTTCGGCGCCAAGGGCGGGAAGCTCGCACCGGTCGGGCCGCAGACGCCGAAAACGCTCCTGAACCACTACCTCGACGGCACCAAGGCCCCGACCGTGCCGACCTACTTCTTCCGCACGACGTTCGAACTCGAGGCGGGCGTGGCCGAGCAGGTCGCCGCGCTGCAGAGCACCATCACCTTCGACGACGCGATCATCGTCTGGATCAACGGCGAAGAGGTCGCCCGCTATGTAGACGGCCGCATCACCGACACCCAGAACGTCGAGTACGCCGGCGACAGCGGCGGCGACCCGCTCACCAGCACGTTCAGCGCCGAGGGCGGCCTGCTGCACGACGGCACGAACACCATCGCGGTGTCGCTGTTCCAGGACCGCGAGACCAGCTCCGACATCTACTTCGACATGTCGTCGCTGACCCTCGTCAAGGCCTCCGCTCCTGGCATGCCCGTCGTGGCGCCACCGACCCGCGTCATCCTGACCCCGACCGAGCAGCCCGCCGTCTCGCAGGCGTTCTCCTGGCTCGCCGGTGACGCGTCGCACACGATCGGACAGGTGGAGATCGCCCCGTCCGCCGGCGGAGAGATCCGCACGATCGACGCCTATGACGCGGGCGTCGTGAACGGCAACCCGAACAAGCACTTCTCGGCCACCGTGACCGGCCTCACTGCCGCCACCGAGTACCGCTACCGCGTCGGCCTCCCCGGCAGCTGGAGTGACTGGTTCACCTTCCGCACCGCCGATCCCGCGGCGACGGACTTCCAGTTCATCTATTACGGGGACGCGCAGATCGGCCTCGACACCACGTGGCCGAGCGTCGTGAAGCAGGCCGAGGCCAGTGCGCCCCGATCGATCGGCTCCGTGCATGCGGGTGACCTGATCAACACGTCGAGCAACGAGAACGAGTGGGTCAACTGGTTCAAGGGCATGAAGGACTCGGCCGTCCGCACCAACGTGATGGCCGCCCCCGGCAACCACGAGTACTCGGGCGACAAGCTGCTCACCGCGTGGAAGGCCGCATTCGAGTACCCGCACAACAACCCGTCGACGAGTTCGATCGGCGACCTGGCCGACCTGGCCAAGGGCGACTCGGCCGTCGCGCAGCAGTACCGCGCGTTCTTCGACCACTGGAGCTCGTTCGCCGCGGAGACCGCGTACTACACCGACTACCAGGGCGTGCGCTTCATCACACTGAACGCGACGCGCGACACGACGTTCCTCACCCCGGCCGGGCTCCCGTCCTGCACGGGCGCGGAGTGCCCGTCCACCCAGATCGGCGTCCTCTGGACCCGCTTCCAGGCAGCCTGGCTCGATCTGTTGCTGCAGGACAGTCCGTCGAAGTGGAACGTGGTCACGTTCCACCAGCCGGTGTTCTCAGCGTCCGAGGGTCGTGACGAGCCGGTGCTGCGCGCCGAGTGGCTGCCGGTCTTCCAGCGCAACGACATCGACCTGGTGCTCATGGGCCACGACCACACGTACGCCCGCGGCTACGTGAACACGGATGCCACAGAGACCCCCGGACTCACCACGGGGCCGGTCTACGTGGTGTCGAACTCGGGTGCGAAGCACTACGACCTCGAGACTCCCGAGAAGAACGTCTGGACCAACAACGGCGCCACCCAGGTGCTGCGCGGCCAGGGCGTGACGACGTACCAGGTGATCGACGTCTCGAAGAACCAGCTGGTGTACCGCTCCTACCTCGCGGAGAAGCAGCCGGGCGCCACGACCGACCTCCCCGTCGGCGCCGTCTATGACACGTTCACGGTGACGAAGTCGGATGCCGGCGAGAAGTGGGTCACCGAAGCCGGTGTCACGCCTCCGGTCACACCGGAGCCCGAGGTTCCTGCCAAGGTCGAGCTCGGCGCGGCATCCGCGAAGGCCGGCGGCACCGTCACGGTGTCGGGAAGCGGCTTCGCAGAGGGCGCTCAGCTGCGACTCGAGCTGCGGTCCGACCCGGTGCAGCTGGGGACGGTCACCGCCGGTGCGGATGGCAGCTTCGAGCGCACCGTCACGATCCCCGCGAACACCCCGGCGGGTGTGCACACGCTCGCGGTGATCCTGCCGGACGGCACCGAGGTCACCGCGTCGCTGACCGTCACGGCGGCACCCGGAGGCGGAGGGTCGACACCCGGCGGCGAAACGACACCCGGCGGCGGAGCGGTGGCTCCGGGCAGTGGCAGCTCCGCCGGTGGCGACCTCGCCACGACGGGAGCCGACAGCGTGCCGTACATCGTCGCCGCCGTCGTGCTCCTCGCGGCGGGCCTCGGCCTGTTCGCGATGAGGCGACGTCGCCGGCACGCAGCGGTGGACACGACCGAGGCGGAGTAGTGCACCGGGCGCCGTCGGGTTCTCGGACTCGACGGCGCCCCCCCTCGGAATACGTGTCGTCTGGGCGGCATCACCGACGAGACGCGACACGGTCATAGGATCGCCTCGTGGCCGATGACGACTCCTCCTCCCCCGCTGTCTCCGACACGTCCCGCCGTGGCTTCTTCAGGATCGGCGGTGCGGCTCTCGCCGGTGCGGTGGTCGGCGGCGCCGGAGGGGCGGCCATCGGAGCGTCGGTGGCAGGCGGGGGGCGCGACGGCTTCGCCGAAGATCCGGATCCGTTCGCCGCGCTCGCCCCGCGGAGCGAGCCGGGTTTCGACCACATCGTCGTGGTGATGGGCGAGAACCGCTCCTTCGACAACCTGCTCGGGTATCTGTACTCGAAGGAGAACCTGCCGAAGGGCGAGAAGTTCGAGGGGCTGAACTTCGGCTCGTTCAGCAACACCGCGGCCGACGGCACGGTCGTCGACGCCCACGTGTACGAGGGCGATACGGACCGGATCATGAGCCTCCCCGACCCGGACCCGGGTGAGGAGTATCCGCACGTCAACACCCAGATCTTCGGCACCGTCGACCCGAAGACGAACGCCGACCTGTTCGTCGACCAGATGACCGCGCCCTTCAACGCGCCGACGCACGGCGAGAAGGCCACGATGTCGGGGTTCCTCGAGGACTACATCATCAACTTCCGCCGTCTGCGCAAGGGCGTCGAGCCGAAGCCCGAAGAGGCCGCGCACATCATGGGTTCGTTCTCGCCCGAGATGCTGCCGGTCCTGTCGACACTGGCATCGGAGTTCGCGGTCTTCGACCACTGGTACGCCGGTGTGCCCTCGCAGACCTTCTGCAACCGTTCGTTCTTCCACGCATCCACCTCGCACGGATTCGTCACCAACCAGGCGGGCGGCGGCTACAAGAAGTGGCTCGACGCCCCCGCCGCACCGACCGTCTTCAACCGGCTCGAAGACAAGAAGCTGAACTGGAAGATCTACATCGACAAGCTCCAACTCGTCTCGTTCACGGGAATGCTGCATGCCGCCGTCCTGGAGAAGTATTGGCGCACCGATCACTTCGGCACCATGGAAGACTTCTACGCCGAGGCGAAGGCCGGGAAGCTCCCCGCATACGCCTTCATCGAGCCGAGGATGGTCTACGACCACAACGACTTCCATCCGCCGTTCGGGTCACCCCGCGAGAGCGACGTCGATGGCGAGGACGTGTTCGACAGCGCGATCTCGGATGTCCGCGCCGGCGATCGGCTCATCCACGACATCTACGAGGCGGTGCGCACGAGCGCTTCTCCCGAGGGTTCGAACGCCGTCAACACCCTGCTGCTGATCACCTTCGACGAGCACGGCGGCTGCTACGACCACGTCCCCCCGCCCGCCGCGACCAAGCCCACGCCCGACACCGAGGCGGGAGAGATGGGCTTCACGTTCGATCGACTCGGATGCCGCGTTCCGGCGATCGCCGTGTCGGCCTACACGCGGCGCGGCACCATCATCCACGACGAGATGCATCACGGCTCGGTCACGGCGACCCTCTCGCGCCTGCACGGACTGAAGCCGCTCAACGACCGCGACCAGTCCGCCAACACGCTGATGAACGTCGTGAACCTCGACAAGCCCCGGCATCCGGCCGACTGGCCGGTGACCACCCCCGCGTACACCCCGCCCAACCCGGAGGACGCGGCCCCGCAGCCCGGCGAGAGGGATCAGATGAAGCCGCTCACGCCACCGGCGCGGGGGCTGCTCGGACTCCTCATCGCGAGGTACGGCAAGCCCGGCGAGCCGGAACCGGAGACCTTCGCCGATGCGTACAAGCTCCTCCACGAGCACGGCGAGGAGCTGTTCGGACCTCCGAAGGGCGGGTGAGCGCGCGGCCTACTTCCGACGGGAGCGGCGGCGGGCGGTAACCAGGAGTATCGCTCCGAGGAGCACCACGCCGGCGCCGCCCGCGGCCCAGAGGAACGTGTCGGGTCCGAGTCCCGTCGCCGGCAGTCGGCCCGCGTCGATGCCGCCGCCTGCCCCGGGACCTGCCGCGGGGAAGCCGCGGATGGTGGCGACGTGCTGTTCATGGCTGATCGGCCAGGGCTAGCTCTCGGTGAGCTGACGCTTCCGATACTCGCTGACCGATCTCAGGATGTACCGGAGCTGGAAAACGCACGCACCGAGAACGAACGCGTACCCCAGCCCTTGCAGGAAGTCTTCCGAGCTGCGCACCAGGAAGAACCCTCCGAGAAGCAGCATCCAGGTCAGCAGCAGTGTCCCGTCGATCTTCTTCACGAGCGGAAGTCTATCGACGGATCGCTTCGTGCACCCCGGGTCAGATCGCGTCGCCCTGAACCGGACCCTCCGTATTCGGCTTCCACCCCAGCGCCGGCGCGACGTGCTTCGCGAACGACTCCAGCACGTGCAGGTTGTAGTCCGGCCCGAGCTGGTTCGGGATCGTCAGCATCAGGGTGTCGGCGGCCATCACCGCCTCGTCCTGCTTCAGCTGCTCGATGAGGACGTCGGGTGCTGCCGCGTAAGTCTTGCCGAACGTGGAGCGGAACCCGTCGATGATGCCGATCTGATCGGCGTTCTCCTCACTGCGCAGTCCGAAGTACGCACGGTCCATGTCGGAGACCAGCGGGAAGACGCTGCGACTGACCGAGACCCGTGGGGCTCCCGAGTGACCGGCCTCCTTGTAGGCGGAGCGGAACTGGTCGATCTGCTCGCGCTGGAGCTCGTGGAAGGGCTGCCCCGTGGCCTCGGTGACCAGGGTCGAGCTCATCAGGTTGAGTCCCTTGCGGCCCGTCTCGATCGCGGTCGCCCGTGAGGCGGATCCCCACCAGATGTGATCGCGAAGCGTCGGCGACTGCGGTTCGATCGCAAGGTAGCGGCCGGCGCCCACCATGCGCGGGTCGCCGGGAGCCATGCCCTCGCCGTCGATCGCGCGCAGGAAGAGGTCGAACTTCTCGCGGGCGATGACACTGCCCCGGTCGGTGTCCTCCTCGTCGACGTACCCGAAGGTCTCGTAGCCGCGCAGTGCCGTCTCGGGTGAACCACGGCTCACCCCGAGGGCGATGCGGCCGTCGGCGATCAGATCGAGGGCGGCCGCCTCCTCGGCGAACTGGAACGGGTTCTCGTAGCGCATGTCGATCACACCGGTTCCGACCTCGATGCGCTGCGTGCGAGCGGCCATGGCCGTGAGCAGCGGCATGGGAGAGGCGGCCTGGCGCGCCCAGTGGTGCACGCGCACATAGGCGCCGTTCACACCGATCTCGTCCGCACCCTCGGCGATCGCGATGGTCTGCTTCAACATGTCGCCCGCGGTGCGGGTCGCCGAGCCGGGCACATCCGCGTAGTGCCCGAAGGAGAGGAATCCGAAAGCCTTCATGGTGTATTCCAACGCATGAATCTCTGAGCTATTCCCCCGGCACGAGGATGCCGTCGAGCACGAGCGACCGGATGCGGGGCTCGAGTTCCCCCCACAGTTCGGCGAGCGGGACCTCGAAGAGATCGGCCAACGCGGAGGCGATCTGCCCGACCGTGAGCTCGCCGTCGCAGGCGCCGACGAACCCCGCGAGGGCGGGATCGACATTCACGGTGCGCGCGAAGCCGCCGCCCTGACGCAGCTCGATCACGCTCGGGTCGTCGTTGCCGGGGAGAAGATGCCGGGCCTCGGTGACGTCGGAGGCGACCACCAGTGTCGCGGGCATGCCGCCGGCGAGCGCGTCGTGCGCGGCGAGACCCGTGCCCAGGGCCGCCCCGACGCTCGAGACCTGCTGCGAGAGACGTTCTCTGCGCCGCAGAGGGTCACCGGACGTCCCTCTGCGCATCAGCACGTAGCCGAACCCGATCGATGTCACGCCCCGAGCCGCGAAGTCATCCAGCCAGGCGGTCAGCAGCGGGGTGAACCCGGGGTCGCGCGGCGTCGTGCCGCCATCACGGATCCACAGCTCCGCGTAGCCGAGGGGCGACAGCTCCTCGCGCTCGACCACCCAGAGGTCGAGCTCCGTGGGCACCCAGGCGTCCAGGCGAGCGAGGCCGGCGACCCCCGCCCTCGACTCCCAGTTGCCGAGCAGCTGAGCGATGCCGTTCTGCGTCAGGAACGCGGGCGCGCTGCGCACGAACTGCTCGACGAGCGCATCCCCCACCAGCCCGCCGTCGCGGTATTCGTATGCGGGCACGCCCTCCGCACGCGGAGTGATCACGAAGGGCGGGTTGGAGACGATCAGATCGAAGGCCTCCCCCGCCACCGGCTCGAACATGCTGCCGTGCCGGAACTCGATGTTCGTGACCCCGTTGAGCCGGGCGTTGAGCTCCGCGAACGCCAGTGCGCGCGAGGAGATGTCGGTCGCGACGACCCAACCGGCCCGGCGCGCGACGAGAAGCGCCTGGATGCCGCATCCGGTGCCCAGATCGAGAGCGCGCTCCACCTCGATCGGGACGATGATCTCGGCGAGGGTGCGAGACGCCCCTCCGACGCCGAGCACGTGGTCGGGAGGCAGGACGCCGTCGAGAGCCACCTCGTCGAGGTCGCTGGCGATCCACCATTCCCCCACCCCGTCGGCATCGACGAACGACTGCGGGCGCAGCAGAGCGGTCGGCGTCACGGTCTCCGCATCGGTCGTCGCGAGTCCGAGGGCCACGAGCCCCTCCACTCCGAGCCGCGGGAGAGCTGAGGTGACGGCGTCTCGAGGCTGCGGCATCCCGAGCACGAGAAGCCGGCCCAGCGTCGCGAGCACACCGGCATCACCCGCGATCGCACGCAGGATCGGCTCACGCATCCCGCGCGCGAGAGCGTCGTCTGCTTCCTCACCCCACAGGCGCCGAAGCGGCTCGGAGCGGAGGTCCGCGCTGTCGAGATCCGCGGCGAGCGCGGCGCTACGGAGCGGGTCGGAAACGGGTGCGGGGGTGTCGGACACGGCCGTCACTCTACGCGTCTTCAGGGTTCTCCTTTCTCGCGCCTCCTAGAATCAGGAGGTCAGTACTCACGATCAGCCCCTTTCCGGGCGTTCGAGGAAGACCTTCATGACCGCGATCACCCCCGAGCACGGCCTCCGTGCGCGCCTGCGACGGCTCGCAGGCAGGACGGCTGTCCTCGCGATCGCACTGGGCGGGTGTGCCCTCGTGGTCCCTGGCGCGGCGGTCGCCGCCGATCAGTCGGCCTCGGACGGCGATCAGAGCGTCGGGTTCCACGTCTCCGCCGGTCTGCGCGGGCTCGTCGCGCCCGGATCCTCGACCACAGCGATGCTCACCGTCGAGAACGACACCGATTCGGAGCTCTCCGGCGGCCGTGTCCAGGTCGAGATCAGTAAGACGCCGCTCACCGACGACGCCGCCGTCACGGGGTGGCTCGACGATGGCGAGGCTCCGGGCGAGTTCGCGGTGATCGGCGACGACACGACGACCGATGTCGATGCCGGTGCGACGACGACGACCAACGTCTTCGTGCCTGCGGAGACGCTCGCCGACCTGGGGCCGGGGGTGTATCCGCTGCGCGCGGAGCTCAGCGGTGCGACGACGCGAAACTCCGCCGACGATCGAACGACCGCGGTGGCGTCGACGGCGACGAGCGTTCTGGTCGTCGCCGACTCCCAGACCACGCAGGTGGGGGTGATCGTGCCGATCACCGCGACGCCGGAGGTCAGTGCGCTGCTCACCGCCGACGAGCTCTCGGCGCTCACCACCTCCGACGGCGCGTTGACGGCGCAGCTCGACGGGGTCGCCGGCACCACCGCGGTGCTGGCGATCGATCCGTCGATCCTCACGGCGATCCGCGTCCTCGGCTCGGCAGCGCCCGAATCGGCACAGCAGTGGCTCACGCGGCTCGACGGCCTGCCGAACGCGCGGTTCGCGCTGCAGTTCGGTGATGCGGATGCCGCGGCCCAGGCGCAAGCGGGTCTCCCGGCGCTTCTCCAGCCCACGACCTTCGCCCCGTTCCTGGAGGGAGCGAACTTCCCGCAGGCACCGGCCACCACGGCGCCGACGAACGCGCCGAGCGGGACCCCGTCGCCCTCCCCCAGTCCGACCGGCACCTCGGATCTTCCCCGTGATGAGGACCTCATCGTCGTGGAGGGCGCGCTGCCGCAGATCCTCTGGCCGGAAGACGATCTGACCCTGAACGATCTGAGCACATTCGCGGGATACCTCGGAGAGGGCACGACCACGATCGTCTCCTCGGCCTCCGTCGGCGGGCAGAGTGCAGCGCACGCGACGGCCGGCGGTCAGGACCTGCTGATCACGGATGCCGCTGCGTCGGAGACCCTGTCAGAGGTCGCGGCCGAGGAGGACTCGCTCGACCGTCAGCGACTGCTCGCCGAAGCCTCCGCTCTTCTCGTGCTCGCCGAGGGCCGGGTGGCGGGCGCCCCGCTGCTGATCGGACTCGACCGAAACGAGGACCGCACCGCCGATGCACTGCGCGATGCCATCTCCACGGCCGATTCGATCGGCTTCGAGCTGTCTGCTCTCCGAGCGACCGCGCCGGTCGCCGCATCCCTCACCGCCGCGGCCGACCCGGCCCGCGCCGCCGCCGTCGTCACTCTCCTCGCCGACGAGGGGACTCTCACCGCGTTCTCCTCCATCCTCGCCGACCCGCAGGTGCTGCTGAGCCCCGAGCGCATCCGCATCATGCGCACGCTCGCCGTCGGCGCCTCGCCGGAGGCCTTCGCCGAGAAGGTCGCGGCTCACCAGGAGCGCACCACCGGCACGCTGGGCGCCGTCAACATCCCGCCGTCCAGCACGATCCAGCTCCTCACCGCCAACGCCGATCTGCCGATCGCGGTGCGCAACGATCTGCCCTGGCCGGTGACCGTGCAGCTCTTCGCCGCGCCCACCGACCCGCGCCTCGAGGTCAAGCCGATGATCGAGACGGTCGTGCAAGGGAACTCCACGACGCGCGTCAAGGTTCCCGTCTCCGCACGGGTGGGCAGCGGCGAGGTCGACCTGCGCCTCAGCCTCTACAGCCCCACGGGCGTGCAGATCCAGGGCGAGCAGACCGTCCGGGTCGCCGTGCGCGCGGAGTGGGAGACCATCGGACTCATCGTGTTCGGCGGCCTCGCCGTCCTGCTGATCGCCCTCGGCGTGATCCGCACCGTCCGTCGCAAGCGCCGCGAGGCCGCCGAGGAGGCGGCCGTCGAGGCACAGATCGAATCACTCGAAGAGGATGCCGTGGAAGCCCGACCGGATGCCCCCACGACCGAAGACAAGAATGAGTAGCCTCGGTCGCGCGAGCGCCGTCATCGGCGCCGGCACCCTGGTGTCGAGGGTCACCGGACTGCTGCGCAGCATCGTGCTCGTCGGGGTGATCGGCGCCGTCGGATCGGGTCCGGCCGACGCGTTCGCCTTCGCGAACACGCTCCCGAACAGTGTGTTCTCCCTGATCTCCGTCGGGATCCTCACTGCGGTCATCGTTCCCCAGATCGTCAAGGCGACGGCGGATGCCGATGGGGGGAACGCCTTCATCTCGAAGCTCTTCACCCTGGGGACCGTCGTCCTGGTCGCCGTGACCGCCCTCGCGACGGCGGCGGCGCCGTGGCTGGTGACACTGGTGGCGGGCACGGCTCCGCCGTCGGTGCAGGCCATGGCGACGGCGCTCGCATACTGGTGCCTGCCGCAGATCCTCTTCTACGGCCTGTACGCCCTTCTGGGCGAGGCTCTGAACGCCCGACGCATCTTCGGGCCGTTTACCTGGGCACCGGTCATCAACAACGTCGTGTCGATCATCGGATTCGTCCTCATCGGTGCGCTCTTCGCGCCGGTACCGACCCAGGCGGTCGACTGGACACCCGAGATGATCAGCGCGCTCGGCGGCACGGCGACCGGCGGAATCGTGCTCCAGGCTGTCGTCCTGCTGCTGTTCTGGCGTCGCACCGGCCTCTCGCTCAAGCCCGACTTCCGGTGGCGCGGTGTCGGTCTCGGCGATGTGGGACGCCTGGCCGGATGGACGTTCCTCATGGCCTTCGCCAGCCTCGCCGCCGGGATCGTGCAGGGGCGGATCGTCGCCGCAGCCTCGGGTGTGGGTTCGTCGGCCGCCGTCACCGGCAACGCCTGGTTGATCTTCATGCTGCCGTACTCGATCATCGTGCTGTCCATCGGTACGCCGTACTTCACACAGATCAGCGAGCATGCCGCTGCGGGACGCCATGACGACGTGCGCGGCGACATCGCGCGCAGCATCCGCACGCTCCTCTTCTTCATCGTCGCTGCGGTCGCGGCCGTGGCCGCAGCCGCGATCCCCGCATCACGCGTCTTCACGAAGACCTCGGAAGATGCGCAGTCGGCCGCCCTCGTTCTCCTCTGCTATCTGATCGGGCTCATCCCGCTCACCATCCTCTTCATCGTGCAGCGCACGTTCTACGCGTATGACGACACGCGCACGCCCTTCTGGTTCACGATCTTCCAGTGCGTGCTCATCGTGGGAACTGCCCTGGCCGCGTGGGCTCTCCTCCAGGCGGGCGTGCTGCCGCTGACCGAACTCGCCGCCGCCGTCGCCCTCGGGCAGTCGATCGCCAGTACGGTGCAGGTGATCGTGGCGACCTGGCTTCTGCACCGGAAGATCGGCGGTCTTCGCGTCGGTACGTGGATGCTCGCCATCGCACGCTTCTCCGTGGCGGGCATCCCGGCGGGCCTCGCCGGGTGGGGTGCCTACCTCCTCCTCGGCGGCACCTCGGGGTGGGCGACGTCGAGCGTCATCGCCGGTACCCTCGCGACCGCGATCATCGGCCTCGTCGTGGTCGTCGTCTACGTCGCGATCCTCGCCCTGATGCGTGCGCCGGAGCTCAAGGCGGCCGGCGCCCTCGTGCGGCGATTCCCCCCCGGCCGCTGAGCGGGTCGCCGGGCGTCCACGGAGGCGTCTCCCAGCCCCGCGGCGCACACTGTGCGGGGAATGCCCCGCGGTTACCATGGGTTGAAGCATTCGAAGGTCATTCGACGGCAGTTTCTAAGACGGAGAGCACATGCGTCAGGTCATCATCATCGGCTCCGGCCCCGCCGGTTTCACGGCTGCCATCTACGCGGCCAGGGCGAACCTCAAGCCGCTGCTCATCGCGAGTTCCGTCGAGGTCGGCGGTGAGCTGATGAACACCACCGAGGTCGAGAACTACCCGGGCTTCCCCGAGGGCATCCAGGGCCCCGAGCTGATGGCCAAGTTCCAGGAGCAGGCGGAGAAGTTCGGCACCGAGGTGCTCTACGACGACGTCACCGAGCTGCAGCTCGACGGCCCCGTGAAGAAGGTCATCCTCGGCAGCGGCGCGGTGCACGAGACCCAGTCGCTGATCTACGCGACCGGCTCGGCGTACCGCAAGCTCGGCATCGCCGGCGAAGAGCGCCTCTCGGGCTACGGCGTCTCCTGGTGCGCCACGTGCGACGGCTTCTTCTTCCGCGAGAAGACGATCGCCGTCGTCGGCGGCGGCGACTCGGCGATGGAAGAGGCCACCTTCCTCACGCGCTTCGCCGACAAGGTCTACGTCATCCACCGCAAGGACACCCTGCGCGCGTCGAAGATCATGCAGGAGCGCGCGTTCGCGAACGAGAAGATCGAGTTCGTGTGGAACAGCGAGGTCGCCGAGGTCCTCGGCGGCGATTCCGTGACGGGCGTGCAGCTGCGTTCCACGGTCGACGGCACCCTCAGCGACCTGCCGCTCGATGGCCTGTTCATCGCGATCGGCAACGACCCGCGCACGCACCTCGTGCACGAGAAGCTCGAGCTGACGGATGAGGGCACCATCTGGGTCGACGGCCGTTCGTCGAAGACCTCGGTACCCGGTGTGTTCGCCGCCGGCGACGTGATCGACCCCACCTACCGCCAGGCCATCACGGCGGCCGGCACCGGCACGGTCGCCGCCCTCGACGCGGAGCACTTCCTCGCGGATCTCGAGGATGCCTCCGTCGAGGTGCCCGCGGCGGAGGCCGCCGAGATCCTCACCGCCACGGCATAGATCGGATAGCGGCCGGCGGGCCGCTGACCGGGCGGGAACACTTTCCCCTCGTCGGCTGTTGTAGCAGGCGAACCCCAATCAAGGAGAACTCTGATGAGTGCAAAGGCGACGAGCCAGGCGACCTGGGAGCAGGACGTTCTGCAGGCCGACGGTCCCGTGCTGGTGGACTTCTGGGCCGAGTGGTGTGGCCCGTGTCGAATGGTCGCACCGGTGCTGGACGAGATCCAGGCCGACAACCCCGACAAGATCACCATCCTCAAGCTCAATGTCGACGAGAACCCCGAGCTGGCGATGAAGTACCAGATCACGTCGATCCCGGCGATGAAGGTCTTCCACGGCGGTGAGGTCAAGACGACCATCATCGGCGCCAAGCCGAAGTTCGCGCTCGAGAAGGACCTCGCCGCTTTCATCGGCTGATCCTCTGAGACGAAAGGGCCGCACCTCCCGGGGAGGTGCGGCCCTTTTCTGCATCTCCGGCTGCTGAGCGCCTGGCACATCGCCCTCCGCGGTCGCCGAGCGCGCGAAGTGAGACGAAGCGCCTTCAGCTCTTGTCGTACACCGACACCGACGCGAGACCACGGGCAGCGCGAGCGCGATCCACGAGGAGCTGGAGAACCGCTGTCTTTCCCGCGTTGTACGACTCTTCGCCCATTCTCGCGGCGTCCACCGCGGCATGTTTGGCGCGTTCGTAGAGCAGCGCGTCTGCCGGATTCTCCCGCAGCCAGTCACGCAGGATCCTCTGGTTCACGTCATCCCACTCTGCCGCCTCGAAGAAGTGCGCGATGCGGGTCCGGACGCCATCTTCCTCGTAGACCATCACCCGGTGACTGCGCACGCCGCTGCCGACCTGCCACCCCGCATTCTCGAGCGCGGGTCGATGCCGGGTGAAGTCGGCAGGGTCGGCGATGCGAACGGCGACGTCGATGACCGGCTTCGCGCTCATCCCCGGAATCGCCGTGGAACCGATGTGCTCGATGGTCCAGCTCGCGTCGCCCTGCTCCCGCAGCTCGGCGGCGATCACCGCGAACGCACGCTGCCATACCGGATCGTACGGGACGAGCACGACGGTCATGTCAGGAGGCGTCGGCGACCGTGGGGTCCCAGCGGCGGTGGCGCTGCTTCTCGTCCAGCAGGCCCCACACCGCGGAGGTCAACTCCGGATATTCGAGGGCGATCTGGCGCAGCACGCGGTAATGCCGGGCAGCGTTGGGGCGCACACCGTCATTCGCGTTGATGTTGTCGGCACGCAGCAGGTAGACGACGAGCTCATCGACGCTCGGGAGCTCCTCCATGAACTCCCACGGATCCTCCCCGCCGAGAAGTCGCTCCTGGATGAGCACCGCGAGCTCGTCGGCCGCCTCGGCGCGCAGCACTTCGAGGCTGGCGCGGCGCTGGACGGACTCGGTCATGCATCAAGCCTACGTCGGCTGCGGACCCCTCCGCCGCACGACCTTCATGTTCTCGGTCATGTCCTCGAGTTCCTTGCCCTTGGTCTCCGGCACCTTGAAGAACACGAAGAAGAACGACAGGAGCGCGAAGAACGCATAGAAGCCGTAGGCGAAGGTGAGGCCGATCTCGGCGAACGCGGGGAACGTCGTCGAGATGAAGAAGTTCGCGACCCACTGTGCCGCAGCAGCCACGGCGAGAGCACCGGCTCTGATCGAGTTCGGGAAGATCTCGCCCAGCAGGACCCACACCAACGGCCCCCAGCTGGCACCGAAGAACACCACGAATCCGTTCGCACAGACCAGAGCGACAGTGGCCCAGGGGTCGGGGAGGGTCGCCGTGCCCTGGGCATCGAGCGTGCCGAACGAGAACGCCACAGCCATCAGCCCCAGCGTCACCGTCATTCCCACAGACCCGACCAGCAGCATGATGCGACGGCCGATCTTGTCGACCAGGAGGATCGCGACGATCGTGACGACGATGTTCGTCACCGAGGTGATCACCGAGGTGAGGAGGGCGCTGGACTCGTCGAATCCCACCGACTGCCACAGGGTCGTGGAGTAGTAGAAGATCACGTTGATGCCGACGAACTGCTGGAACACGGACAACAGGATGCCGATCCAGACGATCGGCTTCAGCCCCAGACGATTGCCGCGCAGGTCGCGCAGCGACTCCGAGCGCTCGGTGTTGATCGTTCCGGTGATCTCCTTGATCTTCGCCTCGGTATCGATCGTGCCGGTGACGGTCTCGAGCACCTCGGCCGCTCGCTTCAGTTCGCCCTTACGCACCAGGTACCTCGGCGATTCCGGCAGACGCAGCGACATGAGCCCGTAGACCAGAGCCGGGATCGCGGCGACCATGAACATCCAACGCCATGCTGTGAGGCCCCACAGGGGCTGGTCGGCGGCGCCGGCGATGTTGGCCAGCAGCGCATCCGAGAGGAGGGCGGCGAAGATACCGGTGACGATCGCGAGCTGCTGCAGGGAGCCGAGGCGTCCGCGCACCGCTGCCGGAGAGACCTCGGCGATGTACGCGGGAGCGATGACGGATGCCGCGCCGACGCCGAGACCGCCGATCACGCGCCACACGATCAGATCGATCACCCCGAACGCGAGACCGGACCCGATCGCCGACACGAAGAACATCGCCGCTGCGACCACCATCACCGGGATGCGTCCGTACTTGTTGGACACCGGCCCGGCGAACCACGCACCGACAGCACAGCCGATGAGGGCCGAGGACACGGCGAAGCCCTTCAGGGCGGTACCGAGATCGAATCCGGAGACATCGCCCGCCAGGGCATCGACGGCGCCGTTGATCACGGCCGTGTCGAATCCGAAGAGGAAACCTCCCAATGCGGCCGCGATGCTGACCGCGATCACACGGCGTTTGATGGCGGCTGGACCCGATGCTGTCGACATGATTTCCCCCTCGTCGTCGAGATGACGCGAGTCTAGGCGACCATCGCTACGGTCGGGGCGTCATTTCGTCGTGCCGTAGCCACTCTCGCCGAGCTCTTCAAGAATGCGATTCAGATCCTGGATCGAAGCGAAATCGATTGTAACCTGGCCTTTTCGCGCCCCGAGGGCGATCTTGACCCGCGTGTTCAGTCGGTCGCCGAGCTTGCCCGCCACTTCATCCAGGTAGGCGCGGCGCGCCCCGGGAGTCGGCTTCGCCGAAGCGCCGGCGCGCGGCTGCGACTTGGCCGCTTCCTCCGTCGCGCGAACCGAGAGGTCTTCGTTCACGACCTTGTCCGCGAGACGCTGCATCGATTCTGGCGTCTCGAGGCTGAGGATCGCGCGTGCATGCCCGGCCGTGAGCACACCGGCGGCCACTCTCTGCTGCACCGGAACCGGGAGCTTCAGGAGGCGGATCGTGTTGCTGATCTGCGGGCGAGAGCGGCCGATCCGTGTCGCGAGCTCCTCCTGAGTGATGCCGAAGTCCTCCAGGAGCTGCTGGTAGGCCGACGCCTCCTCGAGGGGGTTCAGTTCCGATCGATGGAGGTTCTCGAGAAGCGCATCGCGAAGGAGGTCTTCGTCCGCGGTGTCGCGAACGATCGCGGGGATCACGTCGAGGCCGGCCTCGCGGGCGGCACGGGTGCGCCGCTCCCCCATGATCAGCTCATACGCGCCATCCGAGTTCTTGCGGACGACGACAGGCTGCAGGACGCCGAACTCCCGCACGCTGTGGACCAGCTCTGCCAGGTCTTCGGGGTTGAAGTGCGTTCGCGGCTGTCGCGGATTGGCGACGATCGTGTTCGGATCCACCTGAATCAGGTGGATACCGGGAACCTCTTCGAGGTCGGGGGTACCGGCCTCCGAGTCGACCACTGCCTCGGCAGCCTGCCGCAGGCTCGCGCCCGGGAAGAAGACGTCGACGGGACGCTCCGTCTGATCCGCCGTCGGGATGAGGGCACCGATTCCTCGACCCAGTCCAGTGCGCTTCGCCATCATTTCTCCTTGCTCTGCGACGCGATTCGCGACGCGATCTCGACGGCGGCCTCGCGGTAGGCGATCGCACCGGCGGATTGGCCGTCATAGGCGATGACCGTCTGACCGAAGCTCGGGGCTTCGGACACCCGGACCGAACGGGGGATGACGGTTTCCAGCACCTGCTCCGGGAAGTGTGTACGGACCTCATCAGCGACCTGCTGTGCGAGGCGCGTGCGCCCGTCGAACATGGTCAGCAGGATCGTGGACAGATGCAGCACCGGATTCAAGTGCTTCTGGATCATCTGGATGCTGCCCAGCAGCTGGCTCAGTCCTTCCAGCGCGTAGTACTCGCACTGGATCGGGATGAAGACCTCGGTCGCGGCGGTGAAGGCGTTGATCGTGAGGAGGCCCAGCGACGGTGGACAGTCGATGATCACGAAGTCCATCGGATTGTCGACGAGATAGGCCTCGAGGGCCCGACGAAGGCGATGCTCTCGTGCGACCTGTGCCACCAGTTCGATCTCTGCACCTGCGAGGTGGATCGTGCTGGGTGCGCAGAAGAGATTCGGGTCCTCCGGGCTCGGCTGCACGATGTCCGCCAGCGGCAGCTCGTCGATCAGCACGTCGTACACGCTGGGCACATCCGCGCTGTGCGGGATTCCGAGCGCGGTCGAGGCGTTGCCCTGCGGGTCGAGATCAATGACCAGAACCTTGGCACCCAGGCCCGCGAGAGCGGATGCGGTGTTCACGGCGGTCGTGGTCTTACCCACGCCGCCCTTCTGATTGGAAACCGTCAGCACGCGGGTCTCCCCCGTGAATTCCACAGTCGCGGCTTCGAGAGCACGCCTGCGGGCGGAGAGGTCTGCGAGTTCCCGCGCAAGCGGTGTATCCATCCCGAACGATTCGTTCGAGGATGTCTTCTCGGATTGTTTCACGTGAAACATCCACTCCTTTCGGGGCCGCGTTCCACTCTAATCGCAAGCAGGGACGTTCGATGACGGGTATGACCCACGTCAGACAACTCCACCCCGCAGGCGGCTCCCCTGGTTCCCACATCGCCTGGACGGAACGTCGCAGAACGCCGAAAGGCAGCTGTTCCCGCAAAAAATGCCAGTGTCTCGCCGAACGGGGTGTTTCACGTGAAACACCCCGGCCCGCAGCACCCGAAGGGGTCCGTTCGATGGTCGGACACTGTCCTCCGGGCGACTTTTCTGACGCAATGCCGCGTGCGCGGAGGCTGCCCAGTGTCTGCTCCCTTCCCCACGGAGGGTCTTCACGCGCCCGATGCACTCACCTGTGGAACTCGACATGATCAACGTCGATGACGAAGGCGCATCACCAGACCCGGAGTACTTCCCTCTCCAGGTTCGCCGCGACTGTTTCACGTGAAACACGGGCACCGCCCCCGACGCCTCACAGGGGTCGGTCGTGGCCATGCGAGGTTCGAGAATCTCCGTAGATACGCATGACGTGGAAGCGCGATCCCTGGCACACACCCACTCCTACTCCCACTCCCCCATCTTCTCCACGATCTACATACGAGCCTTCATCTGGCCATCGCCCGGGGGCGGATAACACTCCTGCCGGCGCGCACACGCCAAATCTGTCATCGCGGGAGCGCTCACCGCCTCAGATCAGTCGGGTGGTACGTTTCACGTGAAACATCCCAGATACCGATGTAACGGAAGCGCACTGCCCCATCGGCCACTCCCCCGACGACGTCGACCCCACAGACAGGCTTCCCGTTGTGCATCCGCTTTGCACAGATGGCGAGATGTGCACGGCTCACCGCCGCTGTCCGCGCCCGGGGGGTTACCGCCACGGAGGTCGATCCGTGCTTCTCACGCACTCTCGACGCACGCTGGAGCAGACCACACTCTCCCCTGCCTCGCTCTCTCTGCCGTGCACGGCAAGTGATACTTCGGAAACCTCAATATGTGCCGCAGATCACCATCCCGACGACGTTTCACGTGAAACAACACGGTTTCGGCCCCTCTCCGAGATCGACACTGGCCCCGGCTACTGCTCGATCTCCAGAGGTGGGGAGCCGCAACCGCTCCTGACAGAGCGCTTGCGGCAGATGAAACCGGGAAGAAGAGCGAACATGAAGGAAGTTGCGACAATACGGGAACAAGCACGCTGTGGAGGGGGCGGTGGTGTTTCACGTGAAACACCACCACTTCATCCCGTCAGCACTCAGCTCTTCCCGTTCTGCACACCACAACCTCACAGACACCGCGCCCAAGACAGGGATGACTGACCGCCCCGGTCATCGATGATCGCCTCGGGGTAAGACGCTCGAACCGTGCGAGTGTGAGAACCAACACCGTTTCACGTGAAACATGACCCGCTCGCACCACTGGCCCCTGTCGTCGCACTCACTGTCGGGCACCACGCTCCCCAGCAGCTACTATCCCACCCAGGAAACACAGAAAACGGGGTGTTTCACGTGAAACACCCTGCATCAGCACCAGCGCCAGCAGCTATCGGACCCGTGCGCGAACCACCCGAGTGGTCTCAGGGAGAACGCCCTCACCCAGAATCTCGACACGCACATCCGTGAGTCGGAACTTCTTGACCTGCTTCTGTGCCGCTTCGATCTCGTTCGCGACGTTGATCCCCTTGAGCAATGTCAACTCTCCGCCATCCCGAACCAGCGGGGCGGTGAGAGGTATCAGGGTGCGTAGCGCACTGACAGCACGGGCCGTCACCACATCGAAAGCTGCAAGCGGACGAACGTCTTCTGCGCGAGCGCGAACCACGGTGACATTCGCGAGCTCCAGTGCCTCGACCTGCTCGTTGAGCCACGTGATGCGGCGCTCCATCGGCTCGACGAGTGTCCACTCCACATCTGGACGAGCGATCGCCAGCACGAGGCCGGGCAGGCCGGCACCGGAACCGATGTCAGCAACTGATCCGTGGAACAGGGGCGCTGCGATCACACTGTTAAGGATGTGCCGCGTCCACAGGCGCGGGAGTTCGAGCGGTCCGATGAGACCGCGCTCCTCCCCTTCGCGCGCCAGAGAATCGGTGAACGCGCGTGCCACCTCGATGCGATCACCGAAGAGAGCGACCGCCACAGAAGGTTCGAGCTCGAGCTCACTCATCGACTGCTCCGAACTGACGATGTTTCACGTGAAACATCAACGACGACGGAGGACCGTGTGTCGGTCAGCACCCTCGCCATACGATTCCGAGACCAGCCCGCGCTCGGCAGCGATGTCATGAACGAGTTTGCGCTCGTAGCTCGACATCGACGGCAGTGAAGCCTGCGATGAACCTTCGTCGAGCTTCATGGCAGCGGCGTCGACCAGTGTCTCGAGCTGGCGGCGACGCGTGTCGCGCGACCCGGCGATGTCGAGGATGAGTCGTGAGAAGGATCCGGTCTTACTCTGGACAGCGAGTCGCGTCAGTTCCTGCAGCGCCTGCACGGTGTCGGGGGCCGAAAGCAGGGAAAGTGCGTCGCCTTCCGCCTCGATCGAGACATAAGCCCGGCCCTGACGAACATCGAGATTCAGATCACCGTCGATGTCGGCGATGTCGAGGAGTTCCTCGAGGTAGTCCGCCGCGACGTCGCCTTCGTTCTCGAGCTGAGCCACCGTGGGCTCGGTGTTCTCGGTCATGGTCTCGCTCACGAACCGCTCCCCTTCTTCTTCGAACGCTTCTTGCCGACCGGCTGCTGACGCTTGGGGGCCTCGGCCTTCGCCTTCTCCGCCTCTTCCAGCAGACGCTGCTGCTCGGCTTCGTATGCGGCCATCGGGACGACCTTGCCCGAGGAGTCGATCGCCTTGCCCTTGCGTGCGAGGCGCTCTTCCCGAGCCTTGGCGGCTTCCGAACCCGGAGTCGGCATCTCACGGATGACGAGGAACTGCTGTCCCATGGTCCAGAGGTTCGAGATGAACCAGTACACGACGACGCCGAGGGGGAAGAAGACACCCGAGAAGATGAAGCCCAGGGGCAGCACGTAGAGCATGATCTTCTGCATCTGGTACGCCTGGCCGGTCTTGGCCTCGGGCGACAGGTTCTTCGAGATGATCTGCAGCTGGGTGAAGAACTGCGAAGCGATCATGAGCACGACGAGCGTGACCAGGATGACGATCGCGGTGGTGTTCTTGGCGTCGACGGCATTGCCGAGGGTCTCGTGCAGCGAGGCGACACCGAAGAGCTTGGCGTCGTAGAACTCCTTGGTGAGCTCCGGGCTGAGCAGCCCGACACCGCCACTGCCGGCCTTCGCGTGCTTGCTGACATCGCTCAGAACGCTGTACAGCGAGAAGAAGATCGGCATCTGCACGAGGAGAGGCAGACAGCTCGACATCGGTGTCGTGCCGTGCTTCTTGTACAGCGCCATCGTCTCGCGGCTCATGGCCTCGCGAGAGAGCTGATCCTTCTTACCGCGATACTTCTCCTGAACTTTTCGCAGTTCAGGAGCAATTTCCATCATCTTTCGCTGGCTCTTGATCTGCTTCACGAAGAGCGGGATCAGGGCAGCTCGGACGACGATGACGAGTCCGACGATCGACAGCACCCAGGTGATGCCGGATGCGGCGGGCAGACCGACGGCGGTGAGCAGCCAATGCCACGCGACGAGGATCAGCTCGACGACCCACTTGAGCGGCCACAGGATGGTGCCGATCAGATCGAAGCCACCCGCAGCGGGGGCGTCGCTGGGAGTGGTGCTGGCTAGCAGAAGGTCAAGACCCACCGATCAGTCCTTTCGGGAAGGGACGACGAAACCGTGTGCAGTCAGGTCGTAGCGGAAGTGTTGATGCGGACGGACGTCGTCGACGCCTCCGCTGGTCCAGGGGTTGCAGCGGAGGATACGCCATGCCGAGAGCACCGCTCCCTTCACAGCGCCGTGCTGCTGTACCGCACCTACAGCGTAGGCGGAACAGCTGGGGTAGTACGCACAGACATCTCCGTACATCGGAGAGATCACCTTGCGATAACCCGTGAGGAACCCCAGGACGAGATTGCGGGGGACCAGCGGGATGCCACGCAGCAGATCCTGTGGCTGTACCTGTGCCGTGCCGATCGACGAGGCGGGCAACGCGGTCATGATGATCCCGCGGTCGACGAGGGGGCGAGCCTGCCGAGACAACGACGAACATCCGCCTCTAGCTCGGCGAACGACGCGATCGCGGATGCAGGAAGGGCACGGATGACGACATCCGTGCCCTCGGGGACGCGTGGGAGCGCCTCCGCGCACACGGCTTTGAGCCGACGACGCACGGTGTTGCGCACCACTGCAGTACCTACCTGCTTGCTGATGATGAATCCGAACCTCGCGGCCCTGCTCTCACCCGTCGACAGCATCGACGTGATGACGCGCGCCCCACCACAGCGGGAGCCACGACGAACGACCAGACGGTAGTCGCTCCCGCGGGTCAGCCGATACGGGCGGGCGAGCACAGCGGACTACGCAGAGAGCTCGGTGCGGCCCTTCGCACGGCGGGCAGCGAGGATGCCGCGGCCGGCACGCGTGCGCATGCGGGCACGGAAGCCGTGCTTCTTGGCGCGACGACGGTTGTTGGGCTGGAAGGTGCGCTTGCTCATGGGATCACTCCGGGAATGCTGCCACCGGATTCACTTCGACCGGAGACATGGGGAACTGCCAAAAATGGCATAAGTCAACCGACTTAGGGTACGTCTTCCTGGCGCACAGAGCAAATCTGCGCGTCCGCGACTCTATCCGAACCCGCCGGCGGGAGCGCGGTCCACCTCCGGTGGTGCGGACTGCAGCAGGCGAACGGTGATGGTGCCCGCGACGGGAGTATCACGGACACCGTACGAGAGGACCACTCGATCGAGGTTCGCTCGGCCGCCATCCGGTGTGATGATCATCTTCGTCGGTCGGAGGCTTTCCAGGAACTGCTCCACAGAGCTCTCCCGGCCCCAGCGCGCACGCTCCCAGACCTGAAACAGCTGGGAGGGTGCGGAGTCGTCACGCCGCATGGCGCCCTCGATCGTCTCACGGGCGATGCCGTCGGCGACGTCGGGATAGTCCAGCATCACGTCGATGTCGTCGATGAGCGTCTGGGTGAGCCGATCGGGGTAGTCGATCTCCAGACGCGTGGGAACCTGATCTCCGGCGAAATCGATGACCGCTTCCATCGAACCGCCCCCGGCACCGCCGTCGAGTTCGATGGGTCCGAGATAGCGACTCTCCATCGTGATCACACTCCCAGGTCTACGGTCAGACGTTCATCGGCGAGGAGGTTTCTCACGGTCTGCTCGGCGTTCGCGTCGGTGTTGAAGTAGTCCGCCGCCGTCGCATCGAACAGGTCATGCCCGCGCGAATACTCGGAGATGGTGAGATCGAGACAGCGGGCGACCAGACCGTGCAGGGCCGTCGCCTCCGCGTGCGTGCCCGTCGAAGATCGTCCGATCCCCGACGTTCGCGACGTCGGGGCGCTGGTGGGGGCGCTGCCGAAAGCGGATCTGGCCTCGGCGAGGGTCTCTTCGATACGACCCATGTTCCGTGACACGATGTTCGCGTCGGTCCGGTCCATCCGCATCGCGTTGTCCTGAACCGGGTACTCCGCCAGCGTCGACGCATCGAGGTTATAGCTCGCGATGTCACCGCGCATCGTGGAATCGGCCGACGTCAGCATCTCGGCCAGGGCCTTCTCCTGCTTGGTGATCGCTTCATCCAAAGTGTCCAAGGCTTTCACCAGGGATTCCAGGATCGAACCGTACGAGCTGCCCGAGACGGCAGCATTCGCCGTGATCCCGGCAACGGCCGTGTTCGCCGCGAGCGCGACTCCGCCGAGGCCGGCGACAGCAGCGACGGTACCTGCGCCGGCGGTCACGACCGAACCGACCGCACCCGCCACAGCAGCGAGAACCGTCAGCTGGAACGTCGCCGTCGCCGCGGAGGAATTCTTCGCCTGCGTCTCCCACGCCACCCGCGCACTGTCGCAGATCGTGGCCACGTCGTCTCCGACCGCGGGCCACATCGCACCGCATGCGGCGTAGTTCGCCTGGAGGATCTTCGCCGCCTGCCCGATGCCGGGGTGCACCGCGGAGAACTGCGTGAAGTACTTGTCGATGAAGGGGTCGCGGAAACTTCCATCCATCCGGTTCAGCACCAGTTCGGAGATCGTGCCGTTCGACGTGGAGATATCGCTTCCACCGATCGCATTCGGATCCGTCCCAGCGGCCCCGAGCGATGCCGCTGCAGAGTTCGCGGCGCTCTGGGGATCGGCGCATGCCGACCCGTCAGGAAGGCCGCGCCATCTCTGGACGACCCCGTCGATCGCCGCGCGGATCGCGTCGAACTCCGCGGCGCACGACACACCATCGCCGTAACCGACGCTCCCACCTCCCCCCGAGCCATCGGCTTCGGGGCGGAAGTACTGGTACGGAGCCCATCCCCACTTCGCGTAGGTGCCTTCGTTTCCCCACACGGGGTCGAAGCCCTGATCAGCCATCCAGCAATCGATGGCGGCGCGCTTCATCTTGCCGATGATGTCGTCGAGCTCTGCATATCCGGCCACTGCTCATCCCCCCGTTACGGTCGAGGGAGAGCCGCCGTCACGAATCCGGTCGCGCACTGCGAGCCGGAAGTCGGTCGTTCCCCCCGCCGGTATGCTAATCGAACCGTCGAAGCAGCGGGAGTATCTTCCTACCGAGAGGCCGCGATGACTGACCAACCGATCGGTTCCGTGAGCGGATCCGAGGTCTCAGAAGCCGACGGGACGGATCGCACGGCCGCACGGACGATCGCCAGCCTCGCGATCGTGGTGGGAATCATCTCTCTGGTGCTCACGGCAGCGCTCCTCATCCCGTACTACGCGCTCCAGAATCCCTGGATCATCCCCGTCTTCGTCGTCGCCGCGGCCGGCGCCATCGTGGCGATCGTCCTCGGTCGTCGATCGCGGCGCGCAGGAGCCGGATCGCGAGGCTCCGCGAGTCTGGGACTGGCTGCCGGCCTCACCGCCCTCCTCATCGACATCGTGCTGCTCATCGTCTTCATCGTCGGCATCTGGTCGCCCCCGTTGAATCGGGTTCAACTCGAAGGCACAGGACCGCAGGCCGGAGTGACCGCGTCCTTCAGCGGCGATACCGAGACCAGGACGCTTCCCTGGCCGGCGGTGGGAAGCGCTCAGTACACCACGGCGAAGTCATCGACGTGGATCACGATCACCGCGCCGAGCGACAGTGAGAACCAGACGGTCGGCTGCAAGATCTACTGGAACGACGAGCTCGTCGTCGAAGAGACCTCCGATTCCGGAACCGTCAGCTGCGAGTACGACGCCGACTGAGCACGTTCCCGGCCGGTACACACAGGAGCTATCCACAGCCTTCGCGCCTGCACCGAACACCTCTCACGCCCTGATTCTCTGCGGCAGGTTGCCGTTCGTGGCCGCGATGACTACCGTTGGCATCCGTAGTTATCCACAGGGGCAGCCTTCTTCCGCGGCCCCTCACCGAGCCTCGTCCGGAGCGTCATGTCATCACCAGCCCAGCCCGATGTTCCCATCTGGACCACGGTGCAGGAGCTACTGGTCGATGACGACCGCGTCACCCCGCAGCTGCAGGGCTTCCTGAGCCTGGCCGTCCCCGCCGGCGTCATGTCGGCGACCCTGTATCTCGAGGTGCCGAACGACCTCACCGCCGCGCAGATCAACAAGCGTCTCCGACTCCCGATCATGGAGGCTCTCTCCCACATCGGTGAGGAGGTCACCTCGTACCGCGTCGTGGTCAATCACGAGCTGGCGGAGCAGCAGACGGCACCGATCGCGGTCGGCGACTTCGGCCGCCACGAGCAGGCACGCGTGGAATCGCCCATGGAGCAGCCGACCCAGCTGCGTCACGAATCGCGCCTGAACCCCAAGTACACGTTCGACAACTTCGTCATCGGCCAGTCCAACCGATTCGCCCACGCCGCAGCGGTGGCCGTCGCCGAAGCCCCCGCCAAGGCCTACAACCCGCTGTTCATCTACGGGGACTCCGGGCTGGGCAAGACCCACCTCCTGCACGCCATCGGCGACTACGCCCAGTCGCTCTACGCCGGCGTCAAGGTCCGCTACGTCTCGAGCGAGGAGTTCACGAACGACTTCATCAACTCCATCGCGAACAACCGCGGCGCCGCCTTCCAGGCGCGCTACCGCGACGTCGACATCCTCCTGATCGATGACATCCAGTTCCTTCAGGGCCGCGCGGAGACACAGGAAGCCTTCTTCCACACCTTCAACACCCTGCACGATCACAACAAGCAGGTCGTGATCACCAGCGACGTCGCCCCGAAGCACCTCACCGGCTTCGAGGATCGGATGCGCAGCCGGTTCGAGTGGGGTCTGATCACCGATGTCCAGGCGCCGGACCTCGAGACGCGTATCGCGATCCTCCGCAAGAAGGCGCAGAGCGAGGCGCTCCACATACCCGACGAGGTGCTGGAGTACATCGCGACCGTCGTCTCGTCGAACATCCGCGAACTCGAGGGCGCCCTCATCCGGGTGTCGGCCTTCGCCAGCCTGAACCGCTCGGCGCTCGACATCTCTCTGGCGCAGACGGTGCTCCGCGACATCATCGACACGGCCGAGGACAACATCATCTCGCCGACCGACATCATCACGGCGACCGCGCAGTACTTCAAACTCACCGTCGACGATCTCTACGGCTCCAGTCGGTCGCAGCAGATCGCCACCGCCCGACAGATCGCCATGTACCTGTGTCGCGAACGGACGAGCCTCTCGCTTCCGAAGATCGGGCAGCTGTTCGGCAACCGCGACCACACCACGGTCATGTACGCCTACAAGAAGATCAGCGAGCTCATGAAGGAGCGTCGCTCCATCTACAACCAGGTCACCGAGATCACCACACAGCTCGGACGACGCTGACGCGCCGCATCTCCGAGAAAAAGGGGAGGATCGCACCTGAACGGGTGCGGGCCTCCCCTTTTTGCGTGCCCGACAGGGATTCTCATCGACCGATAGATGCCTCTATGCACATGTGGATAACTTGTGGATGACCGTGGATTCCATCGGGATGAATGTGGGCCGATCAGCCAAACCTGTGGATAACTCCGGGGAGGCCTCAATGGACCTGGATGCCGGTAACCCGCGGATTCCTCAGGGTTTCCACAACTGACAACTGTGTAGTTCCCTACTCGCTCTTGCTATCCACCGACTTATCCACAGTATCCACAGCTGTTAACACCGTTAAGGAGTTAAGTCATTCAAGAGCGCGATCCGATCACCAGACGGTGGGGACGACCCGACGAACGGATCACAAGAACCTCGGCGTAGGGATACGCCGGAGTGTGGGGCTAGCATGGGAAGCCCTGCACCGGCAGGGCCGATGACAACGCATCACAGTTCGACGACAAGGGAGCACCCGTGAGGTTTCAGGTCAACCGCGATGTCTTCAGCGAGGCCGTCTCGTTCGTCGTCAAGCTTCTGCCGCAGCGCAATCCCCAGCCGATCCTCGCCGGAGTGCTGATCGAAGCCGACGGTTCCGGTCTCACGCTCTCGGCCTTCGACTACGAAGCATCGGCGCGGACGACCATCGAGGCGACCGTCGACACCCCGGGCACGATCCTGGTCCACGGCCGACTGCTCTCCGACATCGCCAGCCGCCTTCCGAACGCTCCGATCGAGATCGCCGTCGAGGAAGACGGCGGCATCGCGGTGACCTGCGGGTCGGCGCGCTTCACCCTCGCCGCAATGCCGGTCGAGGAATACCCGTCCATCCCCGAGGTCACCGGATCATCCGGTGTCGTACCGGCCGACGATTTCGGCACCGCCATCGCACAGGTCGGGTTCGCCGCGTCCCGTGATGACGTGACTCCCGTCCTCACCGGTGTGCAGCTCGAGGTCTCGGGACACAACCTCAGCCTGGTCGCGACAGACCGCTATCGGGTCTCCCTGCGTGATGTGCCGTGGGATGGCGAAGCCGTCGAGGCCACGGCGCTGGTCCCCGCCCGCACGCTGCTCGAGGTCGGCAAGACCTTCGGCCACGCCGGAACCATCCAGGTGGCGTTCTCCGGAGCAGGCGACCGTGAGATCATCGCCTTCACCGCTGGCAACAAGACGGTGACTTCTCTGCTGATCAAGGGCAATTTCCCGCCCGTGCGGCGACTGTTCCCCGAGCAGACGGACCACTACGCGGTCGTCAACACCGCCGACCTCGTCGAGGCCGTGCGTCGAGTGTCGCTGGTGCTCGACCGCGCCGCTCCCCTGCGCTTCACATTCTCGAACGACAGCGTCACCATGGACGCGTCCGGCGGAGACCACGCACGAGCATCCGAGTCTGTCGACGCGATCCTCTCCGGAGGAGACGAGGTCACGCTCGGCCTGAACCCGCAGTACCTGATCGAGGCTCTCGGCGCCGTCAAGAGCGAGTTCGTCCGCGTGACGTTCACCTCGAGCGACAACGCCAACAAGCTGAGCCCCGTGCTCATCACGAGCCAGACCTCGGTCGACCAGGCGGGCCTCGATTCGTTCAAGTACCTGCTTCAGCCCAACCTCCTCCTTCGCTGATCCCTTCCGCTTCCCCCTACCCGAAACGTTCCCGGATCAGCCTTTCAGCCGATCCACGGGACCGTCGCAGGTGACGATGCTCCCGGAGCGAGCATCGGGAGGGGCCCGCGAAGCGGGAGGGAACCCGCTCTGCGAACGAAGGGAGCACCACATCTCCCGAAACCACGCGACCAACGAGCAGAATCAAGTGTCAGACCCCGAAGGTAGGCTGACTCCGTGATTGTGGAGCACCTGAGTCTGGTCGATTTCCGCAATTACGCGACCGCTGAACTCACCCTCCACCGTGGCCCGAACGTTCTCGTCGGACGTAACGGTCAGGGGAAGACGAATCTGGCGGAGGCCGTGGTTTTCCTGGCCACGCTCGGATCCCACCGGGTGTCGTCTGATGCGCCGATGGTCCGGGACGGGCAGGAGTTCGCGGTCATCCGCGCACGTCTCTCCCACGGAGAGCGCCGGGTCCTCGCCGAGATCCAGGTGAACAGGCAGGGTTCGAACAAGGCGCGCATCAACGGCTCGCCGTCGAAGCCGAACGAGCTCCCCCGCTACGCGCATGTCGTCCTGTTCGCGCCCGAAGATCTGCAGATCGTCCGCGGAGATCCGTCGGCGCGGCGTCGTTTCACCGATCAGCTCCTCATCCAGCGCACTCCTCGTCTGGCGGCCGTCCTCGCCGATTACGATCGTGTGCTCAAGCAGCGCAACGCCCTTCTGAAGTCGGCGCGGGCTCGCGGCATCCGTGGAGAGGGCTTGAGCACGCTGGATGTCTGGGACGACAAGCTCGTCTCCCTCGGATCCGAGATCATCACCGCACGCCAGCGATTGGCCGTGGATCTGCAGCAGCCGGTCGCCGATGCCTACGAGGCGATCGCCGGCGAAGACCATCGTCCGCAGCTGGAATGGGCGCTGTCGGTGGGCGGTGCTGATCCGGAAGAGGACGAGGACGGCGCCGGCGATGCCGCGGCGGAGTCGAGCATCGACCGGCTCGGTGATCCGAAGCACATCGCAGACCTGTTCCGCGCGTCGCTCGCTGCCAAGCGATCGAGCGAGCTCGACCGCGGACTCACTCTCACCGGTCCGCACCGCGACGATCTGGTGCTGCGGGTCCGCGATCTTCCTGTGAAGGGGTATGCCTCTCACGGGGAGTCGTGGTCGGTCGCCCTCGCGCTGCGACTCGCATCGGCCGAGCTCCTGCGCAGCGAATCCCCCGCCGGCGACCCGGTGCTGATTCTCGACGACGTCTTCGCCGAGCTCGATGCCGACCGGCGTCAACGGCTCGCCACCCTGACGGCAGGGTACGAGCAGGTGGTGGTGACGGCGGCGGTGGAGGAGGATATCCCCGTGGTGCTGCACGCCCATGTGGTGCGGATCAGCGGCGGAACGATCAGCGATGAGCGGGAGGTGGCGGATGACTGAGTCGGCATCGACACCCGCAGCATCGACACCCGCAGCCGAGGTTCCGGAGACCGTCGGCACCTATCTGCGACTTCGTGGTCTGCAGCCCAGCTCGAAGAGCTGGAAGCGCAAGCGGCGCATCACCACAGACGATGACAACGCGCCGTTCACGCCGGGGCGGGATCCCGGTGCTCTCGGGGCGGTGCTCGACAAGCTGAGTCGTGACTCGGGCTGGCAGATCACCCTCGCCAGGGAAGACCTCGTGCGTCAGTGGGCGGATCTCGCCGGCGCCGACACGGCGAAGCACTCCGAGCCGGTGTCTCTGGAGCGCGGTCTGCTCACCGTCAAGTGCGACTCGACGGCATGGGCGAAGAACCTGCAGTTCATGAGGGCGACGATTCTCACCGAGATCGGTCGGCGGTATCCGGAGGCGGGGGTCGAGAACCTTCGCTTCATCGGACCGGACGTTCCCTCCTGGAAATGGGGTCCCAGAGCCGTTCCAGGACGGGGCCCGCGCGATACCTACGGGTAGGGCACCACGCAAGGGGTCCGAAACGCTCAGAGGGCCACACACGGCCGTTGAGCGGCATTTCCCGACGAAACTCCGCTAGAATGGGAGTTCGTGATATCGATGTGGAGAATGCCCTCTGATGACGCCTGAATCCCCTGCTGACGAGACGGAATCGAACACCGGGGGGACCCCCGCAACCGAGGGCACCATTGCACCCAAGGCGAAGCAGCCTGGAGAGTACGGCGCGGATTCGATCCAGATCCTCGAGGGTCTCGAGGCCGTGCGCAAGCGCCCCGGTATGTACATCGGCTCCACGGGTCCTCGCGGTCTGCACCACCTGGTCTACGAGATCGTCGACAACTCCGTCGATGAGGCGCTGGCCGGCTACGCCGACACGATCTTCGTGACTATGCTCGCGGACGGCGGCGTGCGCGTCGTCGACAACGGTCGAGGCATCCCGGTCGATCCGCACTCGTCCGACCCGAACAAGTCGACCGTCGAGGTCGTGCTGACGATCCTGCACGCCGGTGGAAAGTTCGGCGGCGGCGCCTACGCCGTCTCCGGTGGTCTGCACGGCGTCGGCTCCTCGGTCGTGAATGCACTGTCGACGCGCTTCGACGTGGAGGTCAAGCAGAAGGGCTTCGTCTGGCGGCACAGCTTCGCCGACGGTGGCATCCCGCAGCAGAAGCTCGAGAAAGGCGAGGCGACCGACGAGACCGGAACGAGCATCACGTTCTGGCCGGACGCGTCGATCTTCACCGAGACGATCGAGTTCGAGTACGACACCCTCCGCACCCGCTTCCAGCAGATGGCATTCCTCAACAAGGGGCTGCGCATCGAACTGCGCGACGAGCGCGAGTCTTCCGCCTACGAGGTGGAGGAAGACGGCTCCACCGTCACCAAGCAGCCGGGAGACGTGTTCTTCTACGAGCGCGGCCTCGTCGACTACGTGGAGTACCTCAACAAGGTGCGTCACGCCGAGGTCGTCAACGACGAGATCATCGCGTTCGAGTCGGAGGACACCGAGCGCAAGATCTCGCTCGAGGTCGCGATGCAGTGGACGACTTCGTACACCGAGAACGTCTTCACCTACGCCAACACGATCAACACCCATGAGGGTGGAACGCACGAGGAGGGCTTCCGTGCGGCGCTGACCACCCTGGTCAACAAGTACGCCCGCGCGAACAACCTGCTCAAGGAGAAGGACGACAACCTCTCCGGCGACGACGTGCGCGAGGGACTGACCGCGGTCATCTCGATCAAGCTCGGTGAGCCGCAGTTCGAGGGGCAGACCAAGACCAAGCTCGGCAACACCGAAGCGAAGGCCTTCGTGCAGAAGGTCGTCGGTGATCAGCTCGGCGACTGGTTCGAGCGCAACCCGAACCAGGCGAAGAACGTCATCCGCAAGGCGATCGATGCCGCGACCGCTCGTCTGGCCGCCCGCAAGGCCCGTGAGACCGCTCGTCGCAAGAGCGTCTTCGAGTCGGCGGCCATGCCCGACAAGCTCAAGGACTGCACCAGCAAGGATCCGTCGATCAGCGAGATCTTCCTGGTGGAGGGTGACTCGGCCGGTGGTTCGGCCGTGCAGGGTCGCGACCCGCACACGCAGGCGATCCTGGCGCTCCGGGGCAAGATCCTCAACGTCGAGCGCGCGCGTCTCGACAAGGCCCTGGGTAACAAGGAAGTCCAGGCGATGATCCAGGCCTTCGGCACGGGCATCGGCGAAGAGTTCGACATCGAGAAGGCGCGCTATCACAAGATCGTGCTGATGGCGGATGCCGACGTCGACGGACAGCACATCACGACGCTGCTGCTCACGCTGCTGTTCCGCTACATGCGCGGGCTCATCGAGGCCGGCTTCGTATACCTCGCGATGCCGCCGCTGTATCGGTTGAAGTGGTCCAACTCGGCCCACGAATACGTGTTCAGCGATGCCGAGCGCGACGCCCTGCTCAAGCACGGCATCGAGAACGGCAAGCGCATCCCGAAGGATGCCGGCATCCAGCGCTACAAGGGTCTCGGTGAGATGAACCCGAAGGAGCTGTGGGAGACGACGATGGATCACACCACGCGCACCCTGCAGCAGATCACCATCGAGGACGCAGCCGCGGCCGACGAGATCTTCAGCGTGCTGATGGGCGAGGACGTCGAATCCCGACGCAGCTTCATCCAGCGCAATGCCAAGGACGTCCGCTTCCTCGACATCTGATGCCCGCGGGCTCAGACCAGATGTGTGACAGAGAGATTGATTCATGACTGACGAAGAACGCACCGCGCCGGAACACGATCACGGCAAGATCGACCAGGTCGACCTGCAGTCGGAGATGCAGCGCAGCTACCTCGACTACGCGATGGCCGTCATCGTGGGGCGCGCGCTCCCCGATGTGCGCGATGGTCTCAAGCCCGTGCACCGCCGTGTGATCTACGGCATGTACGACGGCGGATTCCGCCCCGACAAGTCGTTCTCGAAGTGCGCCCGCGTGGTCGGCGAGGTCATGGGCCAGTACCACCCGCACGGCGACTCGGCGATCTACGACGCCCTCGTCCGCCTGGTGCAGCCGTGGTCGCTGCGGTATCCGCTGGCTCTCGGCCAGGGCAACTTCGGCTCCCCCGGGAACATGGGCGCCGCAGCCCCTCGATACACCGAGACCAAGATGGCCCCGCTCGCGCTCGAGATGGTGCGCGACATCGAAGAGGACACGGTCGACTTCACCGACAACTACGACGGCCAGACGCAGGAGCCGACGGTCCTGCCGGCTCGCTTCCCGAACCTGCTCGTCAACGGCTCGGTCGGCATCGCGGTCGGCATGGCCACGAACATCCCGCCGCACAACCTCCGCGAGGTGTCCGACGCCGCTCTCTGGGCCCTCGACAATCCCGGGATCCCGCGCGAGGAGCTGCTCGACGGTCTGATCCAGCGCGTTCCCGGCCCGGACTTCCCGACCGGAGCGCAGATCCTCGGCACCAAGGGCATCCACGAGGCGTATCGCACCGGGCGCGGTTCCATCACGATGCGCGCGGTCGTCAACGTCGAGGAGATCCAGGGCCGCACCTGCCTCGTCGTCACCGAGCTGCCGTACCAGGTCAATCCCGACAACGTCGCGGTGAAGATCGGCGACCTCGCCCGTGACGGCAAGATCACCGGCATCGCCGACATCCGTGACGAGTCCTCCGACCGCACGGGTCAGCGTCTGGTCGTCGTGCTCAAGCGCGACGCGGTCGCGAAGGTCGTGCTGAACAACCTGTACAAGCACACCCAGCTGCAGGAGAACTTCGGCGCGAACATGCTCGCGATCGTCGACGGCGTGCCGCGCACGCTCGCGATCGACGGCTTCATCACGCACTGGATCTCCCACCAGATCGACGTGATCGTCCGCCGCACGGAGTTCCGCCTCCGCGAGGCCGAGAAGCGCATGCACATCCTGCGCGGATATCTGAAGGCGCTCGACGCCCTCGACGAGGTCATCGCGCTCATCCGTCGGTCGCAGACCACGGCGGATGCGAACGAGGGTCTCCAGAAGCTCCTCGACATCGATGAGATCCAGGCCGATGCGATCCTGCAGATGCAGCTGCGTCGCCTCGCAGCTCTCGAGCGTCAGCGGATCATCGACCAGGCCAACGAGCTCGAGGCGCAGATCACCGACTACAAGTCGATCCTGGCCGACGAAGGTCGTCAGCGTACGATCATCCGTGAGGAGCTGACCGGCATCGTCGACCGCTTCGGAGACGAGCGGCGCACGCACATCCTCCACGGCTTCGACGGCGACGTCTCGATGGAAGACCTCATCGCCGAGGAGGAGATGGTCGTCACCGTCACGCGCGAGGGGTACATCAAGCGCACGCGCAGCGACAACTACCGTTCGCAGCACCGCGGCGGCAAGGGCGTCAAGGGCGCACAGCTGCGCGCGAACGACATCGTCGAGCACTTCTTCGTGACCACCACGCACCACTGGCTGCTGTTCTTCACCGACAAGGGTCGCGTCTACCGTGCGAAGACCTACGAGGTGCCGGAGGCCGGACGCGACGCGAAGGGCATGCACGTCGCGAACCTGCTCGCGCTGCAGCCGGACGAGAGCATCGCTCAGGTGCTCGACATCCGCGACTATCAGGTGGCGGAGTACCTGGTGCTGGCGACGCGCGAGGGTCTGGTCAAGAAGACCAGGCTCGAGGCGTACGACACCAACCGTCAGGGTGGCGTGATCGCGATCCGTCTGAACGACGAGGACGAACTGGTCAGCGCGCTCATGGTGAACAAGGAGGACGACATCCTCCTGATCAGCCGCCGGGGCATGTCGGTGCGCTTCGAGGCGACCGACGAGGCGCTTCGTCCGATGGGTCGCGCCACGGCCGGCGTGCGAGGGATGAAGTTCAAGCTCGACGAGGACTGCCTGCTGTCGGCATCCGTCGCGGCACCCGGGAAGTTCGTGTTCGTCGTCACCGACGGCGGCTACGCGAAGCGCACCGCCGTCGAGGAATACCGCGTGCAGGGACGTGGCGGAACGGGCATCAAGGTCGCCAAGCTGAACGACGATCGGGGCACTCTCGCGGGCGGTCTGATCGTGTCCGAGGACGACGAGGTCTTGGTGGTTCTGTCCAGCGGCAAGGTGGTACGCTCTGCCGTGGCCGAGGTCCCCGCCAAGGGTCGAGACACCATGGGAGTGGTGTTCGCCCGGACGACGGAAGCCGATCGCATCCTCGCCATCGCCCGTAACGGTGAGCGTGGCCTCACCGAGGACGAGGTGGATGCGGAGGATGCCGAGACCCAGGCCTCCGAGACGACACAGACCCCCGAGGATACAGACGCATGAGCACAGTGGCCGACAAGCTGGCGAAGAAGTCGACCCGCAAGACCAGCGGCAAGCAGGTCAGGCTTCGCCTGGTCTACGTGGACTTCTGGTCGGCCGTGAAGCTGTCCTTCCTCGGTGCGGTCGCCCTCGCGGTGGTCACCATGGTCTCGTTCTTCCTCGTCTTCCTGGTGCTCCAGGCCACAGGGGTCATGACCACGACGGAGAAGTTCCTGGTCGGGATCACCGACAACACGTTCGTGCTCTCCGAGGTCGTCGGGCTGCCGCAGGTGATGGCGTTCGCGGCAGTCGTCGCGATCCTGAACCTGATCGTCTTCACCGTGCTCGGTGCCGTGGTCGCGGGAATCTACAACCTCGCCGTGAAGGTCACCGGCGGACTGCTCGTCGGGTTCATGTCGAACTGACCCGGAGGCGATCTCCGAAACGGATTCGATGAAGGGCGGATGCTGCGGCATCCGCCCTTCATCGTTCTCCGGCGGCGAGAAGACACCCGCCGATCCCGCCTGATCCCGGTTACGGAAAACCCGAAGCGGAGTGTCCGGTTGACTCGGTGTCGTGCCCGCCGGCCCCGCCGTACCTTGGAAGCATGACCACTCAGACTGCAACCCCGGCTCCCGCAACGGCGGTGAAGCCGCCGTTGCGCATCTTCCTCACGATCCTGCATCTGGCAGGCGTCGGTGCTCTCGGCGGTGCCATCCTCGGAATGCTCGGCGGGCTCCTCGGCACCGGCCTCGGACTCATCCTGGCCGCGGGCATCGGCCTCGTCCTGCTCGTGGGCCTGGTCTACGCCCTGTACGGGCTCGGGTGGTTCGAGGTGGCCCGCGTCGGCGCGCTCTACCGCACGTCGATCGCACCGCTGCGCGCACAGCCACGCGACCGCCCCGGCTTCGTGGGCTGGTTGCGTTCGCTCGGGCGTCAGGCGATCGACGGGCGCATGTGGCGCGCGATCGCCAACTTCGCGATCGCCGCCGTTCTCGGCGCCATCGTGCTCCGTCTCTTCTGGGGCTTCGTGTGGTCGATCATCATCGCCTTCGCCCCGCTCACCGCCGCAGACGCCGTGATCGGACCCTTCGGCGGCACAGGCATCCCCGTCTCATGGGCGCCGCTCGTCGGCATCCTGGGCATCGCCGCGTGCGTCGTCGGGACGATCGGACTGGCTCTGCTGCACCGCACCATCGCGCTCGCGATCGTGGTCCGTCCGAAGGAGACCGAGCTCACCGAGCGGGTCCGCACGTCGACCGCGCAGCGGGAGGGCGCCGTGCGCGCCGCCGACGTGGAGCGCACACGCATCGAACGGGACCTGCACGACGGGGTTCAGCCGCGACTCGTCTCGGTCGGCATGACCCTCGGCCTCGCTCAGCAGAAGATCGACAACGATCCCGAGGCCGCGAAGGAACTGATCAACGAGGCGCACACCTCGACCAAGGCGGCCATCACCGAACTGCGTCAGCTCGCACGCGGCATCCACGCCTCCGTGCTCGACGACCGCGGTCTCGACGCCGCGCTGTCGGCGCTCGCTGGGCGCTCGCACATCCCCGTCCATCTCGACGTGCGGATGGACGGGCGGTGCAGCCGCGAAGCCGAGGCCGCCGTGTACTTCTCGATCGCCGAATCGCTGACCAACGCCGCGAAGCACTCGCGGGCCAGCGAGGCGCGCGTGATCGTGCGGTTGCGCGAGGGCAAGACGCTCTGGGCGCGGGTGGAGGACAACGGCATCGGAGGCGCGCAGGTGCAGCCCGGCGGTGGCCTCGACGGCATCGCGAATCGCATCCTCGCTGCGGGTGGGACCTTCCGTCTCGACAGTCCGCAGGGTGGACCGACCAGCCTGGAGGTGAACGTCCCGTGCGCATCCTGATCTGCGAGGACTCGGTCCTCCTCCGCGAAGGACTCGTCCGTCTGCTCGAAGACGCCGGCCACGAGGTGGTCGCCGCTCTCCCCGACATCGACGGTCTCGAAGAAGCCGTCGTGAAGACGGCACCCGACCTCTGCATCCTCGACGTCCGTCTCCCTCCGACGTTCACCGACGAGGGCATCCGGGCGGCACTCGCGCTGCGATCGACGCATCCCTCGCTCGCCATCCTCGTGCTCTCCCAGTATGTCGAGGAGCGCTACGCCTCTGATCTGATCGCCGCGCAGGGAGGTCCGCTCGGATATCTGCTCAAGGACCGCGTCGCCGACGTCTCCGAGTTCCTCGCCTCCGTGCAGCGCATCTCGGAGGGCGCGACGGTGCTGGATCCCGAGGTCGTCGCCCAGCTGTTGACGCGGCGCAACCGCGATGACCGGATGATGCGGCTCACCGAGCGCGAGCGCACGGTGCTCGCGTTGATCGCGGAAGGCAAGTCGAATCAGGCGATCGCCGGACTGCTGTTCCTCTCGGAGGCCAGCGTCGAGAAGCACATCACCTCCATCTTCCAGAAACTGGGCTTCGATCCGGACGAGTCAGGCAATCGTCGTGTGCTCGCCGCCCTCGCCCACATCGAGAACACCGGTGGCCCGACGCCGCCGACCGGCCTGACAGGAGTGGCACGATGACCACCGAGAACAACGGCGCCCCGGGCGAGCACACGCCGCTCACCCCGCCGCCCGCCTCCCCGCCCGCTGCTCCGCCGCAGCCGACCGCTCAGGCGGCGCCCGCGCCGCAGGCTTCGACGAATCCTCCCTCCCCTGCTCCTCCCGGTGATCGCTCGTCCGGCGCGACGGCGGTGCTGGTCGTGACCGCCGTGTTCGGCGGGATCGCGCTGCTCGGAACCGGTGGTACCGCCGCAGCGGCTGCTGCGGGGAACATCATGTCGTCGAGCCGCCCCGACTCCGTGCAGACGATGGGGGTGGAGGGGATCGAAGGACTCGACATCGACGCCGACGCGAGCAGCATGCGGGTCGAGTTCGGCGACGTCGACGAGGCCGAGCTCGCCATCACGAACGGCCGAGGCACGGCGTGGACGTTCGAGCGCGACGGTGATGAGCTGGTCGTGCGCAGTCCGCAGGGTGTGTTCGGGTGGTGGTTCGGCAACTGGTTCGGTGATGAGGAGATCGCCGTGCTCACGCTGCCGGAGAAGCTGCGCAGTGCCGACCTCGATGCGGACATGACGCTCGATGCCGGCAGTCTCGATGTGGTCGGAGACTTCGGCACCCTCGACATCAACGTGAATGCGGGTGCGCTCGACCTCGAAGGGGCGGCGAGAGAACTCGATGTGCAGATGAGTGCCGGCCGCGCCGACGTACTGCTCGACGGTGTCGCCACCGCCGACCTCGGCGTATCCGCAGGGAAGTTGACGGTCGAGCTGACCGGCACGCCTCCGACGCAGACCGCGATCGACGTGAGCGCCGGATCGCTCGATCTGACCGTTCCCGATGTCGCGTATGCGGTCACTCACGACACCAGTGCCGGCACTCTGAACACCGTCGTCGACGAGGATTCGAATGCGCGGAGGACGATCGACGTATCGCTCTCGGCCGGATCCGCGACGATCCGACCAGGACGCTGAACGCGGACGAGGGCGAGGACTCCCCGGGGTCCTCGCCCTCGATTCGGATTTTCCGTCTTTCTCCGGTAAAGTCTTGGAGGTTGACGGGGCTATAGCTCAGGCGGTTAGAGCGCTTCACTGATAATGAAGAGGTCCCAGGTTCAAGTCCTGGTAGCCCCACACTTTTAACTCAAGAAATTCCCTCACGGGGCCTTAGCTCAGTTGGTAGAGCGCCTGCTTTGCAAGCAGGATGTCAGGAGTTCGAATCTCCTAGGCTCCACAGGATCGAGAAGCCCCTGGCAGCTGCCGGGGGCTTCTTCTGTTCACGGGGGATCGCTTCGCGGTCACCGTGAGACTCGAAACCACCCGGCAGACGCCCCTGCGGTCTTCGGGGCAATGTCAGTCGAGACCGATCTGGTAATGGATCATTCCCGACCGTGAGGCGACGTGATCGTAGAGCCCCCGAGCGGTGGTGTTCGACTCCGCGGTGAGCCAGTAGACCTTCGCCGAGCCGTGCTGTTCCGCCCATCCGCGCACGTGCGCGATCAAAGCCCTGCCGACACCGCCGCCGCGGACGTCAGGAGCGACGAACAGGTCTTCGAGGTAGCAGTAGTCGGCCGTGGTCCACGTCGCCGGGTGCGTGAGCCAATGGACGATGCCCACCGCTGCACCGTTCTCGTCACGGGCGAGAGCTCCGTGGATGCCGGAGTGGCTGTCGACGAGGCGTTCGAAGGTCGCCGCAGTGATCTCCTCATCGAGTTCCGATTCGTAGAAGGAGAGGTAGCCGTTCCAGAGTGCGAGCCACTCGGTGCGGTCCTCGGTCGTGATCGATGTGATCGTCGTCATGACTCGAGCGTACTGACCGGGGCGCAACGGCTGCGCCTCACTCGGCGGGACGCAGTTCCCGCAGGATCGTGGCGTGGCGGACGAGGAACGTGCGCTCGTCGAGCTTCTTGCGGCGCAGCCACCCGGTGACCTCGTCGTTGTGCTTGCTCGCGTTGCAGGATGCGCAGGCCGGCACCACGTTGTCGAGCGTGTAGCGGCCGCCACGGGAGATGGGCTGGATGCAGTCGCGCTGCAGTGCGGCACCGTCACCACCGCAGTAGGCGCATCCGCCCCAGGCGTCCATGAGGTCGTACCACTGGGCATCGGTGAGATCGTTGTCGACGCGGGCGAGCCGATTCTGCCGCCGCTTGGCATAGCGTGCACGGGTCGCCGGCGACGCGGTGGTGGAAGTGACCTTGCGGCGGCGGCGCATGGGCCGATGCTATCGCGGTGCTCGATCGACGTCGGTCAGCCGACGCCGACCGACGTCAGTTCGTGCGGCGCGACGTTCAACCTCTCGCCGCCCTCGGCCGTCACGAACACGATGTCCTCGATGCGGGCGCCCCAGGACCCGGCGAAGTAGATGCCGGGCTCGATGCTGAACGCCATGCCTTCGCGAAGCACCAGGTCGTTGCCCGGAGCGATGTACGGCTCCTCGTGCACCGAGACGCCGATGCCATGGCCCGTGCGATGCAGGAACGCCTCGCCCAGACCGGCGTCGGCGAGCACGGTTCGCGCCGCGGCATCCACCTCGGCTGCGGTGGCCCCAGGACGCACGGCATCCACCGCCGCCTGCTGCGCCCGCACCAGCACGGCGATGCGCTCGGCCGCTGCAGGGTCGGGCGTGCCGACGACGTAGGTCCTGGTGCTGTCGGAGTTGTAGCCGCTCGGCACGGCTCCTCCGATGTCGACCACGACGACATCGCCGTCTTCGATGACCCGGTCGGAGACCTCGTGGTGCGGGTCTGCGCCGTTCGGCCCGGAGCCGACGATCACGAACTCGACCGTGCGGTGGCCCTCGGCGACGATGGCCTCGGCGATGTCGGCCGCGACCGCGCGCTCGGTGCGGCCGGCCCGAAGCCACTCGTGCACGCGGCGGTGCACCGCGTCGATCGCCTCTCCGGCCCGACGCAGTTCGGCGATCTCCTCGGCGTCCTTGATCATGCGGCCCTCGCGCAGCACCGGGGTCGCGAGTTCGAGACGCACGCCCAGTCGCTCGCCGATCGGGATGACGTGCAGGGCGGGGAGAGCATCGGAGACGCCGACGCGCGACACGGTGCCGACGGCGTCGGTGACCAGCGCGTAGGGGTCTTCGCCGTCGACCCAGTCCGCGACGGCGAGTGCGAGTTCGCCGACCGCGGTGGTGCGCACCTTCGCGAGCTCCATCCGCGGGACGACGATCGTCGGCGCGAGGTCGGGGCCGATCACCAGGGCGGTGAGTCGCTCGATGGTGTCGCCTTCGACGCCCACCAGATACTGCAGATCGGGACCCGGGCCCACGATGATGGCGTCGAGCCCGGCCTCAGCGGCGAGGGAGGCGGCGCGGGCGAGTCGGGCGGCGTACACGGAGGCGGGGAAGGGCAGTGTGCTCACGGCTCCACGCTACTGCGCGGGCGGGTTCAGGGCACCCTGATCCAGAGGCGATCTCAGCCCGCGCGCACGGCACGGGGAGGCACCCCGTAGTGCGCACGGAACACCCGGCTGAAGTGCGCGGGGTCGACGAAGCCCGCGGCGATCGCGATCTCGGCGATGGAGCGGTGCGCCTGGTAGGGATCGGTGAGCGCGTCGTAGCAGCGCTGCAGTCGGCGACGGCGGATCACCGTCGAGACCGTGGAGCCCTGCTCGCTGAACATCGCGTGCAGGTGCCGCACCGAGATGTAGTGCGCCGCGGCGATCTGCGACGGTGAGAGCTCGCTGTCCGCGAGGTGCACGTCGATGTAGGTGAGGATGTGGGTCAGGGTCGCGGAGTGCGCGCTCACCGGGCCTTCCGTGGCGGCGAGGTTCGCCTCCAGCACCGTGCTGAGCATGTCGACGGCCGTGCGCAGCATCCGTCGTGCGATGCGGCTGTCGAGGTTGTGCGCCCCCTCGGCGAGGGAACCCAGGTAGGGCCCGACCATCGCGCCCAGGGCTCCACCCGCGTTCAGCCGGGTGGCGGTGATGCGGCTCGTGTCCTCCGACGGGATGTCGAGCAGCACTTTGGGGAACATCACGACCGACATCTGCACCGCGTCGTCGAACAGCAGCGAGTACGGGCGGTCGGTGTCGTACAGCGCCATGTCGCCGCTGCCGAGCGCGGTCTCGCGGCCGTCCTGCACGATGAGGCCGCTGCCGCGCTCGATGCGGGAGAACTTGAAGTACTGCTGCGGGGCGCGGGAGATGAGCGACGGGGTGCGGTGCACGCCGTGTCCGTCGGCGTCGATCGCGAACACGTGGATGTCGCCGGCGGCGGTGGCGTCGATCGCGCCGCGGAAGCGATCCTGCTCCGGCGCGGTCACATCGAGCGCGACGACGGCACGGGACACCGCATGGCGGTAATCGAGGAACGACAGACTCTCCATCAAGGCTCACCCCACTGTGGCCGATCATATACGATGCTACATTTTAGCATCAGCCCCCTGTGCCCGCGTAGACAAGTGTTCTGCCCTCGCCGTCAATCGATGACGCCCGGCCCTGGCGAGTATGAGGACATACCCGAGCATCGAAGGAGCTGCGCCATGGTGACGTCCACCCCCACAACGTCGACGACGAGAACGGCCGAACATCGGCGACTCGGCGTCTTCGCGGTCGCGTTCATGATCATCGCGGCGTCCGCGCCCTTGACGGTGCTCGCCGGTGGGGTGACCAGCGCCTACGCGGTCACGCACGTCGACGGCATCCCGTTCGGCTACATCGTGCTGGCGGTCGCGCTCGCCGTCTTCGCCATCGGCTACGCGGCCATGAGCAGGTTCGTCACCAACGCCGGTGCGTTCTACGCCTACGTCGCGCAGGGCATCGGACGCCCGACCGGCGTCGGCGCATCGATCCTCGCGTTCCTCTCGTACAACGCCATGCAGATCGGCATCTACGGCATGCTCGGGTTCCAGATCAGCTCGTTCATCGAGTCGAAGACCGGGTGGGCGAGCCCCTGGTGGGTGTGGGTGCTCCTCACGATCGTGCTCGTCGGCGTGCTCGGCGTGCACCGGGTCGATCTCTCGGCCAAGGTGCTGGGGATTCTCGTCGCGCTCGAGTTCGTCGCGGTGATCGTGTTCGACGTCTTCGCCTTCGGCAACCCGGCCGAGGGGTTCACCGCCGCCCCCATCACCCCGTCGGCGCTGTTCGTGCCGGGGGTCGGGGCCGTCCTCGCGTTCGGCATCGCGGCGTTCATGGGCTTCGAATCGGCGGCCATCTACGGCGAAGAGTCGAAGGACCCGAAGCGCACCATCCCGCGCGCGACGTTCCTCGCTGTCGGTGTCTCGGGCCTCTTCTACGCGCTCTCCTCCTGGGCGCTCGCGCTCGCCGTCGGCCCGAGCAAGATCACCGATCCCACCGGCATCTCTCCGGAAGAGGCCGGTCCCCCGCTGTTCTTCAACTTCATCGCTGAGCACCTGGGTGTGATCTGGGTCGATGTGATGTCGATCCTGTTCATCACGAGCCTGTTCGCCGCCCTCGTGAGCTTCCACAACGCCGTCGCGCGATACGCGTTCTCGCTCGGACGCGAAGGCGTGCTGCCCCGGGTGCTGGGCACCGTCCGCATCAAGAGCGGTGCACCGTGGGCCGGGTCGCTGCTGCAGTCCGCCATCGCCGTCGTCGTGATCGTCGGTTTCGCGATCGGCGAGCAGGGCTGGAACCCCGAGAACGGTCCGTACCCGGTGATCACGCTCTTCACCTGGCTCACCAACCTCGGCGCCTTCGGTCTCGTGCTGCTCCTGGTGTTGGTCTCGGTCGCGGTGATCGGCTTCTTCCGACGAGATCGGCGCGAGGTCGGTGCCGGCAGCAGACTGATCGCTCCGATCATCGCGTTCGTGGCGCTCGCGATCGTCTGGGTGCTCATCCTCGTGAACTGGGACGTGCTGCTCGGTCAGACCGAGTCCACTCCCACCACCTTCATCCTTCCGGCCGTTCTCCTCGTGCCCTCGGCGCTCGCCGTGGTGTGGGCACTGTGGCTGCGCCGGGCCCGACCTGAGGTCTACCGTCAGATCGGGCATGGCACCGAGCTGCCGGAGAACCCGCACCTGGGTGAGCCGGCGGTCGAAGCGACGAGAGGAAACCAGTGAGCACCCCGGACACCCGATTGACGTTCCGCTATCTGTCCGAGCCCGACACGATCGCGGCGGGAGTGACGGACATGGGTCTGTGCGTCGACGTGATGGAGGAGACCCTGCGCCTCGTCGACGTCGGCGACTACCGGATGGGCGGTCCCGACGGGAACTCCCATGGCTCCATGGTCACCTTTCCCGCGGCGTCGTCGCACGACGGGATGCCGCTCGACGGGCCGCACCGGCGGATGATGGCGATGCCGGCCTACCTCGGGGGAACGTTCCAGACGGCCGGATGCAAGTGGTACGGGTCGAACATGGCCAACCGCGAGAACGGGCTCCCCCGCTCGATCCTGATGCTCACGCTGAGCGACAAGGACACCGGGGCGCCTCTCGCGCACATGTCGGCCAACCTGCTGAGCGCTTATCGCACCGGGGCCGTGCCGGGTGTCGGCGCACGTCACCTCGCGAATCCCGATGCCCGGAGCGTGGGCATCGTGGCACCCGGCGTCATGAACAGGACCACGCTCGAGGCGTTCGTCGCGGTGCGCCCCGAGCTCGACACCCTGAAGATCGCCGGACGCAGCCGTTCGAGCATCGACTCCTTCGTCGAGTGGGTGCGACGGGAGTATCCGCAGTTCACGTCCGTGACGATCGTCGACAGCGTCGAGGACGCCGTACGCGACAGCGATCTGGTCACGATCGCCCCCACGACGCCGGCAGGGTCGGCGAACTACGTGCGGATCGAGAAGCGGTGGATCACGCCCGGAGCGCTGGTGAGCCTGCCCGCCGACATCATGATCGACGACGATCTACTTCGGGGCGCTCGGCACATCGCGGACTTCCGCGGTCTCTACGAGGCATGGAGCGAAGAGGTTCCGCACCCGGCCCACGAGCACATCGGACTCCACGGCATGTACCTTCTCGACCGCATCCGCTCCGGCGACGTCGGCGGCGACGCCCTCGAGAACCTGCCAGCGATCATGAGCGGCGAGGCCGAGGGGCGCCGGAGCGAAGACGAGATCTTCCTGTATTCCGTCGGTGGGATGCCGGTGGAAGACGTGGCGTGGGGAACCGTCGTCTACCGGCGCGCGGTGGCCGAAGGCATCGGCACCGAGCTTCTCCTCTGGGACACCCCGGCGCTCGCATGACCGGCGTCCATCCCCCATCGTCTTCTCGTCAGGAGTCTTCATGAGTGCGCAGGTCAGAAAGCGGATCGTCATCGTCGGGTTGGGAGCTGTCGGTGCGCTCGCCGCCTGGCGGCTCTCGCAGCGCGACGATGTCGAGGTCATCGGCGTGGAGCAGTACGGCAGGGTGCACGACCGCGGCTCCTACGCCGGGGAATCGCGGGTGTTCCGCACGGCCTACCACGAGGGTGGCCGCTACGTGCCGATGCTCCAGGAGTCGCGGCGGTTGTGGCGTGAACTCGAGCAGCAGTCGGGCCGGGAGCTCTACCTCGAGGTGGGCGCCCTGTCGATCGCCCAGCCCGACCGCGTGGAGATGCGCACGACGCTCGACACCGTGCGCGAGTTCGAGCTGCCGCACACGCTCTACGACACCGAGGAGCTGCGGCGCGCCCACCCGCAGCACAACGTGCACAACGGCGACGTCGGCGTGCTCGACCACCACGGTGGCGGCATCCGTCCCGAGGTGTCGCTGATGGCAGCACTCGACCTCGCCGAGGCGGCCGGTGCGCAACTGCACTTCCACGCCCCGGTGCTGTCGATCGAGGAGGAGCCCGGTGGTGTCGTGGTGCGCACCCCGACAGGGGCGATCAGGGCCGACACCGTGATCCTCGCCTCCGGGTCGTGGTCCACGCGACTGGATGGCCGACTGCGCGACCTGCTGCGGCTGCAGGTCCTGGGCCTGACCTGGTTCATGCCCACGGACATCGCCGACTTCCTTCCGGAGCGCTTCCCCGCCTTCCTGCGCGATGTCGGACCCGTGCACTTCTTCGGGGCGCCGAGCCTCGACGGCTACTCGATCAAGGCCAGCAGCAACCCGACCTGGCCGGTCGCCCGCGATGTCGATGAGGTCCCCCGGGAGTACACGCGCCACGAGCTCGCGAAGATCGGGCAGCAGGCGAAGGAGTTCTTCCCGACGGTGAACCCCGAGCCCGTGCGCTCCAGCGTGCATCACTGCGCCTACACGCCCGATCGCACCCCGATCGTCGATGTGAGCGGGAGCGAGCGGGTCGTGACGGTGACCGGACTCTCCGGGCACGGCTTCAAGTTCGCGCCCGTGCTCGGGGAATGGGCGGCACGGCTCGCCATGCAGCCGAGCGATTCCGACATCGATCCGCACTTCGCCCTGGCCGCCCACCTCGACCGCCTGGCGAAGATCGGCCCGTACCGTGGCGGAGGCCACTGAGCCGTGCTTCGTGAGCCCTGCACCCGGGCGGCGTGCTTCGGTCACGGACCGGCAAGGGCACCGCACGGGCAGTCAAATCGCGCTCGCCCCTCGAGCGCAGACTCGAACTGCGCGATGAACCTGTCGCGCACCCCATCGTGAGGAGACAGTGATGTCGGAGATCGCCCCGGTTCTGGATGAGGCCGCCCTGCTGGAGCGCGTCGGCGCACCGGAAGGACAGGGTCGCGAAGTGGTCGACGCGGCGACGCGGGAGCCCATCGGTCGCGCGCCCGTGCACACGGTCGAGGAGCTCGACGCCGCGGTCGCGCGCGCCAAGGCCACTCAGCCCGCGTGGGATGCGCTCGGGCATGCGGAGCGCAGCGCGCTGCTGGTCCGCGTCGCCGATGCGATCGACGCGAACGCCGAGCCGCTCGCGCGGTTGCTCTCGCGCGAGCAGGGCAAGCCGCTCAACGGACCGAACGCCCGCTTCGAGGTCGGGGCGTGCTCGGCCTGGCTGCGCACCGCCGCCGCGACGCCGCTCGAGGCGGAGGTCGTGGTGGACGACGGCGAGACCCACGCCGAGCTGCACTACCGGGCGATCGGCGTGGTCGGTGCGATCGGGCCGTGGAACTGGCCGCTCATGATCGGCATCTGGCAGATCGCCCCTGCACTGCGCATGGGGAACACGGTGGTCGTGAAGCCGAGCGGCTACACGACGCTGAGCGTGCTGGCTCTGATCGAGGTCATGAACCAGGTGCTCCCCCGCGACGTGCTGATCGGGGTGGCCGGCGACCGCGAGGTGGGAGCCAGGATCGCCTCGCACCCCGACATCGGCAAGGTGATGTTCACGGGGTCGACCGCGACCGGCCGCAGCATCGTCGAGAGCTCGGCGAAGAACCTCGCCCGCCTCACGCTCGAGCTCGGGGGGAACGACGCGGGGATCGTGCTTCCCGGTGTCGACGCGGCGGCCATCGCGCCGGACCTCTTCTGGGGTGCGTTCATCAACACCGGTCAGACCTGCGCGGCACTCAAGCGGCTCTACGTGCACGACTCGGTCTACGACGAGGTCGTCGAGGCCTTGGCGGATGTCGTGCGTCAGACCCCGATGGGCAACGGCCTGGATGAGCAGAACGTGCTCGGTCCGCTGCAGAACCACGCGCAGTTCGAGATCGTCCGCGATCTGGTCGAGGACGCCGCTCGCAAGGGCGGACGGATCGTCACGGGGGGAAAGCCTGCGACCGAGCTCGGCGAGCTCTTCTATCCGGTCACACTCGTCGCCGATGTCGCCGACGGGGTGGCCCTCGTCGACGAGGAGCAGTTCGGGCCGGCCCTGCCGATCATCCGGTACACCGATGTGGAAGACGCCGTGGCCAGCGCCAACGGTCTCGACGTCGGTCTCGGTGCGTCGGTCTGGGGCGAACGCGAAGAGGCGCGGAAGGTCGCCGCGCGCATCCAGGCGGGAACGGTATGGATCAACTCGCACGGCGGAGTGCATCCGATGATCCCGTTCGGCGGCCACAAGTCCTCGGGCTACGGCCTCGAATTCGGCGTCGAGGGGCTGAAGTCGGTCGCGGTGCCGCAGATCATCAACGGCTGAGCGAAGGGTGCGCGACCGAGCGGTCGCGCACCCTTCCGCAGAAGGTCAGCTGATCGCGACGCGGATGCGCTCGGCGAGGAACTCCAGGTCGGCCTTCGTGAGGTCGGTCACCGCATACGCGGTCGGCCAGACGGTGCCGTCGTCGAGGTTCGAGAGGGGCTCGAAGCCGAACGTCCCGTAGCGGACCTTGAACTTGCTGGCCGGCTGGAAGAAGCACAGCACCTTCCCGTCGCGACCCCACGCCGGCATCCCGTAGTAGGTGCGGGGGACGAGTTCGGGGGCGACCTCGGAGACGAGCGCGTGCAGCTTGTTCGACAGCGCCTGATCTTCGGGCGTCAGCTTCTCGATGGCCTCCTTGATGTCGGCCTCCCCCGCGGCCCGCAGCTCCTCCGGGGACTTCTTCGCGCGGGAGCGCCGCGTGCGGGCCTCTTTCGCGGCGGCCTGCATGGCCTCGCGTTCCTCGGCGCTGAAGTTCTTCGTCTCTTCGTGCTTCTCGGCCATGATCGGTCCTCTCGATGTGCTGCCGGTGTGGAGATCACATTACGGATGCCGGACACCGGTGCGCTTCTCGATTCGTGATCGATCTCCGACGCGCCGCTGCCGACTGCCAGACTGACGCCATGACGACTGTCTTCCTGGGCCGTATCCGTCCACTCGCGCCGCGAATCGACATCGAGGTCGAAGCCATGGCGGTCGACGACGGCATGATCGTCGCTCTCGGGTCGGCAGACGAGATCCGACGCAGCGATCCCGAAGCCGAAACGGTCGCGCTCGACGGGTGGGTCATGCCCGGACTGATCGAACCGCATGGACACCCCGGATTCTCCGCGATCCTGCTGTCCGATCTGGTCGTCGACCTCCGTCCCGTCGTCATCCCCGATGCTGACGGCGTCCTCGCCGCGCTCAGGACGGCGGTGGCGGATGCCGGAGGGGAAGCCGTCTTCGCGAACGGGTGGGATGCGCTGCTGCAGCGCGGACTCCCCGACCCCGACATCCGCTTCCTCGACGATCTCGCCGGCAGTGTGCCTCTCGTCGTGATCCACAACTCGGGCCACTCCGTGTACTTCAACACGGCGGCCGCGCTCGCTGCGGGCCTCGACCGGAGCACCCCGGATCCGGTCGGCGCCTCGTTCGTTCGGGATGCAGAGGGAGGGCTCACCGGTGTCGCACTCGAGGCGGCCGCCGTCGAGATGGTGGTCGCCCCGATGCTCGCGAAGGCGCAGCAGCATCTTCCTCGCATCCTTCCCGCGCACCTGCGCGATCTGTCCTCCCGCGGCATCACCACCGTGTCCGACCTGTCGTGGAATCCCGGGCTCGATCCGCTCATCGATGCCCTCCGTGCGCAGGGCGCGATGCCCTTGCGGCTGCGGTGGTACGAGATGTCGCGTCCGGGCGGGGCTCCGTCCGTGCGAGGAGGCGAGGATCCGGTCTTCCGTCAGACCGGGGTCAAGACCTGGTCGGACGGTTCGCCGTGGGTCGGGAACATCGCCACGTCGTTCCCCTACCTCGACACCCCGGCGACCCGGGGGCTCGGACTCGAACCACACCACATCGGGCACGCGAACTACACGCCGGATGAGCTGTCGGCCATCGCCGAGCCCTACGCCGCCGCGGGCTGGCAGCTGGCCTGCCATGTGCACGGCGATCGTGCGATCGACGCCACGCTCGACGTCTACGCGCAGATCATCGCGCGGCACGGCCTCACCGATCACCGGTTCCGGCTGGAGCACTGCGGAGCCATGACGCCTGCGCAGTTCGAGCGTGCGGCGTCGCTCGGCGTCACCGTGAGCCTGTTCGTCGACCACATCACCTACTGGGGCGAGGTCCTCGTCGACGACCTCTTCGGTGCGGAGCACGGCGGTGCCTGGGCGGACGCCGGTGCGGCGTTCGCGGCCGGACACCGCGCGACATTCCACAACGACGGATGGGTCACCCCGAACGAGCCGTTCCGCAACATGGCCGTGGCCGAGACCCGCACCACTCGCAGTGGCTACCGGATGCCGGGCGGCACGGTGGTCACGAGGGAGCAGGCGCTCCTCGCGCACACGGCCAATGCGGCCTGGCAGCTGTTCAGCGAACATGAGGTGGGCGCGCTCTCTCCTGGGCTGTTCGCGGACTTCATCGTCGTTGACCGCGACCCCGTCACCGTCTCCTCCGAAGACCTCGCCGCGACGCAGGTGTCCGCGACGTATGTGGGCGGTGTCCGCGTGGTCTGACGCGCGGTCATCGAGGGGCTTCGTCGGCGGCTAGTGTGTGATCCATGGACCTGCGTGTCGCGGCGTACGCGGTCGTCACCGATGACGACGGGCGGCTGCTGCTGGCGCGTTGGACCGAGGGCCGCCGCGTGGCGTGGACGATGCCGGGCGGTGGGCTCGAGGCCGGCGAGTCGCCGGAGGATGCCGTGCGCCGTGAGCTCCGCGAGGAGACCGGCTACACGGTGAAGGTCGGAGAGCTCCTCGGCATCCACTCCCGTGTGATCCCCGCGGGGCGTCGCGTGCAGAAGGCGGCGGATCCGCTGCACACCCTGCGCATCCTCTATCGCGCCGAGGTCACCGGCGGCAAGCTGCGCTTCGAGACCGGGGGCTCGACGGACATGGCGGAGTGGTTCCCCCTGAAAGCCGTCGCGGAGCTGCAGCGGGTCAAGCTGGTCGACATCGCCATGCGGATGGCCGGCATCATCTGACCGGTCAGCGATCCTCGGGGACGGAGATGTCGGCGACGGTGGCCCCGTAGGCGGCGATCAGGTCGTCGGCGTCGACGAACAGACTGTACCCGTGTGCTCCGGCGCCCATCGCGATGCGCTGGCCGACGATCGACTCATCGGCGTAGATCGGCCAGTCGGTGGTGCTGCCGATCGGGACGATCGTGCCGCGTTCGTAGCCGGTCGCCGCGAGCGCCAACTCCGGCTCCGGCAGTCGCAGCTTGTTCACGCCGACCAGGGCGCGCAGCTTCGGCCACGAGATCGAGCGTCCCCCCGGTACGAGGGCGAACAGGAAAGTGTCGTCCGAGCGCTTCACGACGAGCGTCTTCACGATGCCGGACGGCGGGATCCCGAGCAGTTCGGCAGCCTCGACCAGGCTGCCGGCAGCGGGGCGTTCGCGGATCTCGATGTCGAGGTCCCGCGCCGCCGCCGCCTCGCGGATCCGCGCATGCCGATCGCCTCCGCCACCAGAGGCGACGGAGGCGGGATCAGACAGGTTCACGCGTCGGGTGCGGCGAGCGGGTCGTCCGCGACCCAGAGCTCGTCGTCTGCGCGCAGCGCCTGCCACGCGGCGTAGAGCACGCCGACGGCCGCGGCAGCGCCGAGGACGATCGCGATGATCGAACCGAGACCAGGTCCCGACTTCTGCGGTGCGGCCTTGCGCACCTGCACGGCGACGCCGTGGCGCTTGGCGTTCGCGACGTCCCACGCGGTGAGCGCCGAACCGACGACCCCACCGACGATCGGCACGAACTTGTCATCGACGACGTGCTTGCCGAGCTTCACGCCCCGGTCGACGACGGGGGCGACACGACGGTTGTACGTGTCCTGGATGACCGGGACGACCTGCTCGCGATTGAGGTTGCCGAGCTGACGACCGGCCTCGCGGGCGACATCGGCGGCGTGACCGACGAGCACCTGCTGGTTCTCCCAGAGCTGGTTCGCGTCGTTCTGAAGACGACGCAGTTCCTTCTTCCGCTTGCGGCTGAGGCTCACGATGCTCTCCTGTCCATTGGAGTACGGGTTCCCCATCTTGCCACGAGAGGCTGGATGCCGGGCGGGAATCGCCCGGCCCTTGCTTCTTCGTCTGATCAGGGGTAGTCACCACGGCCAACTCACCGGAAGCTCTGCGAGAATGGGCACATGGCTCACGCTTCTCATGTCGCAACCCTGCACACCAACCACGGTGACATCGTCATCAACCTCTTCGGTGACCACGCCCCGAAGACGGTCAAGAACTTCGTCGGCCTCGCCGACGGCACCCAGGAGTGGACCGATCCCGCCACCGGCAAGCCCGGTGAGGGAGCTCTCTACAAGGACGTCATCTTCCACCGCATCATCCCGAACTTCATGATCCAGGGCGGCGACCCGCTCGGACAGGGCGTCGGCGGCCCCGGCTACAACTTCGACGACGAGATCAACATGGAGCTCAACTTCAACGAGCCCTACATCCTCGCCATGGCCAACGCCGGCCTCCGCCGCAACGCCATCACGGGCAAGCCCGAGGGCACCAACGGCTCGCAGTTCTTCATCACCACCGACCCGACGCCGTGGCTGCAGGGCAAGCACACGATCTTCGGCGAGGTCGCCGATGACGCCTCCCGGGCCGTCGTCGACGCGATCGGCGCCGTGCAGACCGGTGCGGGTGACCGTCCCGTCGAGCCGGTCGTGCTGCAGTCGATCGACATCGTCGCGGCCTGACGACAGCTGCGGCCGATCCGGATGACCACGCCTGAGTTCACGAGCAATCGCGACAACTTCTGCTACCGGCATCCGGATCGGCAGAGCTTCGTGCTCTGCCAGAGGTGCATGCGCACCATCTGCCCCGAGTGTCAGACCCAGGCGGCCGTCGGGGTCATCTGCCCGGAGTGCATGAACGCCGACCGCAAGAACCGGACGCCCGCGCAGAAGAAGGCGGCACGTCGGTGGGGTGGCCGCAGCGGCGGAACCATGGCGATCGCCCGCAGCGGCAAGCCCGTCGTCACCTACGCCCTTCTGGCCCTCACCTCCTTCATCGGGCTGGTGCAGCTGATCCCCGGCTTCAAGGAGCCGATCATCCAGGCCCTGGGGTTCTACGCCCCGTACCTGTACCCGAACCTCTTCGCCCTCCCCTTCGAGCCCTGGCGGCTCCTCACCGTGCTCTTCGTGCACGGCAGCTTCATCCACCTGGCACTCAACATGCTCGCGCTGTGGATGCTGGGACAGAGCCTCGAGCCCATGCTCGGCCGCGCCCGCTACCTCGCGCTGTATCTGATCAGCGGCCTCGGCGGGTCGGTGATGGTCGCCATCCTCGCGCCCGGCACCTGGACCGTCGGAGCATCCGGAGCGATCTTCGGACTCCTGGCATCGCTGCTGATCATCGGACGCCACATCGGCGCGAACGTGACCGGGATCCTCGTCATCCTCGGCATCAACTTCGCCTTCGGCTTCTTCGCCGGGGGAATCTCCTGGCAAGCGCACCTGGGCGGTGCCATCGTCGGCGCCCTCGTCGCCCTCATCCTGGTCAAGACGAAGCGTCGAGATCAGCGCACCTGGCAGATCGTCCTGCTCTCCGCACTCGTCGTCCTGTTGATCGTCATCGTGGCGTTCGTGCCGCAATGGATCCTTTTGTCCTGATCCCGAGTTGTTAACAGGGTTGTTAACCCCTGTGAATAACATCGGTGTAATTCTCCCCAGGCTGTGGAGAGTCCTGTGGATAACTTCCGCTCTCGGGGACTTGTGGGACGGGTGCAGGGCTGTTCCCTTCGCTCGCAGAGCGGGCACCCTCCCCGCTGCGCGGGTCCCCTCCCGATGCTCGCGCCGGGAACAACCCTGCACCCTCACGTGAGTCCTCTTTCGCTCCAGGCATGAGAAAGGCCCCCTCGCGATGCGAGAGGGCCTTTCGACGTAAAGGGGGCGTCAGCGCCAGCGGGTGGTCATCAGGAAGCCGATCAGTGCGATTCCGAGCCCGATGGCGAGGTTCCAGTTGTCGAGGCCCGGGATCGGGAACTGCATGCCGGAGATGTAGAAGACGAGGATCCACGCGAGGCCGAGCAGCATGAAGCCGATCATCACCGGCTTGAACCACACGGCGTTGGGAGCGGCGTCGCCTTCGGCGCGCTCGACGGCGGGTTCTTCGGTCTTGCGGTCACGTGCCATTCCGTCATTGTACCCATGACACCTGTCATCCGACGAGGCCGCGATGCCGCTCGTTCCGGGGATGCCGGAGCATCCGTCCAGCCTTCCCGGATATGATCGCGGCATGACTGCTTCCGTCGTGCCTGGGGGGCGACGCCCGCGGCGAGAGAGACCACGCTCTCGCGCGACTTTCGCGAGCGTGCTCGGCGAGCTGCTCCTCACCGCCGGAGTGCTGGTTCTGCTGTTCGTCGCCTGGCAGATGTGGATCGGCGACATCATCATCAGCGCCCAGAAGAACGACGAGGGCGCGGCGGTGTCGCAGGAGTGGGCGCAGGCCGAGGCTCCCGAACTCCCTCCCGTCGTCGAGGGCGATGACGGAACCGTCGCGTACGTGCCCCCGGTTCCCGCCGCGCCGGCCGACGGCGAGCAGTTCGGGCAGATGCAGATCCCGCGTTTCGGTGCCGACTACAACTTCGGGATCTACGGGGGGACGAGCCGCGCTCGCACCCTCGACCAGAAGGGGATCGGCGTCTACACGAACTCGAAGATGCCCGGAGAGGTCGGCAACTTCTCGCTGGCAGGACACCGCACCACCTGGGGCAAGCCCTTCAATCAGCTCGACAAGCTGCAGCTCGACGACGCGATCGTCGTCGAGACGCCCGACGGCTGGTACACCTACCGCTTCCGGACGCTCGAGTACGTCAAGCCGTCGCAGACCGACGTGCTCGCCGATGTGCCGCAGATGCCGGAGCAGCAGACAGGTGAGCAGTACATCACCCTCACCGCATGCTCGCCGCTCTACTCCCTCGCCGAGCGCATCGTCGCGTACGGTGTCTTCGAGAGCTTCCAGCCCCGCGCCGAGGGCCCCCCGGCCGCGCTGACCGATCCGCCGCCCCCGCCGGCCGCACCGTCCGTGTGATCGTGGACGTCCACAAGGGAGAAGACTGATGTACGCCGCACTCTGGCGACTGCTGCCTGGCCCGTGGTGGCTGCGCGTGATCATCCTGCTCGTCCTCGTCGCGGCCGTCCTCTACGGGCTGTTCTGGTACGTCTTCCCGTGGGTGAGCCCCCTCATCGCTCCCGGCGAGGTCGACGTCGAATGACACGAGTTCTCGTGGTCGACAACCACGACAGCTTCGTGCACACCCTCGTCGGCTACCTCCGCGAGCTCGGGGCCGACACCGTGATGATCGAGTCCGATGCCACGGACGCGGTAGAGCTGGAGAGGATGCTGCCACAGTATGACGCGCTGATGCTCTCCCCCGGTCCGGGGACCCCCGCGGATGCCGGCGCCTCGCTCGATGCGGTGCGCATCGTCGCACGGCTGCGGATGCCGACGCTCGGCGTGTGCCTCGGGCATCAGACGATCGGCGAAGCCTTCGGCACCCCGGTCTCACCGGCGCCGGAGCTCATGCACGGGATGGTCTCTGCGGTCACGCACGACGGCTCGGCGTTGTTCGCCGGCATCCCCTCGCCGTTCGATGCGGGTCGCTACCATTCCCTGGCGCTCGCGGCGGCCGACCTTCCCCCCGAGATCGCCGTGACGGCCTGGGCCGAGAACGGAACGGCGATGGCGCTGGCGCATCGTGATCTGCCGCTGCTCGGCGTGCAGTTCCACCCCGAGAGCGTCCTGACGCAGGGCGGCTACCGGCTCCTGGCGAACTGGCTGGAGATGTGTGGCGATGAAGAGGCCGTCGCCCGCTCGGAGCATCTGCACCCTCTGTCGACGTGACGGCCGAGAGGGTGCTCCTCCGACATCACAACTAGCCCGTGCAGTACCGGAGCTCGACCGGTGAGCCGATCGGCACGTCTCCCGGTGCCACCGACATGGAGTGGACGGTCGGGGGCTCGGTCGCCGGGCAGTCCGCTGTCTCCACCGGGACGGCGACAAGGCCGAGATCGGTGAGGTTCGTGGTGGCGGCATCGACGGTCCAGCCGACGAGGTCCTTCAGCGTCATCTTGCCACTGGCCACGACGAGGTTGATGACCGTCCCCGGGTCCAGTTCGGTGTCGGCCTTCTCGCTCGCCGAGATCACCGTGTTCGCGGCCAATGCCTTGTCGTTGCGTTGGATGACGGTGCCGAGTTCGAGGCCGGCGGCGGCCAACGCATTCGTGGCATCGTCGAGTGCCATGCCCTCGAGCTTCGGCATGACCACCGTCTCCTCGCCGGACGAGACGTGCAGCGTCACGGTGGAGCCCGCCTCGACGGAGACCCCCGCTTCGGGATCGGTGCTGATCACGTTGCCCTCGGCGATGTCGGAGCTCGACTCGATCACGATCTTCGACGTCAGGTCGAGCTTGGCGAGGTCGTCCTGTGCGCGCTCCGATGACACGTTCACGAGGTTCGGGATGATCCGCGACGTGCTCGGCACCTCCGGCGGGCGCATGCTGATCGTGACGACCCAGAAGAGGACGGACGCCAGCAGCACGGCGAGCAGGGCGACTCCGGCCCAGATCCACGCCACGGGTGGGCCCGACTGCGTGCGGGTCATCGTCGTGTCGCTGCTCAGCTGCCGCAGCGATCGCGCGGTCTCCTGCGCCTGCCGCGGACTCGGACCGTACAGTTCGCTGGTCAGCGCGCCGAGTTCCTTGCGCGTCGGCGCGTTCCCCGTCACGGCGGCGTCGAGCGCGGCGCGGAAGTGCGCGGCGTCCGGGTACCGCTGGTAGGGGTCCTTCGCGAGCGCGCGCAGCACGATCGGGTCGAGGGCACCGGGAGCGTCCTCGTTCACCTCGGTCGGCGGCACGGGGGTCTCGCTGACGTGCTGGTAGGCCACGGCCACCGGCGACTCTCCGCGGAACGGCTGGCGTCCCGTGAGCAGTTCGTAGAGCACGACGCCGGTCGAGTAGAGGTCGGCACGGGCGTCGACGGGCTCGCCCTTCGCCTGCTCCGGCGAGAAATAGGCGGCGGTGCCGATGATCTGCGTGGTCTCGGCCACGGTCGATGAGGAGTCGGAGACGGCGCGGGCGATGCCGAAGTCCATCACCTTGACCTGACCCTTGTCGGTCACCATGACGTTGCCCGGCTTGATGTCGCGGTGCACGACACCCGCGCGATGCGAGTAGTCGAGAGCTTCCAGGATGCCGTCGACGTAGTGCACGGCGTCTTCCACAGGCACCGGGCCCGCCGCGATGATGTCCTTGAGCAGCGTGCCCTTGACGAGCTCCATCACGATGTAGGGCGGTTCGCTCGAACCGCTGTCGTTGCTGGAGGGGTCTCCGGCGTCGAAGACACGGACGATCGACGGATGGGACATCCGTGACGCGGCCTGCGCCTCCAACCGGAATCGCGTGCGGAAGGCGGTGTCGCGAGCAAGTTCCGGATCGAGGAGCTTGATCGCCACCTCGCGCCCGAGTGTGAGGTCGTACCCGCGGTAGACCTTCGCCATTCCGCCATGCCCGATGAGCTCGTCGACGCGGTACCGGCCCGCGATGACTCGTGGCTCTGTGGACACGGATGACCCCCCTGAAAACTACGGTGACTGAACTGGAACTACAGGCTACCCGTCGGCGCCGTCTTCGCCGTCCCCAGGGGCGGGTGCGGCGACGATCGGGACCGAGAGCGGCGGCGACGCGGCCGAGGTGCGCTGGTCGCCGCCCGAGCACATGCCCTGGTAGGTGACGATGAGCTGCTGACCGGCGGCGTCGGCCACCTTCACCTGCGTGTTGCGCTGCGTCGGCTGGAAGTTCGGGCCGCCCGACACGAAGGTGCCGTTCTGGACCGAGACGACGTAGCCGGAGAGCGTCGTGCCGCTGGGGCAGGTGAATCCGGTGCCCCAGGAGATGGTGACGGTGCTGCCGGCGACCGGCTCGCCCGTGATGGTGGGGGCGTCGGTCGGGGTCGGCAGGGCGGCGCGGGCTGCGTAGATCGTGAGGGTGATCGCCTGCGTCGTCTCGACGTTCCCGGTGGGGTCGACGCGGTACACGGTGCCGACCTTGTCGTCGGAGGGTGCGGGGTCGCCTTCGGGGCAGCTGATGCTGCTGTCGAAGCCGGCCTCGTTGAGCGTGGACGTCGCCGTGCCGCAGTCCATGCCGACCAGGTTCAGCGCATTCACGTTGACGCGCGTCACCTCGGGCGTCGGGGTGGTGGGGGGCGGCGTCTCGGACTGCGTCACCGACTGGCTCGGCGACTTCGACGGCTTCTCGGCGCCGTCATCGCCCTGGTTCGCCAGCATCGCCCACAACGTTCCGCCGAGCACGATCACGAGCAGCGCGATCAGTGCGATCAGCGGCCACGTCCACGGGCTGCGCTTCTTCTTCTTCTTCTCCTCCGCAGCAGCCTCCTCGGTGGGCAGCTGAGCGGTGGTGGGAAGGATGCGTGTCGTGCCGTCGTCGCCCGAGGCCGTCAGCATGCGGGTCGCATCGTCGCCGCCGGCGACGCCGCCGGTCGCGATCGCGGGGACGGCGATGGCCGCGGAGTTCAGGTCGCCGCGGCGAAGAGCCTGCGCGGCACGCGCCACCGTCGCGGAGGACGAGGGCCGGTCGGCGGGCTTCTTGGCGATCATCGCCATGACCAGGTTCTGCACTGGGATCGGCACGGTCGGCGGCAGCGGCGGGGGCTGCTCGTTGATCTGCGCCATCGCGATCGCCACCTGCGATTCGCCGGTGAACGGGCGCTTGCCCGCCAGGCACTCGTACGCGACGATGCCGAGCGAGTAGGTGTCGGTCGCGGGCGACGCCGGGTGTCCTGACGCCTGCTCGGGCGACAGATACTGCACGGTGCCCATGACCTGGCCGGTCGCGGTGAGCGGCACCTGGTCGGCGATGCGGGCGATGCCGAAGTCGGTGATCTTGACGCGCCCGTCGGGCGTGATCAGCAGGTTGCCGGGCTTGATGTCACGGTGCACGAGGCCTGCGGCGTGAGCGGCCTGCAGCGCGGAGGCCGTCTGGGCCACGATGTCGAGCGTCTTGTCGGCACTCAGCGCGCCGTCGCGTTCGAGCACGGTCGAGAGCGCCTCGCCGGGCACCAGCTCCATGACGAGGTAGGCACTGCCGTTCTCCTCGCCGTAGTCGAACACGCTGGCGATGCCCTCATGGTTGACGAGTGCGGCGTGCCGGGCCTCTGCCCGGAAACGCTCGAGGAACCCGGGGTCCCCCATGTACTCGTCCTTGAGGATCTTGATGGCGACGGTACGTCCGATGACGTGATCCGTCGCTTCCCACACCTCGCCCATGCCACCGATCGCGATACGCGACTGCAGCTCGTAACGACCACCGAACGACACACCCTGCGTCGGCCTCATCTGCCCAGCACCGCCTCTATGACCTTCTTCGCAATCGGAGCGGCGATGGTGTCGCCGCTGCCTGATTGTCCCTGTCCGCCGCCGTCTTCGACGACGACCGCTACTGCGACCGCGGGGTCGTCCGCCGGCGCGAAGCCGGTGAACCACAACGTGTGCGGCCTGTTTCCGTTCTCTGCGGTGCCCGTCTTACCGGCCACGTCGATCCCGTCTATTCTTGCACCCTGGGCAGCGCCCGTAGCGACGCTCGCGACCATGGCCGAGGTCACGTCGTTCGCCACGCCGGCCTCCATCGCACGACCGAACTCGCTCTCCTGGAACGCTCGGATCACCGAGAGGTCGTTGCCGATCACGGAATCCACCATCTGCGGGTTCATCACGACCCCGTCGTTGGCGATGCCGGCAGACACCATGGCCATCTGCAGCGGGGTCGCGGTCACCTGCCCCTGCCCGAAACCGGTCAGCGCGGTCTGAGCGTCATCGAGGGCTCGCGGGTAGCTCGACGGCGTCGACTTCAGAGGCGTCTCGAAGGACTGGTTGAAGCCGAGCTTCTCGGACATCTCCCGGATCGCATCGTCGCCGAGCTCGACCGCGAGCTCCGCCATCGGGATGTTGCAGCTGAGGCGGATCGCCTCGGCGATCGTGACCGTCTCTCCGGGGCCGCACGTGCCTCCCCAGGCGTTCGAGACGCGGTTGGACGAACCGGGAAGGGTGTACAGGGCGGGGTTCGGCAGGGTCGAGTCGGGCGTCCAGTTGCCGCTCGCGTATGCCGCCGCCGCGACGACGACCTTGAACGTGGAGCCGGGAGGATTGAGATCCCCGCCGATCGCGCGATTGGAGAGCGGCTTGTTCGGGTCGGCGACCAGCTGGTCGTACGTGGCATTCGCGGCATCCGCGTCATGGGTCGCCATCAGGTTCGTGTCGAACCCGGGGGTCGAGGCCATCGCCAGGATCCGTCCGGTCTTCGGGTCCATCGCGACGACGGCGCCCTTGAGGTCGCCGAGGGCTTCGTACGCGGCCCGCTGCGCCGCGGTGTTCAGGGTGAGCTCGACGCTGAAGCCGCGCTGCGGCTGGCCGGAGAGGATGCGCTCCACCTCGGCGAAGAAGGCGTTCGACCCGGTGCCGGAGAGGTCGGCGTTCATCGCCTGCTCGATGCCCGTGGTCGAGCCGAGCGCCGGGTTGAAGTACCCGGTCACCGGCTCCCAGATCGGCGCATCCGCATAGACGCGCTGGAACTGGTACTGGTCGTCGGCGGGCACCGAATTGGCGATGGCGACGCCGTCGACGATGATCGATCCGCGCTGGATCTCGTAGCTGTCGAGCCGGGTGCGCTTGTTGTGACTGTTCTGGGCGAGGCTGTCGGCCTCGACGACCTGGATCCAGCTGGTCGCGGCGAACAGTGCGATGAACATGAAGAGCATCAGGATGCTGAGGCGGCGGAGTTCCTTGGTCATGTCAGCCGATCACCACCCTCGGCTGACGGCGTACGCCGTCGGAGATGCGCAACAGCAGTGCCACGATGAGCCAGTTCGCCACGAGCGAGGATCCGCCGGCGGCGAGGAACGGTGTGGTCAGGCCCGTCAGCGGGATCAGGCGGGTGACGCCGCCGACCATGATGAACACCTGCAGGGCGATCGTGAAGGAGAGCCCGGTGGCGAGCAGCTTGCCGAAGTCGTCCTGACCGGCGAGACCGATGCGCATGCCGCGGCTGACGAACACCATGTAGAGGCAGAGGATCGCGAACAGCCCGATCAGGCCGAGCTCTTCGCCGAGGCTGGTGATGATGTAGTCGCTGTGGGCGAGCGGGGTGACCTCGGGGCGGCCCTGACCCCAGCCGGTGCCGATGAGCCCGCCGCGTGCGAGGCCGAAGAGGCCCTGCATGGGCTGGTATCCCGCGCCGTCGGGGTCGACCTGATCGGCGTCGAAGAGGAACAGCCAGTTGACGAAGCGGCCCTGGACGTAGCTGAGGATCTGCGTCGCGAGCGCGACGCCGGCGACGACGAGCGCGAGTCCGATCAGAACCCAGCTCGTCTTGCCCGTGGCCACGTAGAGCATCGCGACGAACATCCCGAAGATCAGGGTTCCGGTGCCGAGGTCGCGCTGGAAGACGATGATGCCCAGCGAGATGATCCACACGACGAGCACGGGACCGAGCTCGCGCATCCGGGGCCAGGTGATGCCGAGGACGCGTTTGCCGACGGAGGTCAGGCTCTCGCGCGTACGCACCAGATATCCGGCGAAGAAGATGGCCAGGCAGATCTTGGCGAGCTCGCCCGGCTGGAATGCGAACATGCCACCCAGCGACACCCAGACCGCGGCGTTCGCGTCGGGGATGCGCAGGCCGGGGATGAACGGCAGCAACAGGAGCAGGATTCCGGCGAGACCGAAGATGTAGGTGTATCGGAACAGGACGCGGTAGTTGCGCAGCAGGATGACGACGGCGATCGCGCCGGCCAGGGAGATCGCGGTCCACGCGAGCTGCTTGGTCGAGTAGGCGTCCCACCCCGTGTTCTTGAACGCGATGTCGATGCGGTAGATCATCGCGATGCCGAGGCCGGTGAGCAGGGTGGCGATCGGCAGCACGAACGGATCGGCATCGGATGCGACGAACCGCAGCACGAAGTGCAGCGCGAAGGCGAGGACGGCGAGTCCGCCGCCGATCGCGAGGATCATCGGGTCGATCACGCCGAGCGCGCCCAGCTGCACCAGGGTGAGTGCGGCGCCGCTGATCGCACAGGCGAACAGCAGCAGCCAGAATTCGCGGTTGCGCTGGTTCTGCGGCATCCGGATGCGCTTGAGGGCCTTGATGACGCTGGTGTCGGCCGTGACGTCGGTGCTCATCCGTCACCCCCATCCGGAGTGTCGCTCGGCGTCGGCGACGGCAGGGGGAGCGGGGTCTGCTCGATCGCGTTCGCCTCGGCGCCCGCGCGGAGGCGGTCGACGATGGCCATCGCGTCCGACAGCGAGCGCGCGGTGATCGTGCGCTCGACCGAGGCCCGCTGATAGGGCGGAAGATTCGCGAGGAGGATGTCGGTGTCCTCGATCGGCGTCGACAGCGTGATCGGGCCGATGTTCTGCTGCACGCCCTGGAAGATCACGACGCTGTCCTCGTCGGCACCGATGAAGTAGCGCGTCTGCGTCCAGCTGTACGCCGCGAAGGCGGCGACGCCGAGCATCGCGATGACGACCAGCGCCCCGGCGATCCAGCCGAGACGGCGACGTTTGGCGCGCCGGCGATCCTCCTCGATGAGCTCCTCGAGGTACTCGGGTGCCGGCTCGAAGTGGCTGGGCTCGTTCGCGGCCTGACGCACCGGGTGCAGCCAGTTGCCGCGCGGCGGACGGACCGGAGGCACGTAGACGCCGTCGGGATTCGAGGCCGACCCGACGATCGTGGGCGTGCCGGAGTGGATCGGATGCTGTCCGCCGACATCGACCAGGACGATCGTGACGTTGTCGGGTGCTCCGCCGTCGAGCGCCTGCTTGAGGAGGTTGTCGGCGGTGCGGCCGGGGGCGAGACCGAGCTGCATCGCCTTGAGGATATGAGGCTCGTCGACCACGCCGGAGAGGCCGTCGGAGCACAGCAGCCAGCGGTCGCCCGGCTGCGTGTGCATGACGAACATGTCGAGCTCGGGATCGGAGTCCATGTCGCTGAGCACGCGCATGAGCACGGAACGGCGCGGGTGGTAGCGCGCCTCCTCCGGGGTGATGCGGCCCGAGTCGACCAGGCGCTGCACGAAGGTGTGGTCGGCGGTGATCTGGGTCAGCGCCTCGTCACGGTACAGGTAGATGCGCGAGTCGCCGATGTGGCCGATGACCGCGTACTCGTCGACCATGATGATCGCGCTGACCGTGGTGCCGAGGCCGGCGAGCTCCGGCCGGTCTTTCGCGGCGCGGATCAGGTCGCCGGCAGCGGTCGTCGCCGCGGCCTGCAGCGAGGCCTGCGCGTCTTCGGTCGAGGCGTACGGCTGGTCGAGGGGCTCCAGGCGCTGGATCGCGATGCTCGAGGCGACGTCTCCGCCGGCGTGGCCGCCCATGCCGTCGGCGACGACGAACAGGTTCGCCCCGGAGTAGCCGGAGTCCTGGTTGTTGGAGCGGACCTTCCCGGTGTGGGAGATCGCGACGCTCGACCCTTCGAAGACCATGCCGGGGTCAGGCTCGCAGCTCGAAGGTCGTGGCGCCCACCTTGATGGGGGTGCCGAGCGAGAGGTTCACGGGTGAGCCGGAGACGCGCTGGCCCGCGACGAAGGTGCCGTTGGTGGAATCGAGGTCCTGGATCGCCCAGCTGTCACCGCGCAGCATCAGTCGCGCGTGGTGGCTGGACGTGTAGTCGTCGCGGATCACGAGCGCCGACTCGCTGGAGCGGCCGATCGTGAGCGAATCGGCACCGAGCGGGAGTTCCAGGCCCGCCTTCGGACCCGAGGTGATCACCAGGCGCTTCGCCGTCGCGACCGTCGCCGGTCCGGTCGAGGGGCGCGACGATGACGGCTTCGCCGCGGGAGCGGCTGCCGGGGCTGCGGTCGGCGCCGGGGCCGGTGCGCCTGCCGTCGCCTCGGCGGGGAGCTTGCGCACACGCACGCCGAACAGGTCGGCGCGGAGGGAGTACACGACGCCGAACACGAAGAACCACATCAGGACGAGGAACCCGATGCGGAGAAGGAGGAGGACCAGTTCACTCATCCGAGGGCCCCGAACGCTCGGGTCGCGTCGTCGTCACGCGGAGAGGGGCGCGAGGGCGTGGCGACGGGGACGATGCGGAACACCAGATCGGTGCGCCCGATCGTGATGGTGGTGTCGGTGGGGAGGGCGGCTTCACGCAGCTTCTGACCGTTCACCTTCGTGCCGTTGGTCGAACCGAGGTCGCGCATCATGGCGCGCTCGCCATCCCACAGGATCTCGACGTGCTTGCGGCTCGATCCGGCATCCGCGATCGTGATGTCGGCGTCCGACCCGCGGCCGATCACCGTGCGGGCTCGGGAGATCGAGTGGCGACGGCCGTCGACGTCGACGACGGCCTGCCAGCTGACGCGGCCCTCGACCGTGCCCGAGCTCACGCGCACGGTGCCTGTGGCGACCTTCTCGTCCGACTCGAGGTTGATCGACAGCGGCCCGGCGAAGCTGTAACCCTGCGCCTTGGCGTGCTTGGTGAGAAGGGCGTGCAGCTCATCCGTGAGGGCGCCGCCGAGACCGCGCATCCGTTCCGAGTCGTCGGCGCTGAGACGCACGACGTAGCTGTTGGGGGCGATGATGCGATCGCGGCTCACGACGGCTGCCTTCGTATCGGCCTCGCGCCGCAGCGCTGAAGCGATCTCGACCGGCTGGATGCCGCTGCGGAAGGTCTTCGCGAACGCGCTGTTGACCGCGCGCTCGAGACCCTTCTCAAAGCTGTCAAGTAGTCCCACGGGGCTCCTCTGGCATGCCGACTGGTAGACACATCGTAGCCAGGTGTCCTGGGGGAACGCCGCCGATCGGGCCTTCGGGGCCGTGAATGTCCACAGATCATGGAGCTCGGGAGAACCGTGGAGGAGGGCCGACGGCGACCGGCGGAGGACACGGCGATGGGCGGGCGGATGGCGCGGAACCCTCCGCTCGACCGGGGAGGCTTCGGTCGGAATCCGGGCACGGCGCCCCGGTTTCATCGGCAGGCGGATCGCGTGATATCCTCGCAAAGTTGAGTTCTTCGGAACGAGACACTCGCGCGAGTGGCGGAATGGTAGACGCGCTGGCTTCAGGTGCCAGTGTCCGTAAGGACGTGGGGGTTCAAGTCCCCCCTCGCGCACAGGATGTGCGTATCGGATTCGTCCGATCTGTGTGTGAAAGTGGCCCGGTTCCTCGAGGAAGCCGGGCCTTTTCTGTGCCCGCACCGGGCGCCCGTGAGCGGAATGCTGCGCCGTCGCCCCGCGGCGTCGGACACCGCGGACCGACGAGGGGTCAGTCGGCAGGAGTTTCCGAACCTCGGTCGCCTCGTCGTCGGACGGACCGCCCCGCGGCGTCGGCGACGACATCGGTGATGAGCTCAGGGGCGTAGCGCTCGGGGGCGATACGGCTCATGCCCGCGAGCGCCACGGCGAGGAGCATGGAGCGTCGCGCTTCTGCGAGGTCCATCCCGGGAGACGACGACTGGAGTACCGCGGCGACGAGGTCGAGGCTGTCGGCGTACGCGGGTGCGAAGGCGGGTACACGGAGGGCGTGCGCCCACGCATCCGCCCACAGTCCGAGGTCCGGTGCCGCTCGGGGGTCGAGGTGGTTGGCGAAGAACTCGAGGATCGGATCGGCGGTGGGGTTCCGCGCATCCTCCGTGAACCCCGCCACCTGCTCGGCCACGTAGGTCTGCCAGGCGGCCGCCTGCAGTTCCGTCACGCTCGCGAAGTGCTGATGGATGAGTCCCGGCGATCCTTGCACCTCGAGCGCGACGGTACGGGCGGTGATGCCCGCCAGTCCGGAGCGCCGCGCGACCCGCACTGCCGCGTCCACGATGGCGGTGCGACGCTGCTCGCGCGGGAGGTAGGCCATGGCGACCCATTCTAGGCTCGCCGACCGCCACCTCCTGCTAATCTGTACACACGTACAAATTCGATGCGAGGAGATGCGGAATGCACGGCAGGACCCTCAGCGAGCTTCGCGCGGCGCTGCTCAACGTGAGCGAGGCGACTCGACGCACCGTGCGGATGCCGAAGACGATGCGGTCGGACGGGACGGACCTCGACTACCTCGGATGGAGAGACCCGAGTGCGCGACAGCGCGGGTACGTCTTCATCGAGCGGTCCGGGGTGCTGGAGGGGGTCATGCTCGTGCACTCCCGGCTCCCCGTGAGCCCGGCGCGGGCGGTCATGTGCACCCTGTGCAGGATGCCGCGGCGTTTCGGTCAGGTGATCCTGTTCACCGGCTCGTCCGGCACCTCCGATCGGAGCTTGTCGTCCCGCGGGAGCTATCTCTGCGCCGATCTGGACTGCAACATCCGCATGAACGTGCTGACACCGGGCTCGGCCTGGGAGGCGAGCCCCGAGGAGTATGTCGCTGGTCGGCGCGCGGGACTTCGTGAGCGCGCGCAGGCGTTCGTCGCCGAAGTGCTGCGACGCGAGTAGGCCAACCGCCACCGGCCCGGGCCGGCCAGGCGTGGCCTGACCGACGATCGGGCGCCGTGAGAAGATGACGCCATGCGCTCACGTCTTCGGAGTGGCTCGGGCGATGGCTGAGGCGATGCCCCGGATGCAGTCCTTCCGTCGCGCCTGGGTGCTGCTGGCCGTGCGCCTGGGATCGGTCGTCGTCGTGACGCTCGGGATGTGGCTCGTCGTCCGGGCGGCGACCGGGGTCGATGCCTTCCCGCCGAACACGATGTGGGCGACGCTGGGTCTCGTGCCGGTGAACGTGCTCTGCCTCGTGCTGGTGCGGAGGTTCCTCCGGGAGCAGGGAGTGTCGCTCGGTGCTGCGCTCGGGGTGCGGAGAGGGCGTGTCGGGCGAGACGTGCTCTGGGGACTGCTCTGGCTTTTCGTGCTCAACGTGCCCTTCATGGCGGTGGTGACGGGAACGGTGTTCCTTCTCTACGGCCGCGAGGCACCCTCCGCCTTCGCGACGATCTTCTTCGATCCCGCCTCGTCCGTCCGCATGGACCCGGTGGTACTGCTCGTGATCTCGCTCGTCGCGGTGGTGCCGTTCATGCTGATCAACGCGCCGACGGAGGAACTCGTCTTCCGGGGATACGGCCTGGACGGGATCGCGTCGCGCTGGAGTGTGGCGGCGGCGATCGTCACGACGTCACTCCTGTTCGGCGCTCAGCACATCCTCTTCGCGGCGACCGTGCCGGGGATGCTCATCTATTTCCTCGCCTTCACCGTGTGGGGTCTGTGCGCGGCGATCATCGTGCGGAGGCAAGGGCGACTCCTTCCCGTGGTCATCGCCCACTGGATCGTGAACATCACGATGTCGTCGCCCGCGATCATCCTTCCGATCCTTCAGATATCCGGTGCCATCCCGGCCCTGTGAACGGAGGCGTCAGGAGGACTCCTCCAGGGGGCCTTCGAGGATCGTCAGCACGTCGATGTCCTCGAACCCGAAGGACCTGTTGAGCGCGAGCATCGGCTCGTTCGTCAGAGACGTGTAGGTCTGCACGAACCGCGAGTCGGCGCTCTCGGGCAGACGCATGAGCTGGCGGAGGTTGGCTGATTTCAGTGCGCGCCCGATGCCACGGCCGCGGACGTGCTGCTCGACGAACGTGTCGTCCTGGAACGCGATCTCCGGGTCGGCGCGCGAGAGCAGGATCTCGGTGTAGCCGACGGCTTCTCCCTCGACCCGCGCCAGACTGCGCACCAGCGTGTAGCCCTGGTCGTGCATGCGCTGCTCGTTCCGGCGGACGGCCTCGACCTCGGCGCTCACGGCCGTGCGCGTCAGATCGCCCATCGGCACCTCGTCCGCCATTCGGGATCGGAGCAGAGCCCAGCTCTCGACGACCTTCTCGGGGCACCGTCCTGACCAGGAGAGCAGATCGACATCCGCCGGCGCGGAGCCGAGCGCGGCGAGGGCATGCGCCGACAGCGGAAGGCCCAGCACCTGCCGCCCTTCACGGATGCCGACGGTCAGTCCTTCGGAACGGGCGAAGTCGACGCCGGCGTCGGAGTACGTCTCGGCGCGCATCACCGTGGCGACGCTCCGCAGCCTCGCGCGCAGGGCGTTCAGCAGCGCTCCCCCGACCCCCTGGCGCCGGAAGCCCTCGAGGACGGCGATCTCGACATCCGCGGGTTCGCCGGGGCGCACGTGCCCCTCGGCCGCGCCGACAGGAACGCCGTCGATCTCGGCGAGGAGCAGGACCGCGACGCGGGTCGGGTGCGGCTCGCGGAATTGCGCGCACGTCGCCTCGTCGCTGCGGGACCATACGTGACGGCGGCCCACCGCGAAACCGTCACGCAGGATGCCGTTCCACCGGAGGAGGCGAGGGACGTTCCGCGGATCGACGACCTCGACGTGCACGTTCACCGGGGACCACGCTTTCGACGTTCGACGAGGGAGGAGCATGCGACGCAGGTCGCCCCCTCACGCTATCCGACAGCGTCATCGCACCCCGCGTTCGGCCTTCGCCGATGTCGGCGACTGCTCTTGCCAGGCGGGCTGCGGAGGAGGATCCTTGTCGCACATCGGGGCCGATGGGGCGGACCCCGCAGTATTCGGCTGGGGCAGGCATGGCACTGCAGGACTGGGGACTGACGCGCGAGCAGGTCGAGGCGCTCTCGGCATCGCAACGGGCCGCCTACGAGGCCGCGATCGCCGAATACGACGCGGCCATCGACGCCGCGACGACGCCGTGGGCTCCGATGTCTGGCCTGCCTTTCCCCGTCTCGCCCGACGGGATCCGCGCGATCGCGCGAGTGATCCGGGAGATCGACGGCGAGGGGAGGGTGCCGTGAACGTCTTCTGATCCTGATCTGGCATCACGGATCAGAAGCGGGGCCGCTGGGGAGTGGCCCTGGTGGGGTGCCCCGCCTCTCCCCCTCCGGGGCACCCCACGCCGACCGATCACCTCCGTCCAGCCGGTTTCGGAGATGCTATGGCGGAATCGCGGGCACGGGAGGATGATCATCCCGGGGAGTGTCTCCTGCCCGTCATCGGATGACCGGGCAGGGCGAAGCGGAGGGAAGAGACCGTGAGACTCGACACCAGACCTCGTGATGCGCGCCCCGGGCGGCGCCGACTCATCGCCATCGCCGCGGCTGCGCTGCTGACGCTGATCGGCCTCGTCGCACCGGCCGCGGCCCAGGCCGCCGAGTTGGATGCGATCACCTCGGCGACGATCGTCGAGCCGAGCAGCCAGGTCCACCTCTACGACACGATCCGTCTCGAAGCGACATGGGCGGTGCCGGACACCGCGCAGCCGGGGGACACGTTCTCGTTGAGCTTCCCCACGACGCCTCAGCTCGTCGGCATCTCCTCGACGTTCCAGATGCTGGACCCGGACGGCGCGACCATCGGCACGTGCACCGTCTCCGCGACCGGGATCGCCTGCACACTCAGCGACTACGTGGCCACGCATGACAACGTGCAGGGGACACTCTTCTTCCAGGTGAAAGCCGAGCAGACCACCGAGGACGGCACCCTCACCTTCACCACGGGCGGAGGCGTGCCGATCATCGTCCAGATCCCCGGAGGGGGGATCCTCTCGCAGGAACCGAATCCCGTGCCGACCGACGCGTTGAAGACGGGGTCGCAGACCGTCAACGGCGGAATCGAGTGGTACATCTGGGTCCCCGGCAGCCTTCTGACCGGTCAGAACCCCACGATCGTCGACACCTTCACGCCGGGCCTCACGCTGCTGCCGGGAACGATCTGGCTCGGGCACGTCGCGACCGCCGACTGGAACGGCGGATTCTTCGACCCGTCGCTGTTCACGACGCTGACCCCGGAGACCGACTACTCGCTGACCGTGGACACCGCCAACTCGTTCACCCTCGAGCTCGCTGCCCCGGCACTGGCGGATCACCTCTACCGGCTGCAGTACCAGACCCAGCTTCCTGCCGGCGTGCAGACCGGCGACGTCTTCGAGAACACCGTCACCGGGTCGAGCTTCACCACGACGACGGCGACCCTGACCGTGACGACCGCCGGCGGTGGCGGTGACGGCGACGGTCTCGGCGGGTTCACGGTGTCGAAGGCGATCAGCGGTGAAGGGGCCTCCCTCGTCCCCGACGATGCGAGCTTCATCGTCGACTACTCCTACTCGACGGCCGAAGGCCCGGTGACCGGTTCGCTGACCCTCGCTGCGGACGGCACGACGCAGTCGGTGCAGGGCATTCCCGTCGACACCGTCGTGACGCTCAGCGAGCGCCCGGCGACGCCGGTCGCCGGAGTCGTGTGGGGGGCGTCCGTGTTCGCCGGCGCGGGGGTCACGGTCGTGGACGGCGCCGCGCAGCTCACCATCGGCGACGACACGACCGTCGCCGCCCAGCTCACGAACTCCACCACGCTCGCACCGCCCGCGTTCGGAGGGTTCTCCGTGTCGAAGCAGATCACCGGGAACGCGACCTCCCTCATTCCGGGCGATGCCACGTTCGTCGTCGAATACGCCTACGCCACCGACGAAGGGCAGGTCACGGGGAGTCTCGCGCTCGCCGCAGACGGCGCACCCCAGACGGTGCAGGACCTTCCCGTCGGGACCGTGGTGACACTCACCGAGCGCCCCGCGACCCCTGTCACCGGCGTCGTGTGGGGAGAGCCGGTGTTCTCCGGCCCGGGCGTCACGGTGGTGAGCGGCGGTGCGCAGCTCACGATCGGTGCCGAGACCACGGTCGCGGCGCAGCTCGCCAACCCCGCCGCGCTCGTGCCACCGCCGAGCGATCCGCCGCGGCCTCCCACGGCAGGACTGGCGACCACCGGTGGCGACGCCGGACCGATGGCCGCACTCCTCGCCCTCGCGATGCTGATGGTCGGCGCCGGCATCGTCCTCACGCGCCGAGCGACCATCCGGGCTGCGCAGACGCGGGACGTCACGCGGCGATCCGCCCGCTGAGGTCACGACCCGCGAGGAGGTGCCGGGGGCTCGTCCGTCTCCTCCGGCACGTCCGAGACGCCCGACGACGCACCCGAGGAGGTGTGCGAAGGTGGGGATCGCGGCGCCCGTTCTCGATCCCCGAAAGCGCGCGTAACGACGGGCTCCGAATCGCGCGCGGTCACGGCCGAGCGGGATCCACGGGCGACAGGAGATCAGATGCAGACGCCGAAGTGGTTGCGCCGGGCGGTGGGCATGCCGGGGACGGTCTCGTTCACCGGGATCGAGCCGTCGGTGGTCGCCGCGCTCTCGCTGCTGCCGGACCTCGCGTCCCTCTCGTCGCCGGAGTTCCTGCACCGCGCACAGGCGTTCGACGGCACCCGCCCGGAAGCGCTCGCTCTCGCCGCGGACGCCTCGAGCCGGGGCCTCGGGGTCGTCCCGTTCCGTGAGCAGCTGCGCGCTGCCGCTGCGATGCTCGACGGGTTCGCGGTGGAGATGGACACCGGCGAGGGCAAGACGCTCGCCGGCGCGCTCGCGGCAGCAGGGCATGCGCTCGCCGGGCGCTCCGTGCACGTCATCTCGGTCAACGACTACCTCGCCAGGCGAGACGCGGAGTGGATGCGCCCGCTGTATGCCGCGCTCGGCATACAGGTCGCGGCCGTCGGGGAAGCCAGCACCACCGAGGAGCGGCGCGCGGCGTATCGTGCGGAAGTCACGTATGCGAGTGTCAGCGAGGTCGGCTACGACGTGCTCCGCGATCGGTTCTGCGTCCGTGACGACGACAGGGTGGACCCGAGGATGGACGTGGCCATCGTCGACGAGGCCGACGCCGTGATGATCGACGAGGCGATCGTCCCTCTCGTTCTCGCGGGGAGCACGCCGCACGACGAGGGTGACACGGCGCAGGCCGCCGCCTTCGTCCGGAACATGACAGAAGGCGCCGACTACGTCATCGACGCCGAGGGAGCAACCGTCGGCTTCACCGACGAGGCGCTCGACACCCTCGAGGCCAGGCTGGGAGGCGTGAACCTCTACGCCTCCGCGCACATCCCCACCCTCACCGCGCTCAACCTCGCGCTGCACGCGCGGGTGCTGATGCACCGGGACGTCGACTACGTGATCGAGGACGGGGAGCTCCGACTCGTGAACACGAGCCGCGGACGCATCGCCGACGGCCAACGATGGCCCGACGGGCTGCATGCGGCGGTGGAGGCGAAGGAGGGGCTGCAGGCCAGCGGCTCCGGCGTCATCCTCGACACGCTGACCGTGCAGGACCTGCTTCTGCAGTACCCCTCGCTCACCGGCATGAGCGGGACCATGCTGGCCGTTGCGGATGAACTCATCGAGTTCTACGAGGTACCGTGCGGTCGGGTGGAACGACGTCTCCCCCAGGCCCGCGTGGACGAGCCCGACCTCCTCCTCGACACGGAGGATGAGGTGTTCGCCGCGGTGGCCGCAGAGGTGGAGCGCCGACATGGCCTCGGTCAGCCGGTTCTCGTCGGCACGCAGAGCATCGCGGACTCGGAGGCCGTTGCGGCGAAGCTCACCGCCCGCGGCTTGGAACTGCGGGTGCTCAACGCCAAGAACGACGAGACCGAGGCGCAGACCGTGGCGCGGGCCGGTGAGCGGGACGCCGTCACCATCTCCACGCAGATGTCGGGACGTGGAACCGACATCCTCCTCGGCGGTGCGGATGCCGCCGACCACGATGCCGTCGCCGCGCGGGGCGGCCTCGCCGTGATCCAGGTCGGGCTCTATCCGTCGCGTCGGCTGGATGCGCAGCTGCGCGGACGCGCCGGCAGGCAGGGCGACCCTGGTGTCTCCGTGCGCATCTGCAGTCTCCACGACGATCTGATCGTGACGACGGCGACCAGGACGATCCGCGCGCAGATCGACTCCCCCGCCGCGCTCACGGACAGAGCCCGCCAGCGCATCGTGCGCATTGCTCAGGACATCTCCGAGGCTCTGCGTGCCGACGCGCATCGTGCGACGTGGGGATACAACCGCGCGATCACGAGGCAGCGCCAGACCGTCCTCGCAGAGCGGCGGACCATCTCGACCTCGGACGATCTCCTGGGGGAGCGGATGGGGGACATCCCGGGTCTCGAGGCTGACGACCCCGCCGTGACGGACGCGGTGCGCGAGATCGCCCTCCTCAGCCTGGACGACGTGTGGTGCGAGCACCTCCAGATGCTGCAGTCGGTGCGCGACGGCATCCACCTGCGCGCGCTCGGCGGCCAGAATCCGCTGGATGAGTTCCACCGCCTGGCGCTCGCGGAGTTCGACGGCTTCTTCGATCGTGCCTACGCCGACGCACGGCGGCTGATCTCCGCCACCGGAGCGGTCGACGTCGCTGCCGCGCTCGCCGCGGCACGTCAGCGCCGGCCCTCCGCGACCTGGACCTACATGGTCAGCGACGATCCGCTCGGTGATGCGGCCTCCCGGGCGGCCGACTCGCTTCGCGCGATGTGGGCGGGACGGCGGAAGGGGCGCTGACGACGCGGCACGGGCGCCGTGCGGATCGTCTCAGGCGACGGTGACGTATCCGTTCGAGGAGTCGTCCTCGACGAGGGCGTACGCGAGCACGCCGTCCGCATGGGGCCGTGTCCGACGCCAGATCCGCTCATGACCGCCGGTGGCGTAGTCCAGCACGATCCACTCGGGAACGCTCTGGCCCTCTCGTCCGACGAGGTACGAGGTGCTGCCGAGGGCGACCGAGCCGAGCTGGGCGACGAACTGATCGTCCCTGCGCGACCTCGGCGGCGTGCGGCACAGCTCGACGGGCTGGACGTGCAGGGTCAGCTCGGGCCGGCCTGACCGCGCCCTCATGAGGCGCCACCGGCGCGCGCAGCCAGATCGCGGAGGTCGCGGAGGTCGTGCGTGTCGAGGTAGGCCCGGATGACGTCGTGCACGAGGCGGATCTGCGCCTCGTTGCCCATGGCCGCCTGCACGTCGCCCATCGTCGGAGCCGGCTTGCCGCTCACGCGGTCGAGAGCCTCCCACACGATGTCCTCGCGCGAGCCTCGGCCCATCGAGTGCGGCATCGAGCTGAACACCGGGTTCGGCTTCCAGCCGGTTCGGTTCTCCTCCATCAGTGGTTCCTTCCTCTGTCTCCGGGCACCGTCGGATGCGGGTGCATCCGTGTTCGCGTCTGGGCGCGCAGAACACGCCTCGGGGCGGTATGCCCCCGATGAACGGCGCGCGTTCTGCCGGCCAGGCACCTTCCCTGAGAGCTGTCGGCTGTCGACGGAGGGAAAGACGATCGGGCCGTCCGGTTCCCTCCGACAGTATCACGTTGTTTTGAGTCATTCAAAATAACGGACGCGCCCCGGGGGAGGAAGAAGGCCCGATCCTCCGGGGACCGGGCCTTCGCCGTCGTGCGCGTCAGGCGTGCGGAGCGTCGTTCCAGGACCAGATGTCGTCGCCGCGGAGAACGGCATCCGCCCCGCCGTCGCAGTAGATGGTCTGGCCGGCCATATGGGTGTTGACCGGGCTCGTCAGCCACACGAGCAGCTCGGCGATCGAGGATGCCGGCTGGTGGTAGTTCAGCGGCATCGGCACGGCGGCATCGACCTGCGCCAGACCCTCGGCGCTCGCGAGCAGACCGGCGGTCATGGCCGTCGTGACCGTGCCGGGAGCCACCGCATTGAGGGGGATGCCGGCGCCGGCCCACGCCTCGGACACGGACGCTCTGCGCACCCAGCGGGAGAGTGCCCGCTTGCTCGACGAGTAGTTCAGGAACCCCGCCTCCGGCGTGGCCGCGAGCTGGTCGCCGATCCGCAGCGCCAGGGGCTCGTCACCGGCCAGGGCGGCATCGACGAGCTCGGCGGACACCGGCTGCAACGAGGCCATCGACGACACGACGGCCGCGCGCGGCTGGTCCGCCAGCCGCAGGGTCGGCAGCAGCGCGGTCAGGAAGTCGGTGACGCCGAAGTAGTTGATGGCCATGGTCTTGGCGATCGGCGCGGCGATGCCCGCGCACGCGATGATCGCGTCGATGCCGCCGTCGGTCTCCGCGCGCACCGCCTCCGCGGCGGCGATGCGGCCCTCGGGCGTCGACAGGTCGCCGGCGACCTCCACGCCGGCGAGATCGACGCCGATCACGCTGTGTCCCTGGGTGCGAAGAAGTTCGGCGGTGGCGGCTCCGATGCCGGATGCCGAACCGGTGACGACGTAGGTGCGGGTCATGTTTCCTCCTGGGGTGAGACGGGGGCGGATGGCGACCGGCGAGCGGTCGAGAGCGTCGCCCGGGGCAGGGCGGCGACGAAGCGGGTGAGTTGCGACTGGAACCGGGTGATCTCCTCGGGCGTCCAGTCGGTGAGAGCGCCGCCGACCATCTGCTGCCCGGCGGCGACGAGTCGCGCGTAGGCTTCGACGCCTGCCTCGGTCAGCCGGACCTCGACCGTACGTCCCGAACGCACCCGGTCGAAGAGGCCTCGCGCCGACATGCGCGAGACGAGCTTCGACGTCGTCGGACGCGACAGCGCTCCGCGCTCGGCGAGCTCCCCGAATCCGAGTGATCCGCCGCTCATGCCGAGCAGGTAGAGGGAGCGGACCTCGCCGGCATCGAGAGGGCTGCGGATGCTCTCGGCGACACGGACCTGCAGGTCGCCTTGCGTCCACTCGGCGACCACGTGAACGAGGGCGTCGCGGATGGCCTCGATGTCTTCTTGGGCCTGCATGCCTCTATGGTAGCCCGTCAGTTGCTTGCGGCAACTGTTCGTGCAAACTCGTGATACCGCTTTCGCCTCCTCACCCGGGCTGGGTGAGGAGTGCGGCACATGCCCTAGATCCTCCCCCTCCTGCGCTCCTATACTCCACAGAACATGAACACGTGGTCACCGGCCCAGCCTCACCACTGATCCATCGAAGACGGCGTCGGCGGCCAGCACTCCTTCGTTGCCCCTGCGGGCTTCCCCACGAAACGAGCACCATGCCCACGACGTCATCCGCCTCCGAGCACCGGTTGCGCAGGTTCCTCCTCTCTCTCCTCGCGATCTTCGCGCTGGTCGGAACCGGCATCGTCGTCCCGCAGGCCGCACAGGCAGCCGAGTCGTCGCTCCGCATCGACAAGCGCGTCGACGGTCTGGAGACGCAGGACGCCCTGGGGCCCGGCGATGAATTCACCTACACGGTCGACCTGGTCTGCGACGACGTGGACTGCCTCAACGTCGTGCTGACCGACACGCTCCCGGCCGAGTTCGCCGGGTTCGAGTTCGTCGGCTCGTCGTACACCCCTTCCGACCTGCCGCTCACGGTCACCTCGACCGGATGCGTGGAGGAGGGCGGCGTGCCCGTCGAGGTCACGGACGACTGCACCTTCCAGGTCGTCTTCCAGCAGCCGGTGGACGGCGGGATCGGACTGGAAGCGGGGGGAACCCTGAAACTGAGCCTGGTCCTGCGGGCGCCGCTCGACCTGCCGGCGGACTGGCAGTACAACGGCGACACCGTGACGAACACGGCGACGGCGAACTGGGACAACGGGCCCGGAGACGTCCCCGCGCAGATCACCGACACCGCGGACGCCGTCGTCACCGTCGACACCGTGATCGGCGTCGAGGCGAGCAAGGGCTGGACGCCCGCGTCCCAGCAGTTCGATCCCGGTGAGACGTCGGCGATCACGATCGGCGCGCAGAACCAGTCGAACATCGGCGGGACCTCGCTCGTGATCCAGGAGCCGACGAGTGCCGCGGACGGGGCGACGACTCTGGGAGCCGACAACCCGTTCCGCATCGTCGACTTCGCGGGGTTCGGGGCGACGACGCTGCCGCCGGATGCCACCACGGTCCAGGTCGACGCCTACGTCTATGACGAAGGCTCGGGGACGTGGAGCTGGCAGGCCGGAACGCCGGGGGCCGCTCCCGCCCTGCCTGCCGGGGTCGACGCCGCGGATGTCGGCGGCATCCGGCTCACGTACTCGGGAGGCACGATCGCCGCCGATGCCTCCGCCTCGACGGGCTTCACCGTGGCGCAGCGGGCGACGGACCGGAATGACGACAGCACACTCGCGACGGGTGACACCGTCACCAACAGCATCACCTCGACCGTGAACGCCCCCGGGGGCGCGACGGCGAACGACGACGCCACGGCGCCGTATGAGATCGGTGCGCTGACGGTCGACGTGCTCGCGGGGAAGACCATCACCCCCGCCGAACTCGCGGCCGGCGGAGAAGCCATGGCTCAACTCACCGCGACCAACACCTCGAACGGGCCGGTCGAGACCCTCACGATCTCCGACCTCGACTTCTTCGACGCGGACATGGTGTTCGGCGGATTCCCGTCCGGTATCGACTACCCCGCCGGAGCGACAGCGGGAACGATCACCTGGTACATCGACGGGGTCCCGCAGGCTCCCGTCGCCTTCGCGGACTCCTCGTCACCGGCGCCGCCGCCCGGGACGGTCACGGGTTTCGTGATCGAGTTCACCGGTGAGATGCCCGCGAACACCGTGGCGACGATCGACGTCGCGATCGAACCGAGTCTCTCCCTGGTGAGCACCGAGGTGCCGACGCATCAGCGCACGAACACGGTCGACGTGACGGCGACGAACGACGTGGGCAGCGCCGATGACGCCGCCTCCGACGACATCGCCGTCTACTTCCCGCAGATCGGTGTCTCCCTCGACAAGCGGATCACCCCGGGAGGGGCGGTCGAACCGGGGAACGGCGTGGTCGCGAGTCTGACCGCGACGACCGAGACCGGCGTCGCGCAGGTCGATCCGACGCAGATCGTCGTGGAGGACACCTGGCGGCAGCCGAGTCCCGGCAACGATTTCTGGAACGCGTTCGACATCGTGGCGATCGCCCCGACGCAGGTTCCGCCGAACACCACGGCGACCGTCGAGTACCAGCGGGAAGACGGGACCTGGGTGACGCTCTCCACGGTCAGCACCGGTGCGGAGGCTCAGGTGTTCCAGATGAGCCGGGCGCAGTTCGCGGCCGCGCTGACACCGCCGGACACTCCCTCGGACGTCACCGGCATCCGGTTCACGTTCGACAACCCCGACGGATTCCCGCAGGGCTTCAGCGTCGAACCGAACCTCGTCTTCGAGGCGAGGTCCGACCTGCGTGACGGGTCGGGCCCCACGGACCCGCGCGATGACCCCGAAGACGATCAGTCCGCGCAGCAGCCCACCGTGTACGAGAACGAGGCGTCCGCGCAGAGTCACGGCGAGGTCGACGGTCTTCCCGACGGCATCGACAGCGACGTCGTGACCGACCAGGACACGATCGGCGTGCAGACCCCGGCGACGGGCGAGGGGGCCGGCATCGACGCGAACAAGCGCTGGGTCTCCAGCAGCGACAAGACCACCGACGTCGAATTCATCGATGCGCAGTCCGGAGCCGTCGTCTCGACGCGCAACGAGTGGCGGACGGGGACTCCGGGGATCAGCTCGCTCGTCCTGACCGACCCGGCCACTGCGCCCGACACCGACCCCGCCGGCGCAGCGGACACCGTGTTCCAGGCATTCGATCTGCTGAGCATCGATCCGATCACCCTCGCCGACGATCCCCTCCTGGCCTGGGACGACATCACCGAGGTCTGGCTGTTCGTCGACGGCACGTGGGCGCCGATCGCCCCGCCGGGCGGCTCGTGGATGGGGGCGGACGGGTTCATCGGGTACACGCTCTCCGCCGAGCAGACCGCGGGCACGACCGGTGTGCGACTCGTCTATGCGCCGGACGATGCCGCGCGGGCCGCGAGCACGGACCCGACGAGGCCCGAACCCGGCTCCGGGCTGGCGACCTCGGCGGTCGGGCAGTACCGGCCGACATTCCTCACCTGGGAGCTGCGCAACGTCGTCCGCGACGACAGCGCGACGACCGATCGCTGGGTCAGCGCCGACGAGATCTACAACGGCGACGATCCCGCGGTCGTGTGGAACAGCCTCCGTGGCGACTGGACGTCGACGGCGGGGACCGGCAGCGACACCGAGCAGGACGCCATCACACTGATCGACCAGCTCCCCGGCGTCTCGGTGGACAAGACCGTGACCCCGGCGACCGTGACGATCCCCGAGTCGGCCGACGTGGATCCGGCGAACTATCCCACCGTGGCCTTCGACATCGAGGCCAGGAACGACAGCACGGCGCGCGCCTCCTACCTGCGGGTGACCGACCCGATCCCGTGCGCGGCCGGCGCGGCCGATCAGTGCGTGAGTGCCGCGGACGCCTGGGCCGACGACCCGTTCGACGGCGCGGCCTACGATCCGGCGACGAATCCCTACGAGCGGCTCGACGTGCTGTCCCTCGCCTTCACCTACCCCGCCGACCAGGTCGATCCCGACGCCTCGACCGTGACCCTCTGGGATCGTGCGGCGGGAGGAGCCCTCACCACGCGCACGCTGTCCCTGACGGCCGCGTCCGCGCTCGCCGCGGGTGACCTGACGACGGTCGTGGGCGTGAGCGCCGTGTTCCACGGCATCGATCCCGCGACGGAGGGCGGCAGCATCCGTGCCGGCGCCGACGTCGGTGTGCAGATCGACACACGCGTGCGTCAGTACGAGCGCTCGGACGCGGATCAGCTCGTGGAACCGGGCACCGTCTCCAACGACGTCATCGCGCAGTCGTACGACCCGGTCCTCACGCCGTCGGGTTCGGCATCCACTCCCAACGACACGGCAGCCGACACCGTCGTGCTGATCAGTGCCCTGCTCGACGTGACGCTCGCGAAGACCATCGATCCGGATGCCGTCCTCGAGACCGAGCTGGCCGACCCGGTCACCGTGACGCTGGATGCGACGGATGGTGCGTCGACCGTGGCGACGCAGCAGGTGACCATCACCGACGCCGACACCGGCTTCTGGAACGCGGCGCAGCTCGCACCGGATCCGGCGCTGAACGCCGTGCTGCCCGCCGGCGCGGACCAGGTGCGCATCGACGTGCTCGTCGGCTCGACGTGGGTCGAGGGGGCGTTCGGGGCGACGGCCGCGCTCCCCGCCGGCGTCGATCCCGCGAGCGTCGTCGGCATCAGGGCGGTGTTCCGGAACGCGGCCGGCGAGGTCTTCTCCCGGAACGATCCCCCGGACGACTGGACCGCGCAGCTCGCCTTCGACGTGGTCGTGCTGACGACGCAGCGTGACGGCACCCCGCTCGCGCTGCCGTCCACGCTGCCGAACACGGCGACCGCGGTGAGCGCGCGACTCGACGGCCTGTATGCGCCGGCGGATGACGAGGGCGACGCCACTCTGGCGATCGACCCCGGCACGCATCAGCTGGATGTCGTGAAGTCGCAGCCCGGGACGAGTCACGTCGTCTCCATCGGCGCCAGCCTGCCCTGGACGCTGCAGTTCACGAACACCGGGACCGGTTACGTCACGATCGATCAGCTCGTCGACACCCTGCCGGAGTACCTCGACTGGGACTTCTCCCCGCCGACGTATCAGACCTCCGCGGGCGGGACCCTCTCCACGGACGTGTCGGCGCTGATCGACGACACCGGAAAGAACGTCACGTTCACCTGGCCCGAGGGCGGGGACCGGATGTCTCCCGGTGAGGTCTTCACGATCACCGTGAACCTGGTGCTCGCCCCGGGCCTCTCCCTCGACCAGTTCACGACCAACACGTTCGTCGTGAACACCGCGGAGGATCTCACCGCTTGCACCAACACGTCGGGGAACGGCGAGGGCACGGTTCCCGACCTCGCCGCCGACGAGTGCGGTACGACGAACTACGTGCAGCCCTCGCCCGGTGGCGCCCTCGCGGCGTACAAGTACGTCAAGGGCGAGATCGACGGCGACCTCGTCGACGGCCAGGTCAACCTGAACAACCCCGACGCCGCCTGCCCGCTGGACCCCGACGGATACACCCGCACGCCGTGCGCCGCCTACACCGCGGTGGGAGCGACCGACGACTGGAGGCTGTCCGTCGTCAACAGCGGCACGGTCGGGTTCGAGACCGTGTCGCTCGTCGACCCGCTACCGCGGATCGGGGACCGGCTGCTCGCGACCGGCGCAGCGCGCAACAGCACCTTCGACCCGGTGCTCCTCCCGGAGTCGCTGTCGGCGAACGTGCTGCCTGCCGGGGCGACGCTGACGCTCGACGTTACGACGTCCGCGTCACCCTGCGTGGGAACGGGGCCCACCTCGGCGTGGTTCGACGACCTGCTGTGCGACACCACCGCGACCTGGACTCCCGTGCTCTCCTACAGCGGAGCGTGGGAGGAGGTCACCGGGATCCGCGTCACCATCGACTTCACGGCGACCGACGCCGGGTCGTTCGCACCGGGACAGGTGCTCTCCCTGCACTACGAGACGCAGAACGTCCCGGAATCGGCCGCGTATCCGGACCTCGCTCCGATCACGGTGCCCGATGCCGGCGGCTTCGCATGGAACCAGATGGGTGCCGTGGGGACGGATGCCGGCGGACGCGAGTATTCCGTGGCCCCGGTGCAGGCCGGCGTCACGCTCCTCGACGGCGACCTCGCCGTGCAGAAGGTCGTGGTCGGCGACGAGGGACGAGCACCCGACGCCTTCGACTTCCAACTGGAGTGCACGGTCGCGGGCGTTCCCCTGGTGCTGCCGGCGGACGGCGTCCTCAGCGTCTCGACGCAGAGCGACCTGCGGGCACGCCTCGACGGTCTGCCGCTGGGGTCGACCTGTGCGGTCTCCGAGCGCGGCCCGGTCGGGACCTATGGCGAGGGCTCGAGGCTCGCGGACGGTCAGGTCGTGACGATCACCACTCCTGCCACGCCCGGTGCCGAACCGCCGACGACCCAGACGGCCTCGATCACGAACGTGTACCCGGTGCTCCCGCCGGATCCGGGTCCCGGTCCGGATCCTGATCCGGACGGCCAGGGCGGGGGCGGATTGCCGGCGACGGGATTGGACGGTTCCGCCGTGTCGGTGTTCACCGCACTCGGCGCGCTCCTCCTGCTGGCGGGCGGGCTCCTGATCCGTCGTCGACGAGGAGTCACGGGCTAACCGCGACGACCTGACGGCGGCGAGGGCACGGGGGCTCCCCCGTGCCCTCGCTGCGTCCGTCCGCCTGCTCCCCTCTTGCGGGCACCAGGTCCGAGAGCAATTAATCCCTGATGGCGAGCATGTTCCCGACGTGCTGAGACGAGGGGGAAAACGGCGCTTTGCGTCGGCCTTCCGCTCATGTACAGTAAGCCGCGTCCTAATTAAATTCAGTCTGAGAGTAAATGTGACCAAGGCCCCGTCCCTCCGCGCGTCGAACCGCAGCCGCGTGCTTGCCGAGCTCCTCGCCGGCGCCGAACTCGAGCGCACGCAGCTGGCCGAGAGCACCGGACTCAGCCGAGCGACCGTGTTCCGGGTCGTCGACGATCTGATCGCGTCGCAGCTCCTCCTGGAGCGCAGCGCGCCGCTGAAGACAGGCCCCGGCCGTCCGGCGACCACCGTGCGTCTCAACCCTTCGGCCATGCTCATCGCGGGCATCGATCTGGGCGGCACGAACTGCCGCATCGCCGTGGCGGACGCGCTGGGCAACGCCATCATCCGCGGTCGGTTCAAGACCCCTCGCGAACTGGGCGCCGCCGACTTCGCCGACTGGCTCGCCGCTCGCGTCACCGAACTCGTCGAAGAGCACGGTCAGGGGATCCCCCTCGGCTCCGTCGCGCTGGGGGTGCCCGGTGCCGTGTCCGGCGATCGCAAGCGCATCCTCGGCGCACACAACCTCCCGCAGATGCTGGGTTCGGAGTTCGTGCAGGCCGTCGAAGACGCCTTCGACGTGCCGGTCCACATCGACAACGACTCCAACCTCGCGCTCTACGGCGAACTGGTCTGCGGATCTCTCGACGGCTCGGGCTCCGCCGTCCTCCTCGCACTCGGCACCGGCCTCGGCACGGCGGCGGCGCGCGAAGGACGGGTACTGGCCGGGCCCGACGGCGCCCTCGGCGAGTTCGGCCGACTGCGCATCCCCGGCCGAGCCGAACGTCTGCGCGACCTCGTGTCCGGAGCGGGCCTCGCCGCCTACGCGAAGGCACGCGGTGCCGACATCGCCACGGCAGAAGACCTCTTCGCAGACCCGGAGCGGCACGCCGGGATCCTCGGTGAGGTCCACGAGGCGCTGCTCCATCTCGTGTCGCTGGTCACACTCGCCTACGAGCCCGCGACGATCGTGATCGCGGGCGGCTTCGCCGACGCGTTCGACGACGACATCCTCGACCGGCTGCACACCGAGGTGATCGACATGATCAACGTCGACACCCGAATCCGCCGCAGCGAACTCGGCGGGGCTGCGGGCCTGCTCGGAGCCATGGCGGCCGCGCTCAGTCAGCTGCACACCTCGGTGGGGGTCCTCACCGAACACGCGACCCTCGTGCAGGTCGAACGCGAACGGATCATCCAGGCGCTCGCCTCATCCCCCACGACGGCATAGCCGTCGCTGTCTTCCCCCTCAACGACGAAACGGAGAACGACCATGAAATCCACCCGACTCGCAGGCCTCGCCGCGGGAGCGATCATCGCCCCCCTGGTGCTCGCCGGATGCAGCGGCGCGACGGAGGCGCCGGAGGCCGGTGCCACCAGCGGCACACTCACCGTCTGGATGATGACCGGCGGTCCCGGCGACAAGCCGATCATCGAAGACGTGAATGCGGCCTTCGAGAAGAAGTACCCCGACATGGACGTCAAGGTCGAGATCCAGCAGTGGGACAACATCGCGACCAAGCTCACGACCGCGCTCGCGTCGGGGAACGGCCCCGACATCGTCGAGATGGGCAACACGCAGACCCCGCTGCAGACGTATTCGGGCGGGCTGCTCGACATCACCGACGACAAGGCGTCCTTCGAGGAGTCGGACACCTGGCTCGCGGGTCTCGCCGACCCCTCCACGCTGGACGGCCGTCTCTATGCGACGCCCCTGTACGGCGGCACCAAGGTCGTCATGTACAACAAGCAGATGTTCGCCGACGCGGGCATCAGCGCGCCCCCCGAGACGCTCGACGAGCTGATGGCCGTCTGCGGCACGCTCGCGACCGCGAACGCCGCCACCGACAACTTCTCCGGCTTCTACATGCCGGGGCAGTACTACTTCGCCGGAGTGCCGTTCATCTTCGGAGCCGGCGGCGACGTGGCCGTGCAGAAGGACGGCGAGTGGACGGCCACCATGAGCTCGGCGAAGGCGGTCGAGGGCCTCACCGCGTTCAAGGACTTCCAGAACACGTGCTCGACCCCGTCATCGGTCGGCGTGAACACCAACAACCCGGATCAGACGCAGATCTTCGCCGACGGCCAGGCGGCCATGGCGTACGTGCGCGGCTGGGAGCCGGCGGCCGTCGTCGAGAAGAACCCGGAGATGGAGGGGAACATCGGCTACTTCATCATGCCCGGCTACACTGCCGACGAGCCCCTGCCCGTGATCGTCGCCGGCTCCACGATCGGCATCGCCGCCGACACGAAGTTCCCCGAGGCGGCGAAGGACTATCTGCGCATCATCACGGGCGCGGACATGCAGGCGCGCTTCGGCTCCGAGCTCAACCTCATCCCGATCTCGCCCGCGTTCACGCCGGAGGACATGCCGGAGCACATGCTGATCGCGAGCGAGGCGGCCAAGAGCAACAAGTCGCTGCCGGCGAGCCCCGGGCAGTCGACCCTGGAGAGTGAGCGCTACAACGAGCAGTTCTTCGCCTCGATCGTCGGCGGAGCAGATCTCGAGAAGGCCGCAGCCGACTACGACACCTACGTCACCAAGACGCTCAACGCGTACGGCGACTGACGAAGAAGAGAGCATGACGAAACTCGCACCAGCCCCCGATCCCGTCCGGTCCCCGCGACCGGGCGGGGTCGGCCCGGCCCGACGCCGCAGGGGACGCGACTCCGCACTGCCGTACCTGATGATCGCCCCCGCGGCGATCGTGCTGCTCGTGATCCTCGGCTACCCGATCGTCCGCCTGGCGGTGCTGAGTTTCCAGAAGTACGACTCCCGCTCGCTGTTCACCGGCGAGTCCCCCTTCGTCTTCCTCGACAACTACGTCGAGGTGCTCGGCGACCCCGAGTTCTGGATGGTGCTGTGGCGCACGTTCGCCGTCACCCTGCTGTGCGTCTCGCTGCTCATGGTGATCGGGTTCCTGCTCGCCCAGCTGCTGCTCCGCGTGTCCGGCTGGGCGCGTCTCACGCTCACGATCTGTCTCGTGCTCGTGTGGGCCATGCCGATGGTCGCCGCCGCGCTGATCTGGCAGTGGCTCTTCCAGCCGCAGTACGGGGTCGTGAACTGGATGCTCACCCAGGTGGGCGTCTTCGGCGACCTGCGTGCGCACGACTGGTTCTCCGACCCGGTGCAGGCCCTCGCCCTGATCACCCTGCTGATCGTCTGGAAGGGTCTGCCGTTCGTCGTGCTGACCATGTACGCGGCACTCGGGCAGATCCCCTCGTCGATGTACGAGGCAGCGGGGCTCGACGGCGCGAACGCGGTCGACACGGTCCGCCACATCACGATCCCGATGATGCGCCCCGTGCTGGCGATCCTCATCGTGCTCGAGGTCATCTGGTCGGTCAACTCGTTCACGCCGTTCTGGGTGCTCACCCAGGGTGGGCCGTCCGGGCAGACCACCACCCTCGCGGTGTACTCGTACACCACAGCCTTCAGCGCGAACGACTACGGCGGAGGTGCCGCGATCTCGATGATCACCGTGGGCCTGCTCGCCGCGTTCGCGGTGTTCTACGTCCGACGCCAAGTGAAGCAGGTGGATGTCCGATGAGCCGCAGCGGATACATGAGTCGGCGTCGTGCCGTCGCGAACACGATCGCGGTCGTCGTCGCCGTGGTGATGATCTTCCCCGTCTACTGGATGTTCAACACGGCATTCAAAGAGCCCGGCAGCATCATGAGCCAGACGCCGCAGTTCTTCCCCTGGCCGATCAGCGTCGACAACTTCGCGCGGGCGCTGGAGTCGTCGAACTTCTGGGTGTTCTTCCGCAACTCGCTCGTCGTGTCCCTCGCGACGGTCGTGCTGTCGATGGCCGTCGCTCTCGGCGCATCGTTCGCCAGTGCGCGGTTCTCGTTCATCGGCCGCAAGGTGCTGCTGGTCGTGCTCGTGCTCGTGCAGATGATCCCGGGGTCGGCGATGGTGATCCCGCTGTACCTCATGCTCCGTCAGGTCGGCGCGCTCGACTACCTCCCCGGCCTCGTGCTCACCTACCTCACCTTCGTGCTGCCGTTCGCGATCTGGACTCTGCGCGGCTTCGTGGAGGGGATCCCGGTCGAACTCGAGGAAGCGGCGATGGTCGACGGGCTCAGCCGCTTCGGCGCCTTCATCCGTGTCGTGCTGCCCCTGCTCGCCCCCGGTGTGGTCGCCACATCGATCTTCGCCTTCATCAACGCCTGGGACGACTATCTCTTCGCGTACGTGATCATGCGCTCCCAGGAGAACTACACCCTGCCGGTCTGGCTCGTCTCGTTCCAGACGTCGGAGGGTGTCGACTACGGCGCCATGATCGCCGCCTCCGCCATCTTCTCGATCCCCGTGCTCATCTTCTTCCTGCTCGTGCAGCGTCGACTCGTCGCCGGGATGACCAGCGGCGCCGTCAAGGGCTGACCCTCTTCTCTCAAGGAGCTCCATCCATGACCGACATCGCCCGCCTCGCCCACGGCGTCCTCTTCCCCGGCGTCGGGCGCACCCGTCTCCCCCGGTGGGCAGCTCCCCGCATCGCTGCGGGTCTCGGAGGGTTCGTCGTCTACGGACGCGACATCGTCTCCGCCACGCAGGTGCGTGAGCTCACCGCCGCCATGCGGGCCGAGAATCCGCGCCTGCACCTGGCGACGGACGAGGAGGGAGGAGACGTCACCCGACTCGAGAACGCCGGCGGGATCTCGGTGCCGGGCAACTACGCGCTCGGCGCCCTCGACGACGAGGAGACCACCTGGCGTGCCGCACGGCAGATCGGCCTGTCGTTGCGTCAGGCGGGCATCGACTGGGACCTCGCCCCGGCCGTCGACGTCGCCGTCAACCCGTTCAGCCCGAACGGCATCCGCACCTTCGGTGCAGACCGTGCGCAGGTGAGCCGGCACGCGGCCGCCTGGGTGCGTGGACTGCAGTCGACCGGTGTCAGCGCCTGCGCCAAGCACTTCCCCGGGCACGGGCTCAGCGGAACCGACGCGCACCTGGGCACGCCCCAGGTCGACCTGTCGCGTGAGGATCTCATCGAGCACTACCTCGACCCGTTCCGCGCGGCGATCGACGCCGAGGTCGACAGCATCATGGTGTCGCATGTGCGTCTGTCGCAGATCGACGAGCTCCCGGCATCCATCAGCCGCCCGGTCATGACGGGCCTGCTGCGCGACGAACTGCGGTTCGATGGCGTGATCATCACGGATGCGCTCGAGATGCGCGGGGTGCGGGACTACGCGCAGATCGGCGATGCGGCCGTGCTCGCGCTCGCCGCGGGTGCGGATGCCCTGTGCCTGGGGTCGTGGTCGTTCGGGGAAGACGTCGACACGGTCGTCGCCGCGATCTCCGGTGCCGTCGACGACGGACGCCTGAGCGTCGAGCGGCTGGAGGAGGCGAACGACCGTCTGGCCCGCATGGGGTCTCGTGAGGGGGATGTCGACGAGCCGGACGCCGCATACGGCGAGCAGCTCGCACGCGAGGTGATCTCGGTCGGCGGAGATGCCGCGGTGACCACGGAGAACATCCTCATCGTGCGTCTCGATCCGGTCGCGTCCCCCGCGGCAGGACGGGCCGAGGGCGACGTGGAGCGCTTCCTCCTCGAAGCCGGCCGCAACGTCGAGACCATCCGCCTCTCCGCCGACACGTATGCCGGCGAGCAGATGCTCTCCGGCGCGCTGTCGGAGTTCGCGGAGGAGTACGGCGACGACGGCACTCTCGTCCTCCTGCTGCGCAGCCCCCATCGCTTCGACTGGCAGGAACCCGTGATCGCCGCGATCAGGGCGAAGCGCCCCGACGCGATCGTCCTGGACATGGGTGTGCAGCATGACGACTACTCCGACTTCCGTGCCTGGGTCCGCAGCTACGGCTCGTCGCGCGCCTGCGCTCGCGCGGCCGCGGAGGTGCTCCTCGGGCGATGAGCGTCATTCGCGCACGGCACGTCGTGACCCCCGACGGAATCGTCGACGGGTGGCTCCGCACCGACGGCGGTGCCATCGTGGAGATCGGACGGGGCGACCCGCCGTCGGGGCCCGCCCTCGTCGACGCGGGGGACGGCTGGGTCGTCCCGGGATTCGTCGACCTGCACTGCCACGGCGGTGACGGTGCCTCGCTGTACTCCGGCACGCGGGAGGACGTCGCCGTGGTCGCACGCGGGCACCTCGCCGCGGGAACGACGTCGATGTTCGCCTCGATCGCGACGATGCCGCCCGAGGCGATGCTCCGGGCGGCCGACGACATCCTCGCCGTGGTTCGGGCCGGAGAAGCCCCGAACATCGTGGGTGTGCACTTCGAAGGACCGTTCCTCTCCGCCCGGCGCAGAGGGGCGCAGCAGGAGTCGGCGCTGCAGCTTCCGTCGGCAGAGCTTCTCGATGAGCTCCTCGAACGGGTGGGCGGGCTCCCGGTCATCATGACCATCGCCCCGGAGCTGCCGCGGGCGACCGAGCTCATCGCGACATATGCCGATCGAGTCATATTCGCACTCGGGCACAGTGACGCGACGTTCGACGAGGGAGTCGCCGGGATCGATGCCGGGGCGCGCCTCGTCACCCATGCCTTCAACGCGATGCCGCCTCTGGACCATCGTCACCCGGGTCTCGTGGGGGCGGCGCTGACGGATCCCCGGGTCCGTATCGAACTCATCGCCGACGGGCACCATCTGCACGACACCGTCCTCTCCTTCGCCGTGTCGGCCGTCGGACCTTCGCGCGGAATCCTCGTCACGGATGCGTCGGCGGCGGCGGGGCTGAGCGACGGAGACCACGATTTCCCCGATCGCCTCGTCACGGTGCGTGACGGCCGGGTCTCTCTGCGGGGAACGCCGACGCTGGCGGGTTCCACGCTGCGGCTCGCCGCGGCGCACGCCAGGATGATCCGGCTCGGCACGTCCGCCGAAGATGCGGTGCGGCTGTCGTCGACCAACGCCTCGGCGCTGGTCGGCCTCGCCGATCGCGGGGCGCTCCGGGTCGGGGCTCGTGCCGACGTCGTCGCCCTGGATCCGGAGCTCCGTGTCACCGCCGTCGTGCACGGTGGCCGACTCCTGTCGACTGTCGGCTGACCGCCGCCGGCCGCCCTTTCGTCGGCCGTGCTTTCGTCGCGTCCCGGTGGAGCGCGGCATCACACCCGCTCGGCGGGAGAAGGAGATCGATGTGCCTGAGTCTGCGCAGCATCGGGAGCCCCGCGCCTACGTCGCGTTCGTCGGCATCGGACTGGCGGCGGGACTGCTGTCGGGGATGTTCGGTGTCGGAGGCGGGGCGGTCATCGTCCCGCTGCTGGTGCTGCTCGCGGGGTTCGATCAGCGGCGGGCCGCCGGCACCTCTCTGGCGGCCATCGTGCCGACCGCCGGCATCGGTGTCATCTCCTATGCGACGCTCGGCCAGGTCGCCTGGGTGCCCGCGGTCATCCTCGCCGCGGGGGCCATCGTCGGTGCGCAGATCGGCGCACGACTGCTTCCGAAGGTGTCGCAGACGGTGCTGCGATGGGGCTTCGTCGGCTTCCTCCTCGCGGTCATCGTGAGTCTGTTCCTGCTCGTGCCGTCGCGCGACGCGGTCTTCGAGATCGGATGGCTGAACGCACTCGCACTGGTGGGTCTCGGCCTGGGCACGGGAGTGGTCTCCGGGCTCATCGGCGTCGGCGGGGGCATCATCGTCGTCCCCTTCCTGATGTTCGTGTTCGGCGCCAGCGACCTCACCGCCAAGGGCACGTCCCTGCTGATGATGATCCCGGCCGCGCTGTCCGGGACGTTCGGCAACCTGCGGACCGGGAATGTGGAGCTCGTGCCGGCGGTGATCATCGGTGCGGCAGCCTGCACGACCACCGCGCTCGGTGCGTGGTTCGCCACACTCGTCGACCCGGGCACGGCCAATGCCCTGTTCGCGGTGTTCCTCGTGGTCATCGCGACGCAGATGGCGATCAAGGCTGTGCGAGGGCGCCGCTCACGGTGACGGGGGGCCGCGGTTCCCGCAGCCCGGACGCGTGAAGGCGAGGACGGCTCGGCGGGATCGAGACGAGATCCCGCCGAGCCGAGCTCAACGGAAGAGCACGATGACGTAGACCGCGAACGTCACCAGATGCGCGGCGCCGTGCATGGCGGTCACCCGCTTCGCGGCGAATGTCGTCACCGACAACAGCAGTGTCACGCCCAGCATCAGCAGGTTCGCCGGCGATTCTGCGAGGACCACGGTCTGGCCGGTGAACATGCCGATGATCAGGACAGCAGGAATGGTCAGGCCGACGGTGGACACCAGGGCTCCGAGGCCGAGGTTGTTCACGCGCTGGGCTTCGCCGCCGAGAGCGGCGCGCACCGCGGTGATCGACTCCGGCAGGAACACGATGCCCGCGATGACCACGCCTGCGAGGGCGACGGGCGCGCCGAGGCGACCGAGCCCGTCGTCGAGCAGCGCGGCCATGTCGTGCGACAGGAGCACGATGGGGATCACGGTGACCACCAGCAGCGCGAGACGGACGAGGACCTCGGTGCGGTGCTCGGTGAGAACCTGACGGATCCCCCCGGTGTCCTCGACCTTCTCCTGGCGCTGCGGACTCTGCAGCAGACGGGGGTCGACCTCGGTGAAGTCGCTCGCCTGCGCGCCCATCTGTCGGTACAGGAAGAAGGCGTACAGCACGAGGGTGAGGATGATGATCGGGATCTCCTGCGCCGTCGTGTACGAGCCGTCCGTGCCGATCAGGGCGGGGAGGGCGAACGCGAGCGCGACGAGCACGACCAGCATCGACAGATACGCCGAGGTGCCGGTGCGGTTGTGGGCCATGCCGCGATGGCGGAGTCCGCCGAGGAGGAGCGCGAGACCGATGACGAGGTTCATGATGATCATCGCGACCGCCATGACCGAGTCGCGGGCGATGGTCGCGTGCTCACCCGGACCGAGCATGACCGCGGAGATCAGGATGACCTCGATGAGCACGATCGACAGGGTCAGCACGAGCGAGCCGTAGGGGTCGCCGAGCCGATGTGCGAGAGCCTCGGCCTGCTTCACGACGCCGAACGCGGCGACGAGGATCACCGCGATGATCGCCGAGAGCGCGATGATGAGGACCGGGCCGGGCACGGGGGCCGCCAGCACCGGGTGGAGGAGGAGGAGAGCCGCGAAGGCGCCCCATCCCAGGACGACGCGGACGATGTCCGTGACGCCGATCAGCTGCTTCAGTTCCGTGCGTGACATCGCCGGACTCCTTCGAGGTGGGGCCGTCCCCGAATGATAACCACGACCGGGTCGTCCCGGCCGCAGCGCTGTGTCAGCGCACTGCATCTGATGGTACGCGGTCGATGGGGGCGGATGTCCGCGGGATCGACTGCGGTGAGGTCACTCCGGAGCGGAGGGGTGGGAGAGCACGTGGATGTCGCGCTCGACGTCACGTCGGAATGCCGATTCACGGCGATGACGGCGTTCGACGCAGGCCCACTGCCCGGTCGCCCAGATGAGGAATCCCGCTGAGAGGACCAGCTCGAGCCAGATCCCCCGGATGCCGACGGAGAGCGCGGCGGCGCCGACCATCGAGAACGAGACGATGCAGAGTGCGAGCGTGGCGCGGGCGGGTCGTGCTTCACGGGACACGACCCAGAGGGGCCAGGTGGATGTTCGGTTCACGGGAGACTCCTGTCGGGGTCGTCCCCGGTCTGTCTCGCTGTCGGAGGTCGTCCTCCGTCGTCATCCTGCCTTTCCAGGGTAGCAAACGCCGGCGACGTCTCGCCGGCTCCGCACATACCGACGTTCTCTGGTAGCTTGGCGGCAGGTTCACCTCACGAACCTGCGGACGAGGGCGCAGTACCCGCAAAGCGACAAGACTGACCAGAAGGTCGTCTCGTGTTGCCCTGTGCGTGTGGAAACGCCTCGCATCCTCTCCGCCGTCCGGCGGGGACGTCTCCTCTTCGCGCGTCGCGGCCGCCGTCCTCCGGCGCTCTGCGGCGATGCGCGCGTCTGCGCCTGCACCCCGAGCACTCCCTGGCCCCCCACGACCGAAGAGGATCGCACCATGTCCCGTGAGTCCCCGACTCTCGACCAGACGGCACCGAAGAAGGCGCAGCCACCCCTCGGCGGGCGCTTCGTCGGCGCCGCGTCGAACTACATCGATGAGCGCACCAGCGTCTCCGGGCTCCTCAAGGAGCTGAGCCGCAAGGTCTTCCCCGACCACTGGTCCTTCATGCTCGGCGAGATCGCTCTGTGGAGCTTCGTCGTGGTGTTCATCTCCGGAACCTTCCTGACGTTCTTCTTCCAGGCCTCGATGGTGCCCACTCACTACACGGGTGCCTATGCACCGATGCGCGGGATGGAGATGACGGCGGCGTTCGACTCGGCGCTGCGCATCTCGTTCGACATCCGTGGTGGGCTCCTGGTGCGGCAGATCCACCACTGGGCGGCACTCGTGTTCGTGGCAGGCATCGGCCTGCACATGCTCCGGGTGTTCTTCACGGGTGCGTTCCGCAAGCCGCGCGAGCTGAACTGGGTGATCGGCTTCATCCTGTTCATCCTGGCGATGGCCGAGGGCTTCACCGGCTACTCGCTCCCCGACGACCTGCTCTCGGGCAACGGCCTGCGCATCATCGACGGCATGATCAAGGGCCTCCCCCTGATCGGCACATGGACCTCGTTCATGCTGTTCGGCGGCGAGTTCCCCGGCACCGACATCGTCGGCCGGCTCTACACGCTGCACATCCTCATCCTGCCGATGCTCGTCATCGCGCTCATCGTGGTGCACCTGATGCTGATGATCATCAACAAGCACACGCAGTTCGCCGGCCCCGGCCGCACGAACGACAACGTGGTCGGCTACCCGATGATGCCCGTCTACGCGGCGAAGATGGGCGGCTTCTTCTTCATCGTGTTCGGGGTGATCGTGCTGCTGGGCACCTTCTTCCAGATCCTGCCGTTCTGGATCTACGGCCCGTACGACCCCTCGCCGATCTCGGCGGGCACACAGCCGGACTGGTACATCGGTTTCGCCGACGGCGCCCTGCGCCTCGCGCCGCCCAACTGGGACGTCGTGATGTTCGAACGGACGTGGTCGTTCGGGATCATCGTCCCGGTCGCGGTGATGGGACTGTTCATCGTCACGGTCGCGATCTATCCGTTCCTCGAGGCCTGGGTCACGGGCGACAAGCGCGAGCACCACATCGCGGAGCGCCCTCGCAACGCCGCCACCCGCACCGCCATCGGCGTCGCCGGAATGATCTTCTACGCGGTCCTGTGGGCGGCGGCGTCGTCCGACCTCATCGCGACGCACTTCATGCTCACGATGGAAGGCGTCATCCACACGCTGCAGGCCCTGCTCGTCCTGGGCCCGATCCTCGGCTACTTCGTCACCAAGCGCATCTGCCTCGCGCTGCAGAAGAAGGACCGCGAGATCGTGCTGCACGGATTCGAATCGGGACGCATCGTGCGGCTCCCCGGTGGCGAATTCGTCGAGGTGCACCAGCCGGTCGACGAGTACGACCGTTGGAAGCTCATCGACGTCGAGAGCTATGAGCCTCTCGTGGTGCGACCGAACGCCAAGGGACGCATCCCGTGGACGGAGAACCTCCGCTCCTCGATCTCCCGCTGGTTCTTCGAAGACCGCCTCGCGCCGCTCACGCAGGCCGAGGTGGAGGCGGCAGACGCGCACCGCGCACACGCCCCGGATGAGGTCGAGGCGGCGTCGATGACCGATGTGGTGGACAGCGGGAATGCCGACCGTCGAGAGGACTGATCGCTGGCGTCCGAGTGCGGCGTTCGGGCTCTGTGTCTCCGGCGTCGTGCTCGGGTTCGTCATCGGAGGATTCCAGGGCGCATTCGGGGCCTTCGTCGTCGCCGTCGGCGTCATGGCCGTTCGTCGAGCGCGCAGGAATCAGGCATCCATTCCGCGAGCGGCATGTACCTTCCTGGTGCTGGATCGGAGCGACGATCCTGTCGCCGCGATGCTCTTCCGGCTGCCGGACGGCGATACCGAGGCGGTGACGGATCACCTGCGAGAGCGGGGCTGGAGCACCCTCGAGCCCCCTCTGGACGGCCCACTCGCTCCAGTCGGACGAGTCGGCGTCGCCTTTCAGGGGGATCGGATCCTGGCGGTGCACGATCTCCGAGGCATCGGCGCGCGCCCGATCCTTCTGGCCGACCGGGTGACCGATCTCCCCCCGGATTGGGGCCGGGCGGCGCAGCAGTCGGGCTACGTGCTCCTCCTCGTCGAGGAGGCCGGAACCGCCCCGGGCGCGGCCCCGTCGCTGGGCGCATACGCGCTCCTGCAGGGCATGGACCACGCCGGACGGTCGTGATTTTTTTCCCGGTCCGACAGAAATTTGACTTCCTGTGGTTCCGGGCTATGGTCAGAGGTTACGCCAGCCACCGAAGGGGAAGCGAGTAACCATGTCCGGAAAGTCCATCCAGGGTCGCGACAGCAAGAAGGCGCCGCAGCTCTCGCTCAAGGAGAAGCGAGCAGCGAAGCGGGAGAAGAACGCACCTGCCGAGTTCATCAAGCCCCGCAAGGGCGCGAAGGGCTGAGCGGATCCCCGCGGGCGGGTGCGTCGCCGCGGGCCGCACCCGCCCGCGCGCCGCACCCCGGCGCGGTCTCAACGGAAGACGCGGGTGATGCCGCTCCCGATCTGTGCCAGCTGGGTGAAGACGAGGAGGCGGTGGAGCGGTTTCAGGAGGACGCGCACGACGCGAAGTCCCCGACGGCGTCGCGTCGTATCCCAGGTGAGGGTCACGCGGATTTGCATTCCGCCAGCCGCATGTTCGAGTTCGAAGTCGACCACCCGCGGATTCGATCGCACGGCATCCGGGTACGAGAACCGCCAGCGGACGAGGGAGGGCTTCTCGCACTCCGCCCGTTCGACGCACTGTCGGCGGAACTCGCCTTTCACGCGCAGGGGCTTGCCGTCGGGGGTGGCGATCGTCGACTCGGCTTCCCAGGGCCCGATCTCGTCATCGTCCGCGTCGATCATGCCCACAGCCGGATCCCATTCGGGGATGCGCGCGGCAGACGACAGCAGGGCCCAGACGTCTTCGAGCGACGCGGGGACGAAGAAGGAGCGCGTCCCGGACAGCGCAGTCGTCTCGGGTGTCGCCGGGGGAGAGAGGCGGAGTCGCTGTACCTCGTCCAGCCGCGCGGCGAGAGTCGTGGGGTCGATGTCGAGTCGTCGCAGGATCTCGTCGATGAGCCCGCTCGGTTCGTCGAGGAGTGCGCGCAGCACGGCTGCGGAGTCGCCGCTCCGCTCCCCGCTCGTTGCTTCCTTCCAGACGGCGAGTGCTCGATCGGTCCATTCGTATCCCGAGGTCTCGTGGAACACGATGCGTCGGGGGCTGTCCGTGTCGGAGGCGATGCCGACGAGCTCGAGCTGAGCCGCGTGCTGCGTCGCGACGGCGGCGCGGGCCGTGTCGAGGCCGGCGCCCATGCCGCGCAGGATCTGCCCGCCGGTGTCGGGGTCGATGGTGAGGGCGAGGAGCAGGTGATCGATATCGGCGTCGCGGACGCCGAAGCGGGAGGCTTCCTCCATCGAGGCCAGCGACAGGGTGTGCATCGTGGCAGCGGCGTGGGTGAATCTGCTCATGAGTTCCTCCGGGGGACGGCGATGGACGGATCGACCCGCTTCGCGTGCTTCTTGTGCACCGCCTGTCTGGTGACGCCCAGGGCGTCGGCGATCGCCTGCCAGCTCATGCCGGACCGCAGAGCGGCTTCGACCTGGCGAAGTTCGAGGGCGTCGGCGAGGGTGCGCAGGGACGCGACCGCCCGCAGCCCTGCGCGCGGATCGGTCGTATCTGCGGCGATCTGCGCGACATCGAGGGATTCCATGCTGTCAACCTACGTTGCTTGATTCCCCGTTGTCAACCTGGGTTGCTCTGTGGTGGACGGTCCTGCATCGTCACACCGGCGACGGCCCGCCGCTCGGGCACGGGGTCGACGGCGAGAACCCGGTATCCGCGGTCTCGTGAGGTCGGTTTGTCAAGCACCTCGCCCGAGCGGGTGGTGCCGCGCAGGATCATCGGGAACGGAGGAAACATGGTCACCAACGTGCGCGACCTCGCCTGCACCACTGAAGACGTGTTCCGTGTGCTCGCGAACGGCTGGTTGTATCCCGCCTGGGTGGTCGGCGCCTCCCGCATGCGGGATGTCGATGCGGCCTGGCCCGAGGTCGGGGCGCAGCTGCATCATTCGTTCGGCGTCTGGCCGGCGCTGCTCGACGACACCACCGAGGTGATCACGTGGGATCAGCCTCGTCGTGTCGTGCTTCGCGCTCGCGGCTGGCCCATGGGCGAGGCGAGGGTCACGCTGCGGGCGCGAACGACGTCGTCCGGTTGCCAGGTGCGCATCGACGAGGAGCCGGTGAAGGGGCCGGCCGTGCTCATCCCCCGCCTGATCACGACTCCGATGCTCCGGTGGCGCAACGCCGAGACGCTTCACCGACTGGCCTATCTCGCGGAGGGGCGGGCGCGCTGACGTGCACGGGAGCGGATCACTCCCCGGAGTTCTCCTTGAACTGCCGCTCCCAGTCGCGCAGCTCGGAACGCCCGATGAGCGAGTCCAGCGACACCTGGAACAGCAGACCCTTGCGGGCGTTGACCTGCTTGATGTTGTCGACGATCTGGGTGGTCACGGCCGCCAGAGCCTCGCGCACCTCGGCGACCCTTTCGTCCGGCGCATCCCACAGGTCGGGTCGGGTGAGCAGGTCGAGGAGGTAGTCGGGTTCGAGCGCGGCGACGAGTCGGGCGAGCTTGTCGGAGTACTCCGCCTCGGCGAGCACGACCTGATCCGCTTCCGCTTTGGCGTCGAGGCGCACGAAGAGCTGCTCCACGTGCGAGGCGAGGGCATCGATTCCCGCCGCGGTCTCCGCGGCGACGGCGTTGCCCGGCAGATTCGCATAGTCGACGCGCAGTTCCCGCAGCCGGTTCACCCGCAGGCGGATACCGGCGGGCACGGGGTCGGTGGCCGTCACGGCCTTCGGTGCGCGGCGCCGCCGGGCGAGCAGGCCGATTGCCGTCCCGCCCGCCGCGAGCAGCACGGCGCCGCCGATGATCACGGGCAGCAGCCAGTCGGCGCCTCCCCCACCCGTGTCCCCGCCCGGCGACGACGGCGTCTCCTCGACGATCTGCTGCACCGTCTCGACCAGCGCGGTCTGGGTGTCACCGTCGGCTGCGGCCTCGTTCGTGTTCGCGATGGCCAGCGCGTCGTCGCGGTCGATCGCCGTCGAGGTGGCCTGGATGTCGTCGCCGACGGCGAGCACCACGGTCTTCTGTGGAACCTTCTCGCTGATGCGGCTGAGCAGCTCGAGGTCGTACACCGCGCCCAGGTCGGCATCCGGCGGAAGGACCACCACCGCGATCGATCCGTCGCCGGGGACCGCATCCGTCAAAGTGGTCGTCAGGCCTTCCGAGCCCTTCAGCCCGGGCGCGACATAGACGTCGCTCGACTGCAGGGCGGCGGCGATCGTGTCGGCGACCCCGTTCAGGTCGGATGCCGGGACGATGATCATTCGCACCTCAGAAGTTGTTGATCACGGAGGCGAAGACGAGGTCGATGCGCTCGGCGTCCGACGCGTCGAACATCTGACCCCCGGTGGCGTCCGCGATGCGCTGCAGGGCCGACGTGTCCGCGCCGGAGCCGTAGGCGATCGGGAAGATCCGCACGGGGGCGTCGGTGCCGCCCTCCTTCGTGCTCTTGCCGATCTTGGCGATCAGCGAGTCGAGCGACGTGGTGGAATCGGTGTCCTCGCCGTCGGACAGCACGACGATCGCGTTGATGCGTCCGGGTTCCGCCCGCTCGCTCATGGCCTCGTACGCCGTGAGGAGCGCGTCGTACAGCGGTGTGCCGTTCCGCTGCGCGTACCGGAGGTCGTCGAGCGAGGAGTCCAGCTTCTCCCCGTCCGAGCCCAGCGCCGTGACATCGCGCAGCACCTGGATGCCCTCGCCCTCGTCGGACGAGACGCCGGTCGTGAACGCCCAGACACCGACCTCGTCGGTCGAGCGGAAATGGTCGAGCGTGGTCTGCGCGCCCTGGATGGCACCGTCGAGCCGCGAGCGGCCGTCGCCGATCGGTTCATCCATCGAGCCGGAGATGTCGATGAGCTCCAGCACGGACGACGGCTTGCGCACCTGGGTCCACTGGTCGATCGCGGTCGAGATCACGTCGACCTCTGGCTTGGGCAGCGTCACGGCGGGCTGCGCCGGATCCACGCCGAAGTTCGCCGTGAACAGGTCGCCGAGCGGGACGGACTCGTCGAGCGGCCGGAAGCCGTACTCGGGGAGGATCTCCTGGGCGGGCGTGGTCTGCAGGAACTCCGCGAAAGCCTCCCCCGCGGTCCGCTGTTCGGGCGTGACCCAGTCGGCTCCGAGCACCGTCACCGGGTTGTCCGACCACATCGAGCCGCCGGAGGGGTACACCGCGACGAGCTTGGTCTTCGGCGGGGTCAGGGTCTCACCCGGCTGCACGGTGTGCGAGTCGGGGTTGCCCTTGTTGTAGTTGAGCAGCGAGGTCTCCTCGAGCGCCACGGCCGAGACGTAGGCCGATCCGTTCGCGCCGTTCTGCGTCTCGTCGTAGAGCGTCGACAGCACGTTGCCGGTCGTGTCGCCGTAGTGGATCACGCACTCCTCGAACACGCGCGAGAAGTCGGCAGCGGCATCCACGTCGGCCGAGGTTAGCCCCTCGGCCTTGCCGGATGCCTCGTACGACTGCATCAGGATGGTCGAGAGTCCGGTGGTCGAGGTGTTCGGGTTCGTCTTCGAGATCTTGAACGCGCCCCAGATGTCCTTCCCGACGCTCCCCCAGCCGTCGGGGTTCTGGCAGAGGCCCTCGAGCTCGGTGATGCTGATGGGCTTGTCGGGCCATCCCAGCGCCTTGGCCATCGGCTCCGGCATGCCGAACACGACGGGCGTCCGGGTGAACGAGGCGGGAGTGCCGACCAGGTTCGGCGAGGCGGCTGCCGCGACGCGGTCGGTCCAGACGGTCGATGCCGGCGACCACAGCGTCGGCCACAGGGCGCGGTCGTCGCTCGGCCAGTCCTCGCCCGAGGTGAGGTAGCGCGCGGCGTTCCCCGACGACACGTTCGTGGGGCGCACGGTGACGCAGGTGTCGAGGGCGTCGTGCTCCGGGGACTCCTTGAACGCGGTCGCCAGCTCGTCGAGCATGTTGACCTTCTCCGACGAGGTCGCGATGGTGATGTGCGTGCATCCGTCGTCGGGGAAGCCCTGGCCGCCGTCGGTGGTCGGCTCCTCTCCCCCGCCCGTGCAGGCTGCGAGCACCAGCGCGGCGATGGCGGCCGTCGCGAGGGCGGCAGGTGTTCGCCGGAAGATGGTCCGTCGTGCGGTGCGAGGCGCGCTCATGGGCCTAGGCTACCCAGGTATCGGGCTCGTGATCACGCGTTTCCGGCGCGCATGAACTCCTCGGCCTCGCGCACCTGTTCCGCAGTCGGCCGGATGCCGGTGTAGAGGACGAACTGCTCGAGTGCCTGCAGCGTCGCGACCTCGGCACCCGTGATCACCGTCTTGCCGGCCGCGCGGCCCGCCGCGATGAGGGGTGTCTCGGCAGGAAGAGCCACGACGTCGAACACCACGGATGCTGCACCGACCGCCTCTTCGGAGAACGCCAGCGCGTGCTCCTCCGTGCCGCCGGCCATGCCGATCGGCGTGACGTTGACGAGGACATCGGCTGTGGCGTCGTCGGTATCCGCTCTCCACCCGAAGCCGTACAGGTCGGCGAGCGCGCGTCCGTTCTCCTCGTTCCTGGCGACGATCGTCACGCGTGCGAACCCCGCGTCTCGGAACGCGGCGGCGGTCGCCTTCGCCATGCCGCCCGACCCGCGCAGCAGCACCGACGCCGCGGGATCCAGCGCATTGCGCTCGATGAGCTGCGCGATCGCGGAGTAGTCGGTGTTGTGGGCCGTGAGCACGCTGCCGTCGTTCACGATCGTGTTCACGGAGTCGATCGCGCTCGCCGAGGCGTCCATCCGGTCGACGAGGGCGATGACCTCCTCCTTGTAGGGCATGGAGACGGCGCAACCGCGGATGCCGAGTCCGCGGACGCCCGCGATCGCCTGAGCGAGGTCGGTGGGCGCGAACGCCTTGTAGATCCAGTTCAGGCCGAGGGCTTCGTAGAGGTGGTTGTGGAAGCGCGTGCCGTTGTTGCTCGGCCGTGCCGACAACGAGATGCACAGGGTCATGTCCTTGTTGAGCAGCGTCACCGGATCAGGCTACTCGCGAGCCCGTGCTCGTGTGCGATGCCGTGTCAGAATCCCGCCGGTGCGGACGACGATGCATCGCGATGACGCCGGGGCGCCTGCGGCTGACCCGGCGCTGAAGCCCGCGGATTCGGGGGAGACGGACGACGGAGGTGCCTCCGTGCTGTGCGCCCTGTCTCCTCCCGAAACCTGCGATCCCTGCGGGATCAGGTCCCCCACCTTCTTCGATCTCGCCGGGACGAAAGTCCGTGGCGGGATCGAAAGCCCTCCCCTATGGTGAAGGTGCATGCACACGGGGATTGATCGTCTCCGTCTCTCCCCACGAGACGACGGCCCACCCCAGGGGCAGACGATCCGTGCATGCGATTGGGCCCTCTCGAGTAGTTCAGTCCCCAATGGGCTACTCGAGGGGGCCGCTATCGCTCAGTCTCCCACTGAAATTCAGATTTGTCCCCCAAAAGGGGGACAAGAGCTTCGAAAAGAAGCTAAGCTACTTCTGACGCACCCTCCGGTCGTCTTCGGCCCTCATCGCTCCCCCCGCGGTGAGGGCCACACCATTTTTTGGGCGCCGTGCGCGCCCAGCCCCCGCGAATCCGCCAGATGACGGCCGGATGCCGCTCGTGCAACATTTGGATTACCTTCTCGCAACTGCTATTCCGCTCGGGGCCTCCTCCACTAGCGTTAGCGATGTCGGGGCATCCCTGCGTCGGCTTCTTCACCAGCAGAACAGGCAGTACATGAGCACCCAGGGCACGGTTAAGTGGTTCAACTCGGAGAAGGGCTTCGGCTTCATCTCCCCCGACGACGGAGGCGCTGACGTCTTCGCGCACTACTCCGCCATCCAGTCATCCGGCTACCGGTCTCTCGAAGAGAACCAGCGAGTCGAGTTCGATGTGGCGCAGGGTCCGAAGGGCCTGCAGGCAGAGAACATTCGCCCCGTCTGAGACGGGCGAGACACAGAGCTCCCCACCGGATCGCGTCCCTGATGCGTCATCCGGCGGGGAGTTCTGTGCTTTCCGAGGGTCGCGGCAGGGGTGTGGAGCGCGCTGATCAGCGGTTGCGCGGCCCTGCGGGTATGCGCGTGCGGTGCGTCAGGCGAGCAGGAGCGCGCGCAGCTCGGCGACCGAGGCGACGCGGAATGCGGCGTCATCCCCTTCGTGGGAATCGCTGAAACCCCACTCGACGAAGATCACGGGAACATCGTTGTCGTTGCCGCCTTCGACGTCGTGATGTCGGTCACCGATCAGCACGGGTCGAGACGTGTCGGCGCCGAGCTCGCGCAGGCGGCGCAGCGCTTCGGCCACGATGTCGGTCTTCGAGGCGAGAGTCGATTCGTCGGGCGTGGCGCCGACCGTCGTCAAGAACGCGGGGCGGAGGCCGAAGTGGTCGACGAGCGCGTCGACCTGGTTCTCGGGCTTCGAGCTGGCCGTCGCCTGCGGCACCCCGGAGGCGTGCAGCTCGTTGATGAGGTCGACCACTCCCGGGTAGGTCGCGACGTCGGTCGTATAGCCGTCGGCCTTGCCGAGCGTGCGGTAGAAGGCGACCGCCTCGGCGGACTGCTCCGGCGTCATGCCCGCCTGGTCCTGGAAGGACTGGAACATGGGCGGACCGATCCAGTGCACCAGCTGTTCGCGCGTCGGTGCCGGATGGCCGAAGTGCGTGAGCGCGATGTCGAGCCGACGGAGGATGCCGACGGATGCGTCGACGATGGTGCCGTCGACGTCCCACAGCACGCAGGAGTAGGGGGAGTGGGCCATCTCTCCAGCCTATGGGCCCGAGAGAGGACGGCCGCTCTTCCTGCACAGGTGTGCAACACAAAGGGTTCTGCACACCTCATGTGAGCGCCTGGTGTCTCCATATAAGGTCGTGACAACGGCGGAATCACGGGCGAGAATGGGGGCATGTACGTGTCGGTGGAAGTCATCACGATGCTGGCGACAGCAGTGACGCTCTTGGTGGCGATCATCAGCGGTTTCGGCTGGATGATCAACCGGATGGACGCCCGATTCGCGGCGATGGATGCGAAGTTCGATGCGCGGTTCGATGCGCAGGACGCGAAGTTCGACGCGCGGTTCGATGCGCAGGACGCGAAGTTCGACGCGCGGTTCGATGCCCAGGACGCGAAGTTCGACGCGCGGTTCGCGGCGATGGATGCGAAGTTCGATGTGCGGTTCAACCGCTTCGAGCAGCAGATCTTCGAGGTGAAGATCGCGATCGCGCGGCTGGAGGGGCCGACGCCTCGGCTCATCGCCGCGCGCTGAACGGCGGCGCCTCAGAACAGGCGGGGGATGCCCGACTCGATGCCCTTCATGTCGTCGTAGTCGAGCACCAGACAGCGGATGCCGCGATCCTCGGCGAGCACACGCGCCTGGGGCTTGATCTCCTGCGCGGCGAAGACGCCCTGCACGGGGGAGAGGTGCGGGTCACGGCCGAGCAGTTCGAGGTAGCGGGTGAGCTGTTCCACGCCGTCGATGTCGCCGCGGCGCTTGATCTCGACCGCGATCGCGGCGCCGTCGGCATCGCGCACCAGCAGGTCGACGGGACCGATGGCGGTCGGATATTCGCGGCGCACGAGCGTCGCGCCCTCGGAGATGCGCTCGACCTGCTCGGCGAGGAGCCGCTGCAGGTCGGCCTCGACGCCGTCCTTCTGCAGCCCGGGGTCGATGCCCAGCTCATGGGAGGTGTCGTGGATGATCTCGTAGATCTGCACGCGCAGAGCATCGCCGGTCTTCTTGTGGGTGACGCGCCAGACCTCGACGACGCCGGCGCTCGCCTCTTCCTCGCCGGGGGTCTCGCTCGAGAGCGAACACGGCGGGCTCATCCAGTTCAGCGGCTTGTAACTGCCGCCGTCGGAGTGCACGAGCAGACTCCCGTCTCCCTTGTGCACGAGCAGACGCGTGGCAAGCGGGAGATGGGCATTGAGCCGACCGGTGTAGTCGACCGAGCAGCGGGCGATGACGAGACGCACCCGTCGAGCCTACTTCGTCCTGGTCCCGCTCCGTCGCAGCCGAGGGGGCGCGGCTCCTCACCGGTCGAGGAAGGCGCCGATCGCCTCGAAGAGCCCGAGCTCGGTCGCGGCGGAGCGGGCGATGAGGAACCCGATGATGCCGATGATCCAGGCGGTGTTCTCGGCACCGGTGCGCTCCATCCAGGCCGCGAAGCGCTCGAGCGGCCGCTGGACCAGGGGAGCGGCGACGAGGCGGAGGACGAGCAGCACGATCGCCGGCAGGATCATCAGCGCGCAGTATCCGACGAGCGAGAGCACACGCAGGGGCGTGTCGATCCCGGCGTCGGCGAGCATCGTCATCGCGACGATGTAGGGCAGCATGGTGGCCACCTCGACGAGACCGGCCGCGATCGCGACGGCCATCACCGCCGTGCCGCGGGTGCGCGGGTCGAGCAGGCGGTCCCGCCAGCGGGTGATGCGTCCGCCACGGGGCGCGGTACCCGTGTCCACCGCGGCGGCAGTGGGCGGGGGTGGCGTCATATCCGGGGAGACGTGCGCCGTGCCCGTCGTCGGCATCCCCGTCCACGGAGAGACCTGCGGGGCGGATGCGGCCGGGGGCGTGGGCGTGGGCGCGGCCGTGGAGGTGGCCTTCTTCTCGCCCGTCGGCATCACGAAAGCGGTGATCAGGAGCACTCCTCCCACCAGAAGACGGATGATCAGTCCCGCGGGCGATGCCAGGAAGTCGGACGCGACGTCGACGAGGTTCACCAGCCCCCACAGGAACAGCAACCCGACGACGAGGTAGAACGCGGCGATCGTCACGAGATACAGCAGGATGCGTCCGGCGCGCACCCGCCCCGGATGCAGCAGCAGGAAGACCGGGATGAGGAGCGTGCCGACGCTCAGCCCGTCGATCAGCGCCAGGAGCGCGAGGGAGAGGGGGAGCGACAGCCCGCCGAAGAGTTCCATGTCTCCACGCTCGTCGAACCGCGCCCGCGACGGATCGGGCGAAAGTACCGTTCCCTTCGGGCCCCTCATCCCTTCGTCGGATGCGCCACGCCGCGCGCCATGGTTGCATGAGGTCATGCACGAGCAGGTCGAAGGCGGATTCGGCGCCTGGTACCGGCGGCACCGCAGGTGGGCCGACCCGATCGGGATGGCCGTCCTCGCGGTCGTGATGGCCGCCCTCGGGTTCCGCGGCATCTGGGGGCCCTTCTCGATCCTTCCGGAACCCGTCTCCCCGTGGTGGGCGCTGGCCCTCGCCCTCCCTGCATGTCTGCTCGCCCTCGCGAAGCGGCGGATGCCGATCACCGTCCTCGTGCTCGTCGCGCTGCTCTTCGTGATCGATCTGCTCACCGTCGGCGGCATCGGCACCCTGGTCGTCCTGCTGGATGTGCTGTGGACGGTGGCGTTCCTCGCCACCGCGAAGGGACGACGGGTGCTGCTCGTCCTGCTGGGAGCCTCGACGGCCATCCTGTTCGTCACCGCCTGGCTCTTCACCGACGTGTCGTTCCCGGTGGCGTTCCTCATCGGCGTGCAGTTCGGTGCGATCTTCGGCACCGACTACTGGTGGGCGGTCGCCGTCTCCCAGGCCAACGAACTCGCCGAGCTGCACCGCCAGCGCGCGGACGATGCCGCCGCCGTCGCCGATCGCGACCGTGCGGAAGCCGTGCAGCGCGAGCGAGAGACGATGGCGAGAGAACTCCACGACGTCGTCGCCGGCCACGTGATGGCGATGGCGATCCGCGCGGAGGCCGCGTTGTCGACGGACCCCGATCGCCTGCGGGATCGTGCAGCGCTGCAGGCCGTGCGCGATGCGGGTCTCGATGCCCACGGGGCACTGCGATCCATGATCTCGGTGCTGCGTCGCGGCGACGGGAGCCTCGGGCCGGCCCCGCGCTGGGCTGATCTCGACGGCATCGTGAAGGAGGCGGAGCGAGCGGGACTCGTCGTCACCCTCTGCGCTGACGATGTCCATGACCTCGGACCCGCGTCCGAGCAGACCGTCGTCCGCATCGTGCGGGAGTCGCTGACCAACTGCGTCCGGCATGCGAGCGGCGCCGAAGTCGAGGTCGCGATCGAGGAACGGGACGCCGAGGTGCACGTCGGAGTGCGTTCGCGCGGCGGGGTCGCCAGTCCCGCGGCAGCGCACGGCGGCGAGGGCTGGGGTCTGCAGATGCTCCGCGAGCGCGTCAGCGCACTGGGCGGCGTCTTCTCCGCGGGGCCGGTCGCCGGGGGATGGTCGGTCGAGGGTCGGATCCCGATCGAGGTGCGGGTGTGACCGCGCCGACGGTGCTGCTCGCCGACGACCACGCCGCGATCAGGGCCGGCCTGCGCATCATGCTCGAGGCGCAGGGCATCCGGGTGGTCGGCGAGGCCGCGGACGGCGACGTGGCTGTGCGGAATGCCGCGGCCCTGCGCCCCGACGTCGTGCTCATGGACCTTCGCATGCCCGGCCGGGATGGGATCTCGGCCACCAGCGAGATCGTCACCCGCGGCCTCGGCGACGTGTTGGTCCTGACGAGCTTCGACGAGGACGAGCTCGTCTTCGGGGCCATCCGCGCCGGAGCGGCGGGATTCCTGCTCAAGACGGTCGACGCTCCCACCCTCGTGCAGGCCGTGCGGTCGGTGGCAGCGGGGGAGGGTGCCCTCGATCCCCGAGTGACCCGACGCGCGCTCGCCGCGGCGGCGCAGGGCGTAGCCGTTCCGGCTCCGGCGCGTCATGAGCAGCCCGACCTCACCATCCGCGAGCAGGAGGTGCTCGACGGCATCCTGCAGGGCTGGTCGAACGCCCAGCTCGCGACGCACCTGCGCATCTCGGTGCCGACCGTCAAGACGCATGTCTCCAACGTGCTGACCAAGCTGGGCGCACGCAGCCGCTCGCACGCGGCAGCCCTCGTGCGCGCACGCGAGAACTGACTCTCAGCCCCGTTCCGTCTTCGCGACCGGTGTCTTCTCGTCATCCCGCAGCGGTCGGGCAGCGCCCGAGAACAGGCCGGACATCACGACGAGGGCGACCAGGATGAACAGCGTGTTCAGCAGCCCGATGTGCTCGCTGATGACGCCGAGCACCGGGGGACCGCCGAGGAAGGCGACGTAGCCGATCGTCGCGGCCGCGCTCACCCGCGCCGCAGCCTTGGCGGGGTCGTCGGCGGCGGCGGACATGCCGAGCGGGAACCCGAGCGATGCGCCGATGCCCCAGAGCGCGGCCCCGACCAGCACGAGCGGGAAGGTGGGAGCGAGGATGAACAGCAGGATGCCCGAGGCCGCAGCCACCGCCAGGATGCGCAGCACCAACACGCGGCCGAACCGATCGACGAGCGGACCACCGAACAGGCGCACCACCGTCATCCCCACGGAGAACACGGCGAGCGACACGGCCCCGGTGCCCTCCGCGAACCCGTGACCCTGTTCGGTGCCGAGGGCGATCCAGTCGTTGGCCCCGCCCTCGGCGAAAGACATGCCGAGCATGACGACGCCGATCAGGTAGGTGCGCGGCTCGCGCCACGCCTCGAGGGCGGTGTGCATGCGTGCCCGGAACGGCGGCTTCTCGTGTGCCACCGGATCGAGGGTCGCCTCGCGCACGGGCACCTGGAAGAAGCAGGCGATCGCGATCACGGCGATCAGGCTCCCCATGATCGCGGCATGGGTGGCGACGTCGACCGTCAGCTGCGCCGCGAGGGCGCCGATGCCGGCGCCGATGACCGTGCCGAAGCTGAAGAACGCATGGAACACGGGCAGGATCGTCTTGCCCATCTGCTGCTCGATCGCCGTCGCCTCGACGTTCATCATCACGTCGACCGAGCCGTTGCCGAAGCCGAAGAGCGCCATGCCGACGATGACCACCGGGACGGATCCGAAGACGTTGGCCCCGAGACCGACGAGCACGATCCCGACGGCGAAGGTCAACATCGTCAGGAGCATGCCCCGCCGCGCGCCGATGCGCGCCATCACCGCGGGCCCGGTCGAGATGCCGATGATCGACGACACGCCCATGCCGAGCAGGATGAGGCCGACCTGCGCGTTGTCGAGTCCCAGTGCCTCCTTGATGCCGGGCACACGGGACGCCCATGTCGCGATCGAGAGGCCGCTCGCGAGGAAGATGGCGAAGATCGCCGCGCGCCAGCGCACGAACTGCGAACGGGTGAGGGCTGTCTCCATGCCGGACAGCCTATCGAATCGATTCGACCCAGGGGAACGGATGCGGGCTATCCTCGAAGTATGAGCAGTCAGGAGACGCCGCGTCGGCCCACGATCGCCGACGTCGCACGCGAGGCCGGAGTGGCGACTTCCACCGCCTCGGTGGTCTTCAGCGGCAAGGCGAACGTCGCCGCCTCCACACGGGAACGTGTGCTCGCGGCTGCTGCCGAGCTCGGATATGCCGGGCCGGATCCCCGTGCGGCGTCTCTGCGCCGCGGGCGCAGCGGCATCGTCGCCGTCGTCCTCGAAGGACATCTGCGCGCGGCGTTCCTCGATCCGGTGACGACGGCCATGATGGACGGACTCACCGACGGACTCGCCGAGCTCAGTGCGGGCATCCTGCTGATGCGCGACGAAGCGGGGGAGGAGGGCGCGGCCATCGCCAGCGCTCCCGTCGACGCCTTCGTGCTGATCGGCTGCTCCGGGCGCACCAGAGCCTCTCTTGAAGTGGTGGTCGGCCGCGGTCTGCCGGTCGTCGTGATCGAAGGCGATGCGGGCGAGGCGATCCCGCGCATCACCCTGGACAACACCGAGGCCTCCGCCGACGTCGCCCGACACGTCCGCGAACTCGGTCACCGTGACGTCGCGCTCGTCACGCTCCCCCTCGACAGCGATCGGGACAGGGCCCCGGTCACCCCTGAGCGGATCGCGACCGCGACCGTCGACGTGACCGTTCACCGACTCGAGGGGATGCGCCGGGTGTTCCCCGACGCCCCCGCGATCTCGGCATCCGGAAGTCTCATCGACGAAGGCGTCCTGGTGGGGCGCATGCTCCTGTCAGACCCCGAGACGCGGCCGACCGCCGTGCTCGCCCAGAGCGACCTGCTCGCGGTCGGCGTGATCCGCGCCGCGGAGGAACGGGGACTGCGCGTGCCGGAGGACCTCTCCGTGGCCGGCTTCGACGGCATCGAGGTCGACGGCCTCGGAGACCTCACCCTCACCACCAGTGTGCAGCCCGCGGTCGAGAAGGGGCGCGCGGCGGGGGAGCAGGTGGCGCGCATGCTGCGAGGCGAGCCCGGCGAGACGCAGGACCTCACCTGCGTGTTCCGCGCCGGTACGACGACCGGGCCCGTTCCGCGCTGAGCCGCCCGACGCTCAGCTGCGCGGGGGACCGAGGGACAGCGTCCTGTCACCGAGATCGAGGATGCGGTAGCGCCCGCAGTCGATCACCTCTTCGGGTGCGGCCGGCGCGGGAAGGCTCCATGCGACGCTCTGCGCATCCTCCACGAGGAACGACACCTCGTCGACGTCGAAGTCCGTCCGGTTCACGAGCCAGGCGTAGCCGTTGAGTTCGTGATCGACCTGCACGAGGCGGGCGGGATCGTCGAGATGCATCTTCGGCAGGCGGACGGTCCAGAACTGGCCCGCACCGGTGCGGCCGGACGCATTCACCCACTCGGTCACGCACGTGAGGTCGGGATCGGAACCCGCGCTCACGGAGGCGAGGCGGGGAACGCTCACGACGCCGCCGATCGCGAGCAGCATGACGACCACGGCCGCGACGAGGGACCGGACACGGACGGGCATCGGCCAGGCGCGCGGCATCGCGACCAGCGCGAGCACGGGTGCGAAGGCGAGGGGCTGCAGGTATCGGGCCGCGTGGGTGCCGAGGGCGATCGCACCGATCACCACGACAGCGGGCATGACCCATGCGATCCCCGAGACGAACGTCGTTCCGGGGTCCGCGGCGCGGATCATGCGGATGACGGCGAGCACGATGAGCGTCACCACGATCAGGCAGCCGACGAACCCGATCGACGTCGACAGGCGGTCGGTGAGAAGTGCTGCGTAGTAGTCCAGAGAGTCGGCCCACAGTCCCGGCTGCACGTATCCGGCTCCGGTGTTGGCTATCCATGCCTGAAGCGGAATGCGACCGAGGAAACCGATCGCGGTGCCCGTGAGCAGCACGACCAGGACCATCGCGGTCCGGATCCTCTGCGGCGATCGGATGATCATGACAGCGAGCAGGAGCGCGATCGGCACCGTGGCCCAGGCGGCGTAGAGCGGATTCGACAGCGTCGACACCGCTGCCGTCACCCCGAGAGCGACCAGGAGTCCGACACCGCCGCGATCGCGATCGAGCACCCGTCTCACGCACCCGACCGACAGGACGACGGCCAAGACGGTCGCGGCGTAGTACGTGGTCGTCAGCAGCAGGGATGCGAGATCGAGTGCGTTCCGGGACCCCGACACGTCGGTCATGGCGAGGACCGAGAAGAGCGCGAGTCCCCCCAGCGACCACGCGACCGGTGCCGAGCCTTCGCGCCGCCGACCTGCGGCGAGTCGGAAGGCACCGTAGAGCGCGAGAAGGTTGAGGACGGCGCTGACGGCGAGCAGTCCGTTCACCTCGAAAGGAAGCACGGTGTCGAGGACGGCGAACGCCGTGGACTCGGGGAGGAAAAGGACGCTCGACATCGCCCAGTCGAGGGGCTGCCCGGAGAGGACGGACCGGGTGAACATGGCCACGATCAGGGAGTCGGCGTCGCGGAACAACAGCTCGGAGCGCGCGGATGATGCGACCTGGGCGACGGTGATCAGCGCGACGGCCAGCGCCCCCGACCAGCCCGAAAGCTCTCGAACCCCGACCCGCCGCATGCGCCCACTCTTGCACGATCGACGAAGCGTGGACCGACGAAGGCTCTCGCGCCGGTAAACTGTATGTACACCCGCCCGCCTGTGCCGCATGGCCGACGAGCCCTGAGGGAGCCGCGTATATGCTGATGCTCCTCGCCGTGTTCCTTCTCGGGTCGCTGTTGATGCCCGTTCTGGTGCGTTGGCTCGGAGCTCAGGCCTTCGCGATCGCGGCCCTCGTTCCCGCCGCGGCCTTCGTGCATGCGCTCGTCATGACGCCGCAGGTGCTCGGCGGCCCTGTGCCGTTCGAGTCGGTCGAGTGGATCCCTCAGCTGGGGCTGAACCTTTCCATGAACATGGACGTGCTCGGCTGGGTGCTCACCCTGATCGTCACGGGCGTCGGCGCTCTCGTGCTCCTCTACTGCCGCTGGTACTTCTACGAGGACTCGGCGGGAGTCGGTCAGTTCGCCGGTGTGCTCCTGGGCTTCGCCGGCGCGATGTACGGACTCGTCCTCACCGACGATCTCGTGATCCTCGTCATGTTCTGGGAAGTCACGAGCATCCTCTCGTACCTCCTCATCGGCCACTACCGTCGCCGTGCGGCCAGCCGTCGTGCGGCGCTGCAGGCCCTGCTCGTGACGACGCTCGGCGGCCTCGTGATGTTCGTCGGCGTGGTGTTGCTCGTGGTCGACACCGGCACCTCGAGCATCCGCGAGATCCTCGTGATCGCGCCCAGCGGACCGCTCGTGGATGCCGCGATCGTGATGCTCCTGATCGGGGCCATCAGCAAGTCGGCGCTGTTCCCCTTCCACTTCTGGCTGCCCGGTGCGATGGCCGCGCCGACGCCCGTCAGTGCTTACCTCCACGCGGCCGCAATGGTGAAGGCCGGCATCTACCTCATCGCCCGCTTCGCACCGATCTTCGCCTTCAGTGCGACCTGGCGGCCTCTCGTCATCACGCTCGGCATCCTCACGATGCTGCTCGGCGGCATCCAGGCGCTGCGTGAGACGGACCTCAAGCGCATCCTCGCCTTCGGCACCGTCAGCCAGCTCGGCTTCTTCGCCGTGGTCGTCGGCTACGGCACGCAGGCGACGGCACTCGCGGGGCTCGCCCTGGTCATCGGGCACGCCCTGTTCAAGTCAGCGCTGTTCCTGATCGTCGGCGTCATCGACCGTCAGCTGTCGACCCGTGACATCAACGAGCTCTCCGGCGTCGGTCGGCAGGCCCCGGTCATGGCGACGGCGGCATTCATCTCGGTCGCATCGATGGCCGGCATCGCGCCGACCATCGGCTTCGTCGCCAAGGAGTCCACGCTCACCGCCCTCCTCGACGACGCCCAGGGGGGTTCCCCGTGGGGACTCGTCGCGCTCATCGGGATCGTTCTCGGGTCCATGCTCACTGCGGCATATGGTGTGCGATTCCTCTGGGGTGCGTTCTGGAAGAAGCGTGACGAGCAGGGGCAGCTTCCCGACACCGCCTGGCCCGACCCGCCGGTCGGCTTCCTCTCCGCGCCGATCATCCTCGCCGGCGTCACACTCGCCGCGGGTATCGGCGCCCCCGCCCTCGACACCGCTCTGCAGGGATACGCCCTCACCGCGACCCCGGGCCTGGACCATTCCGGCGACGCGGTCGAAGGCCCGGGCCACCTCGCGCTCTGGCACGGCTTCGAGCCCGCGCTGGGGATCTCGATCCTGTCGATCCTCCTCGGCATCGGTCTCTTCCTGCTCACCCGCCGGACCGGGTGGGACCGCAAGGCGCGCCTGCTGCGATTCACCGCGGCCGACGTCTACTACCTCGTCATGCGTGGCGTCGATCGCCTGTCGGTGCTCAGCACCACGCTCACGCAGCGAGGCTCGCTGCCCGTCTACGTCGGCACCATCTTCGTGGTCTTCGTCGCCGCCGAGGTCACGGCGCTGATCGCGAGCGACATCGACCGGTACAACCTGTCGGCCTGGCACACCCCCGCCCAGATCGTGGTGGCCCCCATCATGGCCATCGCCGGCATCTTCGCCGTCCGCGCCCAGAAGCGGTACACCGGGGTCGTGCTGGTCTCGGTCACCGGACTCGGCATGGTCGTGCTGTTCGCGACGAGTGGCGCCCCCGACCTCGCGCTCACGCAGATCCTGGTCGAGACGGTCACCATGGTCACGTTCGCCCTCGTGCTGCGGCGCCTTCCCGCGCGGATGGGCGAGCACAACGCCTCGGTCGGCCGCATCCCCCGCGCGCTGCTGGCGATCGGGGTCGGTGTGACGATGGCGTTCGTCGCGGTCGTCGCCACCCAGTCCCGCATCGCCGACCCCATCTCGGAGGCGTTCCCGAAGCTGGCGTACGAGATCGGCCACGGCAAGAACGTCGTCAACGTGGCACTGGTCGACCTGCGCGGCTGGGACACCATGGGCGAGCTCTCGGTGCTCGTGCTCGCCGCCACGGGGGTGGCCTCCCTCGTGTTCGTCACGCACCGCGCCGATCTGCTCGCCGCCACCAAGAACCTGCCACGCGCGACCCGCAAGGCCGCCCGCAGCCGTCCGCTCGTCGAGACCACCGAGGGCATCCGGTTCCAGACCTCCGAGAACGAGAGCAGCCCGCGGGCCTGGCTCGTCGGCGGACAGAAGATGAAGCCCGAGAACAGGTCGATCCTGCTCGAGGTCATCGTCCGCATCCTCTTCCACACGATCATCGTGGTGTCGATCTTCCTGCTGTTCTCCGGACACAACCTGCCGGGTGGCGGTTTCGCCGGCGGCCTCGTCGCTGGCATGGCCCTCGTGATGCGCTACATCGCCGGTGGTCGCTGGGAGTTGGGCGCTGCGGCCCCCACCGATGCGGGTCGACTGCTCGGCACCGGGCTCATCCTCGCCGTCGGCACCGCCGTCGTCCCCCTGTTCTTCGGCCTCGCACCCCTGACCAGCACCTTCTGGGAGTGGGAGATCCCCGGCATCGGGCACATGGAGTTCGTCACCTCGACCGTCTTCGACGTCGGCGTGTACCTCGTCGTGATCGGGCTCGTCCTCGATGTGCTGCGCAGCCTCGGTGCGGAGGTCGACCGTCAGGCCGCCCTGCGCACGACGCCCGGTCCTGAAGGATTCCTCTCCCGGGGCGGGAGGAGCGGCTGATGGATGTCTCCCTCACCCTGATCGTCATCATGGCGATCCTCTTCGCGTGCGGCGTGTACGCGATGCTGGAGCGCAGCCTGACCCGCGTGCTGATCGGCTTCCTGCTGCTGGGCAACGCCACGAACCTGCTGCTGCTGATCGTGATGGGCGTTCCCGGCAACGCGCCGTTCTTCGGCACCGAGGGGGAGATGAGCGATCCGCTCCCGCAGGCGCTCACCCTGACCGCGATCGTGATCACGTTCGCCGTCTCGGCGTTCCTCCTCGCGCTGATCTACCGCTCCTGGCAGCTGGGCCAGGCCGACACCGTCGAGGACGACGAGGCCGACATCGCGCTCCGCGAGCGCACCGACGCCGACGAAGACCTCATGGACGACGAGTCCGAGACCGGCGACGACGAGGCGACCACCGACTTCGTCGGGGTGCAGACCGCGCCGATCACGGTGCTGCACATGCGCGATCACCCCTCGATCCACGACGATGCGCCGTACGACGCCCCCACCGGCTGGGGCGACGAACCCTCCCCGCCGTCGGACGAGGGCCGTGAGCCGAGCCCGGACGAACCCCACGAACGCGACGAGAACGAGGAGGGAAGGCCATGACCGCCCTCGTCCCGCTCCTCGTCGCACTGCCTCTCCTCGGCGCCGCCATCACGCTCGTGTTCGGCCGCAACGCGCGGCTCCAGGTCGTCGTCACGGTCGCCACGCTCGCCGCGGTCTCGGTGATCGCCGCCGTGCTCCTCGTGGTGGTGGATTCCGGCGCCCCGCTCGCCGTCTCGGTCGGAGGGTGGCCGGTGCCCTTCGGCATCGTGCTCTACGTCGACCGGCTCGCGGCGCTCCTGGTGCTCATCTCCAGCATCGTCCTCCTCGCGGTGCTGCTCTTCTCCATCGGCCAGGGCGCCGCGGACGGCACCGACGAGACGCCGATCTCGATCTTCAACCCCTCGTACCTGATCCTCGCGGCCGGCATCTTCAACGCCTTCATCGCGGGCGACCTCTTCAACCTCTACGTCGGCTTCGAGATCCTGCTCGTGGCCTCGTACGTGCTGATCACGCTCGGCAGCACCGAGTCCCGCATCCGCACCGGCGCGGTCTACATCGTCGTCTCGCTGGTCTCGTCGATCCTGTTCCTCGCATCGATCGCGATGATCTACGGCGCTCTCGGCACGGTCAACATGGCACAGATCGCCGAGCGCATGTCCGAGCTCCCGCAGGAGACGCAGCTGGTGCTGCATCTGATGCTCGTGGTGGCCTTCGGCATCAAGGCCGCCATCTTCCCGGTGTCGTTCTGGCTGCCGGACTCGTACCCGACCGCCCCGGCGCCGGTCACCGCGGTGTTCGCCGGCCTGCTGACGAAGGTCGGCGTGTACGCGCTGATCCGCACCGAGACACAGCTCTTCGCCTCGAACAGCATCGACACCCTGCTGCTCATCATCGCGCTCGCGACCATGATCGTGGGCGTTCTCGGTGCGGTGGCGCAGGCCGAGCTCAAACGAATCCTGTCGTTCACACTGGTCAGCCACGTCGGTTACATGATCTTCGGCCTCGCGATAGCCACGCCCGCCGCCATCGGCGCCACGGTGTACTACATCGTCCACCACATCGTCGTGCAGACCACTCTGTTCCTCGCCGTCGGGCTCGTGGAACGTCGAGCGGGAAGCACCTCGATCCTGCGCGTCAAGGGACTGCTGAAGGTCGCGCCCCTGATCGCCATCCTCTACTTCGTGCCCGCGATCAACCTCGGTGGGCTGCCACCCTTCTCGGGGTTCATCGGCAAGTTCGCGCTCTTCGAGGCGGCGGCATCCGTCGGCACGCCGATCATGATCGTGCTGATCTTCGGCGGTATCGTCACCTCGCTGCTGACCCTGTACGCCCTGATGCGCGCCTGGAACCTCGCCTTCTGGCGCGAGGAGGAGGACTCGACCGAGACCGAGGGGCGCATCTCGTACCTCGGCAACGCGCCGGCGGCCGATGAGCAGCAGGAGCGTCGCCGCATCCCGAAGATCATGACCGTCGCGACCGGCGGCATGGTCGCCGTCACGCTGGCGCTGACGATCTTCGCCGGCCCGCTCTACGCCCTCTGCGACCGCATCGGTGCCGCGCTGCTGCAGCCCGTGAGCCTCGTGCAGCTGGAAGAGGAGGTGGGCTGATGGCACGCGACACCCGCCGTCACCTCTGGCGCGACATCCGCGTGCAGCTGCCCTTCCTCGCCTGGCTCGTCGTGCTCTGGATGCTGCTGTGGGCACAGTTCACCGTGCTGTCGTTCCTCACCGGACTCGTCGTGGCGATCTTCGTCACGCGTGTCTTCCGGCTGCCGACCGTCGCGCTCTCGGGCAGGGTCAACCTCTGGTACGCGGCGCTCTTCGTCGTGCAGTTCCTGTTCGCGGTGCTGCGGGGCGCTCTGTCCGTCACGGTGCAGGTGTTCGACTTCCGCCGTCAGCCGGGCACGGCGATCATCGCGGTGCCCCTGCGCTACGCCGACGATCTGGTGATGACGCACGTCGCCGTGGTGTCGTCGCTGATCCCGGGGTCGCTGGTCGTGGAGACCGACCGAGACCGGCGCATCCTCTACCTGCACGTCATCGGGGTGCGGAACCTCGACGACGTGGAGGCGCAGCGCGCGGGGGTGCTCCGCTGGGAGCGTCGAGTCGTGCGTGCGCTCGGCGACCCCTCGCAGTACCGTGCACTCAAGGCCGATCAGCGCGCCGGCCTGTCCGGGCCGACGAAGGGCGGTGTCCGATGAACATCCTGCTCCTGGCGATCATGGTGGTATTCGGCATCGCCGCGATCCTCGCGCTGATCCGTATCGTTCGAGGACCGTCGATCCTCGACCGTGCCGTCGCCTCCGACGTGCTCCTCACCGAGGTGATGTGCGTGCTCGGCGCCGAGATGGCCATCAACGGGCACACCCGGAACATCCCCGTGCTCCTGATCATCGCCGCGATCGGCGTGTTCGGGTCGATCGCCGTCGCCCGGTTCGTCGCGAGAAGGGACAACACGACGCCATGAACGTGTTCGGTCTCATGATCCCCGACCCCGTCATCGATGTGGCGGTGCTGGTGCTCATCCTGCTCGGAGCGCTGCTGTGCCTCTCGGCCTCCGTCGGGCTGCTGCACTTCCGCGACGTTCCGGCGCGTCTGCACGCGGCGACCAAGCCGCAGGTTCTCGGGCTGCTGCTGATCTGCATCGCCATCGCTCTGTCGCAGCGCTCCATCGGCGGCATCCTGCTCGGGTTCGTGCTGGTCGCGCCGGTCGTGCTGATGCAGTTCGCGACCGCGCCGCTGTCGGCGCACATGGTCGGGCGGCAGGCCTACCGCAACGGCACCATCGAGCAGCGCGGTCTCGTCGTGGACGAACTCGCCGAGTCGAAGCAGACCCCGCCCGCCGCCGGCTGACGCCGGATCAGGCCGTCGCGCCGGATCAGGCCGGTGGGCGCAGGATCCGCCTGATGCGGTGCGAAGGCCTGCGCTCGTGTGAAAGGGGTGGCACGGAGTCAGAGTCGCGCGGCGAACTCGTGGATCAGGCGGGCTGCGGGCTCGGAGTCGCTGATGAGCGTGCCGTGACCGTGGTCGGGGATGACTTCGAGGTCGGCGCCGGGGATCGCGTCGAGGATCTCCTGGCACCAGCTCATCGGAGCGAGCGGATCGTCCTCCCCACGCAACACGAGCACAGGGCAGTCGATGCGCACGAAGGCGTCTTCGGGCTCGTGGACGATGGTCGCGCGCATCTTGCGGATCAGGTGCGGCCCGCCGCGGAGATACTCCCTGGCTCCGCGCCAGATGACCAGAGGCCGCTCTCCGACGAGGTCGGTCAGCAGATACCGCGCCTGCGCTCCGATGTTGCGGGCGGCCTTGTTGACGGTGGGCCCCGCGAGCACCACGCCCTCGACGAGGGTCGGATGCCGTGCCGCGAGTTCGGCCGCGATCTGGCTGCCCATCGAGTGCCCGATCACGATCACCGGCCCGGAGTCCACGTGCTGCAGGTAGGCCGCGACGAGGTCGGCGTGCCGTTCCATGGTGAGGGTGCGCGTGGGCTCCGGCGCCTCCCCGAAGCCCGGAAGGTCGACGGCGATCACGCGTCCCTCCAGCCGCTGCACGATGTCGAGGTAGACGCTGCGGCCCATGCCGATGCCGTGCAGGAGCAGGTAGGTGTGCGCCCCTTCACCGAAGGTCTCCGCGATGAGCGTCGCTCCCCCGTGCTCGAACTCCAGGAGCGTGGCGGGCGTCCCCTTGGGGGCGAGGTAGCTGGATGGCACGTGTCAACGCTAGCCGAGCATCCTGGGGCGCCGCTCCGGGCGCCCCGTCTCGATCTCCTTCTCAGCCGGCCGGCGTCAGCACCAGGGTGTCGACGGCCGCAGCCTTCACGGCCTTGGTGGAGTACGCCCAGGGCTTCTGGATGCCGGCGGCCCAATCCGCCGTCTGGTCGGTGTAGTGCGCGTCGAAGGCATGACCGGAGGCGCCGGTGAGATGGTTCCAGGTCGAGGCGTCGAAGTCCGACAGGTCGACCACCATGCGCATCGACGGAACGGTGGTCGTCGCGTACGAGGTGCCGAGCTCCCATCCGGTCGCGTTCACCACGGAGGCCCCGCCGCTCACCGGGTAGGGGCCGCGGTTGAAGAGCGCTTCCACGGGAGCGATGCCCGACGAGCCGAGCGTGTCGCTCGTGAGCGTGATCGCATGAAGATCGCCCCAGTTCCAGCGCGAGACCGTGGTTCCCTGCAGTGCGGAGAGCTCGTCGTAGGCCTCCTCCGCGGAGAGCGCGAGCATCTCCTCCATCCCGTCGACATCGATCTGCTCGTTGACCCAGAGCGGATCGGACGGGTTCTCCAGCAGGTCGGCAACGACCGTGAAGAGCCGACCCTGGCCGTCGATGGGCAGAGGCTGCTCGCGTTCGGCGAAGATGTTCTGCACGAGGTTCGACCACAGCACGTTCGCGTAGGCAGCCGCCGACGAGGATGCCGCATTCTGGGCGTCCCAGGACGTCAGCAGCCCCACGGCCTCGGTCGGACCCGCGCCGGACACCTCGACGTCGCTCATGGCCGTCGCCAGCTGCTTGCCGATCCACATCTCGTTGTCCATCTGGATCTCGCGCATGTCCTGCGCGGTCAGGGGAGCGGCGGCGGCGCGACGTTCGATCAGGTGGGCGATCCGCGCCGCCCGGTAGCCGTAGTCCCAGTCGCGCGAGAGGAAGTACGCGTAGTCGTCGGTGACGATCGCGTTGTTCGCGGTGACGATGTACCCCGAGTTCGGGTTGTAGGACACGGGCAGCTCGTCGAACGGGATGAAGCCGGTCCAGTCGTAACTGCTGTCCCATCCCGGCTGCGGCATCCACCCGTCGCCGGCGCCGCGGATCGGGAGGCGCCCAGGCGTCTGATAGCCGATGTTGCCCTCAGTGTCGGCGTAGATCAGGTTCTGCGCCGGCACGTCGAAGAGAGATGCCGCGTGGCGGAAATCGTCGAAGTTCTGCGCCGTGGAGAGTGCGAAGATCGCGGTCGCGGCGGTGCCGGGATCGAGGGCCGTCCAACGGAGGCTGACGGCGTACTCGGCGTCTTCCTGCGAGCCGGGGGCGACCGGGGCGTCACCCTCCGCCGTGAGGGCGGCAGCCGGGTCGTCGGCGATCGCCGTGAAGTCATCGGTGAGCCCGGAGATGATCGGCCCGTGCACCGTCGAGCGGATGGTCAGGTCGATGTCGTCCCCACCCGCGACCTTGATGGTCTCGGAGCTCTCCTCGAGCGGCACCAGCGCTCCATCACGCCAATACTGGTCGCCTTCGACCCGCTCGATGTAGAGGTCCGTGACATCGGTGGTCAGGTTCGTGAAGCCCCAGGCGATCTTCTGGTTGTGGCCGATCACGATCCCGGGCAGCCCCGAGAACGAGAAGCCGCCGACGTCGAACGGGCACGCCTCGGTCACTTCGGAGCATTTCAGCTGCACCTGGTACCAGACCGAGGGGAGCGATGCTCCGAGGTGCGGGTCGTTCGCGAGCAGCGGCATCCCCGACTCGGTGAGCGCCCCGGAGACGACCCAGGAGTTCGAGCCGATGCCCTCGCCGACTCCGCCGACCAGGACGCTCGCCGCCTCGATGACGCTCGACGTCTCCTGCCACTCGATGGTCGTGTTCGCCTGCTGCACCTCGCCATCGGATTCGGCCGGCGAGTAGGCGGCAGGCTCGGCATCCGTGCCGAGCTCCGGAACCGTCGAGATCCGCGGCACGATCACCGGGTTCTCATCGAACGGATAGTCCGGGTAGAGCTTCGCGAGGACGTCGGCCGTGCCCGTGGCATCCGTGCCGTCGCTCAGCTCGGCCGCGAGGAGCGACCGCTCGGTCTCGTCCTCGATGTTCCCGCGGAGGTCCCAGGCCATCGCCTTGAGCCACGCCACGGAATCGGCGGGCTCCCACGGCTCCGGCACGTAGTCGGGGTTCTGCAGACCTATCACGGCGTACTCGAGCGACAGCTCCGCACCGGAGCGTGAGGCCAGGTAGGCGTTGACGCCATCGGCGTAGGCCTCGTAGTACCCGCGCGTGGTGTCGTCCATCGCCTCGACCTCGGCTTCGGCGACCGTGCGCCAGCCGAGGGTGCGCAGGAAGGCGTCGGTGGCCGCCTGTGATTCGCCGAACATCTCGGCGACGCGGCCCGAGGTGACGTGCCGGCGGAAGTCCATCTCGAAGAATCGGTCCTGCGCGTGCACGAACCCCTCGGCGTAGAACAGGTCGTCCGTCGAGTCGGCGGTGATGGTGGGGATGCCGCGGTCGTCGCGCTGCACCGTGACCTCGGCCTTCAGGCCGTCGAGCTGGACGGATCCGTCGGTCTGCGGGAACGAGCGCTGGATCGTCCAGGTGATGAAGAACGCCGCGGCCACGGCGATCACGATGATCCCGGCCACGACGAGGAAGGCGATGCGTCCGATGCGGACGCCCAACGAGGGGCGCGAAGGTGCGGCGGATTCCTGCGAATCGGTCATCATCGTCGAGAACTCTTTCGGTAGGCAGATGGAACTCAGTCCCACCGAGCCCCAGTGCGCGTTTCAGGGTCGCGCCTTCGCATCATATCCGTCCGGGCGCTCGGCGCGTTCCGTGTCATGCCGCATCTCCGCAATCGTGTTATGTTACGCGTTGCGCGCTGGTGCGATCGGGGATGTCGCGGTTCCATCGGGAGCGCGGGCGTCGGCCGTATTTTCGTGGTGGGGGACCGCTGTGGTCGGAGGAGGGTGTGATTTGGTAGGCATGGATGTCGCGTTGGAACGCAGGACGATGAGCGAGGACGTCTACCGTCGGCTGCGGGAGGCGATCGTGACCGGAGAGCTGCGGCCCGGGGAACGCCTCCGCGACTACGAGCTCGCGGAGGATCTGGGAACGTCGAAGACGCCGGTCCGGCACGCGCTGGACCGACTCGCCGAAGAGGGGCTCGTCGAGATGCAGCGCAACCGGTTCACGCGCGTCGCGCCTCTCGATCCCGATCGGATCCGCGACGCGACTGCGGTCTTCGGCGACATCTGGAAAGGCTCGGTCCGGCACGCGATGCCGGCTCTCCAGGGCGACGACGTCACCTATCTCGTCGACCTCACGGATGACATGTCCGCCGCAGTTCGGGAGTGCGACGTCGCCGCCTTCGGCGAGGCGCTGCGTGCCATCGCCGTCGGGTTCGCCCGCATCGAGGGGAACAGCATCCGGGTGTCGGCGATCGAGATCCTCGGCCCGCAGATTCGCCGGTTCACGCAGCAGGCCCGCGCTTCTTTCGATTGGGACGGGAGTGAGAAGTCTGCCGTCGACATCCGAGAAGCCATCATGCGGCGAGATGCGGTGCAGGCGCGAGCGGCGATCGTCGCGCTCTTCGACGACGTGCTCCCGGGCATCATCGATCGTGCGGAAGCGCGGGAGCGCAGAGCCGAACCGAGCGCGTAGAAGGCGCGTCGCGCCGACGACCGCGGCAGAGTCGGGCGTCGGCGCGAGCGGGCGTCAGTCGGTGCCCGAGTCGAACGCCGCGCCCTCGGACGCCGAGTCGACGGCGTCGGCCAGGGTCTCGTCGGCCTCGGAGATCGAACCGTGGACGGACTCGGTGATCTCGCTCGACTCGCCGGCGGTCACGCGGCCGACGAGTTCGCCGGTCGCCCCTCCGACGAGACCGAGGCCCGCGTACTGCTCGAGGCGGGCACGCGAGTCGGCGATGTCGAGGTTGCGCATGGTCAGCTGGCCGATCCGGTCGACCGGGCCGAAGGCGGCGTCGCCGACGCGCTCCATCGACAGCTTCTCGGGGCCGTAGGAGAGGTTCGGCGAGACGGTGTCGAGGATCGTCCAGTCGTCGCCACGGCGCAGGCGGATCGTGACGGTGCCCGAGATCGTGAGGCCGACCCAGCGCTGGATCGACTCGCGCAGCATGAGCGACTGCGGCTCGAGCCAGCGTCCCTCGTACATGAGGCGGCCGAGGCGGCGACCCTGCTCGTGGTACGTCGCGAGGGTGTCTTCGTTCAGGATGCCGTTGACGAGGCGCTCGTAGGCGATGAACAGCAGCGACATGGCCGGAGCCTCGTAGATGCCGCGGGACTTCGCCTCGATGATGCGGTTCTCGATCTGGTCGCTCATACCGAGGCCGTGGCGTCCGCCGATCGTGTTGGCTTCCATGACCAGTGCCACCGGATCGCTGTACTCGACACCGTTGATCGCGACCGGACGACCGGCCTCGAACGTGACGGTGACGTCTTCGGTCTCGATCGCGACCGACGGATCCCAGAACTTCACGCCCATGATGGGGTCGACGGTCTCGAGCGAGACGTCGAGGTGCTCGAGGGTCTTCGCTTCGTGCGTCGCGCCCCAGATGTTGGCGTCGGTCGAGTACGCCTTCTCGGCGGAGTCGCGGTACGGGAAGTCACGGGCGACGAGCCAGTCGCTCATCTCCTTGCGGCCGCCGAGCTCGGTGACGAAGTCGGCGTCGAGCCACGGCTTGTAGATGCGCAGACGCGGGTTGGCGAGCAGGCCGTAACGGTAGAACCGTTCGATGTCGTTGCCCTTGTAGGTGGAGCCGTCGCCCCAGATGTCGACGCCGTCCTCCTTCATGGCGCGCACCAGCATGGTGCCGGTGACCGCGCGACCGAGGGGCGTCGTGTTGAAGTACGTCTTGCCGCCGGAGCGGATGTGGAAGGCGCCGCAGGAGAGGGCGACGAAGCCCTCTTCGACCAGGGCGGTCTTGCAGTCGATCAGGCGCGAGGCCTCGGCGCCGTACTCCAGCGCACGACCAGGGATCGAGGCGATGTCGTCTTCGTCGTACTGACCGAGGTCGCCGGTGTACGTGTAGGGGACGGCGCCCTTCTCGCGCATCCACGCGACGGCGACGGAGGTGTCGAGTCCTCCGGAGAAGGCGATGCCGACGCGCTCGCCGACGGGCAGGGACTGGAGGACCTTGGACATGATTCCCAGTCTATCCGCGGGCGGCGTGTCGCCCCGTCTCGCCTCCTGGCGGGGGCGTCAGGCGAGTGCGAGGGGAGCTTCAGGCGAGGAGGACTTCGACACTCAGTGCGGCATAGGTGCCCATGGCGCGTCGATCGCAGGTGAGGAGCGGGACGGCTGCGTCGCGTGCGGCCAGACCGACGAGTCCGTCGTAGACCGACCCTCCGGCGATGCCGGCGTCGGCGAAAGTCGTGATCGCGGTCTTGGCCGATGCGGCGGAGAGCGGCGCGAAAGCGGGGAAGGATCGCTCGATGATCTCTCTTGCGCGATCGGGACTGACGCGCGCTCCACCGGGCATGCGCGTCAGCACGGAATAGGCCTCGATCGCCGCGTGCCCGGCGAGGCCGAGCACGCGATCCTGCGTGAGTTCGAGTACGCGTTCGTGTGCGGGGTTCCTGTCATGAACCAGCGCGATCGCGGCGCTCGTGTCGAGGAGGAGATCAGCGCTGATCGGCAAGTCGCAGCTCCCGGATGTCATCCACGGTGAGCGTCGGTCCGCCCGTGATGACGAGACGCCCGTCCTTCTCGATGAGGTTGTCGGGGGCGTCGATCTCGATGCGGATGCCGTTGCCGTCGAGGATGATGTCGACCGGACCGGGGATCAATCCGACGCGTTCGCGCAGGGCAGCGGGAATGACGATCCGTCCTGCCTTGTCCATGGTTGCCTTCATGCCATGAGAATACCATTCCAATGGTGCGGCACGCGGGCGAGGCAGGTGCTTCATATCGGTGACGGTGACGGTGACGTTCGTCAACGCGCACGCCGACTACGTCGACTGAACGACAACTTCATGGCGGGCCGGGCGCAGCGGGGAGAAGAGCACGATCTGTGCAGCCACGAGGAACACGACCACGCTCACCCCGATCGTCACGCGCTAGCCAAAGGTGGTGCCGAGGCCGCCGGCGATCACCGCGCCGATCAGGAACATGATGCGGTTGATCGTGCGGATCGACGCGTTCACGCGGCTCTGCAGGTGGTGAGGGGCGACGGCCTGGCGGTAGCCCATCTCGTTCGGATCCTCCAGACCCATGCCGAGTCCGAACAGGAACTGCCCGAGGCCGAGCGAGGTCGCCAGGACGAAAAGGGCCGCGTCCCCGTGTGAGGGAGGAGAAGCACCGCCGTCCAGGCGATCGCGGAGAGGCTCCGTCCGGCGAGGACCGCGCCCCACCCCGAAACGCCGACCGGCCGAGGGAGCGGGAAGGACACCGGTGAGTCCGCCGACGCCGCCCATGGCGAGCACCACGCCGAACAGCAGGGGGCCGAGAGACAGTCCCCTCAGCGCATAGGGAGCGAACGCTGTGAGGGCTCTGGCGTTGCCGAGGAACCAGACGTTGACCGAAGCCGCCATCGGCGCCAGTGTGCGGTGGGAGTACGTCCAGCGCAGCCCCTCCACGATGTCGCGCCCGAGATGTCGGCCATCCGTGCGTCGCTGCGTCCGTCGTGGTCATCCTATTCACCGGCGCTCCGTGGCCGGGCTTTAGCGGCGGGGAAACGAGGCGCGCGTGCGGGGCGGGATGCCGATGCGCGACCCGCCGAGGGAGGGGCGACACGTCTCCGTTTTCGCCGAGGCCGGGGCGGCAGAGACGTGACGAGGTGGGAGAGTAGGCCTCACGGAGGTACGACATGGGCGGAGCGATCCTGTGGGGCGCGGTCGCGGCGGCGCCGCTGTTCATCGGCGCGGTGCTCGCGCTGCTGAGGAAGTGGCCTCCGCGCTGGCTCGGCATCGTGCTGGGATTCGGCGCCGGTGCGCTCATGGCCTCCATCGCGTTCGAGCTCTGGGAGGAGGGGCTCGATCTCGCCGGTCCCATCCCGCTCGTGCTCGGCGTCGCGGCCGGCGCACTCAGTTATTACATCGCCGACCGCATCCTCGACGCCCGTGCCGCCAAGACGAAGCAGCAGGCCGGGGGTGGCCAGCTCGCCGTCGGCGCCCTGCTCGACGGCATCCCGGAACAGCTCGTGCTCGGCATCGGGCTGGCATCCGGAGAGCCCGTGAGCATCGCGCTCGTCGTGGCCATCCTCGTCTCGAACCTGCCGGAGTCGGTCGGTTCGGCCGCCGACCTGCTCGAGGGCGGCATGGCGAAGTCGCGGGTGCTGCTGCTGTGGGCCGGGGTCGCCGTGATCTGCGCGGCGGCGACCGTCGCCGGCTTCGGTCTCGCGAGCGTCACCGGTGATGACTTCCGCTCGGCGGCGAGCGGCTTCGCCGCGGGAGCACTGCTCGTGATGCTGGTCGACTCGATGATCCCCGAGGCGCAGTCCAAGGCGAAGGAGTCCACAGGGCTCGCGACCGTGCTGGGCTTCGCGCTCGCCGCGGGGCTCGCCCTCGCGACCTGAGTGCCCTCCATCGAACGCGTACGACCGGAGAGGCGCCGGCGACTTCGCTCCGGAGCGGTCAGACCTTTCCGCGGAACTGCTCACGCCGCACACTGCGGCCCGCGATGCTCTCCATGCGGAATGTCAGCGGAAGGATCCGTTCGCCGTCGGCCCAGGGGTGCACGCGGGCGCCGATATCGGCGGCCTGCTCTTCCGGTGCCCGCGAGAGCGCGCCGTGCATCAGCACGCTCCAGGCGGTGCTCCCGAGCGGGTCGTGATAGTCCACCTCGAACGAGACCTCGACCGGCTCCTGCGTCAGCTCGGCCAGCAGGCCGTCGGGTGCCGTGCGCAGAAGCAGGTGGTGCCCGGAGACGGCGAAGTTGACGGGGAGGATCTGCACGCGCCCGTCGTGGACGAAGCCGACGCGGCCGATCGTGGTCGTGGACAACAACTCGTAGGACTGCTGCTCGTCGAGTACTCGGATCATTCGTGCACTCCTTCCCTCTGGCGCCAGTTTAGCCAGCGCCTCACCGTCCATCGAGTGGCACCTGCGACGACGGGACCGACCTCCGCGCCGTCTGTCGGACGTGAACGGATGCCGATCCGACGTGCACCTCACTCGAAGCCGGGATAATCCTGCAGCTTCTCCTGGAACTCCGCACGATCGGCCTCGCTGAGCACGCCGCTCGCGATGACCGCCAGCTGCAGCCCTTCGAGCGGCTCTCCCGTGAGCGCGCTCTGCGCCTCGCGGGCCGCCAGGAAGCCGCCGTCGTCGTCGTTCGAGAGATCGTAGATGTTGGCGTAGAACCGCAGCGGATCCGGATAGTTCTCGGTGTAGTACTCCCAGGTGGTCTGCGTGCGAGGGTCGTCGCTGCCGTAGAGCTTCGCGATCACCGAGGGGTCGATACCCGAGACCATCGGGTCGTTGAAGGAGTAGAGGTCCCAGAGCCCGTGCTCGATAGCCACCTCGCTGATCACGGCCATGACCTCGAGCTTGCGGTCGTAGTCCTGGATGGGCTCGTTGGTCGCCCACGCGGTCGTGGTGAACTCGACGAGCATCGACTCGCCGCCGTAGCCGTTGCGCTCGGGACGCAGGTCCTCGTCGCCCACCGGGGTCCACGAGTACCCGAACTCGTCGGTGAGCCGCGCACGGATGTCGGCGAACAGGGCCTCGGACTGCGCGCGCACCTCTTCCAGTGACTGCTGGGCGAGAGTCTGCTGCGGATCCGTGCCCTTGATCCCCGGGTAGGCCTCCGCATGCTTCTGCGCGGCCGTCTTCGTGCCCTCGTAGTTGCCGGAGGCCGAGGTCTGCAGGGCGCTCATGCCCCCGACGGTGGCGACGTTGAAGAGGATCGTCACGATCAGCGCGATAGCCCCCAGTGTGCGTCCTCGCTCCGAGAACAGCGCGGCGACCACCGTCGCGACCACGACGAGCTGCACCGTGAGCATCGTGACGCCGTAGACGATGTCGGTACCGCCGGCGACCAGGGTGCCCAGCAGGGTCAGGGCGAACAGGATCGCCGTGGTGAGAGCGACCCAGCCGAGCACGTTCGCCGGCTTCTTCGGCTCGCCTCCCGGAACGACTGTCGTGACGGCCGGCGCTGCCGCCGGCGCGGCCGCATGGCGCTGTGCGCCGCGATAGCCGCCGGGCGGAGGGACGGGGGGTGCGCCCTCGGTGCCCGCGAGGTAGCGCGCCCGCTGCTTCTCGTGATCCGTCACCAGGGCTTCTCCGTTCCCGAACCGCCGGGGTCGTCACCCTGCTGCTGATCGCGTTCCTCCGTGCCCTGCTGGAGCTTGTCCTGGAGACCCTGCAGGTCGTCGTCGGAGGGCTGCTCGTCCTCACCGGGCTGCGGCTGGGGCTGCTGTTGCTGCTCCTCCTGCTGCTTCTTCTTCAGCCGGTCCTCGGTGTTCTCGAGCGAATCCGACATGTCGCGCTGAGGATCGGACGACTGCTGTTCTGCTTCTTCGCTGTGGCATTCCTGGGGTGTCTCGACCGTGATGGTCAGCGCCTCTCCGTAGAGCTGCGCCGCGGTCGCACCATCACCGTCGGCGCGCGAAGCATCGCCCATCCGCTCGACGACCAGGGCGAGGTTGATCCGCACACCGCACACCTCCAACCCCGTCGCGAGGTCGAGCGCCTCCTCGAGCTCGCCCCTGGCTGCGGGCAGCTGCTCCGCCGCGCCGAGCGCCGTGCCGACGTTGAACGGCGCCTTGTACGGCTCGAACCAGTTCAGGAACTCCTGCCCGCGTGCCGAGGCCTCCGACCCCGCGAAGTCGTCGACCACGTACGCGGTGATCGCCTGATGCGCGAAGGCGTACATGCTCAGCAGCTTGCCCACGAAGAACAGTGCGGCGAGCGTGAGCGGAAGGGTGCCGATCGCGACCCATCGCCGGATGCGGCGGCGACGGCGGTTGGAGCGCAGCAGCGCAGCGGCGGCATCGTTCGACGCGGTCACGAGGCACCTCTCTCGGGGCGGCCCCTGCGGCGTTGCCGCGGGACCCGCAGTCGCCGCAGCTGCGCGATCAGGATCGTGGCGCGGGTGAGCTCCACGCCGAGGATGGCGAGGATGATCAGCGCGGCGATCCAGCACAGCTCCGTGACGTTGCCGACCGCCCCCGAATCGGCGTAGCTGGAGGTGGTCGACGGAGCCTTCGGGAGGGCGGGAGCGGTGTCCGCCGTCCGATGCTCGTACGCGACACCGAGTTGCCCCGCGATCGTCTCGAGGTTCGTCTCGTCGATCACCGACAGCGCGTCGGCGCCCTCGTACTGGATGTAGTCGCCGCGGTCGTCTCCGAGCCCGCCGGTGGTGATGCGCATCGGCCCGCCCTCGGCGGTGCCGTAGCCGAACACCGCTCCCGAGTCGGTGTACCCCGCGCTGGAGCTGAACGACTCCGGCGCGGAGTCGACCGTCTGCTCGCCGTCGCCGAAGTAGAACACCATCCGCGCACGGTCGGGAGACGACGCGGCCGCCGAGGCGAGGGTCTCCGAGAGCAGCGGCGCCGCGATGCCGATCGAGCTTCCGCGCGACTGGTTGGTGACCTCCGGTCGCAGCACTTCGAGCGACCCCTGCAGCGCCGTGGTGTCGGTGGTCAGCGGCATCCGCAGCTGGGCCGCCGCATCCGCGGTGATGAGGGCGAAGCGCGCTCCCGGATACTCCTCGACGAGCGCCTGCACATCCTCGCGGATGCCGTCGAGACGCGGCTCGCCGTCACCCCAGTCCTCGGCCACGATGCTCGCGGTGGTGTCGACGACCAGCACGATGTCGGTGTCGGTGGCGAGGGTCTGCGTCGCGCCGCCCGGGATGCCGGGGCGCAGCAGCATCGCGAAGCAGGCGAGCACCAGCACCAGACGCATCGCCCACAGCGCGCGGTGCCCGGCGAGCGCGCGGGGGGTGGAGGGCGAGGATCCGGCCGTCTGGGGCGGTCGCACCAGCACCCAGACGGCGAGGGCGGCGACGGGCGCGCACAGCAGCGCGATCAGCAGCGGGTTGAGGACGGGTTGGAAGATCACAGCCGCACCCTCCACAGCACCACGACGAAGCAGAGGAGGCCGATCGAGAGCAGCGCGATCCACAGGTTCGGACTGTCCGTCCAGAGCACCTGCGCCTCGGCTCGCAGCTCGGACGCCTCCTGCTCCTGCACCTGGGTGACGATGTCCGACACCGTGGTCGTGTCACGCAGACCGTACGCGGCGCCGCCCGTGGCCTCGGCGGCGTCGGACAGCTCCGCGCTGACGTCGGTGTCCTTCCCCTGCACCGGGTTCAACGCGAACACGCGCACCCCCTTCGAGGCGGCGTAGGCGGCGGCCTCGTCGAGGGTCACGATCGAGGCGCCGTTGATCTCGTTGTCGGTGGCGAAGATCACCGATCGCGAGCGCTCGTCGTCCGGGTTGTCGAAGCCCATCGTGCAGGCTGCCAAGCCGTCGCCGATCAGAGAGGCGCCGTCTCCGTTGAGCGTGCCGAGCCAGTGCTCCGGGACCGCAGCGCCGTAGTCGAAGCTCTCGATCATGCTCTGCAGGTGCTTCTCGACGAAGTCGTAGTCGTCGGTCAGGGGGAAGATCTGCACCGGGGAGCTGTTGAAGATCGTCAGACCGATCCGCTCGCCCTCGAAGCTCTCGAGCAGTTCGTCGAAGACGGTCAGCACCTCGACGTCGACCTCGGTCATCGACCCGGAGACGTCGAGGCACAGCATGATGTCGCGACTGGTGTTCACGGGCTGGATGGTCTGCACCGACATCGGGCGCGCCGCCACGACACCGGCGACGAGGGCGGTGAGCGCCCCCAGGGCGAGGATGCCGGAGAGGGCGACCGCGCGCCGTGCCAGGGCACGCCGGAAGGTCGGGAGCGTGCGCAGACGTTCGGCGCGGGCGATGCGCGCCGTCTCGCCACCGCGGGAGCGGCCACGTCGCCGGAGTCCGACGACGAGCCCGATCGTGAGGGCGGCCAGCACGACGGCGCCGGCGACGCCCAGCATCCAGACGTTCGCTAGTGCCATGAGCGCACCACCGCCCTGGCGGCCTCGGCGCCGGCGACGGGGTCGATCGGGGGTCCCTGCCGGAAGATGCTCGGGTAGTAGTGCCTGCCCATCGCGTCGATCAGGGCGGGGTGGACGCCCCGGGCGACGAGGTCGTCGAGTGCGAGCACCGGGGCCTCCAGGCCGCTGTACTCGTTCACGAAGGTGCGGACGACGCGGCTCAGCTCGAGATTGGCCTGCCGCGCGGAGAGTCGCCGCTCACGGTAGTCGGTCTCGATCTGCTGGATGCGCGCCATGTATTCCGTGCGCAGCTGCGACAGGACATCGACGATCAGCGGGGGATACCCGCCGGTCTCGGCGACCGATATCGTGCGTCGCGGACGGGTGAGCACGATCAGCAGCCAGGCGCCCACGACCAGCAGGGCCAGGATGCCGATCGCGAGCAGCATCCAGCCCCAGCCGTACTGGGCCGGCGGGTAGAGCTCGTCAGAGCCGGGCATTCGACCTCCGGTTCAGCAGCTGCAGCAGCTGCGCGACGGCGTCGTCCTGCCCGCTCAATGCGGAGTGACTGATCTCCATGCGGGTGAGCATCTCGGCGAGGCGGGCGGCGTCGGCTTCGCGCTGAGCGGTCAGCTCCTGCACGATGCTGCGGTCGCCCTGCACGAAGGCCGGCACCTGCCAGCGGCTGTCCACGTCGCTGCGGATGCGTCCGGTCGCGTGATCCAGCACGGGTTCCGCGTCTCGCAGGGTGAGCCACAGCACATCGTGCTGCACGCGCAGACGGCGCAGCATCCGCTCGGTCTCGTCCGTGACGGGGGCCTCGTCGGTGATCACCACCACGATCATGCGGCGGGCGATCGTGCGTGTGACGAACGACAGGAGCGCGTCGCGGTCGCTCGGTGCGGTGCTCTCGTCGATGGCCCGGTCGATCGTGCGCAGCGCGTGCTCCAGCGCACCTTCGCTGCGGCCGGGCGCCAGGCGCCGCACCTTCGACGCGTCGCCGTAGACCGTGGTGAAGTCGTCGCCGTGTCGCAGGGCCAGCACGCCGAGCACCCCGGTGGCGAGGATCGCCAGGTCCTTCTTGGCCCGCTCGTCCTCTGCGAGTGCCGACATCGAACGGCCGGTGTCGACCACGAACAGCACGGTGTGCATCCGCGTCGCACGATGCCGTTTGACGAGCGGCGTGCCCAGGCGTGCGGTCGCCCGCCAGTCGATGTCGCGCACCTGATCGCCGTATTCGTACTTGCGCAGGTCTTCGAAGTCGAGGCTCCGCCCGTGCAGCAGCGACGCGTAGGCGCCGTCGAGCGCGTGCAGCGACTTGCGCGTCGAGTGGATGAAGAGCTTGCTCTTCACCTGCGTGATCAGGCTGGCCATCGAAAGGTCAGGGCGTCGGGACCGACGCGAAGATCTGGTCGATGATCTCCTCGCTGCGCACGCCCTCGGCGTCGGCTTCGAAGGTGAGGAGCACGCGGTGGCGCAGCACGAGGTGCCGCAGCTCGCGGATGTCTTCCGGCAGCACGTGCGAGCGACCCTTGAGAAGGGCCAGCGCCCGCGATGCCTGCAGGAAGGCGATGCTCGCACGAGGGCTCGCGCCGTACTTGATGAAGCGCGCGCGCTCCTCGCCGATGTACGGCGCCGGGTTCCTGGTGACGTAGGCGATCGAGACGATGTAGTTGCGGATCGCGGGGTCGACGTAGATGCGGCTCGCGACATCCTGCAGCAGGTGCACGTCGTCGAGGCTGACGGCGCTCGCCACATGCCGATCGGGGTCGAGCACGCCGGAATCGATGCGGCTGAGCACCTCGAGCTCCTCGGCGGGGCTCGGGTACTCGACGATCTCCTTGAGCAGGAAGCGATCCATCTGCGCCTCGGGCAGTTCGTACGTGCCCTCCTGCTCGATGGGGTTCTGCGTCGCGATCACGAGGAACGGCTTCGGCAGGTGATGGATCTCTCCGCCGATGGTCGTCTGGTGCTCCTGCATCGCCTCGAGCATGGCGCTCTGGGTCTTCGCGCTGGAGCGGTTGATCTCGTCGAGCAGCACGAAGTTCGCGTGCACAGGGCCCAGCACCGTGCGGAACGAGCCCGTCGCGGCGTCGTAGATCTGGTTGCCCGTGATGTCGCTCGGCAGCAGGTCGGGCGTGCACTGGATGCGCTTGAACTGCGCCTTCACGGTGTCGGCGAGGGTGCTGGCCGCGGTGGTCTTCGCCAGGCCAGGGACGCTCTCGAGCAGAATGTGGCCGCCGGCGATGAGCGAGACGAGCAGACTCGTGCGCAGCCGGTCCTGGCCGACCATCTTCGCCGAGTACGAGGCGGAGATGATCCGCAGCACCTCTGTGGCCCTGGCCATCTCGGCAGCGGTCGGCGCGGTGTTCGCGGGAGCGGCGGCTGCCGGTGCAGGGGCCTGCGCGGGAGCGGGCGGAGGCGGTGGCGCCACCGGCTGCGGGGATGCGGCGTTCAGATCGTGCATGCTCTCTCCTCCTGAGGAGCACGGCGCTTCTCCCCCCAGCCAGGGTAGTCGTCGTATCGGGGAGGACGCTCCGCCAGAATTGCCGTGAACCTGATCGAAGGAATCGAGCAATACGGATGTGAGCCCCGACAACGAGGTGAGTGAACGCTCGATCCGCGAACCGGCGGTGTTCGAGTCGCTCTACAGCCGTCATGCGACCTCCGTTCATCATCCACCCCGAAACGGGGCAGTACATCGGCGAACGACGCGTATCCCTCGACGGATACGCCGGCTTGCCCGCGGGGACAGCCGGGACGCGGCAACCACTGGCTGCGGCTGGTCTGAAGCGCGTCGTCTACGAGCAACGATCAGCGCCGAGGGGCGGGTCGAAACACGTCGATCACGGGGTGTGCGACGGCGAACGGCACGGCCGTGGCTGTCACGGGATCGAAGAGACGCGCGGGCGCGCGACCGGAGGCGAGCTCTTGCCGGGCGGCGGGGTCTGTGGCGTACAGTCGCAGGGCCAGCCAGATCAGAGTTCCGTCGATCCCGAGCGACAACGGCTCGACGTCGAAGGACTTCTTACGTCGGAAGAAGGGGTGTCGCCAGACCGACTCGAATGACGTCGCGGTCGGCGCGGCGTGCACGCGAAGCACCATCATCCCCGCAGCACCCTCGGTGAACTCGATCGCCTCGATGTCGTGCCACTGCACCGCGGCGTCGGAGAGGAACGAGGCAGAGCCGAGACCGTTCGGATGCAGGATGAGTCTGCGAGGGTGCGCTGCAGCGATCCCCGTACTCACCGTCGCGATAACGCAAAGAGCGGCGGCCGTGCCCCAGGTGATCGACCATCCGCCGCTCGTCGTCACCGCGGCGATCACACAGAACGCCGCAGCGGTGCCCACGGCAGCGAGCAGCGCAAGGGTGTGGCCTCGGCGACCGGGGATGAGGATGCCGTGCGGGAGAGTGTCTCGCGCGGCGCTGATCTGGGCCGGTCCTGTGCGCCGCGCTCTCGTCGTCACGAACTGGAACACGACAAACGCCCAGCACACGATCGGGATCGAGACGAGGATCGGCACCATCGACGCCAGGCTGGATGCGAGGGGACGTTCGAGAACAGCGCCCCACAGCAACGCGGAGACCGCCACAGTGAGAGCCGCACTCAGCCACAGGGCCACGGCGGCGCCTCGCCTACCGAGGAGCGCCTCCAGGCGCGTGGTCGGCATCGGGCGCGGAGCCCTCATCGCGTCATCCGAAGATCGCGTTCCACGTGTCTCCGATCCCTTCACCGATCGCGCCCGCGGTGTCGGTGACCTCGTTCCAGCCTGTCTCGCGCGAGGCCAGGGCGACGACCCCTCACTATATGAGTGAACCTGTGCTCGCGACCTTCACGCCTGAAGGCGGCGGCTGGTAGCCCGCACCGGCGGATGCCGCGTTCTGCGGCGGTGCGGTGTCGTTACTGGCCGAACACCGTCGATGTGGCCGCGATCCATCCGAACGTGAGGGCGAGGATCGTCAGGATGACCCAGATGCTCATGGCGATCGCGTTGAGGGCGACCCCCCATGTCGCCTGAGTTCGTGCACGTGGTTCTCCTCGCAGTGACACGATCCCGAGGATGAGTCCGACGGCGGGCGCGAAGAAGGTCCAGCCGGCGAACAGGGAGCAGATCCCCAGAACGAGGCTGGCTGTGCCCTTCGCGGTGGACGATGCGGGGGCGGACGGCGTGGCAGTGACGGGGGCAGAGGCAGTGGTTGACATGACATCCACGCTACGACGGGGGTCTGTCGGCGGGCATCGGACTGGAGTACCCACGTCGTACATCCAGCGGATGATCGTCGCCATCGCCCACGGACCGACCCTGCTAACGTCGAAGAGCAGCCGCTTTCCGGGCAGGTCGAGCATTTCCGCTCCCACCGGGACAGAACTGTTCCTCGCTCGGATGCGGCCGCGCCCGATACATGACTGAAGAGTATGAGGACGATACGTGACGAGTAGAGAACGAGTAGCGATCATCGGCGCCGGCCCCTCGGGGATGGCGCAGCTGCGGGCCTTCGAGTCCGCCGCCCGTGCGGGGGCGGAGATCCCCGACCTGGTCTGCTTCGAGAAGCAGGCTGACTGGGGTGGACAGTGGAACTTCACCTGGCGCACCGGATTGGATGAGTTCGGCGAACCGGTGCACTCCAGCATGTACCGCAACCTGTGGTCGAACGGCCCGAAGGAGGCGCTGGAGTTCGCGGACTACAGCTTCGACGAGCACTTCGGCCGCCCCATCTCCTCCTACCCGCCGCGTCCGGTGCTGTGGGACTACATCGCGGGTCGCCTGGAGAAGAGCGACGTGCGCGATCTGATCCGCTTCCAGACCGTGGTGCGCTGGATCGAGTTCGACGGTGAGCGCGAGGTCTTCACGCTCACCAGTGAGGATCTGCCCACCGGCGAGTCGACCACCGAGGAGTTCGATCGGGTCATCATCGCCAGCGGTCACTTCTCCTTCCCGAACGTGCCCGACTTCCCCGGCATCGAGACCTTCCCCGGCTACATCAGCCACGCCCACGACTTCCGGGGCGCGGAGGCGTTCGAGGACAAGGACGTGCTCGTGATCGGTGCGAGCTACTCCGCGGAGGACATCGGGAGCCAGGCGTTCAAGATGGGTGCCCGTTCGGTCACGGCGAGCTTCCGGTCGGCGCCCATGGGCTACGACTGGCCCGAGGGCATCGAGGAGCGCCCGATGGTCGAGCGTTTCGAGGGCAGCACCGCGTTCTTCGCCGACGGCACCTCGAAGCACGTCGATGCCGTGATCCTGTGCACCGGATATCTGCACAAGTACCCGTTCCTGCCCGACGACCTCGCACTCTCCTCGCCGAACAACGTCTACCCCGACGGCCTGTACCGGGGCGTGGTGTGGCAGGGCAACCCGCGTCTGACGTATCTCGGCGCGCAGGACCAGTGGTTCACGTTCAACATGTTCGATGTGCAGGCCTGGTATGTGCGCGACCTGATCCTCGGCCGCCTCGCGCTGCCCGACGAGCAGGAGCGCACCGCATCCATCGCCGAGTGGCGCGCGCGCTTCGCGCAGATCGATTCGGCCGCGGCGGAGATCCGCTTCCAGGCCGACTACATCCGCGACCTGCTGCAGCTCACCGACTACCCGGAGTTCGACATCGACCGGGTCGTCGAGATCTTCCTCGCGTGGAAGCACGACAAGAAGGAAGACATCATGGGCTACCGCGACCGCATCTACGAGTCGGTCATGACCGGCACCATCGCGGTCGTGCACCACACGCCGTGGCTCGAGGAGCTCGACGACTCCCTCGAGCGGTACCTCGACGTGGATCCGGATGCCACCGAGGCGGCGCGGATCATCGCGGGCCAGCCGCATGACGATGACCGCGAGGCACTCGCCACCGCCTGACCATCGCCCGGTTCGATGACGCCCCTCCACCCGTTCCCGGGTGCGAGGGGCGTCGTCGTTCGAGACGGGTCAGGCGACGACCGGGGGCGTGGTGCCGCGGCGCCTGCCGACCCAGACGACGCCGGCAGCCACGGCGATGATCGCGATCGCGATGCCGACGATGTATCCGGAGACACCGAGGTAGCCGCCGGGCACGGTGTGCGGATTCAGGAACGGATACGGGTACCAGTAGGGCTGACCGGTCGCCGGAGCGACGATGAAGTTCGCACGGATCAGCGTGTAGACGGCCCACGCCAGCGGGAAGATCGCCGTGACGGCGATCGTGCTCCAGCCCAGCGCCCGTCGGCGCGGCGCGAACAGCACATCGGCCAGCAGGAACAGCGGGATGACGACATGCAGCACCTCGTTCGACCAGGGCACGGTCACCCCCTGGGGGAGTTCGACGTTCCGCAGCAGCGTGTTGTAGACGATGCCCGTGACGATCATGTACGTGCTGACGCACACCAGGAGCACCGCGAGCCAGCGGGGTTCGGCATCGGGCGTCGCGCGGTTGCGGAGGGCCCAGATCGCGGCGATGAGCAGGACGATCGCGGCGAGGATGTTCGACTCGATCGTGAAGAAGCTGAGGAAGTTCGCCGCCACCGTCGGCAGATGGCCGCCCCACTCGGTCGTCGCATCGAGGGCGTTCTGCACTGAGCGGATCAGCTGCGCGACGACGGCCGCGAGCGCGAGTACGGCTGCGGCGATGCGCAGATAGGGCCACCAGGTCGTCATTTCGCCTCCGGTCGCCACTGTAGTGGCAGGTTTCCATAGACCGCGGGACCGATATATCGATATCGTCGGACCGTTCACGCAGCACGCGCATGGCGGAGGGGCAGATGAGCGACAGCGGACATGGCACGGTCGACGCGAGCGGAGCGAAGAAGGGGCGGTTCCGACGCGCCGGACTCAGCATCCAGTCCAAGCTCCTCATCATGCTGCTCGGGGTGAGCCTTGTCTCCTCGGTGATCGTCGGAGCGATCGGGTTCGTGAACGGACGGCAGTCGCTGCACGACTCGGCCGTCGACCAGCTGATCACCATCCGGTCGATGCGGGCGGCGGAGATCACGACGGCGATCGAGAGCGTGCGGCGCGACGCTTCGCTCAACAGCCGCAACCTCAGCGCCCAGAGCATGTCGGCGGCCGTGAACGCGGGCTTCGCCGACCTTGCGGGCATCGAGCTCGACGAGAGCCAGCGCGCCGAGGTTGAGGCCTACTACAAGGATGTGTTCATCCCCGAGCTCGAGGGTCGCTCGGGCGAGGAGTACGGCGACACGGCGTTCATCCCCGAGTCGGCGGCCGGGCAGTATGTGCAACGGCAGTACGTCCTCGGGAACCAGGACTTCGACACCGACTACGACGCGCAGCTCGCTCTCAACGACAGCGGGGACGGCACCACCTACTCTGCGGCGACCGAGCGCTACGGCGACTACTTCACCAGGCTCGTGCAGGAGGCGGCGTACGAGGACGCGCTGCTCCTCAACACAGACGGCGACGTCACCTTCTCGGCGTACAAAGGGGTCGAGCTCGGCACGAACCTCCTCACCGGGCCCTACCGCGACTCCGCACTGGCGGAAGCCTACGCCGAGGCGATGGCGACGAACTCGGTCAACACGGTCGTGCTGACCGACTTCGATCGCTGGATCCCCTCCCTCAACGTGCCCGCGATGTGGGTCGTCTCACCGGTCGGGAACGACAGCGGCATCACCGGAGCGATGGCGTTCCAGATCTCCATCGACACGATCAACGACGTCATGACGGGCAACGAGGACTGGAAGGCCCAGGGGCTCGGTGACACCGGCGAGGTCTACCTGGTCGGCCGCGACGACCTCATGCGCAGCACCGCACGCCGGCTCGTGGAAGATCCGGACGACTACGTGCAGCGCCTCATCAGCGGAGGCATGGCCCCGACCATCGTCGACCGCATCGCCGCGATCAAGGGCACCGTGTTGCTCCAGCCGGTCGACACCCAGGCCGTGCAGGAGGCGCAGGCGGGTCGGAGCGGCACGGTCGTCGGACGCGATTTCATCGGCGGCGAGAGTGTCACCGCGTATTCACCCCTGGAGATCGAGGGCCTCGACTGGGTCGTGATCGCGCGCATCGACACGGCCGAGGCATTCGAGCCCGTGAACGTCTTCACCCGCAACGTGCTGCTCTCGCTGCTCGGCATCCTGCTCGGAGTCTCGTTGTTGTCGCTGTTGCTCGCGCAGGTGTTCACGCGTCCGATCCACCGTCTCGTCGGCGCCGTGCATCGGGTGGCCGAAGGAGATCTCGATGTGCAGGTGCCGCAGGGGTCGCGCGACGAGTTCGGCGACCTGGGCAGCGCCTTCAATGACATGGCGTCGAGTCTGCGGATCAAGCAGGACCTCATCGAGGAGCAGCAGAAGGAGAACGAGAAGCTGCTGCACACCCTCATGCCCGAGAGCGTCGCGACGAAGTACAAGCAGGGCGACGAGGCGATCACCGAGGCGCACGAGAACGTGTCGGTCGTGTTCGCCGAGCTGGTCGGATTCGACGACCTCGCGCGTGGGCTGAGCGCGGAGGAGGAGATCGGACTCCTGAACACGCTGATGCGCGGCTTCGATGAGGCGGCCGAGAAGGCGGGCGTCGAGAAGGTGCGCACACTGCGCGGCGGCTACCTGGCGTCGTCGGGCCTGATCGTGCCGCGGGTCGACAACATCCGGCGCACGGTGGAGTTCGCGCGGAGTCTGCTCGGCGTGCTGGAGCGCTTCAACGCGCAGAACGGCACCCAGATCTCGCTGCGCGCCGGTGTCGACACCGGCACGGTCACGAGCGGTCTGGTGGCGCGGACGAGCCTGGCCTACGACCTGTGGGGTGACGCGGTGAGTCTCGCCTACCGGGTGCGCTCGGTCACGGGTGAGCCGGGCATCTACGTGAGCCAGACCGTGCGCGACCGCACGCAGGAGATCGTCACCTACGTCGAGGCGGGGACGGTGGAGACCCAGGGCCGGACCGAGACCGTGTGGAAGGTGGTCTGATCATGGGCGACGTGTTCACGGGCGGTTGGGGCTGGTGGATCATCGGCCTCGCGGTCGGTGTGCCCGTGCTGCTGGTCGTGCTCACAGAACTCATCGGCACGCTCACCCGACGCGGCAATCCCGTGGCGAAGCCGCTGCGGATGCTGCGCAACTGGGTCATCCCGGTCGGGGCACTGTTCGCGCTGCTCGTGTTCGCGATCCAGTCGCCCGCCGATCAGGTGTGGACCCGCGTCGTGGCGACCGTGTTCGGGTTCCTCATCATCCTGCTCGTGCTGTCGGCTTTCAACGTCGCGCTGTTCGCCAACGCGAAGCCGGGGTCGTGGCGCGAGCGCATCCCGTCGATCTTCGTCGAGATCGGTCGGCTGGTGCTGGTGGGCGTCGGGCTCGCGCTGCTGTTCTCGTGGGTGTGGGATGCCGACGTCGGCGGACTCTTCACGGCGCTCGGTGTCGGATCGATCGTGATCGGCCTCGCGCTGCAGAACGCGGTGGGAGGGGTGATCTCGGGTCTGCTGCTGCTGTTCGAGCAGCCGTTCAAGATCGGCGATTGGCTCGATGCCGCGGGTGTGAAGGGCCGGGTCGTCGAGGTGAACTGGCGCGCGGTGCACATCGACACGGGCTCGGGCATCCAGATCGTGCCGAACTCATCGCTCTCCGGGGCCTCGTTCACCAACATGAGCGAGCCCGAGGGGCCGTACTACTCCGAGACGGCCGTGAAGTTCTCGACAGACGATCCTCCGCACGAGGTGATCGCCCTCCTCGTCGAAGTGGCCGACTCGCTCCCGATGCGGCTGCAGCGCGAGCGCGCGACCGTCGACTACTCGGGTGCGGGTGCGTACTCGGTGTCGATCCCGGTGGCGGGTCCTGCCGATGCATCCCGGGCCCTCTCGATGTACCTCTCCTGGCTCTGGTATGCGGCCCGGCGTCGGGGGTTCGCCCTCGACGGAGACTCCACCGACCCGCTCGCCGAGCCGCAGCGCCTGGTCGAGGCGATGCACCAGATCGCACCGACTCTGCATCTGCGCGACGACGACATCGAGGGCGTGCTCACCCAGGCCCGGCTGGAGCGTTACGGCGTCGGCGAGATCGTGCTGCCCAGCGGTGTCGTGCCCGACGAGGTGCGCGTGGTGCTGTCGGGCCGGGCGGCGCTCGCCCTCGAGGTGGAAGGCGGACGCGTCGAGTTCGCCGCCGCCGAGAAGGGCGACCTCATCGGGCAGACTGCGCTCACCCGCGAGCGCACGCAGGCCGTGACGGTCGCGGGCGAGATCCTGACCGTCGTGGTGCTGCCGCTCGACACGATCGACGCCCTGATCCGCACACGACCCCGCCTGGCCGCGGAGATCGGGGAGTCGCTCGAACTCAAGCGCACGCTCGCCGCATCTCGGCTCGCGGAGCTGGGGATCGCGCGCGGGGTGATCACCGGGCGCTGACGGGCGTCACAATTGGCGTCAGGCGCGTCGACGCCACCGCAGACGCGTGATGAGCACGCCGAGCAGGCACAGCGCCCCGCCGAGGAACATCAGTGGCGTCGGCACCTCGCCGAGGATCGCCCACGACATCAGGATCGCGATCGCCGGCACGACGTAGGTCGTGGCCGACGTCTGTCCCGCGGTGCTGCGCTGCAGCACGTAGGCCCAGGTCGTGAAGGCGATCGCGGTGGGGAAGATGCCGAGGTAGACGATCCAGAGCGTCGCATCCAGCGGGGCCGTCTGGAGTGAGCCGATGAGGGTGCCGATCCAGGGGAGGAGCGCGATGGTGCCGACGCCCGCTCCGAGCCAGGTCAGGGTGGTCGGGTCGACGCCCGAGGTGAGCAGCCGCTTCTGCACGAGCGTGCACCCGGCGTACATGACCGCGGCGAGGAGGGCGAGGAGCAGACCCGTGATGTCGGGGCCTGCGCTGGTGGACGAGTTCATGCCGATCAGGACGACGCCGAGGAACGCGATGGGCGCCCCGATGACGAGCGGCTTGGGGAACCCCTCGCGAAGGAACAGTCCGCTGAAGACGACGACCATGAGGGGCGCGAGGTTCACGACCATCGCGGCGGTTCCGGCGTCGAGCGTGAGCTCTGCACTGTTGAGGGCGAGGTTGTAGACGCAGAACCAGCCGACGCCCCACACCGCGATCAGCAGCCAGTGGCGGCGTTCCGGGATGCGGATGCCGTGGCGCACGGCGATGATCGTCAGCACGACGGTGCCGACGGCCATCCGCAGCAGTGCCAGTGCACCCGGGTCGTAGTGCGGGCCTGCGCCGCGGATGCCGATGAAGGCGGACGCCCAGAGCACCACCGTCACCAGGGCGGCGATGAGTACGAGCGCGCCCTGCTTCTTCGGTGCATCGGTGCTGTTGGTTGCGCGGGTGCTCGTGCGGATCTCGGGATCGCCGGATGCGGCTTCTGCCATCCTTCGATCCTGGCAGGGGCTTCCGACATCGGGCGAGCCGGGGAAGCGACATGGTCCGCACGTTTTTCGGCCACCGTGCCGGTCGGTGGCCGCTTGGGCTCTACGGTTGGACGAGCAAGCTCTGCCTGAAGGAGAGGTGATGTCCGGTGTCGTACGACCTCGATGTCTTCGGCACACTGTCGCTCAGTGCGCGTCAGCTGGTCGACGTACTCGTGGAGGATCGGGCTCTGCATGCGCAGGTCGACCCGGGATCCGGAGGGATCTCGGCCGTCGTGCGGGCGGACTCGGGAGAGCACTGCTTCATCCTCGACGGTCCGACTCGGCTGGAGCGTGAGGATCTTCCCGAGGGGAGACCGGATCTCACCCGGCTGCGAGTGCAGTACAGCATCTCCGTGACCTACGACGGGCAGGGGGAGACCAATACGGCGCTCGCGCTCGCCTTCGCCGATCGGCTCGCCCAGCGGGTCAAGGGGACGGTGGTCGACTGGCAGACCGAACCGGAACCGGCTGCGCCTGCACTCCCGCCGGAACCCGAGTACTTCCTGCATCTGGAATGGTTCCGGAGCCTGGACGACGACGGCGACGCCTTCGCTGCGCACTACGTCGCATCGGCGGAGGAGTTCTTCCCCCGTGCTCTGCCGAGGACCTTCGGGTGCTGGTCCCCCTTCGCGAAGTTCGCGAAGGAAGGCGCAGCGGGAGTCGACAGGTTGTATCGAGAGGAATGCGCCTCCCAGCGGATGCAGATCAGCGGACGCAAGCCGCTGCTCTACGGATTCCTCGATGAGTGGTCTCGAGATCAGATCGGCGAGCGTCAACGCCTGGGTCTCGTGTTCGACGCCTCCACTTTGCTCAAGCCCCGTCTCGCCGGTGCGGTCGAGGCCTTCTTCGTCGACCTTGCTCGGCGCACGGACAGCTTCTTCGCCTGCGCGGACGTCCGGCGATCGAGGTACAACCCTCCCGTCGCAATGGCGCGATGGGGAGAATGGGCGGGCCTGCCCCGGCAGGCGCCGTGGTTGAGCTGGCTCGCCCCCGACTACGCCGCCCTCGTGCAGTCGCACTTGACGACGGGGGAGCTTCGGGAGTCCGACCGGGGGCTTCTCCACGTCAGCCGCCCTTCGCCCGCGATTCCCGCCTCAGCAACCACCGAGCGGGAACCGTGGATCCCCGAGGACTTCCTTCCCCTTCAGGGTGACGCCGATGATCGCCGAGTGGCGACGGCCACCGCGAGGATCATGCCTGAGCGCCTCCGGTCGACGAGAGGTCTGACGCGCAGTCGCTGACGGCCGCATCCCCCGGTGCTGCGCCCGATGTAATCGTGTCCTTCTGGTGTCCGTCTCATCCGACAGGATGGGGGCAGACGATTCGGAGGGGAGTGGTCGATGTCATATGACCTCGAGGTGTATGGAAAGGTCTCACTGACGGCGAGGGAGCTGGCGAAGGTGGTCTCGTCGGTGCGCGGGCTCAAGGCCAAGGTTGATCGGAGGTCGCAGACGATCTCGTCGATCGTGCACAAGCGCGGCGGCGCGATGGCGTTCGAGCTGGATGGTCCCGATCTGCTGGAGCCGGAGCGCATCCCGGAGGGGTGGCCCGAGGTCGCGGATGCGACGGTGCTGTACAGCATCCACGTGTCGTACGACGTGCAGACGGGCGCAGGATTCTCGTTCAGCGTAGACGAGACGAAGCTGGCTGTGGCGACGGCGTTCGCCGCACGGTTGGCGGAGCGTGTCGACGGCACGGTGATCGACCCACAGACTTACGAGCCGCCGGAGCCCGAGCCGGAGCCAGAGCCGGAACCCCCGCAACCGCGCTTTCTGCACCTGCGCTGGTACCGACTGCTCGACGACGCCAACGACAAGGATCTCGCCGAGATCTACCTCCGTACCGCCCGCGAGTTCTTCAAGCCCGGCGTGCCTCCGCGATTCGGCACCCACGAACCCTTCCAGGGACGGTTCCCCCGCGACGACGACGCGCAGTTCGACGCCAGGTACCGCGAGGACTGCTACATCAGTGATCTCATTCTCGCGGGCAAGCCGATCGAGCACGGGACCATCGACGGGTGGACGAACGACCTGGAGCGCCGAACCCAATCGATCCGACTGAAGTTCGAGCTCGATCGGCTCGAGAAGCTCGAAGCCCTGGATGCCATCGAGCCGTTCTTCGTCGCGCTCGCCGAACGGACCGGCTCCTTCTTCGCGTTCGCCGAGGTCAATACGAGTCGGTACGGAACGGCTCATCCGCTCATGGACGTCAAGCTCAAAGACCCGTGGAGCGGATTGCCGACTGCGCCGCAATGGATGACCTGGTTCGAGCCGGAGTACGCCGAGATGGTCGCTCCGCATCTCGACCCCACCCGCACGAAGGCCAACGGCCAGGGGACTCTGCACCGCTGGACGGAGCACCCGGCCGAGGCGGATGAGCTCCTTCGGCTGAGCGGCGATCCGTGGATCCCCGCCGGCTTCCGAGGGGTGCTCGATCCCGCGGGCGACGGGCGGTGCGCCCAGGCGGCCGCGGTCATGCCGGCGTCTCTGAGGTATCCCGCCCCCGAATCAGCGCAAGCCCTGCGCATCGAGGCGCACTACGCGCGGGTGCGAGAGATCGAGGCCAACGCACGGAACCGAGCCGCCGAGGGGCGTCGATGACGCTCGAAGGGGGAGAGGTCGGCCCGACGTCGACGGCGAGAGGCTTCCTCTGGGGAGGCTGATCAGATGCGGCAGGCTCTGGTTCACGTGTTGCGCACACACGAGCCGCCACAAACATAGCGACCCAGCGTCAACAGCGGGTGGAACGCCCGCCGGGCGCTGAGCTGAGCGCGCGCTCGTGTGGAGTGGGTCGTTGCTACAGGTCACCCTGGTGACTTCCGTCCCCGCACCGGCGAAGAGTGTGCGATCGACCACCCCGCGCCCACCCGGGGGATAGGCTCCTGTGCCATGACGGAGCGCAAGAACCAACGGCAGCAGCAGCCCGAACTCCACGGAGGGGTGCTGAGCGGCGGTGGCAGCCCGACCCTGTGGGGCGCGCTGATCGGGCTCATCGTCTTCGTCTTCGTCGGCGTTCCGATCAGCGCGGCAGTGCGCTTCGCGACCCATCCGATGTCCCAGCAGCTGTTCGGCGGTCGGCTGTCGGAGGCCACCGTAGGCGGTTACACGGCGTTCTGGTGGATCGTCGCGATCATGCTCCTCGCGCTCCCCTTCCTCGTGGGGTGGGGTGTCGCGAAGCTCTCGGCACGGACCCTCACGATCATCGGGGGGATCGCCGTCGCCTTCTTCATCGTCATCCTGATCCTCGGCCAGCTGTACGTGTTCTGACCGGCGCCGAGCGTCCCTGAATCCGACATCGGGCGAGCCGACTGTCCGATCTCACGAAAGTCGTCAGTTGGGGTGGATCGAGATCATCGATCCACCCCAAGCGATCGTTTTCGGCAGGCCATGGGGACACCGAGGGGGCGCAAACCGATGCGCAATGGCGTGCTTAGATCGCGGATGTGAAAGAACTCTTCGTCGTGACTCATCCCGAAGCAACCCATCACGTGGAACACCGCGTCGGAGGATGGTTCGACTCGGAACTGACGGAGCGCGGAGTCGAACAGGCTCAACGAATTGCATCGGCCCTAGCAACGAGCGTGCAGTCGGACGCAGCGCTCTATAGCTCCGACCTTCGCCGGACCGCCCAAACCGCGGCTGCTATCGGGGAGCGCCTAGATCTTCAGCCGATATGGCTGGCCGAGCTGCGCGAGAAGTCTTACGGCGCCGGCGAGGGCAAGCCCGATGCCTGGTTCCGTGAGAGATTCGTGCCGCCACCGCTGGACGGCGAACGAATGGACCATGACGAAGGACTCGAAGGTGCCGAAACGAAACTTCAATGGGCGCGTCGTGTTTACGCAGGCATGGAGATGATCCTGTCTGACTCCCCTCGACAGAAGATCATCGTCACCCACGGAGGAACCGCGACCCTCGTCATCGCTCACTGGATCGGCATGCCGCTCGATGCTCTCACCCACGCGAGCTTCACCGTGGACTCCGGCAGCATCACCCGACTGGTTGAAGACGACTACTTCCACAACCGTACGGTCGCTCGCCTCAACGACACCGTCCACCTCAGCTCCTGAGTCACGTGGGTCCGGCAGAGCACGGTTAGATGAGGGCATGGTGGAGACGATTCGATCGGTGCCGCCGTCCTCACAGACAGCCGGAGCATTCGGTGGCGTAGGAGCCCCGGAGTTGCTGCCCGGCGGGCGGGGTCTGACGTGGCGGTTTGGTGACGTTGTTCTCAGACCGACGGGGGACGTCGTTGAGACGGCCTGGAAATCGGGGGTCTTGTCTAGATTGCAGAAGTCGAGCGAGTTCAGTGTCCCTCGACCTCTCGTGGACCATGAGGGCAACTGGGTTCGAGACGGGTGGCATGCGATGGAGTGGGTGCCCGGCGCGCCAGATGAAACTCGTGTCGATGACATAGTGCAGGCGGGTCTGGCGTTTCAGGCAGCCATTGCCTCGGAGCCTCGTCCGTCGTTCATCGAGGCATCGTCGGACCCGTGGAGTCGAGCTGACCGGATCGCCTGGGGTGAGGCGGCACCACCGACCGATAGCTTCCTCGAGCGCCTCGAGAGCGAGTGCTGGTCGATCGCAGCATCCGAACAGGTGATCCACGGAGACCTGTTAGGCAATGTGATGTTCGCCGAGGGACATCCTCCCTTTGTCATCGACTGGGCCCCGTATTGGCGTCCTCCCGGTCTTGGCGCTGCTATTGCAGTGGTCGACGCCGCCTGTTGGCATGGGTATCCCGTGCAGGATTTGAGCCACGACTTCGGGATCGAGCACTGGCGCCAGCTGCTGCTACGAGCGTTGCTATTCCGGACCGCGACGCTGCACCTACTCGGCTATTGGAGCGAAGATCAGCGACGCCGGCATGCCCCCGTCGCTGAGGCCATCATCGCCCTACACAACTAGTCGCTGATCGCCGTGCCCGACGGCGCGTATCTCGTCGGCACGGCGCCCTCGCTGGGGGATACACCGATGGTCGGGGCTCGCCGAACCCGGAGTGGCCCGTCGACCTGATGGTCACCTTCGACTTCGCCGGGCTCTCGGTGACACCCGAAAAGGGCGCACCGGAACCCTTCGATAGGATGGGACCGCCCGAAGAGGGCCAGCTCATCGGCCGGTGCAAACCCGGCGAAAGCCAGGGGGTTACCCATGCCAGGAATCGTTATCGTCGGCGTGCAGTGGGGCGACGAAGGAAAGGGCAAGGCCACCGATCTTCTCGGTGAGCGCACCGACTGGGTGGTGAAGTTCAACGGCGGCAACAACGCCGGACACACCGTCGTCGTGGGTGACGAGAAGTACGCGCTGCACCTGCTGCCCTCAGGCATCCTGTCTCCCGGTGTGACACCCGTGATCGGCAACGGCGTCGTGGTCGACCTCGAGGTGCTGTTCTTCGAGCTCGAAGCGCTCGCCGCTCGTGGCATCGACGTCTCACGTCTCAAGGTCAGCGCCAACGCGCACATCATCACGCAGTACCACCGCACGCTCGACAAGGTCACCGAACGCTTCCTCGGCAAGCGCATGATCGGCACGACCGGTCGCGGCATCGGTCCGGCATACGCCGACAAGATCAACCGCGTGGGCATCCGCGTGCAGGACCTGTTCGACGAGAACATCCTGCGCCAGAAGGTCGAGGGCGCCCTCGACCAGAAGAACCACCTGCTGGTGAAGATCTTCAACCGCCGCGCGATCACCGCCGACGAGGTCGTCGAAGACCTGCTGTCGTACGCCGAGCGGCTGCGGCCGATGGTCGCCGACACCGGCTACCTGATCGCACAGGCCCTGGACCGCGGCGAGGTCGTCGTGTTCGAGGGTGGACAGGCGACGATGCTCGACATCGACCACGGCACCTACCCGTTCGTGACCTCGTCGTCGGCCACGGCCGGAGGCGCGGCGACGGGTGCGGGAGTGGGACCCGGTGCGCTCGACCGCATCGTCGGCATCGTCAAGGCGTACACGACCCGCGTCGGCTCGGGCCCGTTCCCGACCGAGCTCTTCGACGAGCAGGGCGAGTGGCTGCGCAAGCAGGGCTTCGAGTTCGGCACCACCACCGGCCGTCCGCGCCGAGTCGGCTGGTACGACGCGCCCATCACGCGCTACGCCACGCGCATCAACGGCATCACCGACCTCGTGCTCACCAAGCTCGACATCCTCACCGGTCTCGAGCAGATCCCGGTGTGCGTCGCCTACGACGTCGACGGCGAGCGTTTCGACGAGGTGCCGGTCAACCAGACCGACTTCCACCACGCGAAGCCGATCCTGGAGTACTTCCCGGGCTGGAACGAAGACATCTCGGTTGCGCGCACCTTCGAGGACCTGCCGCAGAACGCGCAGGACTACGTGCTGGCGCTCGAGAAGATGAGCAACACGCGCATCTCGGTGATCGGCGTCGGCCCGGAGCGCGACCAGGTCATCGTCCGCCACGATCTGCTCGACTGATCCGCGCATCGTGACGCGCTTCTGGCTCGGCGGCTACGGCGCCGCGATGGACGGCTCCGCCGACGGCATCGGCCTGCTCGCGGGGGATGAGGGCCGCGAGGCGTCGACCCTCGCCTACCGCGGCGCTGTGGTCGAGACGCCGTCGCCGTCGTGGCTCGCGCAGCATCCGTCCCTCGATGTCGTCTATGCGGCACTCGAGGGCGACTCTGCTGTGCAGGCCTTCTCTCGTTCGGGCGAATCGGCTCTCACGCCTCTGGGCCCGCCCGCCGCGGTCGGTCAGTACGTCTGCCACGTCGCGGTCGCCCCGAACGGTTCGGCCCTGATCGCCAGCTGCTACGGGGACGGCCGCGTGGTGCGGTTCGACCTCGATGCGGAGGGGCGCATCGTGCCCGCGAAACCGGATGCCGCGGCGGCGCTCCGCGCGGCCCTGTTCGGTGAACCCGACCCCGAAATGCCCGCCGACACGCCAGATGGCGGACGTTTCGGCCAGTCGCGTCCGACATCTGGCGTGTCGGCCCCCGGAGTGACGGGAGTGACCCCTCCCGGAGACGGCATCGCGGCCATCGACCCGTACGGGGTCGGCGGTGACCGCGTCTCGCACGCGCACGCAGCGGTCTTCCTTCCCGACGGCCGGGTCGCGACGACCGACCTCGGCTTCGACCTCGTGCGCTTCTGGCGGCAGAGTGGCAGCGGACTCGTGCTCGACCACGAGGTCGTGCTCCCGCTCGGCACCGGCCCGCGGCACATGGTCCTGCACCCCAGCGGACACCTGCACGTGGTCACCGAGTACTCCTGCGAGGTGTTCACGCTCGCGCGCGCGGCGGACGGCACCTGGAGCGTCGTGTCGGTGACGCTGACGAGTCCGATCGCCGAAGTGGGCAGGGACTTCCCCGCCGAGCTCGCCCGTTCGCGCGACGGACACTTCCTCTACACAGCACTTCGCGGAAGCAACACGATCGCGGCGTTACGGGTGCGTGGTGGGGGCGAGGCTCTGGAATCCGTGGCTCTCGCCGACTCGGGTGTCGACTGGCCGCGGCATCATCTCGTCCACGAGGGCAAGATGCTCGTCGCCGGTCAGCGCTCCGACACCATCGCGTTGCTCGACCTCGATGAGCGCACGGGCGCGCCCCTCGGCATCCGTCACGAGGCCCAGGTTCCGACGCCGACGCATTTCCTGCCGGTGCGCTGAGGCTCCCCGGAGAACTTCGCGCTTGACCTCAACCTCACTTGAGGTTCTAGCGTCGTCTCCATGACCACGCAGACCGAGCAGGTGTCGACGCCGGGCACGGCCGCACCGCGCATCATGAGCAGCGAATACCTCTGGATCACCATCGGCGCGTGCGCGCTCGTGTTCCTCGGGGCGTTCGAGTCCCTGGCCGTGACCACCGTGATGCCGACCGTCAGCGCCGACCTCGGTGGCGAGCGCCTGTATGCGCTCGCCTTCGCCGGTCCCCTGGCCACCGGGGTCATCGGCATGGTGATCGCGGGGAACTGGGCCGACCGTCGCGGACCGGTCGCCCCGCTGTACACGGCGGTCGCGATGTTCATCGTCGGGCTGCTCATCGCGGGTCTCGCGCCGAGCATGGAGATCCTGGTCGCGGGGCGGTTCGCGCAGGGTCTCGGCAGCGGCGGCCTGATGGTGGCGTTGTACGTCGTGGTCGCGCGCGTCTACCCGCAGGCGCTCCATCCGGCGATCTTCGCCGGCTTCGCGGCCGCCTGGGTCGTCCCGTCGCTGATCGGCCCGACGGTCGCGGGAGCCGTGACCGAGCTCTGGAGCTGGCACTGGGTCTTCCTCGGCGTGGTCATCCTCGTGCTCGTGGCGCTGCTGATGGTGATCCCCGCGCTTCGCGGGCTCGCGAACGACGGGGATGCGACGACCCCCTGGGCATTCGGCCGACTCGGGTGGTCGGTCCTCGCCGCCGCCGCCGTGCTCGCGCTGAACCTGGTCGGCGGCATCCCCGCGATCGGCCCCGTGCTGTCCCTCGTCGCCGTGGTGATCGCCCTCGTCGCCGTGCGGCCTCTGGTCCCGCGCGGCACGCTTCGGGCGCGCCGCGGGCTGCCCTCGGTCATCCTCGTGCGCGGTGTGGCCGCGGCGGCGTTCTTCGGGGCGCAGGTATACCTGCCCTATCTGCTGACCGATCGCTACGAGCTCTCGCCGACGCTCGCCGGGCTCTCGCTCACCGGCGGCGCTCTCGCCTGGTCCGTCGCCGCGACGGTCCAGGGGCGGATGGGTGCCCGGCTCTCGAGCGTGACGGCGGTGCGGGTCGGCACGATCCTGGTGCTGGTCGGCATCCTGCTCACCGTGGCGACCGCGGGCTTCCGCTGGGACGCCCTGATGGTCGCGGTCGCCTGGGTCGTCGCCGGAATGGGGATGGGGCTCATGAGCCCGCGCACCAGTGCGCTGACGCTCGCGATGTCGACGCCGGAGAACCAGGGGTTCAACAGCGGCGCGATGACGGTCGCGGACTCCTTCGGCAGCGCGATGGCGCTCGCCGTGACCGGCACGCTGTTCGCCGCGCTCGCGGCTGCCGATCCGTTCCTCGGGGTGTTCGTGCTGGCGGCGGTGGTCGCCTTCGCGGCGGCGATCCTCGCGCCGAGGATCCGTGTCGATGCCGTCACGACCGAAACGCAGACCGAGGGGGTCGTATGAGCGGCGACGCGGCGATCACCGACGAGAAGGAGAGGGAGACCATGCGAGCAATCGTGCAGCGCGAGTTCGGAGAATCCGAGGTGCTCAGGATCGAGGAGGCGACGCTGCCGATCCCCGCGGAGGGAGAGGTGCGCGTGCGCGTCGCCGCCGCGGGGGTGCACGCCGTCGACCTCGACATCCGGAGGGATGCCGCACTGCCGTCGATGCCGCGGCCGACGCTGCCCATGACGCCGGGCCGCGAGATCGCCGGTGTCGTCGACGCCGTGGGGCCGGGGGTCGATGCGGACCTCATCGGCGCGCGAGTGGTCGCCCACGTCGGTTTCCGCAGCGGCGGATACGCCGAGTTCGCGCTGTCGGCGGCGTCGGCACTGCACGTCATCGACGACGGTGTGGCGTTCTCGCAGGCGGTAGCGACCATCGGCACGGGCCGGACGGCCCAGCTGGTCTGGGACGCCGCGCAGATCCGGCCGACCGACGTCGTGGTGGTCCCCGGAGCATCGGGAGGTCTCGGCAGCCAGATGGTCCAACTTGCGTTGTCGGAAGGGGCGACGGTCGTCGCGCTCCACGGAGGCCCGGCGAAGCGCGCCGTGGTCGAGCATCTCGACCTCGGTGAGAAGCACGCCCGAGGCAGGCTCGTGCCGCTCGATGCGAACGATGAGTCGTGGCCCGATCGGATGGGCGAGCTGCTCGACGGGAAGCAGCCGTCCGTGCTCCTCGACGGTGTCGGCGGCGGGACTGCGCGAGCGGCCCTGGAGAGTCTCGGTCGGGGTGGACGCGTCGTGATCATCGGCTGGTCGAGCGGAGAGATCCTCCGCCTCGATACGGACGACATCGTGCAAGGTTCTCTCTCCGTCACCGTGCCTCTCGGGCGTGCTGTCGCCGATCTGCGCGCGCTCGAGGCGCGAGCTCTCGCCGCGCTCGCAGACGGGCGAACCTCTCCTCCCGTCGATGAATACGGTCTCGAGGATGCGGCGGCCGCGCACGACGCCATCGCCCAGCGCCGCCAGCGGGGAAAGATCGTGCTGGTGCCGCAGCCTCGCTGAAGTTGCGCTGATCAGAGGCCGCCCATACTCTGGTGAACGGTGTTCAGGTGAACACCGTTCAGGAAGGACGCGCCATGACCGATTCCCCCCGCGACACCAGCGCGACTCTCGGCCGGGTGGCCGTGTTCGCCGCTCTCATCATCGTGCTCGGCACCGTCGTCGTCCCGCTCCCCGGCGGAGTGCCCATCACGGGGCAGACGCTCGGCGTCATGCTGGCCGGCCTCGTACTCGGCCCGCGCATCGCCCCCTGGTCGATCGCCCTCGTGTTCGCGCTCGCCGCGGTCGGACTGCCCGTGTTGGCGGGAGGACGCGGGGGCCTGGGAGTCTTCGTCGGACCCACCGTCGGCTACATGATCGGGTGGATCGCCGGTGTCGTCGTGATCGGCCTCATCATGCGCGCCGGGCGCTTCACGTGGTGGCGCGCCGCCGTCGCCGCCCTGGTCGGCGGGGTGCTCGTCGTCTACGCGTTCGGCATCCCCGTGCAGGCGCTCGTGACCGGAATCCCCCTCGACCTCACCGCCCTGTCGAGCCTGGCGTTCCTCCCCGGCGACCTGATCAAGGTGACCGTGGCCACGTTGGTCGTCGTCGCGCTCCGGCGTGCCTACCCGCGGGCCTTCGCCGACCGGCGGTCCGTCGCCGAGCCCGCGATCGTCGCCTAGCGTCTCGGGGCCATCGCCTGGGCCGCCGTTTACCGCCGGGCGTGGCCACCCATCAACCTCCCGCGGGCCGAGCGTTCTTCAAGCGAAGTTACAAATTCGTTATCGTGTACGACGTGCGGGGAAACACGGTTCGCTTGGGTGATATGCAGTTGTCGTATGACGCGGCGAACAGGCATATCGGGACGACGTACGACGATGGGACGACGGTGCGGATCGTGCGCGACGCGACCGGACGTATCGCCACGCGGACGATAGATCCGACGGGTGCGGGCCCGGCGGCGACGACGAACTACCTGTATGCGGCGGGTGGTGATGCGGCGTGGGGTCAGAAGTCCGGTGCGGAGCTGACCCGGAGTGTCGGGTTGCCGGGTGGGGTGTCGTGGACGAACCAGGCCGGGGAGGTGACGTGGTCGTTCCCCGGTTTGGGGGGACACGGCTTGGTGACCCGCGCCGGGACGACGACGGGCGGGTTGTTGTTGTGGGATCCATTCGGTCAGCCGGTGGATCCGGTGACGTTCGCGATCGGGACGACTGCGTCGGATAATACCGGGCAGGTGGCGGGGAACACGCTGTGGCATCAGGGTGCGTTGAAGCCCGCGGAGTCGGCGGGGTCAGCGCTGGTGGTGGAGATGGGGGTGCGGTTGTATGTCCCCGCCCTCGGGCGGTTCCTGCAGGTCGACCCGATCGAAGGTGGTGGGGCGAACGACTACTCGTGGCCCACCGACCCCATCAACGGACACGACCTCAGCGGTAAGGAGTGGTGGTCGGACATCGGAAAAGCCATCACGGAGAACTCTGTAGTTCAGATTGGTTGCACGTTTGCCTTTGGCATACTGGGAACAGCGTGTTCCGTCATTAAGGGCGCTGCATATGCCATGCAAGGAGATTGGGGCAACGTCGCAATCGAGGCGGCATCTGCAGTGACTGGTGGCATAGCGCGAAAGGCCGTCACTGCAATTGGCCTATTGGTTGTGACGCAAAAAGTTGTTCGAAATCCGGTTGGTGCGGTAACGCGAAGCACTATTCGACCGATAAGCCAGAGAGTTCGGGCGTCGAGGGCCGGCGCGGAAGTGGTTGCGTCTAATAGCCTTCAGAGTATACTAAGGCCTCTCCGGACGACGCAGCCAATGGCCCCAAGCAAGGCATTCAAAATCGGTAGGTTCTATGTCTCAGCCTAGCTTCGATACCCCTACGGGGAGGCGTGGGCGCGCTGGACGCCTGGCAGTTTCTTCTGTCTACACCGGATTTGCTCCCGCGCTGCTTCTGATCAACCCGATGCAGGTCGAGTTTCCTGGCGTGCTGCGGCTCATCGCGGCCCCTTTATTGCTGCTAACAGCGTGGCTTTGGTTGCGGCTTCCCTTCACGGGTATCGAGACGGTGGACGATACTGTGGTCGTAAACACATGGTGGTCGCGAAAGAGGATCTCTCGAGGTAAATTGGCACGATTTCGGGTTCAGGCCTACGAAGGGCCTTTCTACTTTCTTGCGTGGGCAATTGATGCAGGACCATTTGAGAGTGGAGAACTTGAAGCCGAACTGAAGGACGGCACGTTAGTCTCCCTGAGAGGTACGGTTTGCGGCCGCCGTACTGCGAATGACATTGCTCGATCTCTCAACAATTGGCTTGGGGTCGGCTCGGATCTGCGCGCGCCGCCGCGTCCGCGGAACAGAAAATAGATGGCAGCTGTGCTGGGCGCTCCGAACCTGACGCCATAAGAGGCTGGTATTTGAGCTCGACTTTACGATTCATCATGCCTCCGAATGCTCGATCTCGTCATGGCGAGAATTGAGCGATGTTCAGCTCCGATACGACTGCTTCTTGGGCGATGTCCGATTCGTGTTGGGCGGTGTCAATTTCAGCACAGATTGGGGTTGGATCCCGATCTTCGATTTCGCGCTCTCATTTCGACTGATCGGGGAGGCGCTCGTCCGAGAGGGCTCCGCCGTCTTCGAGTTCACAGATTCAGATCACGTGATCGAGTTCAACGTGCAAGACGAGCGGGTGGTTGTTCGAACGAACTACGCGATCGGGCAGGGAGTCGTGGAGTTGTCCGAATTCTCTCGTGCGACCGTGGAGTTCTTGAGCCGCGTTCGAACACGCATTGAAGGCGAGTTCCCGGACCTCAGAGAGAACGTTCACTACCGCACCGCCCTCGGACAGTTCTGGTAGGTCGTGCTCAGGGCTGTGCCCCTCGGACTCCTCATGCTGATGGCCGGCGGCGAGCGACGTCGTTCACTTCCCACATCCGAGTTCCCGCCCCCACGCCACGCCGCAGGGAACAACTCACCCGTGACTCGACGTTGCTCTTGAGCGAGACTGGGCCACGTAACCGGCTCACGGAGAGGTGCGACGCATGAACGCTGCGGAGAAGACCGACGAGTACGACCTGATCGTGTTGGGCGGTGGTCCGGTGGGCGAGAACGTCGCCGACCGAGCCGTGCAGGGCGGGCTCACCGCGATCATCGTGGAGAGCGAGCTCGTCGGGGGCGAATGCTCCTACTGGGCGTGCATGCCGTCGAAGGCGCTGCTGCGCTCGGCGCAGGCGCTCCGGGCTGCTCAGCACGTGGGCGGGTCTTCGCAGGCGGTGACGGGAAAGCTCGACGTGCGCGCGGTGTTCGACCGTCGAGACTCGTTCACCAGCAATTGGTCGGATGACGGCCAGGTGAAGTGGCTCGACTCGGCCGGCATCGACCTGGCCCGCGGCCACGGCCGTATCAGCGGCGAACGTGAAGTGACCGTGACGGATGCCGACGGCACAGAGCGCGTGCTCACGGCCCGGCACGCTGTCGCCATCAGCACCGGATCGGATGCCGTCATCCCGCCCATCGACGGTCTCCGCGAGGCCACCCCGTGGACCAGCCGCGAGGCGACCAGCGCCGAAGAGCTGCCCGACAGCCTGACCGTCATCGGCGGAGGGGTCGTGGCCGTCGAGATGGCCACCGCCTACGCCGCGCTCGGCTCGAAGGTCACCGTGATCGCCCGCAGCGGACTGCTCGGTGGAATGGAGTCCTTCGCGGGCGAGCGCGTCGCCGCTGGTCTCAAGGAACTCGGGGTCGACGTGCGCACCGGAACCGGCACCGAATCTGTGCACCGCGGCGCGAACGGCGTGACCATCACCCTCGACGGCGGCGAGGAGATCACCGCGACGGAGGTGCTCGCCGCGACCGGCCGCTCCCCGCGCAGCGGTGACATCGGCCTCGACGTCGTGGGGCTGGAGCCCGGCCGCTGGATCGAGACGGATGACACGCTCCGCGTCCCGGGCAACGACTGGCTCTATGCGGTCGGCGACGTCAACGGCCGCGTGCTCCTCACCCACCAGGGCAAGTACCAGGCGCGCGCCGCCGGCGATGTGATCGTCGCGCGCGCCAAGGGCGAAGACGTCGACGATGCCCCGTGGGGTCGTCACGTCGCGACCGCCGACCAGGCCGCCGTGCCGCAGGTCACGTTCTCGATTCCCGAGGTCGGCTCCGTCGGGCTCACCGAGGCCCAGGCGGTCAAGGCCGGTATCGCGGCGAAGGCCGTCGACTACGACCTGGGCTGGGTCGCCGGGGCGAGCCTCTACGAAGACGGCTTCGAAGGACAGGCGCGACTCGTGATCGACACCGACCGCGACGTCGTGGTCGGTGCGACGTTCGTCGGCCCCGAGGTGGCGGAGCTGGTGCACGCGGCCACCGTCGCGATCGTCGGAGAGGTGCCGATCGCCCGCCTCTGGCACGCGGTGCCGTCATACCCGACGATCAGCGAGATCTGGCTGCGACTGCTCGAGGGCTACGGCCGCGATTCCGCCTGACCCCGGCACGGACAACTGATCCAGACATCGGGGGCAATCCATTCGCACGACGGTGCCGAACAGGATCCGGATTGTTTCTCACATTGACGGCGGTGGCGCAACCCTCGCCCCTGATGTCTGCACCGTCTTATACGCTCGAACCCACATCCGAGGAGGCAGGACCATGAAGGCTGTACTCGCAGGAACCGTCATCGCCGAAGCCGACGAGAGCGATCTCGCCCGCATCGAGGGGAACTGGTACTTCCCACCCGCATCCATCACGCCCGGAGTGCTCGTCGAGAGCCCCACCCCGTACACCTGTCCGTGGAAGGGTGCCGCTCAGTACTTCTCGGTGCAGACCGATGGTGAGCTCCACACCGACTACGCCTGGTCGTATCCGAATCCCTATCCCTCGGCGTTCGACCGCGTCGGCAAGGACTTCTCCGGATTCGTGGCGTTCGATCCCCGCGTCGAGGTCGGCCCGTAGCCATCTGAAGAGCCCCGTAGCCATCTGAAGAGCCCCGTAGCCATCTGAAGAGCCCCGTAGCCATCAGAAGAGCCCCGTAGCCATCAGAAGAGCAAAGACTCGTCCGCTCGCACATCGATCGACCGACTGGAGACCAGCCATGATCGAGTTCCGTAACGTCACCAAGCGGTTCCCCGGCGGCGCCCTCGCCGTCGACGACTTCAGCCTCGTGCTGCCCTCGCGCAAGACGACCGTGTTCGTCGGGTCGTCCGGCTGCGGCAAGACCACCCTGCTGCGCATGATCAACCGCATGGTCGAGCCCACTTCGGGTGAGGTCGAGATCGATGGCGAGAGCGTACTCCAGGGCGACCCGGTGGCTCTGCGCCGACGCATCGGCTACGTCATGCAGAACTCCGGGCTCATGCCGCACTTCACGGTGATCGACAACGTGGCCACGGTCCTGCGGCTCACCGGGGTGAAGAAGGGACCGGCTCACCAGCGGGCGCGCGAACTGCTCGACACGGTCGGCCTCGACCAGGCGCTCGCCGAGCGCTACCCGAGCCAGCTGTCCGGCGGCCAGCAGCAGCGTGTCGGTGTGGCCCGCGGACTCGCCGCCGACCCGAACATCCTGCTCATGGACGAGCCTTTCGGCGCGGTCGACCCCATCGTGCGGGCCGACCTGCAGCAGGAGACCCTGCGACTGCAGCGTGAGCTCGACAAGACGGTCGTCTTCGTCACGCACGACATCGACGAGGCGTTCCTGCTCGGCGACCAGGTCGTCATCCTCGACAAGGGCGCGCGCATCGTGCAGGTGGGCAGCCCGAGCGAGATCATCGAGAACCCCGCGGATGACTTCGTCTCGGCGTTCATCGGCGCCGAACGCGGACGCCGTGCTCTGCACCTCAAGCAGACGCCGCACGGCACCGTGGTGGTCGATGGCGAGGGCCGCACGCAGGGGTCGATCATCGACGTGCCGGATGCCGTCACCGATGCGCTCCTGAGCGAGGAGAGCGCGACGAAGGGCGCTCCGTGAACTGGATCGTCGACAATCTCGGCCTCATCCTCGAGCTGACCGCGATCCACCTGCAGCAGAGTGCGATCGCGATCGTGCTCGGCTTCGTGCTGTCGCTGCCGCTGGGCTGGGTCGCCTGGCGGTACCAGCTGGTGAAGGGTCCGGTCATCGTTCTGACCGGGCTGCTGTACACGATCCCCTCGCTCGCCCTGCTGATCCTCCTCCCGTCCGTGGCCGGGTATCCGGCGCGCAGCCCGGTGAACCTCATCATCGGCCTCACCATCTACGCGGTCGCGATCCTGGTGCGTGCCGTCTCGGACGGCCTCGACTCGGTCGATCCCGCGATCCGGCAGTCGGCCACCGCGATGGGCTACGGCGGGTTCCGTCGGTTCTGGACCGTCGATTTCCCTCTCGCCGGACCCGTCGTGCTCGCCGGACTCCGTGTTGCCGCCGTCAGCACCATCTCCCTCGCCACCGTCGGCATCCTGGTCGGGGTGAACAACCTCGGCTACTTGTTCACGAACGGTCTGCAGCGACGCATCCTGGCGGAGGTGTTCGCCGGTGTCATCGCCGTCGTCGTGATCGCGCTCGTGATCGACCTGCTGCTCCTGCTGCTCGGCCGTGCGCTCATGCCGTGGACGCGCGCGGCGAAGACGCCTTCCGCCGCGCGCAGGACCGCCACCCTGGGGGCCGCCGCATGAACGTGTTCGCCGACGCCTTCGCCTGGCTCTTCTCCCCCGACCGGTGGGAGGGGCCGTATGCGCTGCCGATCCTGTTCGGCCAGCACATGTACTACACGCTGATCTCGGTGCTGATCGCCGCCGTCATCGCGGTGCCGCTGGGATGGCTCATCGGCCACACGGGCAAGGGCAGGGAGATCGCGGTCGCGGTCTCCGGAGCCGCACGTGCGATCCCGTCGTTCGGACTCATGGTGCTGCTGGTGCTGCTCCTGGGTGTGCTCCGCGTGCCCGAGGCGGCGATCATCACGTTCGTGCTCCTCGCGATCCCCTCGCTGCTCGCCGGCGCCTACACGGGTCTCGAGGCCATCGACCGACGGGTGCTCGATTCGGCGCGCTCGATGGGGATGACCGAATGGCAGGTGTTCTGGAAGGTCGAGGTTCCCCTGGGGTTGCCTCTCCTCGTCGGCGGCATCCGCGCGGCACTCCTCCAGGTGATCGCGACGGTCACGATCGCCGCGTACGTCAACCTCGGCGGCCTCGGTTGGCCGATCATCCAGGGCATCCCGCTGCGCAAGTTCGATCAGGTGCTCGGCGGCGCGATCCTCGTCGCCGTGCTCGCCCTGATCGTCGATCTGATCTTCGCCCTCCTCCAGCGCGCCGCCGTCCCGGCAGGTGTGCGTGCGCCGACCACGACGCGTCGGTCGCGCGCCGCAGCCTCGGCGCCGTCGCCCGCCACAGCCTGACACCGTCCCACAGCTTCACCCCCGTTGTTCCAGAGAAGAGGAAGTCCCATGTTCACAGCACGCAAGTCACGACTCGCCCTCGCCGGTGGCACCGCGCTCGTCGCGGCGCTCGTCCTCGCCGGCTGCGCCAACAGCAACCCGCTCGATGCCCCGACCGACGACGCGGGCTCCGGAGACGACACCATCGTCATCGGCTCGCAGGCCTACTACTCGAACGAGATCATCGCCGAGATCTACTCGCAGGCTCTGGAAGCTGCCGGCTTCACGGTCGACGAGCAGTTCAGCATCGGACAGCGCGATGCCTACATGCCCGACGTCGAGTCCGGCGCGATCGACCTGTTCCCCGAGTACACGGGCAACCTGCTCGAATACCTCGACAAGGACGCGACCGCGACCAGCCCCGACGACGTCTACGCGGCCCTGAAGGAGGCGCTGCCCGACGGCCTGACCGCTCTCGACTACGCCGAGGCTTCTGATCAGGACACCTACACGGTGCTGAAGAGCTTCGCCGACGCGAACGGTCTCACCTCGATCGCCGACCTCTCGAAGGTGACGACGCCGGTGACGATCGGCGCCGCGCCGGAGTTCGAGCAGCGTCCCTACGGTCCGGCAGCAGCGAAGGAGGTCTACGGCGTCGACCTCGGCTTCTCGGCGACCGGCCCGACCACCCTCGAGTCTCTGCTCGCCGGCGAGATCCAGGTCGCCGACATCTACTCGGCCGACCCCGCCTTCCAGACCGAAGACATCGTCGCGCTCGAAGACCCGGAGAACATCATCCTGGCCTCCAACGTCGTGCCGATCGTCTCGGACGACGTCGCCGACGAGATCGCCGACGTGATCAACGCGATCAGCGCCAAGCTCACCGCTGAGGAGCTCGTCGGTCTGAACGTGCAGAGCACGGTCGACGAGAAGTCGGCGAGCGACATCGCCAAGAAGTGGCTGACCGACAACGACCTCATCTGAGTCGGAATGACAGAAGCGCCCGGACCCGTGAGGGTCCGGGCGCTTCGTCGTCGCGGAGGCGTCAGATCCTGGCGTCCTGTTTCGGGACCAGGACCTGTTTGATGATGATGAGGATGGATGCCGTGACCGGCACGGCCACGAGCGCCCCGAGCAGGCCGAGCAGCGTGCCGCCGGCGAGGGCGCCGATCACGACGAGCGAGCCCGGAACCGACACGGCGCGGTTCATCACGCGCGGGGTGATCACATACGCCTCGATCTGCATGTAGACGAGATAGATGGCCGCGAAGATCAGGGCGGCGATCGGGTTGGTGAACAGCGCCAGGCAGGTGCCGAGGATCCAGAACAGCACCGAGCCGACCAGCGGGATCAGCGTGACGCAGAACGCGATGGCTGCCATCAGCGGCGGGAACGGCAGGCCGAGGAACAGGTAGAGCAGCAGGGCGAGCGTCGCGTTGCAGAAGGCGAGGACCACCATCCCCATCACGTAGCCGCCGACCGAGTCGGTGATCTGATCAGTGATGTCTCCGGCGCGGGCGCGGTCGCGGGCCGGGGCGAGACGCAGCAGCCCCTGCTTCATGGCGGGCAGCGACGCGAGGAAGTACAGCGTCAGCACGAGCACGATGATCGCACCGGAGATGCCGGTGGCGATCGAGGCGCCGACGGCGAGGGCGCCGCCGCCGATCGTCGCCAGGTTGCCGAAGTCGGTCAGGAACGCCTGCACCTCGGCGACGAGATCCTGGAACTGATCGCCGAACTGGGCATCGAGCGTGGCATAGATGTCGCTGTTGGTGAAGTCCTTGATCATGCCGGGCACGGATTCCACGAAGCTCACGATCTGATCGATCACGACCGGGATGATCATCCACAGCACGAGGGCGAACACCACGATGAGCGCGAGGATCGTGATGACGACGGACACCACTCGGGAGAGACCGCGGCGTTCCAGGAATCGCACGGCGGGGTCGAGGCCGAGCGCACCGAACAGGGCGAGGGCGATGTAGATGAGCACGGTCGACAGGTTCGACAGGGCGAGGCCGATCACGATCGCGCCCAGTCCGCCCAGCGTCACCAGGAAGCCGAACACGAACGGCCGGTCGATGCGGGTCCAGAACGAGCGGCTCGGCGTCATCGGCTCGATCACGACGGGGCGAGGGGCGGCGTCCGCGGTGGCCGCGACCGCGGGCGCGGGAGTGGACCCGCGCCGGGTCGTCGCCGGTGCTGCGGGCGCGGTGTCCGACGTGGCGTCGTCGAGGGGCGCGGATGCCGGCGGCTCTTCGTTGCTCATGTGCTCACGATAGCGGTGCCCCGAGTCGAAACCGGGGTGTGCCGCGGCTCTAGAGTAGGGGCATGACCGCCGCCGAGGACCCGAAGGCCGAACTGCTCCGGCTTCGCGCCACCATCGACAACATCGACGCCGCACTGATCTTCATGCTGGCCGAGCGCTTCCGCGCCACCCAGCAGGTCGGGCATCTGAAAGCGGAGCACGAGATGCCGGCATCCGACCCGAATCGGGAGGAGCAGCAGGTCGCACGGCTGCGCGCTCTCGCCGAGGAGGCGCATCTCGACCCGGAGTTCGCGGAGAAGTGGTTCAACTTCGTGGTGGCGGAGGTCATCCGCCACCACACCGAAGCGGCCGAAGGCCGGTGAAGAGGAGCCGGACGGGCGACGGTGTGTGCAGCACTCGCCCGTCCGGAGTTTCATGAGGTCGATTGACCAACTAAGTTCAATGAATAAACTTAGGGAGAGACTACGGATCGCGCCACGATCTGTCAACAGTTCGCACGCGACGAGCGGTGGAACGGGAACACATGCTGAGCACGGATGACGGCCTCGACACCCAGGCGTCGGTTCGGCGTGCGAACCTGCGTCGGGCGCTGCAGCTGGTCTTCCGCAACCCGGGCACGCAGACGCGAGCCGGGATCGCACGAGCGACGGGACTGACCGCGGCCACCGCGTCGTCCTTGGTCGCCGAGCTCATCGAGAGCCGACTGATCGTCGAGGGAGAGCAGGCCGCGAGCACCGGCGGCAAGCGGGCGACCACCCTCAGCGTCGATGCGAGCCACCACCTGATCCTGGTGCTGGTGGTGCAGCCTCTCCACGCGGACATCGCCCTCGTCGCGCTCGACGGCACCGAGGTCGACGTGCGACGGGTCAACTACTCGGCCGACAACCGCGACCGCGCTCTCGACGAGGCCGTGTCCGCGGTGGCCGCCGAGTTCGGCGGACGGCTCCTCGCCGCGGGCGTCCAGCTGCCCGGCACCACCGACGGACGGGCGGTGCTGGAGAGCGTGCAGCTCAAGTGGCAGAACGTGCCTCTCGCCGAGCGGTTCGAGCGGATGCTCGATGCGCCCGTGATGCTGATCAACGACGTCGACGCGGAGGCCATCGCCGAAGCCGGTATGGAGCAATCCCCGTCCGGGTATCGGCTCTTCATCCACCTCGGCGGCGGTGTCGGTGCGGCCGTCACGCTCGACGGCGAGCTGGCACCGGGCCCGCGTGACCGTGCCGGTGAGATCGGGCATGTGCAGGTCGTGTTCGGAGAGGCCGCGCGCGTCTGCCGGTGCGGGCAGCGCGGATGCCTGGAGTCGGCTGCGGCTCTGGGGGCGATGCTCGGCGACGAGTTCTCCGACGCGATGGATGCCCCTGAGATCCGTGAACTCGCAGCCCAGGCCGACGAAGAGCATCTCGACGAGGGCGCCCGCGCGCTGGCCCGGGCCGTCAAGCTCATCAGTGCGCTGCTCGACCCGATCGAGGTGGTCATCGGCGGGCCCGCGACAGAACTCGGGCCGCATTTCCTCGAACGGGTGCGCCGCGAGACCGAGTACCCGGCCCGCGGCACGGCGCAGGTCCCGGTCCGCTACGCCGATCCTCGGGTCTCGCTCGCGGCCGGCGCCGCGCAGGCCGCGCTCACCTCGGCGCTCGGCGTGCGGTGGAATCCGGAGCAGCTGCGCGCAGCATCCACGTCCCGCCCCTGACGCGCCCTCCCGCGTCGGAGTGCCCCGCTGCGTCGGAGTGCCCCGCTGCGTCAGAGTGCCCCCGCTGCGTCCGACCCCTCCTGTTGCGTCGGAGCGCATGTCGTGCGGCGAAGCCTCCCGGTCGCGTCGCCCCGCACGCCGACACGCCAGATGTCGGACTCTCCTCGAAGAAGCGTCCGACATCTGGCGTGTCGGCGTGCAGGTGGGCCCGGTGAAGGGGGGAAGGGGGCGCAGGCGTTCGGCGCCCGAGGGGCGGCGCGTCGCCGGTGGCGCGACCTACTTGACGCTGCCCGCGGTCAGGCCGCCGACGAGACGCTTCTCGATGAGCATGAACAGGATGACCACCGGCAGGATCGCGACGATCGAGACGCCGAACACGTACTGCCAGCTGGTCTCGTACTGACCCACGAACTTGGTCAGCGCGACCGACAGCGGCTGGTTCTTGTCGGTGGACAGGATCACGAGCGACGCCGCGAACTCGTTCCAGCAGGCCACGAACGTGAACACGATCGCGGTGACGATGCCCGGCCACACGAGCGGCAGGTTGATCTTGAACAGCACGGTGAAGCGTCCTGCACCGTCGATCTGCGCGGCCTCGTCGACCTCCTTGGGGATGCCGGCGAAGAAGGAGTGCATGATCCACACTGCGAACGACAGGTTGAACGCGGCGTTGATGAAGATCATCGCGGTCCAGGTGTCGCCGAGTCCGAGCACGGTGAACTGACGGAACAGGCCCGAGGTCAGCACGGCCGGCTGCAGCATCTGCGTGATGATCACGAGGAAGAGGAACACCATGCGGCCGGGGAACTTGAACCGGGCCGTGTAGTATGCCGCCGGCAGCGACACCAGCAGCACGAGCAGCGTCGCGAACACGGCGATGACGATCGTCGAGATCAGGTTGTACGGCAGCGGCGTCTCGGGGGTGGACCACATCGTGATGTAGTTCTCCCAGTGCCACTCCGTGGGCAGGTACGTCGGGTCGACGGAGCGGATCTGCGGCTTCGTCTTCACGGAGCCGAAGAACATGATCAGGTACGGCAGCACGAAGATCGCGAGCACCAGGAACCCGGCGACGGTGCGCAGGATCACGCGCGGCAGGGTCACCTGGTCTTCGGTGTAGCGGCGCTTGCGGCCCGGAAAGGGCGGGGTGCGGCGACCACCGCGGCCGGCGGTGGTCACGAGGGCGGTCTCGGTCACGGTCATGATCAGACCTCCTTCATGGGCTTGACGATCTTCACGTAGGCCGCGACGATCACGATGACGATGAGGAACGCGACGACCGAGAGGGCGCTCGCGACATCGACCTTCTTCTGCAGCTCGATGTACTTGAAGATGAGCGTCATGATCGTGTCGGCGTCGTAGCCGGGGATCGATCCGGTCATCACCTTCAGGATCGGCAGCGAGTTGAACACGTTGATGATGTTGATCAGGACCGCGACGGCCAGGGCGCTACGCAGCTGCGGCAGGACGATCGACCAGTAGGTGCGGGCCGGGCTCGCGCCGTCCATCTTCGCCGCCTCGATCGCATCGGCCGGGACCGACTGGAGCCCGGCGAGGATCGTGTAGGTCGTGAAGGGGAGCGAGACGAAGATCGCGATCACGATCGACCAGGTGAAAGCTGTCGCGGGGTTCTTCGTCCATCCGTACCCGACCGCATCGTCGGAGAGCCCGATGTCGTAGAGGAACTTGTTGAAGATGCCGAAGTACGGCTCGAGGCTGTAGTAGAACACCATCGTGGTCATGACGACGGATGCCGCCCACGGCACGATGACGGCCATGCGCACGAGCTGACGTCCGGGGAACGCCTTGTTCAGGATCTGCGCGAGGCCGAGCGAGATGACGACCGTGAAGACCACGACCGACACGACCCACAGGATCGTGCGGAAGAAGATCGGCCAGAACTCGGTGAACGTGAAGACCGTGACGAAGTTGTCGAAGCCGACCGATCCCTTGTCGAGGCCCGACAGGGAGATGTCGCGCGTCGAGTTGAAGAACATCACCCCGGCGGGGAAGAACACCACGCCGATGATGAGGAGCAGAGCGGGGGCGATCCAGGGCAGCGCCTGGAGGAGATCCTTTCCGCCCGGCCTGCCGCGAAGGGCATCCGGGGTCTTCCGGGTGCGGGGGCGGCCGGTGGCCGCCCCCGCGAGGTTCGAGGACTCTGTCTTCTGGCTCATTCGGGTACCCGAACCTCTCCGATCAGCGGGCTCAGCCCGCGTCGACCTGCGCCTGGATCTCGGTCAGCACGTCCTGAGCCGGCTTCGACTGGATCTGACCGAACAGCGACTTGAATGCACCGTCGGCGGCGGACCACTTCGGGTTCGTCGACGGGTAGAACTGGGCGTCGGGCAGCACGTCGAGGAACGGCTTGAGAGCCTCCTCGCCGGAGAGCTGCTCGGCACCGGACTTGGTGACGGGAAGGAACCCCTCGGCCTGCACCCACGGCACGTACACGTCGGCCGAGTAGTAGTAGTCGAAGAACTTCGTGATCGCGTCCTGCTTGTCGCCGTCGTTCTCGAACGCCATCAGCTGGTCCATGACACCGAGCGTGAACGGCGAGCCGTCCTTGGTCGGGATCGGGACGATCGAGTAGTCCAGGTCGGGGTTGCCCTCGGCGATCTGACCGACCGTCGGCGGGAGGCCGACCTGCATGCCGATCTTGCCCTGGATGAAGATGTCCATGAGGGGCGAGCGCTGCGTCGAACCGGGGTCGGCCTGCGTCGCGCCGGCGTCGATCATCTTCTTGATCTGCTCGGCACCGGCGAGGTTCTCCGGGGTGTCGATCGTGATCTCGGATGCGTCGCCGAACGATCCGCCGCCGCCCCACAGCCAGACGGCCGCCTCGGCCTGCGCCTCTTCAGACCCGAGGGGCATGCCGTAGCCGGCGACTCCGCCGCCGAGCGCCGACACCTTGGTCGCGGCATCCAGCAGCGAATCCCAGTCGGTCGGAGCCTCGACGCCGGCCTGGTCGAGCAGGGCGTTGTTGACGAACAGGGCACGAGCCGATGCGATGAGCGGCAGCGCGTAGGCGGTGCCGTCGACCTCGGCGTTCTTCAGGAACGACTCCTGGAAGTCGGAGTACGTGTCATCCGAGACCACGTCCTTCGTCGGGTACAGGAGCTCGTCGCTGACGAAGCCCGCGAAGGGGCCGCCGTTGTAGATGTCCGGGGCCTCGCCGGCCTGGATCTTGGTGGACACGACCTTCTCGAGGTTGTCCCAGGACTGCACCTCGAGCTTGACCTTGATGTCGGGGTTGGCCTTCTCGAACCCGTCGATCACCGTCTCCCAGTTGGCCTTGGTGCCGTCGGAGTAGCTGGGGACGAGGAGATCGAGCGTGGTCGATCCCTCGGCGTCGCCGTCGCCGGACGAGCCGCCGAACCCGCACGAAGCGAGCGAGAGCGTGGCGACGGCCGCAATGGCGGCGGCGCCGAACCGCAGTGACTTCTTCATGTGTATTGCATTCCTCACTGTGATGTCCGATCCCTCATCGGCGGGGCCGATTCGGGAGGGTGTGTGGTGCACAGTCGCAAGCACATCACGCGACGGTGCGTGGTGATCGCTTCGCCGGATGGCAGCCGCGATCGTTCAAGCCGGGGCTCGGGGTTCTCGACGGCGGCCGAGGTCGGAGTCGAGGAGGGTGGAACTCGTCTGATTATTTGTCAGGAGAACAAACAAATCAAGGTAAAGCTGTCTGCGCTTTGATTCGACGCCATACTATGATCGAATTAGGCTGTAAATAATCACAAGTATGCAACTTCTCGCCAGAAAGGCACCTCGATGACGGATTCGCTGCCCGGCGCACACATGCGCGAAGAGCTCAACTCCCAGCCCCGGATGTGGGCCACGGCCGCAGACCTGAAGGCCGAGCAGGGGCTGCTCCCGGCTTCCGGTGCGCGCATCGCGGTGGTCGGCTGCGGCACGTCCTGGTTCATGGCGCAGTCGTACGCCGCGCTCCGCGAATCGTCGGGCCAGGGCGAGACGGATGCGTACGCGGCATCCGAGGCCTTCATCGACCGCGGGTATGACGCTGTCGTCGCCCTCACCCGTTCCGGCACCACCACCGAGGTGCTCGAACTCGTCGACCGCATCAAGGGCCGCATCCCGACCATCGGCGTGATCGGCGATCCGGAGTCGCCGCTCGTGTCGCTCGTGGATGAGGCCGTGCTGCTGCCGTTCGCCGACGAGAAGTCGGTCGTGCAGACGCGGTTCGCGACCACCGCTCTCGCGCTCTTCCGTGCCTCGCTGGGCGAGAACCTCGACGGCGCGATCGCCGATGCCGAGGCCGTGCTCGCCGAGGCCGGCGACGACGAGCTGCGCGACGCGGACCAGTACACGTTCCTGGGTCGCGGTTGGACGATCGGTCTCGCTCACGAGGCCGCACTGAAGCTGCGCGAGTCCTCGCAGTCGTGGACCGAGGCCTACCCGTCGATGGACTACCGCCACGGTCCGATCGCGATCGCCGCTCCCGGGCGTGTGACCTGGCAGTTCGGTGAGGCTCCGGAGGGGCTCTCGGGGCAGGTCGAAGCCGCCGGCGCCCGCTTCGAGCAGCGCGCGATCGACCCGCTCGCCGACCTCGTGCGTCTGCACCGCACCGCGCTCGACCGTGCGGTCTCCCGCGGCCTCGACCCCGATCAGCCCCGCAACCTCACGCGATCCGTCATCCTGGATGCATGACGCAACGCGCCTCCGGAGTTGACCATGACCCGAGCTGACCGGGCGGACACCGTTCCCGACGTCGAGCGCGATGCCAGCGGTGAGAAGCTCGCCGCCGTGCGCACGCTCGGCGTCGGTGCGCCCGTGCTGGCGTTCGACGTCGGCGGCACCGACATCAAGTCGGCCCTGTTCGATGCCGACGGCACCGCTCTCGGGCTGCGCCGCACGCCCACGCCGATCGCCGACGGCGACCGGACGCAGGTGCTCCTCGACCGCCTCGAGGTCCTGGCCGCCGAGCTGCGCGCCGCGCACCCGGATGTGGTGCCGCAGGCCGTGGGGCTCGTCGTGCCCGGAATCGTCGACGCGGATGCCGGCCTCGGGATCTTCGCCAGCAACCTCGGGTGGCACGACTCCCCGCTGCGCGACCTCGCCGCCGAGCGCCTCGGACTGCCCGTGGCCTTCGACCACGACGTCCGCGCCGCGAGCTGGGCCGAGCGCCGCCTCGGCGCCGCCCGTGCGTATGCCGACGCGGTCGTGCTGGTCATCGGCACGGGAGTCGCGGGTGCTCTGCTCGTCGGCGGCATCCCGTACACCGCCGGGGGGTACGCAGGCGAGATCGGGCACTCCCCGATCGCGGACGGACCGATCTGCGCATGCGGCGCCCGCGGCTGCCTCGAGGCGGTCGCCTCCGCGGGGGCGATCGCGCGGCGCTACCGCGAGGCGACCGGCATCGACCCCGACGGCGCGAAGGACGTGATCGCTCGCGCGGCTGCCGGCGACGAGATCGCCGCAGAGATCTGGAACTCGGCGCTCGACGCCCTCACGATGTCCCTCGCGCAGCTCACCGCCGTCGTGGCGCCAGAGGCCGTGATCATCGGCGGAGGACTCTCCCGTGCCGGCGGAGCGCTGTTCGACGAGCTCCGCACGCGCCTGGCCGCGAGGCTCAGCTTCCACCGCATCCCCGCCCTCGTGCCCGCCGAGCTCTCCGGCAACGCGGGGCTGCTCGGGGCGGCACTGCGCGCACGGGAGGTCACGTGATCCTCACCGTCACCCCCAACCCGGCCCTCGACCTCACCTGGCACGTCGACCGGCTCATCGAGGGCGGAACGCACCGAGCGGATGCCGGGGCGGCGCGTGCCGGCGGCAAGGGGCTCAACGTCGCGCGCGTGGCGCATGCCGAGGGTGTGGGCGTGCTCGCCGTCAGCACCACGGGCGGTCGGGTCGGCGAGGAGTTCGCAGCTGAACTCCGGGCCAGCGGGGTGCCGCACGCCCTGGTGCCGGTCGCCGCGGAGACCCGTCGCAGCATCGCCGTGGTCGACGAGACGCTCGGTGACACCACGATCATCAACGAGCGGGGAGTGAACCCGACCGACACCGAGTGGGCCGCGCTGCTCGCCGAGGTCGTCGAGCGGCTGCCGAGCGCGGACGTGCTGGTCGTCTCCGGCAGCGTGCCGCCCGGTGCCCCCGATTCGCTGATCACCATGTTGATCGCGGTCGGCAAGGACGCCGGAGTGCCGGTCATCGTCGACACCTCGGGACCTGCGCTGCTGCGGGCGGCGGATGCCGGGGCTGCCGTGCTGAAGCCCAATGCGGCCGAGCTCGTCGAAGCCACGGGCATCGTCGACCCGGTCGAAGGCGCCAGATCGCTGATCGCCCGCGGCACCGAGCTCGTGCTGCTCTCGCTCGGCGCCGAGGGCATGCTCGCCGTCACGGCATCCGACCTCGTGCACGCGCGGCTCGACGAACCCCTCGCCGGCAATCCCACCGGTGCGGGGGATGCGGGTGTCGCCGCCTGCGCCGTGCTGTACGCCGACGGCGTGCGCGACCCCGAACAGATCCTCCGCCGGGCCACGGCCTGGTCTGCCGCCGCCGTGCTCACTCCGCTCGCCGGCGACATCTCTCCCCGGTGGACCGAGCTCGACCAGCAGCTCCGCGTCTCGCATCCCGACCCTGAATCGTTCCGGAAGGACCCTTCGTGACCCTCGTCTCCGCTCGCGACCTCGTCTCCGCGGCCTCCGCCGCCGGTACCGGCATCGGCGCTTTCAACGTGATCCACCTCGAGACCGCCGAGGGGCTGGTGCGTGCGGCGGCGCTCGCGCAGCTGCCGGTCATCCTGCAGATCTCGCAGAACTGCGCCGACTACCACGGCGGGCTCGAGCCGATCGCGGTGGCCACGCTCGCGGTGGCGCGGCGTGCGCAGACGCCCGTGGCGGTGCACCTCGATCACGCCGAGCGCCCCGAGCTCGTCGACGAGGCCATCGCGCTGGGCTTCGGGTCGGTCATGTTCGACGGCGGTGCGCTGCCCTACGACGAAAACGTGGCGCTCACGGCAGCGGTCGCCGCCCGCGCGCACGCAGCCGGCGTCTACGTCGAAGGTGAGCTCGGAGAGGTGGGCGGCAAGGACGGTGCGCACGCCCCGGGTGTGCGCACCGACCCCGACGAGGCGCGTGCGTTCGTGGCGGCCACAGGCGTGGACGCCCTCGCGGTCGCCGTAGGCTCCTCGCACGCGATGACCGACCGCACGGCGTCGCTCGATCTCGACCTGATCGCCCGACTGCACGCGGCCCTGCCCGTGCCGCTGGTGCTCCACGGATCCTCCGGCGTCGCGGATTCCGTGATCGCCGACGCCGTGCGCGCGGGGATGACGAAGATCAACGTCTCCACGCACCTGAACGGATACTTCACCCGCGCGGTGCGCGAGAAGCTCGACGCGGACGAGCGTCTGGTCGACTCACGCAAGTACCTCGCCCCCGCCCGCGATGCTCTCGCCGACGAGGCCGCGCGCATGCTCCGACTGTTCGCGCTGCAGCCCGCGGAACCGGTGTCCTGATGAAGCGCGCTGCCCGGCTGAATGCGATCCTCGACCTCCTGGCCGCGAAAGGCGAGGTCACGGTCGAGGAGCTGGTCGAGCAGTTCGGCGCCTCGTCCGCCACCACTCGACGCGACCTCGACACCCTCGCCGAGCAGCGCCTCCTCACCCGCACGCACGGCGGCGCTGTGGCGCAGAGCGTCGCCTACGAGCTGCCCATCCGCTACAAGAGCCACCTGCGCACGCACGAGAAGGCCAGCATCGCGCAGACCGCCGCCGGCCTCGTCGCGCCCGGCATGGTGGTCGGGCTCTCGGGCGGAACCACCACGACCGCTATCGCCGCCGCCCTCGCCGCCCGCGACGACCTTGCGGGGAACGGCGGCATCACCGTCGTCACCAACGCCGTGAACATCGCCGCCCAGCTCGCCACGCGGCCCGACATCAAGGTCGTCGTCACCGGCGGCGTCATCCACTCGCGCAGCTACGAACTGGTCGGTCCGTTCGTGGAGCAACTGCTGCGCGGGGTGCGGCTCGACATCGCCTTCATCGGCGTGAACGGGATGGATGCCGCTGCCGGTGCCACCACACAGGACGAACGCGAGGCCGCCGTGAACCGGATGATGGCCGAACGCGCCCGTCGCGCGGTCGTGGTGACCGACGGCAGCAAGCTCGGCATCGAGGCGTTCTCGACCGTCGGCGGCGTAGAGCTCTTCCCCACCGTGATCACGGATACCGGAGCCGATGCCGAGGTGGTCGCTGGCCTCCGTGCCGCCGGCTACGCGGTGCTCGTCGCCTGAGGGCAGCAGCGGAAAGACGCGACACACCAAGGGCCCCGACGTCCCCAGATCGTCGAGGCCCTCTGAGAGTGTCGCGGCGGCGTACCGCCGCGACACTCCCGAGCAGATGGTGTCCGTGTCGTGCTCACGCTCCCCAGCGCGCGCGATATCCCCAGATCCGACTGCGCCTCCCTCGCGCCTCTCCCTTCGAGGCCCTTCGCATGGCACCTTCCGAAGAACAGGAGCGTGCAGCCTCCGTTCTGATACACCGAATGGAGAAAAAGTTCAGAACCCGTCGCCGTGACATTGGAACGGCGCGCTCAAGCCGGTGTCGACGGCAGCCTTCGCGAGCGCGACAGCCGGAGCGGCCCCCTCGGACAAGCCGGTGTGCACGGCGCTCAACAGCTCGCCGGCCACCTCGTCGGGGACGGCGACAGGGGCCGCGATCACGCAGTCCGCGCCGGCGTGCAACCACACCCGCGTCATCCCCAACGCCTCCTCGCCCCAGCGCACCGAAGATCGCCCGAGCTCGCAGGCAGAGAGGATCACGGTCGCCGGCACGCGCGGGATCAGGTCGACGTCGTAGCCGAAGAGGATGCCGTCGGCGAGCTCGAATCCGGAGAACAGCGGGTTGTCCACCGCGTGCCTGCCGTGCGCGGCGATGTGCAGCACATCGGTGGCCGCGGCGAGCTCGGTGACTGCGGCGACCGTCGCATCTGCCCCTTCGAGGATCGACGGGGTCGGGCCTGGGTCCGACGTGCGCCAGGAAGCCGCTCCACGCTGCACTTCGTCGCTTGCCCTGGGTACACGCGGTCCGGTGGCGAAGCCGACTTTCGGCTCGCTGGTCATCGGGCGGCGGGCAGTATCCGCCCAGCGGGACATCGAGGTCGCCAGGGTGAATGGGGTGCCTGACAGGCCGGGCAGCATCGCCCACGGGATACCGGCGAGCACGCCGGGCAACGTGATCACGAACCGCTCCATCGAGGGGATCGCGGCCAGCACCGGACGGATCAGGTCGCCGTCGAGAGCACGAAGCCGGTCGTCGAGCCCTCGTGCGACCACGTGTGCCAGGGGGCCGGCGGTCATGGCGGCAGCGACGTCGAGGTCGGCCCGGAGACCGTCGAGGGCCGTGCGGATACGAGACCACGGCAAGGCGACGACGCGGGCGTCATCGGCGGTCGTGGCCACGCACAGAAGCTCCGCGCCCGTGTAGACGTACGACAGCATCGCAGTGCCGTCATCCAGCGCCGCCGCCGCCTCATCGAGTCCCACGCGTTCGCGAGATCGGCCGGTACCGGTCGCCGACCACTGACGGTCGCGTACCCGGTCGCGCAGTGCGCTGACCCGTTCATCGGCCGTCCAATCAGACCCCGCCAGATCGGCGCGCAGCATTCGCAACTCGGCCAGATCGTCGGCGAGCTCGGGATCGCGAGGCGGTCGCACCGGAACCGTCTGCTGGCTCAGGTGCCGTGCCCGCTCGGACCATTCGAAAAGCGTGGCCGGGGTCTTCGTGCGTGCCGCCGCCGTCAGTCCGGCCAAGATCAGGTCGTTCCCGTGCATGGCGAACGACGCCTGGAGATCGAGCGCACCGAACGACTGTTGCCATCCGTGGAGCAACGCGAGGCCGGTCGCCGCCGCACGCATCGCTTCGGCGCTGTGGCCGCGCTGCGTCGCACGCACCGCACGCACCTCCTGCGCTCGAAGGCGCAAAGGCGTCGGTGACGACGCGGCGATCCGTGGCATCCGCTCGTGCCCCGCGAGTGTCGCCACCAGGTGCAGAGCGGTTGCTTCCGTGCGGAATCCGTGGCGTGACAGCGCGGCACGGGCTTCAGCGAATTCCGTTGCGGTGGGCGGCGAGTCCGGTCTGGCGCGGGTCCGAGCCTCCAGATGCACCGACACCGCGCGGGCCGCCCACCCTTCGCTCTGCAACGCAGCGAAGCGTCGAACGGTTGCGGCAGCGACACGCTCGGCCGCGGCGGGGTCGTGCCGCAGCAGTGATCGTGCGAGGTGATACTCGGCTTCGCCGCGGGCCTGGCGCATGCGCTGCGCACCGAATCGGACGGCGACCTGACTGAGCAGTCCCTCGGCCTCTGTCGTCAGTCCAGCGTCACGCAGTACCTCGGCACGATCCAGATCGCTCACGGCAGTCGCCAGTTCGCTCGTCTCGGCGAAGACGGGGCGTGACGCGCTCATGAGGCGGAGAGCTGCGACGAGGTCTCCGCCGAGCAACGCCGCGTAGCCGAGATTGTGGCGGGCTCGGGCGAGTGATTCGACGGCGTCGTGATCCTCGAACACGGTGATCGCGGTGTTCAGGTCGTCCACGCACCTGCCCAGCTCATGCTGCTGCATCAACACCATCGATCGGCTCATGAGCAGGTTGGCGAGCTCGATGGTCTTCGTCGGCAGGGTGCTGATCGCCCGGCTGAGCAGCCGGTCCGCGTCGTCGAGTTGCCCTGCATGCATGAGCAGGACTCCGAGCTGCCCGCTCAACAACGCGATCGTGGTCGCACTCAGACCTTCGCGATCGAGCAGGGCGCGCGTTGCCGCCTCCGCCGCGGCATGCTGGCCGGTCTGATCGAGGACGTAGGCCATGGTCCCTTCGATCCGCGCTTTCAGGTCGGGATCGTCTGTGCGGGATGATGCGGACGCCAGGGCACGTCGCGCCTGGGTGAATCGGCGAGAGTTCGCCGCCTCGATCCCACGCCTGTGGAGGTCGCCAGCGGACAGGGTCATCCCCCCAGGATGCCCTGTCCGCTGTGTCGGCGAAAGCTCTCAGACGCGAGCGTCGGTCAGTCGTCGTCTCTCGGCGCAGGGAGCGTCTTCAGCACGGCAGCGACGGCGGCGGCCGCGACGCTGGGGCTGACTCCTTGGCGCGGGACGCTGCCGAGCTCTGCCGCAATCCGGCCGGCGACGTATGGTGCCGCGAACGAGGTTCCGCTCCACACGGAGAATCCGCCACGGTAGTCGTCGGGATCCAGTGTTTCTCGGCGGAGGTTCTCGAAGTCGGCTCGCGTCGTCGCCTGATCGCCCCCGACAAAGGCCGGAGTGGTGCTGACGATGGCGGCGCCCGGTGCGTAGGCGCGCACCCACGGCCCGACGTTCGAGAACAGTGCGACGGATCGAGCCGACGGATTGAGCGCCCCCACTGACACGAGAGGGGCATGGTCGTCGTGCGGTATGCCGTTGTCCGCCCCCGGCCAGTCCCAGAGCGAAGCGGGGAACGCGGGGCGATCGATCGTGTCGTTTCCCGCGGAGCACACGACGACACAGCCGAGGTCGCGTGCCTTCGTGAGGAGCTGATTCAGCGTGGCGCTGAAGAGGCCGTCTTGCGGGGTCTCGTGGTAGTAGCCGAGCGAGAGGTTCAACACGTCGATCGGATGTCCGGTCTTCGGGTCTTCGCGATGACGTCGGAGCAGTTCGACCACCTGCGCGAGCGTCGTCAGGAACGTGCTCTCGTCGACCACCCCGAGCCCGCCTGCCATTCGGATCGAGAGGATGTCTGCGTCCGGAGCCGATTGGCGGACGATCCCGGCGATGAACGTCCCGTGACCGGCGACGGAGTCGATCCCGCCGTCGAGGGGGCCGTACAGGTCGGGGAAGCGCTCGGGATCGGCATCATCGACCAGTCCGACCGGCACGCCGTCGAGGGAGACCTGTCGTGTCACGATGTCTGCCGGCAGCCACGGGTGCTCGCCGCATCCGGTGTCGAGCACGGCGATGACCGGACGTCGGCCTCGACGTGGTGCCGGGCCTCGCGACGGTGCGGGTCCGAGCCAGGCCACGGGCTGCCGGGCCCCGCGCCCGGGCGCGAGGTAGTCCTCGCTGCCGCTGCCGCCCCGCTCGCCGCTCACCGGGTTGGTGTGGCTGAACGGGTTCGTGTGACTGAACGGGTTCGTGTGGCTGAACGGGTTGAGCCCGACCGGATCGATCGACAGCACGTGGTCGAGGCTCGTCCGCGGCATGGTCGAGCGCGACATGCGCCGTGCCCGCTGGAGCACCCGCCAGGCATCCGGTGCGACCGGCGATTCCCCTCGGACCGGTTCGTCGGGAGTCCGCAGCCGAGCTCGCAGGAATCCCGGAACTCCCGGGACCAGCTCGCCGTCGGCCGCGGCGCGGGTGTCGTCCTCGACCTCGAGCTGCCAGCCGAAGGTGTCGGCCGCATCGCGGAGCGTCCGCACCTCGCGGTCGTAGGCCTCCTCGTCGCCGAGTGCTCGCGTGATCAGCAGCCGCTCCGGCAGATACGCCGTGGGAAACGCGCGGATGCCGTCCACGGGCTCCGTGCTCGGATCGAGCGCCGTTCCTCGGCGGATCGATCCCTCCGCGCGGTCCTGCCAGGTCCATCCCTTGGGCTGATCCATGCGTCATCCTCTCCGTGCGGGTCGCCCCGCGTCCTCATCGACGGGCGGCGCCCGCTGTCACAGCTCGAACTGCGGGGTCGAGAGCGTGCGCGTCTCGTCCCCGATCACGGTCGTCAGGCGCACGCGTGTGAGACCGGGCGGTACCTCGTCGAACACGAAGCGTCCGGTCGCCTCCGGCGAGGTCGACCTGGTCTTCTCGCCCTGCGTCAGGACGATCTCGGCGGCAGCGGTGTCGACCCAGCCGTCGACGCGACGGCGGCCGGAAGCCGTGCTCGTCACGTGCAGCAGGATGCTGGTGGAGCCGTCGCTGAACTGCAGGGTGAGGGCATCCGCCTCACCCCGCACCGCACCGAGCTGACCTTCGACCAGGGTGAGCAGCGCGTATTCGCGGTTCAGGCCGTCAGCGGCGACCGCAGCGACCATCCGATCGATCAGCCCGGCGGGCATCGGATCGACCTCGCTCCAGAGCGTGCGGAGCCGGGCGAACATCTGGGCATCCTCTTGCTCGGTCATGCTGGCCCCCCTGCCGTAGCGGTCGGTGGCGCTTCCAGGAGTGCGCGAAGTTTGGCGAGGCACCGGTTCCGTGTCGGGCCGATGCTCCCGATCGGCATCGCGAGATCGACGGCGATGCGCGCATAGTCGGGACGGTCTTCGAAGGCGATCACCCGGAGGAGCTTCTGGCAGCGCTCGTTGAGGCGGCGCACGGCCGTCCAGAGGCGACGGTTCTCCTCACCGAGAGCCGCGTGCTCCTCGGCGGATGCCTGCTCGGGGAGCAGCGTGTCGAGGTCGTCGGCAGCGGTCGTGTCGACCTTTCCGTGCGCCTTCGCGACCTTCCAGGCCTCCCGGCGTGCGGTGGTCGTGAGCCAGGCCGACACGGCCTTCGGATCGCTGATCGAGCCATGGCCGCGTACGAGCTGCAGCCAGGTGGTCTGCACGACGTCTTCGGCGAGGGTGCGCTCCAGGCCGTAGGCGCGCACGACATGCCAGAGCACGGGTGTCATCAGTCGTACGAGCTCGTCCATCGCGCGGCTGTCGCTCTCGCGCCATGCATCGAACAGGTCCGCGGCACGCTCCCAGCGTGCACGACCGTCGTCCGATGCAGGATCGAGAGCGGCGCCGGGTGCACCGTCGATCATGAAGCCCATTGTGATCACACCTACCAGGAGCACGGCAAGAGCTTTCTGATACATGTCTGCATCCAAGAATTCCGCGGGCCGCGCGCGGTCGGCGACCACCATGGAGATCGATAGCGTTGAGGGGTGATCCCCCTCGCTGTCGTGCTCTTCCTCAACGCCGCCTTCAACGCCCTGGTCTGGCCGCAGTTCTACAAGCGTGTCGCCAAGGATCCGCGGGCGCGAGACGCGAACGGCAAGGCCACGGCGTTCCTCAAGGTGCACGTCGTGCTCATCGCGATCGCCCTCGTGCTCGCCCTGGTCTCGCTGCTGGCGGGCATCGCTGCGCTGACCGGCGCGCTCTAACCCACCGCTCGCCGGAACGGCGTCAGGCCGTCTCGTACTGCTTCGCGTGCTCCGCCCAGCGCGACTCGACCGGCAGCGCACGCAGTGCTCGGTTGCTCACGGCGAGGACGACGGAGATCAGGCAGAGCGCGGCGCAGATCAGGATGGTCCACTCCCGCCCGATCCAGGCGAGTCCGAAGCCGGCGATGAGCGGTGCGAGCGGCATCGCTCCCATGCCGAGCACCCCGGCGGCACTGTTGGCGCGGCCGAGCAGGTGGCTCGGGGTGGCCACCATGAAGTAGCCCATCATCGCGGCGTTGAGCGCGGGCACCAGCAGGACCGCGGCGCCGAGCACCACGGCGATGGCCCAGGTTTCGGTGACCATCGAGAGCACGATCGCGCCGACGGAGACGACCGAGAGCCCGGCGATCGTGAGGATGCCGGCCCTGATCCGCGGGACGAGCAGCGGTGCGCACACAGCGCCCACGAGCATCACGGCCCCGATCGACGCGCTCAGGGTGCCGATCAGCAGCTCGGAGTGCCCGTCCTGTTGGAGGGCGTAGATGATGGTCGTGATCGTCGCGTTGAAGCCGAGGTTGATGACCGTCGTGATGAGCAGCACACCGCCGAGGTCGGGGCGGGAGAGCAGCCAGCCGAACCCTTCGCGCAGCTCCGCCCAGGCGTTCGGCTTCGACGTCGGGGTGGTGGGAGTGCCGACGTCGACCACCCCGGCGCGACGCGCCTGGCGGCCCAGCATCCATGCGGTCAGGGCGGCGATCGCGTGACAGAGCGTCATCGCGACTCCGACGAGCCATCCGCCGACGCCCAGCAGCAGACCGCCGAGCGGCCCGCCCGCGAGCTGCAGCGCGGCATCCCGTCCCTGGTTCGCCGCCTGCGCTCGGCCCATCGCGTCGTCGGGCACGATCTCCTTGATGGCGCTCTCGCCCGCGACGTCGAAGAGTCCGCTGCGCGCGGCGAGCAGGATGTCGATCACCAGCAGCGACCCGAACGTCATCGCGTCGCCGAGAGCGAGAAGCGTGAAGCCGCCCGCGAGCACGATGCCGATGAGTGAGCCGAGGAGCATCAGCGCGATCCGCCGGTGCCGATCGGCGAGGACTCCGCCGGCGAGCGTCATCAGGAGTCGGGCGACCATTCCGGCGCCGCCGATGATGCCGGCCTGGGCGGGGTCGTTCGTCACGATCAAGGCGAGCAGCGGGATCGCGAAGCCGAACAGAGAGGCGGCGAGGCCTTTGCTCGTATCGCTCACCAGCCAGGTGAGGTATCGGGTGTTGCGCCACAGGCGATGGGGCTCGGTGACCGTGCTCATGGGACGAGAGTAAAAGCGCAAGAACAATTGCGCAAGTCTTATTGCGCAATTGAGGGTGCGGGTAGGATCGGCACATGACGGAGGACACCGCGAAGAGCAGGGGCGACGATCCCGTCTGGATGACCTCGGCCATGCTCAAGGCCTACTCGCACCCTCTGCGGCGCCAGATGATCCGCCTGTTCTCGCGTCGAGAGTTCCTTCGCGCCGCCGACATCGCCGCCGAGCTCGGCGTGCCGGCCAACAGCGCCAGCTTCCACCTGCGTGCCCTCGCCGACGCCGGGCTCATCGAGGAGGCGCCCGACAAGGCCCGCGACCGGCGCGATCGCGTCTGGACCGGGCACAAAGGCGCACTCAACGTCGGCGGACCGGAGAGCCCGGTCGCCGATGAGGCCCTCGGCGTCGCGGTGGTCGCCGCGCTCGCCGAAGACCACCAGGATCTGGTCCGTCGCGTGCTCGCCTGGACGCCGGAGTACGTCGCCGGGCGCACCGCCGAGGTGCACGCCGCCTTCACCCAGCGCACGATCCGGCTGACCGAAGCCGAGTTCGACGACGTGATGGTGAAGATCAACGACATCCTGAGCGCCGCCGACGATGCGCACGACAGTGCCGACCCCGACGGCCGCTACTGGCAGATGGACCTCATCGCGGCCGACGACACCATCTGACGCGGAGACCGCATCGGCCCGGCTACTCCTCGGTCGAGGAAGGGGTGCCGCTCAGGATCAGGATGCGACGCAGATGCATGGCGGTGAGCACCCCGGGGCCCATCGATCGACGGACATCGACGGTGCGGTCGTCGACGGTTTCGAGGAGCAACCGGATGGCGCGAGCTGCCTCGCCGCGTGTGCGATGGTCCTCCGGCGATGAGGCATCTCCCCGCGCGATCACATCGGCGACCGCGTGACAGGCCGCGGACAGGGGTTCCGGCAGAGCGGGGTCGAGTGCCAGGCCGGCTGGACGGTCCCAGATGGTGTCGGCGACCTCGTCGGAGATGTCGCGGATCAGGTGGGCGATGCGATCGAGAGCCGCGAGCTCGTCATGGCTCTGCTGCATCCGGGAGCGATGCCCCTTGGCGCGGGGATTTCCGCGCCGACTCTCGTCCGCCTCCGTCAGAGCCGCCCTCAGCTCGGACGAGGTGTCGGCGAGAGAGGCCGCGTCGTTCGCCCACTGCTCATGCTCGGGAGGCCACGATTCCGAGACCGCCGACCCGATGTCGTGCAGGTGTGCGGCCAGCTGCTCCCGGAAGGCCGCCACCCGTCCCGCCGCCGCGACGGTGAGCGGCGCGGGCGCGAGCACGAGGTTCACCACCAGCCCCACGATCACGCCGACCGCCGTCTGGGTCAGGTAGCCGAGCGAATAGTCGTCGGCGTTCTGTCCGCCGATGATCAGCACGAACAGGGCCGCCATCGGGACGTACTCGCGTCCGGCGCCGAACCACCCGGTGCCGGACACCAGCACCCCGACGCCGACGACGAGCGGGATGGTCCACCACGTCGGTCCCACCGTGAGCACCACGATCGTGGCGAGCCCGATACCGGTGGCGAGACCGAGCAGGGTCTGCAGGCTCGACTTCGCCGAGCCCATCAGGGTGGGATACATGCTCAGCAGTGCACCGAGGGGTGCGTAGTACGGGTACTCGTCGGTGACCCCCGGCATGTGCGGGGCGATCATCCACGCCAGGCCGACCGCGAGGGTCGTCTTGGCGACGAGCAGGAGGCGCGCAGGGCGGACGGCGTCATGGAGTGCGCGTGCGATGCCTGCTCGTCGTACGCGGAGTCGCGTGTGGGTCTGTGTCACGGCATCCTCTCTCTCGGGTCCGGGATGTTCCGCGAGCGTATGCGGTCGGTGCGCGGTGAGGCGAGCGGGTTGCTTCCGCGTCGGCCTACCGGTAGCGCGCACACGCGACGACGCCGGCCGCCCCTGAGAGCGACCGGCGTCGGTGAGAAGGCACGTTCTACGGAATGGCCCTGCGGAAGGCGAGGAACGAGATGCCTGCGAGCACCGCTGTGATGAGGAGCCCCCAGAGCGCCAGGCCGAGGGCGCCGAGGCTGATGATTCCCGTCCACACGTTTCCCCACAGTCCGAACTGCGTCGCGAGGAACGCGAGGCCGAGGAGCACCAGGGACAGGGCGACGCTCACGACCGTGAGCACCGTCGGTCCCCAGCTCTTGTAGATCGTGGCGCCGGTGAAGCCGACCACGAAGAAGAACAGCGCGAGACTGACGTAGACGACGAAGGCGCCGAGCGGGCCGGCCTCCCACAACCACGGGAGGTAGAACACGTAGCCGTTCACGCCATAGCCGTTCGTGGCCAATTCGATGCCGCCGCCGATCAGGAACAGCACGCCCATGAACGTGCTGCCGATGATCGCGGTGAGCAGCGTGCCGAGGAAGAACTCCCGGCGGGTGATGCTCATCGCCTGCGAGAACGGGAAGGTGAGCGTCATCGCCGACATGCCGATGGCGAAGAAGTACCAGAGCGGTGCCTGTCCGCCTCCGCCGTACTTGGGGCCGTCGGTCGGGATCATCGCGTAGATCAGCACCGAGAGCAGGGTCGCTGAGCCCAGGATGATCAGCGGCACCCAGACGAAGGTCTGCCGATTGATGAGCTGCAGGCGGATGACGTTGAGTGTGCGTCCCATCAGCGCACCTCCTCTTTCGTGGTTGCGTCTTTCACGGCGATCTGGGCTTCCGCCTTCTGGGTGAGTCGCACGATCAACTGCTGCAGCGAGACCGGCGCGAGATCGAGACCGGATGCCGTGACCTCTGCGCGCTCGGCAGCGGTCAGCGAACCGAGCACCGTGACCGAGGCCACGCGCCCGAGCGCCTCGCGGTGCAGCACCTCGCGGGTGCCGACCCAGGCGTCGACCTTGGCGGCATCGCCCACGACGGTGACGGCGCGGTCGCGGACCGCATCCGTGTCTTCGTTGAGCAGGATCTGACCGTTGTCGATCACGATGACCTTCTCGATGAGGTTCGAGACCTCGTCGATCAGGTGCGACGACAAGATGATCGTGCGCGGGTGCTCGGCGTAGTCCTCGACCAGCCGGTCGTAGAAGATCTGCCTCGCGACCGCGTCGAGGCCGAGATACGGCTCGTCGAAGAACGTGATCTCGGCGCGCGATGCGAGTCCGATGATCACCCCGACCGCGGAGAGCTGACCGCGCGAGAGCTTCTTGATCGTCTGCTTCATCGGCAGCTGGAAGTCGGCGATGAGCTCGTCGGCGAGAGCCTGGTCCCAGTGCGGGAAGAACAGGCTCGCGGCCTTGAAGGCGTGCTTGGGGTACGCGTCGTCCGGGTACTTCTGACTCTCGCGGACGAAGCAGATCCGGCTGAGCACGTGCGCATTCTCGTACGGGTGCTCGCCGAACACCTTCACGGTGCCGGAGGACTCGAAGTTCTGCGCCGTGAGGATCGACATGAGTGTCGTCTTGCCGGCGCCGTTGCGGCCGAGGAGGCCGTAGATCGCGCCTCCTTCGATGGAGAGCGACACGTTGTCGAGCGCTCGCTTCTCCTTGTAGCGCTTGCTGAGGTTCTGCACCTCGATGACGGCGGTCATGCGGGGGTCTTCCCTTCTGCGTCGGTGGTCTGGGCGGAGCGCTGCCGGAGCAGGTCTGCGAGGTCTTCGGCGCCGAGCCCGAGAGTTCGGGCTTCGGTCAGGAGCGGGTCGATGTAGCGGTCGGCGAACGCGGCACGGCGCTCGACGAGGAGCACTTCCCTGGCGCCGTCGGCGACGAACATGCCGATGCCTCGGCGCTTGTAGAGCACTCCCTTGTCGGTGAGCATGGCGACTCCCTTCGCTGCTGTGGCGGGGTTGATCCGATAGAACGCGGCGAGCTCATTCGTGGAAGGCGCCTGAGACTCCTCGGCGAGTGAGCCGTCGACGATCGAGTCCTCGATCTGTTCGGCGATCTGGAGGAAGAGCGGCTTGCCTTCTTCGATCACGAGTCCTCCGCTTGGTTAGTGGGTTACTTACTCGACTAAGTAACCATAGAACCCCGGTGGGTGTCAACCCCGTCTCTGACGCTTCACTCCGGGGGCCGACACGCCAGATGTCGGACGGATGCAGCAAAACGGTCCGTCATCTGGCGTGTCGGCTCCCGGAACGGCGGCGCGAGGACGGGGTGTCGGCCCGCGGAGTGGCGGCGCGAGGGTGGCGGGGTGTCGGCCCGCGGAGTGGCGGCGCGAGGGCGGAGGGGTGTCGGCCCCCCGGAATGGCAGTGTGAGGGGCAGCGGCCCGGGGGTCAGGTCTCGCGGCGGCGCGCGCGCCAGTCCTCGACGACCTGCAGCATCCGGACCGACAGGAAGCGGAAGAACTCGGCGAGCTCGACCGCGCGATCATGGGCGCCCTGGTCGTCGTCGTGCTCGGACGCGATGTCGTCGATGTACTCCGAGAGGCGGGAGTACACGGGCATGTTCCCGACGATCGAGCTGTAGAACGGGTCGTGCACGAACTCGTAGCGGTCGCGCCGATCTCCCGGACGTGAACGCCGCTGGATGAAGTGCAGCTGCTGCAGGTAGCGCACCGCACCCGAGACGGCGGCGGCCGAGACGCCGAGGCGCTCGCCGAGTTGGGCCGCCGTGTATCCGCCCTCGGGAGCGGCGACCAGCGCCATCATCACGCGCGCCGGCATCCGGGGCATCCCGGCAGCGGTCATCATCGCCGCGGCCTGTTCGGCGGGTTCCATCCCGCGGTGGCTCTCGGTCTGCTCGGATGCGGATGCGGATGCGGATGAGGATGAGGATGAGGATGCGGATGCGGATGCGGATGCGGATGCGGATGCGGATGAGATCGCTGTCCTGGCGCCGCGCGCGACGGCATCGGGCGTGGCGGAACCCGGCGTCTCGGCGCCGGCTGAGGGGTCTTCCGCGCCGGGTTCGGCGTCGCCTGTGCTCGCGGCATCCACGTCCGGTCCGTCCCTGTCGCCGTCGTCGCGCATCCTGCCTCCTAGGCTCCGGGGGCGAGCTCGCGGCGTCGCATCAGGGTCAGGGCTCCGGTGCCAGCCGCGGCCAGGGCGAGCACGAGCCACCACAGGCCGCGCACATCGATGCCGTTGCCGTCGACCGCGGGTGTCACCGCGAACGGTGAGAGATTCGCACTCCATTCGGGCAGTCCGAACAGCGGACCGAACATCCCGAGCAGGGCTGCGAGCAGCACGAGGCTCCATGCCACGGCGGTCGTCGCACGGGGGATCAACACGAACACCAGCGCGGTGAGCACGGCGAAGGTCGAGGCCGCGACCGCCTGCCCGAGTCCTGCCACCGCGACGATGCGATAGAGCGAATCGTCGCCGCCGTTCGACCAGATGCCGACCCACCCGGCGAGCATGGCGGCGGCGACCACGATCACCACGCCGACCACGCCGACGATCACGTAGTCGGCGAGCCAGCGCACGCGCCCGACCGGGGTGGCGAGCACGGCCTCGGCGGTGCCGCGGACCTCTTCCTGTCGTGCGCGCACGACGGTCTGCACGGCGCAGCAGGCGGCGAGGATCCCGAGGAGCGTGAAGAACACCGTCACCACGACCTCGTCGAGTCCGCCGGTCGCCCCTCCGATCTTCTTCAGGATCTCGGTGACCGCCGGGTTCTCGCCCGCGATCTGATCGACCAGTCCGCTCAGAGTCGTGGCGAGGATGCCGGTGATCGCGCCGCCGACGGCCCAGCCGATGATCGAGCCGGAGGTGAGACGCCAGACCAGCGCGTGCGGCGAGGCGAGTGCGGGCCGTGCCGACACGCGTCCAGGGCGCTCCGCAACGAAGCCGGCGTCGATGTCGCGCACGGACTGCAAGGCGACGGATGCCCCGGCGAGCACGAGGCCGAAGGCCAGGCCGAGCAGCATCGGCCACGCGAGATCGGTGTCGTAGGGACGCGTCTGCTCGGCCCACCCGAACGGCGAGAGCCAGGCGGGCCAGGCGCTCGTCATGCGGGTCAGGTCGTCGCTCGGAGTTCCTGCCGCGTTGCCGATGCCGCGGATCAGGAACGCTGCGACGAGCACCCAGATCGTCAGGGAGTTCGCGCCGCGCGAGGTGCGCATCAGCTGCGCGGCGAGCAGCCCGATGCCGAAGAACGCGATACCGCAGGACGCGGCGGCCGCCCCCGCGAGGAGGGAACCCGCTGCCGGAAGCCCGGTGGCGACCAGTGCCAGTGCCGTGAGCGCGGCCAGCACCACGTTCGCCAGGATGCCGTGCGCGATGGTCGCGATGGTCGGCAGGCGGCGTCCAGCCGGGGTCGCCCAGACGAGTTCGGCACGCCCCGCCTCCTCATCGCCGCGGGTGTGCCGCACTGCGAGGAAGGTGCTCATGAGCGCGGCCAGCAGCGCCAACCACGGCAGCACCTCGAAGGCCAGAAAGGCCCTTTCGGATGTGCCCGACGGCAGGCCGCGGAACATCAGGATCACCGGGTTCGCCAGTGCGGCGGCGAGGATGTTCTGCCGGTCGGCGAGGGTCGAGTACGACTGGCTGACGCCGGCGTATCCCGCGAACGCCATGAGCGCGGTGCCCACGATCCACAGCGTCAGCTGCAACCAATCGCGCCGTAGTCGTTGCCGGAGCAGCACACCGAAGGTGGACATCACGCACGCCCCGTGCGTGCGCGGCGCTCGCGGCGGGTGGCGGGGGCAGTGTCATCCGTCCCGCCATCCGTCGCGCCGTCCTCCGCAGCTTCGAGTGTCGCGAGATCGTCGCCGTAGTGGCGCAGGAACAGCTCTTCGAGCGAGGGCGGGGCGACGCGCAGGTCGCTGATGCCGAGCGTCGCGAGAGCCGGGAGCACCGTGGCTGTGCGGTCGCTGTCGACGGCGAGGCGGATGCGGTCGCCCTGCTGCGCGGGGTCGTGCACGTCGGGGATGCGGGCGACCTGTTCGAGGGTGGCACCGGAGGGGGCGAACGACACATCGCTGCGCGTGAGGTGCCGCAGCTCGGTCAGCGTGCCGGACTCGACGATGCGGCCGGCGCGGATGATCGACACCCGATCGCACAGCTGTTCGACCTCGCTCATGATGTGGCTCGACAGCAGCACGGTCGCGCCGTTCGCATGGGCGCGGGCGACCTCGCGCTGGAAGATGACCGCCATCAGGGGATCGAGTCCGCTCGTGGGTTCGTCGAGGATGTAGAGGTCGGCCGGCACGGCGAACGCCGCGATCAGCGCGACCTTCTGCCGGTTGCCCTTCGAGTAGGCGCGGCCCTTCTTGCGCGGGTCGAACTGGAACGCCTCCATGAGCCGCTTCTTCTCGTACTGATAGGCGGGGTCCTTCGTCTGTGCGCCCCGCAGACGGGCGAGCAGATCGACGGCCTCACCCCCCGAGAGGTTCGGCCAGACGCTGACGTCGCCCGGCACGTACGCGATGCGCCGGTGCAGGTCGACGGCCCGGCTCCAGGGGTCTTCGTCGAACACGGACGCTTCGCCGGAGGTGCGGCGCGCGAGGCCGAGGAGGATGCGGATCGTGGTCGACTTTCCCGCGCCGTTCGGGCCGAGGAAACCGTGCACCTGACCATGCTCGACCAGGAGGTCGAGGCCGTCGAGCGCGTGCACGTGGCCGTAGTGCTTGGTGAGGTTCCGGGTGGCGATGACGGTGGTCATGCGCGGGAGCGTACGCCCGATTCACAAAGTTGTGAATCGGGCGAAAACAACCCATGCGAAATCCTTACGACACCCCGCGTACAGTGGGCTGGTGCCGGAGTTCCCCTACAGCCGCCTGCGTCGCTGGCCCGACGTCGAGGCGGACAACCTCCAGGCGTATGACGCGACCGACCTGCTGCTGGTCGAGCGGGCGCTCTCCTTCGACATCCCCGGCTCCGAGACGGTCGTGATCGGCGACGAGTACGGCGCGATCACCGTGGCGCTGGGGGATGCCGGGCGCCGCGGCATCCGGGTGCATCAGGACCTCGCGACCGGTCGCCGGGCACTGCAGCGCAACGCCGAGGAGCTCGGGTTCGCGGACGCAGCCGGCCGAAACGGAGACGAGGATGATGCGGCACGGCACGCCGGGGGCGGACCGGAGGCTCCGGGTTTTCGCCCGCTGTTCACCCCGCACGAGCTCGACGCGACCTTGCTCACCGGCGCGCGCCTCGTGCTGCTGCAGCTGCCGAAGTCACTCGCGGAGCTCGAGGAGATCGTGGATGCCATCGCCCGCTGGGCTGCGCCCGACGTGGTGCTCGTGGCAGGAGGGCGGGTGAAGCACATGACTCTCCGCCAGAACGAGGTGCTGGGGCGCAGCTTCGCGCACGTGCAGGCCCAGCGGGCGGAGCGGAAATCGCGACTGATCGTGGCATCCGAGCCGCTCCCCGTCCCCGCGGATCCGCCGTTCCCGGTGACCGCGCGGCACGACGGGTTGACGCTGGTCGCGCACGGAGGAGCCTTCGCGGGTGCCCGCCTCGACATCGGCACGCGGGCACTGCTGGAGGTGCTCGGCGCTCAGCCCACGAGTTCCGCAGTCGATGTGCTCGACCTCGGCTGCGGCACCGGAGCGCTCGCCGTCTCGTATGCACTCGCACACCCCGAGGCGCGCGTGACGGCGACCGATCGTTCGGCCGCGGCCGTGGCATCCGCACGCGCGACGGCCGCGGCGAACGGGGTCGCCGACCGTGTCACGGTCACGCAGGACGACGCCGCCTCCGAGGTCCCGGATGCGAGCATCGACCTGGTGCTGCTGAACCCGCCGTTCCACCTCGGCGCGAGCATCCACACCGGGGCGGCGACCCGCCTGTTCGCGGCTGCGGCGCGCGTGCTCCGACCCGGGGGAGAGCTCTTCACGGTCTACAACTCCTCGCTCGGATATCGCGCCGAGCTCACGCGTCTGATCGGTCCCACCGCGCAGCTGCAGCGCACCCCGAAGTTCACCGTGACCCGCAGCATCCGGAGCTCGGAAACGCCCGATTCCTGATCCGCGAACCGCCCGCGGAGGGATTGTTGAATACCCGTGCAATTCCCCGGTCAGCCGCCGAAACCCACGCCCGTCGCGCGCCCGGGATTTGCCCCTGATCGGCCATTTCGTTACGTTGGAACGTGGGCCTGACGGCCCGAAGACCAGTCCGCGACCACGTCCTTCTTTCGATGAGCTGTGCTGCGAAGAGGCGTGGGCGTACGGTCGATGCTCTATCGCGGCGGATCCGAAATCCGCCGTCTGTGCCGCCACAGCAGACATGTCGAACGGCCTCGAGAGGATCACCCGGGCGTAACCGAAGCAGGCTCAGCCACCCGAAGGCGAGCCGCGGGGGAAACGTGTCCGAAATCGCTCTCGAAGCGCGCCATCTGTACAAGGTTTTCGGTAAGAATCCGAACACCGCCGTCCGTCGATTGAAAGCCGGTGAGAGCCGTGCTGCCGTCGTGGACGCCGGTACCGCGGCAGTCATCGACGCCAGCTTCACCGTCAACCGCGGTGAGATCTTCGTCATCATGGGCCTGTCCGGATCTGGCAAGTCCACCATCATCCGCATGCTCAACGGGCTGCACGACGTCACCGACGGAACCGTCACGGTGAACGGCGACCCCATCACCGGCATCCCGTCGTCGAAGCTCCGCGAGATCCGTCGCGACCGCATCTCGATGGTCTTCCAGCACTTCGCCCTGCTGCCGCACCGCTCGGTGGCCGCGAACGTCGCCTACTCGCTCGAGCTCAAGGGCGTGCCCAAGGCCGAGCGCCTGGCCAAGGCCGACGAGATCCTCTCCCTGGTGGGACTCGAGGGCCAGGGCGAGAAGCTCCCCTCCGAGCTCTCCGGGGGAATGCAGCAGCGCGTCGGCATCGCCCGTGCGCTCGCCGCCGACAGCGACATCCTGCTGATGGATGAGGCGTTCAGCGCGCTCGACCCTCTGATCCGTCGCGAGATGCAGGAGCAGCTGCTCGAACTGCAGCAGAAGCTGCAGAAGACGATCGTGTTCATCACGCACGACCTGAACGAGGCCATGTTCCTCGGCGACCGGATCGCCGTGATGCGCGACGGTCGCATCGTGCAGATCGGCACGCCGGAGGACATCCTGATGGATCCGGCCAACGACTACGTCGAACAGTTCGTGCAGGACGTCGACCGCGCCCGCGTGCTCACCGCCGCGAACGTCATGGAGCGCCCGCGCCCCGTCGTGCCGCACACCGCCGGTCCCCGCACCGCGCTGCGGCAGATGCGGGACGCCTACATGTCGGCGACCTACGTCGTCGGGCGTGACCGGCAGCTCATGGGCGTCGTGACCGACCGCGATGCGGTCAAGCTCGTGCGCAACGGCGCGACCACCCTCGACTCGATCATCAAGCCCGTGCTGCAGAGCGTGCATGAGGACGAGGTGCTGATGAACCTGTTCGTCCCCGCCGTCGAGTCGCCGGTGCCGCTGGCCGTGACGGATGCCGAAGGCCGTCTGGTCGGTGTGATCCCGCGTGTGACGCTGCTCGCCGCCCTCGGCCCCGGCCCCGGCGCGACCGAGGAGATCACGCTGCCGATGATGCCGATGCCGCAGGCCGAGATCGACGCGGTGCTCGATGACGGGTGGACCGCCGACCCGGCCGATGCCCCGACCACGGAGGAGGTGCGCTGATGGACGGCTTCCGCATCCCCGTCGGAACCTGGATCGAATCCGCCGTCGACTGGATCAAGGACAACCTCGACGGTCTGCTCGACGTGATCTCGTTCGTCATGAGCTTCCTCGTCGAGGGGCTCACGAGCATCCTGCTCGCCCCGAGCTTCGCGGTCATCATCGTGATCGCCGCGCTCATCGCCTGGGTCGTGCGCTCCTGGCAGCTCGCGCTCGGCACCATCGTGTCGTTCGGACTGATCGTCGGGATGGACCTCTGGGTTCCCGCGATGCAGACCCTGGCGCTCGTGCTCGTCGCCGCCGTGATCGCGGTGTTGATCGCCGTGCCGCTGGGTATCTGGTCGGCGCGCAACTCGACCGTGCGCGCCGTGCTCAAGCCCGTGCTCGACTTCATGCAGACCATGCCGGCCTTCGTGTACCTGATCCCGGCGATCGTGTTCTTCGGCATCGGCGTGGTGCCGGGCCTCGTGGCCACCGTGATCTTCGCGCTCCCTCCCGGCGTGCGCCTGACCGAGCTCGGCATCCGCGGTGTCGACTCCGAGACGGTCGAGGCAGGACACGCGTTCGGTGCCAAGCCGGGACAGATCCTGCGCGGCATCCAGCTCCCGCTCGCGATGCCGACCATCATGGCCGGCGTCAACCAGGTCATCATGCTCGCCCTGTCGATGGCGGTCATCGCCGGCATGGCGGGTGCGGACGGCCTCGGGAAGATGGTGGTCGAGGCGATCTCGACGATCAACATCCCCAAGGGCGTGGAGGCCGGTCTCGGCGTCGTGCTGATCGCGGTCTTCCTGGACCGCGTCACCGCCGCGCTGGGCGCACCCGGCGAGAACCGCTCCTCGCTGCTCGGCATGCTCGAGCGGCGTCGCAAGCCGCACGGCGGTGCCGGCGGTGGTGGCGGAGCAGCATCCGCCCCCACTCCCGAGGTCATCGAGCAGCAGGATGCCGCCGACGCGGCGGAACGCGCCAGGACCTCGCCCCGCCGCAACGCGGTCGGCGGCGGAGTGCACTGAGTTTCACCCCTACGGAACAACACCCATACGGAACCGAGAGAGAGAAATCACATGAAGAAGAAGATCTTGGCAATCACGGCAGTGGGCATCGCCGCCTCGCTCACCCTCGCGGGATGCAGTGGCGACGGTGCAGGCGGCACGGGCGGCGGCGACAGCAACGCCGACGACAAGGGCACGATCACCCTGGGCTTCCTGCCCTCGTGGACCGACGGCCTGAGCACCGCATACCTGCTGCAGGACCAGCTCGAGAAGATCGGCTACACGGTCGAGATGAAGACGCTCACCGAGGCAGGTCCTCTCTACACCGGGCTCGCGCAGGGCGATGTCGACATGTACCCGTCGGCATGGCCGGAGCTCACGCACGCCGAGTACATGGAGAAGTACGGCGACGACATCGAGGACCTGGGCAAGTACTACGAGAACGCCAAGCTCACCCTCGCGGTGCCGGAGTACTCCGAGCTCACTTCGATCGAGGACCTCGTGGGCAAGGGCGCCGAGTTCGACGGCAAGATCTACGGCATCGAGCCGGGTGCAGGCCTCACCGCCCAGACCGAGAAGATGATGCCCGAGTACGGACTCGACGGCGAGTACGAGCTCGTCACCTCGTCGACCGCGGCCATGCTCACCGAGCTGAAGACCGCGACCGACAAGCAGGAGGACATCGTCGTCACGCTGTGGCGTCCGTTCTGGGCCAACGACGCCTTCCCCGTGAAGGACCTCGAAGACCCCAAGGGCGCGATGGGCAAGGCCGAGGGCCTGCACTTCCTGGGCACCAAGGGCTTCGCCGAGGAGTTCCCCGAGGCCGCTGAGCTGATCGAGAAGATCAAGCTCGATGACGAGCAGTACGGTGCGCTCGAGGACCTCGTGGTCAACGAGTACGGCGAGGGCAAGGAAGCGGATGCCGTCGACGAGTGGCTGAAGCAGTACGGCGACCAGTTCGACTGGACCGTCACCAGCTGACCTGACGCGGAGTTCGTCTTCACCCCCACCCACCTCGGGGGCCGACACGCCAGATGTCGGATCCTTCTCACCGAAGGGTCCGACATCTGGCGTTTCGGCTGACGTCTGGCGACGTGCCGAACGGGGAGGGCCCGTCTCGGGAGGGCCCGTCTCGGGAGGGGG